>NZ_JAUOPS010000001.1:0-1116748 GCF_030546975.1 Cellulophaga sp. 3_MG-2023
GTTAAGCTCATCTGCGCCGATGGTACTGCCACTAGGTGGGAGAGTAGGCCGTCGCCTTTTTTTTGAGAAGCCCTTATCTAACGATAAGGGCTTTTTTTATACCCTAAAATTAAAGGTTACAAATTATAAACTGCTTTGTATGTGCTATACAAACAATACTTTATAGCAAGCAGTAATAAGATTAAACCAAATAAAACAAAAGTCCTAGAAGCTAACTTCTAGGACTTTTGTTGTTTATATTTATGCGTGTAAACAAAAAAAGAGAGTAACATTATGTTACTCTCTTCTGTAAAATTGAATTTATGTTATTTATTCTTCTTCTCCTGAAGTATCTTCCTCTTCTTTGTTAATACTGTTTTCCAATATGTTTAACTTCTTCAGCTTTGCTTTCCAGGTATTTAAAGAATCTTTTTGACTATTTATATTTTTAAGAACATTTTTTACTAAAGGATTGTCTTCAGATGCGTTAGAAAAGAATTGTAAATTATTTTCTAATTGACGTATTTCATTTTTACTTTCATCAATTTTCCTTTTAATAAATAATCTTTCTTTGTAGATAGCGTTTTCATTATCGCTTGCAGATAATTTTTGAATTTTATCACCGTACTTAAGTAATTCAGACTCTTGTTTACTAATATCTAGCTTTCTAAAAATAGCATCTAAAATGGTATTAAACTTGTTATTAATGTTTTTCTTTTTGAAAGGTACGTGACCATACTTTTTCCATTCATTAATAAATTCTTTTATATCAGCAACGTCTTTAGATCTGTCTCCAGATAATTGAAATTCTTTAAGTTTGTTTAAACACGCTGTTTTGTGTTCAAGGTTTACAAGTTCTTCTTTGCTAGATTGATTTTTTAAAGCGTGTAATCTATCAAAATAATGATTACAAGCTCCTTTAAACTCGTTCCATATTTTATCTGAATACTTTCTAGGGACATGGCCAATAGTTTTCCATTCGCCTTGTATACGTTTCATTTCTTTAGTAGCAACATCCCAATCTTCACTATCTTTTGTGGCAAGAGCAATTTCTAATAATGCTCTTTTTTTATCTAAATTGTCTTGTTGTTCTTTCTTTAAATTTTTGTAGAAAGCATTTTTAGATTTATTAAATGTTTTAACGGCTTCCTTAAATGTTGCCCAAGTTTCCTCATTAAATTTCTGAGGTACTTTACCTGCTTTAAAAAATTCTTCTCTAAGAGCTTCAATTTCTTTAATTTGTTTTTGAAGTTCTTTGTGATTGCTAGAAGTATTTTCTGCAATGTCTTTGATCTTAGAGATTATATCATTCTTTTTCTCTAAGTTAACCTCGTAAACTTTGTCTAGATCTTTATAGTAATCTTGTCTTCTTTGATGTAAAACTTTAGTAGCGTTACTAAATTCTTCCCAAATTTGTTCTCTATGATCTTTCCCAACAGGACCAATATCTTCTTTCCAGATTTTATGTAATGTTTGTAGCTCTCTAAAAGCTTTGTTTAAGTCTGGTTCATTGGCTAATGCATTAGCACGAACAATAAGTTTAAGTTTTTCTTCTAAATTGTGTTTAAAATCTAAATCTCTTAACTCTCTGTTTAAGTGTAAAAAGTCGTAGAATATTTCAATGTGGTGGTGGTAAGTACGCCATACATTGTTATAGTCGGTTCTAGGAATAGGACCTGCGTTACGCCAATTTTCCTGTAGATCTTTAAAGTTTTTGTAGGTAGTGTTTATATCTTCTTCAACATTTACTAACCCTTTTAGGTCTTCAATTATTTGAAGACGCTTTTCTAGATTAGTTTTTAAGTTGCTTTCTAAGTTTTTGTAATAAGCATCTTTTTTTTCTCTATAATCCGAATACACTTCATTAAACTGTCTTTTAGTTACGGAGTTGTATCTAAAATCAATTTCATTACCACCATTAGCTATAAATTCTTCTTTCTTGTGCTCAAGAAATTCTTGAAATTTTAAATCAAATTCATATTTGATACCATCAATATGTTTCTTAATGGCTTGTACTTTTTCATTCTTTACTAAGCGCTGTAGTTCTCCAACTAAGTTTTCCATACTCATAGCATGGTAATCTAATAGGGGAATTTCGTGTCTTTGTTGATTGTCATTATCCTCTGCATCTTCTGCATTGGTTTCTTCAATCTCATCTAAAATTTCTTTTTCATCTTTGTTTATTTCCTCAGATGTTTCTTTTTTAGCTGCACCTTCGCTTGTTATTTCAGTAGTTTTCTCTGAAACAGTATTAGCATCAGTAGTTTCTGAATTTTCTTCACCCCCTACATTGTTTTGTAGTTCTTCTTTGCTGTCTTCCAACATAATGTTTGTATTTGGATTTCTTTATACTGGTAATATACTAACAACCAAACAAACCACAAAACTTAATATGTTTTTTTAGATGTCTAAAAATCAATATAAAACAGGTCTTGAATGTTGTTGTTATTATAATTAATGTGTTGTTGTAAAAATTTAAATGCTATGCTATTTTTTTTACTCCAATGGTATTAATGTTAGAAACGTGAATATCATAGTCTATACCTACTTTATTATATACATTTTGCATTTCTTTTGCTACTTTTTCTGCAATTTCTTTTCCTTGGCTTAAAGCAAAGATTGAAGGTCCGGAACCAGAAATACCACAACCCAACGCACCAGCATTTAACGATGCAGATTTAACATTGTCAAAAGCAGGTATAAGAATAGATCTTATAGGTTCTACTATGTGGTCTTCTAGAGATCTTCCTATTAGCTTATAATCTTCTGTGTAAAGACCAGCTATTAATCCGCCAACATTTCCCCATTGTTTTATTCCGTCTGCTAAAGAAATAGTTGTTTTTAGTATTTTTCTTGAGTCTGATGTTTTAATTTCTATTTGTGGGTGAATTACAGTAGCGTATAATTCTTTAGGTGTATTTATTTTTATAATATCTAAAGGATTATAGCTGCGGACTAAAGTAAAACCGCCATATATAGCAGGAGCAACATTATCTGCATGTTGCACTCCACTGGCTAATTCTTCACCTTTCATAGCAAATTGCACTAATTCTAAATTAGAAAAAGGTTCTCCTAATAACTTGTTCATAGCCCAAACGGCACCAGTAGAGCTGGCTGCACTACTTCCAATACCGCTGCCAGCTTTAATTTTTTTATAAATTTCTATTTCAAAACCACCACTGTAATTAGTAGCAGATAATAACGCTAAGCCAGCTACGCCAGCTACATTTTTATGTGTTTCTAAAGGTAAATCTTGACCTTCTATTTTGGTTATTGTAATGCCTTTTTTAGTTGTTTTTTTTACAACCATTTCATCGCCAACATTGTCTAGTGCAACTCCTAGAACGTCAAAACCACAAGAAATATTAGCAATAGTTGCAGGACAGAATACTCTGATTTCGTTTTTCATAATTAAAAATTTCCTATTCTTATTATATCAGCAAAAATTCCAGAAGCCGTAACATCTGCACCTGCACCAGCACCTTTAATAATCATAGGTTGGTTAGGGTATCTTTCAGTAAAAAATAAAACAATATTGTCACTTCCTTCTAAATTATAAAAATCGTGTTCTTTAGGAATATGTTGTAGTCCAACACTAGCTTTACCGTCTTCAAATTGAGCTACATACTTTAATTTTGAGTCTTTTTCTGCCGCTGCTTTATACATGTCTTGAAAAGATGCTTCATATTTAATCAATGAAGCAAAAAAGTCATCATTATTAGTTGTGTTTAAACTTTCTTCAGGTAAAAACGGTGCATTTTTAATTTCTTCAATATCTAATTTATAACCACTTTCTCTAGCTAGAATTAAAATTTTACGAGCAACATCAATCCCACTTAAATCAATTTTAGGGTCGGGTTCTGTGTAGCCTTCTTCTTGTGCTTGTTTTACAACATCATGAAATGTAGTTTTATCATTAAAATTATTGAATACAAAATTTAAACTACCAGATAAAACAGCTTGTATTTTTAAAATTTTATCTCCTGAAGCAATTAAATGTTTTAGAGTATCTATAATTGGTAAGCCAGCACCAACATTAGTTTCAAATAAAAACGGAGCATTATATTTTTGCGCTAAATACTTTAATTTACTATAATTAGTATATTCAGATGAACAGGCAATTTTATTACATGTAACCACAGAAATACTATTGCTTAAATAGTCTGCATAAGTATTAGATACTGTTGCGCTAGCTGTATTATCTACAAATATGCTGTTTCTGTAATTTAGTTTATTTACTTTATCAAAAAAGGCTTCTTTATTTGCTTTTTCTCCACTAGTAAGCAATGTTTCCCAATTTTTTAGAGAGATACCTTCTTCGTCAAAAAACATAGTTCTTGAATTGGAAATACCAATAACTCTTATATTTAGTTTTAAATTTTCCTTTAGATATTTTTTTTGTTGTTTAACTTGATGCAATAGTTTAGAACCTACATTGCCTACTCCCATAATAAACAAATTTAATTGTTTTGTGTTTTCTTCAAAAAACTTTTCGTGAAGAGAGTTTAGGGCTTTTTTAACGTCATTTTTATCTATAACAGCAGAAATATTACGTTCTGATGATCCCTGAGCTATAACTCTAATGTTTACATTATTTTTTCCTAGCGTGCTAAACATTTTACCGCTTAACCCTTGGTGATTTTTCATATGATCACCAACTAAAGCTATAATAGCAAGATCATTTTCTACTAATACTGGTTTTATTTTTTTTAATGAGATTTCATATTCAAATTCATTATTAATAGCTTCTTCTGCTAAATTAACGTCATTGGCATCAATTGCAACACAAATAGAGTGTTCTGATGATGCTTGAGTAATAAGTACAATGCTTATTTGTGCTATAGATAAAACTTCAAAAAAGCGCTTAGATATTCCTGGAATTCCTACCATACCTGGACCTTCTAAAGAAATAAGGCTTATATTTTCTATATGACTAATGCCGCGAACTGTTTTACCATTTTGTTCCAGATTTTTTGTAATAGTAGTACCCTGAGATTTAGGGTCAAATGTGTTTTTAATTGTAATAGGAATTCCTTTTGTGAGTACAGGTTGTATTGTAGGAGGATACAGTACTTTGGCACCAAAGTGAGAAAGCTCCATTGCTTCTTTATATGATATATTAACTATAGCTTTAGCTTGTTTTACAAGTTTTGGATTGGCAGTATACATACCGCTAACGTCTGTCCAAATCTCTAAATCATTTGCGTTAACAGCAGCTGCAATAATTGCAGCTGTATAATCTGACCCACCACGACCTAAAGTAGTAGAGTCTCCTTTAATTGAAGATGCTATAAAACCACCCAATACCGTAATTTTAGCAGAATTATTATTAAAAAAATCTTCAATTACATTATTTGTTTCATCAAAATTATAAATGGCTGCTTTTCCGTAATTTGAATTTGTTTTTAAAAGCTCTCTACTATCTTTATATACAGCATCTAAGTCTTGAGAAATAAAATATTCGCTAATTATATAAGAAGATAGTAACTCGCCATAGCTAACAATTTTATCAGATAGTTTTGGTGTTATTTCTCCAATAAAAAATGCACCTTCTAATAAGGTTTCTAAAATGTTTAGCTCGTTTTTTACTTTACTTAAAACTCTACTTTGGTTAGTAACAGGCACTAGTTCTTTTATGGTAGAAAGGTGTCTATCTTCAATCTCTAAAAATACTTTTTTGTAGTCTTCTTGGTGTATTGAAGCTAATTCTGCAGCTTTTAATAATAGATCTGTTACGCCTCCAAAAGCAGAAACAACTACAGCTGTCTTTTCAGTAGAATTTTTAACTATATTTTTAACTAACCCTATGTTATTGGCATTGGCAACCGAAGTTCCGCCGAACTTTAATACTTTCATTGTAAAATAATTATAGATTTTTGTAAGTTGTATTGATAAAACAATACGTATAACGGACGTGTATTATATAGCAAATTACCCCAATGGGGTAATTGTTGTGTTAGTAATAACACAAGTAAAAATTGTAGTAGAAAATGTAGTTACGTTGTCCAAAATGTTTGTTTAAGCTTTGCTTATTAACAAATCAAATGTAGTACTTTTGTCTTTTTAAACAAATGATTTCTAAAACTTTTACCATTTTAATAGTAAAAGCCTAATATTTTTATAGAATGAAGATTTTTACAGGAGAACAGATATACCAAGCTGATAAATTTACAATTAAAAAACAGCAAATTACTAGTGATGAGCTAATGGAGCGTGTTGCAGTACAAATATTTAACTGGTTGCACTTGCGTTTGCAAGGAGCACAACCTAAAATACATTTGTTTTGTGGTATAGGTAATAATGGAGGAGATGGTTTAGCTGTTGCAAGACATTTACAAGAGCACGGTTATAATATAGAAGTGTACATTGTAAATTATAATGAAAAAAGAACAGATGAGTTTTTAACAAACTTAAAACGTTTAAAGGATAGAAATGTTTGGCCTAACTTTTTGTCTGAGGAGACGGAATTACCACAAATAGGGAGAGAAGATATTGTTGTAGATGCTATTTTTGGTATTGGTTTAAATAGAACACCTGTGACTTGGGTAGCTAAGTTGATGACTCATATAAACAAAACAGAAGCTTTTATTTTAGCGGTAGATGTTCCATCGGGTTTATTTTTAAATAAAGTTGTAGAGGATCCTAATGCTATAATACAGGCAAATCATATACTTACTTTTCAGTCACCTAAATTAGCTTTCTTTTTACCGCAAACGGGTATTTATTGCAATCAGTGGGAAATTATAGATATAGGTATTGATGTAGAATATTTAACCGTTACAGAAACGGATTACACACTAATTAGTAAAAATGAAGTTTTACAAAGTTATATCCCTAGAGAAAAATTTGGTCATAAAGGAACTTATGGTCATTCTTTAATAATTGGGGGTAGTTATGGTAAAATTGGAGCTACAATACTAGCTGCTAAAGGAGCTTTAAATGCTGGTAGCGGATTGGTATCTGCCTTTTTACCTAAGTGTGGTTATGTCCCTATGCAGAGTTCTATGCCAGAAATTATGGTGCAGACAGCAGATAATGACACTATTGTTTCTGATTTTAATTTTGATTTAGAGCCAACAGTAATAGGCGTTGGTCCTGGTTTAGGAAAAGAAAAAGAAACTGTGACTGCTTTTGTAAGCTTTTTAAAGCAAAATAAATCACCTTTAGTTATAGATGCTGATGCTCTAAATATCTTATCAGAAAATAAAGAATTATTTAGTTTCTTACCAGAAGATAGTGTGTTAACACCGCATCCTAAAGAGTTAGAGCGTTTGGTTGGTAAGTGGGATAATGATTTTGATAAATTAGAAAAAGCTAAGTTGTTTTCTGTAGAACACAAATGTGTGCTTGTTATAAAAGGAGCTCATACTATAGTATTATATAAAGGTAAAGGATTTATAAATACATCAGGTAATCCAGGGATGGCAACTGCTGGTAGTGGTGATGTGTTAACAGGAGTAATAACTGGGTTAATTGCACAAGGATATCCGCAAGTGGTTGCTGCAATTTTTGGTGTTTATTTACACGGTAGTGCAGGGGACTTGGCTGTAGAGAGTTTGGGATATCAATCTCTAACAGCTTCTAATATTGCAAATTCTATAGGAGGGGCGTTTATAGAATTATTTAAAAGGCCAGAGGCTCCACAACAACAGGAACAGCAAAAAGCTTAAATATAGGTTAGAGTAGCGACACTAAAAGTTATTCTTTAGCTTTTGCTGTCGCTGCAGAACCTAACCTTCTTTTTACCCAAGTTAATGCGTTAGAGTATTCTATAAAAAACTTCATTGGTTTTTTGTAGAACATTTTTTCAATTTTAAAATTATGCATATCTATTTCTTTTACAGAAACAATTGCTAATGCTTTTAAATTTTCTAATCCTCTAACAAAGTTATAAACTGTAGGGTCTATTGCGTAAGAGTTTTTGCGTAAACTAATGTATCCAAAATCTCTGTCTCTAAAATGTATTTCTGAAATGCCTATAATTTGAAAAACTTTTTCTAATGTAATAGTAGTGCCTTCATCAAAAGAAGCTACCATATAATTATCATAGATGTATATTTTTCCAGACTCTAATTGATATTCTTTAACAATTACAGCCTTTCTGGTTTGCCCCATCTTCATATATGTATGTAATAAAATAGTGTTCGGGCGCTAAAATAATTTTATGTTAAGATAATTAGAAAAAAACTAGATAAAAGGTTAATATATCCTTTAACAGTTGCTAATATGAATAATGAATGGCAAAATCTTTAAGTTAAAAGTTTTTCGGTATAAAAAAAAGGGATCAATATGTATTGATCCCTTTTTTAATAAGTTACTTATAATTTTTTATGCTTCAGAAGCTTTACCCTCTTTTTCAATTTTAATTGTAAGTTCATTTTTGTCATCATCTAAATCCATAAAAATACTATCACCTTCTTCCAGTTTAGAATTTACTATTTCTTCAGCTAAAGCATCTTCAATGTACTTTTGAATAGCTCTTTTTAAAGGTCTTGCGCCATATTGTTTGTCAAATCCTTTATCTGCAATATAGTCTTTAGCTTTTTCAGATAATGTTAAAATGTATCCTATATCTTTAATTCTAGTGTATAGTTTACTTAATTCTATGTCAATAATTTTGTGAATATCTGCTCTTTCTAAAGGATTAAAGACGATAACGTCATCAATTCTATTTAAAAATTCTGGAGCAAACGCTTTTTTAAGAGCGTTTTCTATAACACTTTTTTGGTGTTCATCTGCTTGTGCTTTTTTAGCAGACGTACCAAAACCAACACCTTGTCCAAAGTCTTTTAATTGACGTGCACCAATATTAGATGTCATTATAATAATAGTGTTTCTAAAGTCAATTTTACGACCTAAGCTATCAGTTAAAAAACCATCATCTAATACTTGTAGCATCATATTAAACACATCTGGATGCGCTTTTTCTACTTCGTCTAATAATACAACCGAGTAAGGTTTTCTACGTACTTTCTCAGTTAATTGTCCTCCTTCTTCATAGCCAACGTATCCTGGAGGTGCACCTACTAATCTAGAGATTGCAAATTTCTCCATATACTCACTCATATCAATACGTATAAGTGCATCTTCAGAATCAAACAACTCTTTAGCAAGTACTTTTGCTAATTGTGTTTTACCAACACCAGTTTGACCTAGAAATATAAACGAACCAATTGGCTTGTTAGGATCTTTAAGTCCGGCTCTGTTACGTTGTATTGCTTTAGATACTTTTGCAACTGCATCATCTTGGCCAATAACATTACTTTTAATAAGGTTAGGTAATTCAGCTAACTTATTAATTTCGGTTTGTGCAATTCTGTTTACAGGGATACCACTCATCATAGATACAACATCTGCAACATTTTCTTCTGTTACAGTTTCTCTATGTAATTTACTTTCTTCTTCCCATTTTTCTTGAGCAAGTGCTAAATCTTTTTCAATTCTTTTTTCGTCATCTCTTAACTTAGCAGCCTCTTCATAACGTTGTTTTTTAACAACAGTATTTTTAAGTTCCCTAACATCTTCTAATTGTTTTTCTAACTCAAGAATTTGTTTAGGTACATCCATATTTACAATGTGTACTCTAGATCCTGCTTCGTCTAAAGCGTCAATAGCTTTGTCTGGTAAAAAACGATCTGTCATATAACGGTTCGTTAATTTTACGCAGGCTACTAAAGCTTCATCAGTATAATTTACATTGTGGTGTTCCTCATACTTACCTTTAATATTTTGCAAAATTTCTATTGTTTCATCTACAGAAGTAGGCTCTACAATTACTTTTTGAAAACGACGTTCTAAGGCACCATCTTTTTCTATATACTGTCTATACTCATCTAAAGTTGTAGCACCAATACATTGAATTTCTCCACGAGCTAATGCAGGTTTAAACATATTGGATGCATCTAAGCTTCCGGTAGCACCACCAGCACCAACAATAGTGTGTATTTCATCAATAAAAAGAATAATATCATCATTCTTTTCTAGCTCATTCATAACAGCTTTCATACGCTCCTCAAACTGTCCGCGGTATTTTGTACCAGCAACTAAAGAAGCTAAGTCTAGTGTTACAACACGCTTGTTGTATAAAATTCTAGATACTTTTTTATTTATAATACGTAAAGCTAACCCCTCTGCTATGGCACTTTTACCAACGCCAGGTTCACCAATTAAAAGCGGATTGTTCTTTTTACGACGAGATAAAATTTGCGATACACGCTCTATCTCTTTTTCTCTACCAACAACAGGGTCTAACTTGTTTTCTTCTGCCATTTTGGTTAAATCTCTACCAAAGTTATCTAGAACAGGAGTTTTAGATTTTTTGTTAGATTTTGGGCCAGCGGTAGAGCCTCCAAAGCTTTCCCTTTCATCATTGTCACTATCAGAGTCACCAGGAAAAGATTCTGCTCTTGGTGTATCTATATAGTCTTCATCTTTAGTGATGATAGTTTTAAATTCGCTTTTAACATTATCATAATCTACTTTTAGCTTGTGTAAAAGTTTTGTTGTAGGGTCGTTTTCGTTTCTCAAAATACATAATAATAAGTGCGCAGTATTAATAGAAGAACTCTGAAAAAGTTTAGCTTCTAAAAATGTTGTTTTTAACGCGCGTTCTGCTTGCCTTGTTAAGTGCAAGTTTTTTTTATCTTTTTGCAAATTGTCAGAACTAGGGTTTGCTGGGCTTAGTATTTCCACCTTGCGTCGCAAATGATCTAAATCTACCTCTAATGCATCTAATATGTTAATTGCTTTTCCGTTTCCGTCTCTTAGTAACCCAAGCATTAAGTGCTCGGTACCAATAAAATCGTGTCCAAGTCTTAACGCCTCTTCCTTGCTATACGCAATTACATCCTTTACTCTAGGTGAAAAATTGTCATCCATAAATTAATCCTTAATCAATTATAAAAGTAATAAATCTATTTTTATATAAGGCAAATACTGTTCCTATATTCGTTAAAGTTTGATTATTTGTCGAAAAAAGCGGCTTGGACTATCATATTTTAAATAATTATTAACTATTTGCATATTAAAAAGTGTTAATAAATAATGTATTAAAGTGAGTAAATATTACTTTTCTCGTGATGTTTTTATGTATATTGGCATGAATTTTTAATCAAATTAGTATTTAAGATTTTAATATGGCAGAAGGGGAAAAAATTATTCCAATAAACATAGAAGACGAAATGAAATCTGCCTACATTGATTATTCAATGTCGGTTATAGTATCACGTGCCTTGCCAGATGTAAGAGATGGTTTAAAGCCAGTACATAGGAGGGTTTTATATGGTATGCATGAATTGGGTGTTCGTTCCAATAGCGCACATAAGAAATCTGCCCGTATTGTGGGTGAGGTTTTAGGTAAGTATCACCCACACGGAGATACTTCTGTTTATGATTCTATGGTACGTATGGCTCAAGAGTGGAGTTTACGTTATATGCTTGTAGATGGTCAAGGTAACTTTGGTTCTATAGATGGTGATAGCCCTGCAGCAATGCGTTATACAGAAGCACGTATGCGTAAAATTGCCGATGACATGTTGGCAGATATAGATAAGGATACAGTAGATCACCAGTTAAACTTTGACGATTCTTTAAAAGAACCGACAGTTTTACCTGCAAGAATTCCTAACTTATTAGTTAATGGAGCTTCTGGTATTGCAGTAGGTATGGCTACAAATATGCCACCACATAACTTGTCTGAAGTTGTAGATGGTACAATAGCATATATAGATAACAATGATATAGAGATTGATGAGTTAATAACACATATTAAGGCACCAGATTTTCCAACGGGTGGTATTATTTATGGTTATGACGGTGTTAGGGAGGCTTTTAAAACAGGTCGTGGTCGTGTAATGATGCGTGCAAAAGCTACTTTTGAAGAAGTTCAAGGTAGAGAGTGTATTGTAGTTACAGAGATACCATACCAGGTGAATAAGGCTGATATGATTAAGAAAACAGCCGATCTTGTTAACGATAAAAAAATAGAAGGTATTTCTACTATTAGAGATGAATCTGATAGAAACGGTATGCGTATTGTATACATTTTAAAAAGAGATGCTATACCTAATATTGTACTTAATACCTTATTTAAATATACAGCGTTACAAACATCTTTTAGTGTAAACAATATTGCACTTGTAAAAGGTAGACCGCAGTTACTTAATGTTAAAGAAATGATTCACTATTTTGTGGAACATAGGCATGAGGTTGTTGTACGTAGAACGCAGTACGAGCTTAAAAAAGCAGAAGACAGAGCTCATATCTTAGAAGGTTTAATTATTGCATCTGATAATATAGATGAAGTAATTGCTATAATTAGAGGCTCTTCTAATGCTGATGAAGCTAGAGAAAACTTAATAGAGAGGTTTAAACTTTCAGAAATACAAGCTAAAGCAATTGTAGAAATGCGTTTGCGTCAATTAACAGGTCTGGAACAAGACAAGTTAAGAGC
The DNA here is from genome assembly GCF_030546975.1 of Cellulophaga sp. 3_MG-2023. Classification (NCBI taxonomy): domain Bacteria; kingdom Pseudomonadati; phylum Bacteroidota; class Flavobacteriia; order Flavobacteriales; family Flavobacteriaceae; genus Cellulophaga; species Cellulophaga sp. 3_MG-2023. The sequence goes on from NZ_JAUOPS010000001.1 coordinate 12,431, forward strand.
AGAGTATGACGAAATAGTAAAAACTATAGCAGACTTAAAAGATATTCTTGCTAATGAAGAGCGTAGAATGCAAATTATTAAGGATGAGCTTACTGAAGTTAAAGAGAAATACGGAGACGAAAGAAGATCTGAAATTAATTTTGCAGGTGGCGATTTAAGTATTGAAGATATGATACCAGATGAGCAAGTGGTAATTACCATTTCTCATGCAGGTTATATTAAACGTACACCATTAACAGAGTACAAAACACAAAATAGAGGTGGTGTAGGACAAAAAGCATCATCTACAAGAAACGAAGACTTTTTAGAGCATTTATTTGTTGGTACAAATCACCAATATATGTTGTTCTTTACACAAAAAGGAAAATGTTTCTGGATGCGTGTTTACGAAATACCAGAGGGTAGTAAAACATCTAAAGGTAGAGCAATACAAAACCTAATTAATATAGAGCAAGATGATAAGGTAATGGCCTTTATATGTACACAAGATCTTAAAGATGAAGAGTACGTAAATAGTCACTACGTTATTATGGCAACTAAAAAAGGTACTGTTAAAAAGACATCTTTAGAACAGTATTCTAGACCTCGTTTAAACGGTATTAATGCTATAGGTATTAAAGACGGTGATGAGTTATTAGAAGCTAAATTAACAACAGGTACTAGTCAAATATTCTTAGGATTAAAATCTGGTAAAGCAATTAGGTTTGAGGAGAGCAAGACTAGACCAATGGGTAGAAATGCTTCTGGTGTTAGAGGTATTACACTTGCAGATGATAATGATGAAGTTGTAGGTATGATATCTGTACACAACTTTGATGATAATATTTTAGTAGTTTCTGAAAAAGGTTACGGAAAACGTTCTAGCTTAGAAGATTACAGAATTACAAACAGAGGAGGTAAAGGTGTTAAAACTATTAGTGTTACTGATAAAACAGGAGGACTTGTAGCTATTAAAAATGTTACCGATTCTGATGATTTAATGATTATTAATAAGTCTGGTATTGCAATACGTATGGGCGTAGAAGATTTACGTGTAATGGGTAGAGCAACACAAGGTGTTAGATTAATAAATATAAAAGGAAAAGATTCTATTGCAGCAGTTGCAAAAGTTATGAAAGACGAAGACGCTGTAGACGAAGAAGGTTTAGAAGGAGAAACTCCTGACGCTATAGAAGGTGATGCTTCTACAGAAGATGGCACGGCTCTTGATAATGATACAACGGAATCAACTGAAGAATAAATTTTTTACACTAATTATTTAATAGAAATTGAAATGAAAACTAAATTTTTAATATTAACGGCAGCAATGTCTTTTTCTGCAATGACTTTTGCACAAAAGAATGAAGTTAAGGCTGCTGATAAAGCATTAAAATCTGACAATGCAGCAGAAGCTAAAGCTGCTTTAGCAAAAGCAGAACCATTATTAGGATCTGCAGATGCAAAAACAAAAGCGTTATACTACCTAGTAAAAGGAAAAACATATTCTAAACTAGCTAAGGCTGGTGAGCAAGGTGCTTTTAAAGAGTCTATTGCTGCTTTTAATGATTTAATTGCTTACGAAGAAGAAGTAGGTAAAAAGAAATACACAGTAGAAGCTAAACAGGCTATGACTGGTATGACTGGTGATATTGTTAATGCTGCAATTAAAGATAATAACGAGAAAAAGTTTGATGCTGGTGCAGATAAACTTTACTTAGCATATAACTTAAGTAAAAAAGATACAGTTTATTTATTTTATGCTGCTAACAGTGCTGTTAATGCACAAAATATGGAAAAAGCACTTAAGTACTATAATGAACTTAAAGACTTAAACTATGATGGTAGCGAAGTAAAATACTCTGCTGTAAACATTGCAACAGGAGAAAGAGAAGAAATGGCTAAAGCACAAAGAGATTTGATGGTGAAGTCTAAACAATACAAAGAGCCAAAAGAGGAGAAGTCTCCATCTAGAAAAGCAGAAATTGTTAAAAACATAGCACTTATTTATACTCAATTAGGAGAAGATGAAAAAGCATTAGAAGCTTACAAAGAAGCAAGAGCTAATAATCCTGGTGATGTAAATTTAATTTTAAACGAGGCTAACTTACAGTATAAATTGGGTCATAAAGATCAGTTTAAAGTATTAATGGCAGAAGCTACTAGAGTAGATCCTAACAATCCAGATTTGTTTTACAATATTGGTGTTATTAATATGGAGCAAGATAATATTGCAGAAGCAAGATCTGCTTATGAAAAAGCAATTGAACTTAATCCAGCTTATGTTAACGCGCAATTAAACTTATCTACTACGTATGTAAACGAAGGTAACGGATTAATTGATGCGATGAATGCACTAGGAAGTTCTAGAGCAGATATTGCTAAGTATGATGAGTTGAAAGCACAAAAAGACGGGTTGTTTAAAGAAGGAGCTCAAATTTTAGAAGATGCTTTAAAACAAACTCCAGGTAACCAAGCATTGTTATCACAGTTAAAGAATATTTATGGTGCATTAGGTGATACAGAAAACTTTATGCGTTTAAAGAAGTTGTTAGGAGAGTAATCTTTTAATATATAATAACTAAAAAAGCCTTCAGAAATGAAGGCTTTTTTTATGCGTGTAAAACAAGTTAAATTGTTATTAAATAATCTTTTTTATAACTCGTAACTGGTGAGTGTAATTTTTTAATTCGGCATTAAAAATTCCGGTATGGTCTATACGGTCTATACGTACTTTTCCGTGACAATGAATAATATAATTGTCTTGCATAATTATACCCACGTGATCTATAATCCCTTCCTTATTATCAAAAAATGCCAAGTCTCCAGGTTCACTTTCTTCAATAAAACTTAAAGGTTCTCCTTGTGTAGACTGTTCTTGTGCTGTACGTAATAATTTGTACCCACTTATTTTATAAACCATTTGTGTTAAACCAGCACTATCTGTACCAAACGGAGTTTTTCCGCCAGACAAATACGGACTGTTTAAGTACATTAATGCAGCATCTATAAGTTTTGCTTTAGCTTGTACACCCTGTATATAGTTGCCATCATAAGAGTGGTCTAATATTGGAATTCCGTTTAAAACAGAACCTACTAAAATTGGCATTAAGTCATTACTACCTGCAGATATAAAAGCTATTAAGTCAGAGCTTAGAGCAACATCTGTAGTGGCTTCTAAAGCTGTATATTCATCTTCCTCTATAAGTACGTATTGGTTATTGCTAACCCAAGCTTCAATACCATCAAAAGCAATTCTTATTCTACTCCAAAATTTACGGTGTTCCAAAACCTTAAAATGGTCGCCATATAAAAGCTGTGCGACCATTTCTGAATTTTCTTCTGGGGTTAACCTTACTGGAACTATACTAAGATTACAAATACCGTATTGCATAAAAATTGTTCTATTCCGCTATATTACGCTTTTTCTAAAACAATTGCAGATGCACCACCACCGCCATTACAAATAGCAGCAGCTCCAATTTTTCCGTTATTTTGTTCTAATACACTTAGTAAAGTAATTACAATTCTGGCTCCAGAGCAACCAAGTGGGTGTCCTAAAGATACTGCGCCTCCATTTACATTTACATTAGTATCTGTTAAACCTAATATTTTCATATTTGCTAAACCAACAACAGAAAAAGCCTCGTTAAACTCAAAATAATCTACGTCTCCTATTTCTATACCTGCTTTTCCTAAAGCTTTTGGTAATGCTTTAGATGGTGCTGTTGTAAACCATTCTGGTTCGTGTGCAGCATCTGCATAACTTTTTATTTTAGCTAAAGGTGTTAGGTTTAATTCTTTTGCTTTATCTGCACTCATAAGTACAAGAGCAGCAGCACCGTCATTAATAGTAGATGCGTTAGCAGCAGTTACAGTACCTTCTTTTGTAAAAGCAGGTCTTAATGCTGGTATTTTTTCTAGTTTAACATTTTTAAATTCTTCGTCTTCAGAAACAATAACAGGCTCGCCTCTTCTTTGTGGTACTTCTACAGGTACTACTTCGTTAGCAAACTTACCTTGTTCCCATGCAGCTGCAGATCTCTTATAAGACTGTATTGCAAAATTATCTTGATCTTCTCTACTAAACTCATATTCTGTAGCACATACATCTGCACAAACGCCCATAGCGTTTTGGTCATAAGCATCTACTAAACCATCTTTTTGTAAACCATCTACTAATGATGTTGGTCCAAATTTTTGTCCGTTTCTTAAATGTACATAGTGTGGTACCATACTCATATTTTCCATACCACCAGCAACAACAATATCATTATCACCTAAAGCAATAGATTGTGCAGCTTGCATTATAGTTTTCATACCAGAAGCACAAACTTTATTTATTGTTGTGCAAGGAACTGTGTTTGGTATACCAGCATAAATAGCCGCTTGCCTAGCAGGAGCTTGCCCTACACCAGCTTGTACTACATTACCCATTAAAACTTCTTGAACCTGAGATGGCTCTAGTTTTATTTTATCTAAAGCGCCTTTTATAGCAATTGCACCTAATTTTGGTGCAGCAACACTAGATAATGATCCTAAAAAACTCCCAATTGGAGTTCTTGCCATAGAAACTATAACAACATCTTTCATAAATTCTAAATTTTTTGGTGTTGCAAAATTAATAAATTAATGCACATAGAACAGGGTTCTTTTGTCAAAACCATTTTTTAAGCGCATAATTTTCTATTTTTGGAAAAAGTTACTTTAACTACAAAAAATATCTTGGAGAAAATATATAAAAATCAATCGTTACTTTACAAGTGCTTTCTTTATGTTGGCACTATCTTTTTAATTGTATTTTTCTTTCCAAAAGGGGGTAAGTTTAAGTATGAGTTTCAAAAAGGAAAACCTTGGCAGTACGAGAATTTATACGCACCGTTTGATTTTTCAATAAAGAAAGATGTATCTGAGATTGATAAGGAAAAGCAAACGGTTACAAATAATCATCTAGACTATTACAGCTACAATCAAGACATAGTTTCATCTGTTTATAAAAACTACACGACTAATTTTGATGAGGTTTTTAAAAATTCTGATTTTAATTCCGAAGAAAAAAGATACTTAAAAACCGTTGGTAAAGAAATATTAGGTACACTTTATGCTAACGGAATTTTAAAAAAGAATAAAGTTACGTCTAAAGCCCAAAAGCTTTTTTTACTACGTAATAATGAAGCTAAAGAATTAAGCTTTAAAGATATTACAAGCATACAAAGTATAGATAAAATTATAACTTCTGTATTACGTAAAAAACAGTTAACAGGGTATAATACAAAGTTTAAACAATTGTTTTTTGATATTGTTAAACCTAATGTATTTTACAATGATAATATCTCTAAAAAATCTTTAAATGAAGAATTAGCTAAAATTTCTGTAACAAGAGGAACCGTAGACGAGGGTAAGCTAATTATTGTAAAAGGAGAAGTTGTAGAGGCAGAAAACTATAAAATATTAAACTCTTTAAAACAGGAGTTTGAGTCTGAGCTTTGGACTGAAAATAATTATTACGTAATAGTATCTGGTTACACTATTTTGGTAGCATTAGTATTGCTTATGTTATTGCTTTTTTTAAAAAAATACAGAACATCTGTATTTAAAAATAACACCAAGGTAACCTTTATCTTTTTTAATATTTTATTAATGGTTTTTATAACTACTATGGTTATAAAGTATAATGAAGCCTATGTTTACGTAGTACCACTTTGTATTTTACCGTTAATATTAAAAACTTTTTTTGATGCCCGTTTGGGACTTTTTGTACACGTACTTACATTGCTTATTTTAGGCTTTGTAGTGCCTAATAGTTTTGAGTATATTTTTCTTCAGATAATGGCAGGTATTGTAACCATTTTAACAGTTTCTCAACTATATAAAAGAGCCAATTTATTTATTTCTGTTGGTCAAATTACGTTAATATATATTATAGGTTATTTTGCTTTTCATATTATACACGAGGGTAATTTAAATAATATGTACGCTATTACTTTTGGGGTATTTTTATTAAACGGAATGATTACACTTTTTGTGCAACCACTTATCTACATTTATGAAAAAATATTTGGTTTAGTTTCTGATGTATCTCTACTAGAACTATCAGATACCAACTCTAAGTTACTTAAAGAACTGTCTAACAAAGCGCCAGGTACATTTCATCATTCTTTGCAAGTAGCAAATTTAGCTGAGGCTGCAGCACAAGAAATTGGAGCAAATGCAATGTTGGTTAGGGTAGGTGCTTTATACCACGACATTGGTAAAATGAAAAATCCTACCTATTTCACAGAGAATCAGGTAACTAATGTAAATCCGCATAACGAGCACACACCAATAGAAAGTGCAAAAATTATAATTAATCACGTTTTAGACGGAATAGAAATAGCACGTAAAAATAATTTGCCAGACCGTGTTATAGATTTTATTAGAGTACACCACGGAACATCTAAAGTGTATTATTTTTACAAAAAGCAATCTGAGATAGATGAAAATGTAAATGAGGACGATTTTAAATATCCTGGTCCATTACCTTTTTCTAAAGAGACAGCAATTTTAATGATGGCAGATGCTGTAGAAGCTGCATCTAAAAGTTTAAAAAATCCTACTTTTTTAATGATAGATGAGTTTGTAGATAAGATTATAGACGGACAAATGAGAGCCAATCAATACTCTAATGCAAACATTACTTTTAAAGAAATTGTAGAAATTAAAAAGGTGTTAAAGTTAAAGCTTACCAATATTTATCACCTTAGAATAGAATATCCAGAGTAATTAAAAGTTATTCTAACTAACCATTAAATTTTATAAACTATTATATTATGAAAACATACGTTGTTTCAGTAAATAATGAAGAAATAGCTTTAGATAGTAAGGATATTTCTGAGTTAGATATTGTTAAAAAATCAGATACAGAATTCCATATTTTAGAAGATAATAAAAAGTATAGTGCTAAATTATTACACGCTAATTATTTAGCAAAAGAACTTACCGTAGAGGTAAACGGAAATACTTATACTATTGCTATTGCAGATGAGTACGACCAAATGGTTAAACAAATGGGGTTACTAACATCTAACACTAAAAAAGAAAAGAATATTAATGCTCCTATGCCAGGGCTTATTTTAGATATTTTGGTTGCTGAAGGTCAAGAGATAAAAGAAGGAGAACAAGTATTGGTATTATCTGCAATGAAAATGGAAAACATTATTACGGCACCTAGTGATGGTGTAGTAAAGTTAATAAATGTTGCTAAGGATGATGCAGTAGAAAAAGGACAATTATTAATAGAGATCGCATAAAAATGAAAAAAATTCTAGTTGCAAATAGAGGAGAAATTGCATTACGAGTAATGCGCTCTGCTAAAAAAATGGGAATAAAAACTGTTGCTGTCTTTTCTGATGTAGATAGAGAGGCACCACACGTAAAGTTTGCAGATGAAGCGGTATGCTTAGGAGCAGCACCATCTTCTGAGTCTTACTTGGTTATGGAAAAAGTTTTAAAAGCTGCACAGGATACTGGGGCAGATGGTATACATCCAGGATATGGTTTTTTAAGTGAAAATGCTGAGTTTGCTAAAAAAGTAGAAAAAGCAGGTATCACATTTATTGGTCCAAGGCCACACGCTATAGAAGTTATGGGAAATAAATTAGCTGCAAAAGAAGCGGTTAAAGATTATAATATTCCTATGGTTCCTGGTATTGAAGAAGCTATTACAGATGTAGCTTTGGCAACCAAAATAGCAAAAGAAATAGGCTTTCCTATACTTATTAAAGCTGCTGCTGGTGGTGGTGGTAAAGGTATGCGAGTTGTAGAAAATATTGAAGAGTTACCAGAGCAAATGAAACGTGCCATTAGTGAAGCTGTTGCTGCCTTTGGAGACGGATCTGTTTTTATTGAAAAATATGTGGCTTCTCCACGACATATAGAAATTCAGGTTTTAGCAGATAATCACGGTAATGTGGTTCATTTATTTGAGCGCGAATGTAGCATACAACGTAGACATCAAAAAGTGGTAGAAGAAGCGCCTTCTGTTGTACTTACTCCAGAAATTAGAGAAGCTATGGGAGATGCAGCTATAAAAGTGGCAAAAGCCTGTGACTATGTTGGTGTGGGTACAGTTGAATTTTTATTAGATGCTGATAAAAATTTCTATTTTTTAGAAATGAATACACGTTTACAAGTAGAGCATCCTGTTACAGAATTAATTACAGGTGTAGACTTGGTAGAGCAACAAATTAAAGTTGCTAGAAATGAGACATTACAAATAACGCAAAACAATTTAAAAATAAAAGGTCACGCTGTAGAAGTTAGGGTTTATGCAGAAGATCCCTTGGATAACTTTATGCCTAGTATTGGTACGTTATCAACCTATAAAAGACCAAAAGGTAAAGGCATACGTTTAGATGATGGTTTTGAAGAAGGTATGGAAATACCTATTTATTACGATCCTATGTTGTCTAAACTAATAACCTACGGAGATACCAGAGAAGAAGCAATACAATTAATGCTTACTGCTATTGAAGATTATAAAATTGAAGGAGCATCTACAACACTGTCTTTTGGAAAGTTTGTTTGTGAGCATCCTGCATTTTTATCTGGAGATTTTGATACACATTTTGTTAAAAAATACTATTCTGCAGATAAGTTAATAGCAGCTCGTTTACCAGAACATAAAGTGGCAGCCTTATTTGGCGTACACTTATTTAACGAGTATACTAAAATAGTAAAAACACCAGAACAAGAAACTTCCAATTGGAGAACTAACAGAAATACAAAGTAAAATGGGAGAGCAAAGCAAAGAAAATATATTACAGTCTAAAATAGATTTAGCTAAATTAGGCGGTGGTAAAGCACGTATAGAAAAACAGCACGCTAAAGGTAAATTAACTGCTCGTGAGCGTATTCATTTTTTGTTAGATGAAGGTTCTTTTGAAGAAATGGGAATTTTAGTAACCCATAGGACGTCTGACTTTGGAATGGATAAACAACAGTTTTATGGTGATGGTGTTGTAACTGGTTACGGAACAATAAACGGAAGACAAGTTTGTGTTTTTGCACAAGATTTTACTGTTTTTGGAGGTGCATTATCTGAAACCCACGCAGAAAAAATATGTAAAATTATGGATATGGCTATGAAAATTGGCGTACCTGTAATTGGATTAAATGATAGTGGAGGAGCAAGAATACAAGAAGGTGTACGTTCTTTAGGTGGTTATGCAGATATTTTTCATAAAAACGTGATGTCTTCTGGTGTTATACCTCAGATTTCTGCAATTATGGGACCTTGTGCAGGTGGTGCTGTTTACTCGCCAGCTATGACAGATTTTACTTTAATGGTAGAAAACTCTAGCTATATGTTTGTAACTGGTCCTAATGTTGTAAAAACAGTAACAAATGAGGAGGTAACCTCAGAGGAATTAGGAGGTGCAAAAACACACGCTACAAAATCTGGAGTAACACACGTTACTGCAGCCAATGACATAGAATGTATTAACCAAATTAAAGAAATGATTAGCTATATGCCTCAAAATTGTGAGGATAAACCAGCTAAATTACCTTATACTTTGGGTGATGAAATTAGAGAGGAATTAGAAACTATGGTTCCTGAAAACGCAAATCAGCCTTATGATATGCGTACTGTTATAAACGGAATTATTGATGAAGATTCGTTTTTTGAAATACATAAAGATTACGCAGATAATTTAGTTGTTGGTTTTGCTCGTTTAGCGGGTAGGAGTATTGGTATTGTTGCCAACCAACCAATGAGTTTAGCAGGAGTTTTAGATGTAGAAAGTTCTAAAAAAGGAGCTCGTTTTACACGTTTTTGTGACTGTTTTAATATTCCTCTACTTGTATTGGTAGATGTACCAGGTTTTTTACCAGGAACAGATCAAGAATGGAATGGTATTATTACAAACGGAGCCAAATTATTATATGCTTTAAGTGAAGCTACAGTGCCAAAAGTAACCGTAATTACACGTAAAGCTTATGGTGGTGCTTATGATGTTATGAACTCTAAACACATTGGTGCAGATATGAACTATGCTTGGCCTGGAGCAGAAATAGCAGTAATGGGAGCTAAGGGAGCTAGTGAAATTATTTTTAGAAAAGAAATACAAGCGGCAGAAGATTCTGCAGCCAAATTAGCAGAAAAAGAACAAGAGTATGCAGATGCATTTGCTAATCCGTACAGTGCTGCTCAAAGAGGTTTTATAGATGAGGTTATTTTGCCAAAAGATACCCGTAAAAAACTTATAAAAGCTATGGCAATGTTAGAGGATAAAGTTGTAAATGTGCCTAAGCGTAAACACGGTAACATTCCGTTATAGGATATATTTTTAAAAAGTAAAAGCGCCAATTTTAATATAAAATTGGCGCTTTTTTTATGAGTATTTTTTTCTACTGTTTAACCGTTAAAATATGGTACTCCCAAGGAGTCAATTTTAAAGCTGTGTTCTCTTCAATAGCAAAAGTGTTGTTAGAGATGTAATCTGTAAATTCACCATTTAAACTAATAGTTGCTTCTTTTATAGTATCACTTAAATTAGCAATAAAATAAACAGTTTCACCATCTTTATCTCTTTTAAATGCTAGTATAGCTTCGTTATTAGATGTGTTAACTCTTGTGTAATTAGCAGCTTTTTTACCTCCGTTTAAAGCTGAATTAGTATTTTTTAATTCGCCTAGTTTTTCTAATAAAGTAAAATATTTTCCTTTAGTTTTAGGAATTGTGTCTTTTTCAAAAAAGCGTAATCTATGTTCCATATCATACTCTTGACCAGAATAAATTAGTGGCATACCAGGCATAACATAGGTTAATGCTGTAAATACTTCTTTGTTATTAGGCATTCTTTCTAATAAAGTACCGTTCCAAGAGTTTTCATCGTGGTTGGTAACAAAGTTCATATTAATATCATCTGCTTCTAAAATAGTATCTAGTTTAACCATATAAGCATCAAACTCAGAAACAGATGCTTCTCCTTTAGCTATTTCATTAAAAATATGATGAACTTCCCAACCATATTGCATATCAAAACCATTTTGTAGTAAGTCTGGCTGTTCTGCTTCTGCTAACATAAAAATTGGTTTTACTGTTTTCATTTCTTTTATAGCAGTATTAAAAAAATCAACAGGGACTTTGTGTGCAACATCCATTCGGTAGCCATCAATGTCTGCTTTTTCTACCCAAAATCTCATATCACTAATCATTTCCTTACGCATTTCTTTATTATCGTAATTTAAATCAGCAACATCTGTCCATCCCCAAGATTCTCCTGTTTCTGGGTTTATAGGATCTATAATTTCTCCTTGCTCGTTTTGAGTATAATATTCTGGATGATCTTTAATCCAAGGATGATCCCAACCTGTATGGTTTGGTACCCAATCTACAATAACTAAAATACCATTATCGTGTGCAGTAGTTACCATATTTTTAAAGTCATCAAACGTACCAAATTCTGGATTTATTGCTTTATAGTCTGATACAGAGTAGTAGCTTCCCAAGTATTTTTTACGTTCTTCTTCATTTTCAATTTCACTTGTAAATTTTTCTCCAGTAGCTTTACGCTTTATTTTAGAAATAGGATTAATTGGCATTACCCAAATAACTTTAACGCCTAATTTTTTTAGTACAGGAATATCCTTAGAAAAAGCATTAAAAGTTCCTTCTGGTGAGTATTGGCGTATGTTTGCTTCGTAAATTACCCCATCTTCCATAACTTCTGTTACAGCAATTGGTTCTTTTTCTGCAATTACATTGTTTTCTTCTTTTTTAACTTTCTCCTTGCATGATATTACTACTGCAAATAAGGATAAAATTGTAATTATTTTTTTCATTTTATTGATTAATTTTTGTTGTTAGTATTGTAGCTCCTTTGGTTGGTAATAGTAAATTTTCTTTCCAATTAAAAGATTTGTTTGTTATAATATTAGTTACTTTTTTACCATCTAAACCAACCTCTTTAAACCTAGAAAGATCTAGTTGGTGTGGATCTTCATTTTTATTTAGGATGATGGTAACTACGTCATCATTTAAAATTCTAAATAATACATAAACGCCATTTTCAGGAGCAAAATGTATGGTTTTGCCATTATGAATAGTCTCACTATTTTTTCTAAAATTTAATAGTGTACTCATATAATTTTGCATTTCTTTTTGATTGGTAGTTAAGCCTTCTCCTGTAAATGCATTTGTAGTGTCAGTGTTCCATCCTCCTGGGAAATCTGTACGTATTAGTCCGTGATCACCTGGTTTAGCCGTGTTTTGCATTAAAATTTCTGTACCGTAATAAAACTGAGGAATTCGTGGTAACAAAGCTGTGTAGGCTATTGCCATTTTTGTATTTTCTACATTTTCATTAAGTTGAGTAAACACTCTGTCCATATCATGATTGTCTAAAAACACCATAATATCTTTAGGAGATTGGTACGCAAAATCATTAGCTAACCCTTCATATGCTTTTACTAGTCCTGTACCCCAAGTTTCATCTTGGTTTAAGGCATCTACAATGTTTTGTTGCATGGCAAAATCCATAGTAGAGGTAAGGTTAGACTGGTACTCATCTTTATTTTTATTATCTTTTTGCCAATAAGCAATTAGTAAAGGATTGTAACTCCACTCTTCACCAACAATAGAAAAGTTAGGATATTCTGCCATAATAGAGCCGGCCCAATTTGCCATAAAATATTTATCTGGATAAGGGTATGTATCTTGGCGTATACCTCCTAATTCTAAAGTCTCTATCCACCAGATACTATTTTGAATTATATATGTTCCTAAAAAAGGATTACGCTGATTTAAATCGGGCATATGGTTACCAAACCAACCGTGAGTCATTATTTTATTATCTGCTTTAGATGCATAAATATCTTGGTTACTGGTTCTTTTATGGTTAGATATTTCTACAGGTTTGTTGTTTGTAAACTCATCCTGGTAGTTAACCCAATCCTTAAAAGGTAAATCTTTCATCCACCAGTGTTCTAATCCGCAATGGTTAGCCACTTGGTCCATAATAACTTTAATACCTTTTTTATTTGCTTTTACAGCAAGCTCTTTATACTCTTCCAGAGTACCAAATCTAGGATCTACACCATAAAAATCTGTAATAGCATAGCCGTGGTAAGATGCGTTATACATATTATTTGTTAAAAGCGGACTTGGCCATATAGCGGTAAAACCTAATTTATCTATATAATCTAAATTATTTGTAATGCCTTTAATATCTCCTCCGTGTCTGGCATAATCGTTAGTACGGTCTATTGCTTTTTCATTTAAGGTGCTGTCTATATCATTACTAGTGTCAGCATTTGCAAAACGGTCTGGGGTAATTAGGTAAACAGCATCAGCGCTAGTAAAACCTAAGTAATCATCAGCTTTTCTATTTCGTTCTTTAAGTTCATATGTCTCAACTTTTTTAGCACCATCTTTAGTAGTAAAAGTAATGTTGAACTTGCCTGCGGTTACTGATTTATCAATTTCTAAATCAATAAACAAATAGTTAGGACTATCACCTTTAGTTACTTTTTTTATAGAAATACCTGTTTTAGAAATAGTAGCAGTAGCTTCTGTAATATTTGGATCTTTAACAAGCAATTGTAAATTATTGTTTTTAAAACCTACCCACCAATTTGGTGGTTCTATGCGCTCTATATCATTAGAAATTGTAATAGGCGCTACTTCTTGTTTCTGTTCTTTTTTAGGAGAACAAGAAACAAAAAGAGCAAAAACTAATACAAAAACACTTAAAAATCCTTTTTTCATAGCTAAAATAATATTTAAGCAGTAATTAAATTATTCTGTTTAATAGTAATAGAATTGCCATTTACAAGTATCGTAAGCTCTTCTCCTTTTAATAGCTCAAAAGTATTTTTAGACTGAGTTACACTTACTTTAATTGTATGGTTTCTAAAATTAACTTTAAACGAATAGCCTTCCCATTCTTTAGGTATTTTAGGGCTAAAAGATAGTTTGTGGTTGCGTACGCGCATACCACCAAATCCTTCAATAATACTCATCCAAGTACCAGCCATAGATGTAATATGTAAGCCTTCTTCTACCTCTTTATTATAATCATCTAAATCTAATCTTGATGTTCTTAAATAAAAGCTATATGCTTGGTCCATACGGTTTAACTTTGCAGCTAAAATACTATGTACACAAGGAGAGAGTGAACTTTCGTGCACTGTAAAAGGCTCGTAAAAATCAAAATGACGCTCTATTTCTTCATTTGTAAAGTTGTCTTCAAATAAGTAAAAACCTTGTAGAGTATCTGCTTGTTTAATGTATGGCGAGCGTAAAATTCTGTCCCAAGACCATTTCTGATTTATAGGTCTAAAAGCAGTATCCAAATCAGAAACAGGAGTTAATTCTTTATCTAAAAATCCGTCTTGTTGTAAAAATACATTATGCTCTTCAGAAAAAGGGAAATACATATTATCTGCTACGTCTTTCCACTTTTTAATTTCATCAGAAGTTAAATTAACTTTAGACATAACACGTTCATAATCTGTAGTGTATTTCTCTTTAACAGTAGCTATAGTTTCTGCGGTGTAATTAATACACCATTGTGCCATATAGTTGGTATACCAGTTATTGTTTATGTTATTTTCGTACTCATTAGGACCAGTAACACCAAGAATAACATATTTATTTTGCTTGGTAGAAAAAGTAGCTCTTTGGTGCCAAAAACGGGCAATACCAATAAGCACCTCTAATCCTTTCTCTGGAATATAGCTGTAGTCTCCTGTATACCTATAATAATTATAAATAGCAAAAGCAATGGCTCCGTTTCTGTGTATTTCCTCAAAGGTAATTTCCCATTCATTATGGCACTCTTCGCCATTCATAGTTACCATTGGGTACAAGGCAGCTCCGTTAGAAAAATCTAATTTTTCTGCATTTTCAATAGCTTTTTCTAAGTGATTGTACCTGTATGCTAATAAATTGCGACCAACATTTTGGTCTTTAGTAGCCATATAAAAAGGCAAACAATAAGCTTCTGTATCCCAGTAAGTACTACCACCATATTTTTCGCCAGTAAAACCTTTAGGTCCAATATTTAGTTGTGCATCTGTACCTAAGTATGTTTGGTTTAACTGAAAAATATTAAAACGGATACCTTGTTGCGCTTTTACATCGCCATCTATTGTTATGTCTGATGTTTCCCAAATAGTAGCCCAAGCATCTTTTTGTGATTGCAATAATGCAGTAAAACCTGTTTTAGTAGCTTTGTTTAATACTTCTGTAGCTGCAGAAATTAAGTTTTCTTTAGCGTGATTCCTATCTACTGTATACCCTGCAAATTTATGTATAGAAAAAGTAGAGTTTGCATCTACATCTGCAGTGTAGCTATATGTTATTTTGTTTTTTATTTTTTCAACTATAGGAACAATACCTGCTTTTTTATCATTCAAAAAACATTCAGACTCCATAAAAGTACAGGTATTAAACTCTGTTTTTAAAGTATGTGCCTCTATAAATGCTTTGTTGTCTATAGAATTTATGTTTGTTATTTCCCAAAACTTATCATCCCAGTTAGTGTCTTCATTGGTAATGCCTGCATCTAAATAAGGACTAAATGTTATTGTAGCATCTACGTTTACAGGAGTAATGGTATAGTCAATAGCACCAACTTCATCTAATGTTAAGCTTAAAAAACGTTTTGTTTTTACAGAAACAATTACATTATTTTTTAGAGTAGCTGTAAAAGTTCTAGACAGCCAACCTTCTTGCATATTTAATTCTCTTTTAAAATTATCTACTTTACACGTAAATAAATCCAGGTTTTCGCCATTAACTTGTACGTTAATACCAATCCAATTAGGAGCATTTAATACTTTAGCAAAATACTCAGGGTATCCTTTTTTCCACCAGCCAACTTTAGTTTTATCTGGGTAATAAACACCAGCTATGTAACTACCTTGAAAAGTAGGTCCTGAGTAGTGTTCTTCAAAATTAGCTCTTTGTCCCATTGCACCGTTTCCAATGCTAAACAAGCTTTCTGAAGATTTAACTCTGTCTGTGTTAAAACCTTCTTCTATGATAGACCAGTTGTTTGGTATAATATAATCTTGATTCATAATTTCTTATGCTATTGATTCTTGCAGATGTTACTTTTTGAGTAAGCTATTATCTACATTTATTTTTTTATTAATTCTTGTATAAAGTCTGATGAGATTTCTGTAAAATCTTTAAAAACATAGTCAGCCTTGCTTAATATTGATGCATCTCCAATACCAATGCTAATCATATTTGCGGCATTAGCAGCATCTATACCAGCTGTTGCATCTTCAAAAACAATACAATCTTCAGGGGCAATAGATAGTGCATTTGCAGCATTTAAAAATACCTCAGGATCTGGTTTGCCTTTAGTAACACCATTACCATCTATAATGGCACTAAATTTTTGTATTAAGCTTACTTTTTGTAGTATTACTTCTGCATTTTTACTTGCAGAACCTAAAGCAATGCCTTGGTTTTGTGTTTCTAATAACTCTAGAATTCTTGGTACATCTGGTAAAATTTCAGAAGCATCCATTTTTTCTATATGTTGTAAATAATCTTCATTTTTTTTAGCCATTAAGCCAATAAACTCTTCGTTTTCTAGAGTAATATTACCCCAGTTAAGTATTTTTTCTAAAGATTTTACTCTACTAACACCTTTTAATTGCTCATTTTGTTCATGAGTAAATTCAACACCAATAGAATTAGCTAGTTTTTGCCAAGCTAAAAAATGGTATTTGGCAGTATCTACAATAACGCCATCTAGGTCAAATATGAATCCTTTTCTTTTCATTTTATTCTTCTATTGTTTGATAAGAAATTGCACTTTTTTCGGTAATTAAGAAGTTGCATAATCCTGCAATAATCAAGCTAATACCAGCAACAATCATTGCATTTATAGCTTCTTCTCCTAATAAGTTTGATATAATATTTATGCCGCCAATAGCCGCAATAATTTGTGGTATTACAATGAACATATTAAAAATGCCCATAAAAACTCCCATTCTTTTTGGATCTACAGCACTAGAAAGCATTGCATATGGCATAGATAAAATACTACCCCAAGCAAAACCAATAAGTACAAAGCAAACTGTTAAGTACTCTGGAGACGGAATAAAATACATTAGTATAAAACCAGCACCTCCAATAATTAAAGAAAACATATGTACCATTTTTCTGTTAATTCTTTTTCTTGAAGTGTATAAGACTAGAATTAAAGCAAATGCCATAGATGATAAACCGTAAGTTCCCATATAAGAACCTACTAAATTTGATGATTTCTGAAACGCTTCGTTTGTTATATTAAAAGCTTCTACATCAGAAGCTATTTCCATATTATAATTAGCCTCTACAGGAGCAGGAGAATTAAATACGTGCTCTGTTAAGGCAGGATTGGCCATACTCCACATTGTAAAAAAGGCAAACCAGCTAAAAAACTGAATAACTCCTAATTTTTTCATTGTAGAAGGCATATTTCCGATATTGTTTAGGATATCTGGAATAAACTGATTTTTTTTGGCTTTCTCTTTTTTAAACTCTTCTATGTCCTCTGGCGGATATTCAGAGGTTGTAAAAATGGTATACAGTATGCTTATTAAAAACACTACAGCGCCAATAGCAAAAGCTACTTTAACAGACATAGGGACAACTCCAGACGGAGCAGCATCACTAACACCAAGTTTAGAAACCATCCAAGGTAGGTTACTAGCTACCCAGGTGCCAATACCAATAATTAAAGTTTGTATAACAAACCCATAAGAACGTTGTGAATCTGGTAATTTATCTGCTACCAAAGCTCTAAATGGCTCCATAGATACATTTATAGATGCATCTAAAATCCATAAAAAACCAGCAGCAACCCATAGAACAGGTGAGTGTGGTACTAAAAATAAAGCAAGGGAGCTAAGTATAGCACCAATTAAAAAGTAAGGTTTTCTTCTTCCCCAACGAGCACTCCAAGTCCTATCGCTTAAATAACCAATAATTGGTTGTACAACTAGTCCCGTTAAGGGAGCAGCAATCCATAAAAGAGGTATATCATCTTTTTCTGCACCTAGCGTCTGAAAAATTCTGGACATAAAACCTCCTTGTAAGGCAAATCCAAATTGAATTCCCAGAAACCCGAAACTCATGTTCCAGATCTGCCAGAAACCAAGTTTCTGTTTTTCCATAATGTAAATATTAAATATAAAAATACAGCGCCAAGATTAGTGTCTGTATGGCGTGTATACGGTGCGAAGTATAAAAATATTAAGTGTTAAGTTTAATATTTTGATGCGGTAAAGATATAAAATTTTTGATACAGATTACAAAACTGTATTTTTTTCTGATGATTTTCTAACGATTAAATCTGTAGAAATAACCTTTCGTTGGTATTCTTTATTTATGTCTTTATTTTGAATACGATCTAATAATAACTCAGCTGCATGTTCACCAATGGTTATACCGTGCTGGTCTATTGTAGATAGGGAAGGTGTTGAAAAAGAGGATATTAATCCGTCTGTAAAGCCAACAACACAAAGCTCATTAGGTATTTGTAAATCTTTTTCTTTGGCAATTTTAATAACGTTGGCAGCATATATTTCATTTACAGCAACAACACCATCATAATTTAAAGTAGAATTATGCATAAATGCACTTATTTGCTCTGTAATACTAGAGTTATCATTAACTTTAAAAATAAGATCTTCATTAATGGTAATTCCTTTTTCTTCTAAGGCTCTTTTGTAGCCAATGGTACGTAATGCTCCAACATTTACGTGATCTGGTGTAGACAAAATAGCAATATTTTTACACCCTACATTTAGTAAGTGTTTTGTTGCTTTGTAACCACCACCAATATCATCTACAATAACTTTATCACAAGTAATATCATCAGATATTCTGTCAAACAAAACTAAAGGAATATTATAATCTTTTAACTCATTAAAGTGTTCAAAGTCTCCCTTTTCTAAGGTTTCTTTAGCTATAGAAACAAGTAAACCATCTACACTTCCGTTAGCCATCATTTGTATGTTTAACTTTTCTTTTTCGTAAGACTCGTTAGATAAACATATCATAACATTGTAATCTCTACCGTTAGCTATTTTTTCAATTCCGCTAATAACTCTAGAAAAAAAGTGATGTACAATTTCAGGAATAATTACACCTATAACCATTGTTTTATTATTGCGCAGTTTTTGCGCTAGCATATTTGGTTTGTAATGGTATAGGTCTGCAAAAGCTTTTACCTTTTTACGAGTTTCTTCGCTAATTTCTGGACTGTTTTTTAAGGCTCTAGAGACAGTAGAAGAAGACACACCAAGTTCTTTTGCAATGTCTTTTATGGTAATTTTGGCTTTCATAGTATAAAGATACAACGTTTGTGAACATCAACTAAGTATTAACTCTAAATTGATAATACTTAATTTTTTATAGCAAATAAATAACAATCTATTAAAATTGGACTAATTTTTTACCATAAAAACACACTTTTTGATAAAGTTGTTAACATGCAACCCGTTGCGTAACTCTATAGATTTGTTAAATTAAAGTTAAGCATATACTTTCACAAAGCGAAATATAAAAATGTGTTAAGTTTTAATCAAATTATTAACTCAAACTAACTTTATGAATAAACTAAAGAATATCTTTTTAGGAGTGTTTCTTCTTTTTCCCTTACTGTTTTTTGCACAACAAACAGTATCAGGAAAAATTACAGACAACGTTACAAAGTCTCCATTATTAGGAGTAAATGTTGTTGTTAAAGGAACAACTAATGGATCTATTTCAGATTTTGATGGATTGTACGAAATTAAGAATGTAAATATGGGTGATATACTTGTTTTTACATCTGTAGGTTTCAATTCTAGAGAAGTAAAAGTAACATCTAGTACATTAGATGTAGAAATGGTAGAATCTACCGAAGCTTTAGATGAAGTAGTAGTTATAGGTTACGGTACTACAACCGTAAAAGATGCTACTGGATCTATTGAAAAAGTAAGTACTGATGAATTTAACTCTGGAGCAATTACTTCACCAGAGCAATTAATTACAGGTAAGACTGCAGGTGTTAGCGTAGTTGCACCAGGAGGCCAGCCAGGACAAGGAGCAACTATAACTATTAGAGGTAATTCTTCATTATCAGCTAATAATAGTCCACTTGTTGTTATAGATGGTGTTCCTGTAGATCAAGGTACAACAGGCGGAAGTTCTGTTTCTGCTTTAAACTCAATTAACCCAAATGATATAGAAAGTTTTGTTGTTTTAAAAGATGCGTCTTCTACAGCAATATATGGTTCTAGAGCTTCTGCAGGGGTAATTTTAATAACTACTAAAAGTGGTAAATTAAATGCTCCTTTAAAAGTAGAGGTAAATACAAATGGTTCTGTTGGTACAGTTCAAAAAAAATTAGATGTACTTAACGCTAGTCAGTACAGAAATGTGTTAATTGGTAGTCAAAACGAAGCTTTAGCTGTTCCTTTATTAGGAGATGCAGATACAGATTGGCAAGATCAAATTTTTCAAGAAGCTTATGGTACAGATGCTAACTTAACAATTTCAAAAGGTTTTGAAAGTTCAGCGATCAGAGGGTCTATTGGATACACAACTCAAGAAGGACTTGTAAAAACTTCTAAGTTTGAGCGTACTTCTGGTTCTTTAAATTTTCGTCAGAACTTATTTGATAATGACTTAAAAATTAACGTAAACCTAAATGGGTCTATAACCAATGATGATTTTGTTAACGGAGGTGTAATAGGGGCAGCTTTACAGTTTGATCCTACACAACCAATATATAGTGGTAATAACAATTACGGAGGTTATTATGAGTGGTTAAATAATGATGGAAGTATAAATAACTTAGCTCCTAGAAACCCACTAGGGTTAATTAATCAGTCATCAAATGAAGCGGAAACAAAAAGAGCAATAGGTAATGTTAAATTAGATTATTATGCTCCTTTTTTAGACGGACTTAACTTTAATGTTACTCTTGGTTTTGATTATAACGAGAGATATGGTAAAACAAGTACAGACCCTAACTCAGCTTCAGCACAAAATGCACAAAGTATTACTGGTAGCTACGGTAGCTTGCGTAGAAGTACTTTAGCAGACTTTTTTGTTAATTATAAAAAAGAGGTAGAAAGTATTAAAAGTACTTTTGAATTAACAGTAGGTCATACTTTTCAAAAATTTTATAGAGAAAACTATGCAAACAATCCTTTGATATCAGGTACAGAAAATTCTACTTTTTTTGCTACGCACAATGCAATTGAGTCTTATGTATCTCGATTACGATATTCTTATGATAGTAAATATTTATTAACGCTAAGTTATAGAACAGACGGTTCTTCTAGATTTAGTGGAGATAACAGATGGGGTAATTTCTCTGCAGCAGCTTTTGCTTGGAACATATCTGAAGAAAACTTTTTAAAAGATTCTGAAACTGTATCTAATTTAAAATTACGTATTGGTTACGGAGAAACAGGACAACAAGAAATTAATCAGGATTTTGGATACCTTCCAGTTTACCAAGTTAGTACAGATAATCAGCAATATCAATTAGGAGATACTTTTTACAATACTATAAGACCAGCAGGTTATGATGCTAATATAAAGTGGGAAGAATCTAAAACATACAATATTGGTTTAGACTATGGTTTTTTTAATAATAGAATTAATGGTAGTATAGAGTATTATACAAGAGAAAGTAATGATATTTTAAACCAAATACCTATACCTTCTGGATCTAATCTTACAAACCAATTAATTACAAATATTGGAGATTTAGAGAATAGTGGTTTTGAATTTTCTATAAACTCTGATATTTTTCAGAGAGAAGGTTTTAATTGGAACCTTGGTTTTAATTTATCTTATTTAACTAATAAAATAACAAAATTAAACACTGTTGATGATCCTAGTTTTATAGGCGTAGCTACAGGAGGTATATCTGGAGGAGTAGGTAACACTGTGCAAATACACCAAGTAGGTTCTGCACAAAGTTCTTTTCTTGTATACCAACAAGTTTATGATGCAGATGGTAAACCATTAGAAGGTGTATATGTAGATAGGGATGGTGATGGTGTTTCTGGTGGTTCATCAGATACAGGAGATTTATATGTTAAAGAAAACCCTTCTGCAGATTATTTACTAGGCTTTTCTTCTTATACAAATTATAAAAATTGGGATTTAAACTTTACAATGAGAGCTAGTATAGGTAATTACGCCTATAACAACGTTGCTTCTTCTACGGGTAACGAGTTTGGTTTAAATTCATTAAGCTCTAACAGAAACGTAAGTACTTCTATTTTAGATACAGGTTTTAAAAACAACCAATTATTGTCAGATTACTATATTCAAGATGCTTCTTTCTTAAAAATGGACAACGTAACGCTTGGTTACAATTTTAAGAATGCATTTAAAGATGATAAAGTTAGTTTAAGAATACAAACTACTGTACAAAATGTGTTTACAATTACTAATTATGATGGTATAGATCCAGAGATTAGTGGTGGTATAGATAATAATTTTTACCCTAGACCAAGAACTTTCTTGTTAGGATTAAACTTAAAATTTTAAAGATAACAGTATGAAAAATATAAAATTAAAATTAGGAGCGTTTGCCATTGTTTTTGCTTTTATTTTTTCTTCGTGTGAAAGCGAATTAGATTTAGAGCCTCTTACATCGCAAACATCTAGTAATACATTTAGTGATACTGCTGCATATAAACAGTTTATGGCTAAAATATATGGAGGTTTTTCTTTAAGAGGACAAGACACTAGTGGTAATTTTGATGATATTTCTGGTATAGAC
Source organism: Cellulophaga sp. 3_MG-2023 (assembly GCF_030546975.1). NCBI lineage: Bacteria > Pseudomonadati > Bacteroidota > Flavobacteriia > Flavobacteriales > Flavobacteriaceae > Cellulophaga > Cellulophaga sp. 3_MG-2023. Next base: position 35,188 of record NZ_JAUOPS010000001.1, read on the forward strand.
GGTAACTTTTCTAACTATTTAAGAATGTTATTTACTATTCAGGAATTGTCTACAGAAGAAGCAATTATTGCATGGAATGATCAGACCATACATAATATTAATAACCACGTATGGACTTCTTCAGATATTTTTGTAACAGCAATGTATGCAAGAATTTATTTTCAAATAGGATTGGCTAATCAGTTTTTAAGAGAAACAGAAGAAAGTGTATTAGATGGTCGTGGTAATGTTGATGCTTCTTTAAAAAGTGAAATAAGCGGATATAGAGATGAGGTTCGTTTTTTAAGAGCTTTTAGTTATTGGCACGGTATAGATATGTATGGTAATATCCCATTAGTAGATGAAAACGATCCTGTTGGAGCTTTTTTACCTACACAAGCTACACGTAAAGAGGTGTTTGAATTTGTAGAAGCTGAGTTGTTAGACATAGAAACAAGATTGCCAGAACCTCGCCAAAATGAATATGGTAGAGCAGATAAAGCTTTTGCTTGGATGTTACTAGCTAAATTATACCAAAATGCAGAAGTGTATACGGGTACTGCAATGAATGTAGAAGCTTTAGATTTTACTAGTAAAATTATTAATAGCAACGCTTATTCTTTAGTTCCAAATTATAACTATTTGTTTTTAGCCGATAATGACAGAAACGGAGCCGAGAATGAAATTATTTATCCATTCTTATTTGATGGTATTACAAATGCAGCATTTGGAGGTACAACTTATCTAGTTCATGCGGCAATTGGCGGCACAATGGATCCTGCAGAATTTGGAGTCAATGGTGGCTGGGGAGGTCTTAGAAGTACTAAAGGTCTTGTAGAAAAGTTTGATGATATTTCTGGTGATACAGATTCTAGAGCAATGTTTTATACAGATGGTCAGTCTTTAGAAATTACTAACCCGTTTGATTTTACAGAAGGATATGCTGTAACTAAATATCGTAATGTAGATATTAATGGTGTACAAGGGTCAGATGCTTCTGGTAATAATGTAGATGTTAATTTTCCTGTTTTTCGCTTAGCAGATGCTTACTTAATGTATGCAGAGCTTTATGTTAGAGGTGCAGGTGGTGATGTTACAAATGCTGTTAACTATGTAAACTTGTTAAGAGAAAGAGCTTATGGTGATACTAGTGGTAACATAACAGCAAGCGATTTAACCTTAGATTTTATTCTAAATGAAAGATCAAGAGAGTTATATTGGGAAAACCACAGAAGAACAGATTTAATTCGTTTTGGACAATTTTCAGATGTAGGTGTTTGGCCGTTTAAAGGAGGAATTCCGGCAGGTAGAACCTCAGAAAGTTTTAGAGATTTGTATCCAATGCCAAGTGCAGAGTTAAATGCAAATCCAAACCTTGTACCAACACCTGGATACTAACCTAAAAACTTAAAATGATGAAAATAATATTAAAAAATATATGGATTCTTTGTTTGAGTCTAGCACTGTTTACATCTTGTGATGATGACTCAGACTTGGCACAAATATCATCAACAGCATCTACAGGAGTTGCAAATTTTTCTACTACTACATTAGTGTTAGATAAAGACGATAAAGAGGCAGATGCTTTAACTATTAATTTTAATGAACCAGAATTAGGAGTTGCCTCTGGAAAAAGTTACCAACTTTTATTTGATTTAGTAGGAGGTGATTTTAGTGGTGCAGAAGTTAAAAGTATTGAAGAAAATACAACTTTTACTTTTAAGACAGAAGAAGTAAATCAGATTTTAATAAACTTGGGAGCTGAGCCGGGTGTAGCTACAGAAATTCAAGTAAAAATAGAAACTATTTTATCTTCTGATACCAGTATGTTCTCTGATGTTAGTACGTTAAGCATAACACCGTACGCTGCAGAGTTAGATTTAAGCTCTAAATGGGGATTAGTAGGTGATGCTACAATAAATGGTTGGGATGGTCCAGATATGCCATTTTATCAGACTACAGATAAATCTTTGGACGCAGGTACTTTTGTTGCTTATGTAACATTAACAGATGGTGAAATAAAGATTAGAGCAGACAATGCTTGGGATACAAATTATGGTGGATCTGATGGTGTTTTAGAGGCAGATGGATCAAATATAGTTGTTACAGCTGGTACATATAAAATCGTTTTTAACGAGAATGATTTAACCTACTCTATAGAGTTGTATTCATGGGGAGTTGTAGGTAGTGCAACAACAAATGGATGGGATGGTCCAGATATGCCTTTTACTTACAATCCTTTGTTTGACAACTGGGTAGCTGAGGTTACCTTAGTTGATGGTGAAATAAAAATAAGGAAAAATAATGATTGGAAAGTAAACTTTGGAGATCTAGAGTTAGACGGAATTTTGGATACGGAATCTGAAAACAACATTGCAGTATCTGCAGGAGATTATAGTATAACTTTTAACCCAGTAACTTTAGAATATAGCATAAAATAGAGTTGCTGAGTAAGTAGTTAAGTTTTAGTTTTTAAGGCTGATTATAATTTGTAATCAGCCTTATTTTTTATAATTAATATTTAATAATCAACCAAAAAATACAATCAACCACATAATTTGAACCTTATGAAAAAGTGTTTAATATTTATTATTTTAATAAGTGGTTATTGTTTTGCACAACAGCAAAACATAACCTATTCAGTTTCTCCAGAAGCTTTTGGTGAGAACGATGAAATTACCATTACAGTATCTAATTTAGATGTATCTGCTTGGGGTGTTTCTGATGCATATCTTTGGGCTTGGTCCTTAGATGCAGACGGTGAAAACTCTCAAGATTCTCCTACTAATGGTAGCTGGACAAACTCTAATGAAAACCAAAAACTTACTGACAATGGTGATGGTACTTATAGCTTTATCTTAACTCCCTCTAGTTTTTTTAATAGAACTAATATTGGACAAATAGGAATACTTATTAAAGCAAAAAATGGGGATGGTGATAAAAAAGCGCAAGACTATATTTTTAATGTTGGCACATTTCAATTTAACCTTAGTTCACCAGCAAAAACTACAACTGTTTTAAATTCTGGCGAGAGTATATCCGTTGTTGCTACTTCTTCAATAAGTGCAACGTTTGTTTTAAAGGCAAACAATATAATAGTAGACACGCAAACAGCAATTACAGACTATAGTTATAGCTATGCTGTAACAGAAAATAGTAACTTTAGTTTAGAAGTTACAAAAGATACTGAAACTAAATCGGCAATTTTTAATGCTGTAGTTTCACCAACAGTAGAAGAAGCTCCAGTACCTGCTGGTATGTTAGACGGTATTAATTTAGACCCAGTAGATGCTACAAAAGCAATACTGGTTTTATATGCTCCTTTAAAAGATTTTGTGCACGTTATTGGTGACTTTAATAACTGGCAAATAGACAATAACTATCTTATGAAAAAAGATAGTGCTACAGATAGGTTTTGGATAGAGCTAACAGGTCTAACGCCACAAGCCAATCATATGTATCAATATTTGGTGAATTTTGAAATTAATGTTGCAGATCCTTATTCTACTTTAGTTTTAGATCCTTACTCAGACCAATATATAGATGAGGTTACTTATCCTAATTTACCTGCTTACCCAACAAATTTGACAACTGAGGCTGTTACTGTTTTGCGTACTGGTGATACAGATTATAACTGGGAAACAACAAATTTTGTTGCACCAGACAAAACAGACCTAGTAATTTATGAGGTATTGCTTAGAGATTTTGATGCTTTGCATTCTTTTGAAGCTTTAGAAAACAGGTTAGACTATATACAAAAGTTAGGAATAAATGCTATAGAACTTATGCCTGTGAGTGAGTTTGATGGTAATGAAAGCTGGGGATACAATCCATCTTTTCATATGGCATTAGACAAATATTACGGTACAAAAGATGCTTTTAAAAGTTTAATTGATGAATGCCATAGCAGAGGTATAGCTGTAATTTTAGATGTAGTTTACAATCACGCTAGTGGTCAAAACCCTTATTTTAGGCTTTGGAATGATAGCAATGGTGGTTTAGGAGGAAAAGTTACTACAGATAACCCATTTTTTAATCAGGAAGCAAAGCACTCTTACAGCGTTTTTAATGATTATAATCACCAATCTGTAGCTACACAAGAGTATGTTAAACGTACTGCTCAATATTGGATAGAGGAGTATAATTTAGATGGTTTTAGATGGGATTTAACTAAGGGGTTTACTCAAAATTGTGCAGCAAATGATGATAGCTGTACTAATGCTTACCAACAAGACAGAGTAGATGTTTTAAAACAATATGCAGATGACCAGTGGACTGTAAATGGTGATTTTTATATCATTTTTGAACACCTAGGAGGTATAACAGAAGAAGAGCAGTGGGCAGATTATAGAATTGCAGAAGGTAAAGGAATTTTACTTTGGAACAAACAAACGGAGGCTTACAATGAAGCTTTAATGGGTTACAATACAGCTGGTAAATCTAATTTTTCTGGTGTTTCTTATGCTCAAAAAGGATTTAAACAAGCGTCTGCAGTATCTTTTATGGAGAGTCACGATGAGGAACGATTGCTTTACAAGAGTTTAAATTTTGGTAATGAAGAAGGCAATTACTCTACTAAAGACTTAAATACATCTTTAGAGCGTTTACAAACTTCAGGTGCTTTTTTCTTTACGGTTCCTGGACCAAAAATGATATGGCAGTTTGGAGAATTAGGGTATGATATTTCTATTGAAGAAAATGGCAGAGTAGGTAATAAGCCAATACTGTGGGAGTATGCAGATAATCCTAATAGAAAAGCAGTTTACAATAGCTGGAGCAAGATTATCAATTTAAAGAAAAATGCAGAAGTATTTAGCACCTCTAATTTTACTATTGATGCATCTAACACAAACGGTTTAAAGAAAATACATTTAACGCTAGAGAGTGCAACAGTAGACCAAATAAAGCATATTGTTGTTTTAGGTAATTTTGGAATGTCTGCGCAAAGTATAACTGCAGATTTTCAAGGAACCGGTACTTGGTATAATCTTTTAAGTAAAAACACACCGCTAGAAGTAACAGCAACCGCTACAAGCATAAATTTAGAAGCAGGTGAGTTTATAATTTATGCAGATAAACCTTTTGTAGATCCTAATGATTTGGATAGTGATGGTGTTGTAAATGCTTATGACGCTTGTCCTAACACTCCTGTTGGCACTACTGTAACTGTTACCGGTTGTAGTCTGTTTACATTACCCACTACAAATTACCAAATTGCTACTGTTAGCGAAACTTGTAAAGATGCTAACAACGGCAAAATTAATATTACTACGGCAGAAAATTTAAATTACACGGCAACAGTATCTGGACCTAATAGTTTTTCTGTACAAGAAAACTTTACAGCAGAGCTAGTTTTAGAAGATTTAAGTGCCGGTACATATACAGTTTGTTTTACTATTGAGGGTGAAACAGATTACGAGCAATGTTTTACACTGGTTATTACTGAGCCTGAAGATTTATCGGTTTCTTCTAAAATAGATAGATCTTTAAAAAGCGTGAGTTTATCCTTAAAGGGGGCTGAGGTCTACTTTGTAACCTTAAATGGAATTACGTATGAAACTAGTGGTAAACATATTGATTTACAGTTGCAACCAGGAATGAACAGGATATCTGCCCAAACGGGTATAGATTGTCAAGGTAAGTTTACCGAAGAAGTTTTTGTATCTGAGGAAGTACGCTTTTTTCCTAATCCTGTTGTAACAAATTTAACGGTTTACTGTGCAGGTAAGGATACTAGTGTAACTGTTTCTTTGTTTGATTTTACAGGGAGACAATTGCTAACGGATACTAAAAGTATTGATGCCAATAGAGAAATAGTGATACCAACTACCAGCTTAAAAACAGGTAAGTATGTTGTTGTGGTAAAAGGAAAAACAATAAACAAAACATTTAAAATTATTAAGTAATGCATACAAAGTATTTAAAAATATACGGATTTATAGCTGCAGTAATTTTATCTAGTTGCGGTGGCGGAGGTGATGATAGTCCGGTTGAACCAGAAGTTTTTGCTCCAACAGCATCTACATTAAGTTTGCCAGCTAATGACGAGGTTTGCTTAACAGGTACAACTATAAATAACACCCAGGCTTCGGTAGCATTTACGTGGCAAGGAGCAACTAATGCAAATGGTTACAATGTTGTTGTTAAAAATTTGACTACAGAGCAAATTAATACATTTACGGCAACAGCAGAAACAACAACAATTACCTTAACAAAAGGGGAACCGTATTCTTGGTACGTAGTTTCTACATCTAACACAACTACAGAAACTGCAGAGAGTGATGTTTGGAAATTTTATTTAGCAGGAGACGGAATTGTAAATTATGCACCTTTTATGGCAGAAGCAATATCTCCAGAGATAGGAGAAACGGTATCTGCATCTAACAACAAAATTACATTGCATTGGCACGGAGCAGATGTAGATAATGACATTAAAGATTATGAAGTGTTTTTAGCTACAACATCACCGCCAGCAACAAGTATAGGTACAACTACAGATGCTTTTTTAGAGAGTTCTGTAAGTTCTGGAACTGTGTATTATTGGCAAGTTGTTACAACAGACCAAGAGAATAACAGTTCTAATTCACAAATATTTGAGTTTAAAGTTAATTAAACCAGATGTTAGTAAGTTTTTTTGTTTGGCCAGAAATAGAAGTATTTCTGGCTTTTTTATGTTTATTTGGTAATAATAATAAACTCAGACCTTCTGTTAACAGCATGTTCTTCATTAGAGCATTTTACACCGTTTTTGCACTTATTAAGTAATTGAGATTCTCCAAAACCAATACCCGTAATTCTACTTTGGTCTACACCTTTAGATACAAGATATTTTACAGTAGATTTTGCTCTTCTGTTAGACAGCCATAGGTTGTAGGTGTCACTCTCTGTACTATCTGTGTGCGAACCAACTTCTATTACCACCGTAGGATTCTCTAACATATAGTTAGCAACCTTGTCTAAGTCAGGATAAGATTCTACTCGTAAATAAGAACTATTTGTATCAAAATAAATAGATTTTAATTTTAAATAGTTTGATAGGTCAGAACCCACAGCTGTTGCTTCTTTAGAGTTCTCTAATTCTAAAACTACTTTCTCAATTTTAGTATTGTTTTTAGGTGAGTATATATACTTTACAGCATCTGCATAACCATCACTCTTAGCTGTAAAACGATATTTTTTTTCAGGTAAATTTACTTCTGTTGTAAAAAAACCATTTTCATCACTAACAGTTTCTACTAAATTATTATTCTCATAATCATAAATGGTTACCATAGCATTTACTACAATTGTATTGGTCTCTTTGTCTATAACTTTCCCCTTTATTACTTTGGTTACAGATTCTCTAATAAACCTATAAATATCATCACTTCCTTTACCTTTTGGTCTGTTTGATGCTAAAAAACCTTCATTTTTAGATTCGTTTATAATTAAAGAAAAATCATCTTGCCTACTATTAACTCCTTTTCCCATATTACGAACCTCAGCATTTTCTTGTTGTAGGTTGATGTAAAACATATCTAAACCACCCAAACCAGGATGTCCGTCTGAAGCAAAATACAAGGTTTCAGATTCAGAAATAAAAGGAAATGTTTCTCTGCCTTCGGTATTAATTGTAGCTCCTAAATTTTGTGGTTCACCAAAGCTACCATCACTATTAATAGCTACAACAAAAATATCTGAAGCACCAAGTGTACCAGGCATATCTGAAGCAAAATAAAGCTTATCTTCTGTGTAATTTAAGGTTGGGTTAGCAACAGAATACTCATCATTATTAAAAGGTAACTCGGTTACATTTGTCCACTTTCCATTTTCTAATGTAGCCTTGTAAATTTTAAGTCTGCTTAGCCCGTTTTTATCTGGAGAAAACTTACCGTTTTCAGAGTTATTTCTTGTAAAATATACTGTTTTACCATCTTTTGTAAATGTAGAAGAAGACTCGTGTGTTTTTGTGTTTAATTCTTTTGCAAAATTTCCAAGGTATACATAATTTAAACTGTCTTTTTTTGCGGTATGTAAATTTAAAAAAGGCCTATTGTTCCACTCGTGTAAGTTATTTACTAAAAAACCGGTATCTCTTGCGCTAGAAAAAACTAATGAGTCTTTGTAAAACGACGGGGCAAAGTCAGACTCTACAGAGTTAGATTCTAAATTAGTTAAAGTATATTTTTGTTTGATGTTTTTTAGATTCTCTAAATAATCTAGTTTTTCAATAAATTTAGAAGCTCTTAAGTCTTGCTGTTTAATTTTATTAAACTGAAGCATTATTTTATCTGCTTCGTCATAATTACCGTTAGACCTCAACGTTTGTGCGTATTTAAATAAGTACTCTGAATCAGAATTTTTAATGTCAGGACTCATCAATTTTGCATAACAATTGGCAGCATCTTTGTAATTGGCATTTAAATAATAGGCATCACCTAATTTTTTATAAATATCTATAGAGCTTTCTCCTTTTTCTATTGCTTTAGTATAAGCATCTATTGCAAGTGCATAGGCTTTAGTATTAAAAAGCCTGTCTGCTTCTGCTAACTGTTTTGTCTGTGCAACAGCAGAGAACTGTGCAATTACAAGCAAAAACAAACCAATTATAGTTTTATCTATCTTCATATTAAAAGAATCTTGGTGTTAGTGCATTTCTAATCTTAGATTTAAAATCATATCTAAGGAACACCTCAAAAGAACCATCATTAAAATTGGTTCCTCCTAAGGCTGTAGTTTCTTTATCATAAGCTAAACCAACCATTAGGCGCTGTGTTGCTTGTATGCCAATAAGGGCACTTAAAGCAGCATCCCACCTATAAGCAACACCCATAGAAAATTTGTCTTTGTACAAAAACGTAGTAGATACATCTACTTGTAACGGTGCACCATAAGTTGTTTTAAGTAATGTGGCTGGTTTCATTTTTAAATCAGAATTTAAATTAAAAACATAACCTGTAATTAAATACCAGTTTACTTGCTCTTCTGCAATGTATGATGTGCTTGTTGAAGATTCATCAAAATGTTTGGTCTTTAAAAAATTAGGAACAGATAAACCTGCATAAAACCGATCTTCGTGATAATAAATACCCGCACCAAAATTTGGAGAAAATTGTTTATCTACACCATTATCTGGTACAGCAACTGTAGGGTTATTGGCTCTTAGTTTGTTGTGATCTATATTTAAAAAATGACCACCAGCTTTTAATCCAAAGGAAATTTTTCCTTTTTCTGATGCTTTAATGGTATAAGAATACAAAGCATCTATGTAAGTGTCTTGGTTTGTACCGTTACCAATTTCATCATTAACAACAGATAATCCTAAGCCAGATTTTGCAGAAACTGGAGCGTGAATATTAAAAGTTTGTGTAACAGGAGCACCATCTAAACCAACCCATTGTGAGCGGTGTAATGCGGCTATACTTAACGCACCTCTAGAGCCAGCATAAGCCGGATTTATAGAAATTGTATTGTACATATATTGTGTATACTGCGCATCTTGTTGAGCGTTAACTCCAAAAGCAAATAACAGTACACCAATAAGGCTAAATACGTGTTTTTTATGTTTATATATTGATATCATTTTTTATAATTAATTTAGGTACAAATAGCCATTTTTAGTTTTAGCTTCTCCATCTTTTAAATAGTTAATTATGTAATAATACACACCAGCAGGTAACGTACTACTAGATTTAACTACGGCTCTACCATTAGAAATACCTGTAAATGCTCTTGATGCGTTATCATAAGATTTTGTACTGTATACTTTTACACCCCATCTATTAAATATTTCTACAGTATTATCAGGAAAAGCTTCTATGTTTACTATTACAAATGTGCCATCTGCAGTACCAGGCGTAATGTTTTCATTTTGTATTTCTATATCACAAGCAACTCCTAAAGGAGGTGTACCGCCAATAGAGTCACAAGCATCTAGAGGATCTGTATTATCTACAACTTCTTGCCCATCCAAAATTCCATCTTTATCTGTATCAGCATCGTTAGGATCTGTTCCTATTGTATTTTCTTCTTCATTAGTTAAGCCGTCATCATCACAGTCCGATGTATCTAAAGGCATACCAGAGATAGAATCACAATCATCTAGAGGATTGGTATTATCAGTAACTTCTTGTCCGTCTGTAACACCATCATCATCTGTATCTGCGTCATTAGGGTCTGTACCAAGTGCAACTTCATCATAATTTGTTAAGCCATCATTATCAAAATCATCTGTAATAAAAATAACAGCTGTATTAGTATTACCTGCTGTATCAGAAACAGTAATATCTAATGTACTAGGGAAACTTAAATTAGGTAAAGCACCACTATTTGGAGTAGCCGTGTTTGTATCTAAACTAAAGTTACCTGCAGCATCTGTTGTAACTGTATAAGTAACTTCTGGTGTACCATCAGCATCAATATCTATACTAATAAGCAAGGTTTCATTTATACTGCCAGTACCAGTAATAACAGGAGTAAGGTTATCTGTTATTTCATCGTTTACAATAGGAGCTACGGTATCTATAACAATAGGATATACTGTAGAAGAAAAACTAATGTTGCCAAAAGTATCGCTTGCTACTGCAGTAATATCATAGTTTCCATCTGGTAAAACAGTTGCAGTATGGTCTAAAGTCCAATTACCTGTAGCATTAGCAGTTGCAGTACCTATAATAACACCATCAATATAAATATCTATAATTCTGTTTGGTTCAGATGTTCCAAAAATAGACAGAGTATTGTCAGATGTAATTGCATCATCAGGAATATTTGTATCAATACTAATGCTACTAATAACAGGTGTAGCAATAGTTGCAGTTTGTACATTGTATAGTTTAGTAGCAGCAACTGTATTGTTATTGCCTGCAGAGTCTGTAGTAGTTAAACTAGCATTTATAGTAGTATCTGCATCTAAAGCTAAATTATTTCCAGACACTATTATACTGAACGTTCCTGTATTACTAACAGTACCAGTAGTAGATACACCGTTTATTAAAAGTGTAACCGTATCACCAGGAGCAAATTCTCCCGTTACAGAACCAGTAATTGTAATGTTTCCTGAAGCTTCAATAGCATTAATAGTATTGTCAGCGGTTACATTATCAATAATAATTGTTGGTGTAGGAGCTATAATATCTAAAGCATATATTTTTGTTGTATTAATTGTATTGCTATTACCAACAGTATCTGTGGTAGCCAAGCTAGCATTTATAGTTACATCTGCATCTGCAAGGAGGTCTCCACCATTAACAGTAATGCTAAAAATACCGGAAGCATTAACAGTACCTGTAGTAGAAACACCGTTTATTAATAGTGTAACTGTATCTCCGTTATTAAATTCTCCTGTAACACTACCTGTAATAGTTATGTTTGATGTTGATTCTGTGGTATTTATAATGTTATCTGTAGTAACATCATTTATTGTTAGGGTAGGTGTAGGAGCAGTAACATCTACATTGTATGTTTTGTTTGTTGTTCCTGTACCTGTATTTCCTGCTGTGCTTGTTGTGTTAACACTACCATTTATGGTTAAATCTGCATCTGCAGTAAGTTCAGAACCCGTAATAGGTATATTAAAATTACCTAAGGCATCTACTGTATTAGTGTATGATATAGTGTTTACTACTAAAGTAACCACATCACCAGTTAAAAAGTCTCCACTAACATTACCAATTACTGTTATTGTGGTTGTAGCTTCAGTAGTGTTAATAGTATTGTCTGCCGTAATATTATTTATTGTAATAATGGGTATAGGCAAAGTAGTATCTACATCATAAAGTTTATTGTTAGTAGCAGTACCAACATTACCAGCCAAATCTAAGGTATTTACCTCGCCATTTATAACGAAATCTGCATCTGCAGCAAGATCACTACCATTAACTGGAATGCTAAAATTACCAGATGCATCTACACCATTAAAATACGAATTTCCATTTATCGTAAGAGTCACAAGATCTCCAGTATTAAAATCGCCACCAACAGTACCCGTGATAGTTATGGTTGATGTTGCCTCACTAGCATTTACTACATTGTCTGCAGTAACGTTATCAATAGTTAAAGTAGGAACAGGAGCAGTGGTATCTATTGTAGCAGAATTGCTTCCGTTTGTACTTGTATTTCCTGCAGTATCAGTGATTGATGCAGTTACAGTAATTGTATTGCCTTCACCCGGACTTGCAAAACTTGTAGTTACAGTACCATTACTAATATCTGTAGCAGTTAAAGTCTGATTAGTACCGTTTATGGTTAAAATATCATTCTCTACAGCTTCGGCAGGTAACGTAATTGTAACGTCAATATCGCCAACTAATTCTGTACTGTTTATAATAGCATCATTATTAATATCTTCAGTAATTACAACTGTAGGAGCAGCGGTTGCTGTAGTGTCAATTACAGCAGAATCACTAGCCTCTGGACTTATGTTTCCTGAGGTATCTGTAACAGTTGCAGTCACAGTAATAGTATTGCCTTCACCCGGACTAACAAAGCTAGTATTTACAGTACCAGCAGTAATATCTGTTGCTGTTAAAGTTTGGTTAGTACCATTTATGGTTAAAATATTGTTCTCTACAGCTTCAGCAGGTAAAGTAATGGTAACATCAATATTGCCAGAAAGCTCAGAATTACCTATAATTCCATCATTATTAGCATCTTCAGTAATTACAACTGTAGGAGCCGATGTAGCAATAGTTTCTATTGTAGCAGAATCGCTTCCGTTAGTACTAGTGTTTCCTGCAGCATCAGTAATTGATGCAGTAACAGTAATTGTATTGCCTTCACCCGGACTAGTAAAACTTGTAGTTACAGTACCAGCAGTAATATCTGATGCAGTTAAAGTCTGATTAGTACCGTTTATGGTTAAAATATCTCCAGCAACAGCTTCGGCAGGTAATGTAATTGTGACATCAATATCACCAACTAATTCCGTGCTGTTTATAATAGCATCATCATTAATATCTTCAGTAATTACAACTGTAGGAGCAGTGGTTGCTGTAGTGTCAATTATAGCAGAGTCACTACCAACTGGACTTATATTTCCTGAGGTATCTGTAACAGTTGCAGTCACAGTAATAGTATTGCCTTCACCCGGACTAACAAAGCTAGTAGTTACAGTACCAGAACTGATATCTGTGGCAGTTAAAGTTTGATTGGTACCGTTTATAGTTAAAATATCGTTCTCTACAGCTTCAGCAGGTAAAGTAATGGTAACATCAATATTACTAGAAAGCTCAGAATTACTTATAATAGCATCATTATTAGCATCTTCGGTAATTACAACTGTAGGAGCCGATGTAGCAATAGTTTCTATTGTAGCAGAATCGCTTCCGTTTGTACTTGTATTTCCTGCAGCATCAGTGATTGATGCAGTTACAGTAATAGTATTGCCTTCACTTGGACTAACAAAGCTTGTAGTTACAGCACCAGTACTAATATCTGTGGCAGTTAAAGTCTGATTAGTACCATTTATGGTTAAAATATCTCCAGCAACAGCTTCGGCAGGTAATGTAATTGTGACATCAATATCGCCAACTAATTCTGTACTGTTTATAATACCATCATTATTAATATCTTCAGTAATAACAACTGTAGGAGCAGAAGTTGAAGTAGTATTTACTTTAGCAGAATCACTACCTTCTGGACTCGTATTTCCTGAGAGATCTGTAATTGATGCTGTGACAGTAATGGTGTTATCTTCACCCGGACTAACAAAGCTAGTAGTTACAGTACCAGTACTAATATCTGTAGCAGTTAAAGTTTGGTTAGTACCATTTATGGTTAAAATGTCGTTCTCTACAGCTTCAGTAGGTAACGTAATGGTAACATCAATATCACCCACCAATTCTGTACTGTTTATAATAGCATCATTATTGGCATCTTCAGTAATAACAATTATAGGGGCAGATGTAGCAACAGTTTCTATTGTAGCAGAATCGCTTCCGTTTGTACTTGTATTTCCTGCAGTATCAGTGATTGATGCAGTTACAGTAATTGTATTACCTTCACCCGGACTAACAAAACTTGTAGTTACAACACCAGCTATAATGTTGGCCGCTGTTAAAGTCTGATTGGTTCCATTTATGGTTAAAATATCGTTCTCTACAGCTTCGGCAGGTAAAGTGATTGTAACATCAATATCTCCCACCAATTCCGTACTGTTTATAATAGCATCATCGTTAATATCTTCAGTAATTACAACTGTAGGAGCAGAAGTTGGAGCAGTATTTAAAGTGATAGTATCTACCCCAGGATTACTTGTATTACCTACAGGATCTGTAATAGTAGCAGTTACAGTTAAAGAGCCATCTTCTGCAGGAGGAGTAAAGGTTACAAGTATTTCTCCGTTTGTAATATCTGTAGCAGTTAATGTTTGATTTGTACCGTTTACAGTTAAAATATCATTCTCAGCGGTATTTGCAGGTAATGTAATAGTAACATTAACATCTCCAACAGATTCGCTTGTATTTAAAAAACCATCATTATTTATGTCTTCGGTAATTACAACTATAGGGGCATCTGGTGGTGTATCATCAAAAATAATTGTAGCACTATTAGAAGTAAGAGTGGCACAAGAAAAAGTTTCATCATTAATAATAACCTGATATAAAAACCCATCATAACTAGCTGTTATTCCTGTTAATGTAAGAGTGCTAGTTGTGCTTCCGGTATAAATATCTACAGTGTTGGCATCATTTATATCTACAAAACCATTACCATCTAAACGGTCTACTTGCCATTGATAAGCTAAAGCTTCGCCAGTTGCAGTAACTACAAAATTTTCTGGGTTAGTGCCATTGGTTAAAATATCTTGTGGTTGGTTTGCTGTGTTAGTTATAGTTGGCGCTTGTCCTATCTGTTGAAAATCAAAGTCAGTATTTCCAGAACCACTATCTGCATTGGTAGGCGTGGTATAACCGTCTACAACCATACCACTAATAACAGTACCATTAGCTGCAGTAACTGTTGGTAAATTACCAAGTATTCCGTCGTTATTTTGATCTGTAAATCCTGCTTCTAAAACGTCATTACAACCATCACCATCAGCATCTAGCTCTAAATAATCTGGAGTGCCATTTGGTGTAGCTTCTGAGTCGGAAATTGTATAATCTACACTACCGCTATTAACACCACTACTAGTTTGCAAGGCATCAAAAATACCATCATCACTAACTGTTGTTCCTAGAATTCCGTTTGTATGGGCTTGTTTATGTCCGGCTTCAATAACATCAAAAATTCCGTCATTATCAGAATCTAAATCTATTAAATCTGGAATTCCGTCGTTATCAGAATCTCTGTCTTTACAAGCAAAAAGTATAAGTTCTATTTCATCCTCAGCTCCTGTAGAAGATGTCTGTGCCAATTGCAATGTAAAAGTTGAAACCCTTTGATTAATTTGTAACGTACCAGCAGCAGAACCATCACTATCTTTTAAAGAACTTTCTGGACTATATCCGTCTGATGGTAAACCAGTACCGCCATCTTTTACTGTGGTTGCAGTAGAAACAAAATCGAATGTGCCGGCAAGTTCTGACCACGTTAAACCGTTTAAAAGGCTTATCTCTGCTGAGGTCTGATCGGTGCCATCGTCACCACCAATACGGTCTAAATGAAGCGTAGGTTTATCTATAAAAACAGGATTGTTGGCAGCATCTACAAATTCAACTGTAACTGTTACTCCGTTATCATAGGTTGCAGCAAGAGAAGTATCTCCTTGTAAATCTTCTGTCCAGAAATTTAGAGCTGGACTTGTAAAATTACCGCTTACAAAGTTGGTAGAGTTTGTTGTAGTAACATTAGCAATAACTCCGTTACCATAGTTAAAAGAAGCAGTAGTGCCAGCAATTGTCCAAGCAGCAGACTGTACAGGAGTACAAATACCTTCTTCTGTATCTAAAATACCATCATTATCATCATCTAAATCGCAACTATTATTTATACCATCACCATCTGTGTCATTATCTGTAGGTGTGCCAACAGTAGCACCAGACGTGCACGGGTTTATTACTAGGTTAGAAAAAGCGAATTCTACTTCGTCTTCAGTAGGGGCATTATTACCAACTAAAGAGGTTCCATTTCTTTCAAGTCCTGTAGTTAAGTTTATGGTGTTTATAAAGTCAGTTACCTGTAAACTTCCTCCGGCAGTATTATCACATTCTCTAGTTCCTCCTAATATTTCAAATAAGTTTTGACCTCTAAAAAAGCTTGGATCAGAAAGAAATCTATCAGTAGCGCTTAGTTTATTCCAATTGTATCCGTCCTGTAAATAAAAAATACCAGTAGTGTTACTAAAAAGAAGTCCTGTTACTCCAACTTTATCAACGTGTAAAATAGGGTTTAGTATGTCTGCTAATGTATTTGTTCTGGTGTCATAAAACTCAAAAGAAATAGAGCCGTTACTACCATTAACTTCTAAAGCTAATGATGGTGTGCCCGTAATAGTTGGGTCACTAAAAGCATCAGGAGAACAAAGCATAGTATCACCGCCAAGAATATCTACGTAACCAGTAACGGTTACCTCAATTCTAACTAAACCATCTGAGCTTATAGATGTCCATTTTCCCCCACCAGCATCTGACCATACGCCAGAGGTTTGAGCAAAAAATAATTGAGACACAAATAAGAAAATAAAAAGCGTGAATAGTTTAGCAAATTTTATTCTGTTTGTGAGAGATAATTTTAGATTCAATTTTATCATAAAAAAGTTTCTTATGAATAAACTAATGGTTTGGTTAAAAAAGTTATTCAATTTAAATAGCTAATTTATATTGAAAAATACCGAACAGTGTATTAATGTTGTGAATACTAGGCTTTTGTATGCGTAAGCTTATTTATGATACTTTTTTTTAATTGAATAGATGTAGTTGAAGAAATTAAAATGAACATTTGTTTTTACTTAGTTAACATATTACGACTGTAAAGTGCTTCTCTGTTAAGGCTTGTTTTCTCTGTTTTAATAAAGTAATTACACTACTTTTTTTAAAAAATAAAGAACTTTAATTTTTCTGATTTTGATTAAAAAAATAACATAAAAATAAAATTAACATTACGTAAGTAAGGGTTAATTAAAAATTAATCGTCTTAATAGTATATAGTACAATATCAATAATAAAAAAATAAAGCTTTATTATTTTGTAGTAAAGTATATCTATAACAGCACCTTTCTTTATACTTTGTTTTTTAGTATAAATTTTTGAATTAGTCAATCAATAAAAAATGAAAGAATGTTGTTTAAAGGGCTATTTTTTAGTGGGTAGCCCTTTTTAAATATTACATTAAAAATCGACCAAAAAAACCGAATTAAATTAAAAGTTGTGAGTGTTAAAGAAGAAGTTTTAGTGAAAGAAAATTTAGAAAATTACTTTCAGCAATTTTCTAAGGGAGTCATTGGAAGTAACCATTATTTTAAAACCCTTTATGGGGAACAAAAATTGGTATATGCAGATTGGATAGCAAGCGGAAGGTTATATGCGCCTATTGAAGAAAAAATGCAGTATAAAATAGGACCAATGGTTGCTAATACTCATTCTTTTTCTAGTGAAACAGGTAAAGCATCTACGTACGCATATAAATTAGCTCGTAAAGTAATTAAAGAGCACGTTAATGCAAATGAAGAAGATATTTTAGTAACAACTGGTACTGGTATGACTGGGGCAATTGTTAAGCTTCAACGTTTAATAGGGTTACGTAAAAGCTTTAAACACAAACCAAATAGAGTAGACAGGCCAGTTGTTTTTATTACACATATGGAGCACCACTCTAATCATGTTTCTTGGATGGAAACCTTGGCAGATGTTGTGATTTTAGAGTGTGATGAAAATAAACTTGTAGATGTAAATATTTTAGAGGAAAAGCTGATAGAATATGCAGATAGACCTACAAAAATAGGTGCATTTACAGCTTGTTCTAATGTAACAGGCATTATTACTCCTTACCATGAGTTAGCTAAAATTATGCACAAACATAATGGGTATTGCGTGGTAGATTTTGCAGCATCTGCACCCTATGTAAAAATGGATATGCATCCTGCAGATCCTGAAGCTTATTTAGATGCTATTGCTTTTTCTCCGCATAAATTTTTAGGAGGACCAGGTAGCTGTGGAGTTCTAGTCTTTAATAAAAAAATGTACAATGCTAAATGTCCAGATACTCCAGGAGGAGGTAACGTAAAATGGACAAATCCTTGGGGAAGTTATAGTTATTTTGATGATATAGAGGTTAAAGAAGACGGTGGTACACCAGGCTTTTTACAAACTATGCGAGCTGCTTTGGCTATTAGATTAAAAGACAAAATGGATGTTTCTAAAATGCATAAAAGAGAAGCTGAACTTATTAAATTAAGTTACGAAAAGCTTTTAGAGATTAATGGTTTACATATTTTAGGTGATTTAAATGCTCCTAGAATTGGTTGTATTTCTTTTACTGTAGAAAATATTCACTACAACCTTATGGTACGTTTATTAAACGATAGGTTTGGTATACAAGTTAGGGGAGGTTGGTCTTGCGCAAGTACTTACGGTCATTATTTGCTTGATATAGATAAAAGAACATCTAAAAAAATTACGCGTAACATTATAAATAAAGATCTAACTATTAAGCCTGGTTGGGTACGTTTATCTTTACATCCACTAATGACTAACAAAGAGTTACTATTTATCTGTGATGCTATTAAAGAAATACAAAAAAAGATTTCTCTTTGGAAAGGCGATTACAGGTACAACCAAGCAACAAATGAATGGGATTGTTTGCAAAGAGGAGATCAGGTTATAAAACAAGAAGTTTGCAAATGGTTTAGTTTGTAATCTTTAGCAAGAGTTTAATTTAGTTTTTATTTCTGGAAAACGTTGGTAGCAATTTGTTATCAGCGTTTTCGTTTTTATAATCAAAATTTCACGCTATTTTAATTTACTAGAAACGTTGTTTTGTAACATCATATGCTAATATTAAATAAAGGTTTTGTTAATCTAAACCTAATATTAACTTGACTTTGACAAGGTATTTTAGCTATTTGTAAAAATAGCGATGAAAACTAAAATATATATACTATTAGCCTTATTACCTTGTTTCTTTGGCAGCGCACAACAATTAAAATTTATAAGTTATACTACAGATCAGGGATTATCTAACAACTCTATTTTAGACATAGAGAATGATAATGATGGTGGTTTATGGATTGCTACTTTAGATGGCTTAAATTATTTTGATGGGTATACATTTAAAACCTTTAAGCATAACGCAAATGACCCAGAATCTCTGCCAAATAATTATTTAACTAATATAGAAAAAGATGCAGAAGATAATATTTGGATTTATACTAAAGAAGGGCATATAAGTAAGTATCTAGGTAATAATAAATTTAAACATTTTAGTTTTAAAGCCAAAGCAGATAGGTTATTCTTAGCAACTAACGGAGACCTTAATGTAAAAGCAGGAGGTTTTACATATACATATACCAACAATGGTTTTGTAAAAACAGAAGAGAATATAGATTATACAAGCCCAAATAAAGCCTACAAAAAACTTATTCTAGATAAATACCCAGATTTAATTATAAATGATGTTTTAAAAGATAAACAAGGCAATTTGTGGTTTGCTACTTTTAAAAACGGAATTTATATAATACCAAACCACACCACAAATTTAAATACAAATGTGGTTCATCATTATACCTATGATTTGTATACACCGTATAGCTTTTATAGTAATGAGGTAACAGCACTTAGCCAAGATGTGTTTGGTAACGTATGGCTGGGGCAAAAAGATGGAGGTATAAGTATGGCTTATACCGGGTCTGAAGAAATTTCGTCTGTAACACCGCATCCTATTAAGTTTCCTCATTTACCAGTAGAAACTACAAGGGCAATTACAAAAGATAATAATGGTAACATTTGGATAGGCTATTACAATGGTGGTTTATACCATTACAGTGAAGATACTAAGTGTTATTTAAAGTTTAAAGTAAAAGAATCTAAAAATAATTACGAGTGGGAGCGTGTTAGAAGTCTTTATACCGCAAGTGATGGTAGTATTTGGGCTGGTACTTATGCAGGTTTACTTCGGGTAAAAAATAATTCATACAAAGCTTTTAATGCATTAAATATACCAGAATTGCCCAGCAATAGAAGCTACTCTTTTTATGAAGACAAAAATAAAATACTATGGATTGCTTGTTGGGGAGGAGTAGCAAAATTTAACCTAAACACTAATAAGTTTGAGTCTTTTAAAGGACAAGAATTACTTAATAGTTACCACATTAGAAATATAAAAAAATATAAAAATGAGCTTGTTCTTGCTACAGAAGATGACGGTGTTTTGTTTTTTAATTTACAAACAGAAGAATTAACACACCTTAAAAAAGAAAACGGAATTTTAGGAAACAGTATTTATTCTTTATACATAGACCCTAAAACAGATAATTACTGGATTGGTTCTTTGGGAGGTATAAGTGTTTATAACAAGCAAAAAGGAATAATAAATAACAGTACAGACAATGAAGGTTTACCTAGCCATATGGTATATGGTTTGCTAGATAATGAAGATAAAGTATGGATTAGTACCACAAAAGGTATTGCTGTAATAGACAAGCAAACCTACACTATTACTGCTTTTAATCCTAAAGAAGGTTGGCAAGCATCAGAATTTTCTGAAGGAGCATATTATAAAGACAATAAGGGGTTATTGTTCTTTGGAGGCGTTAATGGTTTAAATTACTTTAATCCTAATGCTATGAGTTTTAATCCCAATAAACCAAAACTTAAGGTAGAGTTTAATCAGCAAAAAATAACAGAAAAAAAGCTAACAAGAGCGCATAGTAAAAATGATGTTGTAGTAACTATTACCCCTGTAGTTTTTCCGGTTGATAAAAATACTAGCTACTATTACAAGCTACACGGTAAAAATGAAGATTGGATTTTAGCAAAGGGTAAACAACGTCTTCAATTTAAAAATTTAGCTTCTGGCACATATTCTTTTTTGGTTAAGAATGATAAAAATGAAGCCGGTAAAGAGGTGTTTACACTACATATTGAAAAAGCATTTTATCAAACCATAACCTTTTTTACATTAGTTTTATTTGTATTTATAAGTGCGGCTTTTGCATTTTTTTACTTAAAAAGTAAGGCATCTAAAGCACAACATAAAAAGCTAGAGGAGCAAATAGCTAACCGTACACAATTAATAGAAAAGCAGAAACAAGATCTCTTAAAAATAAATGGTCAGTTAGATGAGAAAAACCAGGAAATATTACTTCAAAAAGAAAAGCTACTAGACTTACATAATAATTTAAAAAATCAGGATTTTGAGGTAGATAAGTTTAAAACCTTTGTATTATCTCAATTTCAGCAACCATTATCTATTATTTTAAAGGCATCTCATGATATAAAAAATAATGAGAATGTAAAAAAAGAGCTGTTACAACAATCAGGAAAAATAATAGATCTAGTATCAGAATGGAACTATTTAGACCATATTAAAGACTTGGGAGAAGTAAAATTAACGTCGGTTAATTTGCTGCCAATATTAAAAAGCATAGTAACTAATGTAAAAGAAAAACTAAAAGAAAATAACGCTAATTTTAATGCCCAGTTAGATAAAAATATCGCCTGGGTAGAGGTAGATTTATTGCGGCTAAAACTTTTACTAAAGTATATTTTTAATGATATTATAAAATACTCAGAAACCAAAAGTACATTAGATGTTACCGTTCTTATAAATGGTAATCAGCTGCAATTTAAAGTAACATCTACTAGTACTTTATTGCAAAGTAATGTAAAAAATATTTTAAATTATAGTCCTTATTACAAAGCATTTTTGGTTTTAATAAAAGATTTAAATGGCACTTGCAATATATTAGAAGCAGATAGGTTTAATTTTCAATTTTGTTTGCCAGTTGCTGTTCTTCAAAACAACGTTAAGGCAGTAGAAACTATTTCTTGGAAGCATCTAGACTTAAAAGAAAATCTTCCGGCTAATAAAAATAATATTCTTGTTTATACAGATGCTTCTAATTTTGATATAACCAATCAGTTATTAAAAAACACAAGTAATTATTTACTGTTTGAAAATGTAGTAACCAATTTATCATCGGCATTAAAACAATTACGTTTAGATGTTTTGGTCTTTTATCAAGTAGGTTTTACAAAAGAAATAGCCTATTTTCTACAAAAATATAAAGAAATACCAAAGAAAGACAGAGTTCCTTTGGTGTACATATCAGAAGAAATTAATTATGCATTACAAGAGACTTCTTTAGAGTTTGGTATAGATGCGGTAATACAATTGCCTGCAAGTAAAACTTTTATCAGTAATAAAATAACATCTTTAGTTAATAGAAGTTTAGGTCGGGGACATAACAAGTTTCAGCAAGAGATTTTTAAAATTCTTACTGAAGAAAATGATATGCAATCTGGTAATGAAAAGCTGTTAAAACGTAGTTTAGAAGTTATAAAAGAAGAACTATCTAACCCATCTTTTAATGTAGAAAAACTTATTTCTATTTTAGAAATATCTAGAATTAAATGTTATAGATTATTTAAGGAGCATTTAGGGCAGTCTCCATCAGATGTTATAACATCTCTTCGTTTACAAAAAGCCGAATATTTACTAAAAAACAAAAAATTTAATATCTCAGAAATTGGTTTTGAGTGTGGGTATAGTGATAGCAAATACTTTGGACGCACATTTAAAAAACATTTTGGGGTAAGCCCCAAGGTATACAAGGAGCAAAAAGTATAGCGTGCATTGTATGCTTAGGATTAGCTGTATGTTAGGTTAATGTTACTGTAACAAAAGTCCTATTTTTTGATGCTCACTAAGGTTTTTTTGTACTAATAATCCTCTTTGTTGAAACAATTTTACCCCCACTAAAAACAACCACACAATACATTTGAAAAAAACAAAAACTATAAATTAAAATGAAAAAATTATACTTTTTTCTAACACTCAGCTTAGGGTGTTTATCTACCATGTTAGCGCAGGTAACAGTAAAGGGCACAGTAGTGTCTAACAATGATGGGTTACCAATCTCTGGTGCCGCAGTAACTATTAAAGGTAAAACTACAACAGGAACGGCAACCGATTTTGATGGTAACTTTACTTTAGAGTTAAAAGAAGAAAATGGAGTACTTGTAATATCTTCATTAGGTTTTGCATCTAAAGAAATTGCTTATAGTGGAAACCAAACAGTATCTGTTGGTTTAGATGAAGCTACAAATTCTTTAGATGAGGTTGTACTTATAGGTTATGGCTCTACTAAAAAAGGAGATTTAACCTCTGCAATTGGTACAGCGGCAAATGTTGGTACAATTACAAGTAGGCCAGTTGGTAATTATAAAGAGTTTTTACAAGGTAACATAGCAGGTGTTACCGTATTAAGTTCTGGTGGTGACCCAACAAGTACTGCTAGTATAAAAATTAGAGGTATTGGTACTTTAAACTCAGAGTCTCCATTGGTTGTTGTAGATGGCTTACCATACAACGGACCAGAAATAAACCCTAATGATATAGCTTCTATATCTGTATTAAAAGATGCGGCTTCTGCTGCAATTTATGGTGCACAAGCTGCATCCGGTGTAATTGTAATAGAAACTAAAAAAGGAAAAACAGGTAAACCAAGGTTAAATATTAACTATTATACAGGTATTAAAACAGCGTCTAATTTACCAACACCTTTAACGGCAAAACAGCAATCTGAGGTATATAACTTAGCAGCAGATAATGCAGGTACACCAAGACAGTCTGCTCATGATGCAGCCCAAAATCCTTACGGACAAGTAAACCGTACAAATTGGATTGATGCTATTTTTAGAGATGCCACTGTAAATAATTTAAATATTGATTTAAGCGGTGCAGGTGAAAAATTTAATTATTATACTTCTTTTGCTTTTAGAGATAGAGAAGGTGTTTTAGAAGGTACTAGTTCTCAAAACTATAGTTTAAGATTAAAGTCTGACTATAATATTACAGATAAAATTACAGTAGGAGAAAATATTTATTTCTCTAGAGATGAGGCTTATGGTACAAACACAGATAATCCTTACTCTGGTACAATTATAAATGCAATTTATATGCCTTCCGCATCACCAACGCGTTATGAGGATGGTAGTTTTGCAGGTGTAGTACCAGAAAGTTTATCTCAGTTTGCAGGTGCTTACGGAGATGTCTACAATCCTTTATCTTTATTGTTAAGGCCAACAAAGGAGTCTCCAAGTACATTTATAAATGCAAACGTATATTTTAAGTATGATTTGTTAGACGGTTTATCATTTAAGTCTAATTACTCTTATTCTTATAAAGATAACAGAACAAAAGAGTTTTACCCAAGAGTGCCAGAATTAGGTCGTAGTAATAGTCAAAATACATTATTACAAACAAACAGCAATCAAAATAAATGGATATGGGACAACCAATTGTCTTATAATAAATCTTATGGTAATCATAACTTAAATGTAACTGCAATTTATTCGGCACAAAACACAAAAGGAAATTATATTTCTTTACGTGGAACGGGGTTTTCATCGGAAGAACCGTTTAACCAGTATCTGCAAAATGCTGAGTTACTAAATAAGCCAAGTAATAATCCTTTTGAAGAAGCATTAACTTCTGCAATTGGTAGGGTTATGTATAATTACAATAATAAATATTACATATCTGGTAGTATACGTAGTGATGAGTCTTCTAGATTAGCTGTAGAAAACCAATCAGATACTTTTACATCTGTATCTGCAGGTTGGAGAATATCTAACGAGTCTTTCTTTAATATAGATGCAATTAACGATTTAAAATTTAGAGCATCTTGGGGAGAAATAGGAAACATACAGTCTATTAGCGGTTATTATCCTTTTGATGTTCCTGTGGCAAGCGGTAATGTAATTATGGGAGAAAATGGTACTTATTTTGATAATGTTGGTAGTTACGTACAAAGAAATGCTAATAGAAATTTAAAATGGGAAACAGCAGAGTCTTTAGATTTTGGTTTAGATGCATCACTATTTAATAATAGTTTAAGTTTAACTGTAGATTATTTTGAGAAAACAACCAAAGGAATGATTATTCCTGGTTTAGCAGATATTAACCAAGGTATATCTCCTGCAGACGTAAATGGTGGTCAGGTTAAGAATAGTGGTTTAGAGGTTTCTGCTACTTACACAAACACAAACGGAAAACTGAACTATAGTATTAATGCCAATGCAACAACTATAAAAAATAAGTTAGAAAACTTGGACGGTTATGCATCAATAGGTCAGGATGTTTTTTATCATAAAGATAATGTTAGAAGTGTATTGGTACCTTATCAAACGGAAGTTGGCGGCGCTTTATATACACCATATTTAATACCACAATTGGGTATATTTAATACACAAGCAGAAATAGATGCTTATACTAAAGATGGTAATTTAATACAACCTAATGCAAGACCAGGAGATTTTAAATTTCAAGATACTAATAACGATGGTAAAATAGGGTCTGAGGATCGTAAGTATTATAATGCTTACCAACCTAAAGTAACTTATAATTTAGGTGCTAATTTAGACTATAAAGGGTTCGATTTTAATGTGATAATGCAAGGTGTAGCAGGAGTAAAAGCTTTTAATGGCTATAAATTTACAACCTATAATGCTGCATTATCTGGTTATAACTTAGACAATAGAGTATTAGATTCTTGGTCACCAACAAATACAGATACAGATATTCCTATAATTTCTACAAAAGATGATAATAAAAACTTTGGTACCGCATCTAGTTGGTACTTAGAAGATGCATCATATTTGCGCATTAAAAACGTAACATTGGGGTATACTTTTAGCTCAAAAGTAATGGATAATTTATCTAAGGGATCATCATTAAGAATGTACGTATCAGGAGAAAATTTAGTAACATTTACTAACTACTCTGGTCTAGACCCAGAAGTAGGAGGTAAAGGTTTAGATATAGCTAAATACCCTGTAGCAAAAACATTCACACTAGGATTATTACTGTCATTATAATCACGCTAAAAAAAAGAATACAATGAAAAATACATATAAAAAAATAGGATTAATTGCAATGGGTGTTTTAGGGCTAAACCTAAGTTCTTGCTCAGACGATTTTACAAATTTAGAACCGTTAGGAAAAGTATCTAATGAGAGTTTTTGGAAAACAGATTCTGATGCCATACAGGCAGCAAATGGTTTATACCAATTAATGTCTGACCAAGAAATGTTTGGTAGAGGTTTTTTCTGGTACATTAATGCATCAGATGATATGATTACGGGTCGTATTAAAGCTACAGCAGATGTTATTAAAGATTTTAATATAAATGGTAGTGAGGGTAGTTACACATCTACGTGTTATAGTAAAAGTTACCAGACTATTAGACGTGCTAATGATATTTTATTAAACGTACCAGAAATGGAAATATCTGAAAGCACAAAAAATCGTGTGCTGGGTGAAGCTTATTTTATGCGTGCCTTTAGTTACTTTTGGGTGGCTCATACTTATGGTGATGATGTAAACGGAGGTGTGCCAATTATTACCGTAGATAATATGTTTGATGACGGTGGTAGCTACGCAAGACCAGCTTCTGTTGTAGAAAACTACAAGCAAATTGAAGAAGATCTTAAAAAAGCGATGGATTTATTACCATTGTTTACAGAGTACGGGGCAGAAGATTACGGTCGTCCTCACAAAGATGCCGCTTTAGGATATTTAGCAAAAACTAATTTGTATTGGGCAGCGTATGATGCCTCTAGATACGCAGAAGTTGTAAAGTATGCAGATGCAATTGCAACATCTGGTTCTGGTAGAGCTTTAATAGATACAGATAATCCAGAAGTAGACTATAGAGAGTTACATAGTCATATAAACAACTGGACAAGCGAGTACATTTGGTCTGTTAATTCTGGTTTAGATCGTGGTAGTATTTTATCTGGTGTTATGTTAGAAAACAAAGGTTGGGGTAAATATAACGGCTGGGGATACTACACTCCGTCAGAAGGGTTGTATAATGAGTATGAAGCAGGAGACGTACGTAGAGGTGTTACTATCTTAAATTTTGGAGACGACTTTAAATATTTTGGAGAAGATAGAAGGTATCAGTCTGAAAATTCAATCTCTGGATTTCAGTTTAATAAGTATATGTATGAGTTCCAATTTGAAGATCCAATAGGAGAATATGTAAATACGAATGGAGATAACCCAACTACAATTTACAATGTACCATTAATGCGTTACGCAGAGGTGTTGTTAATGAAAGCAGAGGCGTTAATTGCAGACGGTAAAAATGGAGATGTTCCTTTAAATATGGTTAGAGATAGAGCTGGTTTAGCACCAATAACTAACGCAACTATAGAAGATCTTAAGCACGAGCGTAGAGTAGAATTAGCAGGTGAATTTGCTAACAGACATTTTGATTTGGTTCGTTGGGGAGATGCAGCAGCTACTTACGGAGAGCCAATTTATGGTAGAATTTATGCAGACAGAGCTAATCCTGATTCTCCTTACACATCAGAAATAGTATGGCCTGCCAGAAATTTTGATGCTTCTTTTATGAATGTATGGCCAATTCCAAATACTGTTATAGAATCTTCAGGAATACCACAAAACAAAGGATGGTAAAATAATAAAGTTTCAATTAGTTTTTTTTAACAAGAAAGGGTGCTGTAATTGCGCAGCACCTTTTTATAATATACTTATATGTTAACATTTAAGAAAAAATGTATCATACTTGCCGTAAGTTTTTTTTCAATGATTTCTTTTGCTCAAAAAGAAAATCAAGTTCTTATTCATTCTCATAATGATTATCTACAAAATGTACCTTTTTGGAATGCTTTTTCTAGCGGAGCCAATATTGTAGAAGCAGATGTTTGGCTAAAAAACAATGAATTATACATAGCACATACTGAAAATGAAATTTTAGAAAATAATACACTACAAAGTTTATATTTAAATCCTTTACAACAAGCAGTACAAAACAAACAACTTAGCACATCTAGACTAATAGTAATGGTAGATGTTAAGTCTCATGCAGAGAAGACCTTAAAAAAAGTAATCTCTGTACTAAAAAAATATCCAGAAGTTATAACTCACAATAATGTAGAGTTTTTAATATCTGGTAATAGACCAAAAGCTAACACATACCACACATACCCTGAGTATATTTCTTTTGACCATCAAGAACTTAGTAATACACTAGATAATAAAGACTGGGAAAAAGTAGCAATGGTTAGTACTAGTTTTAAAAAATATACTGAGTGGAATGGTAAAGGCAGGTTAACACACAATGATTTTGCTAAAGTAAATGCAGCAATAGTAGCTGCTAAAAAATTAAATAAACCATTTCGTTTTTGGGCAACTCCAGATTCTAAAACAGCTTGGAGAGCATTTGTAGAAATGGGAGTAGACGTTATTAATACAGATATGCCTAACAAATGTGTAACCTATGTAAAAACTTTAAAAAACCGTACTACAACAGCTTTAATTACATCTAATGTTTACAAACCTACTTATGCTTTAGATGGTAGTAAAAAGCCAATTAAAAATGTAATTTTAATGATTGGAGACGGTATGGGGTTATCTCAAATTACGGCTGCCGTTTTAGCTAATAACGGCAGCTTAACCCTTACACAGCTTAAATCTATAGGATTAATTAAAACACAATCTGCAGACGATTTAATAACAGATTCTGCTGCTGCTGGTACAGCATTAGCAACAGGACAAAAAACAAATAATAGGGCTATAGGTACAGACATAAATGGCAAGCCATTACCAACCTTAGTAGACATACTAGCTAAGTCTAACTTTTCTACAGGAATTATAACTACAGATCAAATAACAGGTGCTACTCCGTCCTCTTTTTATGCAAAACAAAAAGATAGGGGAGAAACACAAAAAATAGCAGAAGATTTACTTAAAACTGAGCTACATTTTTTTGCCGCAGGTGGAGCAAATTTGTACAAAAAAATACCATTGAAAAGTAAGTACATAATGGTAGATGAAACTTCTGAAATAAATAAAAGTACAGCAGATAAATTAGGTGTTTTTTTAGCAGATGGTGGTGTGCCGTCTATAAAAACAGATAGAGGTAATTTACTAGCAGCAACAACTAAAGAAGCTATAAGTTTTTTAGATAAAAAAGATAAACCTTTTTTTTTAATGGTAGAGGCTGCACAAATAGATTCTTTTGGGCATTACAATGATACAGAGGGTGTTGTTGCAGAAACTATAGATTTTGACAGAGCTATTACTGAGGCAATTAAGTTTGCTGATAAAAATGGAGAAACATTAGTAATTATAACAGCAGATCATGAAACAGGAGGTTTAAGTGTATCTAACGGTAGTGTAGCAGACCATGAAATAGAAGGCGGTTTTGTAACTCATGATCATACAGGTGTTATGGTACCAATATTTGCATATGGTCCACAATCTTATAATTTTTCTGGGGTTTATGAAAATACAGAAGTTTTTTCTAAAATTTTAAAAATCTTAGATATAGAAAAATAGTTTTTTAATAATTCGTTTTTTAGTTAATTAGGCGTAACAGTTTTTTGTTGCGTCTTTTTAGTTTTTAAAAAGTAATACTCTTTTGAGTTTTAAAACAGAAAAATATAAAAATAGATTACTATCTGTTTTTTTATTAATCTTAGTGCGTAAAATAAAAAATGCTTTTGTTATTTGTGCTTCAACTGTTTTTATAGAGATATTTAAATATTCTGCTATTTCTATATTAGTTAAGCCTTCTTGTTTACTTAAAAGAAATACGTTTTTACATTTTGGAGGTAAATTTTGTATTTCTGTTTTAACCTTCTTTATCAGGTTATCAAAAGATATTACATCTGTCTCTTCTACTAAATTGTGTAGCGCATCTAAATATTTTTTTTCTAACGGGAATACATTTTTTTGCTTTCTATAATGATCTATAAATTCATTATAAACAGATTTGTATAAAAAACTCTGTAAAGAAAAATCGGCTTTTAATTTATCTCTTTTACGCCAAATCCTCATAAAAACATTTTGTACAATATCTTCTGCCTCGTCACGGTCATGAGTTAAATTATGTGCATATACACAAAGCTTTTGGTGGTAATCTGTAACCAATTTATTATATGCAGACTCATCACCAGACTTTAGTGCATTAATAAATTTAATGTTGTTATTTAGTTGGGGGTTCATATAAAATGACAAACATTGGTTAAATATGTTGCCAATATATAAAAAAGTTTAATAAAATGTTAGGGTTATGTAAAATGCATACGTATTAATGTATATATGTTTAAAATATAATGAAGAAAAAAGTTTCAAAGTTAGATAAACTAATAGTTAAGTACCTTACTAGAGAGTCTTCCAAAAAAGAGTTAGATAAACTAGAAAAAGAACTTAACGAAGAGGTAAAAAGCAAAGAATCTCTAAAAGATTACATTAAAATAAATGTAGTTTCAGATTTTGTGCTTCAAAAATTTGATATTGAAAAAACTAGAGCAGCTCTTTTACATACAATAGCTGAAGATAAAAGGAAAGCAACAAATGCTAAGGTAATAAAACTTGTAAAGTATGCTGCCGCTGCTGTATTTGCAGGAACCTTAATTACAGGGGTGTTTTTTAAAGCATCACTTTTTAATACTATCACAAATAATACACAAGTTGTAAAAACAGAAATAAAAGGAGGTTTAAGTAAACCAACACTTTCTTTAGAAGACGGTTCTGTTGTTATTTTAGAAAACGGTAAACAAGTTAATGTTGGTAATGCTACAACTAATGGTAAAGAGTTAACCTATTTACCAGGTAATGAGCAAAATAAGGAAGTTATTTATAATTCTTTAACTGTACCAAGAGGAGGAGAATTTGCTTTAGAACTAGCAGATGGTACAAAGGTTTGGTTAAATTCTGAGTCTAAGTTAAAATATCCTGTTCATTTTAAAAAGGGAAGAACTAGATCTGTAGAATTAGTATACGGAGAAGCTTATTTTGATGTTACCTCTAGTGAAGATAATAACGGAGATGGTTTTAATGTAATAACAAATCAACAAAATATTGCTGTTTTAGGAACCGAGTTTAATATTAAAGCTTATAAGGATGAAAACTTTATCTATTCTACTCTGGTAGAAGGGCATATTGTATTAGAAAATAAATCTTTTAAAGCAGATATGTTGCCAGGACAACAAGCGGTAATAGCAAATGGCATTTCTGAAAAAGTTGAGGTATACAATGTAAATGTAGAAAACGAAATTGCTTGGCGAAAAGGTAATTTTAATTTTAAGAACAAGTCTTTAAAAGAAATAATGAAAGTACTATCTAGATGGTATGATGTAGATTTTGTTATTGAAAATAAAGAATTAGAGAATATCAATTTTAAAGGAGTACTAGGTAAAAATCAAGATATAGAAACAATTTTACAAATAATTAAAAACACAAGTAATATAAATGCCTATGAAATAGAAAATAGAATAGTTTATATAAAATAAAGGGAACAAAGTTTATGCCGTCCAAAGAATAACACTTTATCCCCCATTTTTATTTGAATCTCGATTAATTAAGTAACTAACCAAAAAAACACTCAAATTTATGAAAATTAAATTAATGAATGTTCTCTTCTGCTATAGAAGAAAACTAATGATGACGATTATGAAAGCTTTTATCTTTTTATGGTGTACCGCAATTTTTAGTTTTACCACTACAAATTCGTTTTCACAAAATGCTAAAATTAGTATCAAAGCAGATGCTATTGTAAGCGTAGATATGGTTTTTGATATTATTATGGAACAAACCGACTATAAATTTATTTATAGTGAAGGTTTTTTTGATGCGTACCCTAAAATAGCATTACATAAAGGGATTATAAAAGCAAATGATCTGTTAGATAAAACTTTAAAAGGTAGTGATGTATCTTATGAGTTTTTGCAAAATAAAACAATTGCAATTGTAAAAAAAACTAATAAAAAGAGTTTTTTTCAAACTCAAATAACTGGTAAAGTTGTAGATGAATTTGGTAACCCTTTATTAGGTATGAACGTTTTTGTTACAACCCGTAAGTGGGATGGTACAGAAAAAAACAAAGATTTTTTAACTAGAGGTACTACTACAGATTTTGATGGTAATTTTAAAATTATGGGAGATGTGGGCAATTACCTTGCTATTACCGGAATTGGTTACGAAAGGTTTGTTTCTCAAATAGTTAAGAATAAAACAAGTTACAAAGTCACTTTAAAAGAAAGAATAAGTGAGTTAGAAGAAGTTGTTCTTGTTTCTACAGGGTATCAAAAAATAACAAAAGAGAGGTCTACAGGAGCTTATGCATCTGTAAAAAAGAGCCAGTTAGAAAAACCAGCATCTAACATATCAGAAAGGCTAAACGGAGTGCTATCAGGTGTTCAATCAGTTGTAGATGCAGATGGTAATTCTAGTATTCAAATTAGAGGTCTTACAACATTAGGTGCAGATAAAGAACCTTTAATAGTGTTAAATGGTTTTCCTGTAGAAGGTGGTTTTAGTAGTATTAACCCAAATGATGTAGAAAGTGTTACTGTTTTAAAAGATGCAGCTGCATCTTCTATTTGGGGAGCAAAAGCATCTAACGGGGTTATTGTTATTACAACAAAAAATAATACATCTACAGAACTTAAAGTGTCTGCGTCGTCGTTTGTTAGAATTTCACCAAAGTTAGATGTTAATTACTCTTTAAACAGAGCTACTAGTAAAGATCAAATAGCATATTTAAAATTAGCTTTTGACGGTAGTAATTTTGGTAGGGGCTTTAATCCAATTACGCCTAATAGTTTACTTGCATATGGTGCATCAAGATCAGCAGTGTATACTGCTTTTTATGATGCTCAATACGGAGGTATTACAAATGATCAAAGGGATGCTTTACTGTCTAAGTATGCTAACTTAGATAATACAAAGCAAATAGAAGATAATTTGTTGCAAAATCCTATGATTCAGCAGCATAATATTAATATATCTGGCGGAAACTCTAAAATGAGTAATAATTTATCTTTATTGTATGAAGATAGTAGAGATTTTTTTCAAGGCAATAACATAAACAAGTATTTGATTAATTTTCGTAATACAACAAAACTTACCAATAAGCTTCAGTTAGATTTTTCTGCAATGCTACAATACAACGAGGAAAAAAATAACGGAGCTAGTTTAACTGAGTTGAGCGCGTTATCTAGATCAGATATGTTAAAGAATGAAGACGGTAGTTTGGTAGATATGTCTTATTTGTACAATAATATTTTTGCTCAAAATATGTTTCGTCCAGATTTAAACTTATTTCCTTACGGAGGAGATTTGTCTTATAATCCAATTACAGATGCTAATAATAGAGACTTAACAACAAAAAGGTTAAATACGCGTGTTCAAGCAGCATTAAGATATGATATTACAAAAAACTTAAATGTAACATCTAGTATACAATATGAAATTTTTGACACTAAAGGAAGAAATTTCTACAACGAAAACAATTACAGGGTAAGAGAAGCTATAATTTTAAGCTCAATCCCTAACGCTTCTGGTTTTGGAGTTCCAAACCAGGTGATACCATCTGGAAGTATATTACAAACAAATAATCAGAGGGTTAATGCTTATACTTTTAGAAATCAGTTAAACTTTAATCGTACATTTGCAGACAAGCATGCAGTCACTTTTTTAGCGGGTTTTCAAGCAGAAGAAAGAGTAGCTAAATCTACTGTAGACCCAACAAAATTTGGATTTAATGAAAAAACATTACAAACAATAGGTGGGGTACCAGATAATATAACTTTTGGACAAAGTTATGCGGGCTATGCTTTTGGTAGACCGGTTTTAAATTATTTAATAAATTCTCCTTTTATTCCGTTTTCCTATACCAATCAAACTGTTTTAACAGAGAATATAGATAGGTTTGTTGGTGTATATTCAAACATTGGGTATACTTATGATAATAAATATACAGTAACAGGTAGTTATAGAACAGATTCGTCAAACTTAATTGCAGATGACACATCTATAAGGTCAAATCCTTTTTGGTCTGTTGGTTTATCATGGAATATGCATAATGAATCTTTTTTAAACAACGTAGATTGGTTAAATAGTTTAAGTTTAAGGTCTACTTATGGTGTAGGTGGTAATGTAGATAGCAGTACATCTGCTATTCCTTTATTAAGTCTTAACCCAGTACCAGATGCTGTAACAGGTGAAGCTTTATCTTCGGTTTCTAATGTTGGTAACCCTTTATTAAGGTGGGAGAAAACTAAATCATTAAATGTAGGTGTAGATTTTGCTATTTTTAATAATAAATTAAACGGTTCTGTTAATTACTATAATAAACAGAGTAGTGATTTAATTGTTTTACAATCTATACCAAATGTTAATGGTAATACCACAGCACAGATTAATAATGGTGCTATGGAAAATAAAGGGTTCGAGATAGATTTAGGAACTTCTGTAAAAATAAAAGGAAACGATATTGTATGGAATGGTTCTGTTAATTATTCTCATAACGATAATAAGATAAAGAGTTTTTTTAAGACAAATTATGATTCTAGAGAATTAACTTCTGTTGCTGTTAATTCTCCTTCATTTGCTTACACGGAGGGTTATAATGCTAATACGTTATGGTCTTATCAATATGCAGGAGTAAATAATGTTTCAGGAGTTGACGCACCATCATTTTATGGTCTAAATGGAGAATTAGTTTCTTTTTTAGGTAGTGCTACAGGAAATGGTGTAGACTTTTTGTTGCCATCTGGTACTAGTGTTAGTCCTACATTTGTTGGTACTAGTCATTCTTTTAAAGTTTATGACTTTAATTTATCTTTTATCCTTCAAGGTAAATTTGGGCATAAATTTAGACGCCCGTCATTTGATTACCAGTCACAAACCAATAGGCCAATAAACAGCTATGTTTCTGAGGCTTTAAATGCTGGGGATGACTCAGCTACTCCTCCAATTATAACAGATAATTTTCTTTATTTTAGGTATGGGACTTATGCACCGTATATAGATAGTTACATTGAGGATGCTTCACATATTAGATTGCAAGAAGTTAATGTTACTTACAGCCTGCCTTCAACTGTAGTTGATAAACTAGGTGTTAATTCCTTACAGTTTTACTTGCAAGGAAATAACTTGGGTACAATTTTATTTAATGATTTTGGTGAAGATCCAGAATATCCAAGAGGTAGTATACAGCTACAACCTAGCTATACATTTGGTATTAACTTAACTTTTTAAAACTAACTTAAGATGAAAACATATAAATTATTAACCTTACTAATGTTTGTAAGTACTCTATATGTAGGGTGCAGTGATGATTATTTAGACGAGGCTCCCTCAAAATCTCAGGGAGTAGTACCTACTACAATAGAGGATATTGCAGGCTTATTAAATGACCTTAGAGTGTTTAGTCAAGAAAATTCTTCTGAGTTAATTTATTCTACAGATGACTTTGGTATTAATATAGATTATTTTAATGCAGATGTTAATGAGTTTACGGCACCGGTAGCACATGAGTATACTTGGAATACAGAGTTTCCAGCATTAGACGCAAGAGGTACACGTGTATGGAATGGTGAATGGAAAAAAATATTTAATGCTAATTTAGTTTTGTTAGCATTAAATGATGTAGAAGGTACTGTTCAAGAAAAAGCTAATTTAAAAGCAGAAGCTCACTTTATAAGAGCATATAGCTATTTTTTATTAGCAAATACTTATTGTTTGTCTTTAAAGGGGAATGAGCAAGAAATGGGCTTGCCAATTAAGAGAAGCACTAGTTATGAAGAGACTTTAGAAAGAGCTAGTTTACAAGATACTTATGATTTTATAACAGAGGATTTAGAAGAGGCTCTTAAAATTAATCGTCAGTTAGAAAAATTTAATGGTTTAGATCGTATCTGGAGAGCAAGTACAGTGGCTGTTAATGGTTTTGCAGCTAGGTATTATTTAGCATTGCATGATTACGAGAAAGCTCAAAAATATGCACAGGATGCTCTTAATGAAAAAAGTACATTAATTAATTTTAATACAGATATTGTAGAGACTTCGATTATAGTAAATATTGAGAGTGATGGAGATCCTAGTACATCTGAAACAGCCGAAATTTACAATGGAGATTATATTGTTAATACATCAGTAATTAATGATATCTTTTATTGGACTGAAGCGTATTATAATAGAGAAATGTCTAGCCCTATTGGTCAACTTTGGCCTTCAGAAGATTTGTTAAGTACGTACAATGCTAGTTATGATTTAAGGTACAAACATTTTGTTGTTGAAAATTTATCTTATTTGAGAGGGAGTGATGGTATAGGTTTACCATTGTATAGCCAGTCTGGTTATCAAACAGTTTTTAGTCATTTAATATCAGGGCCTACAGCGGCAGAGATGCTTTTAATTAAAGCAGAATGCCAAATAAGACAAGGCTCTTGGGCAGATGGGTTGCAAACAGCAAACGTTTTACGTGCTAACAGAATAGATGTAAACGCACCAGCAGATGTTATTAACTTGTCAGGAACATCACAGTCAGATGCATTAGTTAAAGTATTGGAAGAACGTAGAAGAGAACTACCTTTTGTTTTAAGATGGTACGATTTAAAACGTTATAATTCTAATGAAGACCCATCTGATGATGTAGATAATATTACTAGAAATTTTTATCCTTATTCCCAAGTAACTATAGATCATAATTCATCCTTACAAACTTATACTTTACCTAAAGGGTCAAGAAGATATGCACACCCAATACCAAATCAAGAAATTATTACTTCAGGAGGTGTTATTAAACAAAATGAATATTAATAAATTATAAAATTAGAATTACTAAGAGTTATATAATTCTTAGTAATTCTTTTAATAGGCACATTGTTGCTTTCTCTTCTGTATTAAAATAATTTATTATTAAAGTTGGCATCTGTTTTAAGGGAGTTCATATAAAACAAACCTTCTATTTCAATCAAAAAAATAGATAATAGATAAAATCATTATCGTATAAAAATTAAATGATCAAAAAAATGAAAATCATAAAAACAATATATATAACAATTGCTATTGTAGCTCTTGCTTTTACCTCTTGTAAAAACAAAGAAAAGAATCAACTAAAAGAAGATGGTTATGTTATTACAGGAACGGTAAATGGATTAGATAATTCTTATGCTAAAATTACAGATTACCAAATTTTTAATCAAAATAAAATCAATGTAATAGACAGTGTAGCTGTTGTAGACGGTAAATTTAAATTTGAAGGTAAAATAGCTAATCCTGATATGGTTACATTAGTATTAGGAGAGTATAAGTCAAATTTTTATTTAGAGAATAGTGTTATAGAAATTGCAACAGATGTAGAGACTTTAAAAGACAGGGAGAATATGTTTGCCTTGGACGTAAAAGGATCTAAGGGACAAGATAAGTATAAAGAAATTGAAGAAAAAGCATCAGCAATTTTTAAAGATCCAAAATATGATGTTTTTACAGAGGTTAGGCAAATGTATGTAAAAGCTAAAGAAGAGGGTAATGAAGAATTATTAAATGAAGCTGTAAAAAAACAGGAGAGTTTACAAAGTTTAGCAGAAGAAAGAAGAGCAAGATATAAGAATATTAAATATGATTTTGTAAAAGCAAATCCAAGTTCAGCAATTGCACCTTATGTTCTTGGAGTGCAGTATACAGAGGGCAGAATGTCTAGAAAAGAATTAAAAGAATATTATGAAATTTTTACCGGAGATGCACGTGAAGCAACCTTTTTTAAAACATTTATAACAAAAATATATAAAGATAATTTTGAGAATCTAGGAATAGGTAATACTGCGCCAGATTTTACTTTGCAAACAGTACAGGGTGAAGAATTAACTTTATCAAACGTAAAAGGTAAGTACATTTTAGTAGATTTTTGGGCTAGTTGGTGCGTGCCATGTAGAGCATCTTTTCCTCATTTAAAAGAACTAAGAAAACAGTATAAAGAAAAAGGATTTACAATTGTTGGTGTAGGTACAGCAGATGAAAAAGAAAAATGGAAGAAAGCAATTGAAGAAGATAAAACGCCTTGGAATCATGTTTATGATGTAAGTGAAAACCATGCTTACGGTCCAGTAGCGCAATCTTATGGTGTTCCTCATTTACCTACAACACTATTAATAGATAGTGATAGAACAATTGTATTAAGAAACCCATCTAAAGAAGAGTTAGATGCTAAACTAAAAGAGCTTTTTAAGTAATAAAATAATTATAATATGAAATTGATAAAGAACATTGTTTTATCCTTTACAGCTAGTTTAGCTTTATTAGGTAGTGTTAATGCCCAAGATACAAAAGATACTTTTACACTTAAAGGAGAAATAAAAGGGTTAAAAGGTAACTTGTATTTTAGACATCCAGATAAAAAGTATACAAGAGAAACTTTACCAGACTCTATAATTGTAACAGACGGAAAATTTAGTTTTTCTAGTACTATTTCAAATATGTCTCAGATACGGGTATACCCTGGTTTTAATGGTCCTGATGGAGAACTTTTTAAAAAACCAAAAGGAGGTAGGGGAATGTTTCCTGTAAAAAGCGCTTATCTAAATTTTTACGCTTTTCCCGGAGCAAATGTTACAGTAAAAGGAGAGGCAACAGATTTTATGAATGCCTACCCAAGCGGCGATAAATTTAACAACAGTTTAGCTAAAGCAAATAAGTTAATGTACCCAATGTATAACCAAATGGGAAACTTAGCGGTAAAAAATACTTATGAGACAGATTCTGTACAAATAAAAGCAAACAATAAACAAGCAGAAGCAATTTATGCCAAATCTATTAAAGCTTTAACAAATCATATAAAAAGTAATCCAAATTCTGTAGCCTCAGCTTGGTATTTAAATGATTTAATTCTGCGTACACAAGTTACTAATGAAGAGGCAGAGGAGTTATTTGCTTCTTTATCTAGAGACTTGGCGGAGTATCCAGATTATAAAGCCGTAGAATTACGTATAAACGGAATAAAAGCTACTGCAGATGGCTCACCAGTACCATCTATAAAAACAACAGCAACCCTAGAGGGTAAAGAGTTTAATATTAACTCATTAAAAGGGAAGTATATATTAATAGATTTTTGGGGGTTATGGTGTGGACCTTGTGTAGCAGAAATGCCTCAGGTAAAAGAGTTTCAGGAAAAACATAAAGATAATTTAGTTGTATTAGGAATTAACTCTGGTGATACAAAAGAAAAAATTGCGGCTTTTGTAACCAAGAATGGGTATGGTTGGCAGCAGTTATTAAGTGATAAAGCTAACACAACAGACAATTTTGTAAATAGGTTTAATGTACAAGGTTTTCCAACAAAGTTTATTATAGACAGACGAGGTAACATTGTTAAACGCTTTGTTGGCGGTGGAGAAGAAGCATTTGAAATGTTAGAAGAGTTATTAAAATAAAATATGATAATATGAGATCAATATTAAAAGTATTAGTAGTATTTATAAGTGTAACTACCGCTTTTTATTCTTGTAAAGAAAAGCAAAAAGAACAACCAAAATTTGAAGGTTACACTATAAACGGAATAATAAAGGGAGCAAATAATACTTATGCAAAGCTATTAAGTAGTAGCTCTTTAAACTTTAATGAAGCTGTAGTTTTAGATAGTACAATAATTAAAGATGGTAAGTTTCAGTTTTCTGGTAAAGTAGAGTTTCCGGATCAAGTCACCCTTATGGTAGATAAATATGTTAGTTCTTTTTTCATAGAAAACAGTGATATAACTGTAAGTGGAGACGTATCTAATATAACAGGGAGAGATATTAGATTTACATTAGATGTTAAAGGTTCTAAGTCTAATGATGAGTATGAGAAAATAAAGAAATCACAAGAAAGTTTATTTAATAACGAAAAATATAAGCCATTAGAAAAAATTAGAGAATTATACGCAAAAGCCAAAGAAACTAAAAGTAAAGAAGATCTTAATAAAGCAATGGCATTACAGGAAGAACTTAGACCTTTAATGTTACAAAGAAATGATGAACGTGTTGCTTTAAAATACAATTACGTTAGAGAAAACCCTAGCTCTACTTTAGCTCCATATGTTTTGGGAGTACAGTATACAGAAGGTAGAATGACGAGAGACGAGTTAAAAGAATTTTACAACATTTTTAAAGGTGACGCTCGTAAAACGGCTTTTTTTAAAGGTTTTATTACAAAAATATATAAAGATAATTTTGAAAATATTGGTGTAGGTAATACAGCTCCAGACTTTACTTTAAATACCAATAAAGGAGAAGAATTAACCCTATCTAAGGTAGAGGGTAAGTATATTTTAGTAGACTTTTGGGCTAGTTGGTGCGTGCCATGCAGAGCATCATTTCCTCATTTAAAAGAACTAAGAAAACAATATAAAGAAAAAGGCTTTACAATTGTTGGTGTTGGTACAGCAGATGAAAAAGAAAAATGGGAGAAAGCAATAATAGAAGATCAAACACCTTGGAGTCACGTTTATGACCCTAGTGAAAATCATGCGTACGGAGCAGTAGCAAAATCTTATGGGGTACCACATTTGCCAACCACCTTATTAATAGATAGCAACAGAAAAATTATTTTAAGAAACCCAACTAAGGAAGAGTTAGACAATAAATTAAAAGAGTTAATGAAAATTATTATAAAGAAAACTTAGACTATTTTTATCCTGAAAAGTATGGTTGGTATAAAATGATTTTAGACGAAGATGCTAAGTCTCTTGGTATAGCAAATAATGATATTAAATTGTTAGAGAAGGCTGTATCTATGTTAAAAACGGGAAGAGATAAAGAAATGGCGTACCGCTTGTTATTAAGATATACTAAGCAAACCTTTAAAACAGATAAGGAATGGGTAAATTGGTTTAAGAAGAACCATAAAAATCTTTACTTCTCTGAAGGAGATGGTTATAAGTTTATAATTATCTAAAATATGAAAGCCACCATTACGGTGGCTTTTTTTTATTATAAAATTTTATTTTATTAGAACTTTATGTTTTGTAAGTAAAGCTTAGCTTCAATTTTTTTAGCACTAAACCAGTCATTTTTTGCTGCTTGGGGCTTAATTATAACGTCGAGATTTCCATCTTCACGTCTAATATTATCACCAAATATTTTATCTACTCAAGCAATATTTTGTAAAATACAAAGCTTATTACTAAAAAACACTTATACTCTCTGCAGTTAATTTATTTAGCCTTACTGTTGTAATACCATAGATTTACTATAAAGTTTAAAGACATACCAATTAATAATAAAGGTATAAAAAAGGTTTTACTATATACTAACTCTATAAAAACTTCTGATGCTGTCCAAGTAGTGCCAAATTCTATTTTATTGCTATCTGCAATGTCAAAAAACGCATATGATATTAATAATAGTGGACTAATTATAAAAATGAAATTTCTAAAAATTTTATTTTTCATTTTAGGAATAAGCCACATACATAAGCTAATGTAAAATAGACATATAAAAAGAGGAAAAACAAGCTCGTTGTTATATGGGTTGTAATAATCCATATCATTTAAAAATAATCTTTGGAAAATAAGAATTGTTGCCCAAATTGAAAGTAGCGCAGCAAAGACATATATTATTTTTGAAATTGGTTTTTTCTTGCTCATTTGTATTTTATAGTTACTTTACATACTTACAAAACTAGCAAATCAGAATTGGTTTTGCAGTATTACTTTTGTAACTTATAGAAAAAGAAAAAAGATGAAGAAAAGTTTACAAATAGCTAACGGTATTGCATTTATTTTTACGTTAATAGTAAATTACTTGTCTAATACAGGTAAAATGAATGGTACAACTATAGGAGAGGT
This sequence comes from Cellulophaga sp. 3_MG-2023, assembly GCF_030546975.1. NCBI lineage: Bacteria > Pseudomonadati > Bacteroidota > Flavobacteriia > Flavobacteriales > Flavobacteriaceae > Cellulophaga > Cellulophaga sp. 3_MG-2023. Next base: position 76,892 of record NZ_JAUOPS010000001.1, read on the forward strand.
GTCTGGAGGTTTAAAAACCTTATTTACACCTGCTGGTTATGCTTTTTCTATATGGGGGGTTATTTATCTTTTGTTGTTTGTTTTTATACTATATCAAGGCAGGAGCCTAGTTGTAAGGGTTAGAGATAATGACTTTGTATTAAAAATAGGATGGTGGTTTGTAATTTCTTGTTTAGCCAATTGTTTTTGGATTGTTAGTTGGATATATGGTTACACGGCATTGTCTTGTGTATTTATTTTTATATTACTTTTTTCAATTTTAAAAATCATATTAAATAATAAAATGGAGTTGTGGGATGCGCCAATAACTGTAATTGCATTTTTATGGTGGCCTTTTGTATTGTATGCTGGCTGGGTAACTGTTGCTAGTATTGCAAATGTATCTGCATACTTAGTAAAAACTAATTGGGGTGGTTTTGGTATAGCACCCTTTGTATGGACTATTATAATGATTGTAATAGCAGTAATAATTAACTTAATTGTAACGTGGACACGTAATATGCGAGAGTTTGCCCTTGTTGGCGCTTGGGCTTTAATTGCAATTGCAATTGCAATTGCTAATAAAGGAGTAGAGGAGCAGTTAGTTTATATTGCCTATGCTGCTGCAGGTATTTTAATAATAAGTAGTTTTATACACGCTTTTAAAAACCGTAAAACAGCACCTTTTATAAAATTAAGAGAATATCTAAAAAAATAATTTTAACCTAAAAAGCCTTGCTAATATATATTAGTAAGGCTTCCTGTTTGGGGAACAGTAGTTTATTTTTATATCGTTAAAAAGATATTATGACTTAATTTATTTTCTTTAAAAAGAAATCAATATTTATGCCAGCCTACACTATTTAAGCGTATTTATCTTTTTATTAGTTTTTAAAGTGAAGTGCAAGTTACGCTTCAATTTTAAGAAACACTTTCTTATTTGAATCAATTAAGTTTGATAATGTAATGAGTGCCTAACTAATTTAAAATTAGTTGTTTAAGTATTTGTTTTGTGGTTTGTGTAGATGAGTGTTTAAAATTGATACAGCTTTTGTATAAAATTGATACATACATTTATCGTTTCAATTATTAATTAATTAAAGTCCAAGTCCTGTTAAACCTAAATTTTTAAATAATTAAGTGTCTCTGTATTGTTTTGGAGATGTATCAAATTTACTTTTAAAGCTTGTAGAAAAGTAATTAGGAGAAGAGAAGCCAGTTGCATAGGCAATTTCCGAAATAGATAAAGAAGACTCTTTAAGTAGTTTTTTTGCTTTGTCTAGTCTTGTATTTAAAATATAGTCACTAACATTTACACCTAATATAGCCTTTAGTTTTCTATAAAGCTGAACCCTTGATATGTTTAAATTTTCTGCCATTGTCTCTACAGAAAAATTAGAGTTGTCTATATTATCCTCTATTAAATTATTAATTTGTATTATAAAATCTTGTTCTGTAGAGCCAAAGTTTTCTTGAGAGTTGATTTTATGAATATTATTAATAAAGTAATATCTTAATTTTTCTCTATTATATATTGTTGTCTTTATAGATTGAGATAAAACAGAGAAACTAAATGGTTTAGTAAGGTACAAATCTGCACCAGATTCTAGTCCTTTTATATAAGAATCTTTAGATTCTAATGCGGTTAGTATTATTGTAGGTATGTGAGAGGTACGTAAATCATTTTTTAAAACTTCACAAATAGTAAACCCATCTTTATCTGGCAAATTAACATCACAAATAATTATATCTGGTATAATATCTAATGCTTTTTCAATTGCGTCTATTCCGTTAGATAAATGAACTTCATAGTTTAGAGATAGTTTACTTTTTAAAAATTTTATTAAATCTAGATTATCTTCAATAATTAAAATAACGTAATTATCTTGGCTATCCGCTATTGAAGATTCATTAAAAACATTGTCTTCATCTTCATTAAAAAAGTTGATAACAGAAGTTTCTAAAACATCAGTTTCACAAATTATTTCATCTTCGCTAAGGTGGCTGCTACCTTTGTGTAATTTTATAGTAAATTCTGTTCCTAGTTTACTGCTAACAGCTATGGAGCCTTTATGCAGCTCTATAAATTCTTTAGATAGTAGCAAGCCAATTCCAGAACTAGATTTGTTGTTGTTTGTACCTCTAAAAAAAGCTTTAAATACTTTATCTAAATCGTCACGTGGTATTCCTATACCTGTATCTTTAAAGTATATATTTATAAAATCTTTATTCTTATGATCTTCAATTTTTATAGTAATTTCTCCATTTTCTGGTGTAAATTTAAAAGCATTAGAGAGTAAGTTAAAGTAAACCTTATCTATTAAATTTTTATCAATATAAATTTCTAAATCTTTATTGTTTGTTTCTAGTGTAAACTTGATATCTTTTTTTTGAGCTTCATATTTAAAGTCCTCATAAATTGTTTCAGAAAACTCTAATAAATTAACTTTAGAAGCTTTTAGTTTAAACTGATGTTCTTCTGCTTTTCTAAAATCTAATAGTTGGTTAATTAATCGTAACAAACGTTTAGAGTTGTTAAAAATTAACCTTATATCTTTTGTTAAATTATTATCTCTTATGGTTTTATTGTCAGATAAAGATTCTATAGAAGAAAGTATAAGTGTAATAGGGGTTTTAAATTCATGAGATAAGCCTGTAAAAAAGTTAACTTTTGCCTCATTACTTAACTCAGCTTCTGTTGCTATTTTTTTAATTTTATTTCGTTGTTTTTTTATTTCAATATTACTTGCTTCTAACTCTTGCTTTTTCTTTTTAATATTATAACCACTATAAATACTAAATATACCAAGAACAATGCTTAAAATAAACAAACCAAATACTATTTTTAAAACGTTACTTTGGTTTGTATAGGTTTCTTCTTGTAATTTAATTTTTTCTTGTTGTTTTAAAATGTCTTTTTGATGTTGAATGATTTTATCAAACTGATTACTCATAATATCAGCATTTCTACTATCTATAACTATAGTTTCTAATATGTTTTTTTTAGCTACTTTTTCTCCGTTAATAATTTTAATTGCAGTTTTTATAGCTTCATCACCACCAGTAGGATAATATATAGTAGCCTTTAATATTTTATCTTTTACAAGCTGTATACCTCCGTTTGCGCCAGTTAATCCATCAACACCTATTACATCTATTTTTTTATCTAGTTTTTTATCTACCAGTATTTCCCAAGCACCTAGAGCCATACGGTCGTTGTGACAAAAAATATAATCAATGTCTTTGTTCTTATCTAAATAAGTATTTAATGGCTCTTTTATAGAGTTGGCCTCCCAGTTACCTTCTATAGTATGTGTAATACTTAAATTGGTTATTGCACTTATAACATATTTAAAGCCTAAATGACGTTCTTTAGCAGGTGAAGATCCTTTTAGTCCTGTTATTTCTAATATTTTTTTATCATCATTCTTATTTAAAGATGCTATGTAGTTAGCTGCGTTTTTACCAATTTGTATGTTATCTCCACCAATATATGAGGTGTAATTTTGACCATCAATTTTTCTATCTACAATTAATACAGGTATGCCTTGTTCTATTGCTTTATTAACAAATGGTGTAATTGGTTTAGATTTTATAGGAGATATAATTAAAACGTCTACTTTTTCTTTAATAAACTGCTTAATATCTTCAATCTGTTTTTCTACATTATCTTTTCCGTCAAGTATTTTTAAATCTATATCAGAATTAAAATCACTCTGTATTTGCATAGATTCATTCATAGATTTTCTCCACTGATCATTTACTCCAGTTTGTGAAAATCCAATAGTTAATTTTTTAGCATCCTCTTTGCTGTTATTACATCCGTAGCATATTATTAAAGCAAAAATAACAGCAAGCTTACTAAAATTAAAACGTAGCATTTTATGTGTTTTATAATTAACTAATAGATATATATTTTCTTTAGTTAATCAAGCCTAATAAAACATAATTAAAGTAAGAAAATAAAAAGCTAAAAGAAAGTATTTTAAATGACTAACTAAGTACTTTTATGTTTTAAATTTAAACAAATATTAATAATTTTTACTAAAAAAATGATTATTAACTATTTATGTCTTTTTCTTTTGAAAAAACAGTGCGATGTAACCTTAAAATGTATAGAAGAATTTTTTAATATAAAACAAAAAAGCCTTCAGTAAAACTGAAGGCTTTTTGTGATCGCGAAAGGATTCGAACCTTTGACCGTCTGCTTAGAAGGCAGATGCTCTATCCAGCTGAGCTACGCGACCATTTAAATAACAAATGGTTTGTTATTCGGGGTGCAAATATACAATAACCTATGTTTAATATGCAAGTAAAATTTATATTTATTTTCACTTTTTTTATTTTTATTATTTTGAAGCAAATCTTGAACTTTTTTAAAGAATAAAAATTAATATATAGATACTATAGTTATATATATAAGATGCTCAAATAAGAGACATTTTTAAGTAATAGCATCAAATTTAAAATAAAGTGAAAAAAAGTTTTACTACAAATGTTCTTATAATGAAGCGGTTAGAAAAAAGAATTAAAAAAAAGTCAAAAAAAGTTTAAAATAGCTTGGTAGCTACCCTTAATCGTTATATATTTGCACTCGCAATTGAAAACTGCGCAAGTTCATTAAAGAGTATTGGAGAGGTGCCTGAGTGGCCGAAAGGAACGGTTTGCTAAATCGTCGTAGGTGGAAACACTTACCCAGGGTTCGAATCCCTGTCTCTCCGCAATAGCTGTCAAAGCAAATTGCGAGGACAGAAAATTTCTCTAAATTGAAATTATTGATAACCTATCGGGGTGTAGCGTAGCCCGGTTATCGCGCCGCGTTTGGGACGCGGAGGTCGCAGGTTCGAATCCTGCCACCCCGACAATTGAGTAGAAAGACTCAAAATAATTAAGCCAGTAATTTTTTACTGGCTTTTTTTATGCCTAATTTTTACCTATCTAGTATTTTTCTTCTATTTAACTTAATGTTTAGGTGTACTTTTATGTTGTGTAATTAAATTTTTTAATAATTGAAGCAACAATTATTATTTTAAAAATAAAAAATACCTTTTATATTATTGATAATACATTTTTATCCACTTATTAGTAATTATTACTTAAAAAAATGTGCTCGAACACAAAATTAATCCTTTTTCTTTTTCTTTCTTTTAAAATTTAAATAGATTAGCAATAATGTTACGTTTTTAGTATAAAATAGTGACAATAAACCATACTGTATGAAGAGTTATAATGTTAAGTTTATTAAAGAAGATAGCCTTGTTATTAATGGTAAGGGAGACCATATGTTATGGGGTAAAGCAGAGGTTCTTTCAGATTTTGTTTCTGCTTGGGACAGAAGGCCAAATTCTAGAATAGAATTTAGGTCTCTTTGGGATTCAAAAAAGTTATTCTTCTACTTTAAAGTTTATGATTCTCAAGTTTTAATAAATAAAGAAGATGATAGTGTGCAAAGTATAGGCAATTCTGATAGGGTAGAGCTGTTTTTTAAAATGAACGATTCTCTTAATCCATATTACTGTATAGAGATTGATCCTACGTCAAGAATTTTAGACTTTAGAGCTAATGCAAAAAGGAAGTTTGAATTTGATTGGAATTGGCCTAAGAATGAATTGGTTGTAAAGTCTAACATTAAATGTAATTATTTTACGGTAGAAGGTTCTATAACTATAAATTCTTTAGAAGAGTTGGGTTTAATTAAAAATTATAAAATTGAAACTGGAATTTTTAGAGCAAAATATAGTAAAACAGAAAATTGTAATTATGAGTCAACTTGGATTTCTTGGGTAAATCCTAATACCCAATATCCAAATTTTCATACATCATCATCTTTTGGTGTACTAAATTTACTAGATCAATAATGTGTTTAATTAAGGTAATCTTTTACATTTTCGCCATTAATAATATATAAAGGCAATAAAACTTCTTCAGTAATTTTTTTATCAAAAATTAAATGCTCTACTAACAGTGTAACCCCAATGTTAGCTTGTTTTTTTGGATTTTGATGTATTAAAAACTTTATTGTTTTATCTTGTAAATAGCTAATGTTTTGTTCAAGTAAATCATAGCCTACAAAAGCAACATCTGTATTTTTATTTTTTGATATTATTTCGGCAATTTGATAGGATTTAGAGGTAGTAACAAAAACTCCTTTTAAATCAGGACTGTTTTTTAAAAAATCACTAAAACTCTCATCTACATTGTCAGACTTTAACTTTAGTGTTTTTATATCAAAGTTTTGATTTTTAGATTCTGAAAAATAATTTCTAAAACCTTTTTCTTTCTCTTGCATGTGTAGAGCGTTTTCATACTCTTCATCAATATGTACAATAGCAATTAAACCTTCATTTAAAAATAAGTCTATAAGGCTGGCAGCAACTCTTCCGCTTTGAAATAGATCTTGTCCAACAAAACTATTTATTATTCTAGATTTTATTTGATTGTTAAATGTACCAGATAATATACCTAAAGAATTATAATTGTCAATAATATCAAGAGATTCTTTATAAAAAAGAGGAACTAGTAAAACTGCATCTGGAGATGTCTCTAATAAAATATCGTTTGTTTTTATAAACGAAGTAATGCTGGTAGGGTTAAAGTAAAAAATTTCTATATCAACATTAAAAGAGCTAAACTCTGTTATTGCTTCATTAATACCTTCTACACACGGTAACCAATATGAGTCTAAATTTGGATCTGGTAGTAAAATACAAATTTTATGTATTTTATTGTTTTTTAGGCTCCTAGCAATAATATTGGGCTTGTAATCAATTTCACTAAGAACTTTGTTAACACTTTCCAATGCTTTTTGGGAAACTTTTCCACGGTTATGTAATACTCTATCTACGGTTCCTTTAGATACACCGGCAAGTTTAGCAATGTCTTTAATAGTGTGTTTTCTCATAAAACAAAGATAAAAAACTTTTTAACTAATATCTAAAAATGTGCTCGAAAACATTTATTTAGTGTGCTCGAGCACATTTTTACCTGTTTTTCTTTTTTTTATCAAAATTCATTTATACATTAGCAGGGGAATGAGTATTTAGAATAATAATTTTAAGAATTAAATATGTGTAACACCAAGCCAACTTTAGTCATTTTAGCAGCAGGAATGGGAAGCCGTTATGGAGGGTTAAAACAGTTAGATAAGTTTACCCAAGATGGGGCAACTATAATGGATTTTTCAATTTATGATGCTATAGAAGCAGGGTTTGGAAAGTTTGTATTTATTATTAGAAAAAGCTTTGAGGATGAGTTTAAAAAGCTGATAGAAAATAAGCTTAGAGATAAAGTAGAGTTGGTTTATGTTTTTCAAGAAATAGATAGTGTTCCTGAGAAGTATATAAACCCTGAACGTAAAAAGCCTTGGGGAACTGGCCATGCTTTTTTGATGCTTAAAAATATTGTTAAAGAAAATTTTGCAATAATAAATGCAGATGATTTTTATGGTAAAAAAGCATTTGAGAAAATGGCTGATTGCTTAATTAATACAGATAGCGAGTCTTATAACTTTAATACAATGGCGTATTATTTAGAAAATACAGTGTCAGATTACGGTTATGTTTCTAGAGGGGAGTGTAAAATAAGTGAAAACGGTTGCCTAACTAGTGTAACAGAAAGAACTCATATAGAGAAAATTGACAATGAAATTTTTTATAAGAGTGATGATGAGCATATGGTTAGTATAAGTGGAAAAACAATTGTTTCTATGAACTTTTGGGGTTTTACTCCAAAATGTTTTGAGTTTGGAAGTGATCTCTTTATTAAATTTTTAGAAGAAAATAAAAATAATTTAAAGGCAGAATTTTATATACCAACAGTTGTAAACAATATTTTAAATTCTAAAAAAACAACTGTCAAAGTTTTAAAGTCAAATTCAAAATGGTTTGGTGTTACTTATAAGGAAGATAAAAAAATAGTTCAGCAAGAAATTCAAAAATTAATAAAAGCTAATATTTATCCTTCTAAACTTTGGTAATATGATATTGAATAAATTAAATTCTATTTATGCTTACTTTAATAATAATGATGAAATCATTTCATTTGATCAATTAGCTTCTGGTCATATTAATGATACATACTTTATAAAAACCAAACAAAATTCCTTTTTCATATTACAACAGATTAATAGTGGGGTGTTTAAAGATGTGCCAGGTTTAATAAATAACAAAGTGTTAATTAGTAATCATTTAAAAGATAAAAAAAAGCATTTACCTCCAACTGAATTAAAGCGTAGAGTACTGTCTTTTGTAAAAACACTAAATGGTGCTAATTACCATAAAGATAACGATGATAATTACTGGAATTTGATGATTTATATAAAAGGCAGTATTACATATGAAACAGTGAGTTGTGAAACGGTTGCCTATGAAGGAGGTAAATTAATGGGAGATTTTTTAAACCTAACTAGTGATTTTGATCCTAGTAATTTAATAGATGTTATTCCTAATTTTCATGATATGTCTTTTAGGTTTAATCAGTTTAATGAAGCGTTAAGTAAAGCATCTGAAGATAGGTTGTCTAAAGCAAATAAATATATAAAGTTGGTTTCTGATTTAAAAGAAGAGATGCATATTATTGAGAATTTAAAAGCGTCTGGAGACATAAAATTAAGAGTAACTCATAACGATACTAAAATTTCTAACATACTGTTTGATTTAGATAAAAAAGGACTTTGTGTAATAGATACAGATACTGTAATGCCAGGTATTGTGCATTATGATTTTGGTGATGCAATAAGAACCATTTGTAATACTGCTGCAGAAGACGAGAAAGACCTAAGTAAAGTAAAGTTTAATATTAGTTATTATGACGCTTACGTACAGGGTTTTTTAAAAGAAATGAAACCAGACCTTACTGCATTAGAAATAAAATACCTGCCATTAGGAGCTAAAACAATGATTTTTATAATGGGGCTTCGTTTTTTAACAGACTACTTAAATAACGATACCTACTATAAAACATCTTATATAGAACATAATTTAGATCGTTGTAAAAACCAGTTTAAATTAATAGAAAGTTTAACAGAGCAATTTAATAAAATGAAAATATAAAATATTTAAATCTAAGAATACTAATTATAAACACTAAAGTTAACAAAAACAGACCTAACCTATCCTAACCCAAAATGATGTTTATAGCATCTGCAAGTAACCAAAGATAATTTTAGTAATGAAGTAAAAATTAATATAAAGACTAAAAGTAATGACGGTAAAAAAGAAACATAGTACAATAATGCCTGTAGCAATAATTGCAGGGTTATTTTTTATTTTTGGTTTTGTGACCTGGATAAATGGTGCGTTAATACCATTTATGAAAACTATAAATGAACTTACAGATGCACAATCCTATTTGGTGGCTACAGCGTCCTATATTTCATTTGTTATAATGGCACTACCTTCTTCTTATATTTTAGGAAAAATAGGATATAAAAAAGGGATGTCTTTAGGTTTGTTTATTATGGCAGTAGGAGCTTTAATATTTATACCTGCTGCAGAAGCCAGAACTTATTGGTTTTTTTTATTAGGTATATTTATACAGGGTATGGGCATGACATTATTGCAAACAGCTGCAAACCCTTATATAACCATTCTAGGTCCTATTGAAAGCGGTGCAAAGCGTATAGCTATTATGGGAATTGCAAATAAAGTGGCAGGAGCTTTAGGTTCTTTAATTTTTGGAGCTATTTTACTATCTGGTATAGACGGAGTTAAAGAAAAGCTAGAATCTGTTTCTTTAGAAGAAAAAGAACGAACATTAGATATGATGGCAGATAGTGTATTTGCTCCATATCTTATAATGGCAACAGTGTTAGCTTTTTTGGGAGTTTTAATTAAGGAAGCGCAATTACCCAATGTAGAGGTAAGTAAACCAGAAGTATCTAGCCAAGGAGAGAAAGAAAAAACTAGCATATTTCAATTTCCTCATTTGTGGCTAGGTGTATTAGCCTTGTTTGCATATGTAGGCGCAGAAGTTATAGCAGGAGATACTATTATAGCTTACGGAATTTCTTTAGGTTTTACAGGAGAAGAGGCTAAATTTTTTACAACCTATACATTACTAGCAATGGTGGCTACTTATACTTTAGGTATATTTTTAATTCCAAAATATATTAAACAAAGAACAGCTTTAATTATCAGTGCTTTTTTAGGACTTATTTTTAGCATAGCTATTTTAAATACTACTGGGTTTACGTCTGTACTATTTGTAGCTGCCTTAGGTATTGCAAATGCCTTAGTTTGGCCAGCTATTTGGCCCTTAACACTTAATGGTTTAGGAAAATTCACAAATAAAGGTTCTGCAATGTTAATTATGGCAATATCAGGAGGGGCAATAATACCTCCGTTGTATGGTAAAATTGTAGATGCAGATAAATACAAATTAATTACCGCCGGAATGCAGGAAGCTGAAGCTACTACCATAGCAGCTACAAGTAGTTACTGGATTTTGATCCCATGCTATATTTTAATTCTCTTTTTTGCTATTTGGGGACATAAAATTAAGAGTTGGAGAAAAGATAAATAGTGGTAAATATTTAACCAATTACCTATTTATACAGTGTTTACTAATGTAGAGTATCAAATTAATACGGTTATAATTCTACGTATTAGTCAGCAATTATATTGTTATAAAAACAAACATAAAAAATTAGAAGATGTTAAAAAGTAATATTGATAAGGCTACAGGTTTTGAAAAAAGATTTGAAAATATAAATACGGTTGTTTTTAAAAACTCTACAAACGCATCAAAATCCGTAGCAAATGAAATTGCAAATTTAATTAGAGAAAAACAAAAAGAGAATAAAAGGTGCGTATTAGGTTTAGCTACAGGCTCTACGCCTAAAGGTTTATATGCGGAATTAGTAAGAATACATAAAGAAGAGGGGCTAAGTTTTAACAACGTAGTTACATTTAATTTAGATGAGTATTACCCTATGGAGCCAGACTCTATACACAGCTATGTTAGGTTTATGAAAGAACTACTTTTAGACCAAGTAGATATTTTACCAGAAAATTATAATATTCCTGATGGTACTTTAACCAAAACAAACATCTCTAAATACTGTAGTGATTATGAATCTAAAATTGAAGCAGCTGGTGGTTTAGATCTACAAATTTTGGGTATAGGAGGTAATGGTCATATAGGTTTTAATGAGTCTGGATCTTTACAAAACTCTAAAACTAGATTAGTAGCATTAGACCATATTACTAGAGTTGCAGCAAGCAAAGATTTTGGAGGTTTAAGTAATACACCAAGAACAGCAATAACATTAGGAGTAAAAAAAATAATGGAAGCCAAAAGAGTAATTCTAATGGCTTGGGGAGAGAGTAAGTCTAATATTATAGCCCAGTCTGTAGAAGGAGAAGTAACAAATAAAGTACCAGCGTCTTTTTTGCAAGAACATAACAATGCTGTATTTGTTTTAGATAAAGAAGCGGCTTCTAAACTAACAAGAGTAGATACTCCTTGGTTGGTAGAAAAAGTAGAGTGGACAGATAAGTTGATTAAAAAATCGGTATTAAGCTTGGCTCTTCATTTAAATAAGCCAATTTTAATGCTTACAGATGCGGATTATATAGAAAATGGTATGAGCGATTTGTTGGCAGATTCTGGTCCGGCTTACGACATCAATATAAAAATATTTAACAAGCTGCAGAATACAATTACGGGTTGGCCAGGCGGTAAACCTAACGCAGATGACAGCAACAGGCCAGAACGTGCTACACCAGAAAAAAAACGAGTACTAATTTTTAGTCCACACCCAGATGATGATATTATTAGTATGGGTGGTACTTTTAAACGATTGGTAGAACAAGGTCATGAAGTACACGTAGCATATCAAACCTCTGGTAATATAGCAGTAGCAGATGATGAGGCTTTGCGTTTTGCTAGTTTTGTGTGCGATTATAACGAGAAATTTTCTGTTGAAGACAAAAGAGCAGAAGAGATTTTTGCTAAAGCGGCTAAATTTTTAGCCAATAAAAAAGCTAGTGAAGTAGATATAGAAGAGGTACGTTATATAAAAGGTTTAATAAGAAAAGGAGAGGCAAGAGCTACAAGCTATTTTGTAGGTTTAAATGATGACCAAATTCATTTTATGAACCTTCCTTTTTATGAAACAGGTACAATAGAAAAGAATCCTTTAGGAGAAGCAGATATTAAGTTTACTATAGATCTTATAGATCAAATAAAGCCACATCAAATTTATGCAGCAGGAGATTTAGCAGATCCACACGGCACACACAAAGTATGTTTAGATGCTATTTTTGAAGCAGTAAAAAGGTTAAAGTCAAAACCATATATGAGTAATTGTTGGGTTTGGTTGTACAGGGGAGCTTGGCAAGAGTGGGGAATAGATGAAATAGAAATGGCTGTGCCAATGGGACCAGACCAGGTATTAGAAAAAAGACGCGGTATTTTTAAACATCAGTCTCAAAAAGATGGTGTAGTTTTTCAGGGCGCAGATAGCAGAGAGTTTTGGCAAAGAGCAGAAGATCGAAATAAAGAAACTGCATCTATTTATGATCAGTTGGGATTATCTTATTATGCAGCAATGGAAGCATTTGTAAAATGGGAATTTTAGCTTTAACCATTTATATTATTAGTCAATACAATTAAGATTCTAATATAATAGCCTGTTCTTTCTGTTTTGTATATATGCACTATAATTTTTAACAAGGTTTTTATTATTTTTTTTAGTGTTTAATACTAGTTTAAAATAAGTTTATACTGTATATTTTTATATTAACACATGTACATTTTTTTATTACATTGCTTATAGTTTTAAGTTTTTATGTGTTCGAACACATTTTTTGTGTTTTTGCCTTGTTTTTCAAATTAATTGACATATATTAGCTACATAAATTAATGAAATATAAAATATTACATCTTATAGTAAGTGTAGTTTTAATAAGATAAGAAATAGAGTAATTACATTAATTTACTAAATAACAAAACCACTCGATATGAAAAAACTTAAAATGCTGCCAAGCATAAAGAGTTATGATTTAAAGTTTAATCTGGCTCTATTATTAGTAATATTCTCAATCTTAGAGATTAGTGCAAAGTCATTTGATAATAAAATTTCTGTTGCTCTAAAGACAGAAAAAAATCATATGCAGCAGAGCATTGTAACAGGTAAAGTTACTAATGAAGCTGGTGAAATTTTACCCGGTGCATCTATTCAGGTTAAAGGTACTTCTATTGGGGTAGAAACAGATTTTGATGGTATTTATGCAATAAATATTCCAGAGAACGGTACAGCAACATTAATTTTCACCTATTTAGGATATGTAAGTAAAGAGGTGTTAGTGGCAGATCAAACTGTAATTAATGTAAAATTAGCACAAAATAATACAAGCTTAGAGGAAGTGATAGTTGTTGGTTATGGTAGCCAAAGAAAAAAAGACTTGGTAGGTGCTATATCTCAGGTAAAAGGAGATGATTTAGTTTTGTCTTCTACTCCTTCAATAGCACATGCGCTACAGGGAAAAGCAGCCGGGTTACAAATTATTCAAAATAGTGCACAACCAGGTGGTGGTTTAGATATTAGAATTCGTGGGGCAGCATCAATAAATGCTAGTAATGAACCTTTAATTGTTGTAGATGGTTTTCCAATATCTCAATTAACAGAGCCAGGAGATGGTAACAGGTATAGTGGTGGTACACAAGGTATTTTAAATTCATTTAATCCTAATGATATAGAATCTATAGAGGTTTTAAAAGATGCAAGTTCAACAGCTATATACGGAGCCAGGGCAGCAAACGGAGTTGTGATTATTACAACTAAAAAAGGAAAAGCTGGTAAAGTGCAAGTAGATTATTCCACATCATACTCTTACCAAGCTTATGAAAATAATTATGATGTTTTAAATGCGCCTGAGTATATGCAGTTAAGAAATGAAGCTGTTTATGAAAATTGGGCTTTTTTAAATAGAGTAGCTCCATATAGCAACAGAACATTACAGGATGCTATTGCAAATCCTGTAAATGGTATTCCGTTTACAAGGGTTTATTCAGACGATCAAATAAATAATGCAAGTAAAGGAACAGATTGGTTTGATATAGTTACTAGAGATGGCGGCATACAACAACATAATATTTCATTAAAAGGAGGTACAGAGTCTACTAAATATTATTTGTCTGGTAATTTATTTGAGCATAAAGGAGTTTTAAAAAGTTCTGAGTTTGAAAGAGCTTCTTTACGTTTTAATTTAAATCAAAAATTTAATGATAAAATTAGTATTGGTCTAAGCTTTACAAAGAGTACAATAAATAATCAAAATACACAATTAGGTGGGCAAGCTTTTGAAAACTCAGGAATAATAAGGTCTGCTTTACAATATAGTCCGTTAATAGACGAGGTAGATAGTTTTGGTAATTATCCAACTAATCCAGATTATGCTATAATTCCAAACCCAGCATCTCTACTTACTATATCTGATGAGGCAAGAACAGATAGGACATTAGCAAATGTGTATTTAGAAGTAAAACCATTAAAGGGTTTAACTTTAAGAACCCAAGCAGGTATAGACCAGGGTTTAAGTGTAAGAAACACTTATTTACCAAGAACTACGTTATGGGGAGAAAATGAAAACGGAAGAGCTTCAATAGCTAGTGAACAAAAAAATGATAAACTTTTAGACATTACCTTAAATTATAAAGCTAATATTTTAGAAGATCATAGTTTAAACTTATTGGCTGGTTACTCTCATCAAAATTTTGAGTCTAGTGGAAATTCGTTAGCTAATAATGATTTTATTACAGATGCTTTTTTATGGAATAATATGAATGCAGGAGCAGGAGTGCCAGATGTAAGTTCCTCTAAATCTACTAGTAAAATAGTATCTTATTTTGGTAGGTTAAATTACATATATAAAGATCGTTATATTTTAACATCTACAATACGTAGAGATGGTTCCAGTAATTTTTCAGAAAATAACAAATTTGCAATCTTTCCTTCTATGGCAATAGGGTGGAATATAGCAGAAGAACCATTTATGAAAAGTTTAAAGGGTAAAGTATCACAGCTTAAATTAAGATATGGTTATGGGCAAACAGGTAATGCAGATATAGGCGGTAATGCATTTGCTTCATATTTTGCAAAACCAGCTTATTTAAATCCTGATGAATCTGTACTAGTTGGTGTTTTTGCTTCAAGGTTAGCAAATCCAAGCTTAAAATGGGAAACAACAACAGAAAAAAACTTAGGATTAGACTTTGGTTTCTTTAAAAATAGAGTTTCCGGATCTGTAGAGCTTTTTGACAAAGAAATTTCAGACCTTTTAAGTTTAAACCCAATTAACTCATACAACGAGATAAATCAAGTTTGGGCAAATATTGGAAAAACCCAAAGTAGAGGTATAGAGTTTACTTTAAATACAGTAAATATTCAAACTAAAAATTTTACTTGGAAAAGTACATTCACTTATTCAACCTTTGATGATAGGTGGCTAGAAAGGGCTCCAGATTGGAAACCAGCAGTTTATGAAAATGTAGATGATCCTATACGTGCGCAGTTTAGTTATTTATCTGATGGAATAATGCAAGCAGGTGAAGTAGTAACTGCACAACCAGATTTATTTCCTGGTCAAATAAAATTAAAAGATGTAAACGGTTATTTAAGAGACGGATCTGGAAACCCTATTGTTGATGAAAATGGTATTTTTCAAAGAACAGGAGAAGCAGACGGAAAAATTGATGAAGCAGATATTGTATTACTTGGTTCTTCAGACCCAGATTTTATTGCAGGTTTTAGTAATATGATTACTTACAAAAACTTTCAATTAAACTTTCATTTTAATGCAATGTTTGGTAGAGAAATTATAGACGCAACAGATTTTACTTACGGGGTATCTACAGACGGTGTAGCAAAAAATGGTGCAAATGCATTAAGAAATATATTGAATAGATGGACACCAGAAAACCCATCT
Source organism: Cellulophaga sp. 3_MG-2023 (assembly GCF_030546975.1). NCBI lineage: Bacteria > Pseudomonadati > Bacteroidota > Flavobacteriia > Flavobacteriales > Flavobacteriaceae > Cellulophaga > Cellulophaga sp. 3_MG-2023. Next base: position 92,800 of record NZ_JAUOPS010000001.1, read on the forward strand.
ACAACAAGGCCAGGATCTAATTTTGGTTATTCATTATATGACTCTGGTGATTTCTTTTTACAAGATGCCTGGTTTATACGTTTAAGTAATATTTCATTATCATATCAATTTCCTAAAAATTGTTTTGGTAAACATTTGTCTAGTGCAGCATTACGTGTAGGCGGACAAAATATATTTGTTATTACACCTTATAAGGGAGTAGATCCAGAAACAAATGGTTATGATCCTGATGTTAGTGGAGATACATCAAATTTAGTAGCATCTTACCCTAATGTTAGAACTTTTACTGTTGGTCTAGACTTAAAATTTTAAAAAAATGATTATGAAAAAAATTAAACTAATATTATTAGGCACTTGTTTAACTTTATCATTTGCATGTAATCCAGAATTAGAGTCAGTAAATTATGATGAAATTAATCCTGATATTTTTCCTACCTCAGAGGCTGATATCCAATCATTGGTTTATGCAGCTTATTATCCCTTAAGAGGAGCTTATTCTGATGGTATCCATTCCACATCTGAAAAAGGTACTATGTTTGTTTTAGATGCAACTACTGAAATTCTTCAAGGTGATTTTGGAGTTCAACAACTAGCTACATTACATAGTTATACTGCGCAAAATAGTGGAGGCATAACCCGTTTTTATGATGATTTTTATAATAAAATAAGTAGTATGACATTGAGTATTGATAGAATTCAAAACTCTTCTGTTAATGAAAATTTAAAAATATCAGGAATAGCAGAGATAAAATGTGCAAGAGCACTGTTGTGTTATGAACTTTTTGACATGTATGGACCAATAGTAGTAGCACCATTAGAGGTATTAAAAAATCCTTTAAGTGAAGAACCTTTAGCTAGGTTAAGTAATGATGAAATGGTGCGTTTTATTGAAAAAGATTTATTAGATGCAGCTTCAGACTTGTTACCTCCATCAGAAGCTAAATACGGGAGATTTAGTCAGGGTATGGCTCGTATGTTATTAATTAGGCTGTATTTGCATGAAAAAAGATGGGCAGATGTAGAAAAACAGGCTAATTTAATAATGGCTATGAACCATTATGAGTTAGAGGATGATTATTTGAGCATGTTTGATGTGCAAGCACCTGTAGATAGTAACGAAATTATTTGGGCTATACCTGCAGATTATGCCGGTACCAGCGAAAATCAATGGCAGTTAATGGTGTTACCATCAAACTATCCAGGAAGAGCAGGTTGGGGAACAATACAAAGCTCTTGGAAATTTTATGATTCTTTTGAAGAGCAAGATATAAGAAAAACAAATCTTATAGCAGAGTATGTGGGTACAGATGGTGTTACCTATAATAGAAGTAACCCTGGTACTATTATGCAATACGGACCTATACCATTAAAAATTTCAGAAGATGCAGCCAGAAGTACAGCAATAACAACGGTAGATATTGTAATGTATAGGTATGCAGATGTTTTATTGTCTAAGGCAGAAGCTTTGGCTAATAAAAATAACACTCCTAGCCAACAGGCTATAGATTTAGTTAATATGGTTAGAAATAGAGCAGGTTTAGATGCAATTTTACTAGCAGATTATGCAGACATAGATACATTTAATAAAATGATTTTATTAGAAAGGTCTCATGAATATTGGTGTGAAAATGGCCAATACAGAGCAGATTTAATTAGACACGGTAAATACAGTGATTATAATATAGATTTAAATGGTGTTTCTAGTCAAACAGCTCCACATAAAGCTCTCTTTCCTTTTTCTCTAGATAAGGTAAGTGAGGGTAAAGGTGCTTTTTTACAAAACCCAGGTTACAATTAGTTCAGTTAGTTTAGTAGGTGAGGGTTGTTTATTTTGTATATAAATAGGCAATCCTTATATCTAAATTAATTACACTTTAATACAACAACTAATTACACAGAATAATTAAGAAAATATAATGGACTCTAGACGAAATTTTATAAAAAAAAGTACAATTCTAGGAACAGGAATATCTCTTTTACCAGGATTGACTTTTGGAATTAATAATAATAATAATAATAAACATCATAACCTTAAAATAGGTATGATAGGCGTAGGCTTACGCGGCACTAACCATTTAGATAACCTTTTGTTAAGGGACGATATTACAATAACTGCAATATGTGATATTGACCCTAAAAGAATTGATATTGCAGTAAACAAAATTACAAGTAAAGGGCAAAAAAAGCCCTTAACGTTTGGTAAAGATGATTATGATTATAGAAACCTTTTAGATTTAAACAATGTAGATGCTGTAATTATTTCTACTCCGTGGTTGTGGCATACGCTTATGGCAAAAGATACAATGAGAGCTGGTAAATATACCGGTTTAGAGGTGTCTGCGGCCAACACAATGGAAGAATGTTGGGATCTTGTTAATACACATGAAGAAACCGGAACACATTTAATGATTTTAGAAAATGTTAATTACAGAAGAGACGTTATGGCTGTACTTAATATGGTAAAGCAAAACGTTTTTGGAGAACTATTACATTTTAGATGTGGTTATCAGCATGACTTAAGACATGTAAAATTTAATGATGGTAAAACACCCTACGGTAAAGGTGTAGAGTTTGGAGAAAAAGGAATATCAGAATCTGCATGGAGAACACAACACTCCTTATTAAGAAATGCAGATATTTACCCTACTCATGGTATTGGACCTGTGGCTGCAATGTGTGATATTAATAGAGGTAACAGGTTTATGACACTAACATCTACAGCTACTAAAGCAGTAGGGCTTCATAATTACATAGTAGAGAACGGAGGAAAACATCATCCAAATGCAAAATTAAATTTTAAACTGGGAGACGTAATAACATCTACCATAGAAACATCTAATGGAGAAAGCATAATTGTTACTCATGATACCAATTCACCAAGACCTTATTCCTTAGGTTTTAGAGTTCAGGGTGCAAATGGTTTATGGGAAGTAGATGGTAATAGAATTCATATAGATAAAATAACAGAGCCTCATAAATGGGATAAAGCAGATGAGTGGTTAAAAAAATATGACCACCCATTATGGAAAAAATTTGGCGATTTAGCTAATGGATCTGGACATGGAGGTATGGACTTTTTTGTAATTCATGCTTTTGTAGAAGCTGCTAAAAAAAATATAGCACCACCAATGGATGCTTATGATGCAGCTGCCTGGAGCGCCATAACACCTTTGTCAGAAGCATCTATAGAAAACAATGGTGAACCTCAAGATTTCCCTGACTTTACAAGAGGTAATTGGGTTAAAAGAAAACCATATAACTGGATAAAAAATACGTACTAATACCCTTTTAACTATTATAAAAAATAAAATGATGAAAAATAGAATTTTAGCGTTAACACTATTAATTATGGTTATTAGCTGTAGTAGTAGTTCTTCTGGTGATGATGAGGTAATTGCAGATGACACGTTAAGTGAAATAAAATATACAGAATCTTTAGAAGTAATTTCTAATCCAGAACGTGGATTTATGCATAGCTGGAGTGTTCTCTCTGAAGGAGATCCGTTAAGTTTAGTGACATTAAACAGTTTAAAAAATGAAAATGTAACTATTATTTTACGACTATACTATCTAGATGCTTTTAAAAATTCAGATTTAAGTGAAGTTCAGTTAAACCTTATTAAAACAGATTTTGAAAGGTTAAGGGAAGCAGGAATTAAATGTGTTTTGCGTTTTGCATATAATAGTAATTCTGATGAAACTGATGCTCCATTAAACATAATAGAAAACCACTTAGATCAGCTTAAACCAATAGTGTCAGATAATGCAGATGTAATAGCTTTTGTACAAGCTGGTTTTATTGGCTCATGGGGAGAATGGGCTTTTTCAACAAATAACTTAACAACAACAGAAAGTAGAAAAGCCGTTGTAAACAAGCTGTTAGATGTATTTCCTAAAGAAGTAAAAATACAATTAAGAACACCAAAATATAAGCAAGAAGTTTTTGATTATACCAATGCTATAGATGAAACCGTTGGGTACGGTACAACAGACATAGCCCGTGTGGGTTTTCATAACGATTGTTTTTTAGCTAGTGTAGATGATTACGGTACTTACCAGAATGTAACTATTGAAAAAAGTTATATTAGTGATGAAGCAAGTTTTGTGCCTACTGGCGGAGAAACTTGTCCGCCTAGCGGAATACCAACAGCTAGTTGTGCTACAGCAGAGGAGGAAATGACTTTGTTAAAATGGACATATTTAAACTTAGATTGGTATGGCCCAGTGCTTAATGTCTGGAGAAATAATAGCTGCTTTGTAGATTTTCAAAAAAAGTTAGGATACAGACTTGTTTTAAAATCTGCAGAATTACAAAAAGAAGTAACTGCTAGCAGTAATTTTAATTTAAATGCAGTGATAAGTAATGTTGGGTATGCTCCAGTTTATAATCAGAAAAATACTTTTTTAGTACTTAAAGCTACAGATGGAACCTTGTATAAAAAGGCATTAAATTTTGATGTTAGAAAGGTGTTACCTAATGTAGATTTACAATTAAATGAGTCTGTTGCATTAACAGGAATTCCTGCAGGAAAATATGACTTGTTTTTAAAAATTGAAGACCAAAGCAGTAAATTGGCAGACAGGCCAGAATATGCAATACAACTAGCAAATAGTGATACTTGGAACGCATTAGAAGGTTTAAATAAGCTTTCTCACACACTAACCATTAACTAAAATCAAAATTTAATCTTTAACTATAATGATTATGAAAAAAATAATTTTCTTACTAAGCACCTTTTCTGTTTTTCTCATTTTGAGCTGCGGATCAGATGACACTGACACTAATTCTGATAATGGTAATGTTGTTGCAGATTTTTCATTTTCTAATGACGATAATTTATTTTCATTTACAAACCTTTCTGAAGGTGCAACTACCTATAGATGGGATTTTGGAGATTTAAGTTTTTACTGTGACAAGGAGAACCCTACTTATAGGTATGTTAATATAGGAGGGGAGATAAAGGTAACATTAACCGCAATTAATGATTTAGGACAAGAGGCTGCTGTAACAAAAATAATTACAGCTCCAGAAGTTCTTGATGTAGATATAGCAATTGATGGTGATTTTACAGATTGGGAATCTATAGAATATTTATATCAAGAACCAACAGCAGCATCCATGCAAAAAATAAAAGTATGGGGAAAAGGAGATAACGTAAATGTTTACTTAGAAGGCAATTCTACTATGCAAATGGAGCTAGTTAATATATTTATAAGTACAGACGGAGACGCATCTAGCGGTTTTTTAAGCTGGCAGTGGCCAGAGGGCTCTGGAGCAGAACTATTGTTTGAAGGTCCTTTGCTTAGTAATTCTTGGGGGTCTTTTTTTCAACATACAGATCCTAATGGAGGTTGGGGTTGGTCTGCTTTAGCTGGTTCTGGAGAAAACCTTACTTCATCTGGTGTTATTAGTGTAGATAATGATACAAACGCTATAGAATTTAGTATTCCAAAAACTCAGTTTGGCTCTATAGGTAGTACCATAAGCTTTGCTTTTACAGAGTTAACTATTGGTTGGGCTGCCGTTGGTACTTTTCCTAACGTAACAGGCACTAGTAAATTTGTTAGTTATGAGGTTCCTATAGAGTCTACAGGTCTTTGTGAGTAAAAATAATACAAACTAATATTTATAAGTAGTAGCTATATAACATAAAGCTTAAAATTCTAGTTTTAAACCAAACTTTTTTAGCTAATATTTTCCCCATAAAAAATAAAAGGCTAGTCTAAAATTTATCAATTTTTAAAATATTTAGACAGCTTTATTACACATAAGTTTAATAATTTTTTAGGTGGATAATTTAAATAAACAAAATAAGAGGTTATTATCAATAGATGCGTTAAGAGGTTTTGATATGCTTATGATTATTTTTGCAGATCACTTTTTTGAAAACTTACATAGCGCTTCGCAAACTAATTTTTCTGGTTTTTTAGCTACTCAATTTAAGCATCCAAAATGGTTTGGGTTTCATTTTTATGACATTATTATGCCTTTATTCCTATTTTTAGTAGGAGTGGTAATTCCTTTTTCTTTAGAAAAACGAAAAAAAGAAATTGATAATAAATTAAAGCTTTACCCGCACATAATTAAACGCTTTTTTATTTTATTTATACTAGGTTGGGTTGTACAGGGAAATTTACTACACTTTAGTATTAATGAGTTTAAAATTTTTAGTAATACATTACAAGCCATTGCAGTTGGCTATTTATTTGCTTGTATATTTTATATTCATTTAAGTAAAATAAATAGATATATAGCTTTTGCAACATGTATTATCATATATATATTGTTGCTAGAGCTTGCACCTGTACCAGGTATAGGGATTAGTGAGTTATTACCAGATAAAAATATTGCTATTTATGTAGACAATATAGTTTTTGGTAGGTTTGATGATGGTTACCAGTACACTTGGCTGTTAAGTAGTTTAGGGTTTACAGCAACTACACTTTCGGGTTTATTTATAGGAGAAATACTAAAATCAAACTTATCTCCCAAAAAAACAGCATTACATATTTTTTTATTAGGGTTAGCATTTATTACAATAGGTTTGTTTTTAAATATATTTCATCCTAGTGTTAAAAAGTTGTGGAACAGTACATTTGTTTTATTATCATCAGGGTTATGTATGCTTTTGTACAATATATTTTATTTAGTTATAGATGTAAAAGGTATTGTAAAATGGAGTCTTCCTTTAAAAATTATAGGAGTTAATGCAATTACAGCTTATGTTCTGTCTCACGTATTAAATTTTCCAAAAATTTCAGAAGATATTTTATTTGGTCTAGAACAGTTTTTTGGAGCATATTACAATGCATTAACATCATTTGGAGGGTTTTGTATTATGTATCTTTTATTATGGTATATGTATAAAAATAAAACTTATATAAAAATATAATTTTTAACAAATTGTAGCTTGTTATGTATTATAATTTGCCAGACTAGGTTTAACTATTAATTTTATTTTAATCATATTTTTTATTTACTATTCAAACATATAATTCTATTTTTCCTAATGTTTTTAGTACTTAAGAACCTAATCTTGTAAGATTTTTAGTCTGTTAATATTGTTTTTTTAAATCAAAATTTATAATAATATTAATATTTTTTTAAAAAATGTTATCGAGAACACTAAATATTTTTATATATTTGCTTTAAAATGTGCTCGAACACATTTTTAAATTGAAACTGATAATTAGATTTTTAACAAATAGAATGCACTTAAAAATAGATAACCACAATTATAAAAAATAACTAAAAACTACTATTACTACTATGAAAACAATTTTGAACTACTTAAAAACAGTTTTAACCAAAAAAGAGCCCAGTCTAAATTATAGACTTAGAAGCTTAATTTTGTTTACATTTCTTTTATGTATTACACAAATAGAAACAAGTGTAGCGCAAACAAGACCAACAACCTTGTATGTAGATGCAAGTTATACAGGAACCACTGCATCAAATGGTTCAGAAACGTATCCATTTAAAACAATAAGAGCTGCGTTAGACTACAGAGGTAATGTGTTAGGTATTGCTAATATGGTTTCTGATGAGCAAATTATAGTTAAGCCTGGTACGTATTACCCAACAGAAGCTACAAGAATATTTATAACATCTGCCAATGGTGGTAAAGGTAGTAATTGGTTTACATTACAAGCCCAAGGAGAGGTAATTATAAATGGTAGAGACCTTTACAGTGTTAAGTTTGCTTCATTAATAGCAGTAACATCCGGAGCTAAAAGTGTAAGAGTACAGGGGTTTAAACTAGAAAATATGCGCTGTAATGAGAGTTTAAAAAGCCTTAACGAAAAAGGAGAACTAGTAAAGGATTCTAAGTTTGGTATACAGTTGGCAAATACATCTGAAAAAATAGAAATAGTAGGTAATGAAATTTATGATTTTTCATGGACTCCAAATGTAGATCCTTTAATTAATAGAGTAAATTTTAATGAATCAGAAAAAGCAATATTAAAATCTGCAACTGGAAGTGATAATTGTGGGCCAATTAATGTAACCGGTACAAGTACTACTGCTATTAAGGGTGTGGTTATAAAAAATAATTATATACACCATGTTATACCAGGTTGGACAGAGGGTATACAGGTTAATGGTAATGTTGATGGGTTTAAAATAATAAACAATACAATTACAGAAGTACAAAATATAGGAATTGTTGCGGCCGGTAGGTACGAATGGGTTATGGAGATTACTGGGGCTACTTTACTAGAAAAGTACAATTATGCACGTAATGGTCTTATAAAAAATAACAAAGTAACTAGCTGTAGGTCTCCTATTGCCACTGCTGCTGGTATTTATTGTGATGGTTCTAAATACGTTACAGTAGAAAATAATATAGTTTCAGATGGGCAAGTTGGTTTTTCTATTGGTAATGAGACTGAAGATACCAACTCTGGTGGCCATACGCTTAAAAATAATATTGCTTATGATAACTCTTATGTAGGTTTTATATTTGGAGTACCAGAAGATAAGGAAAAAGCTTATGTAGACAGTATAAAAGTAATAGGAAATACTTCTTATAGAAATGGTAGTACTAATGATACATACCTTGATGTATTAACAGGAGCTGAATTAATTATAGCTAGAAATGTAAGAAACTTAACTGTTAAAAATAACATTTTTTATGCTGTTGATAATGAAAATTTAGTAGTAGTAGTAAAACCTTCAGATGCTAATGTACCCTATTTAAGTACTATAGATTTTGACTATAATATTTATTACACAGATAAAGAAGGTACTCATAATGGTTACTTTGACTGGTCTAATGCTGGAGGTGATAGATATGGAAATTTTGCTTATTACCAACAACAAAAACCAAATTTAGACCAAAACTCACAGTTTGTAGATCCTAAATTTGTGAATACTACAAGTCCAAATGTAGACTTTAACTTGTTACCTACATCTGGAGCTATAGATGCTGGAGACCCTTTATATACAGTAGCTGAAGATGAAGTAGACTATTTGGGTAATGAAAGAATATTTAATGATATAGTAGATGCCGGCGCTATAGAATACGGAGCTAGTATTGGAGACCAATCTGCAGCGATAGATGGTGTAAATAGTGCTAGTGAAAACTACATAGCATTACAAACTGGCGTAAACCAAGGAGTATGGTCTAGTATATATGCTTATGATGATGAAAACTTTGTGTACGTATATGCAGAGTACTCAGGTAGTTTACCAGAATATTCAATTTTTGTAAATACAAATTCTAGTACTGGTTTTAAAGAAACTTGGGTAGAAAAAACAAATTACTATGTAGACGGAAGCTTAAACCTTTTAAACACTTACAATGAAAACGGTAACGCAGCTTGGCCTTTTGCAGCAGATAATAGTGTTATGAATGTTAGATGTGTTAAAACAGCAACAACTATAGAAGGGCGTATACCTAAATATGCATTAGGCATTGGTAATACCGGTACCATAGGTTTAGGTATTATAGGTTATACTGATAATTGGCCAACATCTGTAGGGTCTATTCCTTTACAAAATAACGGAATGGTGTATTTAACTTTAAACGGAGGATCTGGAGCAGGAACTTTAGCTGTAGATGGTTATAAAAGCCCAGTAGAGGATTATCAACCATTAATTACAGGTGTTACTGGCAGTTCTTTTAGTAGTATTTACGGTTATGCAGATGATAATTATATTTATTTATACGCAGATATTGATGCACAAGAGCTAGATGAGTACAACGTTTTTATAAATACTAACGGAGCAACTGGTCACCCTTATATGTGGACAGATAAAACCGATTATTTTATAGATGCAAATTACAATGTATTGCACCAATACAATGGTGCAAGTACAGGGTGGCCTTTTAGCAATGTAATTAACTCAGAGGGTATAGAGTTTGTAATGACCCCAACAAGTATAGAAGGTAAAATACTTAAGTCTCAGTTAGGTTTAGGCAGCACAGGTACAATAGGTATAGGTTTAGAAGGGCATACTAAAAATTGGGGTAATAGTTTAGGTGCTGTACCTACAAATGGTAACAGTATGGTTTACTTATCACTAGGTGCTTCTACAGCTAACAAAGCTGCTACGGCTAGTAAAGTTATTACAGTAAGCAAAATAAAAGAAGAAGTAGATGTTACTAACTTAGACTTAATAGTTTATCCAAACCCTGCAATAAATGAAATTTCTATTAATTACTCAGTAGAAATTGCAGGAGAAGTATCTGTACAACTAGTAGGTATGGATGGGGCTGTATATTTTTCAAAAAATACATATGTAAAAACTGGTAACCATACAGAGGTTGTTCCTGTAGAAAGTTTATTAAGAGGTATGGTAATACTAAAAGTTAAAACACCACACAATACAACCACAAAAAAAATTATTCTAAAATAAATTAATACACGGGCTTGTATTGCAAAAATAATGCAAGCTCTTTTCTAATTAAAATTTAAAAATTATGAAGAAAATATTGCTTGTAGGATTAATTGCTGCGCTATTTAATATTGTTTGTTTAATAAGACTATTGTTGCTACCATAGTCTAACAATAAAAGGCTAATTACAATAATTAGTTGTTTGTAGAGTATTTCTTATTAAAGATCTAGTAAAAGGAAATTACACGTAAGTATTTTTCTTAAAGTTAACTAAGCCAAATAACCATATAGAGTAACCAAAAAAATAATGGAGCTTATAAAAAAACATAAAAGAGCTCTTTTTAACTTTAAATTGAAAATAAAAATTATGAAAAAATTATTATTTGTAGTGTTAATTGCTAGTGCTTTTGCCGTTAGTTGTGATGGTAAGTATGACGAATTTTTTGATGATATTGAAGAAAACGTAGACGAAGAAGTAATTGATGTCACCGTAGATAATTTAGGTGGTGTATATGAAATTACTAAAGTGCAACCAATGACAGGAATAGTACTTTGGGATGATAATAATAACAATAACAAAGGGGTAAATAGCTTAGAATATTCATATATGAATTATGATGATATTGTATCTCAAAAAGGAGTTTATGATTGGACAGCTGTTGAAAATAAATTAAATGATATAGCATCTAGAAATCATCAAGCAATTTTAAGATTTAGAATTACATATCCAGGTTTTAAGACAACTGTACCACAGTATATTAAAAATAGTAATGGATATAAAGAAAAAAAGGCTGAAGCAGAAGGTAAGGATACTTGGTACCCAGATTGGAGAAGCCAAGAGTTAAAAGATTTTATTTTAGAGTTTTATGAAAAATTTGCATTGGAGTATGATGAAGATAACAGATTGGCATTTATACAAGTAGGTTTTGGGCATTATGCCGAATATCATAATCATGACGGTCTTTTTATACCGGGTAGAACTTTTCCTAGTACATCTTTTCAGACAACATTTTTAAATAAGTTAAATGATGTATTTTACAGCCTACATTGGTCACTTTCTATTGATGCTGGAGATTCTGAATATGAAAGCGCTATTAATCAAAATACATCTTTATTAAACATGTCTTTTGGTGTTTTTGATGATTCTTTTATGCATCTTGAGCACGATGATTATAATACAAGAATGCATAACTTTTTTGGAAGGGATAGATTTGAAAATTCACCTATAGGAGGAGAGTTTAGTTATTATAATGATGTAAATGACGAGCCTTATGACCAAAGAAACGTGCTTTCACCTAATGGGCCACACGAAGAGTCTTTTGAGTCTTTTGCAGCGCGTTTTCATATTACATATATGATAGGTAATGACCAGTTTGAATATCAAAGCAAAAACAGAATTAAAGAAGCAAGTTTAGCTACTGGTTATAAGTTTGAGGTAACAAAATTTGTTAAAATAGACGGTAAATCAATTTTAACAGTAAAAAATAATGGTATAGCTCCAATTTATTATGATGCTTACTTATCTATAGCAGGTCATGATTCTAACGAATCACTTAAATCATTAATGCCAGGAGAAGAAAGTGTATTTACTATTGATCATGACGGTGATGAAGAGCTAGAAATCTATTGTCCAAGGTTATTAGATGGCCAAGTAATAGACTTTGTTAATTCGTACTAAGTTTTAGTCTTATTGCCTTCAGAAATATTAGTTTTTTTGAGTGTTAAATATGTTAAGATTGCAACAATGCCAGGTAATATGTGTTTAAGTTAAAACGTTGGAGTTAGTATTAATACTATTTGGGGAATAGTCATTAAACATCATAACTTTGTATTACTTAATTAGTATAACTGTTTGGCAATAAGCTAAAAAACAAAACCAGTAAATTTATTTACTGGTTTTTTTATGCTTAAATTTTAACCATCCTTTTATTTTCTTAGTGTTAATAATAGTTTTAAATGAGTTAAACTCCTGTTTAAAATTATAAGACTTTTGTTACTATATGACCTAGATACTTTTTTCAATAGGCCTAGTTGCATATTAAATCACCTTAAACACTAACAAATGGCTATAATAGGAAACATAATTAAAGGAATTATTCATGCTTCAGATATTATCTCTACAAGTAATAATGCAGTAGAAGAACAAAAGGCAGTACTTAAAAGTTTATTAAGTACAGCAGAAAATACAAAATTTGGAAAGCATTATAAGTTTGATCATATATTAAACTCAGGTAATATAGAGAAAGAGTTTAAAAATATAGTACCCTTCTCAGACTATGACCAAATAACTACTAATTGGTGGCAAAATGTACAAAAAGGAGAAGAAAATGTTACTTGGCCTAATAGTCCAGATTATTTTGCTTTAAGTTCTGGTACAACAGGAAAAACTAGCAAGCGTATACCTGTTACAGATGATATGGTTAAAGCCATACGTAATGCTGGTATACAACAAGTTTTGGCACTTAAAAACTTTGATTTACCTGCAGATTTTTTTGAAAAAGAAATTATGATGCTGGGTAGTTCTACAGATTTAGAAGAACATAACAACGCATTAGAAGGTGAAATTAGTGGAATAAGCGCTAGTAATATTCCGTTTTGGTTTCAAAACTATTACAAGCCAGGAAAAGAGATTGCTCAAATTGCAGATTGGGATACACGTGTACAACGTATAGCAGAGAAAGCATCAGACTGGGATATAGGAGCCTTAAGTGGTATACCGTCTTGGATGGAGCTTATGTTAAAAAAAGTAATAGACTACAACGGACTAAAAAACATACATGAAATATGGCCTAACCTACAAGTATACACCTCTGGTGGTGTAGCTTTTGGACCGTATGAAAAAAGCTTTAATGCGCTATTAGGAAAGCCAATAACAGTTATAGATACTTATTTGGCATCTGAAGGTTTTATTGCTTTTCAGCAAAGACCAGAAACCGATGCCATGAAATTGGTTACAGATAACGGAATTTATTTTGAGTTTGTTCCTTTTAATCCAGATTATATTAAGCCAGATGGTTCTTTAGTGCAAAATGCTCCTTCACTTACAATAGCAGAGGTAAAGCTAAATCAAGATTATGTTTTAATATTAAGTAGTGTTGCTGGTGCTTGGCGTTACCTTATAGGAGACACTATAGAGTTTACAGATATAGAACGTGCAGAAATTAAAATTACAGGTAGAACAAAGTTTTTTTTAAACACTGTAGGTTCGCAATTATCTGTAAATAAGTTAAATGATGCTGTGCAACATTTAGAAAAACAATTTAATATAGAAATACAAGAATATACATTATGTGCCAACCGTATTAACGATGATTTTTACCATTGTTGGTATTTAGGCACAGAATCTAATATTAATAACACAGAGTTAGCACAAGAATTAGATCGTTTTTTAACAGAAGCAAATAAAAATTATAAGGTTGCTAGGTCTAAAGCTCTAGAGGGTGTTAAAGTAACTACGGTTATGCCTTCTGTTTTTCATGAGTGGAGTGGAAGTAATAAAAAGAAAGGCGGACAGGTAAAAATGGAAAGGGTAATGGGGCAAGAGCGTTTTGCAGAGTGGGAAGACTTTGTGATAAATAACTCTTAAATTATATAAAAAAAAGAAGCAATTAATTATTGCTTCTTTTTTTCTAATTCATTTACTAATACCATTATTTCTTCAGGAGATAAATAGTACTTTTTAATTCGTGCTTTATAGTCTTCATCAATCTCTGCGTTGTTTAAAATAAACTTTTTGGTTTTTAAAATATAGTTAGCCATGCCAGAGTTTACTGCGTAAGAATCTGCTGCGCGCTCAGCTTCTTTTATATAATTGTCAGACAAAGAGTATTTTATACCAAACCACATTAAATTTAAACTACTACGGTTTTGGTAATCTAAAATATGACCAAGTTCATGACCTAACCAGCCAATTAATATATCGCTGTCTACATTTGTAGTTTTAAATTCTTTACCAGATATTTTAAATTTTTCACTTATTAAAACTAAATACTTTCTTTTTTTTTTAGATCGTAAAAGACTGCCAAATACAGGTTGTGCCTGCATTGTAGATTTTTTAATGTTGTTTTTAAATCTAAATTCTATTTCTGTATTTTTTAATTGTGGGTAATAGGATAAAGCAATTAAGGCTTCTTTTTTAATAATTTGCGGAGTAATATGTTGTGCGTTTATGTATTGTACACTCATAAATAATGCTATATAAATTATAAATTTCATTGTTTGTTACTGTATCTAATTTTTTATAATAATGGACTAAAAAACTTGGCTACACCTTCAAAAAGTTTGTGCCATAGCGGTCTGTTTTTAAATGTGCTGTACTTAAGTTTAGTGTCTTGTTTACAAATTGTATTAAAATCTGCTTGTATTTTTTTGGTTATTGCGCTATCGTATATAATGGCGTTAGTTTCAAAATTGTGCTCAAAGCTTCGGTAATCAAAATTACCAGAGCCTATAGATGTTATTTCTCCATCTATTAATATCATTTTACTATGAGAAAAATCTAGTCTTAAAAAAACATTTACACCAACTTCTAAAAGTTCTTCTAACCTAGAGAACATACTGTATTTTGCTACAAGTGAGTCTGACACTTTTGGAATTAAAATATTTATAGTTACACCACTTAAAGCCGCAATTTTTAAAGCTTGTAGTACAGATGTGCTTGGTATAAAGTATGGGTTAGCAATGCAAATACATTTTTCGGCAATATTTATCATCTCTATATATTGCTGCATAATGGCAGGTTGCTTAGAGTCTGGACCAGCTGCTACTATTTGAGCAGTATGTTGCCCTTTAACCTCATTTTTAGAAATATATTTTTTATGTAATAGAACTTCATCATTACTAGCAAAATAAAAATCTTTTATAAATACCCTGTGCAAACTGTTTACTACTGGGCCTTCTAGTTTTATGTGTATATCTTTCCAAATGCCAACATTAGAAATTGGTTTTATATACTTGTCTGTTACATTTACACCACCTGTAAAGCCTACATTACCATCTATTATAATTATTTTTCTGTGGTTTCTATAATTTAAGCTAAATAATAAGCTACCAAATTCTATAGGCATCATTGGGTAGGCTTTTACACCTATATCTTTAAACCTTTTTATTGTTTTATTTCTATAGGAGTAGCTTCCAAATGCATCGTAAATTAGGCGAACTTCTACGCCAGCGTTAATTTTCTCTTTTAAAATTGAATAAAATTGTTCTGTTAACTCACCTTTAGAAAAAATATAATATTGTAAATGAATATATTTTTCAGCCTTTTTTAATGCATCAAAAATACTATCAAAAGTTTCTTTGCCATTGTTAAGTACTGTAATGTTGTTGTTACTGTATGCTTTTAAAAGAGTACTAGTTTCAATAAGTTTAGATAGTTTCTTTTTCTTTGGCGAATTAAAATCTACAGTGTTATCTAACTTATGAATTTCTCTGTATTTTTTCTCAAAATGCTTTTTTTTATCTTCTTGTTTCTTTCTAAAGAATTTAAATTTTCTTCGGTTTACACCAAACATATAATATAGTAATGGACCAGCAAATGGTAATAGTAGCACTGCTAAAAACCAGCTTAAAGATTTTGTAGGTCTGTTGCCATGAAATATAATACTACTTATACTCCTTAGTGTTACCACTGCATATAATATCCATAAAAAAGTATTCATAGTTGTTTTGTGTTTGTAGTATACAATATAGGTAACATCTTTTTTTTAATTGTTAAGACCTTTGTTTAGAGCTAAAAATTGGTTTGATTAGGTTAATTATTTTATGAGTTTTAATGATACTTACTCATTATTAGTTAGTTATGTTTATTTTGTTGTTTTGCTATGTAGATAGATATGTTACTTTTTTTAGAGCTAATTTCTAAATTAATAGAGATAATCTAGGCTTGTACTTAGCCTTACCTTTATACTATAATCATAAAAAAATATAAAATGGAAACAGTAGAAACAGCTATAGGAATTAAAAAAGACAATAGAAAAGCGGTAGTAAATATGCTAAAGCAGTTACTTGCAGATGAGTATGTAATGTATACAAAATACAGAAATGCACACTGGAATGTAGAAGGAATAGATTTTCATAGCAAGCACGTATTTTTTGAAGAGGAATATGGTAAACTAGAAAATACTATTGATGAAGTAGCAGAACGTATACGTATGTTAGGGTTTTATTCTCCTGGTAGTATGCAACAATTTATAGAGTTGTCTGAATTAAAAGAAAACGGACCAGACCAAAATGATAGTGCTAGTTTTATGAAAGTTCTTTTAGACGATCACCAAACAATAATTAAATTTATTAGAGAGAGTATAGGCGAAAATGCAGAAGCACATAATGATGAAGGTACAGCAGATTTTATTACGGCAATAATGCAAATGCATGAGCAAATGGCTTGGATGTTACGTTCATCTTTAAAAAGTTTTAAATAGAATAACTATTTAAATAAAAAGGCGGTAAGGTTTTAATCTTACCGCCTTTTTTTATGCACTATTTTTATGTTACTATTTAAAATTATAGTTGTAAAAAACAATGCTTTTAATAGTGTATGTTGCTTTAAAATAGCGTGTGTAGTTAGTTGTTGTTTGTGTATACGTTAAGCAATAATCACCTAAAACTCTTTACAAGTTATTTTTAGATATTGATTACGTTTTAAACGTAAAAAAATCCGCTTAATAAGCGGATTTTTAATATTGTATTTATATTTAATATTTATGCAGTAAGTGCTGCAGAATATTGATTTTCTTGGTAGTATTTAGGACTACAGTTGTATTTTTCTTTAAATATTTTAGAAAAATAACTTCTACTAGTTAACCCTACTGTATATACAATTTCAGAAATATTAAGATCTGTAGTTTTTAGCAAGTTTTCTGCCTTTTCTACACGTGTATTTCTAATAAAGTCAGATACTGTACGGTTGTGTAACAGTTTAAAACCTTCTTGTAGTTTAGCAGGAGACATACCAGCCTTGTTACTTAAATAAACTAGTGTATACTTAATTTCTGGGTAATTTTTTATAAAGCTAGATAATTCGTTAACGGTATCCATTTCACTTCTAGTTAAAGAACCAAAGTTTGTAGCACCATTCTTTTTATCTTGGTTGTGTTGTTCTATTTCTAAAGCTAAAACGGTGTGTACAATACCCTTAATAAGTAACTGTCTAACAATTCCTTTTTGTTTTATAGCTTCTAATTGCTGCATTTTTTCAGCAATTTTTAGGTTGTAGGATCCAACATAAGCAAAAATCTCTTTTTCCTTAGATGGCATAAATGTTTTTAAAAGTTGAGTTTGCAATAAGTCATCTGCCTCATCATCTTTATTTTCTGAGTATGTATTAATACTAATATTAGAAAATGTTACAGATTGTCCTTTTCTAAAGAAAAAACAAGCGTCTTTACTAGGGTCACTTGCAAAAATTCCTGTTTGAAATTGGTTTAATGACCTTTGCTTACCGTCTTGTCCAAAACTGTGACTCATTTGCCCCTCTGCACAGTATAAAAAGTAAATAGGGTTAGTAATAGGAGTGTTTCTAATAATAACAGTGTCTTGTGCAAACATTAAATTATACTCTATAAAAGATATATTTTTATTTACAGATACTCCTTTAATTTCACCCTTCCCAAAATCATTATCTAATTCTAAAGAATACTCTTTGTGAGTATACTCTAAACGGCCGCCTAGATCTTCTTTAAATTGATTAAAGTCTTGTTCTATATTGTTTGTTCTAAGATTTATAACTTTCATAATGCTTCTTGTTTAGGGATTCTTAATTATTTTTCTTGCAAAACCTTTATAATAAAAAGGATAGTTGCTACTACTAAAAAAATATGTGCTATGTAACCTAACGCGTAGATAAAAAAGGCTAAAGCCCAAATTATTATTAAAATTACTGCCAACGGTATTAATAGCTTTTTCATATTATTTTTTTTGATCATTGTTTTATTAAATACTAATAAGGAAATTCCCTTATTCTTTATTTAAGCTTTCTAGACCATCTGTAGTTGTATCTGTATCATTAGATATTTGTTTTTCTTTATTAGTTCGTAGAGATTCTTTAACCCAGCTACGTCCAACTCTAGAATTTGTAATGCATGCTTGTTTTATATGTATCATAGCGTTGTTGTTTTGTTTGGTACAAAGTTGGTGAAGAGACCGTCTTTTTTTGTTATACAATTTTAGCTTTATGTTATATAATTATTAGAAAAGCCCTGTTTTTGGCCCTTATAGCATTAAATTTTAATCCTTTTAAGCTGTTTTAAATGTTTTGTTGGTATTTTTTTTAATTTTATAAAACATTCCTAAAACAACTTATTTACATAAAAGCCATTAACTATGTTAGAGATTTTTTCTAGTGCAGATGCTTGGATAGCATTAATAACCCTAACCTTTTTAGAAATAATATTAGGTATAGATAATATTGTGTTTATTTCTATAGCTGCTGGTAAGTTGCCAAAAGAGCAGCAAAAAAAAGCAACTAACTTAGGTTTGTTACTGGCTATGGTACAACGTATCCTTTTATTATTAGGAGTATCTTTTTTAGTAGGATTAAAAAAGCCATTTTATACTATTACAACTTCTTGGTTAGAAGTAGGCATAAGTTGGCAGGCACTTATTTTATTTTTTGGTGGACTTTTTCTTCTATATAAAAGTACATCAGAAATTCATGAAAAACTAGATGAACCAGGAGAAGAGGAAGAAGAATTAAAAGCAAAAAAAATAACCACATTGCCCAAAGCAATTGTACAAATTGTAATTATAGATTTTATTTTTTCTATAGACTCTATATTAACAGCTGTAGGAATGACAAATGGTATTGGTACACATGCAAACCACTCTTTAATACTAATGATTATAGCCGTTGTAATATCTATAACTATAATGATGGCTTTTGCTAATACAATAAGAGAATTTATAAGTAAGCACCCATCTATGCAGTTACTTGCTTTATCATTTTTAATATTAATTGGGTTTATGCTTATAACAGAGGCAGCTCACTTATCTGGCACAGTATTTTTTGGACAAACTATTGGCGCTATACCAAAAGGCTATCTGTATTTTGCTATAGCATTTTCTTTATTAGTAGAATTTTTAAATATGAAACTCAAGAAAAAATCATCAAAAAAATAAATTAAGCCGGTAAGTACACGCTAAATGTAGAGCCCTCACCAGGCTTACTTTTAGCAATAATATGTCCTCTGTGGTTTACTATTATTTTTTTACAAATAGCCAACCCTATACCAGTACCAGAGTATTGTTCTTTTTGGTGTAAGCGCTCAAAAAGACCAAATATTTTTTTAGCGTTTTCTTGGTCAAAACCAATACCGTTATCTTTTATAGTTAAGCGGTAGTAGTTTTTTCTTCTTTTATTAAAGGTATCGGTAATTTCTGTTCGTGTAAGTTTTTTGCATTCAATAGTAATTTTAGGAGTTTCTGTTGTAGATCTATATTTAATGGCATTATTAACCAAATTATTAAATAGTTGCTCCATTTGAAAAGGTATGGCCTTTATGGTAGGTAAATTATCAATTGTAATATCTACACCAGATTCTTCAATTAACTCTTCTAAATCACCTAAAACTTTTTCAATAGTATCATTTAAAGAAATTTTTACAAAATCTTTTTTTGTTCTGTTTATTCTAGAATAGGCAAGTAAGTATTTAATTAAAGTTTGCATTCTGTTAGCAGAGCTATCAATCTTATTAAAATACATTTTTCCCCTGTCTGATAGTTTTTCTATTTCACCCTCAGAGAGTCTAGAGATAAACATTTGTATTTTGCGCATAGGCTCTTGTAAGTCATGACTAGCCACGCGGTTAAAAGATTCTAATTCTGCGTTAGAACGTTTTAGTTCTTCATTTTTTGCTTTTAATTTTTCTTCAGTTTTAACACTATCTGTAATATCTTGTACCACACCAACAGATGCATCTCTACCATCTTTAACAACTTTTTGTCCGTTGATGTAAATATGCTTAAAAGCACCAGATTTTGTTATAACACGGTAAGTATGTATGGTAGATGTACCATTTTCTACTGTTTCTTTGCCTAATTGGTCGTATAGTTTTAAGTCATCTGGGTGTATAAAACTACGGTAACTATCAAAAGTAACTTCAAATTCTTTAGGCTCATATCCTAAAATACGATAAAAATTGTCTGATATTACAGCAGTACCAGAGTCTAAATACCAAACGTAACTGCCAATATCTGCAACCTCTTCTGCATCTTTAAATATAGAATTTTGTATTTCTAACTCGGCATTAAGTATATTTAGTTTTTCTGCCCTAATTTTCTCTAACGTAATATCTCTAGACGTAACAGTAACACCGTCATTAAGTTTAATGGCTGTTGCATTTAACCAAATAGTTTTACCATTTTTTTCTATATGAGTTTCATACTCTATTTGCTGTTCTTTTTCTATGCAATTAACCATTTTTTCAAAAACACCATTTTTAAAAATATCTGGATAAATTTCAGAAGCTTTCTTATATTTTAATTCTGATGGAATATTATTTTTAATACTCTCGTTTTGAGAATCATTAATAAACAAAATTTCAAAATCTATTATTTTGTTTGAAGCGTCTCTAATAGATTTAAAGTGGGTTACAATATTAGACGTACTTTTAAAAACATTACTTAAAAATGCACGATTATCTAATAATAATAAATTCTGAGATTCTAGTTTATCTTTGGCAGCAGTTAAGTTTTTCTTTATAATATGTTCATCTGTAATATCTGCAGCAGTAACTAAAACACCATCATTTAATTTTACAACACTACTTTTAAACCTGTAGTCAGTTTTATTAAACTCATAGTTTCTTTTAAACTTTTGCATTTTCCCGGTTTCGTAACATGTAACCAAATGTTCAAAAACGCCATTTTTAAATTGCATAGGTAATATGTTAGACAGTAATTTACCTTTCATTTCCTTTACCTTAGTACCTAATATATTTTCTATGTTATGATTAATGTAAACAATTTTAAAATCTATTATCTTTTCTGATGTGTTTTTTACAGGAGTGTAAAAACTAACTATGTTTTCTGTGTTTTTTAAAACACTTTTTAAAAAAGCAGTTGTTGTATCATTTTTTTTGCGCTGCTTATTTATTTGCCAAAAAGATATTATAAAAATAAGTATAGCAGACATTCCTAAAAAAAGAGTAGTAATAGGATTTAAACGTCTGGAGGTTGTTAGTTGGTCTCGTTGTTCTTGCAAATACAGTTCTTCGTGACTAAGCATATTCTTTTTTATGCCTTCAATTTTAGCCATAAGTACAGATACATTTTGTAACAAAGCACTATCGTTTACTTTTTCTTTTTTTGTATCTGTTTTGTAAGCATTAAACTCGTCTATAGCTTCATAAAACTTAAATTGTATGGTAGCAAGTTCATTTAACCTTTTTTGCTGTTCTGGTTTATCTTTAATTAAAAAACTAAGTTTACTAAAGGTTTCTCTAGCACTGTCTTTGTACTTTTTTAATAAAATAGTATGGTTTACTTTATTAAAAAGCTTGTTTTTAAGTACTTGAGATTGCATTAAAGCATACTCAGAAAACAAGGTGTTAATTTCACTCTCTACACGTAAAGTATACACAACTAATTCTGCTGTTTTCTCTTGTTCTCTTATTTGTTTGTAACTATTACTGCCCAAAAAAGCAAGTAAGGCAATAGCAATAATTAGTAGAATTATAAATATTTTGTAAGACTTAACCACGTTCTATGTTTTAATTAAAATAACAGACTCGCTAATGTACCAAAACAATTTTTTATAAAAAGTTCTTTTGGTGTGATGTAATGGATTGAGGTAAAAATAAAATGGATAGAGCACAAAAAGGAATAAATTTTTTTATGCTCTATTTTATTGTAGTTATAAACGAAGTAAAAAGTTATCTCTGTTTAAAGCAGAGGTATGGTATTGCCAATTAATTTTCACTATTTTTTCTATAATTTTTTTTAACGCAGAAAAACTGTTTGGCTTATTAATATATATGTTGGCTCCGTTAACAAACGTTTCCTCTATATCTTGCTCAGATGAAGATGTAGAGTAAATTGCAACACATAAATCTTTAAGCGTAGCATTGTCTCGTATTTCTTTTAAACATTGCATGCCGTTTTTTATGGGCATATTTAAATCTAAAAATACTATTTCTGGTAAAACAATGTCAGGTAAAGTTATGTAGTCCATAAGTTCTTTACCATCATTAAATAAAGATAATTTTGTTTTTACATCAATCTCCGTAATAGCTTCCTCAAACAATAATCGATCGTCAGAGTCATCGTCGGCTAAAACTATATTCATAATATCTATAGCCATATGTTTAAGGTTTTATGATTCATTTTTTTTTCGTTTCTTAATTATCCGCTGAAAAGCAGAAGGTGTTAAACCAGTTGTTTTTTTAAACTGGGAAGATAAATGTGCTACACTACTATAATTTAATTGATGCGCAATTTCTGTTAAAGTATAATCTCTATATATAATTAACTCTTTAGCTAAATCTATCTTTTTTAGAATTATAAAATTTTCTATAGATGAGTATGTTGTTTCTGAAAAAACAGAAGACAAATGCGCATATGAATAGTTTAACTCTTCTGCTAAATAGTCTGATACATTGTACTTATTAGATTTTTCCGGATCATTTATTAGCGTAGTAACAAGTTCTTTAATGCGTTGTACTAGTGCGTCTTGTGGGTTAGCAATAACCTCTATGCCGTATTTATTTAATACTTCTGTTATTTTCTTTAACTCTGTATCTGTTGGTTTTTTCTTAAACTCAACCTCACTTAAACTGTGTAATTTGTATTCCAAATTTAATGCGTGTAACTGCTCCTGTAAAACGGCTTTACAGATAAAGTTATAATCAAATTTGATATTCATTTTCATAAAAACTGATGCTAATTTAAAGCTATATTATTTTTAAAAATATGCGTTATATACTGTCAAAATTATTTTGCTAAATATAGGCTTTTTATCAATATACATATGTTTTATAGTCTATACGCGACAAAAAAACCAGTTTATTTTTTAGTTTGTTAATTTTTAGGTAGTTATGTGTGTTTAGTTTTTACTTATTTGTAGAATTTAAGTATAAAAAAAGAGATGCAATATGCATCTCTTTTTTATTCTATATTTTTTTAACTGTACTAGCTAATATCTTCTAAAAATTTGATAGTGTTTAGTTCAGATTTTATGGTATTCATTTGTGTTAATAACACGCTAGCAGTACTAGATGGTAAAGTGGTATCATTTAAAACACTTTCATACTCTTCTACAGCTGCTTTTTCTCCTCTAATAGACTCTTCTAACATTGCTTCTGCTTCTTGGTCTGCAAAAAATGCTTTGGTATCCATCCAAGCTCTGTGCATAGTACCAGTAATACTACCACCTTTTTCTGGTTTTTCTCCAAACCTAGCAATTTCAGATTTTAACTGATGTCCAAAATCATAACGCTCTTGACTTCTTTTATTAAAGTATGTTTTAAGTGCGTTGTGGTCTGTGTTTTCTGCTGCTTTTTTATACCCTTTTTCAGCATCGTATGTTTTTTCTAATAAGTTGTTTAATTTTGTTCCTACTTGTTCAGTGTATGTTGTCATTTTTATATAAAGATTAAATTACCGAACTTATTTTTAGTGATATAGTCCGTTTAATATCATACTCAAATTTACGAGTAATGTAAGGGGTAGATTAACGCAAATAGTTTACTTTTTTGCTCATATGATTTAAGAGTACAATTACTGTTTTTTGCAAAAAAAACGCTAAATCTTAGTCTTAAGATTTAGCGTTAGTAAAGAGTATTATTTCTTATGTTTTAGCTGCCTTGAGTAATGGCTTTTGCATTAATAAATTCGCGTACACCAAAACCTCCGTGTTCTCTTCCGTAACCAGAGTTTTTAACTCCACCAAAAGGCATATTTGGGTATGCTAAACCGTAAGAGTTTATATGTATCATACCTGTGTCAAAATAATTTTTAGCTAGGTCCATTGCTTTATCAACATCTTCACTAAAAATACCACCACCTAAGCCAAATTTGCTATCATTTGCAATACGCATAGCGTCATCATTATCTTTTGCTTTTATTAAAGATGCAACCGGACCAAAAAGCTCTTCACTATATGCAGGTTGGTCTGGAGTAATGTTTGCAATTACGGTAGAAGGGTAGTAGTACCCTTTTGTATCAGGTATTTTTCCACCGCACAAAATCTCTGCACCCTTTTCTACACTTTTTTCTACTTTATCATGCAGTTGCTCTCTTAAATCTTTACGTGCAATAGGTCCTAAATCAAATTCATCTTTGGTAGGGTCACCATATGTCATGCTTTTCATGATGCTAACAAATTCAGTTTTAAATGCATCATAAACTTTATCTGCTACTATAAATCTTTTTGCAGCAATACACGTTTCTCCGTTATTATATAGTCTAGCTTCTGCACAGATTTTTGCCGCTTTGTTAACGTCTGCATCATCTAAAACAATGTATGCATCATTACTACCTAGTTCTAAAACTGTTTTTTTAATTGCCTCTGCAGATTTTACAGCAACGTGTTTACCAGCAGCAGAACTACCAGTTAAAGTAACACCTTTAACGTAATTGTTAGCAATTATTTCATCAGATACATCATGGTCTATGACAAGTACTTGAAACAGATTTTTTGGTAAGCCAGCCTCTTCATATATTTCTTTTAACTTTAAAGCACAACCAGTTACATTTTTAGCGTGTTTTAGTAAAACACCATTACCAGCCATTAAGCTAGCAATAGAGTAACGTATAGGTTGGTACAAAGGAAAATTCCAAGGTTGTATACCATAAACTACACCAATTGGCGAGTAGTGTATGGTACCTTTACCACCATCATAAAGTGGTCTTTCCTCGTCTTGTAATTGTTTTGTTCCTTCTGTTGCTGTGTAATTACAAATAGCAATACACAAATCTATTTCTTCATAGCTTTGGCTAATTAGTTTACCCATTTCTTGGGTCATTAGCGTAGCATAACTATCCTTGTGTTTTTCTAAAGTCTTACCAATAGATTTTAATACATCTGCTCGTTCTTCTAAAGATTTTAGTTTCCAGTCTAAAAAAGCATTGTGACAATCTTCTACCTTTTTGGCAGCTTCATCACCATTTAAATATGTATACTCTGCTATGACTTCTTCCGTAGCAGGATTTATTGTTTTAAATTTATTTTTGTCTGTGCTCATTTTTGTTCTTTTAATTTATTCCTCTTCTACGTCTTGCTTCTATAAATTATCTTTATTTGTATTAGCCCTTTCTGGCTCTTCCAAATTTTCTTTTAATTCACCACCTTGACCAAACAAACTGTTTTCCTCGTCAATTAAATTGTTTTTGGTGTATACTTTACTTTCGTTTCTACCAGGTATATCCAAATCTTTTCCTTGAAAGTCTATCGGTTCTTTTCTATTTAATAATAACTCATCGTCACCTGTATCTACTCTTAAACCTTTTTTGCCAATGGCTTGTAAGTCTTCTTCAGTTATATTAGAATTATAAGTTTCTGTATCTGTATTAACTTTATTTTTTTTATCTGTGTTCATTGTATTATGTTTTTTAAAGTGATGTTTCTTTCTTCATTCTTGCTTAAAAAAGCAATTGCTATTCTAAATTCATACTACCTAACACCCATTTTATCTTTTGTTTTATTAAGCTGGTGTTCTAAATCACGAATAGTCTCTGCTATTGCAGCTTCAAAATTATCTGCGTTTGTAGATGCAAAAATTCTAGGGCCGGGCATACTTAAACGTATATCGCAAATTTGCTCTTGATCATCAGACCTGTTTTGTACTTTAAAAAATACATCTGCACGGTGTACAAAATTGAATTTCTTGTGTAAATTATCTAGTTTTTCTTTAGCTATAGCTTCTAATCTACTGCTTGCTGTAACATCGTGGTATTCGTATATAATTTGCATATTTTTCTTTTAAGTTTGTATTTTATTTTAAATGGCAGTAATTACTATTTAAAATGATCTTTGAGAGTTTATGGTTTCTAATAAATTAGATTTAGATGTGCTTAAACCATATATTTCTTGGTCTGGATCCATAATTTTGGTATCACTTAAATTACCAACATACACTGCATCAAAACCAATATCTTCTATTAATTCTTTTACTACAGATTTGCTTTCTTGATCTTGTGCTGCAAATGGTACAGATAATTTATCTGTGTCTTCAAAAGCACGGTTCTTTAAATCTGAAGCTTTAATGGTATTAAAAGCTTTTGCAGTTTTGGCAGAACTAAATTTCATAGCAGTATACTCAGACGCGTTGTAGTTTGCATCTCTAACGTCTTGTGCCATTTCTCCGTCTCTTTCTGGATATGGGTTTGTAGCATCTAGTATTACGCTATTTGCGTATTCGCCAGCATAAAGCTCGGATATTTGGTCTATAGCTTTGTATGGCATTGCTAATACATAAACATCTGCCTTAGCTTCAAAAGTATCTGTAACGCTCATTGCTTTTGCATTAGGACCAGCTTCTTTAACCAAGCTACCTAATTCTTCTGGGTGTCTAGAACTAAACATAACATTATGTCCTGCTTTTGCCCAATGTTTACCTAAATTACCTCCAATATTTCCGCTTCCTATAATTCCTATTTTCATATTATATTGTTTTATATTCTGATGTAACAGAATGTTATACTTTTCTTGTTACATCAATATTACAACAGATTAAAAGTTTGGATTAACTGAAAAAGGTTCTTTTTTAATGCTATCCGTAAAATGAAGCATTTATGTTTTTTTTTTGAAAGAAATAGATGTTTTTTGTAGGTTTTTGAGCGTTTTTTAATGTTTTTGAGGATTTTTGTTTTTAAAGACTTTCCTGAGATTCGCCATACTGATTTTTGTAAATGCGCACTAGTATTAAAAAAAGACTAACCAATAAAGGACCAAAAATTAATCCTATAAAACCAAACAAAGGAACACCCACTAGTACACCAACAAGCGTAATTAAAGGGTGTACATCGTCTAACCTTTTTAAAATAAATAATCTAAAAACGTTATCTGTTGCTCCAATGGCTACTAAACCATAAATTAAAATTCCCCAGGCTTGGAAAGTATCACCATTAGAAAGAGCTAAAATAAATACAGGTATAGTTCCTAATGCACTACCAACAAACGGTATCATAGAGCCAATAGTAACTACTGCTGCCCAAAAGAAAGGATCTTCTATACCAAAAATTAAGAAACCAATAAGGCCAACCACACCTTGACCTATAGCTACTAACGGAATCCCTAATGCGTTAGCTTTTACATTTGCACTTGTTTCTTTACCTATTGTTTTTAAATTTTTATCTTTAATTGGTATATACTCAAACAGAGATTCTTTTAGCTTTCTTCTGTTGGTTAGCATAAAAAATAGAATAAAGTACATTATAGTTATAGAGATGACCATATTAAATGTACCACCAGCAAAATTCTGAAGATTTTCTGATAACCAAGAGGTAATAGAACTGGTATCTATATCTGTACCCATATCTATATTAAAAAAAGACTCTACTTTTTGTAATTGCTCTTTACTAGCATCTATAACTTTTTGTGAGTTATCTACGGCGTACTTTATTTTAGTTCCCATCATTAGACCTAAGCCGGCAATAGGAATCATTATACATAAAAAGGAAAGTATCATTAAAAAAATAGCAGCAATGTTAGGGAGCCAGCCTTTGTTTACCAATTTTTGCATTGGCTTTTTTAGAATAACGTAAATGGTAATAGCACCTAAAACACCACTTAAATAGGGTAGAATCTCTTTAAATATGAGTCCGCCCATAAGTACTATAAGCATTAAAACAAATATTTGTCTTATAATGTGTGGGCTAATGTATTTCATATTTTAATGTATTTAGTTAGGTGATTATTGTGTACATCAAATTTTAGAAAATACCCGGAGATCTCTTAATTGTATCAGATAAAAGGTTAACTCTTATAAAGCAGTTATTCTTTTTTTATACTAATAGATTTTGGCTCTATACCATCTCCGTATCGTTTGGCAAAAACATAAGTAAACTCTGCTCCAAAAAATAAAATTAACGAAGAGTATGAAACCCATAAAAGTATAAGAATAATGCTTCCGGCTGCACCATATGTGGATCCAGGATCTGCCTGACCAAAATAAATACCTAATAAAAGCTTACCAACCACAAAAAGTACAGCTGTTAAAATAGCGCCAATCCATACTGTTTTCCATTTAATTTTTGCATCTGGTAAGTATTTAAACATTAAAGCAAATAGTATAGATATTATACCAATAGACAGTGTAAAATCTAAAATGTAAGCTAGGTATAATAAAACATCTGGTAAAACTTCGCGTATGTAATTATTTAAGGCACTAATTGCAGTGGTAACAATAAAACTAACAAGTAATAAAAAACCAATAACTAGTATAAAAGCAAAGCTAAGGGCGCGGTCTGTAATTATTTTCCAGATTTTAGCATTAGGGTTTGTTTTAATTTTCCATATTTCATTTAAAGATATTTTTAATTGATAAAACACACCTGTTGCACCAAAAAGTAAGGTTCCTATACCAATAATAGTAGAAATAAGGTTTTTATCAGAACCTTGAGTTTCACCAATAATATTTTCAATAGCTTTAGCAGCATCACTACCTAAAGCAGAGGAAAACTCTTCGGTTAAATTTCCTTGTACAATATCTATTCCCCATATAGAACCAACAACATTTATAATAATAACTAGTAATGCAGGTAAAGCTAAAACCGTATAATAGGCAACAATTGCACTAAGCCTAAAAGGGTCATCTGCCATCCAAGAAGTATATGTTTCTTTTAATAGAGATGGCAACTCTTTAAGCTTAAAATTAGAAGATTTTTTTTCTTGTATCATTTGTGTTGTCTTTTAATAAAGCACATCTAATAAAGTTAGGTGCTGGTTACAAACTACATTGGTAAACCAAAGTTGCTTGTTTTTATTAAAAGGAATTAATCCAAATGAATTTATTGTTAATGCAATTCCGTTCTAAAGTTTTTGATAGGATTATTTACTATAATTTTTTCTGTATTGAGCAGGAGAGGAGTGGTGTAGTTCTTTAAATTTTTTAAAAAAGAAGGGAAGAGATTCATAACCACAAGCGTATCCAATTTCGGAGACAGATTTGTTTGTGTGTAGTAACATTCTTGTAGCAATATTTATACGATACTCATTTAAAAATATAAAAAATGTACGACCCATAATTTTTAAAAAGAATCTAGAGAAAGATTGTTCTGACATATTTACCTCTTTACTTACTTCTTTTAAGTAAATTTTACGGGTATAGTTTTCTGCTATAAATGAATGAACCTTAGAAATTTTACTAGTATACTCGTTAGATATGTTATTTGTAAAGCTACTGTTAGATAATGTTTTGTAGGGAATATGGGTTAATTTTAATAATAATTTTAAAAGAGAAACATACAAATTGCTACCATCTTGGTTTATAGTTTCTTTTAATAAAGAAATAACTTTTTTACTTTCTTTTTTATTAAAAATAACTCCTTTAGAAGCTGTGTTAAATAATATATTTAGCTCTTTTAACTCTGGTATGTTAGCGTAAATATCTTTGTTCCATTGTATAACAAAAGAGTTAGGTTTTATAGCACTACTTTTATAATTTGTCCAACAATGTGGCACATTAGATTGTATTAAAACTAATTCTTCTGGTTCATAAGCACCAACATAATCACCAATAAACTTTGTGCCATAACTCTCTTCAATATAAGTAAGCTCTAGTTGTGGGTGAAAATGCCACGGTGTTTCAAAATTATCATTTATATAATTAAAAGCTACAATACTTTTTTCAACACCTAAAGGAATAGTTTCTAATATTGGTTTCATTTTAAGTAAATATAGATGATATACATATCATCAATTTTAATTAAATATAGTTTATTTTATTAATTAGTTTCTAATTTAAATTTTAAAGTGATTAAATAGTTTATTTTTTTGATAAAATAGAGAATTAATAATACTGCTTAAACATAGATATTTGTTTTAATCTAAACTATTAAATTATACTTATGGGAAAGTGTGAATTTGCAGATGCTTTTAAAGCAGAGAGGAAAACTTCTGGAATAGGTAAAATGGATGATCAGGGAGACCCTGTAGTTATGTTGCTAAACCATAAAGATGTACGTAAGGCAGCCCATAATTATAAGTCATTTTCATCAGAAGCTGTTCCAGGTCGTATAGTAGTACCATCTGAGGTAAATATACGTACCACCCGCCAAATACCTTTTGAGGTAGACCCACCAATGCATAAAGAATATAGGTCTATACTTGAGGCTTGGTTTAAAAGGCCTTTGCAAGATGTTTATAAAGACAAATTAACTACTATAATTAGTACTGTTTTAGATGATGTATTATCTAAGGATAAAGTAGATGTGGTATCAGATTTGGCATTAGTTATACAATCTAGAGCTTTAACTCTTTTATTAAATGTTCCGTTTGATAAGTCTGTAAAGTGGATATCTTGGGGAACTCACGTATTTAGAAGTGAAGGAGAAGCTTTAGACGGTGATAAAGCAGCTATTCTTTACAATTATATTGATGAAGAAATAGATAAAGCAATACAAAACCCATCTGATGATTTGTATAGTATATTATTAGCTGCAGAGGTAAATGGTAAAAAGCTAACAAAAGAGGAAGTAAAAGGTGTATTAATATTAACTTTTGCCGGTGGTAGAGATACTGTTATTAATGCTTTAACTAATATGATTAGCTACTTTTCTGCAAATAAAAAAGCATTGCAATACATAAATTCTAACCCTAATATAATTAACAATGCTGTTGAAGAATTTATAAGATATTTTTCTCCTTTAACCCATATGGGACGTGTTGTTACAGAAGATACTACAGTTTGCCAACACGCAGTAAAAGCAGATAGTAGAATATCTTTATGTTGGGCATCTGCTAATAGAGATGAAAAAGTTTTTGAGAATGCTGATGAGGTTGTTTTAGACAGAAAAATTAATCCGCACGTAGGTTTTGGTTTTAGTCACCATAATTGTTTAGGAGCAACACACGCAAGACAAATTATGAGAATTACAGTAAAACTATTAGCAGAAAAAGTAAGCGATATTACTGTTTTAGAAGCAGAAGAAAATATAGAGAATTTAGGAGATTTTAATAGAAAAGTAGGGTACAACTTTTTAAAAGCAACATTTAAGAAAAAATAAAATGGCAAAAATTACATTTATAACAAGTAGTGATGAAAAAATAACTGTAAATGGTACAGAGGGCTCTGTTATGGAGTTGGCAGTAAATAATAATGTAGCTGGTATAGATGGCGATTGCGGTGGCGTATGCTCTTGTGCTACTTGTCATGTATTTGTTGCTCCAGAAGATCTAGACAAAGTAGGTACAGCAAGTGAAATTGAAACAGATATGTTAGAGCTGGCAGATGATGCAAATGAATACAGTAGACTTTGTTGTCAAATTCCTGTAACAGATGCACTAGATAATGTTGTTTTTACTGTAGCTAAATAAATAGGATGTATACTTCTAAAGATATTTGTGTAATTATAGGAGCTAGCCACGCAGGTGTAAATACAGCATTTAATTTACGTAAAGAAAAGTGGCAGGGTAGGATTATTTTAATAGACGTAGATCCAGAATTACCATACCACAGACCACCTTTATCTAAAACTTATTTAACAGATAATGCATCTGTTAAAAACCTTTTAAAACCAGTAGAGAGTTATAAAAAGGAAAACATAGAGTTACTTTTAGGTAAAAAAGTAACTCACTTAAATGAGTCTACCAAACAGTTAGTATTAGATGATGCTACTAAAATTAATTACACAAAGTTAGTTTTAGCCACCGGAGCAAAACCTATTGTACCGTCAATTACAGGTTTGCAAAATTGTAAAGCTTATTTCTGTTTACGTACAGCAGAAGATGTTGCCAATATTAAACAAGCTTATAATGCCAGTAAAAATAAAAGAGTGGTTATTATTGGTGGCGGATATATTGGATTAGAAACTGCAGCATCATTGCAAAAAATAGGAGCAGAGGTAGTTGTTTTAGAGCGCGAATCTAGAATTTTAAAAAGAGTAGCTACTAGTGTTATTTCTAATTTTTTTAGAGATTTACATACCCACAACGGAGTGCAAATTTTTGAAAATAAAGAAGTAAATAAAATTGAAAATGAAGCAGATGTAACTAAAGTTTATTCTACAGATGGGTCTTTTTACAAGGCAGATATTCTTATTTTAGGTGTAGGTGTAGTTCCTAATACAGATTTGGCTAAAATGGCAAACTTAGATTTAAAAAACGGAATTTGTGTTTCTAATACAGGTGTTACAAGTAACACGTGTATTTATGCAGTAGGTGATTGCAGTTATCATTATAATCCACATTATAAAACTTATATAAGGTTAGAGTCTGTACAAAATGCAGTAGACCAGTCAAAAGTTGTTGCAGCATCTATTGCAGGTAAAGAATACGTTTATGATACAATTCCTTGGTTTTGGTCAGATCAATATAATATAAAACTTCAAATTGTTGGTTTAGCAAATAGCTACACAGATAGTATTGTTAGAGAAGAACAAAATAAAGAAAATGTAATTTCTGTATGGTATTTTAAAAACGATGAACTACTTGCTGTAAATGCCATAAACAATACAAAAGCATATGTTTTAGGAACGAAATTTATTAAAGAGGGTAAAAAAATAGATAAAGAAAAATTAGCAAAAGCTAGTATTCCTTTATCTAAAGACCTTGCTTTGGCTTTTTAAAAGCACAAAGTAATATGTTATTTATCTAAAATTTTTGTTGCTTTAAATACTGCATCATTTTTACATTTAAATCCCATTGGTCTACCAAGTGTTTTGTTGTATTAGGTTGATAAGGCATATAGGGATAAGGACCAAATTCTGGACAAATATAAAAAGTGTCCTTTTTGGTCTTTTGAGCATTGCTAATAATTTGTTTCCACCAATTGGTGAATGTATCTAAGTATATTTTATTTTCATCTGTAAAAGGGTAATTTACTTGTGACTTTTGTGTATCTGCTATTCTAGCGTGTAAATACCTCGAGTTATTTATAGCTTTATCTACAGCTGTTTTTTGGTCTTCTAATAAACTTTCTGATACTACTGTCCAATGTGAAAAGTCTGCGGTAAGTTTTAAATTAGGAAACTTGTTAATAAAATTCTCTGTAGTTTTTGCACTATAATTAAACCTACCTCTGTGTGTTTCATGGTATACGTTTATACCAGTTTCTTTTTCAAACTTAAAAACAGTTTCTAAAATAGCACAGTTTTCATCAAAAGTAAAAAAATCTCTACCTGTATGCGAGTTAATAAAAATTGGGTTAAACTCTGCTAACTTATACAAACGCTCTTCTAAACGTTTACTATATTCAGTTACAGACTCATTTAAAGGTTGTAACCATTGCTGGCCAATAAGATCTAAATCTGTAGAGCTTAAAATAGACTTTAATTGTGTCTCAAAATTAATATTAGCTGGTATATTTACTTCTACAGCGTTGTAACCAGCATTAATAACATTATCTATAAAAACGTTAGCACTTTTGCCGTCTTGACCCCAAAAAGGGCATACATATTTTAGTTTCATTTTATAAAAAGTATGAGCAATAAAAATACAAAACTTGCTCCTGTTTACGGTAATAAACAAGAGCAAGTTTTAAAATATTAACAGTTAAATATTATGGTCTAAGTGAAGCTTCAGAAACGCTTAAATTATCCATATAAAAACTTATTACTTCAGGATTATCTTGGTTATAACCTCTTATTTGAAATGATTTATCACCAGTGGTGCTAAATTCTACAAAAGTAGAACTGTATACCCATTTACCAACAGCAAAGTCACTACCAAAATTTGGATTTCCGCTTACGGCCCAATCTGTGTCTGGGAACCAAAAGAAACGTAGATCTGGATCAAAACCAGCGGCATTATTATTACCTAAACTAGTTACGTAAACCCAAACACCAATTTCATAAGTTTTACCAGCTTCTACAGAAAAAGTTATGTTGTCTCCAGATGTTGTTTTGTGTCCAATTATCATACCTCCATTGGCATCCATTTCTACATAAGCACTTTTAGTGCCATCTTGCGCTTGGTCAGTAGAAATTTCTAAGCTATATGCATCCCATGGAGCTCCCCAATTTGTATATGGCCAATTAGCAGCGGTAGAGTTTTCAAAACTATAATCATAGTCTGATGATTCTTTCAAAATATTTACTTTATTAAAAATAAGCTGATTATCTACAAAGCTTTCAGACTCTACACCATCTAAAGTTTTTAATGTTCCTTTGGTATAACTTACGTTTATAATATCATTATTATAAATAGTAGTACCATCTAAATTAATTAATACAATGTTACCCTCATCACTGTCTATATTTACTGTACCAACAGTTGCAGGTATATTGGTTTCATTATTTGTTATTGTAACATTAAAGTCAGCAGCATTTAAAGATGTTACATCCATTTCTCTACTAAAAACAAGTGCAATAGCTCCGTTTTTATCAACAACCTTTTCTAAGTCTACAGGGTCTGTAGAAGGTATTACTTTTATTAAATTTTTAAAAGAAATTGTATCGCCACCAAAAGGTCTTTGTCTAGTAGCAGCAAAGCTTAAATTGTATGTACCTTGTCTTTTGTATTTTACATTAATTTCTGTGTCAGTACCATCAAAAGTTGCAGGGTCACCACCGTCTATGTTCCATTTAAAAACTTCAGGTTCACCATCTACAACATATGAAAATTGTACAGATCTACTGGCAACAACTTCATTTTCTGCATTATCACTAATATCTAACGCAGCACCTAAAGTACCGTCTGGATTTATGTAATTAGCTTTAATTTCTGTTTTTACAGGATTTAAAACAGTAACAACTATTGTTGTGTCTAATTCTTTTCCTTTAAGCTGCGTACCAACATAAGCATCATTCTTAAAAACTTGATTTAAAGTAACATTATGTACACCCGCTTTTTTAAATGTAGCTTTTACGTTTTGTTCTGCAGAATTACTTACGTTTGCTGTACCTTCTGGAAAATTCCATTCTCTAGATACTACACCAGGAGAAGCATCACCAAAAGTAATACTACCATTAATTTCTACTTTATTTTCAAAATCCATCTCAGAGGTAAATATAACCCTGTGACTAGGTTCTGTTAACCCTTCAGTATCATCCTCATTACAAGAAGCAATAAAGATAAAAGACATAAAAGCCAACCACAATAATTTTGGTCTTAATATATGTTTCATATTGTGTTTTTTAGTTGTTAAAATTATCATTTGTTTGTAATTCTTGCGCAGGTACAGGAAAGTAGTCATGGGTAGTAGAATCATAATTATCTACAGCCAAAAAGAAATCTGGTCTTATACGTTCTTTAATAAATAAAGGAGCAATACCGTTATCATCTATAGCTAATGCTGTTTTGTTTTCTGTTCTCCAAACCTCGTCTGCTCTTAGCTCTGTAAATACGTCTTTAACAATACCCCACCTTACTAAATCTTTCCAACGGTGACCTTCATAACATAGCTCTAATGGTCTCTCTACTCTTTGTATATGAGTCATTACATTGCTAGGAGAAGCAGTAACTAATGGCTGTGTGCCATGTACTTGCTTGCTTATGTGTAATTGCGGAAACATACCTCCGTTTTCATCCATATATTGTTGTAGTGTTTTTACACCAGCTCTGCTTCTTACAAGATCTATATATGTAATAGCCGTTGCAAAATCGCTACTATTATTAATTACAGCTTCTGCATACATTAAGTATACATCTGCAAGTCTAATGTGTCTAAAGTTAATACCAGATCTATTTCTACTATCCTCTGCTTTTAAGCTATACCAATTTGTAAATTTTTTAATGTAAGCACTTTGTCCAAATGCCCAGCCTCCTTTTTCACCAATCTCTAAGCCATAATACAAGCCTTCACCATTAATTGGTACAATACTAGAATTCATTCTTTTAGACCAAGTATTGCCATCGTTAATAGGGTTTGTAAGGTCTACTTCATCATTTGTAAAAAGCTCGTGTAAATAATATGTTGGTAATAGAGTGTTGTATGCGCCAAAGCTTAATTGCCCTAAAGCAGTTGCCATAGTAGAGGCCTCTGCGCCCGAGTTGCTAGGTGTATCGTCTACATTACCACCAGGTACTCCAGGGCTTAGTTCTGCAGAGTAAGCAACTTCAAAAATAGACTCGCTATTAAATTCATTCTCATCTGTATAGTTGTCCATAACATTGGGTGTTAGTTGGTACAAATCAGACTCTACTACATTTTTAAATTGTGTAACTGCATTTGGCCAATCTTTAGCATATAAGTATACTTTACCTAATAAAGATGTTGCAGCTCCCCAAGTAGCTCTACCAGTATCATCTGCTCCCCAAGTTCTTGGTAAATTATTTTGAGCAAACAATAAGTCTGGAATAATTATAGATGAATTTACATCGGCAATGGTAGACATAGGTTTGTTTAATTCTTCTTCTGTTTTAGGTATCCCCGTGTGTATTATAGCACCACCGTAAGTGTTAGCTACTTGAAAATAAAAGAAAGCTCTTAAAAATTTTGCCTGTGCTTCAATCTGTGCTTTACTATCTCCAGTAAAGTTAGATTCGTCTGCTTTTTCAATAAACTCTATAATTTGGTTTGCTCTAAATATACCAATGTATAGTTCGTTCCATTTATCGGTAACGTAGTACGTAGCATCTGTATATGTTAAGTTTCTAAAGGCAGTTGGCCTATACCAAGATTCAGATCCTGCAATGTCTCCCAAAGCCATTTCAAATTGTAATTCTCCGCCACTAATACTTTGAAACTGTAGAGCACCGTATACAGTTGTTAGTCCACTATTAAATTGTTGTTCTGTTTTCCAAAAAGTTTCAGATGTAATAGAGTTAGGATTTTCTTGGTCAAAAAACCTGTCTTCATTACAGCTTGTGAGTATAAGTATAGTAACAAGTGTTGCTATAGTTAAATGTATTTTTGATATTTTCATAATTGTAAATTAATCAGTTATTAAAAGTGCAATTGCACTCCAAGTAAAAATTGTCTTGCAACTGGGTAGTTACCTTTATCAATTCCTCTAGTAAATATACCATCACCACCAACCTCAGGATCATAACCTGTGTATTCTGTAAACGTAAATGGGTTAGTTGCAGAAAGGTATATTCTTGCAGAATTTACTCCTAGTTCTGGTATGTCTTTAAGTGTATAACCAAGGCTAATGTTTCTAATTCTAAAGTAAGTACCATCTTCTAAAAAATAATCAGATCTAGACCTTACATTATTATGAATAGAGTTTTGCCTATTTGTAGGAACATCAGAATTAGGATTTTGTGGGCTCCACATATAAAATTGCTCTAAGTGCCTACCCTGAGTGTAAGCATAGTATTTAGCTCCGTTATAAATTTCTGCACCTTTAGAGAAATAAGATTGAATGTAGAAGTCAAAGTTTTTATAATCTAAATTTAAGCTTAAACCAGCTTCAAAATCTGCTTGTCCAGATCCAGAGTACACACGGTCATTGTCATTAATAACATTGTTACCATCTATATCCTTGTACATCATATCTCCTAACTGTGCACTTTTATTAATTACTTTGTAAGCATCTAACTGTTCTTGTGTTTTAATAACACCATCATGCTGTACTAAGAAAAAGGCGCCGGCCTCATAACCTTCTGCTAAAAAAGTAGTAAAATCGATATTACCACCTAAAACTGTAGAAGGCCTTCCGTTACCATAACCTCTTGTTGTGCCATTAAGGTTAGTAACCTCATTATCATTCTTAGTAAAAGTTGCACTAATTGTATAACCAAAATCTCCTTTTTTAGACCTGTTTTTAAAGCTTGCGGCCAACTCTATACCCTTATTAACCATATTACCAGCGTTAATAACTTTAGTGTCATAAACATTAGTGTTAGGGTGATAAGTACCTGCAGAGGAAGGTAAACGCTCCTCTAGTAGCATATCTTTTTTATCGTTTTGGTAAACATCTGCTGTAATGTTTAGTTTGTTTTCTAATAAAGT
The DNA here is from genome assembly GCF_030546975.1 of Cellulophaga sp. 3_MG-2023. Taxonomy (NCBI): domain Bacteria; kingdom Pseudomonadati; phylum Bacteroidota; class Flavobacteriia; order Flavobacteriales; family Flavobacteriaceae; genus Cellulophaga; species Cellulophaga sp. 3_MG-2023. The sequence continues at coordinate 131,134 of NZ_JAUOPS010000001.1, forward strand.
AAGATCTATACCAATGTTTTTAGATATTGTAGTTTCCCATTTAATATTTGGATCTACAAATCTTCTTTGTGTTAATCCAAAGCTTAATGTTTCATTACCACCAAAAGGATAATTAACACCACTTTCTATAGATGGTATGTATGAGTATGAAGGTATGTTTTGATTTCCTAACTCTGCATAACTAACTCTAAGTTTAAACTGGTTTACAAAAGATATATTTTTAAAAAAGTTTTCTTCATGAATATTCCAACCGGCAGAAAATCCATAAAAGTCACCATATCTATTTTTTTCTGAGAAACGAGAAGAACCATCTCTTCTGTAACTAGCAGAAAATAAGTATTTTTCATCAAAATTATATTGTATTCTCCCAAGTTTACCAGCTAGCTTTCTATCATCAATAAAAGAAGTAGGAGCAATAGGGTCACTACCAGAACCTAGTGTTTTTGAACTGTTACCAGACTCCTCACTAAAGTTAACCCCTAAACCTAGTGATTTAGAATTAAACTCTTCATAAGATAAAACAGCTAAAAAGTTTAAATTGTGTTTCCCTAAAGATTTTTTATAGGTAAACATATTTTCAATAACGTTTCTTTCTGTAGAAACAAAGTTCTCTTCTAATTTTGCATTTTCTCTAGATGCAGTAGGGTTTAAACCATCTTTGTCATATACTAAATATTGTGGTTGAAAGAAAGAACGACTATAGTCATATGTATTTCTACCCAGGTTTACTTTATACGTAAAACCATCAAAGAACTCATATTGTAAATTAGCAGCAATATTTACGCTTGTTGTTTTACGGTCGTCTTCATTATTTAGTTGCTGAGAAAGGTAACTGTATAATATAGCATTACGTACCGGAATTTCTACGCCGTTACCACCAACGCTGTTTAAGCCAGTTAAAGGTGGTTGCCAAGGTTTTTGAGCTATAGAATACTCATACAAACCCCAAGGCTCTTGCTCTCTATTTTCATTTGTATAGCCAATTGTAGCAAATGCTTTAAATTTATTTTTTCTAAACTCACCTGTAAAACGAGTTGCTAGCCTGTCAAAACCAGAATTAACTAAAATACCATCTTGGTTAAAGTAATTTGTATTGAAGCTTAGTGTTAAGTTTTCACTACCACCAGAAACACCTAAACTGTAGTTTCTTATTATAGCGCCATCATTTTGAACATCACCCACAAAATCTGAGTCATAATCTAATGCATCTGGATTAAAAAAGAAAATTAAAGGATCTCGCCCTAGTGCTTTAAGCATTACATCTTCTGCATATATCTGCTGTTGTGTATTCATTAAAGCTGTACCAGATGTAATATCTTGTATACTTGTATAAGTGTTAAAGTCTACTTTTATACTACCAGACTTTCCTTTTTTTGTAGTTATAAGTATAACACCGTTAGATGCTCTTGTACCATATATTGATGCTGCTGCACCATCTTTTAAAATATCTACAGAAGATATAAGCTCTGGAGATATGTTTGGATTATCTTCGTAAGGAATACCATCTACAACGTATAATGGGCCTAGAGCATTTGGACTAACAGAGCCTAGCCCTCTAATTTGTACATTTGCAGCTTCTCCAGGTCTACCACTACTAGCTTGTATATTTACACCAGCAACCTGGCCTTGTAGAGCTGTACCAAGATCTGATGTAGCTGTTTTATCTATTACATCATTACTAATATTTACTACAGCACCAGTAACTTCTTTTTTCTTTTGAGTACCGTAACCAATAACTATAACTTCTTGTAAAGCAGCAGCATCTGGCTCTAAAGTTACATTAATATTTTCCTGGCCGGTTAATAAAATTTCTTTAGACTTGTAACCAACATAGCTGTAAACAAGAGTATTACCTTTTTCGGCTTTAATTGTATAGTTACCATCAAAATCTGTATAAGTACCATTAATTGTACCTTTAATTATTACATTTACGCCTCCAATAGGAAAGCCTTCAGCAATAACAGTACCTTTTACCTCACTAGTTTGTGCATACCCAAAGGTAAAACTGAAGAATAGCACCCAAACGAGTAATTTGGGCTTTAACCTTCTTGTTAAATTAAGTTTAATTTTCATAAAAAGTTTGTTTAAGTTAATTAGCTACAAATGTTGTTTATATTAACCCATGTATGTGTTATTTTAACTAGACTAGAACTAAACAAAACACTACAAAATGCAATTTTAACTAGACTTATAATGAACAATTTGCATTTGTTTATTTTTATTAGCTACTTGTTATCAGTGGTTTACATTTATGTATTTTAAATGCTAATCCTTTTTTTTCTGAACCAATGGTGTTAATGTATAACGACGTAGTTTTAAAATCTACTGATAAAATCTTCTAGGTTATCTTCTCTTTTTAAACCAAGTTTTTTTCTAAGCCTATATCTAGATGTGTGTACGCTTTCTACAGAAATACCCAGTAATTTAGACATATCCTTACTAGGGAAATTTAAGCGGACTAAAGCGCATATTTTTTGATCTGTCTGGCTTAACTGTGGGAATTTTACTCTAAGATTTTCGTAAAAGCTTTGGTTTATTGTAGTAAAACGAGCTTCAAACTCAGACCAATTTTTGCTAGGAGTTCCTTGAAAAGTTTTTAGTGCTCTTAAAATAACTTTTTTATTTACAGTTTCTCCTGCTACTTCTATCTTCTTTTGTAAGCCAGCAATAAATTCATCTTTCTCTATTAATCTTAATGCTGCCTGGGTAAGCTCTTTGTTTTTTAATTCTAAAACCTCATTTGTTTTCTGAGTTTTTAATTTTTGCTTCTCGGTAATTATTTGCTTTTCAGTTCTGTGCTTGTTTTTTATTTGTTTTATTAAAACAATACCGTAAAAAAGAAGGGATATAATAAGTATGATGAGAATTATTGACTTTAAAAGCCAAATTTTGTCTTCCTGTTCATAATTAGCTATTAGTTGTTCTTGTAAAGCGTCTTCTTGTTTTTCTTTTTCTAATCTATAATTATCTTTAATCTCTAGTAGATGTTTACTGTTTTCACTAGTAATTCCGAATATTTTATTATTTAGAACTGTTTCCTTGTTTAAATAGTAGTAAGCTTCTTTGTAATTTTTTAAGTCAAGGTAAATTTCTTTTAACCCTTCATATGCTTTTAGCTTATAATTTAAATGACTTTTATTATTTTCAGATAAGCTTATAGATTTTTTATACTCTAAAATACTTTCGTCATACTTATGCATCATTCTATATACATCTGCATTTAGTGCGTATATAACTGCCAGGTATGTTTTGTCTTTGTAGGTAAAGTGGTTTTTACAGCTGTCTAGTTTTTCTATTGCAGTATTATAGTTGCCTTTAACAGCTTCTAAATATCCTTTTTCTGCTTTAATATAATAACTAGTTAATTTTGGTTCTAATTTAGCTTGGTAGTAAATACAAGAATCTAGGTATTGTGCTGCTTTTTTATAATTTTTATTACCTCTGTATAAATTAACTATAGAAAAATAATCACTCGCAATAAAATGGGCGTTAGATTCATTTTTTTTAAATTTTATCTTTCTAAGTTTAATACTTTTATTAAAGTATTCTAGAGCTTTTTCATCACGCTTATAAAAACTATAAAGCCACCCAATTTCTTGGTAAACATCTGCTGTTAACTTAGGGTCTTTTATTTTGTCTGCAAGTAAAAGTGCTTTCCAGTATCCATCATAAGACTTGCTGTAATTTAAATTATGAGAATATAAAATAGATATTTCTTTTAATGCCTTTATTGCAGAAATGGTGTCTTTTTTCTCAAGATCTAAGTCTATTTTTTGTTTAAAATAATAAGCAGAACTGTCAGGATTTTTGTGAGCCCACTCACGTGCCAAATTTAAATAATTTTCTGTTTGTCTATTGTCTTGGCAGTAAATGTTTGTTGTGTTTAAGACAATTAATGTTAAAATTGTAAGTCTTAAGTTAAGCTTTAGTTTAAGTATGGAGGATATCATAAAATATGAATTTGCTATTTTTTACAACTATTTTTAATGGTTTATTATTTATAAGTACCTAATAATGTGTAGTTGAAAATTTTATAGCTTGTTGTTTATAGTTTTTAGTTTGTTAATAATTAAAGTGTGTTGGTCTGGTTATTGTAAAAATTACAAAAAATAAAAGTAGTTAAAAATACAACTAGGTCTAGTCGTATTTTACTTACAATGCGCATTTGTCTAGTTTTAGTCTAGTTTAAAATGACTTATTTTGGTGTAAATATTCTAAAAATTGAGTTTTTAGAATTAAAATGTGGTAATATAAAGAAGAAGATTGTTAATATATTTACTAAATTTTAAGTAATGTGTAGTTAAAATTTATACTGATATATATCATTTTTAAATTAATTAAATTTAAATAGCTTGGTATAAAAATGATGCTAAACTAAATAAATACTATTTTAAATTATATGATAAAAAACATAGCGCTTGTATTATTTTTTTGTGGTTTATTAATTAATACTAAAGCAGACACAACTGTTTTAAATTTTAATATTCTTCACAAAAATAAAGTTGTTGGTAGTTTAGTAGCAACCAAAGTTATTAATGGGGATATAATTAGTTACCATAGTTTTACACAAATACAAACTAAAATTATAACAACTGTAGATTTAAAATACGATTATAACGTAACTTTTAATAGTGATAAACTTTTTAACTCTAACGTTAATATTTTACTTAATGGTAAGTCTTTAGCAGAAACAAGTACATTGTTTAGGAATGGAGAATATTTAGTAACTAAAAATAAAAAGGTACTTAAATTACAAGATTCAATTGTCTATAGCACTGTATTGTTGTATTTTAAAGAACCCATAAATGTTAAAGAGTGTTACTCTGAGCAAGACGGGTCTTTTAATACACTAGTTTCTTTAGGAAACCACAAATACAAGAAAATTAATAGTAAAGGAAATGAAAATGTGTATGTATATAAAAATGGAGTTTTATATGAAGCAACTATAGATGGTGGTTTAATTAACTTTGTAATTCAATTAAAAAAATAAAATAGTTTATAATGAATATAGGTCTTGTGCTTTCTGGAGGAGGAATTAGAGGTGTAGCTCACATTGGAGCAATTAAAGCCTTAGAGGAAAACAATATTTTTCCGACTCATATTTCAGGTACAAGTGCAGGTGCAATTGTAGGTTCTTTATATGCTAGTGGAGCTAGTTGGGAGCATATTTTACACTTTTTTAAAACAATACCTTTATTTAATAGACATAATTACGCCCGTAGTAAGCCTGGTTTTTTAGACACTGAAAAATATTATGAAAATTTTAAAGGTTTTTTTCCTGAAGATGATTTTAGTGCGTTAAAAAAACCGTTGTATGTTACAGGTACCAATATAATAGAGGGTACATTAAAGGTTTTTGATAAAGGGCCTGTTATTAGACCTGTACTTGCTTCGGCTTCTTTTCCGGGTATGTTTACCCCTATAAAAATAGATGGTTCTTATTATGTAGATGGTGGTGTTTTAAACAATTTTCCTATAGAACCACTACAAAAGGACTGTGATAAAATTATAGGAGTATATGTAAATCCATTAAAGAAAATAAAAATAGAAGACTTAAAACATTCTTATACAGTTGTAGAACGTGCTTACAAATTAAAGTCTGCATCAGAATCTATGCTTAAATTTAATTTATGTGATATGATAGTTTTACCTGAAGGATTATCTGATTTTGGTACGTTTGATATGGGAAGTATTGATACTATATTTGAACTTGGTTATTCTGCAACAAAAAAGCTTCTTGAAACTGATGCAAACTTATCTAATTTTAAAAGTGTTTAAATTACTATATAAAGTCTATAATTAAAAAAGCTTCTCTGTAATAGAGAAGCTTTTTTAATATTTTAAGCTAAAACAACATTATGCACTAGCGGTTTCTTTGCTTGATTCTTTTGTGCTTTTCATCCAAAAATATAATATGGTAAATAATACAATTAATATTGCCGGAAAAAGTACCATAGTACCTAAAGTTTCTTGACCTGACTCTAAAATTACGTTATTTATTGAAGACTCTAAATTACTCTCGCTAACATTAATTAATGAAGCAGCTTCATTTAGATTTTCTTTACTTTCAAAAATATTTTTAGCCTCATTAAATATTTTTCCAGAAACATTAAGTGAAGAATTGGCTATTTTATCAACATCAGAATCAATCCAACCACCAATAATTGGTTGAAAAATAGAAGATGAAAACATACCTATAGCACCAATAATAGACATTCCTAAAGCACCGGTTTTTGGAGTTTTGGTAGCGGTTAACCCAATCATATTAGGCCAAAAATAAGCAACACCAAGAGCAAAAAATATAGCGGCTACGTAAGCCATTGCTCCTGTTTGTGTACTAAATAAATATATACCTAAAGTTGCCAGTACAGCAGAACCTAAAAGTACCCCCGTTTGGTTAAATTTAGCTACCATACTACCTCCAAAATACCTGGCAACAGCCATTAAACCGGCAGTTAACGCTAAAATAAGTGTTGGTTCTGCGCCACTTTTAGAAAGTATAAGACCAACCCACTGGTTTGGACCAAATTCAGATATGGCAGTTAATGCCATACATAACCCTATGAATAAAAATAAAGGGGTAAACATACCTTTTAAGTTTCCGCTAATAGTTGCCGCTTCTTCAATTTTAGCTTTTGGCCAAGTTTGACCATAAAATAAATAGGCATAAATAATAGCCGGTATTAATAATAACCATACTTGGTTTTGTCCTATAATTTCAAAATCTGTCATAAAGCCAGATAGTAAACTACCAATAGCTATTCCTCCAGGAAACCACATATGAAAGCGGTTTAACATTGTGCTCATTCTGTTTCCTTTGTATGCATCTGCAATCATAGGGTTACAAGCTGCTTCAGTACAACCATTACCAAGGCCTATAAGCAAGTTGGCTATTAATAGACCTATATAGTTACCAGAGAATATTAAAAGTAAAATACCAATTGAATGAGCAAAAAAAGCAAATTGCATTATAATTTTTCCGCCTACTTTGTGATAAATTAAACCACCAACAACCATAGAAATAGGGAAACCTAAGAACCACATAGAAGTAATTAAACCAGCTTGACTTGCACTTAAAGCCAGCTCTGTTTTTAGTTGATCTAAAATACCTGCTGCTATGGCAAATGAGAATGCCGTTGTAATTAGGGCAAAGCAGCTACCGTAAAATAGTCTTTTTGCGTTAGTTCCTGTTCCCGAATTTGTGTTTTCCATAAGTTAGTTTGTTTTGTTTGGTAAAATTGAGTTTTAGTTAAGTTTTTATATAAAAATCTAAAATAGACTTTATATGATAATTCAGTTGTTAAATTTTAAAAATAATAAAGTTTTACTTCCAAATACAAATTTAATAGTAATGACTAGGATATAATTTTATTATATATTTTTTATAGGGGTGTTTTTTGTCAATTTGATAATTTTTAATCATTTGTAACTGCTGTAAATAGTCAATAAATACCATTTGTTATACAAATAAGCACGTATTTATTACTGAGAAATACATTAAACTTTTTTTAGATCTATATATTTGTTACTACTTATTTTTTATCAAATTAAATTATGAAACTTAAAATGCGTAGCCTACATTATATTTTACTTTTATCTTTTGTAGCAATTGTTTGTACACAATGTAAAGATGTACCTAAAAAAGAACAGCAAGAACCAAAGAAAACTGTTACTCCAAAAAAGGATAATGTAAAAAAGGATACTACTTATACCTTAATAACAGAAAAACCTGAAGATGTAAAAGTGCCTGAAGGTATGGTTTGGATACCTGGAGGTATGTTTGTACAAGGAGCAGTGCCACAGGATAAAATGGCAATGCAGCATGAGAAACCTGCACACAAAGTAGCTGTAGATGGTTTTTTTATGGATATTACAGAAGTGACCAATGCGCAGTATGCTAAGTTTGTTAAAGAAACAGGTTACATTACTGTTGCAGAAAGAGCAATAGATTGGGAAGAAATGAAAAAACAAGTTCCAGAAGGAACACCAAAACCACACGACTCTATACTACAGCCAGGCTCATTAACGTTTAAAAAAAGTAAAAAATCTGTCCCTAATTTATTCGATTTTTCTCAGTGGTGGGACTGGACAATTGGTGCTAATTGGAAACATCCAAACGGACCTAAAAGCTCTATAAAAGGATTAGATAACCATCCGGTTGTACAAATTTGTTATGAAGATGCAATGGCTTATTGTAACTGGGCAGGAAGAAGATTGCCAACAGAAGCAGAGTGGGAGTATGCTGCAAATGGAGGAAAAACAGGAACCATATTTTTTTGGGGAGATGATAAATCTGTGTTGTCTAAAAACGCCAATAGTTGGGAAGGAGAATTTCCTGTAGAAAACAGTAAAAAAGATGGATATGAGAATCGTGCACCTGTAAAAAGTTACCAGCCTAACGGTTATGGATTGTATGATATGGCAGGTAATGTTTGGGAGTGGACAACAGATTGGTACAATGTTAATTATTATAAAGAATTGGCAGCTGTTACAACTAAAAAAAATCCGCTTGGTGCAACAGATGCATATAACCCTCAAAACCTTTATATTAAAGAAAAAGTTATTAAAGGAGGATCTTTCTTATGTAGTGACAGTTACTGTGCTAGTTATAGAATATCTGCTCGTATGGGATCTAGTGTAGACTCTTCTGCAGAACACACAGGTTTTAGAACAGTTGCTACGGTAAAAATGTTAAAATAAAGTCAAATTATATATGACTATGACTCTATTGTAACAATTTATGGCAATAAGCTTTTCAGTTTGCATAAAAAAATTACATTTGTGTTCTAAACTAAACTTTGAACTAATATTATGTCAGATACAATAGAGAGAATTAAATGTCTTATTATAGGCTCTGGACCAGCAGGATATACTGCTGCAATTTATGCTTCTAGAGCAGATTTGAAACCTGTAATGTATACAGGTATGGAGCCAGGCGGACAATTAACAACTACTACAGAGGTAGATAATTTTCCAGGGTATCCAGAAGGTATAGACGGACCAACAATGATGACGCAATTGCAAGCTCAAGCAGAACGTTTTGGTACAGAAGTAAGAATAGGTATGGTTACAGCAGTAGAGTTTGACGAAACTGTGGGTGGTATACACAAAGTAACTGTAGATAACTCTAAAACTATTGAAGCAGAAACAGTTATTATTTCTACAGGAGCAACTGCAAAATATTTAGGATTAGAAAGCGAACAACGTTTACGTGGAGGCGGAGTATCTGCATGTGCTGTTTGTGACGGTTTCTTTTATAAAGGACAAGATGTTGCTATTGTTGGGGCAGGAGATACTGCTGCAGAAGAGGCATCATACTTAGCAAATATTTGTAACAACGTTACTATGCTTGTACGTAGAGATGAAATGAGAGCATCTAAAGCAATGCAACATAGAGTAAATAGTATTTCTAATATTACTGTAAAATATAATACCGAGGTAGATGAAGTATTAGGAGAGCAGGTTGTAGAAGGTTTACGTATGGTAAACAATCAAACTAAAGAAAAAGAAGAAATAGCAATTACAGGACTTTTTATTGCTATTGGACATAAACCTAATACAGACATATTTAAAGGACAATTAGATATGGATGAAACAGGTTACTTAATTACAGAGGGTAAGTCTACTAAAACAAATTTACCAGGTGTATTTGCTAGTGGAGATGTACAAGATAAAGAATATAGACAAGCAGTTACTGCTGCAGGTACAGGTTGTATGGCAGCTTTAGATGCAGAACGTTATTTAGCAGCTATAGAAGAAATAGCTTAGTTTAAGATAAAACTTAATCATAAAGGGTATTAATAAGGCTAACAACTTTATTAATATCCTTTTTTTTATGGTGTGCACTTAGCACAATACGGCTCATAGTAGGTGAATCTTTGTCAGGATAATTAAAACTAGTAACTATAATATTGTGCTCTTTTAAATAAGTAGTTATTTTTTGATCACTGTATGTAAAAGCTGAGTGGTTTGGCATAAACGTAAACAGCTCTTTATTATTTAAGCCCTTTAAAAAAAGTTGAATGTGTTGTTTTAACTTTTGTTGTCTTTTTTTATAGATATTTTCTGCAGTTACTATTGTAGCTATGTTTGCAGGTGTAGCCGGACTAGCGCCTCCAAAAAATGCTGTATTTTTTAATTCTTCTATTTTTTTAGTTGTGCCAAAAATAGCTCCTGCTTGCACAGCAAAACCTTTGCCAAGTGAACTACATACTATAAGCTCTTTTGGATTTAATTTATGTAATTGAGCATAACAGCCAGTACCATTATTTAAGGGTAAACCTATGGTGTGTGAGTCGTCTGCAACTACTATTATTTTATCTAATGGTAATTGTTGTAACCCTTTAAAGTTGGGATAATTTAGGCCATAAAAATCTAAGCTATCTAAAAAAACTACAGGAGTAACATTAGATTTTTTAATATGATTTTCTACTGCAACAGCCAAGTCACTATAACTTGCATAATTGCTAGAGTTGTTTTGATGTAGAGCAGTGTGTGAGTTTGGAGCGTAAAATAAACTATGCCCTTGTGCTTTAAAGTAATTGCAAGCTAATTGTCCTGCTAAATAGCCCGAGGATAAGGTTACACAAGCTTTACTGCCTACAAGCTTTGCAAGGTATTTTTCTGTCTCATCATACACATCAATTTTAATATTTGACTTTCTGGAAGCACCATAATTGGTACCATACTTTTTAATATTTTTAAAGTAAATTTTTAAAAACTTCTTGTGCTTTTGAAGTCCTAGGTATGCGGTACCTCCAAAATATAATTTTTTAGCACCATTAACCTTAATTTTTCTAGCAGGAAAAGAAGAAACGTAAGTCATTATAAAAGTGTAATACCAGAACCACCATTATTTGGAAAAATTAAATTTCCGTTTGGCTCTATTTCTACTCCTTTTGCAATGTCTTTACTTAAAAGCATTGCGCCATCCATATCTACATAATCTAATTGTGGCGTTAGTTGCGCTATTGCAGAAATTCCCACAGAAGACTCTGTCATACAACCAACCATAACTTTTAGTCCAAGTTCTTTACCTTTTTTTATCATTCTAAGAGCAGGAGTTAAGCCGCCGCACTTGGTAAGTTTTATATTGATACCATTAAAATGATAGCCACATTTTTCTACGTCAGATTCTACTATGCAACTTTCATCTGCAATAACAGGCAAAACACTAGCGTGCATAACTTGTTCCATTCCTGTCCAATCATCTGCTTTTAGTGGTTGTTCTAAAAACTCTACACCTAACTTTTTAAGTTCAGGAGCATTATTAATAGTTTCTTCTGCTGTCCAGGCGCAATTGGCATCAATCCTAAAAACGGCATCAGAGTGTTTTCTAAGTTCTTTAACTATAGCAACATCTTGATTTGTACCTAATTTAATCTTGTAAATAGGCCAAGGTTGTTCTTTCATTTTAGCTACCATATTATCTATAGAATCTATACCAATGGTAAAGTTTGTAATAGGGTAGGAGCTGTTATCTGTATTCCATATTTTATACAAAGGTTTGTTTAAAATTTTACCATACAAGTCGTGTGCAGCTAAATCTAAAGCGCAAATAGCAAAGTTGCTTAATTGTTTTTTGTTTAAAAATTGATTAAAATCTTCAGGTGTAGTAAAATTGTAATGTTCTATTTCTGTTCGTATGTTTTCAATTTCTTGTTGCATACTCTCAAAAGTAATTTTGTAGTAAGGGTTTGCTGTAGCTTCACCATAACCAACTTTACCTTTTAAACCAAGACTTACTACCATACTGTCTTGAAAATTATGAGACTCTCTAGAAATACTAAATGTATGTTTTAGGGGAAGAATATACTTTGTTAAGGTTAAATTCATATCAGTATTTAAATTTATACTAATATAATAAGGTCAACCTTGTAAACAAAACAAGATTGACCTTAATAAAACGCTTTTAACATTTAGTATTTATCTCTTTTTTACGCTACCAGAAGAAGATTTATTTTTTTTAACAGTAGCATTACCCGTATACAATATATCTGCTCCACTACTTGCATCTGCAATTAAAGAATCTGATACATCTACGCTAATATCTGCTCCGCTACTAGCATCTGCATCACAGTTTTTTGTTTTTAACTCACGCGCATCAATATCAGAACCGCTACTAGCATTTGCAGTTAAGTTATTTGTTTTACCACTTAACTTAATATCTGCTCCACCACTACAATCTGCGTTTACAGAGTTTGCTACTAAAGCAATTTGTATATCAGCTCCGCTACTGGCATTTAAATCAATTTCGTCAGCTTCTATTTGAGATTCTGAATTTAAGTCTGCTCCGCTAGAACTATATAAAGCAGTAATAACAGGTAGTGTAACGTGTACGTTTTTAGTAGCTCTACCAATGTTTTCAATAGCGTGTATTTTAAGTTTGCCATCTTTGACGTCTGTACCAATTAGGTCTATAACATTTTCATCTGCCTCTACTCGTATGCTAAATTCTTTTGCTTGCGTTACATAAACATTAATGCCTTCTGATGCCGAAACACGGTCAAAACTAGCTGCAATATCTCTGCTTTGTTCTGTTAGCACTCCGTTTCCTTTTTTACCATTTCCAAAGTTTACAGAGCAAGAAGTTAATAGTAAACTTAGTATTAATGCGATTGTGATTTTAGATAGTGTTGTCATAATTGTTGTTTTTGATTGATGATGTAAAAGTCTATAAATGTTAGTGTTATTTATAAAAAGATAGACCGAATTGTTGTTTTTTAGTGCTGAATTGTATGTTTTAATTTTTTGAAGCTTTGATACGTGCTCCGTTTTCATCTATTTTAATATTTAAAGAACTTTCATTTCCATTTATATTAATGTTTACGCCATCATCATCTACAGATAAGTTGGACTCTTCATTAACTTGTTTTTCTTCATCTTCTATAAATTCCTCTTCAATACAATCTAAACACTCCAGAACACCTTGTTTACTCATTACCCAAGTGTAGTCTTTAACTTCAGACCTGTAAATTTCTTCTTTGTATGATGTATGCCAACCAATATTGTGTGTGTCAGCATCAAAATCAAACTTAATAATTACATTTTTAGGAATATAAAGAGTAACGTTTACTTCTTGATCTCTAATTTTACCTTTGCTGTCTAGCAATAAAAAATTGTCTAATATTATTTTATTATCTAGCACTTGGTAATTATAGTCTATGGTTTTAGCTCTTTGTCTGGCTTCTTCAAAAGAACCACCTTGAGATACTTTCTGTATTTTAATTCTAGCTACGTCATCATTAGACCTAACAATATCAAATATAAAATCGTTATCTAATAATAGTTTTTTACCGTTTTCATCTATAGTAAATGTCATTCCATTAATTCTAAAATTTTCTGGTCTGTCATAGTTTTTACTAGTTCTAGTAGAAATATATAAAGTGTCTAAAGGCTGTGTAAATTTTAACTCCTCTGTTTTATTAACACTACCCTTGTACATATTAGCTGTAGCTTCTTTAATACCAACAATTGTTAAACCTATAATAGCAGCTAACCAAACACCAAACAATGTTATTTTTGCAATTGTACCAATAGATTTTAAGTTAGATACAACAATTTTTAATCCTAAATAAAGTAGAAAGAAAAATGGTATTGCTACGGCAAAAAATGTTAGTAATGATATAAGCCAAATTGGTGCGCTTGTACTATTAACTATACTATAAAGAGGTGTGTTGTTAATAACAAACGCATCTGTAAAACCCGCAGTAAATAAGCCTATAAAGGTGCCTATTACCACAGCACCACCAATTAAAATAAAGAATACACCTATAATTTTACCAATACTTTTAAATATAAAGCTAAAAAAGGTGCCTACAGCATCAAAAAAAGTTTGAATACCAGTTTTTAGCTTTCCGCTGGCTTTATTGTAATCTGCATTTTTAACTTTATCTGTAACAGTGTTAAAACTTTCTTTTACAGTACGTTCTATGTTGCTAATGTTTATAGACTCACCACGCATATCTAGTTTTTGCGAGGTTGTTTTAGCTTCTGGAATTAAAAATAATAATAGAATATAAATTACTATAAATCCGCTAAAAGTAGCCAGTGTAAGTACAACCCATAATAAACGAACCCACCAAGGGTTAATACCTAAATAGTGTGCCATACCAGCAGATATACCTCCTATGTATTTATTGTCTGTATCTCTGTATAGTTTTTTTGCTTTAGATTTTGATGTAGGCTGCTCTTCGTCCTCAAAAATCTCTTCGTCTACGCGGTAATCTTCAGGTTGTCCCATAACACCAATAACATCCTCTACATCTGTTTTGGTAATTACTTGTTGGTTATTTTTAACTTTTTCCTGAAAAAGCTCTGCAATTCTGGCTTCAATATCAGAAATAATTTCATCGCTACCCGCACCGTTGTTTAATGATTGCTTTATTGCTTTTAAATAATTGTCTAGTTTGCGGTATGCATCTTCGTCTATATGAAAGAATAAGTTAGCAAGGTTTATGTTTATCGTCTTATTCATTGTTCGTTTTTTTTGAGTTGGTAACTAGGTTTACGGCATTTCTTAGTTCGTCCCAGGTAGCATTTAATTCGGTTAAAAATTCTTCTCCTGTTTTTGTAAGCGCGTAGTATTTTCTTGGTGGGCCAGATGTAGACTCTTCCCAACGGTAAGTTAGTAGTCCTGCATTTTTTAATCTTGTTAATAATGGGTAAATAGTGCCTTCTACAACTAGCATTTTGGCATCTTTTAATGTTGCAAGAATTTCAGAAGTATATTTATCTTCTCCTTTAAGTATAGAGAGGATGCAATACTCTAAAACACCTTTGCGCATTTGTGCCTTTGTGTTTTCTATCTTCATAGTTTAGATATTCTTTTAATAACCCACCAAAAGGGGTTAATTGATTTGATGAACAAACTCCGCTGAATTATTTTTTTACAGAATTGATTAAGTTCTATAACTCTAACTTGTTAGTTTCTTATGCAAATATATATCTTTAAAAAGGTATTATGCAAAACATAGTACTAAAAATTAACTTTAATTTAACATTTATAAATTCAACTATTTTCAATACTTTTATAGAAATTATAAATGATAGAATGGCAAAGAGCACATTAAAATACAACGTATTTAATTTTTTTAAACTACCGTCTGCTTGGTGGTGTGGCGTACGTTTACAGCATATAGATGAAAAAAAAGCGGTAGTAACTGTAAAGCACAGATGGTTTAACCAAAACCCTTTTAACTCTATGTTTTGGGCTGTGCAAGGTATGGCTGCAGAATATGCAACAGGTATTATGGTTATTGACCAAATTGAGAAAAGTGGTAAAAAAATATCTATGTTAGTTGCGAGTAACAATGCAACATTTACTAAAAAGGCTACAGGAAGAATTACGTTTACTTGTGAAGACGGACACTTAATTGAAGATGCTATTGCTAAAACCGTTGCAACTGGAGAAGGACAAATTTTTACAATGAAATCTGTTGGTGTTAATAAAGACGGAGTAGTGGTGTCTACCTTTAATTTTGACTGGACAATACGTTTAAGAAAGTAAAGGTAATAAGTTAAAAGTGTTTACTTACGTTTTAATTTTTGTGCACAAATTAACTTATAGAGGTATAAAATTTAGTTTGTAAAAAAGTTTTTTAACTATTTGTTAGTTTAAAATTGAAAACAAATAATTGGTATTAGAATTATAAAAGTTCTAACCAGATAAAAGATCCTATTACAAAAAGTAAAGAACCAACTATTAGTTTTTTATTTATACTAGAGGTGTTTAGTACAGATAAAAAGATACCTAGAATGCAACCTGTAATAGCCCCTGCTGCTCCTAACCATATGTACAATAATTCTGGCATATTATGAGAGTGAGATTGTCCGTTTTGATAAATTAAAAACAATAGTATTATAGAGGCTAATAGGCAACCTGCAATTGTGTAAAGAATAAACCCTTTAAGTGTTGATTTGCATATAAATAACAACTTACTATTGTTTGCTTCTAGCTTACTTATGTTGTTGTTTTTTATCAAGTATAGCACTGTTAATGCGTATACAATACCGATTATTACTACTGTTATAATTATAGTTATGTCTTTAGTTTTGTAAAATAGGATTAATAATTATCTCTTATCATTTCTAAAACAGTCTGTATTTCTTTTTTTACATCAGAAGTTTTTGTTTTAAAATGATTATTCATAAAACTAAAAATTAACGTTTTTCCAGATTTGGTAATTAAGTATCCGCTTAAACTATAATTGTTACCCAAACTACCAGATTTTGCATAAATGTATGGTTTAGGAGTGCCTTTATACCAGTTTTTTAAGGTTCCAGATTCGCCACCAACAGGAAATAAAGAAAATAACCTGTTTTTGGAAATTTGATGATACATTTTATCTAATACTTGCACATAAGATGCTGGTGTAAATAAGTTGTATCTAGAGAGTCCAGAGCCATCTACCCAGCGTGGTTGTTGTTCTAGATCTGCTAAGTCAGTTTTTAAAATATGTTTTATTGCTTTATTTACATTTAGGGTATCAGACAAAGTGCTAGAGGCCATAACCAGTAACTGTTCTGCTAAAAAATTATCACTTACAAACATCATACGGCGTGCAATACTATCTGTAGCAATACCGTAAAGTGTTGTTTTTTTTGTATTTGGTAATGTATTGGTGTTTTTAATTTTTTTATTTATTTCTTTTTCTATTAGTGCTTTTGTTAGTTTATTACTTGTTTTAAAAGGGACTTCTATAGTATCTTTTAAGTTAGGACTTATATAAAAAATGTTTTTAGCCATTTCTCTTTTAAAGCTGTGTGGTTTTCTAGAAACACTATCTTTAAAATAATTAGGGTAGGTTTTAATTTCTCCTTTTTTATAAGCAGTTACTACGTTACCATAAAGAGGAAAACCACTACGTTCTGGTGTAAAATAAGTATCAAAATCTTCCCAAGCCCAACCGCCACCAAACTTATCTGATGTAAAATTAGCCAAGTATAAAGCTATATTTTGTTGTTGTTTTAAAAATGTGATAGCTGTACTATCTTTAAAATAGGGGTGTAGTGTTGTTGGGTTTCCTGTTCCTTGTATATAAGTAATATTATCTTTTACACTATATTTTAATAAAGGGCTATACTCTGGTAATAGTTTTAAAGCAGTGTAAAGCGTAAATATTTTTGTATTACTGGCAGGTGTAAAATATTTGGTGCTGTTTTTCTCAAAAATAGTTTTTTTGCTTTCTGGATCATAAACTTTAATACCTACAAAGTGATTTTTAAAAAGCGAAGTATCTAATTTACTATTGGTTTTTTTTGTGATTTTTTGTTTTGTAGAGGCACAACTACTCAAGAGTACTAAAATTGTAAAATATATAAAAGTTCTGTAGTTATTGTAAAATCTGATATTGTAGGACATTACGTATGTTTTAATTGAATAATTTAAATATTTAACATTTTATATAGACAATAATTAGCTCTTTTATCGTTAAATTTATGGAATAATAATTTAATAATTATAAATATGGCAAGAGCAATGTTTGATTACACTAAAACTGTTTTGCAAAAAGTAAGTTTTGATTCTAAGTTGTTTTGCAAAGAGCTAGAAAAAGCAATTTCAAGATTATTACCCTATGAGGTAGACGAGCTTAAACTCTGGTTAAACTCTTTTACTACAGATAAGCCAGAATTGAGGCAGTGTATGATTTACATCAAAAAATAGGAAATGCTAAAAAGCCACCATAACGGTGGCTTTTTTTTATGCTTTAATTTTATTGTTAATAGGACTAATAATTTTTACATCCTGAAAAGCAATTGCTCCACGTACAACACTTGTAATAACATCGTGTAAAGCATCAGTAATTTGTACTTTAAGTTCTTTTTTATGATATATTAAACTCACTTCTCTAGCAGGAGAAGGAGCTTCAAAATGCTTTAAATTTTCTTTCTTTTTGTCATCTAACTCAAGTGTGTTTAAATAGGGTAGTAACGTCATTCCTAAACCTTCATTAGATAAGTTTATTAGTGTTTCAAAACTACCACTTTGCAATCTAAAATGGTCAACAGTGTTGTTTTTTGGAGATTTACAAAGGTTTATAACGCCATCTCTAAAGCAATGTCCATCTTGTAATAAAAGCACATCATCTATGTCTAAATCTTCGGGAGTTAATTTTTCTGTGTTAGCTAGCCTATGTTGTTTAGGAATATACCCCACAAATGGTTCGTAATATAAAGGTCTCTCTTTTATAAATTCAATTTCTAAAGGAGTTGCAGCAATTGCAGCATCTATTTGTCCGTCTTGTAAATTTCTAATTAGCGTATCTGTACTTTGTTCTTTAATAACTAAGTTTACTTTTGGAAACTTAGATATAAATGCTTTTAAAAACATAGGTAAAAGAGTAGGCATAATAGTAGGTATAATACCTAAAACATATTCGCCACCAATAAATCCTTTTTCTTGATCTACTATATCTTTAATACGGTCTGCCTCGTTTACAATGTTTTTAGCTTGCGCAACAATTTTTTCGCCTACTTCTGTAATAGAAATTGGTTTTTTACTCCTATCAAAAATCTGAACATCTAACTCGTCCTCTAACTTTTGTACTTGCATACTTAAAGTTGGCTGTGTAACAAAGCTTTTTTCTGCTGCTAATGTAAAGTTTTGGTATTTGGCAACTGCCAAAACATATTGTAATTGAGTTATGGTCATTCTTAATAGGTATAAACTATAAAATTATAAAAACAAATGATTTTAATCATCCCCAAAAATAGTAAATACTAACTAACTTTGTTGTATCACAAAAAAGATAAATGTTATGGAATTAAACAGTATAGGATTAGAAGTAGAAAAAGCTAAAGAGCTAAACAGTAAATTAAATGTTTTATTATCTAGTTTCCAGGTTTATTACCAAAATTTAAGAGGTGTTCATTGGAATATTAGAGGTAGACGTTTTTTTGATTTACATATTAAGTTTGAAGAGTTGTACACAGACGCAAATGAAAAAGTAGATATGATTGCAGAGCGTATTTTAACCTTAGGAGGTAAGCCTTTGCACACTTTTGAAGATTATATGTCGGTTTCTAAATTACCAGTAGGTAAAAACATATCTATAGATGTAGAAGCTATAAAATTAATTGTAAATTCTTTAAAAGAATTACTAGTTATAGAGCGCGATTTATTAGACCTTTCTGATGATGCTAATGATGAAGGAACAAACTCTTTAATGAGCGATTTTATTGCTGAACAAGAAAAAACAATTTGGATGATGAATGCTTGGTTAGAAGAATAGATGATTGTAACCAAATTGTTCTATTTAAAAAGGAGATAAAGCATAGCTTTATCTCCTTTTTTTTACTTTTATTTACTGTTATTAAAATCTTAGTGCAAATTTTAAATCTTTGTCTTCTACCATAAATTTAGCTTCTGCAAAGCTTGGTGGGCCATAAGGTGTTGATGATCCAGAAATACAGTAGCTTTCTTTAGGCATACCATTAGCTTCTCTGTCCATTTGTTTGTTGTTATTTTCATCGTGCATTGCTAAAATAGCATATTCTCCTGCTACAATATCTTTAAAAACAATGGTTACTTTACCATCTTCTATAGTTGTAATTTTGTTTTGTAAGCCCATACCTCTCATAAAAGTCTCTGATGTGTGCAAGCCAGCCATAACTGTTCCGTCATCATTTAAAACATTATCTATGGTAATAGTAATTGTAAATGTTTTTGCTTCTGTTTCTGCCTGAGCATTTGAAGTAATTGTTATTAAAAATAATCCGAATAATAAGGCTATAGTTTTCATAATATTTTGTTTTTAAGTTGATTATGATACAAAGATGCTGTACTAGTTTAATTTTTTAAAATACAATAAACCCAACTGTAGTTTTTTTAAGCTGAGTTGTAGATTGCTTGCTTTAATTGATGAAATATGAATAATAGAATGTAGAGAATAGAGAGAATAAACTTTAAAGTAGAAAGTTTTAAAAGTGTTGCGTAATGCTATGAAATAAAAAACAGGTGTTGTGGGGAGGAAAATGAGACCTATTAATTAGTCTAAAAAAGTGCGGTTGTAACTAAACGGATTACTTTTGTTTGGATCTACGGTTACTTCTACAGCTCTGTGTCCGCCATCTATTTGTACACGTGTAATATTTTTTTCTGGCCAAGGTTTGTTGGTAAACCAAACGTGTCCGTCTCCTTGTAAATAAAGCACAGGTTTATTAAAAGCAGCAGCACTGCTTCTAAAAGTATTGGTAAAAGTATTAAACTTGGTGGCATCACCTTCTGTAATATTTGCGTGTCCAAATACAACTACGGCGTTTACATTGTCTTTTTCTGCTTGTAGGTGTTGTTGTACCCAATTGGCATTATCTGTTAATCTGGTTTCCCACTCGGTGATATTATGTACACTACTGCCAACAATATTAATACCTAAGAATAGTACTTTATTTTGTATCCAACTAAAGTTTTCTGGACGTTCTGTTTGGTAACTAATTTTAGGGCTAAAAGTCCAATTTGTATTCAATTTTAAAAAGTGCTTGTTCCAAAACGCTAACCCTTCTTCTGGGTTTGTACAGTCATTATATTCATTATCACCCAAAACAATAAAAGTAGGGGCGGTAAATTGCTTTAAAAGATTGCTTACGTCTACATACACATCTTCTGTGCAAGCATCTGCTCCTGGTTTTATATCTCCAACGTGAATTACAAAACTAGATTTAGCCCTTGCATTGTGTGCCGCAATTACTTTGGGTATAGAATCTCTTTGAAAGTCATTATAAGGAACATCCCCAATAGCAGTAAAAACAATTGGTTCTATAGCTTTTGGGTCTTCATTAGGTTCGTTGCTGTCATTATTAGAATCACTAGCGCAAGACATAGTTTGTGTTGCTAAAAAAACAAATACTAAGAGTTTAAATAATAAAGGTTGGCGGTTAATGATTATCATACTTAAAAATACAAAATAAAGCAGTACTTACTTGATTAACAATAAACAACTGTGTTATTTTTTCATATGTTTTGCAATTTCTTTAGCGCTTGGGTCTCTTTTTTCTAACTCTTCAATTATTTTTGGTTTGTCTTCCTCTCGTGTTTGCGAGAGTTTGTAGGTAGCTTGTATGTCTGTAATTTCAATCTCAAAAGCAACAATACCTTTTACTTGTGCTAATGTGCCTTTAGATAGGTTGTCTAAATGTAACGGACATTCTGATGCTTGTTCATACTTATCAACCAAATTATGTAATCCTTCCATAGCGGAGTCTTGGTCTACAATGGTAATTTTGCCGTAAACGTGTACAGCAATATAGTTCCAAGTGGGTACCTCTTCATCTTTATACCAGGATGATGATACATAGCTATGCGGTCCATTAAAAATACAAAGTACTTCTGGTGTTTCTTTAAAATTATGCCATTGCGGATTAGCTTTTGCAATATGACCTACAAGTATATCTTTTCCGTTTTTTGTTTGCAACTCTAACGGTATGTGTGTAGCCCAAGGTTTACCGTTAGTTTGGTTAACTAGTATGCCAAAACTATTGTTTTTAATAAAGGTTTTAACTTCTTCTGTGTTATTGTTTTGGTAGCTTGGCGGTATATACATTTTTATTCTTTTATTACTGTTGCTAATACGGGTAAATGGTCTGATATATGTTTGTTATTATCTAACCTATCATCTATAATTGTTACAGACAATACATTTAAGTGTTTTGCAAAAATATAATCTATTCTCTTTGTTAAGATATGATCTGTAAATCCATTAAAAGTTCCTTTAGGACCGTATGGAGCTGTTTTACTTATGCTGTAACTATCTGGTATGTAGTTTGTAATTGTAGTAATGGCTTCTGTAGTAGGAGTTACATTAAAATCTCCCATTATAATAACTGGGTAGTTTTTTGTGTTTAGGGTCTTAATTTTTTCTACAATTAACTTAGCAGAATTTTTACGGGCTTCTACACCAATATGGTCAAAATGTGCATTAAAAACCCAGAAATACTGTTTTGTTTTCTTATGTTGAAATAGACCGTACGTACAAATACGTTCCATTGCGGCATCCCAACCAACAGATATTTTATTAGGTGTTGTAGATAGCCAAAATGTATTTGAAGTTATAAGCTTAAAGTCATTATTATAATAAATAGCACTGTATTCTCCTTTTTCTTTGCCATCATCTCTGCCAACACCTATATAGTTATACTTAGGTAAATTAATGTTTAGGTAGTTAACCTGGTTATGTAAACCCTCCTGTATACCTAAAAAAGAAGGATTATAATGTTGTATTAAATCTACCATTTTATCTTTTCGGTAGTTCCAATTATTTATAGTGTCTCTAGTATTATCATACTTTATATTATAAGTCATTGCTTTTACTGCCTGACTAATAACTGTATTTGTTACAAATGCAAAAACTAGCGCTACTATAAATTTTTTACTCATTTTTATATGTTTTTGTAGAAGTAGATACTAACCTGTTTATTTCTTTGAGCTCTTCTTTTGTAAACTCACGGTAAGTACCAACTGGCATATCTAAAGAAATATTCATAATACGTACACGTTTTAGTTTTACAACGTTGTATCCTAAATACTCCGTCATTCTTCTAATTTGTCTGTTTAAACCTTGAGTAAGTATAATTTTAAACTCGTATTTACTTAATTTTTCTACTTTACATTTTCTGGTAATGGTATCTAAAATAGGGATACCATTACTCATTTGGTGTATAAAATCATCTGTAATAATATTGTCTACTTTAACAATGTATTCTTTTTCGTGATGATTTCTAGCACGCAGGATTTTGTTTACTATATCACCATCATTAGTTAAAAAAATTAAACCTTCACTAGGTTTATCTAATCTACCAATAGGAAAAATACGTTTAGGGTAATTTATGTAGTCTATAATATTGTCTTTTTCTACACGTGTATCTGTAGTACATACAATGCCAACGGGTTTGTTAAATGCTAGGTATACAAAATCTTCTTTAGACTCAGATATTAATTCGCCATCTACGCGTACTTCATCTGTAGGAACTATTTTGGTGCCCATTTCTGGTATTTTTCCATTGATGGTTACACGTCCTTGGTCTATAAGTTTGTCTGCCGCTCGGCGAGAACAATAACCAACTTCACTTAGGTATTTGTTAATTCTGGTAGCCTGTACTTCTTTCATTGTAATTGCTTCTCTGGTAGCAAAGATAGTAGATTGTTTTGCTTTATGCTCTTAAAAACTATTGGTTTTACACCTTAAACTACAGGATTGCATTAATTTTTTACAACTCATCTGTAAATATTTACAATTGGGTTCTAAATTATTTGAGTAAAGTAACTAATGCCTCAACTTTGTAACAGATAAGAACAGTAATTATTTAGTAAATTAGAGCCAAATCAGATTTTAAAATGTTCAATATTAAAAAAATATTAAAAATAAGTATTTACATTACAATTGTACTAACAATTATAAATGTGTTGGGTACTATTAGTAACGGCTTTTCTTTAACCAATACATTACGTAGTGTGGCCATTGGTTTTTTGTATTCATTTGTTTTAAGTTGTGTAAACTCTTATTATTTTCAGTATATATCTAGTATTTATAGCTGGGAAGAGCAACCTAAAAAAAGACTATGGCTTGGTGCATTGGGGTCTGTAGTACTAACACTTATTGCCTTTGCAATTGTAAAGTTTATAATAGCTATTGTACTTTTTGGTAATAGTGTAGAGCAGTATGTAAACAGCCAAACGTTATCTCCGTATATGATTGCTATACTAATATCTATAGTGGTTTCTTTAGCATTACATGCTTATTATTTTTATAAGTATATACAAGACTCTAAAATAAAAGAGCAAAAAATTATAGCAGGTACAGCATCTGCAAAGTTTGATGCTTTAAAAAATCAGTTAGATCCACATTTTTTATTCAATAGCTTAAATGTGTTAACTAGTTTAATAGAAGAAGACCCGTTCCAGGCACAAAAGTTTACCACATCATTATCTAAAGTATATAGATATGTTTTAGAACAGAAGAATAAAGATTTGGTTACAGTAGACGAGGAGTTAAAATTTGCAAAAACATACATACGCTTACTAAAAATGAGGTTTGAGGATAGTATTGTTTTTGATGTACCAGAAAAAAGTAGTAATCCAGATGCCAAAATAATACCATTATCACTACAATTATTGTTAGAGAATGCGGTAAAGCACAACATAGTATCGTCTAACAAGCCTTTGCACCTAAAGGTTGAAGAAGTAGATAGTATGCTAATTGTGAGTAATAATTTACAAGAGAAAAAAGTAGTTAAAAAGAGTAGTGGAGTAGGACTTAAAAATATACACCAACGCTACCAAATGTTAACAGACAGAACAGTAATCATCAACAAAGACGCAACAGAATTTAGTGTGCACTTGCCAATCTTAACCAAACAAGTATCAACTATGGAAACACAAAAAGTACATTTAGACGAAAAACGCTATCAAAGAGCAAAAGAGAGAGTAGAAAAAATAAAAGGATTTACATACAACTTAGTATCATACTGTTTTGTAATTCCGTTTCTAATATGGTTAAACTACCAAACAACAGATTTTCCTTGGTCGGTATTCCCTGCCTTTGGTTGGGGGTTAGGTTTAGCAGCTCACGGTATGGAAGCCTTTGGTTATAACCCTTTATTTGGTAGAAACTGGGAAAACCGCAAGATTAAAGAGTATATGGAAGACGATAAATTTTAAGAGAAATAACTAACCAACTAAAAATACAACTATGGAGATTAATACTAACGAAGATAAATACACAAGAGCCAAAGAGCGTGTAAAGAAAGAAAAAGAGTTTTACAACAAAGTAATATCATCTGCTTTTACTGTAGCTGTAGTAGCTGCAATTAACTATTATGTTAACGAATTTAGTAATCCTTGGTTTTTGTGGGTTGTATTAGGTTTAAGTATTAGCCTTGTATTTAAGGCGGTTAAAGCTTTTAATATTTTCCCTTTTATGGGTAAAGATTGGGAACAAAAGAAAATTAACCAATTAATGAAAGAGGAAGAAGAAACCAACAAAAAATGGAGGTAATGGAAGATTATAATCAACAATATAGAAACGAAAAGCTAGAAAGAGCTAAAGAAAAAATAAAGGAACTAAAAGGGTTTTACATTCATTTAACGGTGTTTATTTTAGTAAACCTGTTTATTGTAGGTAGTGTTATTTTTAGTTCTGGTTGGAACGGATTTTTAAATATAGGTACATATTTTACACCATTTTTTTGGGGAATAGGTTTAGTAGCACATTACTCTAAAGTTCACGGCTCATTACCATTTTTTAGTAAAGATTGGGAAAAGCGTCAGATTGAAAAGTATATGGAAAAAGAAAAAAGGGAGTCAGATGACTTTTTAAAAAAGAAATAAGATGAAAAAAGCACCATTAAGTAAGTTAGAAAGAGCAGAGAAAAAAGTAAAAGAAATTAAAGATTTTTACAATCATTTAGGTTGGTTTTTAGTGGTAAATATTGTGGTATTAATTATTAGATTTAAGCTGTTTGATATCTTCTCTTTTGATTCTGTTTCTGTAGGAAAAAACATAACCGTTTGGATAGATGTTAATATGACAGTAATGCCATTACTTTGGCTGTTTGGGTTAACCTGCCACGGACTATATGTTTTTAAAGATAAGTTTCAGTTTTTTAAAAATTGGGAACAAAGACAAATTGAAAAATATATGGAACAGGATGACGATGTAAAATACATGTAGTTTTAAATTACAGAACCTTAATTTATAAAATAGCATAGGAGTATTAAATTGATTTTTTCTATTTTGCCAACAACAACTAAATAACCAAACTAATGAATGTAATTATTATTGAAGATGAAAAACCAGCAGCAAGAAGACTAAGTAGATTACTTGCAGAATTAGATGTAACAGTTTCTACTATGTTGCACTCGGTTGAAGAATCTATAATTTGGTTTAATGAGAATAAGCACCCAGATTTAATTTTTTTAGACATACAATTATCAGACGGTTTATCTTTTGAAATTTTTGAACAGGTAGATGTAAAAAGTGCTATTATTTTTACCACTGCTTATGACGAATATGCACTGCAAGCTTTTAAATTAAATAGCATAGATTATTTACTTAAACCAATAGATGATGAAGAGCTAGAAGTTGCTGTAAATAAGTATAAAAATATGACCGCTTCTAACGCAAAAATATCGGTAGATTTTGAAGACATAAAAAAGCTACTAGTAAACCCAATAGAACGCGAGTATAAAAAACGATTTACTGTTAAAGTAGGGCAGCATATAAAAATTATAAACGCAGATGATATTGAATGTTTTTTTAGTGAGAACAAAGGTACATACGCAGCAACTGCAGATGGTAGAAATTATTTGCTAGACATTACTTTAGAAAATTTAGAATCTGAGTTAGAACCTAAAAACTTTTTTAGGGTTAGTCGTAAGTTCTATGTAAATGTAAACTATATAAAAGATATTGTATCTTACACAAATTCTAGACTTCAACTGGTATTAAATAAGTATAATGATTCTGAAATTATAGTAAGTAGAGAAAAAGTAAAAGACTTTAAGTTGTGGTTAGAGTAAACCTTTTTAAAATATTGGTATTAAATTTATTAGTACATAAAAAAACCTAGTATAAGATTTATCTATGCTAGGTTTTTTTATGCAATTTAGGCTTATTCTTCAATCCTGTTTTCATCAAAAGAAGATGGTAGTAATTTAGGAATTAATTTTATAAAAATAGGAAGCAATATAGCTCCTCCTGGTAACATAAAAATAGCTAAAGAAGGTATACTCTTAAAAATATCTAGCAGTTGGTTTTGTACTTTTCTCTTCTCTTCCACACTTAAATTTGTAATGGTAGATTTAGATATTAACGTAACCAATTCTTTACTTTCAGCTAATTCTTTTTGTAACCTTTTGCTATTTCTTAGTATTAATTTGTTAGCAAATTTAGAGGTATTATTATAAAATTTTTCGGCTAAATTATGATCCTTTAAATACGGAATTTCCTTTGCGTTTTCTTTAAAAAAAACAGCTACTTTTTTAATAGATTTTTTAACCTTTTTTCGTTCTAAATTTAGGTCGTTTGCAATGCTAAAAACAAACTCAGATTCTTGGTAGTCTAAAGTTAAATCTTCCCATGCTGTAACGCATACAATATCCATTAAATATTGATATACTTCTGGTGTAAATTTATCAATTAAACACGCTCTGTAATGTGCATCAAAATGATGATAATCATCTGGTAAAAATGATAATGAAGCAATAAATAAATAACTTAAACGCTCATCATATTTTTGCTGTTGTTTAGAATTTAAGGTGTGATGTACAAGATTTATTAAGATATATTCTATCTCTTCTGCATATTTTTTTATGCCTTTTTCATCAGTTAAAAAACGCTTAAAAAGTAAAACATCAACAAAAAGTAAGGTGTTGGTAACAGAGCTTCCAAATGTTTTATTAATTAAATTTTCCTCTAAAAATACTCTAGATTTTAAAATAGCTTCTAATTTATTACTTGCTTTAGATCCTGTAAAAATCGTATCAAAAAAGCTAGAGTTTACATCTAAAGCTTCATAAAAATGAGTTGTTTTTTTTATGAAATTAGCGTAATTATAATCTTTATATTCTAATATATATGTAAAATATAGGGCAGAAATTAGATTAGCTTTTGCATTTTCATCTTCTGTAGGGGTATGTGTAATTGGAATGAATTGTAGCCATTTTACGTGAATTCCATATATAAAACCTGTAGTACAAAGACTACGGTATAAGTCATTAAAATTAGTGTAGACAACATTACTATTAGTAACTACTTGTCCAAACTTATCTATCCAACCAGAAGCAGACGGGTTCATAACTTAATTTTTTGCTAAACTATATATTGTATAGATGCAATATATGCTTTATTTCTGTTTAACAAAATTTTAACAATTAAAAACCAAACCCTACTTTTTAAAGCTCCGTAAGTAGGGGTGAATTTATAATTAAAACATACTACAATGAGAAAAAACAGAAATTTATTAGTTGTATGCTTACTAGCAATAGTGGGTGTAGTTTTAGTAGCGGCAGATCATATTGATGCGCCTTCTACTACAGGACAAACTGCAGATATTGCAGATTTTTATGCTTTTGAACCAACAACTGGTTCAGACAATACAGTATTTGTTGTTGATCTACAAACTAACGTTTTACCAGATTTAGCTTATGGTTCTTTTGATGAAGGTGTATTAACTGAAATAAATATTGATAGAGATGGTGATTTGGTAGAAGATTTGGTAATACAAGCAATACCTAGAGATGGTAAAATGTACTTTTTTGGTCCTGTAGAGCCTTCTTCTACTGGTTTAAATGGAGAAGTTATGGTAAATGCTCCTTTAGGGTCTGTTGCTATATCTGGTGCTACAGCAACTATAGAGGAACTATCTAATGGTGTTAAGTTATTTGCTGGTCCAAGACAAGATGCTTTCTTTTTTGACTTTACACAGTTTAATGCTGTAATAGGTGGTATGGCTCCAGAAGGTTTTAAGGCTTCAGATGAAGCTACAGATACTTTTAATGGTGCCAATACAATGTCTATTGCTATAGAAGTTCCTAATACTATGTTGGGTACCACTACCGCTACAAATGCTCTAGGTTTAGAAGTGTACAAAACTTGGGTAACTACAAATAAAAAATAATAATACTAAAAACTTACAATTATGAAATTATATAATATAAAACATCTTGCCTTAGCTTTTGGGGCGGCATTAACTATAGCGTCTTGTTCTGATGATGATAACGGAGATATGAATATGGAGCCAGAGGCAACAGATTTTTCTGGTACATACACACAGGTAGACCATATGGGTAGACCAGGTATTAACACTGTTTTGTCTTATGATATAGATGGGCAATCAAGTGTAAAAGATGCCCAAAATGTTACAGTACCTTCAGAAATGGGTACAATGTTTCAGGCTGGTTTTGAGGCTAGATTAGAGCAGTACCATGATGTTTATGCCAATTTATTAGGAGCAGATCCTGCAGATGTAAACTACGAGAACAATATTTTAGGTCTAGATGCAGTAACATTAACTAGCTATTTAGCAGCAGATGTATTAGAAGTTGCTCCAAACTTACCAACTACATATTTTAATCCAGGTACAGATAATGATGGTGATGGAAGAATTCTTGTTCCAGATGGCGATGAAGTTGCTTTAACTGGAAGACTAATAACAGATGATGTTATTGATGTGTCTTTAATATTACTTTTTGGAGGAGCAGAAGGAGACCGTTTTAGTGGTCAAGATACAGATGGTGATGGTACGGCAGATTTACCTCGTTTAACATCAGATGGTGTTAGCTTAACAGCAACAGTTTCTACAGATTTCCCTTTTTTAGGAACTCCAGAAAACTAATTTACAATAGCCATAAAGGGAGGTTTAACCTCCCTTTTCTCAACTTATATTTAACTCTACAAAATTTAATAAAATGAAAAATATAGCCTTATTTACCCTTTTAATTACGCTTGCTTCTTGTAATTTAGAAGGTAATTCAGCAATTACAAATGCCAAAGATTATAATGCATTTTTAAAGGTTGATGCAAAAAAAACAACATCAAGACAATATGAGTTATGGAACTCAAAAATAAAGCCAGACAGTATGCAAATTGCCAGTTTTGGTATGGTTGCACAAGAGTACAACAGGTACTTTAAAAACACGGGTAAAATAGAATATCTTAAAAAGGCAGAACAATGTTTAACAAGAGCCGTAGATGTTGCAGCAGTTAATAAAGCAGATTTTTACAGATCGTTGGGTCGTAATTATATTTCTCAGCATAGGTTTAAAGAAGCTTTAGAAATGGCATTAGCAGCCCAAAAAATGGGAAGTGGAGTAGCGCAAACACATAGCCTTTTGTTTGATGTATATATGGAACTAGGTGAATATAAAAAGGCAGAAGAAAATTTATTATCATTAAAAGATAAAAACAGCTTTGGTTATTTAATTAGAATAGCAAAATGGAAAGACTATAAAGGAGATTTAGATGCTACTATAGTTTATATGGAAAAAGCGAAACAGTTGGCAGAAATGTCTAACAATACTAATTTAAAAGTATGGTCTTATACAAATATAGCAGACTATTATGGGCACGCCGGAAGAATTAAAGACTCTTACAAGTATTATTTAAAATCTTTAGAATTAGAACCTTACAATGCATATGCTAAAAAAGGAATTGCTTGGATTGCTTTTTCTTATGAACGTAACCCAACAGAAGCATTACGTATTTTAAATGCAATTACTAAAAATTATAACACTCCAGATTATTACTTGTTAAAAGCTGAAATAGCAGAATATCAAGAAAACAAAACAGAGAAGCTTAAAAATATGGATAGATACATAAAAGCAGTCAAAAACCCTGCTTACGGAGCTATGTATAATGCCTATAATGTTAACTTTTATTTAGACTATACAGATTTGTATGGCAAAGCTTTAGAAATTGCAAAAGAAGAGATTAGTAACAGAAAAACACCAGAATCCTATATGTTACTGGCACATAGTTTTTACAAAAAAGGAGATGTATCAAACGCAGTAAGTATTATTAAAAAGCACATAGATGGTAAAACGTTTGAACCACATATTTTATACAATGCAGCAGAAATATACAAAGCTGCTGGTGATACAGAAAAGGTAAAGGAGCTAAAGACAGAATTAACAGGTGCCATTTATGAATTAGGGCCAAATATGGAGAAGAAAATAACAAATTTATAGGTAGGTAATAAAATATTTACAAGTACAACTTTTGTAGAGTTTAGTTGTAGGTTGTTGCTTAAAGCACTGAAACGGTTGGGTTTCGGTGCTTTTTAGTGAAGTGTAATTTTAAGATTTTTTTATGTTAATATACTAAAACAATAAAAATGCAGTTTTAATAAAACCACTTAACCTAAAACTCCGTATGTAGTAAAAATAGGAGTAGTACTATTTAAGAACTATTGCTATTAAAACATATTTGTTATGGAATATTATTTTTTTATTATTTGGATAGCCGTAATGGCATTTTATTGTTACAAGTTGTTTTCGGCTCATAAGTCTTTGAAAAAAGTAGAGTATAATAACGCTCATAAATTAAAAGAAAAACAGATTAAAATACACAAGTAGTGTTTTTTAAATTCTGAATTAAAATATGTTTGTTTAACATTTATTGGTTTTGTTAAATATAAAGTCCTGTGTTCGCAGGGCTTTTTTTATTGTTATAAGTTTTACGCATAAAAAAATCCTCTATTTCTAGAGGATTTTTTGATTTAATATGTGATTTTTTTTAAGAACTAGCGGCTACACCTAAAGTGTATAATTGCTCCAGTGTAGGAGACTCGCTACCACCTGCGGGTTCTAGGGTAATACCAAAGGCTTCTGAATTGTTGGCATTTGCTAAAGCAAATATTTTATTTTCATCTCCCTTAAAATCTTCAAGTAATCCTAAGCTAGTTGGTGTTAAAGGATCAAGTTTTAAAGACCACACTTGGTAAACAAAACCATCTGGTGGCTCTGGTAATCCTTTAGCATCTATAAATACTTTTTGTTCCTTTTTGTTCCAATATGCTTTTGCAAATGACTCTGGAGAAACTGTTTGTCCTCCTAAAGCAACAACATCTATATCTTTATCTCTAATTGTATTTAATAAATCTTGTGTTTCAGTTAAAGAATTATTTGCATTGTCAATTTTAGATTCTAAGTCTACTTTCTCTTTTGAAACTATTTCGATCTTAGACTCTAAATCTTTATTCTGGTTGTACATCCACAACATACCTGCAGATAAAACCACAGCAGCAGCCCAACCAGTATAAGTTGCCCAGCTGGTTTTTTGTTTAGGTAATTGTACAACTTTAGTCTCTTCTGTAAAATTAAGTTTACGCTTAATAGAGGTAAACATACCACTATTTATTTTAGGCGAAGCAGATTTACTAAGTGCTAGTATAGACGCTTCTATGGCCTCTATTTCTTTTTTAATTTCCGGGTACTGTTCTGCGTCTTTATGTATTTGCAGGTTTTCCTCTTCAGAGAGTAACCCAGCAACATAAAGTTCTAATTTTCCCGATGCTATGTATTCTTCAATATTCATATACCTAGTCTAATACATTTTTTCTTAGTTGCGATATGCAACTTCTATTTCTTGTCTTAATTGTTCCCAAAGGAATATCTAATTCTTCTGAAGCTTCTTTTTGAGTGTAGCCTTTAAAGTATAGCATTTCTATAATTTGTACGCACTTGTCTTTTAGGTTTACTAAAAACTTTTTAATTCCAATAGCATCCATTTGACTATCAAGATTATTACCATCTTCAAGTATACTTACGAAGTAATCTGCAGATAGGTTTTGTTTGCTGTTTTTGTGGGATTTAGAACGCACTTCGTCTATTGCAGCATTACGAGCTATATTTAAAATCCAAGTAAAAAACCTGCCTTTAGAAGAGTTGTATTTGTCTGAGTTATTCCAAATTTTAACAAACACGTCTTGACAAATTTCTTGTGAGATGTCTGTGTTTTTTACAATTGTATTTATAACACCACAGATATTTTCAGCATACATATTATATAGCTTTTCAAAAGCTTTGGGATCTTTCTTTTGAAATTGTATTACTAGGGTTTCTAATTGCATATATTGTATTTACTGTTGTAAGATAATATAAAAAAGCTACATAAGTGTAGCTTTTTTATAATGTATAAGTTTGTTTAATTTATTCTATGATTCCGGCACAACTTACTCTTGTACCAGCATCTCCACTTGGCTGAGATGTAAAATCGTCTACACCTTCATGAACTATTATTCCTTTTCCTAAAATATTTTTTTTGGGATCTTCACAATCTAGACACCATTCATTGGTGCTAAATTTAATTTCAGAATTACCGTTTTTATCTGTAATAAAATTACCTATATCTCCTTTATGGTATCCTTCTTTATCACCCCATTTTCCGTGTTTTTCAAAAGTAGGATTCCAGTGTCCGCCTGCCGATTTACCATCTTCAGAAGAGCAATCTGCTTTTTCGTGAATATGTATGGCATGTTCACCTTGTTTTAAACCAGTAAGGTTGGCAACCATTGCCACTTTATTTTTGCTTTGGGTAAAGGTAATTTTACCAGTGACATTACTGTTACTTTTAGGCTCCAATGTAATTGTTAATGATTTTGATTCCTTATTATCAGGAATTACGGTGGCATTTGTAGTAGTTGTTTCCTCCGCTTTTTTATTTTGATTTTTACAGCTGTATGTAAAACTTATAAAAAGAATTGATAGCGTTACTATTATTTTTTTCATCTTATTATGGTTTTCTATTAGTACAAAATTATTGCACTAAACTAAGAGTAATGCTCTTATATCTTTAACCCATAAAAAGTAAATAGTAACGCTATCAATTAAAAAATTACTTCTTAGCTAAAAGTACTTCGCCTTTTATCTGTACATCGCTCCAAGTTTTACTAACACCATCTGCACCAGTATGTAAAGCCTCACAAGCTTTGTTTATAGATGCAACTGCGTCTAAAGCATTCCAGTTTTCTAAATTCATTACACCTGTAAATGTAAATTTATTATCAGATAATTTTTCAGTCTCTAATGGAATGTTTGCTGTTTCTCCGTTTAAAGTAACATCTAATGAAGCTTTATCATCTTCAACTTTTAAAACTCCAGAAATTAATTCTGTGTTTTTCATCACTCCAAAAAAGAATTCTATAATTTTTGGGTCTCTTGTTCCAGTGCCATCATTTGTAAATAAACTACTTACAGGAATGCTAAACTCTGTACCGTTTAAAGCTTCTAAAGGAGTAGATCCTGTGTTAGATTTTTTAATGTTAACCGTTTTAAATGTACCGCCAACACCAATTTTATCTGTAGTTTTATATGCTGTAAAACTAGCTTTTGTAGAGTCTGCAACTAAAGTATATTGAGCCTCTGCCTCTGTGTGACTATGATCTGCGTTTTTATGATCTTCAGAGTTATGAGAGTTTTCTTTGTTTGCATTTTTACAACTAAAAGCTGCTACAGCTAATAAGCTTACACATACTAATTTTATCT
Organism: Cellulophaga sp. 3_MG-2023; assembly: GCF_030546975.1. Taxonomy (NCBI): domain Bacteria; kingdom Pseudomonadati; phylum Bacteroidota; class Flavobacteriia; order Flavobacteriales; family Flavobacteriaceae; genus Cellulophaga; species Cellulophaga sp. 3_MG-2023. Next base: position 165,110 of record NZ_JAUOPS010000001.1, read on the forward strand.
TTTTCATAATACTATAAATTTTAAAGTATAAAGGTAAAAAATCTATTACTCTTATCCTTTTAATTAATTGTAAAGGTTTTTATTTCTTTAAAAGAATTGGTTTCTAAACTGCTAATTTTTGTTTTGTACGGATTCCATTTTTCAGAGAAAAAGGTATTTGTTTTTTCTAAAGCCGTTTCTAACTCTTTTTTAGCAAATTGTATTAGGTTGTTTTCTGTGCTAGTTAAACCTGTTTTTCTGCTACGTACATAACCGTTTGCAGCCCCAATTCTTTGCATAACTGTAATTTCTGGGTTTCTTGTAATTCCTTGTCTTTTATCTACTTTACCTATATAAAGAGCAATTACAGCATCTATATCTTTTATAATAGTTGCAGAAGCTTTAATTTCTTCTTTGTATTTTTCTTTGTCTAGTTTTGATAAATCTGACTTGTACTTTGTGGCAGTATTTTTACTTTCTACAAGTTGTTTAACAGCGTCTGCAGCAGTTTGGGTATAACTTGCTAATGTTTTGCTAGCATTGTATATTTCATCAATATTAGCTTTAGATACATTTAACCTTGGGTCTGATTTTACAGTTAGCATTGTTTCATCTGTGGTTGAGCCGTAGGTTAACTGTACTTTATAAGTACCAGGTTTAACTCTTTGCCCGCTTGGTTCTCTTTTAGATTTACGTAAGCTACGTGATGGTCTTTCTGAACCTTTTTCAGACATATTCCAGTAGTAACGGTGTAATCCTGTTTTTTTAGGAGCTTTAATTTTAATAGTACGTATTAATTCTTCACCATTAAAAAACTGAATTTGTAAAGAATCTTTAGAAGCTACACCATCTTTTTTTGTAGGAGTATTTTCTTTTTCTTCCTTTTTGTTTTCATCTTTAGGCTTTTCTACTTTTTCTTTCTTTTTATAGAAGTACGTTAGCATAGCACCACCTTTTTTGTTTTCACCATTAAATAATGCATCTGCACCAAATCTGCTACCTGTAGGTTGTTGGTAAGCTGCTTGGTAGGCAACAGGAGGTGTAAATAAAGCAACATCTTTAGTTAGTACAGTTTTGTCTTTTGCTATAGCACGTAGTGGTCTAATATCATCTAAAACCCAAGCAGCTCTACCAAAAGTACCAATTACAAGGTCGTTTTCTCTAGGGTGTATTATTAAATCTTTTGTAGATACAGTAGGGAAACCTTCTGTCCATTTTTGCCATTTACTACCAGCATTAAAAGATATATACAAACCATCATCTGTACCTAAAAATAATAAGTTTGGTGTTTCTGGATCTTCAATAATAGATAAAGCATAACTTTTAACATCGCTCTCATCAACAATTCTAGTCCACGTTTTACCATAATTAACGGTTTTGTAAACGTAAGGTGCGTAGTTAAACCTACGATAATCGTTAGCAACTAATAAAGCTTCTCCTTTATTTTTGTTAGATGCTTTAATTTGTGGTATCCAGCTACCTTTTGGTAGACCTTTTATATTTTTGGTCACATCTGTCCAGTTGGTACCGCCATTCTGTGTTACGTGTACACGGCCATCATCTGTACCAACCCACAACATATCTTTTTCTACAGGAGAAGGTTCTATTACTAAAATAGTACAGTGGTTTTCTGCTCCGGTAGCATCCATAGTTAATCCGCCACTTTCGCTTTGTTTTTGTTTTTCTGGATCATTAGTGGTTAAATCCGGAGAAATAATTGTCCACGTTAACCCCTTGTCTGTTGTTTTGTGTACAAACTGACTACCAAAATATGCTGTAGCATTGTTAAAAGGATCTTGACCAATAGCAGAGTTCCAGTTAAAACGCAATTTTGTTTCTGCATCTGGTGGTGTTGGTCTTACAGAGTAATTGTTCCCTGTTTTCCAATCATATCTAGATACATTTCCTTGCTGACTCATTGTATAACCAAATTGCGAATCATCTAAATCTGGTACAACATCAAAACCATCACCAAAAGAAATTTCTTGCCAGTAGCTGTTACGTATACCTTGTGCTTTCCAAACAAAAGCAGGTCCACGCCAAGAGCCATTATCTTGCATACCTCCATAAACGTTGTATGGGAACTCGTTATCTACATTAATATGGTAAAACTGCGCTACAGGTAGGTTACCAATAAAACGCCAAGATTTACCACCGTCTTTGGTAATATTTAGTCCACCATCATTACCGTCCATCATAAACTGTCCGTTTTCTGGGTGTATCCACCAGGCGTGATGATCTGGGTGTACGCCATTATCTGCACCATAAGCAGGCATTAATTGGCTAAAGTTTTTACCACCATCTTCAGATACATTTATATAAGTAAAAACAGAATAAACTCTATTTTCGTTTTGTGGATCTACATAAATTTCTGAGTAATAAAAAGGTCTATTTCCTATATCAGATTTATCATTAATTTTTTTCCATTTAAAGCCACCGTCGGTAGATTTGTATAATGCATTTTTTTTAGCTTCAACTAAAGCATAAACAACATTAGTTTTGTTGCGCGCAATTGCAACACCAATACGGCCTAAATTTCCTTTAGGTAAACCATCTTCTTCAGTAATTTTTTTCCAGTTTTCTCCACCATCGTGCGTCATATATAAGCCACTACCAACACCACCAGATTTAAAAAACCAAGGGTCTCTTTTGTGCTCCCACATTGCAGCAATTAGCTTGTTTGGGTTTGTAGGGTCCATTACCAAATCTGCAACACCAGATTTATTATTGGTATATAGTATTTTTTTCCAGGTAACACCACCATCTGTTGTTTTAAAAACACCACGTTCTGGGTGCTCTCCCCAAGGAGAACCAATTGCACCAGCATAAACAATGTTTGGGTTTGTTGGGTCTATTACAATTCTGTGTATATGTCTGGTTTTTTCTAAGCCCATTGGTAACCAGTTTTTACCGCCATCTAAAGACTTGTAAATACCATAACCACCATTTAAACTATTTCTAGGGTTGCCTTCTCCTGTGCCTACCCAAATTACAGAAGGGTTGCTTTGTTGTATGGCAACAGCACCAACAGAAGCTGTAACTTCTTTATCAAAAATAGGGTCCCATTTTATACCTCCAGAGGTAGATTTCCATAATCCACCAGAGGCTGTACCTGCATAAATAATATCAGGATTACTATGTACAGCATCTATAGCAGTTACACGGCCGCTCATACCTCCAGGGCCAATGTTTCTGGGTTTTAAGTCTTGTACATAATCCATTTTAAAGTCTTGCGCAGACAAGCACAAAACAGTAAAAAAGAATAAAAGTGAGTGTAGTTTTTTCATTTTTTAGAGTTGTTAGTTGATTTTTAAAAATAAGTAATATTGAGTTAAGTTATTGATTATTAGTGGTCTTTATTTTTTTTATCTTCTTAGGGTTTATCCATAGTATAATACCACTTACACTAATAAATATGAGTCCTAAAGCAAGTATAGTAGAATATAAAAGTTTAAATATTGAAGCATCATTTTTTATAAAATAATCTATAATAGATCCATCATGTATTTTTTCAATAATAGTATCTGTACGTTGTTTTACAGATACAACTTTGCCAGTGTAGCAGTTAATTTGTAACTCTGTAAAATGCTCATCAAACCTAACTTTAGCTATACCTTTTTTAGGTCTGTAATCTATACGGTCTATTATTGTAGATAATTGTAAAGAATCTATATACGCTATGGCATTTTCTTCTATAGTTTTTAAAGGAACAAGAGTATTGTTTTTTGCAGTTATTTTGTAGGTAGAAGGTTTTAAGTAAAGTTCGCTTTTCCAGGCAAGCAAAGCTCCGGTAACACTTATAATTAATATAAAAGCAACCAAAATTATTGCTACTGTTTTATGTAGATTTCTGTATAAACGAGTGCTTTTTGCGAGTTTGTTAATCTTAATTTTCAATAGGAACTTATTTAAAGTTTCCGAAAATAACGAAAACTGCACCAAAATTTCATAATAATATGTTAACAAAGCAAGCTTACATTTAGCAAACATTTAATACAAATACGTTTTTGAAAATAGAAGGTTTATTGAAAAAGCCGTATTTTTATACTTGTATGAAGAATGATAAAATAAACAGAAAAGGTTTTGTGTTTAAGCAATACAAAGCCCCTTCACAAACTCCGTTTGAAAAGCTTTTTGAGATTTTTAAAGAGCTAATTACACATACATCTGGAGATTTTGATGAAGCTATAGATTGGTTGCGGGAGTTAGATAAAGAATATAAGCTTACTACAGAAGACTATACTATTGATGATTTTATAGAAGACCTAAAGGCTAAAGGCTATATTAGAGAAGAAATAAAACCAGATGGTAGCAATGGTACTGCTATTACAGCTAAAACAGAAAGAGCTATTAGACAAGCCGCATTAGACCAAATTTTTGGTAAAATAAAACGTAGCGGTTCTGGTAACCATAAAAGCAAAGGTGTTGGAGCAGGTGATGAGCATACTGGCGATTTTAGAAATTACCAATTTGGAGATGCTTTAGATAAAGTGTCTATGACAGAAAGTCTCCGTAATGCACAAGTAAATAACGGTATTGGTGACTTTAGGTTAACGGAAGATGATTTGGTGGTTGAAGAAACTATGCATAAGTCGCAGATGAGTACTGTACTTATGATAGATATTAGCCATAGTATGATTCTTTATGGAGAAGACCGTATTACACCTGCTAAAAAAGTTGCAATGGCCTTGGCAGAATTAATCACTACACGTTACCCAAAAGATACGTTAGATATACTTGTTTTTGGTAATGATGCTTGGCCTATTAAAATTGCAGACTTACCGTATTTACAAGTTGGCCCTTACCATACTAATACTGTTGCTGGTTTGCAATTGGCAATGGATTTACTCCGTAGAAAGCGTAACACCAACAAGCAAATTTTTATGATTACAGATGGTAAACCAAGTTGTTTGCAAATGCCAGATGGTACGTATTATAAAAATAGTGTTGGTTTAGACGAGAACATTATAAATAAATGCTATGGTATGGCACAACAAGCAAGAAAGCTACACATACCTATAACTACGTTTATGATTGCGCAAGACCCGTATTTAATGCAATTTGTAAGGGAGTTTACACACGCAAACCAAGGAAAAGCATTTTATACAGGTTTAAAAGGACTTGGAGAAATGATTTTTGAAGATTACGAAACCAATAGAAAAAAACGAATTAAAGGATAAAAGAATTTAGAGAATAGAAATAAGATAAGACAATAAAGTCAGTTTTCTTAAATTTATAAACCTCTTTTCTAAAAAGAAAATATGAAAATAGATACAATAAAAACACTAGGCGATTTAAAAAAAGCTGGTTACCAAAGTAAGTCTATAAAGGATGAGCTAAGAGATAATTTAATAGAAAAAATTAAAAATAAAGAAACCACATTTACAGGTGTTCACGGGTATCAAAATACTGTAATACCAGAATTAGAGCGTGCTATACTATCTAGACACAACATAAACTTATTAGGTTTACGTGGACAAGCAAAAACACGTTTGGCTAGACTAATGCTTAATTTATTAGATGAATATATACCAGTGGTAAAAGGATCTGAAATTAATGATGATCCTTTACAGCCAATTTCTAGATACGCTGTAGAACTTATTAAAGAAGAAGGAGATAGTACACCTATTACTTGGCTGCACAGAAGCGAGCGTTTTGCAGAAAAGTTGGCTACACCAGATGTTACTGTAGCAGATATTATTGGAGATGTAGATCCTATAAAAGCAGCAAACTTAAAGTTGAGTTATGCAGATGATAGAGTAATACATTACGGAATGATACCACGTGCTAACCGTTGTATTTTTGTTATTAATGAGCTGCCAGATTTACAAGCAAGAATTCAGGTTGCATTGTTTAATATATTGCAAGAAGGCGATATACAAATTAGAGGATTTAAATTACGTTTGCCTTTAGATATGCAATTTGTTTTTACAGCAAATCCAGAAGATTATACCAACCGTGGTAGTATTGTTACGCCCTTAAAAGATAGAATAGGGTCACAGATTTTAACTCATTACCCAGAAGATATAGAAACAGCTAAAGTAATAACAGCGCAAGAGGCAAAGTTAGACGAAAGGCAGTCTAATGCTGTAATGGTCCCAGAGCTAGCAAAAGACCTATTAGAACAAATTGTTTTTGAAGCACGTAAAAGCGAATATATAGATGCTAAAAGTGGTGTAAGTGCTAGACTAAGTATTACTGCTTTTGAAAATTTATTAAGTACAGCAGAACTTAGAGCATTAAAAAATGGAGACACTAAAACTACGGTTAGACTTAGTGATTTTCTAGGTATTATACCTGCAATTACGGGTAAAGTAGAGTTAGTTTATGAAGGAGAACAAGAAGGTGCAGCAAGCGTAGCTTATAATCTAATAGGTGAGGCTGTACAAACGTTGTTTGTAGATTATTTTCCTAAAATTGAAAAACTTAAAAAACAAGAAGACGATAGTCCTTATGATGATGTGGTTTCTTGGTTTTTTAATAATGAAGCCGGATTTGAACTTCTTGATGATTTAAGTGATAAACAATACAAGAATATGTTAGATGCTGTTTCTCCTTTAGATGATTTGTTAGGAGCACATCAACCAAAATTAAAAAAAGAAGAAAGCTATTTTGTAAAAGAGTTTATACTTTGGGGCTTAGTACAGTTTAAGCAATTAAGTAAATACAGATTTACAGAAGGTATACAGTTTAAAGATCCGTATAGTAATTATATAAGCGGATTGTAAACTACTACGTATTCCTAGATTTTATATTGGCATCGCAGAGTTTTATAATCTCTGCGATTCTTTTTTGCTTTGTTTCCTCTCTTTTGGCTTGGTTTAACCAGTATAGATAATGTTTTTTATAGGATGGAGCAAAACTATTGTAGTTTCTAAAAGCATTGGGGTTTTCATTAAAAGCTTCTTGTAAGTTGTTAGGTATAACTCCGTTTTCTACATCATCTAAAGCTGTCCAAGAACCATTTTGTTTACCAATTTTAATACTATCTAATCCACTTTGGTGCATTAAATCAGCAGCAATTAGATTTTTTATATGTGTTTTATTTAATTTACTCCAAACGCTTTTTGCTTTTCGTTTGCAAAAATATTGCCTTCTTTTTCCGTCACCTAAATTTTTAACGGTACTATCTATCCAACCAAAACAAAGTGCAACCTTAACCGCATCTTCCCAAAGCATACTTTCTTTAGCGTGACTTACTTTGTATAGTATTATATAAATTCCAGAACTAGTTTTGTGGTTGTTATGCAACCACTCTCGCCATTCGGTAGTGTTTTTAAAATAGAGTTCTGGTTTTGTTTCCATTTTGGCTTGGTGATATTTTAGTATAAACTTTAATGTATATTTATATCCAAAAATAACTAAAAAGATGCAACGTACTTATACCTTTATTGTTTTAACCTTTATAATTATGATGTCTGTAAATGCGCAAGAACTGTCTAAACAAGATCTACCATATTATCAAATACCAGAAGCACCAGACAGTTTTACAGCTGGCACAGTAGCTGCCAGAACTATAGACGCCTTAGGTTTTAGATATTATTGGGCAACAGAAGGGTTACAGCCAAAAGATTTAGAGTACAAACCAAACAAAGAGGGTAGGAGCACTGGTGAAACCGTAGATCATATTTATGGTTTATCTAAAATGATTTTAAAAACAACGAGTTTAAAGATTGATGAAGATAAAAACCAAAAACTAACCTTTAAGGAAAAAAGAAAACAAACATTAGAGAACTTTAAAAAAGCTAGTGATATTTTAAAAAATGCAACTGACTTAAAAGAACACGAGTTGGTTTTTAATGAAGAATTTAAGCTTCCGTTTTGGAATGCTATAAACGGACCTATTGCAGATGCAATATGGCACAGCGGACAAATAGTTGTTATGCGCAGATCTTCTGGAAACCCAATGCCTAAAGGGGTAAATGTATTAATGGGAACTAAAAAATAATTATACTTAACTTAAAACTAATTCATCAATAAAAAAATGAGAAAATTACAATCTTTTTTGGCAGCAGTAACTGTGTTGCTTGTAATCTCTTGTAAAGAGAAAACAGAAAAAACATCAGAAGAAATAGCAAAAACAGAATTTAAAGTAGATTATGATAAATTTACATTGGATAATGGCTTGCAAGTTATTTTTCATATAGATAGGTCAGATCCTGTTGTGGCAGTAGCATTAACTAGTCACGTTGGTTCTGCTCGTGAAAAAGTAGGCAGAACAGGTTTTGCTCATTTATTTGAGCACTTATTGTTTTTAGAATCTGAAAATCTGGGTAAAGGTGGTTTAGACAAAATGAGTGCGCGTATTGGCGGTTCTGGTGCAAACGGATCTACAAGTAGAGACCGTACCAATTATTTTCAGACAGTGCCTAAAGATGCCTTAGAAAAAATGATTTGGGCAGAAGCAGACAAGCTTGGGTATTTTATAAATACAGTTACAGAACCTGTTTTAGCTAAAGAAAAAGAAGTTGTAAAAAATGAGAAAAGACAAAGAGTAGATAATAATCCTTACGGACACGTAAACTATGTGCAAACAAAGGCATTATATCCAGAAGGTCACCCATATAGCTGGACAGTTATTGGGTCTTTAGAAGATTTGCAAAATGCAACTTTACAAGATGTAAAAGATTTTTACAATAAGTGGTATGTTCCTAATAATGTTACATTAACAATTGCTGGTGATTTTGATAAAAACCAAGCAAAAGAATGGGTTAAAAAGTATTTTGATGAAATTAAAAAAGGTGATGATATACCAGCTTTAGAGAAGCAGCCTGTTACTTTACCAGAAACTAAAAAGTTATACTATGAAGATAACTTTGCACGTTTACCACAACTATCTATAACGTGGCCATCTGTACCAGAGTTTCATAAAGATGCGTATGCATTAGATGTATTATCATCATACCTAGCATATGGTAAAAAAGCACCTTTATATAAGGTTTTGGTAGAAGATAAAAAGCTAACAGATCGTGTGCGTATGTATAATTACTCATCAGAGCTTGCAGGTGAATTAACATTATCTGTTACTGCTTTTGATACTACAGAGCTTACAAGTGTAAATAATGCTGTACAAGAAGCTTTTACTAAGTTTGAAAAAGATGGTATTTCTGATGTAGATATTAACAGAATAAAAGCAGGTCAAGAAACAGATTTTTACAATTCACTTTCTAGTGTTCTGGGTAAAGGATTTCAGTTGGCACAATATGAGATTTTTGCAGGTGATCCTGGTTATGTTAGTGAAGATGTGAAAAATATATTAGCAGTAACTAAAGAAGATGTTATGCGTGTGTACAACACGTATGTAAAAGGAAAGAATTTTGTTGCGGTAAGTGCTGTGCCAAAAGGTCAATCTTCTTTGGTTTTAGAAGGGTCTATAAAAGCTGAGGTTGTAGAAGAGAAAATTGTTGAAGGTAAAGAAAGTACTTTTGATCCTAGTATTGCTGCTACTTACCAAAAAACACCTTCTAGTTTTGACCGTAGTATAGAGCCTCCTTACGGCGATAGCCCAGATGTAAAAGTACCAGACGTTTATAAAGAGGAGCTTTCATCTGGAATTAAGGTATTTGGTATAGAGAATAATGAAGTACCATTAGTAGAATTTAATTTTATAATTAATGGTGGTATGTTACTAGAAGATAAAAATAAAATAGGTGTTTCTAATTTGCTAGCATCTATGTTAACCAAAGGGACAAAAAATAAAACGCCAGAAGAATTAGAGAATGCTATAGAAACTTTAGGAGCAACAATTGTTGCATCTGCAAGCAACCAGTATATTATAATTTCTGGTAATTGTTTAGCTAAAAACTATACAAAAGTAATGGATTTGGTTAATGAAATTATTTTGGAACCACGTTGGGATGCTAAAGAGTTTAATTTGCTTAAACAAAGTACTATTAGTCAATTGCAAAGAGCGCAAGCTAACCCTAATAGTATTGCTAGAAACGAATTTTATAAAGTACTATATGGTGCAGACAATATTTTAGCAAATAATAATGCAGGTACAACAACATCTGTAAAGACAATAACTTTAGATGATTTAAAAGAATACTACAATGCTAATGTATCACCAACGGTTGCTAATTTTCATATAGTAGGAGATATTACTGCGGCTAACGCTACAGCATCTTTAGAGACTTTAAATACTAAATGGGAACAAAAAAATGTAACTGTACCAACAGTAATTGCAGCTAAAACTCCAGAAAAATCTAAAGTGTATTTTTATAATGTACCAGATGCTAAACAATCTATATTGTTATTTGGGACACCAGCAATTGCTGCCACAGATAAAGATTTTTACCCTGCGCAGGTAATGAACTATAGGCTAGGTGGGGGCAGTTTTGCATCGCAATTAACACAAGAACTTAGAGAAGGTAAAGGATATACTTATGGGGTAGGCTCTAGCTTTAGTGGTGGTAAAACATCTGGTTTATTTACAGTATCTAGTGGTGTACGTACCAATGTAACTTATGAGGCTTCTCAGTTGGTTAAAGATATTATGAAAAATTATAGTAAAGGCTATAACCAAAACGATTTGGAGGTATCTAAAGGCTATATGGTAAAAAGTAATGCAAGAGCTTTTGAAACTATGGGGTCTAAATTAAATATGCTAGAGAATATTAGTATGTATAATTATCCTGTAGATTATGCTAAGCAAAGAGAGCAAGGAGTAAAAAATATGTCTGTAGAAGATGTTAAAGCATTAGCAGATGAATATGTTAATCCAGATAAAATGATTTACTTAATTGTGGGTGATGCTAAAACGCAGCTTAATAAACTTAATAAGTTAGGGTACGGTGAGCCAGAATTATTAAATCCTGATGTGATATTAAAAGACTAAACACTAGTTTTTAATCATAAAAATCCGCTTTACACATTGTAAAGCGGATTTTTTTATACTCATTTTATAAGTGCTATATATTTATATTTTTTTAAGATTGATGTAAAAATTAGGATCAAAAACTACAGTAGCGTTTTCAGAAGATACTTTAGTTGTTTTCCAATCAGCAGAAGGAAAAATCCATTGTTCTTTATCGTTAATTTTTACTTTTATAGGCATATCAAAACCACTTACAATATTTGTATATCTGTACTTTAGTTTATTGCTTTCAATTTTATATTCTAAGTTAGGAATACGTACGTCTCTTAAATACTGATTAAATATAGTTGTTAAATCTATTCCAGATTGATGACTTAAATAATCCTCAATTTGCGCTGTGGTTACAACAGAATGGTAAAAGTCTTTATTTAACCCTCTTAAAATACGTCTCCATTTTTCATCATTATCAACCAACTGCCTAATACTATGTATCATATTAGCACCCTTGTAATACATATCTCCAGAGCCTTCATCATTTACATTGTAATTACCAATAATAGGAATGTCGTTAGCAATACTTTTGCGTGTACCAATAACATACTCATTAGCAGCTTGGTTTCCGTAATAGTAATCTAAAAATAGACTTTCAGAATAAGCTGTAAAACTTTCGTGTATCCACATATCTGCAATGTCTTTATTGGTAATGTTATTGGCAAACCACTCGTGACCAGATTCGTGAATAATTAAAAAGTCAAACTTTAAACCCCAGCCAGAACCAGACAAATCTCTGCCCAAATAACCTTGCATATATTTGTTACCATACGTAACAGAACTTTGGTGTTCCATACCTAAATAAGGAGCTTCAACCAGTTTGTAACCATCTTCATAAAAAGGATAAGGTCCAAACCAATGCTCAAAGGCCTTCATCATTTTAGGAGCATCTTTAAAATGTACTTTTGCTTTTTCTAAGTTATCGCGTAGCACATAATAATTCATGTCTAAAGGACCTTTTTCACCTTTATAAACTTCAGAAAATTGCACATAGTCACCAATATTAACATTAACACCATAGTTATTAATTGGGTTTTTAACTACCCAATGAGATGTTACAGTATTAGCGTGTTCCTCAATTTTTTCTAGTCTTCCGTTAGAAATGTTAGATAGTCCTTTAGGATTAGTAACACTAATGCGCATACTATCTACTTCGTCATACATATGGTCTTTATTTGGCCACCAAACACTGGCACCTAAACCTTGGCAAGATGTAGCTACAAATGGCTTGCCGTTTTTATCTTTAGACCAAGAAAAACCACCATCCCAAGGTGCATTTACAGCTTCTTTTGGGTTACCCTCATAATACACCACAATTTGGTTAACGGCACCAATTTGTTGTTTTTGCTTTAGTTTTATAAAATGCGCATTTGTTGCTGAGGTGAATTTTAGCTTTTTCCCTTTTTGTGTTACTTTGGTAATTTTTAAAGGTGGTTGTAGATCTACCTGAAGCACTTGATTTTCATCTAAAACAGTATACATAATGGTGTTTTTACCAGAAATATACTTTGTAGCAGGGTCTACTGTTACGTCTAAATGGTAGTAATTTAAATCCCACCAAGCGCGTTCTGGAGTAATTGTGCCACGTAAAGTATCTGTTTTTGTAAATGTTTTTTGTGCATATACACCAAAAGATAGGAGTAGGGTAGCACAAATTAATAAAGCTTTTTTCATATGAGTAGTTTGTTAGTAGTACAAATATATTTATCTGTAAATGTAATAAAAAGAAAAAGCCATTAAAGAGTTTCCTAATTAATGGCTTGTTTAACTTGTATTTTTAAGGTTTAATTTTGATTTACACTTAGTAGATTAATATCAAAAATTATAACAGATCCTCCTGGTATGCGGCTTACATCATTACTGCCATACCCTAATCTAGATGGTATTAGTAGCACACCATTACCACCTTCTTTAAAGTAGGTAATACCTTCTGTCCAGCCAGCAATTACTTGTTGTAGGTTAAAAGAAATTCCGTTAGTATCACTTTCATCAAAAGTGTTGCCGTCTGTAAAATATCCTTTATAAGCTACAGTAACATCAGAGGTTGCTGTTGGTCTTATTCCGTTACCTTCATCATTTATTACATAATATAAACCGCTATCACTCTTTAGAGCAGTAAGGTTGTTTTTTTCTATGTAAGTTTTAATTTCTGCTTCGTTTTGTGCAGTGTAATCTACAGGTTCTTTAATTGTAACATCGTCATTTTTACAAGATATAAATAGTGTAAAAACAAGTATCAGTATTCCGTATTTCATTTATAGTTTTATTTAAGCTTAGCAAATATAAGTGTTTAGCTTTAGCTTTAATTTTAAAAATAAGTTAATGTTAACTACCTCATAATTTTATTAGGAAAAACTACAACACTCTCAAAACCATCTTTTCCAACGGCTGCAACACCAAAAAATGAATTATCAATTACAATACCGTTTAAAGTTTGCTCTGTAACATTACCTACATATTTACTGTTGTCCCAAGTAGGCGAAGTAGTATCTCTCCAATATATTTTATAACCTATAGCACCTTCTACCGGAGACCACTCAAGTTTGGCAGAAGCCTCTACAATACCTCCAATTTTAACTGTTGTAGGAGAAGGAGGGGCCCAAGCTAAATTAGCCATTGTTATAGCATTTACAGCAGTTAGTTTTTTAGCATATGCAAAATTAACGTGTTCTACAACATCGCCATAAGCAATGCCATTTTCTGTTCTAATATCTTGGTGTTGTTGAGTGTAGTTTTCATGCGCTTCCATTATTCTTATGCCAGGAAAACCAAGATCGTTAAAAGGTCTGTGATGCCCACCTCTACCAAATCTATCTAACCTATAAATCATCATCGGATTCATTTCTGGCATATATGTTTTTACATTTTTATGAATGTAGCGCGCTAATTGACGAGATATACCGTCTACCTCACCACCATAAAAACGTCTTGCTTTACGTTGCCTTTCTGTTTCGTTTGCAGGTACAGGTTCAGAAAAAATTCTAAAATCCCTATTACTTATTACGCCATCAACACCTTTAATATTTCCAATCATATCATTATTTAAAATACCAATAATGTCCCATTCTTTTTCTTTGGCATATTTAGCTAAACCAGCACCACCAAATAAGCCTTGTTCTTCACCAGATAAACCTACATAAATTATACTATTTTCAAATTTATATTTTGATAAGACACGTGCGGCTTCCATTGTGCCAGCCATACCGCTAGCATTATCATTTGCGCCGGGAGCATCTGTAGTAAAATCCATAGTGTCACTAGCTCTAGAGTCTATATCGCCACTCATAATTATATATCTGTTAGGATACTTTGTGCCTTTTTGTATGGCAACAACATTTACAACCCACGCATCATGTGGTACTCTACCGTTTCCTTTTTTTGTAACAAAATCTTTCTGATAAAATACATTTAAGCAGTTGTTACATTCGGTAGACATTTTGTCAAATTCAGATTTTATCCATCTTCTTGCAGCTCCAATTCCTCTTGTATTAGATACAGTGTCACTAAAGGTGTTACGTGTGCCAAAGTTAGCTAGTGTAGTAATATCATTTTTAATGCGCTCTTCTGAAACCGCATTAATAATATCGTAAATTTTAGAGTTTGTTTGTGCATTTGTAAACGTTATACCAAGAATAAATAATAGTAAGAATAATTTTTTGAGAGTCATTTTTTAGTTTTTATGTGAGTTAGTTGTATTTCTTTTTAAGTAAAGCAAATAAACCAATAAGTGGTCCAATGCCTAAAAATAAGAAAATAAAAGAAGCATTAATGCTTGTTGCTAAAGCCGCTAAAAGCTGAATACTTAAAATGCTAATAGCAAACCCTATAGAGTTTACAAGTGTAAGTCCAGTTCCTTTTAATTCTGTTGGTGCGGCTTGTGCAACTAGACTAGAGAATTGTGGAGAATCTGCTGTTACTGCCATTCCCCAAATACACCAACTAATAATAAAAAATAGCGCAGGTAGTTTAAAAAATAAAGGAGATAAAAAGCAGCAGAGTCCAGAAATAAATAAAGCAATTACAGCTACTTTATAGCTACCGTGCTTTTTAGAAAAAGAGCCGCCAACAGCACAGGATACTGCACCTAAAGCAATAACCATAAAGGTGAAAATAGGAACAGAATAGTTGGTGTTTTGTATGTTGTTTATTGTTTTTATAGCTAATGGTGTAAATGCCCAAAATGCATAGAGTTCCCACATATGACCAAAGTAACCTATTGCAGCTTTTGTAAAAATGGGATTTTTAAACAATTGTACGCCTGCTTTTAGTTTAAGTTTAGAACTTTGTTTTCTGTAAGGTCCGTTAGGAACAAAAATAACAACTACTAAGCCTCCTAGTAAAGCTAAAATTGATGTTGCTTGTAATATTGTTTGGTAATTACTGCCCCAATTTAAGCCACTAATTAAAAAAGGAAAAGCTGTTCCTAGAACTAAAGCACCAACTAAATAGCCTAACGCTTTACCAAGTCCGTTTTTGTAATAATCAGAGGCAATTTTCATACCTACAGGATATATTCCGGCTAAAAAAAAACCGGTTCCGAACCTAGCACCTAAAATGTGCCATTTGGTAATAGTATCTGCAAGTAAACTAAAATTGCATAATGCCGCAAACAAAGCACAAATTGCAAAAACCTTAGATGGTGAAAACCGGTCTGCAATCATAAATAAGGCAAACACCAAAGTACCTAATATAAAACCTAATTGTACAGAGGATAAAACATAACCAATTATGCTGTTTCCTAGTCCGGTTTTTAAAGCTAAATCGTCTACAATAGCATTACCAGCAAACCATAAAGATGTACACGCAAATTGCGATACTATTAATAATGGTAAAATATAGGATTTCCTTGTTAAGCTATTCATATTAGGTTTTTGGTTGGTCGTACAAAAGTACTAAACCTAAATCCTAAATATTAATCTATAAAACGTTTTAATAGTTTGCGTACATCTGTAGTACCATCTACATAATATTTTGCTTGTGTTTTTTGGTGACCTACTTTTACGGTAATAGCACTTTCTGGTAATTCTTGAAACATAAATTCATCTGTCCAGTCATCACCAATAGCAAAAACAAAATCATACGTATCATCATTATAAACACGCATAGCAGCACGACCTTTGTTTACGTTACTACTTTTAATTTCCATTACTTTATTACCATTTAGTACGCTTAAATCATCATTAGCAATTAAACTGGTTAGTACTGTGTTTAATTCTGTTGCTCTTTTGTTTCCAAAATCTGGATCTGTTTTTCTATAATGCCAAGCTAAAGAATAATTTTTTTCTTCAATAAAACTACCAGGTGTACGGTCTACAAATGATTCTAAAACAGGATGAATTTTTTGCATCCATTCTTTCTTTACATTTTCTAGCATTCTAAATTCTTCTCCGTTTTGAGAAATCCAAACACCGTGTTCTACAATCATATTATATTTTTTATGTAAAAACCACTTGGTAAAAGTTTCTTTATCTCTACCGCTAATTAAGTACATATCTGTATTTGGTTGTGCAGCAATATTATCTAATAAAGTGTAAAGCTCTTCGTCTGGACTAGCCTTTTGAGGATCGTTTTTAAAGGCAGCTAAAGTACCATCATAATCTATAAATAATAACTTCTTTTTAGCTAGTTTGTAGTTTTTTTCTACAGTACTTAAAAGCTCTTTTCCTAATTTTTTAGATACATAAGAAATGCTATTTTCTTTTTGTTCTTTTAAAGAATTTACAAAGTCGTTAGCCCATTTTTCTACATTATAACGCTCTAGTCTTTTTTGCAAAATATCATTACGTTCTTGTTGCTCTTCTACAGGCATATTAATTGCTTGCTGCAGCGCTTCTACAGTTTGCTCAAAGTTATTAGGGTTAATTAGTAAGGACTCGTTCATTTCATTAGCAGAGCCAGCCATTTCACTTAAAATTAATACCCCTGTTTTGTCTGTTCTAGTTGCAATATATTCTTTAGCAACAAGGTTCATACCATCACGAATAGGAGTAAGCCAAGCAATATCACAAGAGGTATATAAATCTATTAAGTTTTCAAAAGGCATAGACCTGTAGAAATACCATATTGGTGTCCAGTTCACTGTAGAAAATTCTCCGTTAATTCTACCAACCAATTCATCAACTTCTTTTTTCAGTAGTTGGTATTGTGGCACGTTAGATCTAGATGGTACGGCTAAGATTATTAGTCTAACTTTTTCTTTATACTCTGGATGCTTGTTTAAAAAATACTCAAAAGCGTTTAATCTTTTTGCAATTCCTTTAGTGTAATCTAACCTATCTATAGATAAAATTAGTTTAGCGTCTTTAGTAGATGCTTTGTGAGCGTTTAATCGTTGTTGAAAATCTGACTGGTTTTCTGTAGCGTTTAATGAGTTTGCTTTACCAGCTTCACTAAACTTTTTATAATCTATTCCCATAGGAAAAGAATCTACTTTTACAATTCTGTTTTCTATATGTACTTCATTAAAGCTAACGTCTAAGCCAAGTAAACGCCTAACAGAACTTAAAAAATGTCTTTCGTAATCATAGGTATGAAAACCAATAAGGTCTGACCCCATTAAGCCTCGTAAAATTTCTTCACGCCAAGGTAGCGTTCTAAAAATTTCGTAAGACGGAAAAGGAATGTGCAAAAAGAAACCAATAGAAATATCTGGTTTTTTCTCTTTAACCATTTGTGGTACTAACATTAATTGGTAGTCGTGTACCCATATAATATCATCATCGTCTGCTTTAGCTATAATTGCGTCAGCAAATTTTTGGTTTACAGCTTTATATATCTCCCAATTATCAAGTTCAAATTCAGAATACTCTAAAAAATAATGAAATAAAGGCCAAATAGTTCTATTACTAAATCCAAAATAAAATCCATCTACCTCTTCTGCATTTAATTTAACTTTAGCACAACCGTGATCTTTTAAGGTAGCATCAATATTACTTTCTAAACCTTCTGGTATATTTTCATCTGTTAAACCACTCCATCCTATCCATAAATCATTACTTCCAGAGTGTACAGATTTCATACCAGTTGCCAATCCGCCAACACTAGGTGTTGTTTTTATTTCATTATTATGAATTTCTAATTGTACTGGTAGTCTATTTGAGATAATGATAGTTTTACTCATAAATCGGTATTTTTTGCTAGAATTTAATTGATTTTTGTATAAATTTCGATAAAATTGGTAATAAAACCTACTAATTAGAAATGTTTAACCCTAATTTATTATATGGATAATTTAGACTATGGAATTATAGGAAATTGTAGAAGCGCAGCCCTTATCTCTAAGAATGGTGCAATTGAATGGAGCTGTTTGCCTGCATTTGATTCTTCCTCAGTTTTTGCTAAAATTTTAGATGAAAATAAAGGGGGTAGTTTTGAAATCCTAACAAGTAGCGATTATAAAATTACTCAGAATTATATAACACAAACTGCAATATTAGTTACTACATATACTAATGGTAATCATATTTTTGAAGTACGTGATTTTATGCCAAGATATAAGACTGAAGACGGTTCGTATTACTCACCACCAGAAATTATACGCTATTTAAGGTATGTATCTGGTAAACCTACTTTTAAAGTATTGTACAATCCTAAGTTAGAATATGCAGCTGGCGAAACAAAAACTTATATAAAAAAAGAATTTATTACTAGTTTAACACACGGAGAAAAGTTTGATACCGTTTTTTTATACACCTCTTTTAATAAAGAACGTGTAGTTAGTGGTAATGAAATAGAGCTTACCCAAGATGGTTATTTTTTATTTGGGTACAATGAAAAGATTTTTTCGCCATCAGTAAAAAAAGTTTATTTAGAACAACAACGCACCAAAGTTTATTGGTTAAACTGGAGTGGAAAAATTCCTAAGTATCATTTATACAATAAAGAAATAAACAGGAGTTCTATAACCTTAAAGCTATTAACTTACGATAAAACTGGAGCTGTTTTGGCCGCTGCAACCACATCTTTACCAGAAACTATTGGAGAAGTAAGAAACTGGGATTATCGTTTTTGTTGGATTAGAGATGCTTCTATGGTTATAAAAGTAATGTCTGAGCTTGGACACAAAAACGTAGCCAAAAGATACTTGCAATTTATAATAAATCTTATACCAGATAAGGATGAAAAATTGCAAATTATGTACGGTATTAATGGCGAAAAAGAACTTACAGAAGAGACACTAGAGCATTTAGACGGTTACAAAGGCTCTAAACCTGTACGCGTTGGTAATGCTGCATACAAGCAAAAGCAGAACGATATTTATGGCATTCTTATGGATGTTATTTATGAGCAACTAGTAAAGTTTTCTACAGACTTAGAAAATGGAGAAGATCTCTGGGGAATAACAAAAGGTATTGTTTGGATAGTAGATAAACACTGGAAAGAGGCAGACAAGGGAATTTGGGAATTTAGAGCAGAAGATCGTCACTTTACCTTTTCTAAAGTTTTATGTTGGGTTGCAATAGATAGAGCTATTAAGGTTGCTAGAATTTTTAATAAAGCACATAAAATTGAAAAATGGACTAGGTTAGAGCAGCAGATTAAAAAGGACATTTTAGAAAATGCTTGGAATGATGAAGTAAACGCCTTTACACAGTCTTACGGGTCTACCTATTTAGATGCTTCTGTTTTACTAATGGAGTCTTACGGTTTTATACACGCCAAGCATCCTAAATTTGTAGCTACAGTAAAAGCTGTAGAAAATAATTTATGTAATGATGGTTTGTTGTATAGATATAAAAATGAAGATGATTTTGGATTGCCATCCTCATCTTTTACAATATGTACTTTTTGGTTTATAAATAGCTTGTTTAAAATAGGAGAAGAAGAAAAAGCACGTATATATTTTGATAGGTTGCTAGGGTATAGCAACCATTTAGGGTTATTTAGTGAAGATGTAGATTTTAAAACAAAACGACTTTTAGGTAACTTTCCACAGGCATATTCTCATTTAGCATTAATAGAATGTGCATTAAATTTTTCTGCAAAAGAAAGTGATGAAAAAGTATTAGAATCTATGAGAGAGTAGTTTATTGTATTTTTTTGATATTAAAACAAAACCCTTATCTGTTATATAGATAAGGGTTTTGCTTTAGTTTACTTCGTCTAATACACGTTCTAGTAATTGTTGTAAATGTGCTTTTGTTGTAAAAGGATTCATAATAGTAACACGTAAGTAATGTATGCCTCTTAGTTTTGTTTGTACAATATAAAATTCTCCTTTTTCTAATATAGATTGACGAATTTTTTCATTTAAAGAGTTTGTTTCTTTTTCTGATAAATTAGAGTTAACATATCTAAAACAAACAATGTTTGAAGCTGGTTGTACCGCAATTTCAAAATTTGGATCAGCAACAACCATTTCTGCAAATTGATGCCCTAAATCATAAAGCGTAGTAACATATTCATCAAAAATTTCTTCTCCATACGTTTTCAAAATAGTGTACCAGTGTATACTTGCCATTGTTTTAGTGCACTCAAACGTACGTTTGGCAATATTGTACCAGTCTTCTTCTTTAGATTCTTCTAGTAAATAATCTGCTTTTTGACTAAAAGTAGCGTGAGACGTGCTACCATCTTTAAAGAGTAGGGCTGTGGTTAAAGCTGGCATCATCATCATTTTATGACCGTCAATAACAATAGAGTCTGCTTTTTCTATACCTTTTACAGTATGTTTGTGGGTTTTAGAAAATATAGCTGCACCACCGTGAGCACCATCAACATGAAACCATATGTTTTTTTCTTGGCTAAAGTTTGCAATGGCATCTAAATTATCATAAATACCAGTAGATGTAGAGGGTGCGCTACCTACAATAGCAAATACTTCTATACCATTGTCTTTTGCTTTTTGATAATATTCCTCAAGCAAATTCAGATTCATATTAAAATTTTCGGTAGAAGGTATTTTTATAATTCCAGCATCGCCTAAACCCATAATTCTAGCTGCTCTGTCTACACAATAATGCGCTTCTTCACTAACCATAATTCCTAATGAGTTGGTGCTACCTTGTGCCCATACATTTGTAGATGCTTTTGATTTGCGTGCTGTAAGTAATGCGGTTAAATTAGCCAGCGTACCACCAGATGTTAATATGCCATTTGCGGCTTGTGTATAACCTGCTTTTATACATAGATAATCTGTAACTATACGTTCTATAGCAGAGGCAGCAACACCCATTTCATATACAGCCATACCATTGTTTAAAGAAGCGCTTACAAGTGCGCTTAATGCTGTTATTGGTAGGGTAGGGGTTACTTGGTGACCAATGTATTTTGGATTATGTACGTGTATAGAGTGACTAATTATTGTGCTAAATAAGTTTTTTTCATCACCATTTTTTAAATAATCTTTCCAGAAAAGATGTTCATCCTTTGGCTGATTCCAATGTATGGTTTTGTTGTTCTTATTTTCTAAAGTGTTTTCAAAATGGTCTGCTAGTTCATTTATTAACTCGTGTCCCCTTTTTCTAAAGTTTTCTGGACTGTATGCTTCAACTAATTTTTTCAATCTTATGCATTTAAAATACTAGTTGTAAAATTAGGCCTTTTAAAAACAAAAAACCATCAGTAAAACTGATGGTTTTGTTAAATCTCTGCTTTATAAGCTTCAATTTGAATTAGTCAATTATTGTATACAAGCTAAATCTATGTAGGTTGTATCTTTGTAAATGTACGGTTTTATCTGTTAAAAACAATATTTGTTTTCAGCTTTTACTTTTTCAGCAATTTCATTACGTAAGTCTACAATGTCTGGGTAGTTTTGGTACTTAGTAAAACGTTTAAGTCCCATTAACATCATACGTTGCTCATCACCTTCAGCAAAAGAAATAATACTTTCTTTACCTTTTTTCTCAATAATATCTACAGCGTTGTATAAATATAATTTAGACATTGCTATTTGTGTTTTCTGAGAATCTTCACCAAAACGTTTGGCATTTTTCTCAGTTCTAAGAATAGCAGATTCTGCCATATAAATTTCAATTAAAATGTCAGCAGCAGCAATTAATAACTGTTGGTGTTCTTCTAATTGCGGTCCAAATTTTTGAACAGCACCACCAGCAACCATTAAAAAAGTTTTCTTTAACTTCTTAATCATTACTTTTTCTTCTGAAAACAACTCAGAAAAATCTGGAGTTTCAAAAGATGGTATACCCATTAGTTCACTTTGTACTTCACTAGCAGGGCCTAATAAATCTACGTGACCTTTCATTGCTTTTTTAACCAACATACCTACAGAAAGCATACGGTTAATTTCGTTTGTACCTTCGTATATACGAGCAATACGAGCATCTCTCCAAGCAGCTTCCATAGGTGTCTCTTCAGAAAAGCCCATACCTCCAAAAATTTGAATACCTTCATCTGCACAACTCTGTACATCTTCTGATACTGCAACTTTTAATATAGAACACTCAATAGCATATTCTTCTACACCTTTAAGTTCTGCCTCTTGGTGTGTGTTACCAGCAGCTTCACGCATAGCAATACGGTCTTCTATATTTTTAGAAGCTCTGTATGTTGCAGACTCACCAACGTAAGCGTTAGTTGCCATTTCTGCTAATTTTATTTTAATAGCTCCAAAGTCTGAAATAGGAGTTTTAAATTGCTTACGCTCGTTAGCATATTGTACACCTGTTGTTACAATTCTACGTTGAGAATCTAAACAAGCAGCAGCTAATTTAATACGACCAACGTTTAATGCGTTCATTGCAATTTTAAATCCTTCTCCACGACCGGCAAGCATATTTTCTGCAGGAACAACAGTATCGTTAAAGAATACTTGTCTTGTAGATGAAGCTCTAATACCTAATTTATGCTCTTCTTCACCTAATGTAATTCCGTTTGCATTTTCTGGATCATACTCAACAATAAAACCTGTAATGTTTTTATCATCTTCAATACGAGCAAAAACAATCATCAAGCTACAAAAACCTGCATTTGATATCCACATTTTTTGTCCGTTAATTTTGTACGATTTTCCATCCTCAGAAAGTGCAGCAGTAGTTTTACCTGAGTTAGCATCAGACCCTGCACCTGGCTCTGTTAAACAGTAAGCGCCAAACCACTCGCCAGTAGCTAATTTAGGAACGTATTTTTGTTTTTGTTCCTCTGTACCATAAAGAGTAATTGGCATAGTACCAATACCTGTATGTGCACCAAAAGCAGTACTAAAAGAACCTGTACCACTAGAGATATAATCACACGTTAATACTGTAGATACAAAGCCCATTCCTAAACCATTGTACGCTTCTGGTACGGCAACACCTAAAAATCCTAATTCACCAGCTTTACGCATAACTTCTTCTGTTAATGCATAATCTTTAGCTTCAAACCTTGCTTTGTGCGCTATAATTTCACGTTCGTTGAATTCAGCTACCGCTTCTTTCATCATTGTTTGTTCTTCTGAAAAATCTTCAGGAGTAAAAACGTCTTCGCAATTTGTTTCTTTTACTAAGAATTGACCTCCGCGTAGGATATCTTTTTCTGTATCTGCCATTTGTTTTTTTATTAGATTTTAAGATTTCTAGAACCAAGAATCAAGACAGCTTAAGTCTGGATTTGAAACTTGAAATCATTTTTGTATTTGTTTATTTTCTTCTGAAATTTAATTTATTTGAATTTCTTAATTAAGAAACTCAAATATTCCGCAAGCTCCTTGTCCTGTACCTACGCACATTGTAACGGCTCCATATTTACCTTTCATATCACGCTTACGCATTTCATCAAAAAGTTGAACAGAAAGTTTTGCTCCTGTACAACCTAATGGGTGACCCAATGCAATTGCACCACCGTTTACGTTTATAATATCTGGATTAAGATCTAATTCTCTAATTACAGCTAAAGATTGAGAAGCAAATGCCTCGTTTAATTCAATTAAACCTAAATCTTCTTGTTTTAAACCTGCTTGCTTTAATGCTTTTGGGATAGCTTTAACTGGGCCAATACCCATAATACGAGGTTCTACACCTGCAGCTGCATAGTTAACTAAACGTGCAATTGGCTCTAAGTTTAACTCTTTAACCATATCCTCGCTCATTACCATTACAAAAGCAGCACCATCACTCATTTGAGACGAGTTACCTGCAGTAACACTACCACCAGCAGCAAATACTGCACGTAATTTAGCTAAAGCTTCTTTACTTGTTCCTTTACGTGGACCTTCATCTTTAGTTACGGTATACTTCTTTGTCGCTTTTTTACCATTAGCATCAACATAAGTTTGTTCTACATCTATTGGTACTATTTGATCTTGAAAACGATCTTCTGCTTGTGCTTTTAACGCCTTCATATGAGAGTTAAATGCAAATTCATCTTGGTCTTCACGAGAAACTTTAAACTGCTTTGCAACCGCTTCTGCAGTGTTACCCATTCCCCAATAATAATCTTCATGACCAGCTTTAACTATGTCATAATTTAATTCTGGTTTAAAACCTGTCATTGGTACACTACTCATACTTTCTGCACCACCAGCAATAATACAATCTGCCATACCGGCTTGTATTTTTGCAGTAGCCATACCAATTGTTTCTATTCCGGAAGAACAAAAACGGTTTACAGTTACCCCAGGAACATCTACAATATCTAATCCCATTAAAGAGATTAAACGTGCCATATTTAAACCTTGTGCACCTTCTGGCATTGCGTTACCCACAATAACATCATCAATGCGCTTTGGATCTAAACTAGGTAGCTCAGTCATCATATGTTTAATGGTTTCTGCAGCTAATTCATCTGTTCTTTTAAAACGGAACACGCCTTTTGGTGCTTTACCAACTGCGGTTCTGTATGCTTTTACTATATATGCTGTTTTCATTTTTTTTCTTTAAGATTAATAGAATCAAGAGTCAAGACAAATTTTCTTGAATCTCCAAGTCTTACTTCTTGTTTCTAGTTTCTAAGAGGTTTCCCTTTAGTTAACATATGCTGAATTCTTTCTAAAGTTTTACGTTCTGTACATAAACTTAGGAAAGCTTCTCGCTCTAAATCCAATAAATATTGCTCACTTACCAATGTTGGTTCAGATAAATCTCCACCAGCCATTACATAAGCTAATTTATTTGCAATTTTATGATCGTGCTCACTAATGTAGTTACTATCTTCCATAGAATCTGTACCTACAAGGAACATACCTAAAGCTTGTTTACCTAGTACTTTTACATCTGTTCTGCGTACTGGTTGTGTGTAGCCCATATCTGCCATTAGTTTAGCGTGCTGCTTTGCAACTGCTATTTGGCGTGCTTTATTAACAACAACTATATCTTTTCCTTTTTGTAAAAGGTTAGAGTCAAAGGCTTCATAAGCAGAAGTAGATACTTTTGCCATACCAATAGTTAAGAAGTGCTCTTGTAGTACATTTAACTGTACATCTCCTTTGCTAAAAAGATCAGAAGCTCTTAAAGCCATTTCTTTAGAACCACCACCACCTGGTATAACACCTACACCAAATTCTACTAATCCCATATAAGTTTCTGCTGCAGCAACTACTTTATCTGCGTGTAATGATAGTTCACAGCCACCACCTAATGCCATTCCGTGAGGAGCAGAAATAGTTGGTATAGATGAGTAACGCATACGCATCATTGTATCTTGGAAGTATTTAATAGCCATATTTAGCTCATCATACTCTTGTTCGGCAGCCATCATAAATATCATACCTATGTTAGCACCTACAGAAAAGTTTGCAGCTTGATTACCTACTACTAATCCAGCAAAGTCTTTTTCAGCAAGGTCAATAGCTTTGTTTAATCCTGCTAAAACATCACCACCAATAGTGTTCATTTTAGATTGGAACTCAACATTAAGTATACCATCACCTAAATCTTCAACAACAACGCCAGAGTTTTTAAATACTTCTGATGTTTTTCTAATATTGTCTAAAATTATAAATGAATCCTGACCTGGAATTTTTGCTTGTTGTTTAGAAGGAATATCATAAAAGAATGAAGCACCATCTTTAACTGTGTAAAAAGATGTATTGCCAGAAGCAACCATTTCATTTACCCAAGCAGCAGGCTCTAAACCTTCGGCTTTCATTAATTCAATACCTTTTTCTACACCAATTGCATCCCAAATCTGAAAAGGACCGTGTTCCCATCCAAAACCAGCTTTCATTGCATCATCAATCTTATATAGCTCATCTGTGATTTCTGGAATACGATTAGATACGTAAGCAAATAAGGCAGTAAAGCTTTTTCTGTAAAACTCACCCGCTTTATCTTTTCCTTTTACTAATATTTTAAATCTGTCTACTACTTTATCTACTGTTTTGGTAAGTTCTAAAGTTGCAAATTTTGCTTTTTTAGCAGATCTGTATTCTAATGTGTTTAAGTCAAGAGATAAAATTTCTTTTTTACCTTCTGCTGAAACTGTTTTTTTATAAAAACCTTGTCCCGTTTTACTTCCTAACCATTTGTTCTCCATCATTGTATTAATGAAGTCTGGTAATTTAAAAAGCTCTAAACGTTCGTCTTTAGGACAGTTTTCTCTAATACCGTTTGCTACGTGTACTAAAGTATCTAAACCAACAACATCTACTGTACGGAAAGTTGCAGACTTAGGACGACCAATTACTGGTCCGGATAATTTATCTACCTCTTCTATAGTTAAGTCTAAATCTTTAACTGCGTGAAATAAACTTTGAATACTAAAAATACCAATACGGTTACCTATAAAAGCAGGTGTGTCTTTAGCTACTACAGATGTTTTACCTAAAAATTTCTCTCCGTAACCGTTTAAAAATTCTAATACCGCAGCATCAGTTTTTGGTCCTGGAATAATTTCAAATAAGTTTAAGTAACGTGCAGGATTAAAAAAGTGAGTTCCGCAGAAGTTTTTCTGAAAATCCTCAGAACGACCTTCACTCATAAAATGAATAGGAATACCAGAAGTGTTAGAAGTAATTAACGTACCTGGAGTTCTGTATTTTTCTAATTTTTCAAAAACTTGTTGTTTAATATCTAACCTTTCAACAACAACTTCCATAATCCAGTCTACATCTGCAACTTTAGAAATATCATCTTCTAAGTTACCTGTTGTAATTCTGTTTGCAAATTTTTGACTGTAAATAGGAGAGGGTTTAGATTTTAAAGAAGCTTTTAAAGCATCGTTTACCAATCTATTCCTAACTACCTTATCTTCTAGTGTTAAGCCTTTTGCTTTTTCTTTGTCGTTTAGTTCTCTAGGAACAATGTCTAACAATAGCACTTCTACACCAATATTTGCAAAGTGACAGGCAATGCCACTACCCATAATACCAGAGCCAATTATGGCTATTTTTTTAATGTGTTTGTTCATTTCTATTTAGACCTATTTATTAGTTATATTATTTAAAAATCTCTTTTTTAGCTATAAGCGAGTTGATTGTTTCTGTAACCTCAAAAAAATTGTTTAGCTTTTCTTCTGATATATTAGCTTTAACAGTACTGTTAAACTGAAAGACAGTGTCTTTAGATAACGTTCTTTTTTGTAATCCAATATCTGTTAAGTGAATAATTACACCTCTGCCATCATTGGGGTTGGGTTTACGAACTATAAACTCTTTTGCTTCTAAACTTTTAAGTATTCTAGATAAGCTGGTGGCTTCCATCCCCATTTTTGGTCCTAATGCAGTAGATGCAGTACCTGTTTTTGGGTCTATGCTTAATAAAGTAAAAGCCATTGCCATTGTATTATTATGGTTTTTTGCTTCTTCATTATACATCTTAGCTACCGCTAGCCAAGTTTCTCGTAAAGCATAATCTATGGTAATCTCTTTCATTTGTAATTTGAATAGGTTACCAAATATAGTGAAAATTTATTATGCATGCATAATAAATTCAAGAAAAAATGTGTCCTTAATATATACTTAACATTAAAATTAAGTAGAGTGGGTAGAAGTGTAGTTAATTAGCTACTAAGGTTTTAGAGTCTTAGCAGCTAAAAAAAATTAATATCCGTAAATATCATTGTAAAGAGCTTTGTATTTCTCTTTTATTATTTTTCTACGTAATTTTAAAGTAGGAGTAACTTGTCCGCCTTCTATACTCCAAACATCTGGAGTAAGTCTAAATTGTTTAATTTTTTCCCATTTAGCAAAGTTTTCATTGGCAGCGTCTACCTCTTCCTGAAAACGAGCTATTACCTTTTCATTAGTAACCAAGTCCTCATTACTTGTAATGGTAATATTGTAACGTTTAGCCCATTCTTTAACAAAATCAAAATCTGGCTGAATAAAAGCTGCAGGCATTTTTTCGCCTTCACCAATTACCATTACTTGATCTATAAACCTAGATTGTTTACATCTGTTTTCTAATAACTGTGGAGCTACATATTTACCACCAGATGTTTTAAACATTTCTTTTTTACGGTCTGTAATTTTTAAGAAACCATCTGAATCTATTTCTCCTATGTCTCCTGTATGAAAATAACCGTCTATAATTACTTCTGCAGTTTTAGCATCATCCTTGTAATAGCCCATCATTACTTGTGGACCTTTAATACATATTTCTCCGTCTTCAGCTATTTTAACTTCTGTACGGTCTAATGGTTTACCCACGGTACCAATTCTAAATCCGCCATTACGCATATCGTTTACAGATATTACTGGCGATGTTTCAGTTAGTCCGTATCCTTCCATAACACCAAATCCAGCAGCGTTAAATACACGTGCAAGTCTTGGTTGTAAGGCAGCACTACCAGAAGCCATAACGCCAACTTCGCCACCAAGGGCAGCTTTCCACTTGCTAAAAACTAACTTCCTAGCCAAGCCTAATTTTTTCTCATACCACCAGCCATTTTGTTGGTATGGTTCATATTGTAAACCTACTTCTACAGCCCAAAAGAATGCTTTTTTTTGAAAACCAGTTAAAGCAGTTCCTTTGGCAATAATTTTATCGTATACTTTTTCTAATAATCTTGGTACAGCCGTCATTACTTGTGGGTGCACTTCTTGTGCATACTCACTAATTTGGTCTATGGGAGCATAGTGTATAGCTGCACCACAGTACTGATATAAGTAAATAAGCATGCGC
The DNA here is from genome assembly GCF_030546975.1 of Cellulophaga sp. 3_MG-2023. Classification (NCBI taxonomy): domain Bacteria; kingdom Pseudomonadati; phylum Bacteroidota; class Flavobacteriia; order Flavobacteriales; family Flavobacteriaceae; genus Cellulophaga; species Cellulophaga sp. 3_MG-2023. The sequence goes on from NZ_JAUOPS010000001.1 coordinate 193,958, forward strand.
TCATATACGTGGCACAATGGTAAAAAGCTTAAGGCTTTTGATGTTCCTAATGCTATTGGTATTCTTTTAAAACTTTCTAACGCGTTACTTACTAGGTTATCGTGTGATAACATAACACCTTTAGGTCTTCCGGTTGTACCAGAAGTGTATATAAGTGTTGCCAAATCTGTTGGCTTAACAGAGTCTTTTAATTTTTCTACTTCATCTTGGTTAGATTTGTCTTTACCTAGATCTAAAATTTCAGACCAGTTTTTACAATTATCTAATTCATCAAAAGAGTAAACTTCTATTAAAGACGGTACTTGGTCTTTTATTTGATTTACTTTGTCAAAAACATCTTTACAAGAAATAAAGCAATATTTTGCTTCAGAATGATTTAATACATAGGCATAATCTTCTTCTGAAATAGTAGGGTATACAGGTACATTTTGCGCACCTAATTGAAGAATACCAATATCCATAATATTCCACTCCATTCTATTGGTAGAAGATATCACGGCAATTTTATCGTTTTTAGAAACACCTAATCTTAATAGGGCTCTACTCATTGTATTTGCTTTGTCTAAGTACTCTTGGGTAGACATATATTTCCACTTGTCATTGTGCTTAGTTGCTAATGACTTTTGTAGGTTGTACTCTTTTAATTGATAATAAGGAAAGTCAAATAATCTAGTTACTTCTTGCATAAGAATTGATTGTATCAGTGTTGCAAATTAAGAAAAGGAATGCTTATTTTAAAATTAGATTCGTAAAAAAATAGCATAATTTCTATTATTTTCTTAGTTAGTATTATTAATCAGCTATAATATAACAAGTTAAGTTTTTGTTAAAATTTAAAAAAATATGAACATTTGTTTTGTTTTTATACTTGTAGAGCAGTTAAACGGTTTAATATTTTAATAATCTATACCCTAAATTAAACTATTTACTCGTATTGGAAGTATAATAAATTGTTATATTTTTATTTACAAAAGAGTCTATTTGCCTCTTTTATTGCGAATTAACCGTTTGTCTACACTAAACAGCATTTTATCGCACTAAATAAGCCTTTAATCTTGTGCTACTACTAAAATAAGAAGTAAAGAGGCATTTTTGCTGTAATTAATTAACGCCCCAAATCATTAATTATGACTAAAATTTTACCTTTAAAAACCTACTTGCTGCTACTTAGTGTGGTATTCTGTGCTTTAAGTACAACTGCACAGTCAGAGCCTTTTGAGTGCGATTATAATGCGTACCTCTTTCAAACAAATGATATTTATGCTCTAGATTTAGCATCTGGAAGTTCATACCTAGTAGCAGCCGATGTTGTACCAGGAAACATTAATGCTGCAGCATACAACTCTGCAGATGGTTACATTTGGGGGTATTTGTCTTCTCCGCAAATTTCTATTGTGCAAATAGGTAAAGACTTTACGCCTACAGTGCACACTATTCCTGAATTACCAAATAATGGAAATAAGTATGTTGGAGACATTAACTTAGATGGAATTTATTATTTAAGGGCAGGAGGTTCTACATATTACGCAATAGATTTAAATCCTGAATCTAATAATTACTTAGGGTACATTGGATCTTATACTTTGGATACTAGTATTAGTATTCATGATTGGGCTTTTAATTCTGTAGACGGTAAATTATATGCGGTTAGTAAAGGTACAAATAGGTTATATAGAATTACAGCAGAAACAGGTGCCGTAGAAGATTTGGGTGAAGTACCAATCTTATCGGGTTTTAATTACACCTATGGAGCTGTTTATTTTGATGTAGATGGTAATCTTTATATATCTGCAAACCAAACAGGATCTGTTTACAAAATTAATGAGGTGCAAAACATAAGTTCTAACCTTATAATATCTAATATTTTTGCCTTTGGACCAGCAAGTTCTTCTAATGACGGAGCACGTTGTCCTACAGCTCCAGTACCACAAGAAGATTGTATTAATGGTATAGATGATGACGGAGACGGACTTGTAGATTGTGATGATCCTTCTTGTTCAGGAATTAGTTTATGTCCTGCAATTACAACAACATCTGGAGGTAATGATGGAGGTTTAGAGAGTAATGATAGACTTGCAAACCTTATTACAAACAGAAATTACAATAGAGCAAAAAACAATTATATTTTTGATAAAACTACAGCCAAGCAGGTTATAAAAGATAAAGGATACAAATTAAGCGGAAAATATTCTAGTGATAACATACCGTTATCTGCTCTTGTACCATTAAATGTTTTAGGAGAAACTAGTACAATAGAATCTTCTCCTGCAGATTTGTTAGCATTAACTAATGCAAGTGATATTTTTTCTGTAGATTATTTAAAAGGAGAGCAAACCATTGGAGCTCTAATGGTTATAAAAACAGATAATACTGTTTATGAACACAGTAAATTTATATGCGATCGTTTTTTAGGAGCAGAATTACTTTCTGTATCTAATTTAAATATAAGAGATAATAATTTTATAAAATCTATAATTAAACAAGCAGATGGTAGCAAGGAGTTTGCTTTGTCTTTTTCTGCAAGAGTTAATCCAAATAATAGTTTTACAGTAGAGTCTCACTGGAATATTGATGCATATGAAAAAGATAATATGTTTTACAATTTTCAAATATGGTCTAATTCTGTAGATGATTTGGTTGTTATGGCAGAAGAAATTTTATCTCTGCTTGAAGCCAATGCTACAATAGAAGGTCATAAGGGTTCTACACCACCACCTGTATTTGTAAGATCTGCAAAATATACAAATGGTACTGTAGAAATGACAGTTGTAAACACAAACGTATCTAAAAAAATGACTTTGGAGGGTGGTTTAAAAAGAACAGAAACTAGTGAAACTGATATGGTTACATTACAGGCTTCTTTAGATAGGTACATAGACACAGTAGTTGTAGAAACTGGTGCTTTGTTTGATTTAGGTTTTAGGCTTAAAAATGAAAAAGGAGATACTCCTGATGATTTATTTGTTGCAGATGCACCTTGGGGAGTAGATAGTTCTACAGCTACTACAGATGTAACAATCTATGAAGTGGAACAAAACAGTTCGCCTTATTTAGGAGATGGGTATAGAATAGAGCGTAATGTACATTTAAAAGGAACAACACAAGAGTATATTGGTACTTACAGAGCGTTTAATCCAAGGTTTTTAGCAGTAGATTTATCAGAATATAAGCAGTTGTCTTTTACAGCTTCTGGCACTGGTACATTAGAAGTAAAACTATTAAAAGCATCAGGAGAACCGTATGTAGCAACAGTGGAATTAACTAATGAGGAACAACGTTTTGTACTAGAAGACAATGACTTTAAAAATGAATTTGGTGGCGATACAGATTTTAATTCATTAAAAGTATTGTTATTTAACTTAAAGTCTGGTGATGGCTCTTTACAGGAAAAAGAATTGCAATTGTCTGATATTGATTTTAATAATACAGAAGAGCGTAATGCTTATTTAGAAAAAAATAGGACTAAATCTGTATTATTGCCTAACCCTGTACAGGATAATACAACACTATACTTTTTTGAAGAGTTACCAAGTACTTACACACTAGAAATTTATACTGTATCAGGAACATTAATGCCTGCGTATACTATAGTTGGGAGTGCAAAACAAGGACAAAATAGCATAGATGTTAACGTGTCTAGTTTGGCAACAGGAATTTACCTTTACAAGTTAATTAGCTCTAACAATGCTATTTGGAGTGGTAAAATGATAAAAAAATAAATACAACCATTAATGTAAACACTAACCATTACATAAACACAACCATTCAAAAAAAAGAGCAGGATTTTTATAATCCTGCCTTTTTTGTTTTTCTATGCTGGTATTCTACTTTTTATAAATTTAAATTGCCCATTGTGGTTAGACTCGTGCTCACATACGTGAAACCATTTACAGTAGTTATTTGTTGGGCCCCAAGGAAATTTTTCGTCAACTTTTAATAACCATTTGTCATCTCTATTAGCAAATTCTTTTAGTGTATTTTGTCTTACTTCGTCTAAAGCATCTAAATAATAACTTAATTCATTACCTTTTATTTTTTTACGGGCTTTATCTCCCAATCCAGAAGCAATACTCCATCTTTTAGTATCCTCTTTAGGCCAATCTCCCCAAGCTTTGTCATTAAAAGTATGTATTTGGTAAAAGCGTTCTGTTGCAGCTAAATGCATGAGCATTGCTCCAATAGAGTTAGCATTGTCATCTACTAAATAATCTAAATCAGAAATACTCATATTACGTACTGGAGCAAGTATAACCATTCGCATCCACGTCATCATAGAAACTAAGGTTCCTATTTGCGGACTGTAACCTTCTTTAGGACCAATAATATTTATATCTGTATCTTGTGTGTAAATAGTAGTTGTGGGTTTGCCTAGCGGAAAAGCTAATAAACTACTTGTTCCCATTGTAAGCAAAGACGCATTTTTAATAAAAGATCTTCTACTGCTGTTTTGTTCTTTTTTTTCCATTTTTTTTTAGATTGATGATTTATGAGGTAAGTTACAAAAATCACTTTAACATAAATACATCTTTTTTTGCTCTTATTTCTTACAGTTTAATTGATTTTAAAGTTGTTATATTCCTTATTTTTGCAACTTGTAAATTTGTTAGTATGATTAAGAAGCGTGCAAAACAGCTTACTTTTATTCTTATAATTCTATGTCATCTAGGTTTTTTGACAGCTATTTTGTTTGAAAAACAGAACAATTATTTAATTACGGGCTTTTTAATTATAGCTTTAATTTTATTATTTGTTACCTATAAAAAAACACCTCTAAGTGCTAAAAATCACACGTTGGAGCATATTTTAACTATTTCATTTGTGTTTTTTGGGGCAATAATCACATACTTATTACATACTTCTTTTGGTTTTACAGCTGTTTTGGCAGCATCTGTTGTAGGTTTAGTTATTAGTTTTTTACCCAATTTAATTAAAAATAATACGCTTGTTAATACAATACCTACCGCTGTGTATTGCGGTGCTTTTGTGGGTATGACAAATGCTAGCATAGCACCAGATTATGTGTTTATCTCCTTGGCTAGTTTGTTTACAGGAGTATTATTGGTGGGGTCTAAAGACAGTTTTAACGGAGTGGGAGGCAAGCTTGGTACGCTAGCTTTTGGAGGTGTAGTATTGGCCTTTTTTATAACCTTTTTACTATCATAATGAGAACAGAACACTTTGTATTGCTACTTATTGGAAGTTTATCTGCTATTGTAACTTTTTTATTGCAGTTTAAGTATAAGCAAAGCGCTGTTAGAGCATCTGCATTAGTGGGAGTTTTGTCTGGCGGATTTGTATTTCTATTTCCTAATTTGTTGCCAACTTATTTTTCTCATCATTTACCTTTAGTTTGTTTTGGAGCATCGTTTATAGGCATGGTGTCTTCTAGTGTAACAAAGAGTTATTGGGTAATAAGTATTTCTGGAATAATTTTTACGGTACTTTATTTAAATACAAGTACTTACTTTACAGGTTTTGGAGGCGGATTAGGTTCTGCAGCGTGTATTGCTCTTTTGGTAACTTTAGCGATACCTATTGTTGTAAATAAAGGAAATATAACCAATGGCTTTTTACAGTTAAAAAGACTTATAAGTAAGCAAAATTTTAAGAAGTAGGCTCTTATTTTAGCGTAATATTTTTAAGTTCTAATTTAAAATCCTCTGCTTTTTTATTACCTATTAAAAAGGCAATCTCATGTATACTATTACCATTAAAGTTAGGAATGTTAACCTCATTTCCTCTAAACATTGCATACATACTATTTAATTTAATATCTATAGTCTGCCATTCTCCATTAGTAGTAAAAGGAGCAATAAACCAATGTTTAGTTTCTGTGTTTTCTTTTATTCTAAATTGATATGCCTTGCCGTCACCTTTTAATGTAATACAAATAGTGGTGTAATTTTTACAGTGTAACGTTGTTTTATGTTTAACCATAGCAAAGCCACCATTATTATCTAGCGATACGTGACCACTAAAAACACCAATATGATCAGTTAAAACTTCAAAATTACTTTTAGATACACCACCCATAACAACATCTGTAATCGTATGCCATTCTTTAGAGTCTGTTGAAGAAGTAAAATCGATAATAGTTTTCATATGATTTAAAGAGTTTTATTGCGTGAAGATAGTCTGTTTTTATTGGATGTAAAAAATCCCGTTTCAACTAAGAAACGGGATTTTACTTTATAATTTAAAAAGAAATATTATCCTTATTGTTTTAAAATCCACTCTCTAGCATTTGTAAATGCTTCTAGCCAAGGTGTAACTTCATCCTTACGGTCTGTTGGGTAATTTGCCCAGTTCCATTGGAATGTAGAACGCTCTATGTGTGGCATTGTAACTAAGTGTCTACCTGTTTTATCACACAACATAGCAGTATTAAAATCACTACCGTTTGGATTTGCAGGATAGCCTTCATAACCATAAGTAGAAACAATATTGTAGTCTTCTTTGTTTTGTGGTAAGCTAAATTTACCTTCACCGTGACTAATCCAAACTCCTAGTGTAGTGCCTGCTAAAGTAGATAGCATTACAGAGTTGTTTTCTTCAATTTTAACAGATGTAAAGTTGCTTTCGTGTTTATGAGAATCGTTATACGTCATTTTTCCGTGTTGCTCGTGCTCAGGGTTAATAAGGTCTAACTCCATAAATAACTGGCAACCGTTACAAATACCAATAGACAATGTATCTTCTCTTTTAAAGAAGTTGTTTATTACTTTGTTGGCTTTTTCGTTGTATTTAATGGCACCAGCCCAACCTTTTGCACTGCCTAGTACATCTGAGTTAGAGAAACCACCAACGGCTCCTAAAAACTGAATGTCTTCTAGGTTCTCACGTCCCGATATTAAATCGGTCATATGCACATCTTTTACATCAAAACCAGCTAAATACATTGCATTTGCCATTTCACGTTCAGAGTTACTTCCTTTTTCACGTAAAATTGCAGCTTTTGGTCTCTCTCCGTTTACTGTTGGTAACTTACCAGTAAAGTTAGCAGGGAAAGTGTATTGTAAAGGCTGATTTTTATAATTGTCAAACCTGTCTTTAGCTAAATTATTTGCTGTTTGTTTGTTGTCTAATAAGTATGATGTTTTAGACCACGTATCTCTTAATGAAGTTACGTTTAGTCCCATTTCCATACCGTTATTTTTTATTGTTAATGTAGCTTCTTCAACCACAGAACCAATTTTAGTAGCAGTTACACCAGCGTTAGCAAATAAAGTTTCTACACTTTTATCTGCCTGAAAAACAACACCAGCATTTTCAGAAAATAATAATTTAATGGTATCTTCTTCTCCTAATGCAGATAAGTCTAAGTTGGCACCCAAATTAACATCAGCAAAACACATTTCTAGTAAAGTAGTAATTAAACCACCAGAGGCAACATCGTGTCCGGCGTTAATTTTATCAGCTTTTATTGCGTCTTGTAATGTGTTAAACACTGTTTTTACATAAGCAGCATCTGTAACATTTGGTGCATTGTTTCCTATTTTGTTTTGAGTTTGTGCAAAAGAAGAACCACCTAATTTAAAGTTGTCTTTAGATAGGTTTATGTAGTAGATAGCATTGTTGTTTTTTTGTAAAACAGGCTCTACTACTTGGTTAATATTGTTGCAGTTTGCAGCAGCAGAAATAATTACGGTTCCAGGAGCTATAACTTCTTCATTTTTGTATTTCTGCTTCATAGAAAGCGAATCTTTACCCGTTGGTACGTTAACGCCTAAAGCAATACTAAACTCAGATACAGCTTCTACAGCTTCGTATAAACGCGCATCTTCACCTTCGTTTTTACAAGGCCACATCCAGTTAGCAGATAAAGAAACAGATTGTAAACCATCTTTTAAAGGAGCCCAAACAATATTAGTTAAAGCTTCTGTAATACTATTTTTACTACCTGCAGCTGGGTCTATTAATCCTGAAATAGGTGAGTGCCCAATAGAAGTTGCAATACCTTCTTTTCCTTTAAAATCTAACGCCATAACACCACAATTGTTAAGTGGTAATTGTAATGGGCCTGCACATTGTTGTTTGGCAACACGGCCACCAACACAACGGTCTACTTTATTTGTTAACCAGTCTTTAGAGCCAACAGCCTCTAATTGTAAAACTTGCTCTAAATAATCGTGAAAAAACTCTAATGAATAACTAGCATCTTGGTAATTACGAGTAACAGTTTTATCTGTCATTATTGTTTTAGGAGAACTCCCAAACATATCTTCTAAAGCTAAATCCATAGGTTTTTCTCCTGTAGTTTTAGACTCAAATGTAAATCTATGGTTGTTTGTAACCTCACCAACTTCGTACATTGGAGAACGCTCACGCTCTGCAATACGCTCTAGCAAGCCCATATCATCTTTACCTATAACAAGTCCCATACGTTCTTGAGACTCATTACCAATAATTTCTTTAGCAGAAAGTGTTGGGTCACCAACTGGTAATTTGTCTAAATCTATATGTCCGCCTGTATCTTCAACAAGTTCAGACAAGCAGTTTAAGTGTCCGCCTGCACCATGATCATGAATAGAAACAATTGGGTTTTCATTGCTTTCTACTAAACCACGAATAGCATTTGCTGCTCTTTTTTGCATTTCTGGGTTAGAACGTTGCACGGCATTTAATTCAATACCAGAAGCAAACTCACCTGTGTCTGCACTAGAAACAGCTGCGCCACCCATACCAATACGGTAATTGTCGCCACCAAGAATAACAATTTTATTGCCTTCTTTAGGTTCGTCTTTTAAAGCTTGGTTATCTTTACCGTAACCAATACCACCAGCTTGCATAATAACTTTATCAAACCCAAGTTTACGAGCATCTTCTTGATGCTCAAACGTTAAAACAGAACCAGTAATTAAAGGTTGCCCAAATTTGTTTCCAAAGTCAGACGCCCCGTTAGATGCTTTTATTAAAATATCCATTGGTGTTTGGTATAACCAAGGACGTTCTTCCATTGCTTTTTCCCAAGGTCTGTTTTCTTCTAACCTAGAGTAAGATGTCATATAAACCGCAGTACCTGCTAAAGGTAAAGAACCTTTACCACCAGCTAACCTGTCTCTAATTTCTCCTCCAGAACCAGTTGCAGCACCATTAAAAGGCTCTACAGTTGTAGGGAAATTATGTGTTTCTGCTTTTAATGATATAACAGATTTAAATTCTTCTTCTGTATAAAAATCTGGCTTATCTGCTGTTTTTGGTGCAAACTGAGTTACAGTTGGGCCTTTTATAAAAGCAACATTGTCTTTATAAGCAGATACAATGGTACCTGGATTTTCTTTAGATGTTTTCTTTATCAATTTAAATAAAGAAGATGGTTTTTCTTGCCCATCTATTACAAACGTACCATTAAATATTTTGTGTCTACAGTGTTCTGAGTTTACTTGGCTAAAACCAAAAACTTCAGAATCTGTTAGTTTCCTGCCAATTTTTGTAGCTACACTTTCTAAATATTCAACTTCCTCATCGCTTAAAGCTAAACCTTCTTGTTGGTTATAAGCAGCAATATCTTCAATAGGTAAAACTTCTTCTGGAGTAATAGCTATTGTAAAAATATCTTGAGTTAAAGCAGTATATTTTTGAGATATCATAGGGTCAAAATCTTTTGCATCTGCAGTAGAAGCAAAAAATTCTTCAATTCTTAAAATGCCTTCAATACCCATATTCTGAGTAATTTCAGTAGCATTGGTACTCCAAGGAGTAATCATTGCTGCTCTTGGGCCAACAAAAAAGGCGTCAAGAGACGCCGCATTTATTTTAGTATTGTTGCCAAAAAGCCATGTTAATTTAGAAATATCTTCTTGTGTAAGATTATTTTTGGTTTCTACAGCAAAAATTTTGCTGGTCTGGTCTCCGAAAAAGTGAATCATTGTAGCTCTTGTGTTGTTTTGTTTAACAAGCCACAAATTTACACTTTTTAAGTGTAAATTTTTAGAAGAATAGTTAACAGTTTTTGGTGGAGATTGTTAATTTCTTCTATGTTTAATTTTTATTTATATAAATATAAAAGCTACTTAAAAAGAAAAAGAGTCTTGTTGGCAAAAACAAGACTCTTTTTACGAGAACACTATATGAAAATGAAAAATTTTATTCTGACTAATTATACTACAAATATATAATGGAGATGTAGTTTACTAAACTTTATGTTGTAAATAACACTATAGTTGTTGTTAGCCAAGGAGCTTTTGTTGTTTTGCTTTTTTATCTATTATAAAATGAATGTAGATTGTTCTTTGATGAGCTGTATAGATGTGTCACACGCTTATCTTGTTACTACTAAAATAAAAAAGGTTTAAAAAGAAAAAGAGTCTTGTTGGCAAAAACAAGACTCTTTTTACGAGAACACTATATGAAAATGAAAAATTTTATTCTGACTAATTATACTACGAATATATAAAGGAGATGTAGTTTAATAAACTTTATGTTGTCAATTGCTATATAATTGTTGTTAGTTAAGGTGCTTTTGTTGTAGTGAATTTTATTGATTTAAAAATAATTTAAAATTTTTGGTAGGGTTTTCTTTTTTGTAATTGTTATAGTAGTGTATTACAATGTTATTATGTGTTGTAATAGCTTAAACTAAAAACCAAGTTTTATGAAGAAAGTACATTTTTTACTTACGGCAATTTTAGTAACTGTATCATTTACTGCAGTAGCGCAAGAAAAAGAACCTACAGAAAAGGAAAAGTTATCTTATTACGAGCAAAGAGCAAAACAAGATGCTGCCTATGAACAATCTACAGAAGTAGCTGTAGAAGATGAAGAAGAATTTTGGGAAGATCAAAAAGCTTATGAGAAGAATTTAAGGAAAAGAGATAAAAAAGCCTATAGAGCGTATATGAGAGGAAAAAGAGATGCATATGCAGAACACGCTGAGCACTGTAATTCTCATTGTCACCATAGTGATTATTACCATAGTCACACAACGTATTATTATAGCTACAATAATTACAGAAGAGCACCAAGACGCTCAACTGTTGTAAGAACTAATGTTGGTATTAGGGTACCTAGCGTTAGAATTGGATTATAATTGATAATTTATAATTTGTATTTGGGAACAAAAAAGTCGGCTGGTTAGAGCCGACTTTTTTAATTTATATATATTAGGTTTTATTTTTTTTCTAATAAAGCCATATAAAAACCATCATAACCAGAGTCAGATGCATATACTTTATTTTCTTTAGTAAGTGTAAAATCTGCACCAGCCTCCGAAGCTAAAAAAGCAATTACTTGGTCGTTGTTTTCTTGAGGTAAAATAGAACACGTAGCATAAACTAACTTACCACCACTTTTAACCATTCTACTGTAACTTTGTAAAATTTCTTGTTGTGTTTTTGTAATCTTATCTAAAAATTCTGGTTGTAATTTCCATTTTGCATCCGGATTACGTTTTAAAACTCCAAGACCAGTACAAGGTGCGTCTATTAAAACACGGTCTGCACTATTGTATAGTTTTTTAATTACTTTGGTAGAGTCTATTTCTCTTGTTTCTATATTGTGAGCGCCATCTCTTTTGGCACGTCTTTTTAGTTCTTTTAACTTATTACCATAAATATCTAAAGCAATTAAAAGTCCTTTGTTTTCCATTAAAGCGGCTATATGCAAAGCTTTACCACCAGCACCAGCACAAGTGTCTATAACACGTTGACCTGGTTTTACGTCTAAAAAGTGACCTACTAATTGTGATGACGCATCTTGCATTTCAAACATTCCGTTTTTAAAAGCCTCTGTTCTAAAAACATTGGCTCTTTCTGTAAGGGTTAGTGCATCTGGGTATCCTTTTATAGGGTTGGCAACAATATTTTCTTCTAATAATGCTTTTTGTAAGCTGGCTTTTGTTGCTTTTAAAGTATTTACTCTTAGTACAACTTCTGCTTGCTTATTAAGTGCATTAATTTCTTTTGTCCATTTTTTGTCACCTAAAGCTTTTTCACCTAATTCATCCATCCAATCAGGAATAGATTCTTTAAATTTTCTAATTTTAGATAATTCATCAAATTTACCTTTAATTCTACGTGTAGGAGTAGGTTCTATTTGTTTCCAATCTGGTAATTCAATTCCTTTTAAAACTGCCCAAACAGCCCAAATTCTAAAAAGGTTAGGTCTGCTAAATGGTGCTTTAACATCTGCAATTTCTGTGTACAGTCTTTTCCAACGAACAATTTCGTATGTAGTTTCTGCTATAAAACCACGGTCTCTGGAACCCCAACGTTTATCAAACTTTAAAACTTTTTCTACAACCTTATCTGCATATTCATCTTCATTAAAAATAAGGTTTAGTGCGTCTATAACCGCAAATACTAAGTTTCTGTGTAATTTCATTTTTACTTTTTATTTTTTTTTGATTTCTAGGAGTTTTTAAAACAAAAACATATGCTAGAATACATATAAATTTAATTTGACGCTATGTAAATTTTCATAGTAGAAAAATTACATTTAATTCGTTTAAAAAAATATGGCTGCAAAGGTATTGTTTTAGAAAGGAATACGCTTATTTTTGATGGAATATATGTGTGTAAAGAGCTATTTAGTCCTGTAACTGCGTATTTAAATAGTAGAAAGGCGTAGTTTACGGTATTTACTGAATGCACAAAATTAAATGAAAATGAAGAAAATAGTATTTGCAATTTGTGCGCTAGCACTTTTTGCTTGTGAAGAAAAAAATGAGGTAAAACCATTTACAGCAGTTACGGTAAAAGATGTGTATACTAAAAATGTTAGTGTTAGGGCTATTGAGGTTTTAGATGGTAGTATTGGTTTTGCTGGTAGTAATGGTGTTTTTGGATCTATAAATTTAAAAACAGATGAAGTGTTGACCAATGTGCAGAAGTATGATACTATTTTACCAGAGTTTAGAGCTGTTGGTACAACGGGAACAGATTTTTTTATGCTTTCTGTAACTAACCCTGCGTTATTATACAAAACCGGTGAAAACGGAAAAATGGAATTAGTGTATACAGAAAAAGGAGATGGTGTTTTTTATGATGCTATAAATTTTTGGAACACAAAAGAAGGTATTGCAGTTGGCGATAGTGTAGATGGTTGCTTGTCTGTTATTGTAACCAGAGATGGTGGTACTACTTGGAACAAAATAATTTGTAATAATTTGCCTGAAGGCATTGCTGGTGAAGGAGCATTTGCAGCAAGTAATACCAATATAAAAATTGTTGGAGACAAAACTTGGGTTGCAACAACTAAAGGTCGTATTTTTTATTCTGCAGATAAAGGGGTTACTTGGGATGTGTATAGCGTTCCAATGACAGGTTTAGGAGAAACACACGGGATTTTTTCTATAGATTTTTATAATGAAAATTTAGGTTTTGCTATTGGAGGCGATTTTACTAAGCCAAAACAAAACATAAAAAATAAAGCTATAACTACAGATGGTGGTAAAAATTGGACGTTGGTAGCAGATGGTAAAGAGCCAGATTATAAAAGTTGTGTGCAATTTGTTCCTGGGCGTAAAGGTAATGAGCTTGTTGCTGTTGGTTTTACAGGAGTAGCATACTCTAAAGATAAGGGACAGACTTGGAAAGAACTGTCTAGCGAAGGCTTTTACACTATAAGATTTGTAAATGATAGTGTTGCTTACGCGGCTGGTAAGGATAGAATATCTAAATTGATTTTTAAATAAATAAAAAAGGAAAGCTTATTGCTTTCCTTTTTTATGTTTGTTTCTATATTCGCTTATTAAACGACGTTTAAACTCTTCCTCTACGCGGGCAAGTTTATAAGATTTTTTATAGTTTAAAACTTTACTAATTTTTGCATAGTATCTTTTAGTGATATCAACCTTTTCTTTTTCAAAATCTAAATACGTTTCAAGTAAGTGTTTAGAGTCTTCTTCAGATAAGTTGTTATAATCGTACTTTCTTTTTAAATCTCTTCTACTATCATATAGCGTATGTAGTTCTTTTTCAAACTCATCATAAACAGGCCAAAAATCTTTAGCCTCGTTGCTAGATAGCTCTAATTTATCAGTAAAATAGGCTACTTTTAATGATTTAATTTTTTCCCAGTCGTTTTTTTGACCATAAAAGAGTGTAGTTCCTAAAAAGAAAACTAAAATTGTAAGTATGTTACGGGTGTTATTTTTCATCTTCATTTAAATAAATACCTTGTATGTCTATACCGTTGTTAGACTCCAAATAGTTCATAATTTCATCTTCGTTAAATTCACTTTCTACAACGTCAGATATGTTAATGTCATCTACGGGTAATATTTGGGCTAAGTCGTAAGTAGAAAATTCTACGTTACTTTCATTAAAATAGCTTTCAATATCTGATGCCGCTATATCTTGAAATGAGATAGGAGTGGAGTTAGAGTTAAAAACTATAGCTACTGTTAATATTGCTACCGCTGCTGCAATGCTAGATGCTGCATAGAGTTTCTTTTTAAAAGAACTTAGTTTTATAACCTTAACTTCTGTTTTTTGGTTTAGTTTGGTTTGTATGTTTTTGTGTACGTTATCAAAATAATTATTAGGTACAGTAAAGCCTTCTTTTTTTGGTAAAGCAGTTTCTTCTTGGTTAATAGAATTATTCAGTTTTGCAGAGAAATTATCTAAATAAGACTCTGGCATTTTAAATCCGCTATTTTTTGGTAAGCTTTTCATACTTATAATTTGACTATCAATACTCTAAATGGTTTAATTGCTTTTTAAATAATTTTCAATTTTTTTTGCTGCTTGATGGTAAGATGCCTTTAAACCACCAACAGAAGTGCCCAGTATCTCTGATATTTCTTCGTATTTTAACTCGTCAAAATATTTCATATTAAATACCAATTTTTGCTTTTCTGGTAATGTACTAATCGCTTTTTGTAATTTTAGTTGTATTTCATCTCCTTCAAAATACACATCAGATTGTAGGTTGTCTAGCAATAAATTTTGTAATTCTTCACTAGTTACACCAAGCATTTTAGATTTTGTTTTTAAAAAAGATAACGACTCATTAGTAGCAATACGATAAATCCAAGAGAATAACTTACTGTCTCCCTTAAATTTATCTATATTTCTAAATACTTTAATAAATGTGTTTTGAAGCACATCATCAGCGTCATTGTGGTTTAGTACAATTTTACGTATGTGCCAATAAAGCCTTTCTTTATAGGTGTCAACCAGCACCTCAAAAGCCTTGGCTTGGGAGGATTTATCTTTAAGTTGATGTACTAAAGCTTCTTCGGTTATCAAAAAATGTACTTATTTAAATGTTTAACTTAATTAAAATATAAAGGTTTAAAAACTAAACGTCAAAAGACTGCATATCTACTAATTTTTTGTAGACGTTGTTGTTGTTTATAAGTTCTGAGTGTGTACCTTTTTCTACAATTTCTCCTTTTTGTAAAACTACAATAGTATCTGCACTTTGTATGGTAGATAGCCTGTGGGCAATTACAATAGAGGTTCTGTTTTGCATCATTTTTTCTAATGCATCTTGTACCAAGCGTTCACTTTCTGTGTCTAATGCAGAAGTGGCCTCATCTAATATCATTATAGGAGGATTTTTAAGAACCGCACGTGCAATGGATAAACGTTGTTTTTGTCCGCCACTTAGTTTGTTTCCGCTATCACCAATGTTAGTGTCATAACCATTTGGTTGTTCCATTATAAAGTCGTGTGCATTTGCAATTTTTGCAGCTTCAATAATTTCTTCTTCAGTTGCATTTGTTTTACCTAATGCAATGTTATTTTTAATGGTGTCATTAAATAAAATAGAATCTTGCGTAACTAATCCCATTAAATCTCTAAGAGATTTTTTAGTTAAGTCTTTAATGTTATCATTATCTATAACAATTTCACCTTCGTTTACATCATAAAAACGTGTAACTAAATTTGCAATAGTACTTTTACCACTACCAGACTGACCAACAAGGGCTACGGTTTTTCCTTTGTTAACTGTTAAATTAAAGTTTTTAAGTACATAATCATCTTCATACTTAAAAGAGATATTTTTTAGAGTAATGTTGTTGTTAAACTCTTTTTTATCAATTGCGTTTTCTTTTTCAGCAATAGGATTTTCAGTTTCTAAAATTTCTAAAACACGCTCTGCTGCTGCATTACCTTTTTTAACACCATAAGATGCTTTACTTATGGCTTTTGCAGGAGTTAATATTTGGTAAGCAAGCCCCATATAAGTGATAAAAAGTTCTGGTTCTATACTTTTTTCTACCAATACCATTTGTCCGCCATACCAAAGTAAAATACCAATAACACCAATGCCTAAGAATTCACTAGCCGGTGAAGCTAAATTTTGTCTATTTAATAAGCTATTAGAGAATTTAAAAAATCTGTTGGTTGATTTTTGAAATGTACCTGCAAATGTTTTTTCTGCATTAAACGCTTTTATAACTCGTAAGCCTCCTAAAGTTTCTTCTAAAATTGATAAAAAAGTACCTTGCTCTTTTTGTACTTTATCAGATTTCTTTTTTAATGATTTACCTATTAACGAAATAATAAAACCAGAAATAGGAAGAAAAATAAATACAAAAATTGTTAGTTTGGCGCTAAAGGCAACCATCATTGCTATGGTAAAAATAATGGTAAGTGGCTCTCTAACAGCTAACTCTAAAACAGATAAAAAAGAATGCTGAATTTCTAAAACATCAGATGTAATACGTGCAATAGTATCTCCTTTTCTTTTTTCTGAATAGTAAGATATTGGTAACTCTACAGTTTTATCATACAAAGCATTTCTTAAATCTTTTAATACACCGTTTCTTAAAAAGGCAATAAAATACATAGCTAAGTAGCCAAATAAGTTTTTTAAGAAAAACATACCTATTACTAAACCAACCATTAACATTAAAGCATCTCCTTGATTGCCGTTACCAACGTTTTGCGTTATGTAATAGTTTAAATAGTCTATAGTATAATCTTTAATTTCTGTGATACTTGTCCATTCTGGCGCAACAGTGATAGATTCAGTTTGTCCAAATAATACAGATAGCATAGGAAATAACGATACCATTGCTAACGTGCTAAATAAAGCGTAAAAGATATTAGAAATTATGTTTAGTATTGCGTACGTCTTATAAGGCTTGGCATATACTAGTATTTTATTAAAATATTTCATTAATTTAAATTCAGTTCTTTTAGAATTCTGTTTATTTTTTGTTCTAATTCGTCGTTTTTAGCCGTAAAATCTTCAGCTTTTTCTAAATTGGTGTTTACACTAAAATAGAATTTTATTTTTGGCTCTGTACCACTTGGTCTTGCAGCCATTTTTGTGCCGTCTTCTGCTATGTAAATAAGTACATTAGATTTAGGAATTGCAATTTCTTTTTCTTCACCTGTAATTGCGTTTTTAGCTGTAGATGTATTATAGTCTTGTATCCACTCTACTTTAGAACCATCTATTGTAGTAACAGGATTGTCTTTAAAATCTGCCATCATTTGTTTAATCTCTTCTGCACCAGAGGCACCTTTTTTGGTTAAAGAGACTAACTTTTCTTTGTAGAAACCACAGTCAACATAAGTGTCTATTAAATCTTTATAAAAAGAACTTCCGTTTGCTTTAGCATTTGCTCCTATTTCGCAAGCCAATAGGGTAGAGGTAACTGCATCTTTATCACGTACAAAATCGCCTACCATAAAACCAAAACTTTCTTCGCCACCACCAACAAAATATTGGTTAGGTGCGTCTTTTATCATTTTAGCTATCCATTTAAAGCCTGTTAAAGCAGTTTTGCATTCTACTTTATATAAATCTGCCAACTTGTTCATCATTGGTGTAGATACAATAGTAGAACCAATGAACTCATCTCCTGTAAATCCTTTTTGCTTACGTTGTTCTAAAAGAAACTTGGTCATTAGAACCATAGTTTGGTTACCATTTAGTAGCTCTAGTTTCCCTTCTAAATTACGAACAGCAATACCTAGTCTGTCACAATCAGGGTCTGTACCAATAACTATATCTGCTCCAATTTCTTCTGCTTTTTTTATAGCTATAGAAAGTGCTTCTGGTTCTTCTGGGTTGGGAGAAACTACAGTTGGAAAATCACCATCTGGTTTAGCTTGTTCCTCTATTATAGTTACATTTTTATAACCAGCGCGTTTTAAAACTTCTGGTACAGCAGTAATAGAAGTACCGTGTAAGGATGTAAAAACAATTTTAAAGTTGTCTTTATCTTTAGCATTAAAACTACCATTTTTTACAGATGCACTTAAAAAAGCTTCATCAACTTCTGTATCAATCAATTCAATTTTAGTTTCATCAGCATTAAAGTTAATTTCACTAAAATCTAGTTTATTTATTTCTGCAATAATTTCCTTGTCTTGTGGTGGTACAATTTGTCCGCCATCTGTCCAGTATACTTTATAACCATTATATTCTGGTGGATTATGAGATGCAGTAAGTACAATGCCAACGTGACAATTTAAGTGCTTTACCGCAAAAGATAATGCAGGTGTGGTTCTTAAATCTGAAAATAAGTATACTTTAATATCATTAGCAGAAAACACCTCTGCAACAGTTTTAGCAAGTGTATCACTATTGTGTCTGCAATCGTAAGCAATAACAACTTTTAATTCTTCATTAGGGTATACTTTTTTTAGATAGTTGCTAATCCCTTGGGTGTTTTTACCTAATGTATATTTATTAATACGATTGGTGCCAACGCCCATAATACCACGCATACCACCAGTACCAAATTCTAAGTTTTTGTAAAAACTATCATTAAGTTCTTCTGTATTGTTTTTTATTAAATCTTCTACTTTTGTTTTTGTATCGGTATCAAAAGTAGTTGTAAGCCAAGTTTTTGCTGTATCTAAAATTGAACTCATATCTAATGGTTTTTTAAGTGTACAATATTTTTTAGTTGATATTTAACTCTTCTGAGATAGAATATCTTGTTTCATTTTTTTTAGAACGGACAATAATTTCTCCTATAAAGCCAGCTAAAAATAACTGACTACCCATAACCATAGCGGTTAAAGAGATATAAAATTGTGGTCTTTCTGTAATTAACCTGCCAAATTTATTAAGAAAAAGTTTATCTATTCCTAAATACAGAGCAAAACCAAAACCAATAATAAACATAACAGCTCCTAAGGCTCCAAAAAGGTGCATTGGTCTTTTTCCAAATTTAGATAAAAACCAAATTGTAATTAGGTCTAAAAATCCATTTACAAACCGTTCCATTCCAAATTTAGTGCTTCCGTATTTACGTGCTTGGTGTTGTACCACTTTTTCATCAATCTTTGTAAAACCTGCATTTTTTGCAAGTACAGGAATATAACGGTGCATTTCTCCTGATACTTCAATGTTTTTAACAACATCTTTTTTGTAAGCTTTTAATCCGCAGTTAAAATCATGTAGTTTAACACCAGATGTTTGCTGTGCAGCCCAATTAAATAGTTTAGATGGTAAATTTTTAGCAATTACAGAGTCGTAGCGCTTTTTTTTCCAACCAGAGATAAGATCAAAGCCATCTTTAATAATTAGGTTGTATAATTCTGGTATTTCTTCAGGGTTATCTTGTAAATCTGCATCCATAGTAATTACAACATCACCTTTTACAGCTTTAAAACCAGCGTGTAGTGCTTGCGACTTACCAAAATTTCGTTGAAAACGAATGCCTTTTACATTGGCGTTAGTGGTAGATAATTCTGAAATAATTTTCCAAGAATTATCTGTGCTACCATCATCTATAAATAGTATTTCATATAAAAAATGATTGGATTGCATTACGGATACAATCCAATCATGTAATTCTTTTAAAGATTCTTCCTCGTTTAAAAGAGGAATAACAATAGATAAATTCATAGGGTACTCTTGAAAATATATTCAAAAGTACAAATATTAAACTATTCTAACTTCTTTGTTTTTAAAACTGCACCAATAATAGCAGATATTATTAAGCCAAGTATGCTAAATCTAACAATAGTAATAAATATTGCTGTAATATTTGTTACCGGAGGGTTGTCTTTTATTTGTTGGTTTATTGCTTGCTCTGCTTCTGGGCCCCACATTTGTCCCCAACGAATCATTGTGTTTGTTTGGTAAAACTCATCTATAAAATTATCATATATATATGATGATAAGCCATATAAAGTACCTATAATTACCATAGCAGTAACTCCAATACTAATTGCTTGCCTTGTGGTTAAATAATTGTCGTTTAGTTTTTTAAATCTTTTAGTTACAATAGTCAGTAATACAACTTCTGCAAT
Organism: Cellulophaga sp. 3_MG-2023; assembly: GCF_030546975.1. Classification (NCBI taxonomy): domain Bacteria; kingdom Pseudomonadati; phylum Bacteroidota; class Flavobacteriia; order Flavobacteriales; family Flavobacteriaceae; genus Cellulophaga; species Cellulophaga sp. 3_MG-2023. The sequence goes on from NZ_JAUOPS010000001.1 coordinate 214,129, forward strand.
AAAACAGATTAAAAAAGTACTATAATATATAGCAGGAGAAGCATCTAGCATTTTAGGTATAAAATCTAGTATAACTCTTGCTAAACCCGCCATTAAAGCTATAGGTAGTATAAACTCTTTAATGTTCTTATTATCCATATTAATTTTTATTTTTTGGTTGTTATCTAGTAAGTATTCTTTTTTGTATTTTTGTTACACTGCAAAGGAAAGTATTTTTTTATCTTTTTTTTTAATTAGCTATTGTAGTTTTCATAAAAAAGAGTATTTTTGCACCGCTAAATTTATTTAGAAGAATTAAAGTTTTAAAAAATGAGAAAAGGTATACACCCAGAGAATTATAGATTAGTAGCGTTTAAAGATATGTCTAACGATGAAGTATTTTTAACAAAATCTACAGCAAATACAAAAGAAACATTAGAGGTTGATGGTGTTGAATACCCATTAGTAAAGTTAGAAATCTCTAGAACATCACACCCATTTTACACTGGTAAAGCTAAATTGGTAGATACAGCTGGGCGTATTGATAAATTTAAGAACAAGTACAAGAAATTTACTAAATAGTAATTTCTTTATCATAATATTTAAAAGTCACTTTTCAATTAAGTTTGAAACGTGGCTTTTTTAGTTTAATACAAAACCTTAATAGTCTTATGAATTATATTTTATTTGATGGCGCTGCAAGAACAGCTTTATTGCCCTTTACTTTTACTAGGCCTGTAGCAGAGATTAGAATAGGAATACTTACCATTAGAGAAAAGTGGGAAAAGTATTTGGGTAGCACAACAAGTACAATAACAGAGGACTATTTAAGTGAAAAACATCCTATGGTGGAGCTAGAGGAAAATGTAATGATAAATTCATCATATTTACCTAATGCTAGTTTAGTTGCTTTAATTGAAGATTTAAAGGAGAACCAAGTTATATATCACAACGATAATATTGTTGCTTTTTTTGCTAAAGAAGCACAAGAAGAAATAGATTTTGATACCTACGAAGCTATTACTTATACAGAAGATGTGATAACTGTAGAAAATACTTGGGATATTTTTGCTAAAAATGAAGAAGCTTTGCAGGCAGATTTTGATTTGGTGACTGAAGGAAGAATAAGTGCTCCTATATCTGAAACAAATACACTTATAAATCCTGATAATATTTTTATTGAAGAAGGAGCAATTGTAGAGTATTGTATGTTAAACGCAACTAAAGGTCCTATTTATGTGGGTAAAAACGCAGAAATTTGGGAAGGTGCTATGGTACGTGGTGGTTTAGCGTTGTGTGATAATGCAGTGATAAAAATGGGAGCAAAAATATATGGTGCTACAACTATAGGCCCTTATAGTAAGGTGTGTGGAGAGGTAAGTAATTCTGTTATTTTTGGTTATTCTAGTAAAGGTCATGAAGGTTATTTAGGTAATTCTGTTTTAGGAGAATGGTGTAATATTGGTGCCGACTCTAACAACTCTAATTTAAAAAATAACTACGCTAAAGTTAGATTGTGGAACTATGAAAGCGAAAGTTTTGAGCAAACTGGCTTACAATTTTGTGGTTTAATGATGGGAGACCATAGTAAAAGTGCAATAAATACTATGTTTAATACAGGTACAGTGGTAGGTGTTAATGTTAACATTTATGTACCAGGTTTTCCTAGGAATTTTGTTCCTAGTTTTAGTTGGGGTGGTGCTTCTGGCTTTACAACATATGGTACTAAAAAAGCTTTTGATACTGCAAAAATTATGATGGCTAGGCGTAATGTAGAATTTACAGAACAAGATGAAGCTATTTTAACGCACATTTTTGAGGAAACAAAAAAGTGGCGTAAAGATTAAAAAATAATTAAGAAGCGCTAATACATTAAGTTAAATCTAATAAGTTTTTGTATTTTTCCATTTAATTTTTAATCTATAATAGTATTAAAATTAAATGAAAAAACTTACTTTAATTCGTCACGGAAAATCCTCTTGGAATTACAATGTATCGGACAGAGATAGACCTTTGTTGGAACGTGGTATTAACGATGCTTATTTGGTTGCTGGTGCACTAAAAGAGCCAATTATTGATGCTGTTTTTTCAAGTCCAGCTAATAGAGCATTACACACTTGTAATATCTTTTTAAGGGTCTTAAATATACCTTCTAGTGAGTTGCGTATTTATGATGAGCTTTATGATTTTTCTGGAGAGTATGTTATCAACTTTATAAAATCTTTAGATAACAAGTTTAACAACGTTGTTATTTTTGGTCACAACCACGCTTTAACTCACATTGTAAATATGTACGGAGATAAAGAGATAGAGAATGTGCCAACAGCGGGCTTGGTAGAGTTAAATTTTAATACTTTGGAGTGGAGTGGTATTGTAAAAGGCAATACGCAGAATGTAATATTTCCTAAACATTTAAAGAATGATTAAGTCAAAAAATCAATATATAAATAGAGAAATTAGCTGGTTAAGCTTTAATGCGCGTGTATTACAAGAAAGTGCAGATATTAAAGTGCCTTTAATTGAAAGATTACGTTTTTTAGGAATATTCTCTAATAATTTAGATGAATTTTTTAAGGTGCGTTATGCTACTGTAAAACGTATTGTAGATGCTGGTAAAACAGGTAAAAGTGTTTTAGGGGGAGAAAAAGCAAAAGATTTACTTGAGGAAATAACTAAGATTGTAATTAAACAACAAACAAAAAGTTTAAAGATTCTTGGTGATATTGAAAAGGAACTGCAGGCAGAAAATATCTTTATTATTAACGAAAAAGAGGTTAGTAAAAGTCAGGCAGATTTTATTAAGACTTACTTTATGGAAAAGGTAAGTCCGCGATTAATGACTATTGTTTTAAATGATTTAAGAGAGTTTCCTTTACTAAAAGATACTGCGGCTTATTTGGCAGTTAAAATGGTATTAACCAGTTTAGATGGTGCGGAAGATGTGCCAGAGAACAAATATGCTTTAATAGAAATACCCAAAGATATAGATCGTTTTGTAGTGCTACCTAAAGAGGGTGATAAAAACTACATTATTATTTTAGATGATTTAATTAGATATTCTCTGCGCCATATTTTTAATATGTTTACTTATGAGTCTATATCTGCACATATGATTAAAATAACTAGAGATGCAGAATTAGATATAGATAACGATTTAAGTAAAAGTTTTATAGAGAAAATTTCTTCTAGTGTGGAGCACCGTAAAATTAGTGATCCTGTACGTTTTGTTTATGATAAAAGAATAGCAAAAGATACGCTGTCTTTTCTTATGGAGAAAATGGGAATAGAAGAAACAGATAGTATTATTCCTGGTGGTATTTACCATAATCGTAGGGATTATATGAAGTTTCCTAGTCTTGGGCGTAAAGATCTTATGTATGATAAGATTACGCCATTATTGGTAAAAGATTTTAATTTTGAAGGTAGTATTTTAGAGCAAATAGCAGTAAAAGATCATTTACAATATACGCCTTATCATACTTTTTCTTACATCACTAAATTTTTAAGGGAGGCAGCTTTAGACCCGCAGGTAAGAACCATTAAGTTAACCGTTTACAGGTTGGCAAGTAATTCTCAGGTAGTGTCTTCATTAATAAATGCTGTTAAAAACGGCAAGCAGGTAACTGTGCAAATAGAGTTACAGGCTAGGTTTGATGAGCAAGCAAATATACAGTATGCAGAATTGCTACAAGCAGAAGGAGTAAAGCTTATTTTTGGTGTGCCAGGTTTAAAAGTGCATAGTAAAATATGTGTTATAGAGAGAGAAGAAGCTGAAGGTTTAAAACGATATGGTTTTATTAGTACAGGTAATTTTAACGAGTCTACAGCTAAAATATATACAGATTATACTCTTTTTACAGCGCACTCACCTATATTAAAAGAGTTAAATAAAGTTTTTGATTTTTTTGAAACTAGTTATAAAGTTCATAAGTACAAACATTTAATTGTGTCACCTCATTATACAAAAAACGCTTTTAGAGCGTTAATAGATCAAGAGATTGAAAACGCAAAAGCAGGAAAAGAAGCATTTATAAGAATTAAGATGAATAGCTTAACATCTTATAAAATGGTAGATAAGTTGTATGAGGCCAGCAATGCTGGTGTAAAAATACAGTTAATTATTAGAGGTGTATGTTGTTTGGTTCCTGGTGTTAAGGGAATGAGTGAAAACATTGAAGCTATTAGTGTTGTAGATAAATTTTTAGAACACACTAGACTTTTTGTTTTTGGAAACGACGGAGATCCTAAAGTGTATATTTCTTCAGCCGATTGGATGACTAGAAATTTAGATTTTAGAGTGGAAGTTGGTTGTCCTATTTATGACAGAGATATTAAACAACAATTATTAGAAACTTTTGATATTTCATGGAATGATAACTTAAAAGCACGTATCTTTTCAGATAAACAAGATAATGCTTATCGTATAAACGATGCTCCAGAATTGCGTTCTCAGTTTGAATTGTATGATTATTATAAAAAGCAATTAAGTAAATAGACTTATATTTTGAAGATTTTTAAACTTGCAGCAATAGACATTGGTTCCAATGCCATACGTTTATTAATACATAATATTATTGAAACTAAAGACAAGAAAACCGAATTTAGGAAAAGTTCTTTAGTTAGGGTGCCCATACGTTTGGGTGAAGATTCTTTTACAGTAGGTGAAATATCTGAGAGAAATATAGAGCGTATGTTAGATGCTATGAAGGCATTTAAATTACTTATGAGTGTAAATGGTGTAGATAGTTATATGGCTTGCGCTACATCTGCAATTAGAGAAGCAAATAACGGTTATGAGGTTATAGAAAAAATTCGTAATGAGGCAGGTGTTAATATAGAAGTAATTGATGGTAAAAAGGAAGCTGCTATTATTGCTTCTACAGACTTAAAGGAGCTTATTAATAATGACCAAGCTTATTTATATATAGATGTTGGAGGTGGTAGTACAGAATTTACTGTTTTTTCTGAAGGGAAATTGGTGGCATCAAAATCTTTTAAAATTGGCACTGTAAGATTGCTAAATGATATGGTAGGTGTTAAAGTTTGGAACCAAATTGAAGAATGGATAAAGCTTTATACAAAGGACTTGCCTAAAGTATCTATAATTGGTTCTGGAGGTAATATAAATAAGTTACATAAAATGTCTGGCCGTAAAATAGGTGAGCCTTTATCTTATATTTGGCTAAATGCTCAGTATCATTTTTTAGAGAGTATGAGTTATGAAGATAGAGTATCTGAACTTGGTTTAAACCAGGATAGAGCAGATGTAATTATACCAGCAACACGTATTTTTTTATCTTCAGCTAAATGGTCTGGATCTAAAAAAATACATGTGCCAAAAATAGGATTATCAGATGGTATGATAAAGACGCTGTATCAAAAAAATAAAGATTCTATTTAGTATTAGCCGTGTACATTACCTGTTTCACCCAAATTCTTCATTAGTTCAGCTTCATATTCTAGTAAGTCTTGCCATTTTTGGTCAACTTCTTCACGGTCTCCATATTGTCTAGCAAAGTTTAAAAACATTGTATAATGTCCTGCTTCGCTAATCATTAATTTACGGTAAAATTCAGCTAAGTCTTTGTCTGTTAATTCTTCAGATAATAATCTAAAGCGTTCACAGCTACGCGCTTCTATTAATGCAGCATATAACAACCTGTGTACCAATTGTGTTGTTCTGCTACCTCCTTTTGGAAAAAATTTTAAAAGGTCTATTACGTACAAATCTTTACGATCACGACCAAGAGTGTTACCACGTGCTATAATGCGGTCATGTACCATTTTAAAGTGTCCCATTTCTTCTCTAGTTAAGGCTACCATTTCCTGTACTAAGTCTGTATACTCTGGAAAACCTACAATTAAGGAAATTGCTGTAGATGCTGCTTTTTGCTCACAGAAAGCATGATCTGTTAATATATCATCAATATTTTTTTCTACAATATTAACCCATCTTGGGTCTGTTGGTAATTTTAAACCTAGCATAGCACACAAATTTAGCTGCAAAAATAGTCATATTGATTTGTATGCAAATAAAAAAGACATATTTTCTAATATAGAAAATATGCCTTTTAAAGGTTTTGGTTGATCAGTTATTTTAAATATAATATTTATTTTAAGAACACTTGTTATTGTAGTAGAATACAATTAGTGGTGTTTTTGTTAAAATTATACTAAAGCCTAAATGTAGTATAAATCATTCAATAATGAAATAAAATAATCAGAAAAGTAACAAATTTGTACTATTTGTTAAATGAATAATTCTATTTTATAATAACTTAAATGACATTAACACTCTGTTAATCAGTGTTTTAATTTTATTATTACTAATAACTGTTCTTTTGGTGTGTGTTTATCTAATTGAAAATAAATAGGTTACATTTTCATAATTTTACTAACTTACCAATTATTAATAACAACCAATTTTATAAAATCTATTATATGAAATCTACCTTTTTAAAAGTTTTTGTTTTTATATTTTTAAGTGTAACCTTCTTTTCATGTGGTTTACAAAGTTCAAAAGTTTTAGTATTTACAAAAACAGAGGGCTTTAGACATGGTTCTATAGAGGATGGTGTTATTGCTTTTGAAAAAATGGCTAAGGAGCATAAGTTTATTGTAGACACTACAGCTAATGCAGATATGTTTACAGAGGCTAATTTAAAGCAGTATAAAGCTGTTGTGTTTTTAAATACTACAGGAGATTTATTAAATGAAAAACAACAAGCTGCTTTTGAAAATTATATTAGATCTGGAGGAGGTTATGTAGGAATACATGCTGCAGCAGATGCAGAATATAGTTGGCCGTGGTATAATAAATTAGTTGGAGGTTATTTTAACGGTCATCCTAAAGTTCAAAAAGCTACTTTACAAGTTGTAGATAATACGCATTCCTCAACAAAAATGTTAGACACTACCTGGGAAAAAGTTGATGAGTGGTATAACTATAAAGATATAAATAAGGATATTAATGTGCTTTTAAATTTAGATGAAAAGAGTTATACTGGTGGTAAAAATGGCGATAAGCATCCTATGGCTTGGTATCATGAGTACGATGGTGGTAGAGCTTTTTATACAGGTTTAGGACACACAAAAGTTACTTTTAAAAATCCAGTGTTTTTGGCACATCTCTATGGAGGTTTGCAGTATGCAATGGGAGAGAAGTAAATAAAAAAAAGCGTCTAGTTTTAAAACTAGACGCTTTTTTTATTTATTTTAAGAACTAATTAATTGCAATTACCTTCCTTAGGTTTTTCAACTTTAGGACAACCTTTTACTTCACTGCTTGGGTAAGTAAAAAAATCATCTAGCTCAAAATCTTCATTGGTTTTAGTTATTCTTCCTATAATTATTTCATAACAACCACCTTCACTACCGTTAGCGCAATCAGCGTTGATACTAGCGTTATTTCTAACAGCACTTATAGATGAACCTGTAACACTTTCGTCATCTGGATTATAGCATTTTTCTATTAGTTCTTTTCGTTTATCACATCCAAAATATTTATAGTCTTTTCCTTTAACTTGTGCTCCATAGCCACCAGTAACTGTCACGTCTCCAACGTAAGATTTACTGTCAAACGTACCTAAATTATTTATGCCATTAGTATTATTATCTAAAAAACCAGCAGCTATTTGTACTGCATGCGTTGAGTTTATAGCAACAACTCTTTCAACATCTACTCTGCCTTGATCTACTCTGTGAGGAGAAAAATTCATAGCAGCATCACCATTTTTAACGTAAATATCTCTAACCACAATATCGTCTACAGTTTTTTCATTTACCATATTTGTTTCTGCGGCACCAGTTTCTACTCTCATTGTAATGCCGCCTTCACCACTTAAATTTTTACATAAAATACTTCTGCCGGTTTGCATTTGTATAATTCCATAGCCAACATGCATATTAGTCATAAATATATCTTTTATAATACCTTTTGTGGATATTTCATCTGTTTTTGAACTAGAAGGTAGGTTTAAAACAATATTAGAAAACTTAGAGAAGCTATCTGTTAATGTTACCCCAGATAATTTGAAATTTTTCACATTACCAAATTCTACTAATTTAACACCTCCATATTCTCCATTAGGAATGTTAGACTTAAACCAGGTACTTTTATCAGTATTATCTTCGTCTAAGCTTGTTATTGCAACGTTTTCTGTATAAAAATCTTCACCAACAACAAATATGGTTATGTTTTGATTTGAAATATTTCCACTTAAATCTGGTTCTATTACAGCCTCAGGGTCTATTTTTAAATGAATATTAGATCTTAATAATATATCTCTAAAGCAGTATCTGCCTTTAGGTATTCTTATAATACCTCCGCCTTCATTGGATAATGATTCTATTTCGTTATTTAATATATCGCTATCTATAGGGTTGCAATCGCCATTTAAGTTTACTACTATTTGTTTGTTGGGTATTTTGTTTGAGTAAAATCTTTCTTCGTTATCAGCTAATCTATCATTAGTAGTTTCGCCTTCATAAACAAGCGGATCATTATTTTTTATAGAGTCTTGTTTTTCATTTGAGTCATCATCTTTATTTGAGCATGATATTATTGTTATAATCATTAATAATGCAGAGATAATTGACTTAAAATTGTTTTTCTTCATTTGTATATTTTTAATTTTTCGCAAATTAAAAACTGTACTAAATGTAATTTGTTTCTAATAGTTTATTAGATGTATTTGTAAGTAAAAAACTGTTAATTGTAAAGCGTAACTATTTGTTTTAGAGGAGTTGGTACTTTGTCTTAATTTTGGTTGTAGAAATCGTTTTTAATAAAACTAGGTCAATTATTACTATATACTTAAATCAAATTCCTGTCTTAGTAAGTCTATTACAGGGTTTTTTTCTCTTAATTTTTGGTATTTTTCTTCAGGAGTAAACGCAAACTTTTTTACAGCTTCTTCATTAACTGTAACTTCTAGAGTAATAAAATAATTATTTAGCTCTTTTTTTAGGTATTCCATAAGGTCGTACTTTTCACGTTCAACCTCTTTTTTCATAGTGTCATTAGGTAGTTGTATGCTAATAGTTGTTCTATCCTTTAAAGTAGGAGTGTCACTATTTAAGTTAGAAGCTAAAATACGTTGACCTTCAGCTTCAATTTTATTTACAAAAATATTCCATAATTCTTGTAATTTTTCTACAGCAAAGTCTTCATTGGGTAGTTTACTCTCGTCTACAACAACATCAACTTTATTTAATTTGTGCTGTTGTTTTGCTTTTAAGCTAGAAAGAGATAAGCCAGAAACTCTTTTAGGCGCATTTATGTCTAATTTTTTTATTGCGGGAGCTGTAGCTACCTCTGCGGTTGCTGTATTTGTTTTTGATACAACAGTAGGTGTAACAGATTTTGGAGTAGCAACAGGAGCTGTTTCTGTAGTGGTATTAGCTACTGTAGCTTGCTCTGTACTGGGTGTTGATTCTTTAGCTTTAGTAGTTTGGGTACTATTTGGATTGCTTTTTCTAAAATGAGAAGCAGGTACTAAAGATATAATTTGATTGTGTAAAGCTAGAGATTCAGGATTTTTTTTTTCTCCATCAAAAGTGATAGAGGCTAATTTCATTAAGGCAAGTTCTATTAACAAGCGTTGATTTTTACTTGTTTTGTAATCTAGATCTGCACTGTTTGCAATATCTATTGCTTTTAGTAGAAAAGCATTATTTGTTTGCTGCGTTTGTTCTAAATAGCGTTTTTTAGCTTCGTCCCCAACTTCTAATAAGTTTATTGTGTTTGGATGCTTACAAACCATTAGATCTCTAAAATGAGATGCTAAGCCAATAATAAAATGGTGACCATCAAAACCTTTACTAAGTGTTGTATTAAATAGTATTAGTAATGAAGGGATATCATTTTGTAATATATAATCTGTAGCAGTAAAGTATGTATCGTAATCTAATACATTTAAGTTTTCTGTAACTGCTTTACGGGTTAATTGTTTGCCTGAAAAACTAACAACTCTATCAAATATTGAAAGAGCATCTCGCATTGCGCCATCAGCTTTTTGAGCTATAATATGTAAAGCATCATCATCTGCTTCAATACCTTGGTTTTCTGCAATATATTTTAAATATTCTGCTGCGTCTTTAACTGTAATTCGTTTAAAATCAAATATTTGACAACGAGATAAAATAGTTGGTATAATTTTATGCTTTTCTGTAGTTGCTAAAATAAAAATAGCGTGCTTTGGTGGTTCTTCTAATGTTTTAAGAAAAGCATTAAAAGCTGCCTGAGAAAGCATGTGCACCTCATCTATAATATATACTTTGTATTTACCAACTTGTGGTGGTATACGTACTTGATCTATTAGACTTCTAATACCGTCTACAGAGTTGTTAGATGCAGCATCTAGTTCAAAAATATTAAAAGCAAAGTCTTCTTCAGAGTTTTCTTCTCCGTCAGAGTTTATCATTTTTGCTAAAATACGAGCACACGTAGTTTTACCAACACCTCTAGGACCTGTAAACAACAAAGCTTGTGCTAAATGGTTGTTTTGTATGGCATTTAGAAGTGTATTTGTAATAGCTTGTTGCCCAACAACATCTTTAAATGTTTGGGGTCTATATTTTCTAGCTGATACTACAAATGGTTCCAATTACTATGCTTTTTTTTAGTGAACTACTCTTATATTACAAATATAAAAATACCCTCTTATTTTACCTTGTTTTTTGTAAAGATATAGTACTTACTTATCAACAATTAAATTACCTTTGCCGCGAGCAGGTTACTCTATCGCTTTACAAACTTGATTTGTAAAGAGGAAAGTCCGGACACCATAGTGTAGCATAGCGGGTAACGCCCGTCCGTTGTAAAACGAGGACAAGTGCAGCAGAAAGTATGTACAGGTAATGCTGTAGTGAAACCAGGTAAACTCTATGCGGTGCAACGCCATGTAAATTAGCGCTATAAGGGTACACGCCCAAGCTAAAGGGTAGGCGGTTTGAGCTTTTGGGTAACCAAAAGTCTAGATAAATGATAGAGGAGCTACTTATTGGCTTTACAGAATCCGGCTTATGACCTGCTCTTTTTTAAGCTTCATTTTTAATTTCAAAAAAACTAAAAACACTGCCACCATATCTTTTTAGGTATGAAAAATTTGGTAAATCTTCTAAATCTGTGTGTTTAGAGTGTTCTACAATTAACAAACCATCTTCAGTAAGCAAGTCGTTTTTAAAAACTAACTCAGGTATTTTGGCAAAATTTTCTTTAGAGAAATCGTAAGGAGGATCTGCAAAAACAATAGTAGATTTAATAGATGTACGTTCTAGATACTTAAAAACATCACTTTTAATAGTAGATATATCTACCTCTAAATCTTTAGCAGTCTGACTAATAAATTTTATACAACCATAGTCTGCATCTACGCAAATAATATTTTCTGTTCCGCGAGAAGCAAACTCATAGCTTATGTTACCAGTGCCAGCAAATAGGTCTAATACACTTATATCTTCAAAATAATAATGGTTATTTAAAATATTAAATAGGGCTTCTTTAGCCATATCTGTTGTTGGTCTAACGGGCAATTTTTTTGGTGCTGTTAGCCTTTTACTTTTAAATTTTCCTGATATTATGCGCATTATAAAGCGTTTAAAGCGGTAAAGTCTATATTTTTTTTAGTAAAATCTCCTAGTTGAAATGTACTATGGTCTGGTGCGTACACACAAATGTTTTTAAAATGATTGTAGCAATTTTTGTAAATAGTACTATCTTCTTCTATGTCTCCAAACAAGCGAAGCAAAACAGTTTCATTATTTAATTTTAATTGTTCGCACGTAAAAAGTAAATAATATAAAAAGTCTTCTGTGGTAGTATATTCAAAACTATTAAAAAGGAGTAATTTCTTTTTGTCAATTATAATAATATCCATTTGTCTTTCAGATGCATATACATAACAAGTAATATCGTTATTTGTATTTGCATTTAATAAAGATGATGTTATAATTGAAGAACTGTGTTTGTATGTAAAATCACCAAACAGATCGTAAATGTAGTTGTTAATGTTTACCAATGGTACAAAAACATTTACAATGTCAAAGTTTGCAATCTCATCTTGTGCTATAAGATCTGTTGCTAAAACTTTTGTGTTGTATTTTAGATAATTATGAGCTTCATCTTCTACAAATAAAGATTTTGGAACAAAGCAAAATAGCGTATTTCTGTGTGTGGCTATTACTTCTGCGTAAGTATTATTGGTAATGTTATGTTCTTTTAACATAGTTACCAATTCTTTTTCTAGCTCTAAACTATCAAGTTCGGTATCAAATATTTTTCTTTCAGAAGCCAATACAGTATTATCTAGAGTATCAACAACACAAAAAGAAAGTCCATTCAAACTAATTTGAATGGACAATTTTTTATAATTAGATGTAGTATCTAATGTATTATTTTTTTGCTTTTCTGTCATAAATTGGAGGCCAGTTACCACTAGTGCTTACATCTTGTAAGTCACCAACTATAATTTCAGTACCATTTATTTCTTCAACACTATTTTGAGCATTTTCTCTAGCTACTAAGTCTTTTGGCTGATCGTATAAAACTACATCTTTTTCAACAAATGCTTTAAATACAGATACTTGTTTACCACCTTTTTCAATAGTAGAAGTACTCATTTGTATTTCAGCTTTACCATCTTTAGAGAAAGGAACAAACTTAAGTGTTTTATATCTGTCATCATTCTTAAATAAAGAATCTTTTACAGGTATAATATTTAATGTATCTACAATTTTTACATCTCTTTGTAAATCAATACCAAAGTCTTTATCATACTCCATATAAGAAGAGTCTCTTTGCTGTATAATGTAGTAGTTTCCGTTATCAACAAACTTAACTAAAGCATTAAAGTTAGGAGCAAATTTACCAGTGGCAGATTTGTGAGCTTCTTGTATGTTTCTAATATCTTTTAAAGAATTAACTACAGCTTGGAAGCGCTCTTGTTTTACTTTTTTAAACTCTATAGGACCATTTACAGATTGGTATATCATGTATCCAAAAAAGATAGCTGCTAACCAAAGAACAATTTTAATTACGGTTTTCATTATTATAATGTTGTTTTTATTTAGTGGTTTGACACAAATCTACAATTTTTTTTTAATCACAAAAGTATTTCACCTTAAATTTCATCATTATCTTTGAACACTTATGAATCTACCCACCCCTACATCATTCTTTAATATTTTAAAAGAAAAATTTCCTTTTGAGCCTACTTTAAAGCAGCTCATCACTTTAGAGAAGCTTTCTCAGTTTTTATTATCTAAAAATAAGGACAATCTTTTTCTTTTAAAAGGTTACGCAGGTACAGGAAAAACCACAATTATTGGAACTATAGTTACAAATTTGTGGAATATAAAAATGAAAGCTGTGCTTTTAGCTCCAACTGGTAGGGCTGCAAAAGTTATGTCTAACTATGCAAATACAAAGGCTTTAACCATACATAAAAAAATATATTTTCCTAAAAAGCAAAGTGGAGGAGGTGTGCAGTTTACATTGGCACCAAACAAACACAGAGATACAATTTTTGTAGTAGATGAGGCATCTATGATACCCGATGCTCCAACTGATTCTAAACTTTTTGAAAACGGATCTTTACTAGATGATCTAATGTCTTATGTATATTCTGGACACAATTGTAAACTTGTTTTAATAGGAGATACGGCTCAATTACCACCCGTTAGGTTAGATATTAGTCCGGCTTTGGATGAAGACAGGTTATCTTTAAATTACAATAAAGATGTAACCAGGGTAGAACTAGATGAAGTTATGAGGCAAGCTGAAGACTCTGGTATTTTAATGAACGCCACCAATTTAAGAGAGCAATTACACGGCAGTTTTTTTGATGATTTTAAGTTTGATGTGAATCCGTATAAAGACATAGTACGTTTAATAGAAGGTAATGACATTCTAGAAGCTATAGAAGATTCTTACTCTAAAAATGGAAAAGAAGAAACAGCTTTTATAGTACGCTCTAACAAAAGAGCAAATTTGTACAATGCAAATATTAGAAATAGAATTTTATATCTAGAAAATGTTATTTCTACAGGTGATTACATGATGGTAGTTAAAAATAATTATTTCTGGATAAAACCAACCACAGAGGCTGGTTTTATTGCTAACGGAGATATATTAGAGGTACTAGAAATTTTTGCTATAAAAGAATTATATGGTTTTAGGTTTGCAGAGGTTAATGTAAAAATGGTAGATTATCCTAATATGCCAGCTTTTGAAACCGTTTTACTTTTAGATACTATAGATGCAGAAACACCATCTTTACCTTATGAAGAAAGTAATAGGTTGTACCAAGAGGTAATGTTAGACTACGCAGATGAAACCTCTAAATATAAAAAGTTTTTAAAGGTTAAAAATAACAAATATTTTAATGCGCTACAGGTAAAATTCTCCTATGCTATTACTTGTCACAAGAGTCAGGGCGGGCAATGGGACACTGTGTTTGTAGAGCAACCATATTTGCCTAATGGTATAGATAAAGATTATCTACGTTGGTTATATACTGCAGTAACAAGAGCTAAAAAACAATTGTATTTAATAGGATTTAAGAACGATTTTTTTCTTGATTGGGAATAGCCTATTTTTGGTACAATATATGTGTATAACTAACCATATAGCTGCTTTTAAGAGCAACTTAAACACATAAAACCATTACAAATGACATCAGAAACCATTATTAGTATTTTTTTAGGGATAGGCTTGGCTACATCTGTAGGCTTTAGAGTCTTTTTACCTTTATTTGCATTAAGTTTAGCCTCTTACTTTGGTGTATGGGAGCTAAATGAAAGTTGGAACTGGATTGGGAGCTTACCAGCTTTAATAGTTTTAGGAGTAGCAACAGTAGTAGAAATTTTTGCTTATTTTATTCCTTGGGTAGACAATATATTAGATTCTGCTGCCATACCTTTGGCTGCAATTGCAGGTACCGCAGTTATGGTATCTACAGTTGCAAATTTAGACCCAGTTATAACTTGGTCCTTGGCAATTATTGCTGGTGGTGGTACAGCTAGCGCTATTAAAGGTACTTCTGCCGCAACAAGATTAACATCTACGGCTACAACAGGTGGTTTAGCAAACCCAATTGTAGCAACTGTAGAAACAGGCACAGCTGTGGTTGTTTCTACAGCAACCATTGTAGCTCCTGTAATTGGAGCTGTTTTGGTAGTAATAATACTAGCATTAATTTTTAGAATGTACAGAAAATTAATGCCCAAACGTAAAAAATAGAAAAAGAGATACATGAAGATTATTGCAATGATTCCTGCGCGTTATGCAGCATCTAGATTTCCAGGTAAACTAATGCAAAATTTAGCGGGTAAGCCCGTAATTGTTAGAACTTATGAAACAGCTGTAAAAACAAATTTATTTGATGATGTATTTGTAGTTACAGACAGCGATACTATTTACAATACTATTACAAAAGCTGGTGGCAAAGCTATAATGAGTATTAAGGAGCATGAGTGTGGTAGCGACCGTATAGCTGAGGCTGTAGAAAATATGGATGTAGATATTGTTTTTAATATTCAGGGTGATGAGCCTTTTACTCCAAAAGAAGGATTAGAAGAGTTGTTATCTGTTTTTAAAAACGACGATAAAAAAGAAATAGATCTGGCCACTATTATGTCTGAAATGACAAATGAAGAAGATATTAAAGATCCAAACTTTGTAAAAGTTATAGTAGATAACAGAAATTTTGCACTGTATTTTTCTCGTTCTCCAATACCATATCCTAGAGAAAAAAATGTAGGTCTTAAATACTACGAGCATAAAGGTGTTTATGCTTTTAGAAAATCTGCATTAATGGATTTTTATAATTTACCAATGTTGCCTTTAGAGGCTTCAGAAAAAGTAGAGTGTATACGCTATTTAGAATATGGTAAAAAAATAAAAATGATTGTAGATAATACATCTGGTATAGAGATAGATACGCCAGAGGATTTAGAAAGAGCACAGGCAGAATGGAAGTAGATTATAAGAATATAAAAGTTATTGGTTTTGATGCCGATGACACGCTTTGGGTTAATGAAACGTACTTTAGAGAGGCAGAAGAACGTTTTGCAGAGTTGTTAGAAGGGTATGAGACTAAAAACAAAATAGATCAAGAGCTTTTTAAAATGGAAATGCAAAATTTAGGTCGGTACGGATACGGCATAAAAGCATTTGTATTGTCTATGGTAGAGTCTGCTTTAGAACTGTCTAACAATAAAGTAAACAATTCTGTAATAGCTAAAATTTTAGATATAGGTAAAGAGATGATAGAGCAACCGGTAGAGTTATTACCAGGTGTTGAGTCTGTTTTACAAAAGCTTCAGTCTAAATACAGATTAATAGTTTTAACTAAAGGAGATTTATTAGATCAAGAACAAAAGTTAGAAAAATCTGGATTAAAAAAATACTTTCATCACGTAGAAGTTTTAAGTGATAAAAAGGAAGAGAACTATAAAAACTTGTTAGATCACCTTCAAATTAAAACATCAGAATTTATAATGCTTGGTAATTCTTTAAAGTCTGATGTGTTACCTATTGTTAAGTTGGGTGCACAGGCGGTACACATTCCTTTTCATACCACTTGGGTTCATGAAACGGTATCTAAAGAAGAAGAGGAATCTAATACCTATTTAACTTTAGACAAGATTGAAGATATTTTGGACTATTTAAAATAACATTTTTTTAGAATAAGAAATTCATATAACAAGATAGGTTTGCTTAAATTTGTCTTATCATACTTAATAGATATAATACTATGACAACATATAGAAATTTCCCAATGGTACCTAGAGTAATTTTTGGGAACGGTAGTTTTAGCCAAATAGGAGATATTTTAAAATTGAAACGTAAAAGTGCTAATGCACCTTTTATTTTTTTAATTGATGATGTTTTTAAAGGCAAAGAGTTAGCTGCCAGAATACCTTTGGTAGAGAATGATAAAGCTATATTTGTTTCATCAGAATTTGAACCAAAAACGTACCAAGTAGATGCTTTAGTAGAACAAATTAAAGCAGAGTATAATGAGTTGCCTTCTGGTATTATTGGTATTGGTGGTGGTACATTGTTAGATATGGCAAAGGCTGTAGCTATTATGTTAACCAATCCAGGTAGTTCTGCAGAATACCAAGGATGGGATTTGGTTAAAAACCCTGCTATTTATCACGTTGGTGTACCTACAATTAGTGGTACAGGTGCAGAGGTTTCTAGAACAACAGTATTATTAGGACCAGAACGTAAATTAGGTATTAACTCAGATTACACTCCTTTTGATCAGGTTGTATTAGATCCAGATTTAACACAAGGCGTACCAAAAGATCAGTGGTTTTACACAGGTATGGATTGCTACATACATTGTGTAGAGTCTTTAGAAGGTACTTTTTTAAATGCATTTAGTCAAAGTTATGGCGAAAAAGCAATGGAGCTTTGTAATGATGTGTATTTAAAAGATATTCCAGAAGACGAGTCTAGAGACAAATTAATGATGGCATCTTGGCACGGTGGAATGAGTATTGCTTACTCACAAGTAGGTGTAGCACATGCGTTAAGTTATGGATTGTCTTATTTATTAGGAGTAAAACATGGTATAGGAAACTGTTTAGTGTTTAATCATTTAGAAGAGTTTTATCCTGAAGGTGTAAAATTGTTTTATAAAATGATGGATAAACATAATATTACATTACCTACTGGTATTTGTAAAGATCTTACTGAAGATGAGTTTACAACTATGATTAATGTTGCCTTAAGCTTAGAGCCGCTTTGGGAAAATGCTTTAGGTAAAGATTGGAAAAAAACTGCAACACCAGAGAAATTAAGATCTATTTACGCAAAAATATAATAGACTTTTATATAATTTAAAAAAAGCCGAAAGTGTGTATGCACTTTCGGCTTTTTTTGTAGTAATTTTATAAATAACTATAAATAAAATAAAATGTACGCTATAATAGGTGCTGGTATTGGAGGTTTAACAACGGCTTTGGCTTTTAAAAAGTTAGGTATACCGTATCATTTATACGAAAAAGCAGAAAGTATTAATGCTATTGGAGCAGGAATATGGTTGGCTCCAAATGCATTAAAAGTGTATGAGTGGTTGGGTATTTTAGATCAGATTAAAGATGCAGGTAACTCTATAGATCGCATAACAATAGCAACAGCAGATTTAAAACCACTTACAGACAGTAGACAAGATGAAGCTAAAGAGGAGTATGGCTATTCTACTATAGCTATACATAGGGCAGAATTGCAAAAAGTACTGGCTAAAAATGTAGCTAATTCTAATATTAGCTGGGGAAAAGGTCTGGAGAGTTACACAGAAACTAATAAAGGAGTAGAACTTCAGTTTTTAGATGCTACTACAACTACGGTAGATTTTGTAATTGCAGCAGACGGTATAAACTCTGTAATACGTAAGCAACTATTTCCAGAAAGTAAAATTAGATACAGCGGACAAACCTGTTGGCGTGGCGTTACAGAGTATAAATTGCCAGAAGAATTTAATCATCGTGGTTTAGAAATGTGGGGAAAAGAAACAAGATTTGGTATTTCTAAGCTTTCTAAAGATAAAAATTCGTGGTTTGCGGTAGTTAAAAGTAAGCCATTTTTAACGGATGATAGAGAGACTTTAAAGGAGGATTTACTTAAAAAGTATAATGATTATACAACTGTAGTTAAAGATTTAATTGAGAATACAGAAACAAGTAATATCCTTAGAAATGACATTATAGATCTTAAACCAATTAAAAAATGGTATTCAGATAAGGTATGTTTGTTAGGTGATGCAGGCCACGCTACAACACCAAATATGGGGCAGGGTGGTGCGCAAGCAATTGAAGACGCCTATTTTTTAGCTAAAATTATTGCTAAAAATAAAACGGAAAATGCATTTGAAGAATTTCAAAAAGTACGTTATAAAAAAGTTTCTTCTATTGTAAACCAGTCTTGGATAACAGGTAAAATAGCACATTTAGGCTTTGGATCTATAATTAGGAATATGGTTTTTAAAAACCTTCCTAAATCTTTAATTGATAAAAAAATGCATTACGTTTATAAATTAGATAACGAGTAGTGTATTTTTGCGGTAGAAAAAGAGATAAATTTTAAGAAGAGAGATTGATGATGCACGCAATAGCTAAATTTATATATTTTAAAATAATGGGGTGGACTCTAAATGGGTCTTTTCCAAAAATTGATAAATGTGTTGTAATAGTTGTACCACACACTAGCAATTTAGATTTTTTCTTAGGCTTGCTTATACGTAGAGTTCTTAATGAAGAGTTTAATTTTGTTGGAAAAAAAAGCTTGTTTAAATGGCCTTATGGTTGGTATTTTAGATGGCAAGGCGGTATGCCAATAGACCGTACAAAGAGTAATAATTTTGTTGATGCTTGTGCAGACTTGATAAAAAACACTAGCAAAATACATTTAACCTTAGCACCAGAAGGTACACGTAGTAAAGTTTCTAAATGGAAAACAGGGTTTTATTACATTGCAAAACAAGCAAATGTACCTATAGTTATGGTGGCATTTGATTATGGTAAAAAAGAAATAAAAATATCTGAAGCTCTAGGTACTACAGGTAATACAGAATTAGATTTTAAAACCTACGAAGCTTTTTTTGAAGGAGTAGAAGGTAGGGTTAAAAATAATATGTAGTTTTTGTATTGATAATAAAATAAGTAAAGCTGAACAATTTTAAATTGTTCAGCTTTTTTAATATGTTTAATTTATTTCGGGTAAAAATTATAACTAAAATTAGATTTTATATAGTTCATCTATTTAATTAAAAAACGAATTGTTTCATTATCAATAGATAAAATATAAACACCTTTTTTTAAGTTACTTACATCTAAAGATGTTATATCTTCTGAAACAGCAATACTTCCGTTTATAATAGCTATTCCGGTTGAGTTATAGATATTGAATAAGTGTTCTTTTTTTGATAATCCACTTATATATAAAATATTATCTACAGGATTTGGGTGTATACTTAGCTTTTTAGGAGTACTACTTTCTAATTCTAAATTACCTCCAGTATTAATTAAACTTCTGGTGTTAGGCAATACAACTTCGGCTTTTTGAAAACCTGTACCCTGAGAACCAGCTAAAACATAGGGTTTGTTTTCGTTTGATACGTCTATGGCATTAAATAAAGGGTAAGCAGCGCCATTATTTTGTTTAGTCCACGTAGCGCCGGCATTGTTAGAAAACCATATACCATTACTTCCGTTAAGTAATCCTCCAGAACCAATGGCACTTGAAGATGTAGCATAAATAATATTTGAGTTTTTTGGCATAATAGCTACTTTTCTCATATACTTATCCGTAAGAATTTTTTCCCAGCTGTTTCCTTTATTTTTACTACGGTATAAACCTCTGTTTTCTCCAAAACCTGTTACTACAACATATACCCAATTTGCATTGTTTGGATCTGTAACAATATCACTAATCCCTTTATATGATTTAATTCTAATGTCTAAATCATTATTATTACTTGGTAAATCACTTAATTGATTTACTTTCTGCCAATTGTCCCCACCGTTTGTAGACCTCCATAAACCTTTAGTGCCTCCTGCATAAACAATGTTACCGTTAAAGTTATCTACTTGGGTATGATTGCAAAATTTTCCTTGTAATACTCTAGACCAATTATTTCCGTCATCTTTACTTCTATATACATCTCCATTAGCTGTTACATAAAGGGTTCTATTGCTAACGGGGCTTTTTGTATTAATAGAAAGGCCATTTACATATTTTTTAGATAAAATTCCTTTATTTTTTTCTACCCAACTAGACCTTTCTCCTTTGTTTGTGCTTTTAAGTATGTAACCTTCTTTACAAGTAACCCAAACAACATTAGACCTAGAAGGGTCTGATGCAATAGAATGAAAGTTTCCACCTCTTCCATTTCCCCAACCGTATTTTGCGTCGTCAGTGTTACAGTTCTCCCAAGTTTTTCCTTTATTTAAGCTTCTCCATATACCCATATCAGCAAGTGCTAGATAAATTAAATTTGGGTCTTTTTTACTTATTTCTGCATCTATGTTAACCAAATTGTCTACCCCAGTACTTTGCCAATCTTTAGCTCCTTCTTTATTACTGTGCATTACAGTAAATTTTTCACCTCCGTCTTTGGATCCCAATACCCATTGCGAATTTGTCCAGTATAAGTTATTTGGATTAGACGGGTCTTGTGCTATTGTTCTACTATACCCATCGCCAATACTGCCGTAAGTACCTTGTGTATTTCCTTGAGATGCTGTTTCCCAGGTTGATACATCTCCTAGTTTTGTGAAATTTGTACCCTTATTTTGTGAGACCCAAGTTCCCGAACGAGGATTCCAAGTGGCAGTAGCCCTAGTGTCTATAGTTGTAACATTAGAATTTCTTGGATTAATTAATATAATACCTCCTCTTTCTTGTATTTGAAACCAAGAGTTACCGCCATTAGTACTTTTATAAAGCTTACTATCTAAACCTTCTGTCCAGAATTTATTACTACAGTCAGCTTTTACAGCAGTAAGGTACTGTGTATTAGGATTATTTGGGTCAATTGCAAAATCTGCTACTTCTGTAAATCCTCCAAAATTATTGTTTGCAGTTATGTTTTTCCAATTTTTACCTCCATTGGTACTTTTATAAACATCTGCTACAGCACATACAGGTCTTCCTTTTCCTGTTATAACGTACACTTCATTTGCTTTTTTAGGATTTACTACAACTTTAATTATTCTAGTATTAGGTAAATCTACATCTACTCTTTTCCAAGTATTTCCTTCATTAACAGTACGCCAAATTTCGGCATTTAAAGTGTTCCAGTTTCCTTGATGTCTTGCAGCATAACCTATAGATGGGTTATTGGTGCCAAACTCAATATCACTTATATATCCTTTGTTACCATCAGGTAGCACAACTCTCCAAGAATCTCCTCCGTTTGTAGTTTTGTAAAGTCCGTTACTGGCCACAAACATTACATTACCTTTAGTTTTATGAAATCCCATACCAGATATATGAGTTCCACTAATTCCTCTAGAGTTACCACAAACGTCCCAAGTTTTTCCTCCATCTTTGCTTCTATAAGCTCCACTTAAATCACTTCCGGCTAATACAATGCCAGATTTGCTTACTCCAATAGACCCAAACCAACCACCACCTCCGGGGTTTGTTCTTTGCCAATTATGGTTTTGTGAGTTTAAAATAATTGAAGTAAGTAACAGCCAAAAAAAAGTAATACATTTTTTCATTTTTAAAAATTAATAGGTTAATATAAAATCATAGTAGGTTATTAAACCTATTATAAATGTATTAATTTTCTTACAAAAAATGTATTTAGATGTAATTTAATATTTTATTAATTAAGCTGCATTAGCTCATAGGTAGTTGCTAATGTGGTTGTTTGATATAAAAAAGCCTCCAAAATAATATTTTGAAGGCCTTTTGTATTGTATTTACTGTATATTATTCTTGCATAGAATGATAAACGTTTTGTACGTCATCATCTTCTTCTAATTTTTCTAAAAGCTTTTCTACTTCTGCAACGTGCTCTTCATTATCAAGAGCTTTTGTTACTTGTGGTATACGCTCAAAACCTGAAGATAATATTTCTAACTCTCTAGATTCTAATTCTTTTTGTATGGCACCAAAACTTTCAAAAGGAGCATATATTAAAATGCCATCATCATCTACAAAGACTTCTTCTGCACCAAAATCTATTAACTCTAATTCTAGTTCTTCTGGGTCTAAACCTTCAGCAGGTATTCTAAAGTTACAAGTATGGTCAAACATAAATTCTACAGAACCAGAAGTACCTAAATTACCGTTACATTTATTAAAGTAACTACGTACGTTAGCAACAGTTCTTGTATTGTTGTCTGTAGCTGTTTCTACTAAAATAGCAATACCGTGTGGTGCATATCCTTCAAAAAGAACTTCTTTAAAGTCTCCTAAACTTTTGTCTGATGCTCTTTTAATAGCACGCTCTACGTTATCTTTAGGCATATTTACAGACTTTGCGTTCTGTATAATAGCCCTTAAGCGAGAGTTAGAATCTGGATCTGGACCACCTTCTTTAACTGCCATTACAATGTCTTTACCAATACGAGTAAATGCTTTAGACATTGCAGACCAACGCTTCATTTTACGTGCCTTTCTAAACTCAAACGCTCTTCCCATAAATTAAAATGCTATAAAAATTAGTATAAAAGCAAATTTAAGAAATTTTAAGACCGTAGCAAATGATGGTTAATCTTTTAGCCAACTAAATTGAGTTTTTTGTAAAAAAAAGAGAGTAGCCAATTAGCTACTCTCTTTTTAAAAGTTATTTATGAATTATTTTTTACTGTATTGCAAAATCTAAATCTACGTATGTAGGAGGTAAGCATCTAGTGTCGTCACAAACCATAAATTCTACTTCTGCAATAACATTTGTTTTTCCTGGTTTTGCTAATTTAACACGTTGTGTAAATTTTGCTTTACTTTCAAAATATGTAATTTTCATATTAAACATTTTGTCATCTACAGTATGTCCTTTTTCTTCTATTGTTTTTCCAGATAGTTTATAGTTACTACCTTCTTCAAAAATAAAAGTAGTAGCTATTGGCCCGCCTTCAGGAACATTTTGAGAATATAAATGCCAACCAGTATCTATTGTTGCGGTAGCAATTAAATCGTACTCTGTTGAAGATATTTTTTTTACTGATGTTGTCCATTTTACTGGCTCTAATATTTGTCCATAAGAACTTATACTAATCATTAAAACTACGGCTGCTAAAATGTATTTTTTCATTATATTTTTTTTAAGGTTATAGTTTAGGTTTGCAAAATGCATACCAATTATTTTTTAGATTTAAAATTACCTACTCCTTCTTTTAGCCAGTTGTGATACTCAGTTACATCTGGTGTATAAGCAACTGGATCATTTAAATTTTCTTCATCATGGTCTATAAGAACGTAATATGGTTGGGCGTTTGTGCCATAACGTATTTGTTGTAACTCACTCCATTGCTGACCAGTATAACGTAGTTTTTTTCCAGGGCGTAATTTAGAGTCAGGAGCTTCGCCTTCAAACTTAATTTTTTCATCAACATATAAAGAAATCAAAATAACATCATTCTTTAAAACATCTAATACGTTGTCTTTTACCCAAACGTTTTGCTCCATTTTTCTGCAATTTACACAAGCGTGACCTGTAAAATCTATCATAACGGGCTTGTTTACTTTTTTAGCGTAAGCTAATCCTTTTTCATAGTCATTAAAAGCAAGTATGTTATGGGGTGCCATTAAATGTGCACCTTCTGGTATTTCTTGAGTATGTGTAGCTGCGCCACCACCATTTTGCATATTACCAACACCGTAAGGAGACTCACTATAATGTTGTGGTGGGGGAAAAGCACTAATTAAGTTTAATGGAGCTCCCCATAAACCAGGTATCATATAAATTGTGAATGCCAATGTTACCAAACCTAAACTTAATCTACCTACAGAAATATGTTTTAAAGGAGAATCATGTGGTAATTGTAATTTTCCAAATAAATATAAAGTTAAGGCTCCAAAAACAGCTATCCATATTGCTATAAATACTTCACGCTCTAATAAATGCATTTGTAAAACCATATCTGCATTAGATAAAAATTTAAATGCTAATGCAAGTTCTAAAAACCCTAAAACAACTTTTACAGAGTTTAACCAGCCACCAGATTTAGGTAAAGAGTTTAACCAACCAGGGAAAGCTGCAAATAACGCAAATGGCAATGCAATTGCTAAAGAGAAACCAAACATACCTACAATTGGTCCTATTTGGCTACCACCAGAAGCCGCTTGTACTAACAATGTACCAACAATTGGACCTGTACAAGAGAACGAAACTATAGCTAAAGCAAGAGCCATAAAGAAAATACCAACCAAACCACCACGGTCTGCTTGTTTGTCTACTTTATTTGCCCATGAGTTTGGTAGCATAATTTCAAAAGCTCCAAGGAATGACGCTGCAAATACTAATAATAGTAAAAAGAAAATAACATTAAACCATACATTGGTAGAAAGCGCATTTAATGCATCTGCACCAAAAACTGCACTAACTATAATACCTAATAAAAGGTATATTATAATAATTGAAAGGCCATAAATAACTGCATTACGTATACCTTTAGCTTTAGTTTTACTTTGTTTTGTAAAGAAACTAACTGTCATAGGTATCATAGGAAATACACACGGAGTTAGCAAGGCTGCAAACCCAGATAAAAATGCTAAAAAGAATATAGAAAATAATCCCTTTTTAGAACTATCTTTTTCTTTAGATTCTTTGCTAGTATTAGTTTCGTCTTTTTTAGCTTCTGTTGTTGCAGGAGTTTTTTCTGTTTTTACATTAAATACAATGTCTTTGTAAGTAGGAGGTAAGCATTTAGAGTCATTACAAACCATATAACTTACTTCTCCGTTTACAATAGATAACTCTTTGTTAACAAGTTTTATACGTTGTTTAAACATTGCAGAGTTTTCAAAATATTTAACCATCATATTATCAAAAGCAGGTTCTGGAGCAGAATGTCCTTCTTCTTCAGTTGGTGAGTCTACTAATGTATAGTCCTCACTTTCTGCAAAAGTAAATTCAGTAGCTACGGGTCCGCCTTCTTCTAAATGTTGAGAATACAAATGCCAAGAACCATCTATAGTAGCTTTTACTACTAAGTCGTATTCTGTTTCTGAAATTTTTTCTACAGATGTAGACCAACTAACAGGATCTAATATCTGTGCTTTTACATTACTACTAAAAATAGTAGTAAAAATAACTAGGAGAAAATAAAAAGTACGTTTGTTCAAAATATAATATTTATGGATATATAATTTAAGACGTAAAAATAACAAAGAACCCTTACTTTAATGTTGTTAAATTTGGTTAATATTTTAAAGTTAAGTTTACGCTTTGTTAATATAAGAGTAGATTACAAGTGGTTTGGGTGACAAAAAAATAAAAATATTCAATAAAAAAAATCATCTTGATAATTTACCAAGATGATTTTTATATTTTAAAGTGTATAGTTTACTGTATTACAACAGGCTATTTAAAACTTCTTTTAACTTAGGGTCAGATGGTCTAGGAGCATTTGCATTTACAATATTACCTTCTGTATCCAATAAAATAAACTTAGGAATACCTTGTATAACGTAGTCTTGTATAAAGTTAGAATCAAAATTATTATCGGCGATTAGTTGTATACCACCTAATTCTTTGTCAACAACCATTTGTTTCCATTTTTCATATGCATCTGGTCTATCTACAGAAATACTTACAAACTCTATGTTTTTACCGTGGTATGCTTTTTCTGTTTCTTTTAAAGCAGGGATTTCTGCTAAACAAGGTCCGCACCAAGTAGCCCAAACATCTATATATACATATTTTCCTTTTAAGTCTTCTAAAGATGTTTTGCCACCAGCGTGGTTTTCATAACCAACAAACTTAGGAGAAGGATTGCCTGTTTCTACAGCTTTTAATTTAGTGTAATACTCTTTTATTGTTTCTTTCTGATCTTCATCTGTAGATGCTGCCATAAAAGTAGTGTAATACTCATCTAGTTTTTCTGTAACTGTAATTCCAAAAACAGATTCTTTTAATAAACCATTTCTAATAACCTCTGACTCTATAGGCGCAATTGTTTTTAACATAGCAAGGTCATAAGACATAGAATCTTTCTCTGCTTTTTCTCCTGCAATTTTACCATAGTGTGCACCTACTAAAGATTTGTAAGAAGTAGAGTTATTAAAATCTTCTTTGTTAGTTAAGTCAACAGCATTTAACTCAGTTAAAAAGTTTTCAGAAACTTTAAAGTCAGGCTTTTGAGCATAGTGCTGGTGATAACTTTCATAATTAGATAAGTTTAGTAGGTAGCTATAATTAGCATCTTTTTTTTGTGCCGTTTTAAAACTTTCAGATAGCCCTTTGGTACTATCAATTAATGAGTTAATAGCATTTTTTTGATTAGTCATTCTCTCTTTAAAAGCTACTTCTTCTAAAGTATAAGGATTGTCTCCTCCTCTAAAACTAGCTTCTTTTTCGCTTTTGCTCTTAAAGAAATTATTTTCTGCAGAACCATTACCTGTAATAGTTACACTCTTATTAAAATTATTAGCATCTGCATTAACAGCTAAATTAAAACCTTCTTCTAAGTAAAGATTAGTTCTATTTTTATCGTTAACTAATGCATACTGACCTTTAGGCGATTGTATAGTATCTGTAAAAGTACCATCTGCAGCTATTGTTAAAGTATCTATAGCACTCCTGTCTTTATAGCTTGCAATTAATAATTCTGTGTTACTTGCATTGGTAATTTTTCCGCTAACAATAGCATAATCTATTGGGGCAGGTTTTTCTGTTTTGCAAGCTGCTAAGCTAATTACAGCAAGACTTAATATATATAATGATTTTTTCATAAATAGTTATTTGGTATTATTATGATTTTGGTTTAAACGCAATCTCGTAAGTTTTTGCACCTTTTAATAATGTTTTAGTAAATTTTTGAACATCCTTAGCTGTAATTGAGTTTACAATGTTTTCAAAATTCTTAGGATCGTTCATGTTATAACCTTCCAAAACATAATTTTGTAATAGGCTCATATCATACCTATTATAATCTTTAGATTCTTTACGTTCTTTTATAAAGTTAGTTAAGGTTTTGTCTAAGTCTACTTGGTTAATTTTACCATCAGCAACTTTTTTAATTTCAGTATGTACAATTTTAATTAGTTGGTCTACTTTGTCAGGATTACAATCAAAACTAACTGAAATAGAACCTTCAGATATAGGTCTTTTGCTAAAGCTAGCACCTGCTCTTGGAGAGTATGCACCACCTTCTGCTTCCCTAACGGTTTCTGTAATTCTTAACTGTAAAATATCTCCTAAAGCACTAGCTAAAATAGCATTTTTTATGCTGTATTTCATTTTGTTTTTGTACCCAATTCTAATAGAACCTTTTTTGTCTTCCATTTTTAAGAAGATATCTTTGTCTATACTATTGTTTACCCAAACATTAGGATCTACTTTGTAATTTTCTCTTGTTGTACTGGCAGAAATACTAGCAATATACTTAGTTAATAGCGGCTTTAAAGCATCTTTTTGAATATCGCCAACGATAAAGAAAGTAAAATCAGCAGCATTTTTAAATCTATCTAAGTAAACAGATTTCATTTTATTAAACGTAACATCTTCCATATAAGCTTTGTCCATAAGACGAACTTTAGGATTGTTATTACCGTATAAAGTTACGGTAACGCTATCTTGCATTTTAGAATTTATGTCTTTGCTTTTACGTGCCAAATAGTTGGTAATGTTACCTTGTAAAACTTTGTACGCATCTTCATCAAACCTTGGTTTTTCAAAACGTAAATAAACCATTTGTAGCATAGTCTCTACATCTTTAGTTGTAGAAGAACCACTAATGCTTTCTGATAAGCTAGATAAGTTAACACTTGTACTAGCTGTTTTACCTGCAAGTACTTTTGGCAATTCTGTAGCAGAAAAACTTCCTAAACCAGACATTTGTACTATGTTCCCCATAATATTTGCAGATGGTAAATCCTCTGTATTCAATAAAGATGTACCACCATAACTAGTGGTAGTTAGTCTAACGTCATTTTTATTTTTGTCTGCAAATTTGTAATATACTTTAGCACCATTGCTTAATGTAAATATTGTAGCTCCTGTATCTTTATTTTCTTCTTCAGATACAATACTACCCGCTTTAATATCTACACCGGAGATTAATGTTTTGCCACTAAACTTATCAGTGTAAGCTGTTAACTCATTATTATTTTCTGATGCAGCAATAATAGCCAATCCTTCTTCTTTTGTAAGATTGTTTTTTCCTTTAACACCAGTAACACTTAGCGTTCTGTTTTCTTTGGTGTATAGGGCTTTAAAAGTATTATTAAAATCTTCTTTAGTAACAGATGCAAATATTGCTTGTACAATTTTATATTCTTCTGCAATAGGGGTAATAGTTTCTTTAGATAAATAATTTGCCTTTATAGCATTTATTAATTGTCCGTGAGACGTATCATCTTCTTTACTAATTGCATTTTCATAATAGTTAACGTATTGTTTTTTTATACGATCTATTTCTCCTTTTGTAAAACCAAATTTTAAAGCTCTATTAACTTCGTTCATTACTTCAGCAAAAGCATTTTGTTGCTGTCCTGGTTTAGGAGTAATATCAATTGAAAAGTCGTTATTTAATTTAGCTTTTTCTCCAAATTTTACTCTAGCAGCTAAAAAGGTAGCATTTGGTTGTTGCTGTATTTCATTAAGTCTTGTAGAGACCATAGATGTAGCCATACCTCTTAAAAGAGATGTTTTTAAATCTCCAATAGTTTGCTCTTTTATTTTTTTAGGGTGATTAATACTAAAACTTATACCAGCTGTAGAAACTTCTTCATCCATAGCTATATTGTATAGCATTTCTTTATTGCCTGGAATTTCTACATAAAAACGTTCTCTAGGGTTTTTAACAGCAGGTATTTTAGAAAACTTATCTTTAATTTTTTGCTCAATTTCATCTACGTTAATATCACCAACAATTGCAATAGCTTGCAAGTCTGTACGGTACCAATCGTGGTAAAAATCTCGTAAAGCTTTGTATTCAAAATTCTCTACAACGTCCATTAAACCAATTGGTAGTCTATTAGAGTATTTGGAGTTGTTAAACATAACAGGTAATGATTGTTGTAAAATCCTCATTCTACCATTTTGGCGTGTTCTCCATTCTTCTTTAATAACACCACGCTCTGCATCTATTTCTTCATCAGTAAGTAATAGGTAATTAGACCAATCATGTAATACTAATAAACAAGTATCAATTAAACCATCTTTAGTAGGTATGTTATCCATATTATAAACAGTCTCATCAAAACCTGTGTAAGCATTAATGTCTCTTCCAAATACAGCACCGTGTTTTTGTAAGGTGTTTAAAATTCCCTTGCCAGCAAAGTTTTTTGTGCCATTAAAGGCCATATGTTCTAAAAAGTGAGCTAAACCTTGTTGATTATCTTTTTCTAAAACAGATCCTACATTTTGTATAATATAGTAACTGGCAACGTCTTTGGTTACATCTGTACTGTATATATAATAGGTCATTCCATTAGGTAAAACACCTTTTTTAAATTTAGTGTTTACAGGCAATGGTTGGTTTAAATCTAGCTGTTGGGCACTTAACCCAATGCAAAGAAATAAACTAAGTAATGTTGTAATTTTTTTCATTCTTTAAATTTGTTAGTTTTTAATGAGTATTTAATAAAAGACGTTAAAACAAAGTGTAACCCTTATAATTATTTTGTTAAATAAACTATAAAAGGTTAGTGTTCCTATTCCTAACTTGTTACAAAATGTGTTGTCTTTTTTTTAAGTTGACTAATATTATAGGTACTGTTTGGGACTATAACTCTAAATTTATGCTGCAGAAATTGTAAGTTGCTAATGCTTTTTATTTTTTTACGCTAGTCGATGATAATTTGTTATCCGTCTATAAATACACAAAGATTTACTCGTATTAACATATTTTTAAATTGTATTAGAATTAAAAATTCTAAATTAGTGACTTCAGTTTTTTGAAGATTACCAAACAAAAAATAAAATTAAAGGGCTTAATTAGCCACTTTGATTATTGCAATTAACCAAATTAACTCAAATAAAAATAATATGCAGATAATAGAATCTTCAACTATGTATGACGTTATCATAGTTGGTTCTGGTGCTGGTGGAGGTATGGCAACCAAAGTTTTGTCTGAAGCCGGACTTAAAGTTGCTGTAGTAGAAGCAGGTCCGTTTTTTGATCCTAAAGACCCTAAACAACAAACACAATTTAAATGGCCTTATGAGTCTCCACGTAGAGGAGCAAATACCGTTAGAGATTTTGGAGAGTTTGATATGGCTCTTGGAGGATGGGATATAGAAGGAGAACCTTACACACAAAAAAACGGTTCTAAATTTGCGTGGTTTAGATCTAGAATGTTAGGTGGTAGAACCAACCACTGGGGACGTATTTCTTTACGTTTTAGCGAAAGAGATTTTAAACATAAAGATGTAGATGGTTTAGGAGATAACTGGCCAATTGGTTATGACGATGTTAAACCGTATTACGATAAAGTAGATAAGTTAATTGGTGTTTTTGGCTCTAAAGAAGGTTTGGTAAACGAGCCAGACGGATTCTTTTTACCTGCACCAAAACCTAGGTTACACGAGTTGTATTATATGGATGGAGCCAAAAAAACGGGTGTTCCTGTAATTCCTGCTCGTATGTCTATGGTAACTAAAAAAGTAAACAAAGATCGTGGCGTATGTGTATACTGTGGTCAATGTGGTAGATCTTGCCAGTACTATGCAGATTTCTCTTCTGGGAGTTGTTTAATTTTTCCGGCCCAAAATAATGGCGGACAAATAGATTTGTTTGTAAACTCTATGGTTAGAGAGGTTACTACCAATGATGAGGGTAAAGCAACCGGTGTATTATATATTAATAAAGAAGATCGTAAGGAGTATAGATTAAAAGGTAAGGTTGTAGTAATGGCTGCTTCTGCTTGTAGTTCTGCTCGTATTCTTTTAAATTCTAAAAGTGAACAACACCCTGCCGGTTTAGGTAATAGCAGCGGTTTAATAGGTAAATATCTCCATGATTCTACCGGTGCCAGTAGAGGTGGTTTTATACCAGCTATGATGGATCGTAAAATGTATAACGAAGACGGAGTAGGTGGTATGCACGTATATTCGCCATGGTGGTTAGATAATAAAAAATTAGATTTCCCTAGAGGTTACCACATAGAGGTTTGGGGAGGTATGGGTATGCCTAATTATGGTTTTGGCTTTAACCCAAATAGTTTTAATGAGTACTTTGGAGAAAAAGTAGGTGGCTATGGTAATAGTTTACGTTCTGATGTTAAAAAGTACTACGGAGCTACACTAGGTTTTGGTGGAAGAGGAGAATCTATAGCACAAGAAAGTAATTACTGTGAGATAGACCCAACAACTGTAGATGAATTTGGTATACCAGTATTACGTTTTAATTATAAATGGACAGACTATGAGCGTAACCAAGCAAAGCATATGCAGCAAACTTTTGAAGAAATAATTCATAATATGGGTGGTAAGGTGTTAGGAGATACACCAACCGCAGAACAAGATTATGGGTTAAACAAACCAGGAGAAATTATACACGAGGTTGGTACTACACGTATGGGTAATAACCCAAAAACATCTGTAGTAAACCAATACGAGCAAATGCATGATGTAGACAATGTTTTTATTGTAGATGCTGGCCCTTTTGTATCACAAGCAGATAAAAACCCTACGTGGACAATTTTAGCATTGGCTTGGAGAACATCAGATTATATTGTAGAACAGTTTAAAAAGCAAAATATCTAAGTTATGGATAGAAGAAAAAGTATAAAATCTATTATTCTTGGCGGTGTTGCCGGTGGTTTAGCTTTAAACGGTTGTAAACCAGGTACAGATAGTGATGCTGTTGCACCTGAAGAAGCTGCTATAGACGAAAAGTATTTTGGACGTACACCAGAAGAAAAAGAACAAATAGCAAAGTTACAAGCAGAACAATTTTTTAACGAGCACCAAATGGAAACATTAGGTGTACTATGTGCTCTAATTTTACCTGCTAATGAAAAGTACGGTAGTGCTACAGATGCAGGTGTGCCAGATTTTATAGAGTTTATGGCAAAAGATATACCAGCTTATCAAACTCAGCTTAAAGGAGGCTTAATGTGGTTAGACCATACTAGTAATAAAGATTATAGTGTAGAGTTTAAAAAAGCAACCCCAGAACAACAAAAAGTTATTTTAGACGGTATAGCTTTCCCAGATGAGAAAGAGCCTACGTACGAGCAAAACTTCTTTTCTCTAATGCGTAATTTAACTGTTACTGGTTATTACACATCTAAAGAAGGCTTAGAAGACTTAGGTTATAAAGGAAATACGCCTAATGTTTGGGATGGTGTACCACAAGATGTATTAGACAAACACGGAAAATCTTATCCAAAAGATTGGATGCCTAAGTTTGTAGACCAAAGTAAACGTAATATTATGGCAGAATGGGATGATGATATGAATTTAATTACATAAATCATTTGGTTTTAAATTAAGAATGTTAAATTGCCTTTAGAGTTATAATCTAAAGGCAATTTTTGTTTTTAAGAAATTTAGCTACCATTAGAACAATTTTAAATGACACCAAAACACTTATTACCAATATTACTAATTTGTATTACTATTGCCTGTAAAGACAGTAAAACAACAGCTGTTACCAATACAATAACTAAAGACACTACGCTAGTTAAAAAAGATACTGTTGTTGTACCACCAGTTAAAACAGAAATAAAGTACAAATCCCTTATAGGTATTGCAGATACTACATTTGTGCGTATAGCAGATTTTAGTGGTGATTTTGCTTATGATTTGAGATATGCAACTACTAATAATTTTTTAAAAGAAAAAGTATATGATTGTCCAGAGTGTTATACTCGTGCAAAAACAGCTATAGCACTTTTAGCAGCTAATTCAGATTTTATAAAGCTTGGATACCGTATTAAGTTTTTTGATTGTTACAGACCAAATTCTGTGCAATATAAAATGTGGAAGATTGTACCAAACCCGCAATATGTTGCAAACCCTAAAAAAGGGTCTATACACAATAAAGGTGGTGCTGTAGATATTACACTAGAGACATTAGACGGTATAGAAGTAGATATGGGAACAGATTTTGATTTTTTTGGTAAAAAAGCATATCACGATAATACCAATTTACCAGAAGAAATTTTAGCCAACCGAAAGTTGTTAAAAGAAACAATGGAAAAACACGGTTTTTGGTCTATACGTACAGAGTGGTGGCATTACAATTTATCCGCTATGTCTAATGCCAAAGTGGCTAACTTTAAATGGGATTGTAAATAAATAATTATACGTATGAAAAAGTTACTTTTTACAGCAACAGTATTTCTGTTCTTTTGTGTAAATACATATTCTCAAAATATAATTTTACCACTATGGAATGATCAAATTCCTAATCAAAAAGTAACTAAGGAGGTAGAGAAAGCAGTTACAGATAAAATTATAAAAGTTAGTAATGTTCAAAAACCTACAATAGAAGTTTACTTGCCTAAAAAAGAAATTGCAAACGGAAAGGCTGTTGTAATTTTTCCAGGAGGAGGTTATGGGTTTATAGCTTATGACTGGGAAGGTATAAATATTGCTAAATTTTTAAACGCTAAAGGTATAGCAGGTATAGTTGTAAAATACAGGTTGCCAAATTCTAAATCTTTAAAGGTAGGCTCTAACGCTCCTTTGCAAGACGCTCAAAGAGCAATAAGACTTGTGCGTAGCAATGCAAAAAAATGGAATATAAATTCTGATGAACTAGGTATATTAGGTTTTTCTGCAGGAGGACATTTAGCATCTACACTTGGAACACACTTTAATGATGAGATATATAAAGCAAAAGATAAAATAGATTCTATTTCTGCAAAGCCAAGTTTTATGGCTCTTGCATACCCTGTAATTACTTTTGTTAAAGAAGAATACGTACACAAAGGAAGTAGAAATAACTTATTGCAAAATTTAGTAGCTTCTGAAGCTAGTAAAAAACAATTTTCGGCAGAATTAAATATAACAAAAGAAACTCCTAAAACATTTTTGGTACATGCTACAGATGATACTGCTGTTCCTGTAGAAAATAGTTTGCTTATGTATAGTGCTTTAAAAAATAAAGGTGTACCAGTACAAATGCATATTTACGAGTCTGGTGGTCACGGTTTTGCGTTAGGGCTTAAAAATAAAAAACTGTCTAATTGGACTAACTTACTTGTAAATTGGATTAATAACTTAGATTAAGCTTTACTACACAATAAAACAACTTTTTTGTTATTGCAGTCTGTTGTAAAAAATAAGTAAATATTACCGCCTTCTTTTATTTTAAATTTTTTGCGAATATTAGCTACACTTTCTGGAAAGTTACGTGTGGTAATGTTAGCTTTTGTTAGTTGTAAGCGCTGAATTTCTTTTTTATTAAATGCAATTTGTGTTTCAATTTTAAAACATCTTCCTGCAAAATCTATTAAGTCATTAGAGGTGTACAAATGGGTATGCTCATGCAATTTGTGTAATTTATAATGTGCTGCTACAGACTTAAATGCTCCTGCTTTTAAAATAGCAGAATTAGGTTCATAAATGTATTGTTGAGGTTCACTATAGGTAAATACAGCCTCTTTTTCATTGGTATAATTAAAAGAGAAAACCAAATCTTCAGTTTTAGTTAGATTTATGGTTTTAATATGTATGTCTCCTGTATAGTCTTTCTCTAAAACCCAAAGCAATTCTTTTACATCATTATTAAGTGCCACAACGTGTATTTCTTTTACATTTTGTAATGATTTTATACCAACTGAAAAATCTAATAACGGAGATGTTTTTATAAGTATATTATCAGCTTTGCTAAAAATTAAATCTAAATGTTCTGGTACGTTTGGTAAACAATCTTCTAAAAAAAACACTTTTCCTTTGGCGTCATTTCTTCTAGATGGATCTATGTAAATCCAATCAAAAAATAAATCTGTGTTTTTTAAATGATCTATCCCATTTTCACTGCACGTATTAATATTTTTTACACCTAAAGTTTTAAAATTGTGTGCTGCTATTTTAGATACGTTTTCAGAAATTTCGCAATGGTAAACTAAAGCTATTTTTTTAGCAAAATAAAAGCAATCTACTCCTAAGCCACCAGTAAGGTCTATAAGCGTTTTTCCTTTTACTAGGGAAGCCTTGTATGTAGCTGTTTTTTCTGATGAGGTTTGCTCTATGTTTAACTTGTTGGGATAATAGATATTTGGCGTTGTAAACCACGTTGGCAGTTTGCTTTTACACTTGTTTTTAGCTTCAATTTGTACTGCTAATTCTTTATTGGTTACATCGTTAAATGTATCTTTTTTAAGTAGAATAGACATAATGTCTGTTTCTAAATTTTCAGCAATAAAATTTTGTACGTTGGTATGTAAAATAGCGGTATTCAAACTAAAACTATAAATTTTTTGTCATAGATTTTACAATCTTGTTTTCTGCAAAAAATTCTTTTAAAATTACTTTAATTGCAGTGTAACCAGGTACAGCAATAATCATCCCAGTGATACCAAAAAGTAAACCACCAATAATTATAACTAGAAAAATTTCTAATGGATGAGATTTTACACTACTTGAAAATATAAAAGGTTGCGAAAAGAAATTATCTACTAACTGCCCAATAACAAAACCAATCATTACATAGCCTGTTTTTGGCAAAATAACATCGCTAAAGCTTTCGCCTAAGTTGCTAGACATTGTAAGTGTAACCATTAAAGCACCACCAATGATAGGTCCTACATATGGTATTAAGTTTAACAAAGCGCATAAAAATGCTATTACAATGGCATTTTCTATACCTACAACTAGTAAAACAATGGTGTAAATAACAAATAATATTAATATCTGAAAAACCAATCCAACAAAATATCTAGATAGTAGACTACTTATGGTATCCATAGATTTTTTAAATCTTCCTTCTTTGTTTTGAGGCGTTAACATTAATAGTCCGTCACTAAATAATTTACGATCTTTTAAAAAGAAAAAAGTAATAAATAAAACAGAAAACAGACCAATACTTAAACTGCCAAGTACACCTATAAGAGAGTTTAGAAAATCTGGAATAAAAGCAAAATCTAGACTTGTTAAAAAGTTTGATGACTTTACATTTTCTTCAAGCTCACTAGTGCTTACACCAAAGTAATTTACAATCTCTGTATATAAATCTTGTATGTTACCTTGTAGTTGGTTAATATCTAATAACGCTAAATTATGTCCTTGCTGAATAATAAGCGGAATAAAAAGTGCAATTATACCACCAACAATACCTATTAAAAACAACATTGTAATAATAACGGCTAAGGTGTTGTTAAACTTTAATTTGTCGCGCAAAAATAAAACAATAGGTCTGCCAATTAAAGAAGCTACGGCAGCAATAGATATATAGACTAAAACAGAACTAATTTTATATAAAAAAAAGCAAAGTAATAGTATACCTACTATAATGCCCAATGCACGTAAAATACCATCTGCTATTGTTTTTGCTTTCATTTATACTTAGTTATTAAAAACGTATTTTATAATATTAGCACCCATTTGCAGTGCTTTTTCTCGTACTTTAGGACCATCGTTATGTACTTCTGGGTCTTCCCATCCATCACCTAAATCGCTCTCTAAAGTAAATAGCAATATAAGTCTATTATTGTGAGTTATGCCAAAAGCTTGTGGTCTTTTTCCGTTATGTTCGTGTATTTTAGGTAAACCATCTTTAAATTTAAATTTCTGATTAAAAATAGGGTGATTTGCACCTAACTCTTCAAGCTTTTTATTAGGAAATAACTTAGCTATTTCTTTTCTAATATACGGTTCCATACCGTAGTTATCATCTATATGTAAAAACCCACCAGATAGTAAGTAGGTTTTTAAATTTTCTGCTTCTTCATTAGAAAAAACAACGTTTCCGTGCCCTGTCATATGTAAAAAAGGATACTGAAAAACACCAATATTACCCACCTCTACAGTTTGTGGTTTAGAATTTATTTTGGTTGCTATCTCTTTATTACAAAATGCAATTAAATTGGGTAGAGCAGTAGGGTTAGCGTACCAATCTCCGCCACCATTATATTTTAGAATAGCAATTTCTTGGGCTTGTAACTTTGTCATAAAAGCTAGTAAAAGAAACAAACATAGAGTTGCTATTTTTTTCATAAAATTATGGTTATTTAAAAAGTAATTTATCCGTTGTTTATCATTGCAACAGTAGTACAAGCAACTATAGCGGCTGTTTCTGTACGTAATCTGTTTTTACCTAAAGATACAGGAACAAAACCATTTTCATAAGCTTGTGTAATTTCAGACTCAGAGAAATCTCCTTCAGGACCAATTAATACGGTAACATCTTTATCTGCAGCTACTCTTCTTTTTAGTTCTGCCTTTTCTTCTTCTTCACAGTGAGCAATAAACAGCAAATCTTTATGTTCTTTTTTTACAAATTCAGAAAAAGGAACAGGAGCATTTAATTTTGGTAAATAGGTTTGTAAAGACTGTTTCATTGCAGATTGTAAAACTTTCTCCATACGTTCTAACTTTAAAACTTTACGTTCAGAGTGGTCACAAATAATAGGCGTAATTTCATCTACACCAATTTCAGTTGCTTTTTCTAAAAACCACTCAAACCTATCATTCATTTTTGTTGGTGCAACAGCTATATGCATCCAATGCATTGGCCTGTGTTTTTTTTCTTTAGATGTAATTTGTGCTTTACATTTTTTAATATCAGCAACCATTATTTTAGCAGTAAATAAATAGCCTTTACCATTTGTAATGTACAATTCATCTCCTTCTACCTTACGTAACACTTTTACAATATGTTTGCTTTCTTCCGGAGAAAAAACAAATTGAGAAATACTGTTATCTAAAGTGCTGTTATAAAATAATTGCATAAAATATATTAATTAGGTTACTGTTTTTATTTATTCGTTAATTACGTAACGTGCTTTTGCTGTTATTTCTTGTGTAGAAAATAATTCTTCCTTGTACTTTAAATAACCAACTATACCAATCATAGCAGCATTGTCTGTACAGAATTGAAAAGGTGGTATAAAGGTTTTCCAACCGTGTTTTTGTTCTGCTTCTTGTAACACTTTTCTAATACCAGAATTTGCAGACACGCCACCGCCAATTGCAATTTGCTTAACACCAGTTTGTGCAACTGCTTTTTTTAGCTTTGTTAGCAACACATTAATTATTGTATACTGTATAGATGCACAAATATCATTTAAATTTTCTGCAATAAAATTAGGGTTTTTTTGTGTTTCTCTTTGTATAAAATAGAGTACACTTGTTTTAAAACCGCTAAAACTAAAATTTAATTCACCTACTTTAGATTTAGGAAAAGGAAATGCTTTTGGATTACCTAACTGTGCATATTTGTCTATTAATGGTCCACCAGGGTAAGGTAAACCCAAAATTTTAGCACTTTTATCAAAAGCTTCACCAACGGCATCATCTAGAGTTTGACCTAGAATTTCCATATCAAAATAGCTTTTAACCAACACAATTTGTGTGTGTCCGCCACTAATTGTCATCCCTATAAAAGGGAACTCTGGCTTTTTACCTGTTTCATTATCAATAAAATGGGCCAAAATATGCGCCTGCATATGGTTTACCTCTATTAAAGGTATGTCTAAACCAAGAGCTAAAGATTTAGCAAAAGAGGTACCTACAAGCAAAGATCCCATTAATCCTGGTCCTCTTGTAAAAGCTATTGCAGATAAGTCTTTTTTGTTGATATTTGCCTTAGCTAAGGCTTGGTGCACCACAGGTACAATATTTTGTTGGTGTGCTCTAGAGGCTAGCTCGGGAACAACACCACCGTATTCTTCATGAATCTTTTGCGTAGCAACCACGTTGCTAAGCATTTTACTATTGTGTAAAACGGCAGCAGACGTATCGTCACAAGAAGATTCTATTGCAAGTATATAGATATTGTTTTTTTCCACGTATTTTTGGAATAAATATTGAAGTAACAAAGGTAAAACATAAAGGGCTATCAAAAAACTATTTAAAATACTACTAAGAATATTGTTGGTTTTATTACTGCTTTGTCTTTTAGCGACCTTTATTTTCTCGTTGTCATCTGTGCAAACTCGTTTGGCTAATTATGCCACAAATAATATTAATAAAGAATACGGCACTAATTTAAATATAGACAAGCTTAAGGTTAATTTAATTACTTGGAATACATCTGCAAAAGGTATTTATGCGGCAGATGAACAAAAAGATACTCTTTTTTACATTGGAGATTTAACAACATCTATCCTAGATATTAATAATTTAATTAAAGGGCAGTTAGAGTTTGGAGATATAGACGTAGATAACCTTCATTTAAAATTAAAAACATACAAGGGACAAAGCGCCTCTAATTTAGAGATTTTTATAGATAAGTTAGATAATAAAAAACCTAGAGCCAAAGGAGCTAAACCCTTTAAAATGGTTTCTGGTAATGTAAATATTGGTAACAGTAGATTTCAATTAATTAATGAGAATTTACAAAAGCCAAAGCAGTTAGATTTTAAAAATTTAAATATAGGAGCAACAGATTTTTTAATTCTAGGTCCAGATGTGTCTACACAAATTAACACACTTACGTTTACAAGTAGAAGAGGACCAAAGGTTGAAAACCTAACCACAGCATTTAAATACTCTAGAACACAAATGAGGTTTGATGCGTTGCAGATAAAAACAAAGGAGTCTGACTTAAAAGGGAATTTAGTTTTTAATTATGACCGTAAAGACTTTAAAGATTTTATAAATAAAGTACAAATAGATGCCAATTTTACAGATTCTGAAGTTGCTTTAGATGATATAAATATGCTTTACAACCAGTTTGGTAGTGGTAAAAAAGTTAGTCTGTCTACAAATGTTAGTGGTGTTTTAAACGATCTTACTACAAAAAGATTAATGCTTTTTTCTGATAATACAGGTGTTAGAGGAGATTTTAACTTTAAAAACCTATTTACTTTAAGCAAGCCATATGTTATAGATGCAGATATGAAAAGTGTAACTACTAGTTATTATGAGTTACGTTCTCTGTTGCCAAACATACTTGGTAATGTGTTACCATCTTCATTTGCAAAATTTGGTCAGTTTACGGTTAGGGGGACAACCTCTATTACAGAAACTTTAGTAAAAGCTAAAGTAAATATAAACACAGCTATAGGTAGTAGTTATTCTGATGTAGAACTTACCAATATTAATAATATAGATAATGCAAACTACCACGGGTTTATATCACTTATAGATTTTGATTTAGGTAAGTTTTTAGATAACAATACAGTTGGTAAAGCAACAGTAGATATTAATGTAGATGGTAAAGGTTTTGTTGCAGAAACTATGAACACAGAAATAACTGGAGAAGTTTATAGTATTTATTTTAACAAATACACCTATAAAAATATAAAAGTAGTTTCTGGTACGTTAAAAGAACAGTTTTTTGATGGGGCCTTAATTAGTAACGATCCTAATTTAAAACTAAATTTTAAAGGTTTAGCAGATTTTTCATCAACTAATAATACATTTGATTTTATAGCTTCTGTAGACCACGCTAATTTTAAGGCTTTAAATTTTATTAATGATAGCGTTTCTGTTTTTAAGGGTAATATTAATATGGATATTACAGGTAATACACTAGATAATATTGTTGGAGCTATAAAGTTTAGAGAAACTAGTTATCAAAATAAAAACGATACCTATTATTTTGAAGATTTTGAAGTTACTTCTAATTTTGAGACCGACTCTCTGCGTAAAATAACCATTAATTCTCCAGACATTATAACTGGTTATTTAGAAGGTAATTTTAAAGTAAATGAGTTAGATAAGCTTATACAAAACTCTATTGGTAGTATTTATACCAATTATAGACCGTTTGAGATATCCAAAGGGCAAAAAGTAGACTTTAAATTTAATATTTATAACAAAATTGTAGACGTATTTTTTCCTGAAGTAAAGTTTGGTTCCAATACATTTATTAGGGGTAAAGTAGTTGCAGATGAGGGCGATTTTAAACTTACATTTAAGTCGCCAAAAATTGAAGCTTTTGGTAACAAGCTAGACAGTATTAACGTAAAGATTGATAATAAAAATCCGCTTTTCAATACTTTTATATCAGTAAATGATGCATCAACTAATTTTTATGATGTTAAAGATTTTAAACTGATAAATACCAAGTTAAAAGATACACTGTTTTTTAGAACAGAATTTGCAGGTGGTCGTGGGTATGATGATAACTATTTTTTAAACTTTTACCACACATTTAATAAAGACAATAGATCTGTAATTGGTCTTAAACGTTCTTCTATTTTACTAAAGGGTAATGAGTGGGTTGTCAATAAAAATAGAGATAAGAAAAACAAAGTAATTGTTAATAGAACATTAGATAGTATAGATATTAAAGAAATTGTATTTAATAACAATGCTAATGAACAAATACGTTTAAGTGGTAAGGTGATAGATTCTACTTATAAAGATTTATTGTTAGAATTTAATGATGTGTCTTTACATAAAATAACTCCTGCTTTAAAAAATATAGATCTTAAGGGAGAGGTAAACGGTTCTTTAAATATTTACCAAGAAGAAGGTAAATATTTACCTTCTAGTAACTTAACAATGACAGATTTTACCGTTAATGATATTAGACTAGGTAATTTGGGTGTAGAAATTGTTGGTAATGATGATTTAACTTCTTTTGATGTAGAAACACACTTGCGTAATAAGGGAGAAGATAGGTTAATTGTAATGGGTAAAATTAATAACAATAATAATATACCTACAGCAGACTTAGACGTAGAATTTGCAGATTTTTTAATGGAACCTTTTTCTAACTTAGGAGAAGGTATAATATCTAATATTAGAGGCTCTATAAGTGGTAAAGCTAAAATTACAGAGCGTTTAAGTAACCCAGATATTAATGGTAAATTACTACTAAATAATGCAGGTTTGGGTATAGAGTACTTAAATGTAGATTATAGCTTTGGAAAAAATTCTGTAGTAAATCTATACAAGCAAACTTTTGACTTTGAAAACATACAATTAACTGATGTAGTTAAAAATACAAGCGCAACTTTAGATGGTACTATTGGTCATAAAGATTTTGCAGCTTGGGATTTAGATTTAAAAGTAAATACAAACAACAATCGTTTTTTAATATTAAATACAGACTATACAGAAGAGAGTTTGTATTACGGTACTGGATATTTAAATGGTACAGGCAGAATTTACGGTTCTACCAAGGCATTAAATATAGACGTTATAGGAGCTACAGCTAAGGGAACTTCTTTAAAAATACCTTTAAGTGATGTTGCAGCAGTTGGCGATTATAGTTTTATAAATTTTGTCACTAAAAAAACAGAAGAAGAAAAAAATAGAGAGTTGCAAAAGTATGAAGGCCTAGAACTTATGTTTGACTTGGATGTTACCCCAGAGGCTGAAGTAGAAATAGTAATAGATCCTAGTACAAAAAGCTCCTTAAAAGGTACTGGTGGTGGTACTATATTAATGGAGATTAATACCAACGATAAATTTAATATGTATGGCGAATTTGCTGTAGCTACAGGTGAGTATAATTATAAATATGGAGGTATAATAAATCGTAAATTCACTGTAGAGCCTGGAGGTACAATTATTTGGGATGGCTCACCTTTAAACGCAGAGGTTAATATGCGCGCAATTTATTCTTTAGATGCTAACCCAGCACCTTTATTAGATAACTCTAACTATACAAACCGTATACCTGTAGATGTTGTTGTTAGTTTGGTAGGCCCGTTAGAAAAAACTGAAGTAGATTTTAATATAGAGTTTCCAAGCACTAGTTCAATAGTAAAATCCGAATTAGAATATAGACTATTAGACCATAATTTTGAGCAAAACAATGCATTTTACTTATTAATGCAAGGTACATTTGTAAATGAAGAAAGTGGTTTAAATGCAACCGCGTTAAGTGGTAATTTAACCCAAACAGCATCTGGGTTATTAAATTCTGTTTTTAAAAGCAACGGAGAAAATTTAGATTTAGGTATAGTTTACGAGCAAGGAAACTTAAACCCTAATGCCATACAAACAGAAAATAGAGTAGGTGTTACTGTATCTACAAAGTTAGGAGAGCGTATATTGTTTAATGGTAAGTTTGGTGTTCCTGTAGGTGGTGTAGGCGAGTCTGTTGTTGCTGGTGATATGGAAGTGCAAATTATTTTAAATGATAAAGGTACACTTAGTGCTAAAGTATTTAATAGAGAAAACGAGATTCAGCAATTTTTAGCAGAACGTCAAGGATACACACAAGGAGTTGGTTTAAGTTATCAAGTAGATTTTGATACATTTAAAGAGTTGATGACTAAAATTTTTCCTAAAAAAGCACGTAAAGAAGAAGAGCTAAAAGTAGAGGAAAATAAAAAAATGCCTCAAAACTAAAATTACACATACTTGAAAAGTAGCAAGGGAAATATCTTTTTTCTTCAATTTCTTCCTTTTTTTCAATTTAAAATCACACATTTTTAAGAGCTTTTGATAAAACTTATTAACGAAAACGTTTGAAGTTTTAGCTGCGTCAAAATTTAGGGTTCATACCACTAATTTATTAAAATAAGTTTCCTAGCTTTACTACTATAAATTAATAAATGGCTTCAAAAATTAAAAAAATAGCAGTCTTTACTTCTGGAGGAGATTCTCCAGGAATGAATGCAGCAATAAGATCTGTAGTTCGTACATGTGCTTATTTAAAAGTAGAATGTGTAGGTGTTTATAGAGGGTATGAAGGTATGGTTGAAGGTGACTTTAAACCAATGGATGCTCGTAGTGTAAACAATATTATCAATAAAGGAGGTACTATATTAAAGTCTGCACGTTCAGATTCTTTTAGAACAGAAGAAGGTCGTAAGCAAGCTTATGATAATTTAATAGCAAATA
Source organism: Cellulophaga sp. 3_MG-2023 (assembly GCF_030546975.1). Classification (NCBI taxonomy): domain Bacteria; kingdom Pseudomonadati; phylum Bacteroidota; class Flavobacteriia; order Flavobacteriales; family Flavobacteriaceae; genus Cellulophaga; species Cellulophaga sp. 3_MG-2023. The sequence goes on from NZ_JAUOPS010000001.1 coordinate 258,663, forward strand.
ATATAGATGCTTTTGTTGTAATTGGTGGTGATGGTAGCTTTACCGGAGCAATGATTTTTAATAAAGAATACAACTTCCCAGTAATGGGTATTCCGGGTACCATAGATAATGATATTTTTGGTACAACCTACACTTTAGGTTTTGATACGGCTTTAAATACAGTTGTAGATGTAATAGATAAGATTAGAGATACTGCTAGTTCTCATAACCGACTTTTCTTTGTGGAAGTAATGGGTAGAGATGTGGGACACATTGCATTAAATGCGGGTGTAGGAGCAGGAGCAGAGGAAATACTAATTCCTGAAGAAAATTTAGGTTTAGATCGTTTGTTAGAATCTTTAAAACGTAGTAAAAAATCTGGTAAATCTTCTAGTATAGTAATTGTTGCTGAAGGAGATAAAACAGGTAAAAATGTTTTTGAACTTAAGGAGTATGTAGAGGAACATTTACCAATTTACGATGTACGTGTATCTGTTCTAGGTCATATGCAGCGTGGTGGTTCTCCTTCTTGTTTTGATCGTGTATTAGCGAGTAGAATGGGAGTTAAAGCGGTAGAAGCTTTGTTAGAAGGTCAAAGCAATCTAATGGTAGGTATACAGGATAATAAAATTATACTTACACCAATAGAACAAGCTATAAAAGGACACACAAAAATAGATAAAGAACTCATTAGAGTTTCAGACATAATGTCAACATAATTAATAACAAAAAGTAAGAAAATGTCAAATTTAAAAATAGGAATCAACGGATTTGGAAGAATAGGTAGGTTGGTTTTCAGAACAACAATAAAAAGAGGAGACGTAGATGTTGTTGCAATTAATGACTTATTAGATGTAGAACATTTAGCATACCTTTTAAAGTATGATTCTGTTCACGGAAAGTTTGATGGTACTGTTGAAGTAAATGATGGTAATTTAGTAGTAAACGGTAAAGTTGTACGTATTACAGCTGAGCGTGAGCCTAAAAACATTAAGTGGGATGCAGCTGGTGCAGAAGTTGTAGCTGAGTGTACTGGTATTTTTACAACTTTAGAAAAAGCACAATTGCATATTGATGGTGGTGCTAAAAAAGTGGTTATTTCTGCACCTTCTGCAGATGCGCCAATGTTTGTAATGGGTGTAAACCATAAAGAAGCAAAAGCATCAGACTTAATTGTATCTAATGCATCTTGTACTACAAACTGTTTAGCTCCTGTAGCCAAAGTTTTAAATGATAATTTTGGTATAGAAGAAGCTTTAATGACTACTATCCACGCAAGTACTTCTACTCAGTTTGTTGTAGATTCTCCATCTAGAAAAAATTATAGATTAGGTAGATCTGCAATGGCAAATATTATTCCTTCTTCTACAGGTGCTGCAAAAGCGGTAGGTAAGGTTATTCCAGAATTAAACGGAAAATTAACTGGTATGGCTTTTAGAGTTCCTACTCCAGATGTTTCTGTAGTAGATTTAACTGTAAGAGTTAAAAAAGAGACTTCTTATGAAGAAATTAAAAAGGTATTTAAAGCTGCTTCTGAAGGAGAGTTAGCAGGTGTTTTAGGATATACTGAAGAAGATGTGGTTTCTCAAGATTTTGTAGGAGAAGCACAAACTAGTGTTTTTGATGCTGGAGCAGGAATTGAGTTAAGCTCAACTTTCTTCAAAATTATTTCTTGGTATGATAATGAAGCTGGTTATTCTAATAAGTTAGTAGATTTAGCTCAGCACGTAGCTAGTTTATAAACCTATTTTATAATTGTGATATAGTATCCTGAAAATTGGTGAAAATTTACTTTTTTTCAGGATACATTAATTTTAAGTAATAACGTATGATATTAATTGTAGATAGCGGTGCTACTAAGTCAGATTGGATTGCCTTGGATGAAAAAGGTGAACAATTATTTGTGACGCAAACATTAGGTTTAAGCCCAGAAGTTTTAACTAGAGAGGTTATTGAAGACAGACTGGCAAATAATTTTGAATTATCTAAAAACAAAGAACAAGTCACTAAATTGTTTTTTTATGGTGCTGGTTGTGGAACAGAACGTATGCGTTTGTTTTTAAAAGATATTTTTAAAACCTTTTTTCCTAATGCAGAAGCTCAAGTAAAAGAAGATACTTATGCTGCAATACACGCTACTACTAAATTAGGTGATCCTGGTATTGTTTGTATTTTAGGTACGGGCTCTAATTGTAGTTATTATGATGGTGAAAATGTACATCAAAAAGTAACATCACTTGGGTATATTTTAATGGATGATGGCAGTGGTAATTTCTTTGGTAGAAAATTATTAAGAGACTATTATTTTCATAAAATACCTAAAGATTTGGCAGACAAATTTGCATCTGAATATGATTTAGAAGCAGATCTTATTAAGGAAAACTTATACAAGCAGCCTAATCCTAATACATATTTAGCAACCTTTGCTAAGTTTATAATAGAGAATAAAGATCATCCTTATTGTAAAGGTGTTATTAACAAAGGTTTGCAGCAGTTTATAAATAATAATGTAATGCAGTTTGATTTAGCTACTAAAGTTCCTGTGAATTTTGTAGGTAGTATTTCTTATTTTTTAAGAGATGAGTTAGCTAAAGTGATAGAGAGAAACGATCTTATTTTAGGTGTTATAAGAAGAAGACCAATAGAAGGTTTGGTAGATTTTCATAAAAGCACAATTTAATACATAAGTTTACAATAACACATAAACTGAAAAAGCGCAATCTGTTATGGATTGCGCTTTTTTTATGCTTATTGTATAGTTTGATGTTATTGTACAGCAATCATAGAAATTTCTACATTTACAAACTTAGGTAAATTAGCTACTTCTACAGTTTCTCTTGCTGGTGCAGTATCTGCATTAAAATAAGAAGCATAAACCTCATTAATTTCTGCAAACTGATGAATATCATTAACAAATATGCAAGATTTTACAACGTTTTCAAACGTCATACCAGCTTCTGTAAGTATAGCTTTTAAGTTTTCCATACTCTGTTTTGTTTCTGCTTTAATATCTCCTTCTACTAAATCTCCTGTTTTAGGGTTAATAGGTATTTGTCCGGATATATATAATGTGTTACCAGTTAATACTGCTTGGTTGTAAGGACCAATTGGAGCAGGTGCATTTGTTGTTGTGATAATTTTTTTCATCTTAATTAAGTGTTTTTTAATTATTTTAAAAAGATAAATAGTATTTTATCTCTGACTTCTTTGTTCCCATTTAAGGTCTTTAAGTATGCTACTCTTAATTCCTATAAAGAAATACCATCTTTCATACGTACCAAAAGGTGTCCAGTTAAAGTTAAGTCTAAAACTCTTTAAATCTCTCTCAAAACGTAATTGAGTTAAAGAAAAACCTTGATTTTTAAAATCGTAACCAGAAGAAACGCCAACTTTCCATCTAGGTGTTAAATCTATGTTTCCAGAAAACATCAAAGAGTGGTTACTAATTTCATCTTGCCTATTAGGGTTACTATAACTTACGGCATAAGCAAGTCTAAAATCCCAAGGAATAGCATTTTTGTATAATGGGTTTTCTTTTACTTCATCATCGTCTTCGTCGGGATTTCCTGGTCTACCAGTGTTAAAGTTGTCTGCAGTACCAAATAAATCATCTGTTCTACCACCACTGGCTGCTACATAAGAGTCATCATCTTCTTCGTCTTCTTTCTCATCCTTATCTTTGTCAAACATTTTACTGCTTATAGAGTATCCAACATTGGCTCTTGCAGTTGTTAGTCTAAATAAGCTACCGCCATTATTAACGTTAAGAGTGTTAATTCTTGTTCCTTTGTTGTCTATTGCATAAGGATCTAGGTTTGCAGAGAAGTTAATAGACATTTTTTTATTTAAAATAGTGGTACCACCATTTACTCTAAACGGACTTAAACGTAGTGAGTCTGCCTGAAAGTTATAGTTAGTAGAAATATTAAAACTACTTAATAACGATATTTTCTTAGGCTCTGTAGCAGTAGAGTCTTTGTCTTTTACTTTTGCTTCTAATGTGTTTTGTAAAGAGAAACTAAGAGCGCTACTCTGCGTAAGTCCAGGAGCACCGTTTAACGTACCCTCAAATCTACTATATTGTATGTATTCACCGTCGGCATTCATATACTCGTCGTACGTTTTTTCAAAAGACGGAGAATAACTATAGCCAATAGAAGGCCTCATAGTATGTCTTATTGCTTGTATGTTATTATCCTCAGCAAAAGTCCAAGTACCATAAATAGTTGTTCCTAAACTAGCACTAAAGCTATATTTGTTGTAACGATCAAAACCATTTATTTTTTCAGAAACAACCTCCTCTGTAGTAGCATCGTAAGATTTGTTGTACGTTTCTAGCGTCCATATATCTTCATAAGAACCACCAAGGCTCACACTTAATTGTTTAAATACTTTAAAGTTGGTGCTAATTGGAATTCTGTGTCTAGCACCCACACGTGCGTCATCAAACATTTCAGACTTAAAGAAAAGAGAATCTACTGTTGTTATTTGGTTTTGGGCATTTACATCATACTGAAAATTTATATTTTGTATAATTCCCTTTTTTAAACCATCTCTTTTTGCAAACGGAAAAATACGCTCCATACTAGCCTGCATTGTTGGCAGTGTAAGGTTTATAACGTCTGTATTTGTATTTTGGTTATGTGTAGCTGTTAAACTCATATTTACAGAAGGGTATGCTGGAAATGTTTTTGAGTATGATACAGATGATGATAAGTTATTATTTTGTGTGTTGGGTACGTTATATTGGTTTAACGAACTTCTGTAATAATCACTACTACCTAAGTTTACACTGGCAGATAATCTAGAATTAGGGTTGTTTTTAGGGTCTTGTGTATGAGATATTTGTATGTTGTAGTTTCTTGCAATAGAATAATCTTCAAACCCTTTTTGGCTGTTAATCTGGTTTTCATATCTAATATTAACATTACCCTTGTATTTATAACGTTTTGTGTAAACAGACTGCCCCCTAAATCCATAACTACCATTGGTGTAAAAGTCACCTTGTAATGTAAGGTCTACGTGGTCATTAATAGGAAAATAGTAACCACCATTTTGTAAAAAGTAACCACGATTTGGATCACTACCAAAAGTAGGGAAAATTAAACCAGCAGTGTTACCAGTTGTCATAGGAAAATAAGCAAAAGGTAACGCAATAGGTGTAGGTACATCTGCAATAAACATATTACTATAGCCGGCAATCATTTTTTTGCCAGGTACAAATTTACCTTTACGTACAAGAATATAGTAATCTGGATTTATAGTGTCATTAGATGTAGTAATCTTGGCTCTACTCATAAAGTAAACAGAGTCGTTCTCTTTTTTAGTTTTTTCGGCGTACACCTTCATAGCATCACTACCAATACTACCTAAACCAGCTTGCTGTTCTGTTCTAGAGTTCCAAATAAGCGCTTTTTGTGTATCAAAATTAAACCTAATAGAATCTGGTTTTACAACTTGGCTACCTTGTTTAAAATCTGGTAATTGAGAGTATACACCAGTAGAATCTTTAATTCTACCTGCGTAGACTTCGTTTTTAGCAAGGTCCATTATTATAATTCCGGCTTTTAATTCCGTATCTTGGTAATAAAGCTCAGCTTTGTCATACAAGTAAATTTTTTGCTCTTTACGGTCATAACGCATATAACCTTCAGCTTTTCTCTTTACAATGTCTGCCAGTAATGGAGCTTTTGCTTTTGTAGAGTCTTGTATAGTACTATCTTGTTTAACGGTTGCTCCTAAAATATCCACAGGGATTAAAGGTGCTACTATAGTATCTTTTTGTTTCTTTATTGTTAATGGGATAACCTTATCCTCTTGTGCAGATAGGCTTAAAACCCCTAAAAACAGGAGTAAAGAAAAAAGTAAACGATGTTTATTTGATTGCAAGGCTATAAATCCTATTTTTGTATTGATTTGGCTCTACGTTTTGGGCTTCAAACTTACGCATATTTTTTATTTTAGAATACGCATTAGAATAAATTTAACCTAAATGAATAAAACATTTAATAATTATATATCAAAATTTAACAGCTTTTTACCTGTAAGGCTATTGTTGCTTACTTTTTTAGTATCATCTTTTAGTATCAGTTTTAATTCTACCACAGCGCAAGATAAGTTTGTTGTTGTTTTAGATGCTGGTCACGGAGGTCACGATCCAGGTAACTTAGGTAATGGTTATCTAGAAAAAAACATAGCATTAAACATTGTTTTAAAGGCAGGTGAGTTGCTATCGCAAAATCCTAATATAAAAGTAATATACACAAGAAAGGATGATACTTTTGTAGACCTATTTGAGCGTGGCGAAATCGCAAACAAAGCAAACGCAGATTTATTTGTTTCTGTGCATTGTGATTCTCATACATCAGATGCTCATGGAGCAGGTACCTTTGTTTTAGGTTTACACGCAAACAAACAAAATTTTGAAATTGCAAAAAAAGAGAACTCGGTTATTTACTTAGAAGATAATTACCAAGCTAAGTACTCTGAGTATAATATAGACTCTCCAGAGTCTGTTATTGGACTAACTATAATGCAAGAAGAGTTTTTAGACCAGAGTATTGCTTTGGCAAAACTTATGCAAGACAAGTTTTCTAATAAACTAAAGCGCACAGACCGTAAAGTAAAGCAAGCTGGTTTTATAGTGCTACACCAAACTTTTATGCCGAGTGTTTTAGTAGAAACTGGCTTTTTAACAAATAAGGGAGAAGGGGCTTATTTAAATTCTAAATCTGGACAGTTAGAAATGGGAACGGCAATTGCAGAGTCTGTTTTAGGATATATGGATCAGTTAGTGTCTAATGCTTTAGCAGCATCTAGTAGTACGCCAGAACCAGAACCAGAACCACAGAAAGAAGTAGCTAAAGTTGTGGTAAAGAAAAAACCAGAGGTTGTTAAAGAAAAAGAGGCTGTAGTTGTAAAGAAGCCTCAGGTAAAAGAGCCTGTTGTTGTAAAAAAAACAGAAGAAGTAGTTAGTAAAACAGAGACAACTGCATTAAATAAAAATATTGAGTTTAGAGTTCAGCTATTTGCAAGCGGAAAATCTATACCTTTAAAACCAGATAATTTTAAAGGTTTAAATACGTTAACAAAAGAGCCAGTTAATAATTTGTATCGTTATATGAGCGGTAGAGCAAAAACGTATTATGATGCTAAAATGATAAAATCTAATGCAGATATAAAAGGATATACTTCTTCATACATTGTAGCTTATAAAGATGGTAAGCGAATTAATGTAGAGGACGCTATTAAATATTTAAAAGAATAATTCTAATTAAATTTAGAGTAAAACATATTTCTATTGAAACTATCTAGAGAATTAAAAACAGGAATAATTGTTATTGGCGGAATATTGCTATTTATATTAGGTTTTAGCTATTTAAAAGCAACACCTTTGTTTGATAACAGTAAAACATTTTATGCAGTTTATGATGATGTTGGAGGTTTACAGCCAGGAACACAAGTGTCTATAAATGGCTTTAGTGTTGGTAAAGTAAATGATATAAGATTTAAGGATAAATCCGGAAAATTGCTAGTTACCTTTACTGTAGATAATGATTTTCAGTTTTCTAAAAACAGTGTAGCAGAATTATATGATACAGGTATTATTGGAGGCAAAGGAATACAAATTATACCAGTTTTTGATGATGCTAAACTGGCCCAATCTGGAGATACATTAGTAACTAAGACAAAACCAGGTTTAACAGATCTTGTACAGCAAAATTTAGCACCATTACAAACAAAAGTAGAAGGAGCAATATCAAATGCAGATTCACTTTTGATAAATGTAAATGATGTTTTAGATGCAAAAACTAAAAAAGATTTACAAAGTAGTATTGCAGGTTTAAACGATTTAATAAAAAGCTTTAAAGTAACTACAAACTCATTAAATAGCATAATGGCTACTAATAAAGATGAGATTGAGGGGTCTATGGCTAATATTAAAAAAATTACAGATGATTTTGCAAAAATATCTACATCCTTGTCTGAAGCAGAGTTAGATAAGAGCATTGCTGGTTTGCAAAAAACAGTAACCAATTTAGATAATTTGTTAACTAAGATAGATAAAGGTGAAGGTTCATTAGGAAAATTAATGAACAATGAAGAACTTTACAATAACTTGGCAGGTGCATCTAAAGAGCTAGACTTACTATTGCAAGACTTTAGGCTAAACCCAAAAAGGTATGTAAACGTTTCTGTTTTTGGTAAAAAACAAAAAGAATACACCTTACCAGAAAATGATCCTGCAGATACATTAAAAACTAAATAACTAACTATTATATATGGAGTACCTTCCCAACATTATTTTCTTACTAGTCTTAGTTGCTGGTATAGGATTTTTTGCTAAAAACGTAAAAGCATTATCTCGTAACATTAAGTTAGGTAGAGATGTAGATGTAAGTGATAACAAACCACAACGATGGAAAAATATGGCGCGTATTGCGCTAGGCCAAACAAAAATGGTAGTACGCCCTGTAGCTGGTATATTGCATATAGTTGTTTATGTTGGTTTTATTATTATAAATATTGAGGTTTTAGAAATTATTATAGACGGACTTTTTGGTACACACCGTATTTTTGCTTCATTAGGTGTAGTGTATGATGTTCTAATAGGTTCTTTTGAGATTCTTGCCTTTTTAGTTATTGTATCTGTAGTTATATTTTGGATAAGAAGAAATGTTATTAAAATTAAGCGTTTTTTAAATCCAGAAATGAAAGGATGGCCTAAAAAAGATGGTAATATGATTCTATATATAGAGCTTGTATTAATGACTCTTTTTTTAACAATGAATGCGGCAGATTATCAATTACAAACAATAGATGCTATACATTATGTAAAAGCAGGTTCTTTCCCTATTAGCCAGTTTATAGCACCAATATTTAGTGGTATGTCAGAGGCGGGTTTAATTATAGTAGAACGTTCTGCTTGGTGGTTACACATCACAGGTATTTTACTTTTCTTAAATTACTTATACTATTCTAAGCACTTACACATATTATTAGCATTCCCTAATACATACTACGGTAAAGTAAAACCAAAAGGTCAATTAGATAATTTAGCAGCTGTTACTGCAGAGGTTAAAATGATGATGGACCCAGATGCAGATCCTTTTGCAGCACCAGCAGAAGGAGCAGAAGAAACTGGTGAGCCAGACAAGTTTGGAGCATCAGATGTTACAGATTTAAATTGGGTACAACTACTAAATTCATATACGTGTACAGAATGTGGTAGGTGTACTAGTGAGTGCCCTGCTAACCAAACAGGTAAATTATTATCGCCAAGAAAGATAATGATGGATACCAGAGATAGGTTGCAAGAAGTAGGAAATAATATTGACAAAAATAAAGGCGAGTTTGTAGCAGATGGCAAACAATTATTAGGAGATTATATTACAGAAGAAGAATTATGGGCGTGTACATCTTGTAACGCTTGTACAGAAGCTTGTCCTGTAAGCATAGATCCTTTATCTATAATTATGGATATGCGTCGTTACTTGGTAATGGAGCAATCTGCGGCACCATCAGACTTAAATAATATGATGGGGAATATAGAAAACAACGGAGCGCCTTGGCCATTTAATCAAATGGATAGGTTAAACTGGAAAAACGAATCTTAAATAGAAATCCAAAATATTTATGAGTAACGAGTTAAAAGTGCCAACAATGGCAGAGTTATTTGCCGAGGGTAAACAACCAGAAGTTTTATTTTGGGTTGGATGTGCAGGAAGTTTTGATGACAGAGCAAAAAAAATTACCAAAGCATTTGTTAAAATATTAAATAAAGCAAACGTAAGTTTTGCTGTTTTAGGAACAGAAGAAAGTTGTACTGGAGATCCTGCAAAAAGAGCAGGAAACGAGTTTTTATTTCAAATGCAAGCTGTTACCAATATAGAGGTGATGAACGCATATGAAGTTAAAAAAGTAGTAACTGCTTGTCCTCATTGTTTTAATACAATAAAAAATGAATACCCAGGATTAGGCGGTAATTACGAGGTTGTACACCATACTCAGTTTTTAAAAGATTTATTGTCTGAAGGTAGAATTACTATGGAAGGCGGACAATACAAAGGAAAACGTATTACTTTTCATGATCCTTGTTATTTAGGTAGAGCAAATGGTGTTTATGAAGCGCCAAGAGACTTAATACGTAAGTTAGATGCAGAACTTGTAGAAATGAAAAACTGCAAGAAAAAAGGATTGTGTTGTGGAGCTGGTGGTGCGCAAATGTTTAAGGAACCAGAAAATGGTAACAAAGATGTTAATGTAGAGCGTACAGAACAAGCTTTAGGTACAAAACCAGAGATTATTGCTGCAGGTTGTCCTTTTTGTAATACAATGATGACAGACGGTGTTAAGAGTAAAGAAAAAGAAGGAGAAGTAGAAGTTTTGGATATAGCAGAACTTATTGCTAATGCAGAAGATTTGTAAAATAATCTTTTAGGTAGATTGGAAGTTTTTTAAATAATTAACGTCTATTTACTTTTAATAAAATTAATTATGCTAGTAGATTTTAAAGATTTACCAGATACATCTCGTATTTGGATATACCAGGCCAATAGGTCTTTAACTCCAGAAGAGTTAGCAGAGATAAAAGAAGGTTTAGATGCTTTTATAGTAGATTGGACAGCTCACGGAAGTAACCTTACCGCTGGTTACGAGATAAAATACAAACGTTTTATCATTTTAGCTTTAGACCAAACTAATGCATCTGCAACAGGTTGTTCTATAGATGCTTCAGTACGTTTTATACAAGGTTTAGAGCAGAAATATAATATAGATTTGTTAGATAAGATGAATGTATCTTACAAGCAAGGAGAGTTTGTAGCATACAAGACATTGGTAGATTTTAAAAAGATGGCCAAAAATAAATCGGTTTCTAAAAATACTATTGTATTTAACAATCTTGTTGCTAATAAGCATGAGTATTTAAATCACTGGGAAGTTCCTGCAGAAGAGAGCTGGCACAGTAGATTTATGGTAGTATAAAAAGTTTCCCCAATCCTTTTTATACTTCTTTGTTTATATACAGAGTTCTTAACCTACAGATTTACTTAAAAATAAACCTGTTTTATATCAGTTTATGCGGTTATTTGTATCAATTTCTTTATTTTTTTTTAGTTTATTAGTTGTTAATGGTCAAGAATTAGACTCGTTAGTTGTAACAGTAGACCCTTTAATCACAAAGGATTCTCTTTTGCAAAAAAAATGGGTAGATGCGCAGTACAATGCAATGACTTTAGATGAAAAAGTAGGGCAGTTGTTTATGGTAAGTGTAGCATCTAATCAAAATAAAACAAGTACAGATAAAATAAAAGAGTTAGTTGCTAAAGAGCATATTGGTGGTGTTATTTTTTCTAAAGGTGGACCTGTGCGTCAAGCAAAATTAACAAACAGCTACCAAAAATCAGCAAAATTACCACTCTTAGTAGGTATGGATGCAGAATGGGGATTGGCAATGCGTTTAGATTCTACTTATGCTTTTCCGTGGAATATGACTTTAGGAGCTATTAGAAATAATGCTGTTGTAGAAAAAGTTGCTAAGCAAATTGGTAAGCACTCTAAACGTTTGGGTGTTCATATTAACTTTGCACCAGATATAGATATTAATACCAACCCATTAAATCCTATTATAGGTAACAGATCTTTTGGAGAAGATAAAAGAAATGTTGCAAAAAAAGGAATAGCTTTTGTAAACGGATTTGAAAAAGCAGGAATATTATCTAGTGGTAAACATTTTCCTGGACACGGAGATACTTCAACAGATTCTCATAAAACATTACCTGTAATTAATTTTAGTAGAGAAAGGTTAGACAGTATAGAACTTTATCCTTTTAAAAAACTAATTAATCACGGAAAATTAAGTAGCGTAATGGTAGCGCACTTAAATATTCCTAGTTTGGATGATAAACCTAACTACCCATCATCTCTATCAGAAAAAATAGTAACAAACTTATTACAGAAAGAATTACAGTTTAAAGGTTTGGTTTTTACTGATGCTTTAAATATGAAGGGTGTTGCAGACCATACAGACCCTGGAGACGCAGATTTATCTGCTTTTTTATCTGGTAATGATATTTTATTAATGCCTTTAGATGTAGCAAAAGGAAAACATAAAATTATTGAGGCATATAATTACGGTGTTATTACAGAAGAACGATTAGCGCGTTCTGTAAAAAAGATTTTAAAAGCAAAATATAAAGTAGGTTTACATCAACATAAATTAGTAGATCTTAAAAACTTGTATGAAGATTTAAATACATTAGAAAATGATTTAGTGTATGAAGAGGCTATAGAAGAAGCTATTACTGTTGTAAAAAATAAGCTAGATTTATTGCCAATTGTAAAGTTAGAGAATAAAAAAATAGCATACTTGAACCTTGGCGATGCCTCTGGAAAGAGTTTTTTGCAAGAACTTAAAAATTATACAACTGTAACAGAGGTAAAAGAAGATAACCTTCAAATTCTGCTTCAAAAATTAAAACAGTATAATATTGTTATTATAGGTCATCATAAAAGTAATGGTAGCCCTTGGAAATCGTATCAATTTTCAGCCAAAGATGCAGAAATTGTAAAGGCTGTTTCGGCATTAAGAACATCAAACTCTATTTTGGTAAACTTTGCAAAACCGTACACGCTTTTAAATAAAAATTTGTCTAGCTTAGATGCTGTTGTAATAGGGTATCAGAATAGTATTTTAGCACAGCAAAAAACAGCACAAATGTTATTTGGAGCAATAGGAGCTAAAGGTAAGTTGCCAGTATCTATTAGTGTTGAGTATCCTGTAGGTACGGGTGTTAAATTTGAATCTTTAAAAAGATTAGGGTATGATTATCCTGAAAGAGTAGGTTTAAGTACCTATGGTTTGCAAAAAATAGATACAATGGTGCGTGCTGGTATAGATTCTTTAATGTTTCCGGGAGCACAAGTTTTAGTGGCTCGTAAAGGGAAAATAATTTATAATAAAAGTTTTGGTAAGCCTACGTATGAGTCTTCTGATAAAATAACCAATAATTATATTTATGATCTTGCTTCTGTGACCAAAATCTTAGGAACACTTCCTATGGTTATGAAAATGGAAGAGGAGAATAAAATAGCATTAAACAATACATTTAAAGATTTAATTCCGGAGTATGCAGATACAGAATTAAAAGATGTTACGGTACTAAAAGCATTGTCTCATTACGGTAGATTACCTGCTTGGATAGCTTTTTATGTGAGTACCTTGGATAAAAATAGAAAGCCCTCTAGAGAATTTTATAGTAGTGAAAAATCTGATGATTATCCGTATAAAGTTTTTGATCATTTGTATTTAACAAAAGCTTACAAAGATTCTATGTATAATAGAATAGGTAGACAAGATTTAAAATCTAATAGGTACAGGTATAGTGATGTTGGCTATTATGTATTTAAAAAGTACATAGAAGACACTTATAAAGATGATTTAGATAAATTGGTAGATGGTTTCTTGTATCAATCTATAGGAGCAAATCGTACAGCTTACAATCCACTTAATAAATTTTCTAAGGATATGATAGTTCCTTCAGAAAAAGATAATTACTACCGTTATGCAACCGTACAAGGTTATGTGCATGATATGGGAGCAGCTATGCAGGGTGGAGTAGGTGGTCATGCAGGTTTATTTAGCAATGCTAATGATGTTGCTAAAATTATGCAGATGTATTTACAAGGTGGTTACTATGGTGGTAAACGTTACTTTAAAGAACGAACCATTAAAAAATTTAATACCTGTTATTTTTGTGACGAAGATGTGCGTAGGGGAGTAGGTTTTGATAAGCCACAAATAAAAGGATCTGGTTCTACTTGTGGTTGCGTTTCTAGAAAAAGTTTTGGACATAGTGGATTTACAGGAACCTATACTTGGGCAGATCCAGAAGAGGAAATTGTATATGTTTTTCTATCTAACAGAACTTATCCTACTCAAAATAACAACCTTTTAGTTAAATCTGGGTTAAGAACCAGAATTCAGCAAGTCATTTACGACTCTATACTGAATTAAAATATTAATTTTGCGAGAATGAAAATAGCTATAGTTTGTTACCCAACCTTTGGAGGAAGTGGTGTTGTTGCCACAGAATTAGGAATTGCTCTTGCAAATAGAGGACATGAGATACATTTTGTTACCTATAGGCAGCCGGTAAGGTTAGAATTATTAAACGAACGCATACATTTTCATGAAGTAAATGTGCCAGAATACCCTTTGTTTCAGTACCAACCTTATGAGCTTGCTTTGTCTAGTAAATTGGTAGATACAGTTAAGTTTTTTGGTATAGAATTATTACATGTGCATTATGCTATTCCGCACGCATATGCAGGCTATATGGCTAAAAAAATGCTAGAGGAAGAAGGTATTTATATACCTATGGTCACTACCTTACACGGTACAGATATTACATTGGTGGGTAAGCATCCGTTTTATAAGCCAGCCGTAACATTTAGCATTAATAAATCTGAGGTAGTTACTTCTGTTTCAGAAAATTTAAAACAGAGTACGTTAGATCTTTTTCATATTAAAAAAGAGATAAATGTAATACCCAACTTTATAGATAAGAGCAACTATAATGCAGACTATACAGATTGTCAACGTTCTTTAATGGCAAATGATGATGAGCGAATTATAACACACATTAGTAACTTTAGAAAAGTTAAAAGAATACCAGATGTAATACAAATATTTAAGCAAATAGTAGATAAAACAGCTGCCAAGTTAATTATGGTTGGCGAAGGACCTGAAAAAGAAAAAGCAGAACAATTAGCTGAAGATCTAGGCATAAAAGATAGAGTTGTTTTCTTAGGAAATAGCAATGAGGTAGATCGTATTTTATGCTTCACAGATTTATTTATATTACCTTCAGAAACAGAAAGTTTTGGTTTAGCAGCTCTAGAAGCAATGATGCATAGAGTGCCTGTTATATCTAGTAACACTGGTGGTATACCAGAAGTTAATGTAGATGGTGTAACTGGTTATATGAGTAATGTTGGGGATGTGGATAGTATGGCACTAAATGCTTTAAAGATTTTAAAGGATGATGATACCTTAAATATGTTTAAGGATAATGCAGAAAAAGAGGCGCATAAATTTGATATTGTAAACATTCTCCCAATGTATGAAAATGTCTATGAAGAAGCCTTTGAAAAGTACTACAAAAATTTGCATCAATAAGTTTTGTTAAAAGCTGTTCTACATCGATGAAAGCTACTGTTTACAAGATTTTATTGTTAAGAGTTTTGTAACAGAATAACTTTGTAATCTTATTTGGGAAAATTAGATTATGAAAAAGATTAAGATTGGTGTATTAGTTATTTTACTTCACTCAATTGGGTCCGTATGGGCTCAAGATTTACAACTTACGGCAAAAGATAGCATTGTTAAGAGTTCTTGGATCTTTGGTCTAGGCTATAACTTTGTTGATGATTCTGGAGATGTTTTTGATGAATTATTAGATGTGGATAAGCAATGGAATGCAGTAGCTTTTCCGTCTAGAATTAGCATTGGAAAATATTTTGAGAGTGGAATAGGTGTAGAGGCTATTGGTAGTTATAATAAGTATAAGGTTGGTAAAACTGTAGATGGTTCTGTAAACTTAGAGGAAACAGATTATTATGCTGTTGATACAAGAGTAAGTTACGATTTAAACAAAATTATAGGAGAAACCGCTTGGTTTGATCCTTATCTAGGCGTTGGTTTAGGATACACAGATGCCAATAATAAAGGAAGAGGAACGTATAACGGAGTTTTAGGTTTTAGAACCTGGATTACAGAACGCATTGGTTTAGATTTCAACTCTTCAGGTAAATGGGCAATGAATAAAGGAGATGGGGTAACAAACCATTTACAACATGCAGTAGGGGTTGTATATCAGTTTAAAGTAGAAAAAGGATTATCTAAAAAAGGGTTAGAGAAACAAGCTCAGATTGAAGAAATTTTAAAAGAGCAGCAACGCGTTGCAGATTCTACAGCAATTGCTAAAAAGCAAGAAGAAGAGGCTAGATTACTTGCAGAGCAACTTAAAAAGGAGCAAGAAGCATTACGTTTAGTAGAAGCAGAAAAAGAAAAGGCAGCTGCACAAAAGAAAAGAAGAGAAGATTTACAAGCAAAAATTAATAGTTTTGGTAGTATAAACTTTGCTTTAAACAGTTCTTACTTAGATCCTAAAACTAAAAAAACATTAAACTCTATCGCAGAGTTATTAAAAGAAAACTCAACAGTTACAGTAAAACTGGGTGCTTATACAGATTCTAGAGGTACAGATAAATACAATTTGTGGTTGTCACAAAGGAGAATGCAGCGTTCTTTAGATTATATAATTTCTAAGGGGGTTGTAGCAGAAAAAGTAACAGCTAAAGCTTATGGAGAAGAAGTATTGCTAAATAACTGTGAAGATGATGTTTATTGTACGGAGCAAGAGCATAGTATTAATCGTAGAATAGAAATTATAATAGATAAAATATAACCTAACTAACCATTATTTAAATGCTTTTCAATTCAATAGACTTTGTTGTTTTTTTACCAATAGTATTTTTACTTTATTGGTTTGTTTTAAATAAAAATTTACGATTACAAAACTTTTTACTTTTAGTTGCAAGTTATGTGTTTTATGGTTGGTGGGATTGGCGTTTTTTATCTCTAATAGCTTTTAGCACATTAGTAGATTATACTTTAGGTGTTTTATTAGGTAAAGAACAAAAAGAAGGTAAACGTAAATTATATTTATGGTTAAGTATTGTAGTTAATCTAGGCTTTTTAGGCTTTTTTAAATATTACAATTTTTTTGTAGAGAGCTTTGTAGATGCATTTACGTTTTTTGGACAAGAAATAGAAATAGGTACTCTAAACATTATTTTACCAGTAGGTATAAGTTTTTACACTTTTCAAACTTTAAGTTATACTATAGATGTATATAAACGAAATTTAGAACCTACTAAAAAGTTTATTGCTTTTGCTGCTTTTGTGAGCTTTTTTCCTCAATTAGTAGCTGGCCCTATAGAGAGAGCTACTAATTTATTGCCTCAGTTTTATGTTAAAAGGAATTTTACTTACGACAATGCCGTAAATGGAATGAGACAGATACTATGGGGTTTATTTAAGAAAATTGTAATTGCTGATAATTGTGCTAAATATGCAAACATTATCTTTAATAACTCAGATGATTATTCTGGTAGTACATTACTATTAGGAGCTTTATTTTTTACATTTCAAATTTATGGAGATTTTAGTGGTTACTCAGATATAGCTATTGGAACATCTAGGTTATTTGGTTTTGAGCTGAAACAGAATTTTGCTTTTCCTTATTTTTCCAGGGATATAGCTGAGTTTTGGAGACGTTGGCACATTTCTTTATCTACTTGGTTTAGAGATTACTTATACATTCCTTTAGGAGGAAGTAAAGGGGGAATAAATATGAAGATAAGAAATACCTTTATTATATTTTTAGTTAGTGGTTTTTGGCATGGAGCAAACTGGACATTTGTAGCTTGGGGTTTTTTAAATGCATTATACTTTTTACCATTACTGCTTTTAAAGCGCAACAGGGTTAATACTAATGTTGTGGCTGAAGGTAAAATGTTTGCTAATGCAAAAGAATTATCACAAATGTTTATTACATTTTTAATTACAGTTTTGGCTTGGGTCTTTTTTAGAGCAGATAATTTAACTCATGCATTTAGTTATTTAGGAGGTATTTTTAATGTTAATTTGTTTTCTTTTCCAGAGATTTTCCCCAAAGAGGTTTTGGTTTTAGTTTTGTTTTTTATGATGATAGAATGGTTTGGAAGAGCAACACAATTTGCATTAGAAAACATTACAAAACAGCATAGAGTTGTTAGGTGGGCATTTTATATAGGTATAATTGTTTTGATGTTTGTTTACACGGGAGAAGAGCAAGAATTTATTTACTTTCAATTTTAAAAGATGAAAAAATTTCTATTTACCATAATCGTTTTTTTAGCAGTAGGTCTAATTGCAGGAGAAATAATAGCTAGAATATTTGTACTAACAACAGAGGTGCCTAATAGAAAAATTGATGAATATGGAATACAGCGTTATATTCCCAATCAAGATGGATATTACAAAGGAGGAGATCACACATGGCAAGTAAATAAAAATGGATGGGTAGGACCGCTGCCAAAGAGTGAAGATAATTTAATTACAATAATTGGTGATTCATTTATAGAGAACTTTATGAACCCTGATGAATGCCATCAAATGGCTTATTTAAAAGAAAAGGTACCATCATATAATTTTACTGAAGCAGCAAGATCTGGAGTTACTTTAATTGAGGCTTTTGAAATTTCTAAACAATTTTATGTTAAAAAACCAGAATTGCAAATTATTTATTTAGATGAATCAGATTTAAAACAAAGTTTAACTGACATAGGTAGAGTAGGTGATGTTACACAATTAAATCTAAAAGAAAATAAAATAGTCTATGGAGTAATGAGATCTCCAGGATTAAAAAAAATTATTTATAATTTAAAGTTTCCATTTTATTTATACCGAAGATTCTCTGGTTCCTTAGCTAAAAAGACACCTATAAATACAAATGAAGAAGAAAAACTTAAAGAAGACAGTTATATAGATGAATATAAGGCACTTTTAGAATATATTAAATCTAATTACGACACTACTAATACATTGTTGGTTTTAAAACCACATACAGAAAGAAGTGTTGTTGACTTATTAAAAAGTTTAGATTTTAATATTTTATTATTAAATGATGAAGGAGATAAAAACTGGTCTTTTGAGTATGATCATCATTGGACATGTTACGGACATGAAAGAGCAGCATCGCAGGTTGCAAGCTATATTAAAAGTAATATGAAATAAATTAATTTGTAATACTTTTAATTTATTAATAAAAAAAGCCCATACGGGCTTTTTTTATTGTCTGTACGCCGGGAAGAACCCTTCTGATATTTTTAAGTAATCTTTTGTATTAGATTCTTTTAATACTGGGGATAGTTTTTCACAAAGTTCTAAATAAGCTTTATTATTAATTATTTTTCTGCCAGTATAGTAAATAGCATCTTTTTCTTTTGGAAAAAATGTTTTCTTGTATTTATATAATCCATCAAAATCATATCTTCCACCACCTAAAATATAATATTCATAATTATTTTCTCTGCCCCAATTCATAGCTTCAATCTTTAAAAAATCATTAGGTCTCAAACTAAAATAATCTGCTATAGTACCACCTAAAAATGAATACATACTATTTTTATTTAGTAATATTAATTCTGTAGATATAGCTATGTTTTCTTTATAAATAAGAACTAAAGCACAGTTTGTTGGGTTTTTTAAAATAAATTCATTGAAGTATTCTAAAGAAAAATAATAGGAGTCATCTGCATTATTACGATCCATAGTACCAATATAAATAGTGTGGAAGGTATTTATAATATCAAGGGTTATGTTTCCTTTATATATTTTAGCAGTTAGTTGGTTGTTTTCTCCTTTTCTGTAATTGTTTCTTACTTTTGGTATAAAACTGGTCCACTGTTGTTCTTTGTCCTTTAATATCAATCCTTTTACATTAGACAATGTAGGTAATAAATGACCACTGTAATTTATATGGTTCCCATCTAAATTAAACCTTATAAATTCTGCAACAACGTTGTTTTTACGGTACCATTTGTCTGCTAAAACCCAGAAATTTTGTAATAAATCTGTATTTATTTTTTGAGTAAACAAAGGGCCACTATAACCATAAGGAGAAACAACATCAAAATAATGAGTCATATTGTTATTTATAGTTATACTGCGCTGTATAAAAGGCATTAAAACAATAACTTGATCTTTATCTTTTAATACAAAATACTTTTTTTCTTGGTTGCTTTCAATACCTGTATTTATTAATTCTACTTTGTAAAAAACATCAAAGCCATTAAAGTGGTATAAAAATTCTTGATATCTTTTAACATCTTCAGTATTAGTCAAAGAATAACACTCTAAAGTATAAGTTGTAGTCATTTGTAGTACGTTTTTATTGTTTTAATTTGTACCATCAAAAGTGGTCATATTTAAATTTTCACTATTATTAACTCCTTCTCTAATTAGTACTTTCTTTAATGTTTTAAATAAAATTAAAACATCAGTCTTAAAAGACACATTTTGAGTGTACCAAACATCTAGTTTAAATTTTTCATTCCAACTTAGGGCGTTTCTACCATTAACCTGCGCCCAACCTGTAATTCCGGGCTTTACATTATGTCTCTGTTGCTGAAAATCACTATATAATGGTAAGTATTGTACTAGTAATGGTCTAGGGCCTACAATGCTCATTTCTCCGCTAATCACATTTAATAATTGTGGTATCTCATCTAAAGAATAATCTCTTATAAAATGTCCAAACTTAGTAACTCTTAAATGAAAAGGTAAAAATTCACCGTTTTTATCTTTCTTATCATTCATAGACTTAAATTTTATCATTTTAAAAACTTTGCCATTTTTACCAGGTCTTTCTTGAAAGAAGAAACATTTACCATTATTTAAAATCAATAGGGTAAATGCTACAATTACAAAAATTGGAAAAAGTAATAAAAAAGCAATTATTGCTATTATTAAATCTTCTATCCTTTTTATATAATTTAAATACATAAAATTAATTATTAGTTTTAGTCCATTTATTTAAAGTCTCTACTATATACTCAGCTTCATTTTTAGTATATCTAAAATCTATGTGTATGTTTAGCATAAAATTATAGTTTACGATGTTAGTTTCATTACCAGGCCATAATTCAGACGGGTATATGTTATTAGATATTAAGTATAGTTTTAATGAATTAAAGAGCGTACGCTCTTTAAAAGCTAATTGCAGACCAAATGTAACAAGATTTTTGTAGCGTAATACTTTAAAATTATCACTGGGTTTAATAGCAGTGTATATAGTTTCTAAATTTAATGTTTTTGTTTTTGTGTAATTTTTATTCAAAAAAGTTTTAATATACTGTTTGTGTTCCTCTTTAAGTTGTATTACATCGTATTGTTTATGCAAGTAATTTTCAGACTTTGCTATTAAGTTTAAGTAAACGTCTTTGTTATTTGTTATGTTGTTTTTTAAATAGTCAGCTTTTAATAACATAGCCTCTTCTATGGTGTTCCAATTTTCATAAAAATTTTGGTCTTGTTTAAGCAAAAGACCATTTATATTAATTTTTTGTCCATTAGGTTTCCATAAAATACCTCCTAAAGGTATTGGTAAAGTTTTTCTTAATGAAGCAAAACAATAATCGGCTTTACTTTGTAAACAACCAGTACTAAGCCATCCATGAGAATGATCTTCAATTATAACAGGTTTTTTTTTAGTAGTAGGTAATTGATATTCAAAAACACCCCAAAAATTATTTAAAATAACAATATCATTTTCCGTAGCAAAATCTAAAATTCTTAATTGTTCCTCCGTTTTACAGAAAGCATTAATGGAGTAAAAATTTATATTGCTAAAGTTTTGTTGTAGCCAATTGGTAACGTGTTGGCAATAGTACTTTGGTAGCCAAATAGTACTATAAGCACTTTTAGAAATCAAATCTTTTAATAGGTATTTTATAGCGTGTCTTCCTGTATAAAACAACTCATAATTAGGTATATGTGTGTGTAAGTCATATTGGGGAATATTTTCACTTGCGGTCTTGTGAAAAAAAGAACCTAAACCTATAGATTTTACTTGGCTATTATTGCTCATTTAAGTATAAAATTATATGTAAATTAACCAAAAAAAATAATAGTATAAACTAAATAAAAGGTGTATTGTATATTTATTTAGACAAAGAATTGTATTCTTCTAAAATCTCTTTCCAGATATAACTTTGGTTATACCTATCTATAATTAGTTGTCTACAATGTGTAGTATTGTATTTGCCAGTTTTATCTAAGTAAAAAGATAACATTTTTTTGTATAATATATCACTGTTTTTTACAGGAATAATAGTGCCATTAACTTCTTCAATAATAATTTCATTACAACCGTTAATGTTAGTAACTATACTTGGTAAACCCATTGCTCCGGCTTGCATAACTACATTTGGAAAGCCTTCTCTATAGCTAGGAAAGGTAAGTGTATTGGCAATAGATAAATAAGGCTTAACATCTGTTTGCCAACCAGTAACAATAATATCTTTATTCTCTTTTATTTTAGATACTGTTGTAGTATCTAGTGGATCTAATTCTTCTTCAAAAGTACCAACTAAAAGTAATTTAGTATTCTTGTTTTCTTTATTTAGTTTGCAAAAAGCTGTAACTAATTCATTTATACCTTTGTCTGCTACTATTCTACCTAGAAAAATAAAAACGTAGTCAGTTTTTTTTATATCTAGGGAATTTCTTAATTCATTTTTTTGGTTAGCAGAAATTAAATCTGGATTAAAAATAGAAGTATTTATTCCGTTAGAACTGCCGTTGCCAAGCACTTTTAACTTATTTTGTTTGGTAAATTTATGATCTAAAATTATTTGTTGTAACCCAAAAGAATTTGGATATATTTTTGTTGCAAATTTATAAGTGATTTTTTCTACAAAATTAAGAAGTATTCTTTTTTTTCCGGTTGCTTCTAATAATGGTAAACCAGCTATAGTATGTAGTCTATGAGGTACTCTTGCTAAATAAGAAGCAATCATACCAATTGTACCAGCTTTTGGGGTATGAGTGTGTACTATATATGGTTTTTCTTTTTTTAAAACGCAATACAATACCCACAAAGATTTTAAATCTTGTATAGGAGTTATTTTACGTGTTAACTCTACAGGTATAACTTGTATGTTTTCTTGCTCTGCTACTGACTCTAGAACACCATTATCATTAGATGAAATGCCTATTACGTTGTAAAAGTTATTAATGTAATTAAGCTGCCCTTTTAAAAGGCCTTTTAATGAAACCGGAACAGTTGTAATACGAATAATTTTCTTTCTTTCCATTTTTTAAAAAAGTTCCATATCACCAAGGCTATAATCCCAATAATCTGATTTATTATCCAAAAGAATATCATAATTAGTTTTTTCTATGTTTATTTCTTTAGTGGTTAAATTAGGCCCATTGTGTTTGTAATTAAATACTATATGTGGGAAATTTACGTGAAATAATTTTTTATAAATATTACTAGATAGTGTTGTAATAATGTATTTATTACTTAGAATAGTTATTGCTTTTTTTATATCATTTTCTGTTACCTCAGAATTATTTAAAATTAAAATATCTACAATTCTACATTCAGTTATAAATTTTATTTTCTTCTTTCTATATATTAATAAAATATTACCATTAATTAAATAGTTATAATCTACAATTGGATTTTCTAGATATCTCCACTTTAAAAAAGGTAGTGTAACTGGTGTACTAAGTTGTTCTTTAGAAGAAGTTTTAGAAAAGGATTTTACTTCGTTAATAATTATATTTTTTGCTTTTTTAGAAAAATTTTCTAGTTTTTTAGTGGAGCTAAAAACAGAAAAAGGAGATAAAAGTAAGTTGACTTTTACTTTTCTATTAACAACCCAACCTAATTTTAAATAAGCTCCAATGCTTTTTTCGTTAGGCGTGTTAAATACAAAATCAAATCCCTCTGCATTTGCCTCTTTAAGAGTAAATTTCGTTAAGTTAGAAAAAATTCCTTTTCTTCTAAATTTGGTGTCTACTGATGAATCTACGGCTCTTAATGTTTTATAGTCTTGTTTAGAATTTATCCAACTCCATTGCATAAATGACCTCATACCAACAATTTTGTTATTGAAGGTCGCAACGTAAATTAAAGATTCTCCAAAAGGATTTTTATAATGTTTCCAAATCCATATATCATCAGATTTTTTTATATTTTCACCTAATGCAGCTTTAATTAAAGTTACTATTTCTGAAGTATCTTCTATAGTTGCTTTTCTAATTTTTATATCTTCCATAACAAATACGAAATTAAATAAATTTAGCTTGGTTTTAATTGTTTTTTAGCGATTAAACCTACACTTAATCGTATTAAAGGTAAGTAGTATCTAAATTAGAATTTTATTTATAAAAAAAACGAAATGAAGGATAAGGGTGTATTTGTTATTTCTCTAGATTTTGAATTATTCTGGGGAGTAAGAGACAAGAGATCAATAGAAAATTATGGTGATACTCTTAAAGAAACACATCTAGTTGTACCACGTATGCTCCAAATGTTTAATAAATATAAAGTTAGCTCAACTTTTGCTACAGTTGGCTTTTTATTTGCAGATACAAAAGAAGAAATACTTAGGCATAACCCTAATATACAGCCAAAATACAAAGATCCTAATTTATCGCCTTACACAGATAATTTTGTTCAAGTTAAAGATAAAAGCTCTAATGATCCTTTTCATTATGCTCCAGAGTTAATTTCAATATTAAAAAAAGATTCTAATCATGAAATTGCTACTCATACCTACTCTCATTTTTACTGCCAAGAAGAAGGGCAAACAGCAGCAGATTTTGAAGCAGATTTAAAAGCAGCAATATCTATTGCTACTGACAAAGGAATTAAGTTAGATTCATTAGCTTTTCCAAGAAATCAATTTAGCCGTGAGTATTTAAAAATATGTAAGAATAATAATATATTAACTTATAGAGGCAATGAAAATGTTTGGTTTTGTAGGCCAGAAAGTGAGGAGAATACAACTATTTACAAAAGAATTGCACGTACTTTAGATTGTTACGTAAACATATCTGGTAAACACTGCTATAAATTGTCAGACTTAAAAAAGGAAGAACCTTATAACATTCCTTCAAGTCGTTTTTTAAGACCCTATTCTAATAAATTGAAGCGTTTAGAAAGTTTAAAAATTAGACGTGTTAAAAAAGCTATGAAACACGCAGCAAAAAATGGGTTATTATATCATTTGTGGTGGCACCCACATAATTTTGGAGCCAATACAGAAGAAAATTTTAAAACTTTAGAAGAAATTTTAAAGTATTATGAGTTTTTAAATAAAAAATACGGTTTTGAAAGTAAAACAATGAAAGATACTGGAGAAATGATTGGAAGTAACAATAATTTTAATTAAAAATAATGTTATTTAACTCAATAGAATATCTCATATTTTTACCAATTGTTTTTATTTTATATTGGTTTGTAGTCAATAAAAATTTAAAACTTCAAAATATATTACTTCTTTTAGCTAGTTATTTATTTTATGGTTGGTGGGATTACCGTTTTTTATCTTTAATAATATTTAGCTCTTTTTTAGATTATTTTGTCGGGATTAAACTTTTTGAAGCTGTTGACGAAAAAAAAAGAAAATTATGGTTATATGTTAGTCTATTTTCTAATTTAGGATTACTGGGGTTATTTAAATATTATAATTTTTTTGCAGATTCTTTTGCTGTAGCTATGCAGGGCATTGGCTGGCAAGTAGATGATCTTACCTTAAACATAATATTGCCTGTAGGAATTAGTTTTTACACATTTCAAACTTTAAGTTATTCTATAGATATATACAGAAGAACTTTAGAGCCTACTAAAAATATAGTTTCTTTTTTTACTTATGTTTCATTTTTTCCGCAGCTAGTTGCAGGACCTATAGAAAGAGCATCCAATCTGTTACCACAAATAGAGACAAAGCGAAAATTTAGTAGAGAAAGCTTTAATGAGGGAATTTTACAAATTAGCATAGGTCTTTTTAGAAAAGTAGTAATTGCAGATAATTTAGCTGTTTATGTAGATACTGTTTATGCTAATTCTGAATTACATAATTCTAGTACATTATTGCTAGCTACAGTTTTTTACTCGTTTCAAATTTATTATGATTTTGCTGGTTATTCAGATATAGCTATTGGAACAGCTAAATTATTTGGGTTTAATTTTGCTCCTAATTTTAATTTCCCTTACTTTTCTAAATCTATAACAGAGTTTTGGAGAAGATGGCATATGTCTTTATCTTTTTGGTTAAGAGATTACTTATACATATCCTTAGGTGGCAATAGAAAAGGAATAAAAATCACCTATCGTAACTTGCTACTTACCATGCTTCTTGGTGGTTTATGGCACGGAAGTTCATGGAATTTTGTCATTTGGGGTGCCATACATGGACTGTTTTTAAGCGCAGAAAAATATAGTTTTTCCTTATTAAATATTAAGAACTTTAATTTTTTAGGAGCTATATATACCTATATTATTGTAATTTTTGCTTGGGTATTTTTTAGAGCTACAGATGTTACGCAATCTTTTGCTATAATTAAAGAAATATGTAGTTTCAATTTTTATTTTCCTTTTCTAGGAGACATAAGCACAATGAGTGTGTCTCTTTTAATGCTAACTATTGGTTTTATATTAGATTTTCTATTATTTAAAAATGGAAAAAGTGTAGAACATTTAGGAAGAAATATGTCTAATACAAAATTAACAATAATACTAACAGTATTAATTATGTTAATTATACTGTTTTATTCTACATCTAATAATTTTATTTATTTTCAATTTTAATATTATGAAGACACTTAAACTTATTATAGGTATACTTATTGTAACTTTTATAGTAGATAAATGTGTATTCTATACTTTAAACTATTTTAGTGACCATGTGTTTTCTGGTCAAGGCGTGGGTAAGGTTAATCATTACTTAAAAATTAAAGATACTACAGATATATTATTTTACGGGAGTTCTAGGGTTAATCATAGCATAGATCCTTCAATGATTAAAAAATCATCTTTTAATATGGGGGTAGATGGTAAAACAATAAGTAATGCTAAGGTTTTAATTAAACAATTACCAATAAATAAAAAGCAAACTATTGTTTTACATATAGATCCTAACAGAGCTATTGATAGTATGTACGCAGGAGCTGATATCAATTTTTTAGCTACTAAATACCACAGAAATAGTATTGTTAAAAAAGAAATAGATGAGCTTAATTTAAACAATACGTTACAGTCTTTTTATTGGAGTTTAGATTATAATGGTGTTGTTTTGCCAGTTTTAAAAAATTATTTTTTTCCAAAGTATAATTATAAAACATACAACGGTTATGATCCTCTTAAGTTAAATAGGGAACAAAAAAACAATTTAAATAAAATACTAAATACAACAAGCACAGATGATTGTACTTCGTTAAATATTAACCCAATATTTAAAAATGGTATTTTAGACGTAAAGAAATTTGCAAAAGAGAATAACAAAAAGCTTATAATTTTTACTTCACCTGCGTATTCAGATCCTTGTAAAAAGGATAACATTTTACTTGAAAATTTTTTAAAGGAAAATAGCGTTATTTACTATGATTACACAGATTTTTTTAAAACTGATAATAGTTTTGATTATTGGAAAGACAAAATTCATTTGTCAAATAAAGGAGCTAAAATTTTTACAAGTGAAATAAAAAATATTATTAGGTAAAAAAGGATCATAATAATATGCTCCTTTTTTCTGATTAATTATCAACTGAGTTTAAATACTCTTCTATATTAGTGTAACCATCTTCATCTTTGTCAAGTTTACTGTCATCTGTACCTAAGTCAAAGCCATTCGCTTTTTCCCATTCATCTGGCATACCATCACCATCCGTGTCAAAGTTAGCTGCTCTTGTATTTATAGGTGTTTTGGAAACTTTACTGTGCCACTGTATGTAATGTGGATACGTTGCCCAATCTTCATTCCATTCATATTCAGTATACGTTCTATTAGCCATTGCTGTTGTATACCTTTTATCTATAATATCAGTAACATCAATAGTGCTTCCATTAGCATCAATAGTTTTATTAGCGCCGATGTTCTTAATTAACTCATCAATTAAGGTATCACTTTTTAAAATATCAATTTCAGCCCCAATTAGGGAGAATTGTGAATCTGTTTTAAACTCTTTTTCAGGTAATGGGTCATTAAACTTATAAGCTATACCTTTTAAAAACCAACCGGTTGTTCCTCCACCATGTGCTGTCCACATATTCCAATTGTTTGCATTAGAATAATTTTTATGAGAGTTACCATTTAGGAAAACTTCCATATTTTCTACTGGAGATAAGGTTCCAGAAACTTTATGCATTAAATTAGATACAGGTGTTCTTGTACCTCTATCATAATAATTTCCTATAATATTTATTTTAGCATTACCAGATACGTTTATTAATCTGTATCTATAATTATAACCTACATTATTTATAACGTCAAAGCGACCTTCTCCTCCAGGGTTGGGAAATCTGTGACTTGAGTCATAAAATATATTTCGTAAAACTGAAATATCTTGGCTAGTATATCCAGTTCCTTTTAAATTTTGACCAACAATCATTCCTGTGTTGCATTCGCCAATTAATACATTTTGTACAGTTACATTTTCGGCAACATCACTAATCCCAATAGCTTTATCTCCAGCCCAGCTAATGCTAACGTGGTCAATAATAATGTTTTTTGCATTATTTAATTGTATACCCATTTCTAAACCATTACGAATAAAATCTGGACGAACTCTAAAATATCTAAAAATCATATTGTCTGCACTAGTCCACTGGTTGCTAGACATTTTTATAGATCTACCAGTTATTGTAATACCTGGTGATGGTGCTGTTTGTCCTGCAATAGTAAGGTTGCCTTCATATATATTTAAATCTGTTAATAATTCAATAGTACCTGAAACATCAAAAACAACAATACGGGGACCGTAGGCCATTACAGCTTCTCTTAAAGAGCCTGTACCACTATCGTTTAAGTTGGTAACATGTATAACTCTACCACCTCTTCCGCCTGTTGTGTAAGCGCCTGCTCCGTAAGCAGTAGGGAATGCTTTTAATTCTTTAGAAACTGTTTCATCTATTTTGGTGTTACCACCAGAATTAGGGTCAGTTTGATTATTAGACTTTGCTATATCTTGGTCTATAGCTTGTGCAAATAATTCTTCATCTTGGCTGCAAGATGCAAGTGTTAAAAATGCAAAACATAGTAATGTTATCATTTTTTTTGGCGTATTTTTTCTTTTTGGGGCACTCATAACTTTTAGGTACAGTTTATTGTTCTATTAACTTCTTTATAAGGTAGATAAGGGGGTTATCTTTTATATCTTTCTAACATACGTAGTTAAACGTATAAAAAGATCACTTTATCGTGTAGAAAGTACTTAATCGATCATATTTTCGACGTAATGCATCTTTTGTTAACTTTTTGTGCCCGTTTTTAACATATGACTAACATCCATTATGTTTTAAAACAAAAAAACTCACGCCTTTTGGCATGAGTTTTTAATGTTTAATATATAGTTATTATATTTTTATACAGTAAAGTTTATGTAACCCTCAGTGGCATTTTCTTTTTGTATAACGGTTATAGGGTTTCCCATAACAATACTATTATCTGGTACATCTGTATTAACATATGAATTAGGAGCAATTAATACATTGTTACCTATAACAACATTACCTACTATTACAGATCCTGCACCAACAAATACATTGTCTTTTATAATAGGGCAGCCTTTACGTTTTCCTCTGTTTGCCTGCCCAACAGTAACAGATTGACTTACAGTAAAATTTTTGCCAATTGTAGCCCCTTCATTTATAACAAGTGGTCCATAATGATTAATGTAAAATCCTTCTTTAATTTTTGTATTAATAGGAATCTGAAATCCATATTTATAACTTAACCTTTTGAGGATTAATCTATAAGTTAAGCCAAATGGTGAAAATTTCTTATAAGTACTCGCTTTTCTTAAAAAATAGGTATATCTAAAACCTTCTTTTCTTATCCCCGTTAAAAAAGAAGTAGTTCCTCCGTATCTATATAAATCTTTTTTTATAGTTGCCTTCATCTTACTAATAATTAAACTTAACTTATAGAGTTAACTGTTTCAGTAAAATTAGTGAGGTTTTAATGGATTTGTTTACGGATTTCCGTAATGAAACTTGTTTTTTTTCTTCTGTAGATGGAAAATTAAATTTTGCTAGTTAAATAAAAACGTTGCAATTCTTCAGAAGCGGTTTTAATGTCGTAACCAGAGGTAACAATCTCATTGGTACGATCTACTTTTGCATTATCTTTATGTTCTATAACCTTATCAGCCCATTTTTTAGCACTTTCTGTTAGAGACATAAAATGTACCAAATTGGTAACTTTAACTTCTGTGGTAACAGTATCAGAAGCTATTACAGGTAAAGAACTAGCTTGAGCCTCTACAACTGTTACCGGTAAACCTTCATATAATGACGGAAATAAAAAGACATCAAAAGCTTGTAGTAGTTCCGGAACATCACTTCGCATACCTAATAACAAAACGTTATTACTAATATCTAATTCTTTTATTTCTTTTTCTATAATGTCTCTTAAATGACCATCACCAGCTAGCACTAGTTTAGCAGTAGGCTCTTTTTTTACTATTTCTTTAAAAATATGCAGTAAAAAATAGTGGTTTTTAGGCGTGTCAAACCTGCCAACATGGCCAATAACAAAATTAGAGTCTATGCCTAACTCTGTGCGTAAACTTGTGTATTTTTCTTTATTTGGTATAAAAGTAGCAGAGTCTATAGCATTCTTAATTACTTTTATTTCTTTATTTTTTGTACCGTATAGCCATTCTCCAGCTTTTTCTGCACAAGCAAAATAATGTGTTGCATAAGTACTGGTTTTTTTTCTAATTAAATGGTACAAAGTGTTTTTAATTGTTCTACCCGCTTGTACATTTTTATTTAGTATATTAAATACTGCATAAGGGTTTATTGTGGTATGGCTGTGTGCTATACGTATACTGCATGTTTTTTGTGCATGTTTAAGGACCATAAAACTTAATGCATTTAAATGCGAGTGTACAATAGTATATTCTGGGTGGCTAGCAAAAAAATCTTTTAATTGTTTATTATATTTAAAATAGTTTTTAGGCGATATAGCACAAACTTTATAAATACGGCCGCCTAATTCTTCTATTTCGTCTTCGTAAGCACTCTTGTAAGCTCTATGTAATAAAAAGTCGAATTGCACTTTTGATCTATCTACATTTCTGTAGTAATTCATCACCATAGATTCTGCACCGCCTCTTCCCATATTGGAAAGTACATGTAGTATACGTATTGGTTCTTTAGACATAATGTAGTATGAGCTAATTGAGTTAGGTTATAATTGGTTTATGAAATTAGAAAAGACTTTAATTTGTCTTTGTAATTCATATAGTAAAAGTCAGTTTTGGCAGTATTATAAGCTTCTGCTGCTATTTTTGTTTCTAAATGTGTATAGTTTTCTACAATGTAAAGTAATTTATTAAACATTGCTTTTTCATTATTTGGAGGAACAATAAACCCGTTAATACCATCTTTTATGTATAAACTATTGTCACTAATATCTGTAATTAAAATCATTTTTTTATGATTTAAATAATCAGATAACTTAGTAGAAAATCCGTACTTATTTTGCTTTGTATATCCTCTAGGTATAACCAATAAGTTTTGTTGGCTTAAAAAAGTGTTAAACTCTACTTCTCCTAAATTACCGTAATAGGTAATAGTGTCTTGTAAATTATAATTAAGAATGGCCTTGTCTAACAAAGCTTTGTTTTTTGGGTTTGCACTACCGCATAAGTTAAATGATATGTTATGCCCAGCTTCTTTAATTTTTGCAATAACAGCAATAAAAGAGGTTAAGTTTTCTTTACTAAGAGCTATACTGCCAGAAAAGCCAATATTAAATGCGTTTTGCTTTATGTATTTAGTAGTAGAATTTTTTAACTCTTTATATGGGTTTGTAAGTATAGGAATACGTATTGTATTTTTATTAAACTTATGACCATATTTTTCTATGGCGGTAGAGATACATATATGTCCGTTATAAAAATAGAGTAGTGCTTGCATTAAAAAAAAAGAAGATTTAAATACTATTTTTTTTAATGAATATTTAATATTTTTAATAGAAATAGGATCATGGAATGCAGCAGAATACATACGTACTTCATTGCTCTCAAAAAATACAGCTTGTTTTTTTAATCCTTTTAAGTAAAATAAACTAAGAGTTTCTAAAACAACTAAAGGAGAAGGGTAATGTATAAAAGTAGCTTTACCTTTTTGTTTAGCAAAGGAGTAAAGATTTTTTAAATAGTTGTAGGTCTTTATTGGATTGTGAAAGACTTTACTTTTTTGCTTGTGAACAAAAATATTTTCATCTACTTCTTCAAAATCTTTATCGTTAAAAGCCTCTGCACAACAAGTTGTTAAATATACTTTGTTATTGCTATTAGCCAGTGCTTTTGCATAGTATAACACACGTGTAGCACCTGCACTTCTTTCAAAAAAATCATCATTACTGTAGATGAAAATATTATGTTGGTTCATTAGTATTATTTACTATATTATTCGCCTTTACGCCAAACAACTCTGTTTATATAATCTACGTAAGATATAATTATACGTACTACTTTTTCACTAACGTTAGGCATAGAGTAATCTGCTACTTGTCTAAAGTTACGTTCAGGATTTCTTTTTTGAACTTCTAAGGCTTCTAAACCTTGCATAATACGCTCAGGATTTAAACCTACCATCATTACAGATGCTTCTTCCATAGCTTCTGGTCTTTCATGTGCTTCTCTAATGTTTAATGCATTAAAGTTAAGGATAGAAGATTCTTCAGAAATTGTTCCACTATCAGATAAAACAGCAAAAGAATTGTATTGTAAAGCATTGTAATCTGAAAAACCTAGAGGTTTTAAAAATTGTATGTTTTTATGAGTTTCCATTTTTTTAGCATCTAACATATTCCTAGTTCTAGGATGTGTAGATACAATAATTGGAAAATTGTACTTTTCGGCAATTTGATTTAAAGAGGTAATTAGTCCTTCAAAATTTTTAGGATTACTTATGTTTTCCTCTCTATGAGATGAAACCACAAAATACTTTTGTTTTTCTAGATTTAATTTTTCTAAAACGTTAGAGGCTTCAATTTTAGCTCTAAACTGATCTAAAACTTCAAACATTGGGCTACCTGTTTTTATTATTCGGTCTGCAGGTAAACCTTCTTTTAGTAGGTATTCTCTAGCAATATCACTATATGTTAAATTAACATCTGCAACATGATCTACAATTTTACGGTTTGTTTCTTCTGGTACACGCTGGTCAAAACATCTGTTACCAGCTTCCATATGAAAAACAGGGATTTTTCTCTTTTTAGCCGGAATAGCACATAAGCAAGAATTTGTATCACCTAAAACTAAAAAGGCATCAGGATTTACATCTTCTAAAACAGGATCTATTTTTATCAAAATATTACCTACTGTTTCTGTTGCATTTTTTCCAGCAGCATTTAAAAAATGATCTGGTTTTCTAATCCCTAAATCATCAAAAAATATTTCATTTAATTCATAATCATAGTTTTGTCCTGTGTGTACAAGTATATGTTCTATGGCAGGGTTAGCATCTAATGCATTTAAAACACATGCTAATCTTATTATCTCTGGTCTTGTTCCTACTACTGTAAGTACTTTTAGCTTTTTCAATTTTTTAAATTTTAATTAGATACTGTTATACATTTACAAAATATGTGTCTGCGTCTTCTTGATTGTAAGGTTCATTAATCCAAAATAGCGTAATTAGTTCTTCTTCTCCAATATTTTTAATATTGTGTGTATACCATATAGGCATATCTACATATGCAGGTTCTTTACCATCTAAATAATAATCTATTACTTCATCAGTACCAATTTTACGCAATTGTATAAGTGCTTTACCGCTAATTACCGCAAAACGTTCTGCTTTTCTTGTATGAAAATGATTTCCTCTGGTAATACCAGGGACTGTTGTAGAAAATGAAAACTGACCACTAGTTTGTGTTCTTGCAATTTCTACAAAACTACCTCTTGGGTCTGTGTGTTTTGTATATTTTACCGGGTAATGATCTGTAGGTACATAACAACGAAATGTATTAAATAGTGCTTTTTCAAAAGTTTCTTCAAGACTAGGGAAAATACCATTTTCCATATAATCTTTTTTATACTGTTTAAGTAAATCTAATATTTTAGAAACCTTTTTAGTGTGTGGAGCAGCAATAGCTACTTCTGAAGCATTTTTACCAATATTAATGGTGTTTTCTGCCTTACCAGTTATAGCTTGTATGATAATGGCAATTAACTCATTAACATATATTAAGTTAACATCACTATCATTAATAATTGTAGGCTCTTCACCATTGGCTACCTTGTGGCAAAACGTAGCTACAACAGAGTTGTAATTAGGCCTCCCAAAAGGCCCAAAAACATTAGGTATAGTTAAAGAAGTAAATTTACCATTAGTGTTGTTAGCCCAATTTATAAATTTTTCTTTACCTTCTTTTTTAGATTTACCGTACAGGTTCTCTTTTGTTTCTTGTGATGAAGAAGAGAATAAAATATGGGGTGTTACATTTTTGTTTTTACAAGCTGTAAGTAAGTCATCTACTAATGCAGTATTTGTAGTGTAAATAACATTAGCATCTTCATGCCTGTTCATTGCAGCTAAATGAACAATTACATCACAAGATGCTACAAAATTCTCTAACTTTTCTTTATCAGAAAAAAAAGCTCTCTCAAATGGGATTAATGTTACCTTTTCATCTAAAGATAAAGTGTTGTACAAGTGGTTTCCAACAAAACCAGCTTGCCCCGTAATTCCAATTTTTTTCATGGTAGTGTTTCTTATAGTTATTGGTTAATAGGCCATTCCTCTAAATTAAATCTAAAATCATCAGCAACAGATTCTTCTACAGAAAAATTAGAAAAAACTAAAAGTGTAGAATTTTCTTCTTTTGCTTTAAAAGCTGTTGCATAACCACCAGTAATATGTAAAACAGATGGTGAATTAGAGTAAAGAGTTATTTTTTGTTTTTGTTGCTCTTCTTTGGAATTATTAAAATATGTTAACGGAGCTAAATAAACAGTAAAAGAACCAGCAGAACAATAAAACCATTTGTGTTCTTTAGCGTGCCCTTGCCAACCTCTTATGTTTGTTACTGAAGCAGGAGAAATCTCATACATCCTAACAACATCTCTAAGATCAAAATCATTAAAGAAATTTAGTTTGCCTCTCTCATCTGTATGAGAATTTCCCGTTATTATATTGTGTGAAACCATTTAAAGATTTTCTTTGATATAATCTAAACCTAATAAAGTTTCTTTTATTTGTGTATTGTTTAAGCGAGTTGTGTTGTGAGAGTGGTAATCTTCAATCTTACTAATATCAGTTTCACCTTCAGAAAAATATCTATTGTAATTTAAATCTCTGTTATCTGCCGGAATTCTATAAAACTCGCCCATATCTTCTGCTTTCTGCATTTCTTCACGCGTACACAAGGTTTCATACAATTTTTCACCGTGTCTGGTACCAATAATTTTAATATCATTATCAGCTTTATAAATGTCTTTTACAGCTTGTGCTAACTCTCCAATTGTACTAGCGGGAGCTTTGTTTACAAATAAATCTCCTTGGTTACCATGTTCAAACGCAAATAAAACTAAATCTACAGCATCTTCTAAAGACATTAAAAAACGAGTCATGTTAGGGTCTGTAATAGTAAGTGGTTGATTTTCTTTAATTTGATTTACAAATAAAGGTATTACCGAACCTCTAGAGGCCATTACATTACCATATCTAGTTAAACATACAGTTGTTTTATTTTCTGGAATATTTCTTGCAGCAGCAACGGCTACTTTTTCCATTAAGGCTTTACTAATACCCATTGCATTAATTGGGTAAGCAGCTTTGTCTGTACTTAGGCAAATAATTTTTTTAACATCATGCGCTATAGCAGCATCAATTGTATTTTGTGTTCCAAATACGTTTGTTTTTGCGGCTTCTATAGGGAAAAACTCACACGAAGGTACTTGTTTTAATGCAGCGGCATGAAAAACATAGTCTACACCAGACATAGCTCTAGAAATGCTATTGTAATCTCTAACGTCTCCTATGTAAAATTTTACTTTATCATTTTTTAGTCTGTTACGCATATCATCCTGTTTTTTTTCATCACGGCTGAATATTCGTATTTCTTTAATGTCTGTTTCTAAAAAACGATTTAAAACAACATTACCAAATGAACCAGTACCACCAGTTATTAAGAGAGTTTTACCTTTAAACATGTTTATTTTTTTTTATAAAATTAATATAATAATATAGCATCACAATTAAATATAGACAACTCGCCAATATCTTAGTTATTATGGCGCCATTCATTTGAAAGTATTTTATAAGTAGTGTATATCCTAAAATATTTATAGCACCAACAAAAAATGCTGCATTGCGTAACTTTTTTCCTTCACCTTTGGCTCCTAAAAATCGATTAATTAAATCTCCTAAGCCATGAAAAATAAAGCCAAGGATTAAAAATTTAGCAATATTTGCAACAGGTAGGTAGTCTTTAGAGTAAAATTGTATAACCACATAATCTATTAATGAGTAAAAAATTACAAGAGCAAACGCTGTTACAGCAATACTAAAAAGAACAACTTTAGTTGGTATTTTAGGGAGGTGAACAAATTGTTTAAAATAGGTAGTGCCCATTACAGAAGGGATTATTAGTAACGGACTACATACAGTTAATGCAAGCATAAAAAAACCAACTTGTTTATTATCGTTTAAAAAATAAGAAATACAAATACCTGCAATATTAGCTGTAGCAACGCCCGCCAAACTGCCATAGTATATTGGCCTGCCATTGTGTTTGTTTTCTTTGTATAATTCTTTAACTAAGCTTTTTTTGTAGTTAAAGTTTGGTTTAATGGTGATTAATACAATTATGGTGGTGATAAATAATAAACCATAATATAGTAGTAAAACATTATTAACATTTAAAGTTGTAGTTGCGCTTATAGTGTAGGCTACAATAGCGTATGCTATCAAGGGTATAATAGTTAATAAAGCTAAGGTGTATATTTTATGAAGTCCTTTTAAAATTTCTAACAATGCTAAATTGGCTATAATTGCAGGTACAATAAAAAAATAAGTTCTAAATGTAGATCCAAAAGTTTCTTTAAAAAATAGGGGTTCTATAAAAGAATAAATAAAAACTAAAAGGACACCTACGGCAGATATTATGCTAAGTATAACTACAAATAATCCTAAATATTTTTTTTCTTTTACAGCATTGTTGTTTATTGCTATTAAGCGCGTAATAGATATAAAGAAACCTACAGAAACTAAACTTGCAATTAAACGTACTACAGTCTCTATATATTTAAAATCCCCAAATTTTTCTGGACCTAAAACTTTTGTATTAAGTATGCTTATTATAAAACCTAAAAGAACAGCAATAAAACTAGCGCCATACATAGCAAAAGTTTTTTTAAATGCTAAGAGTTGTTTTATCATGGAATGTTGTTACTAAATTTATACAGTACACGCCCTAATATAATACTCATAATTATAAAAAACAGATCTACAGACATTGTAGAAAATATAGCTAAGCCCGATAATCCTAAAAACCAAATTACAAGCACAAAACACTCTACCTTAGTTTCATAACTTAAGCCTCCTCTAAATAACATATAAATAGGAATACCACCACTTAAAAACGCATAGCATAAAAAAGGTATAAGCCCTCCCCACCATATTAAATAGAGCCATTGATTATCTACCGAAGTCCAAGCTTCTGCACCTAAAGAATAAGAAGCAAAAACACCGCTTCCTGTTACTAAATGGGAAAAATCTAGTTGAGAAATGAAAACTTTTAATTGTTCTGTTCTTGAATCATGTGTTCCTCTGTTCATTAACAAATCAAAAGAAGCACTTAAAATTTCTGTGTTTATTACTAAGTAGGTTAGTATAAGACTTCCTATACCAAGAAGTACAAGATATCCGCCTTTCTTTTTAGTATTAAAAAAGTCGAACATTACAGTTACAAAATATATTATTAAGAAAGATCTTGTCTGTATAACTAAGGATAGCACAATTCCTATGATAAGAATATAAACCCTTAGCCATTTTAATTTTTTATAATTTTTTAATATTAAGAAGGCATAAGGAGCTATCCAAATATAATTTACGCCGTATACTCTATATTTACTTAAGGCTTGTGACCGCCAACCACCTATACCAAAATCTACAAAATTGTATAGCGTTAGTATTGAGATGTAAATAGCGGCAAGAAATATAAATTTTTTAAAATTTTCATACCTTTTATCGCTATAGCTTACAAATATAACCCCTAAGCAGATCCATGTACCAATACCTTTGGTGTTCATTACATGGGTCATATTACTTATATCAGCTCCACTAATTAAAAAATTTAATGTTAGAGTGAATAATAATAACAAATAGGGGAAAAATACAGAGATTTTGTATTTAGCACGTGCAGCAAAAAGAGATAAGAATACGGTAAAGAAAATAAAAACTACAGATAATATTCTTATGTACTTTTCAGCACCAAGACTATTATCTCCAAAAGTTTCAGTTCTATATAAACGTTCTTGAGCAAAATAAACAAAGAACAGGTTTAAAAATAAACCAGCAAATAAGAATACAGAAATTACTTTTTCAATTTGTGCTCTTTGCTCCAAAATTGTTTTTGCTTAAAAATTATATTATAACCTTTTTACTAGCTTATCATTTAAAATACCTTTAACATCATACAATACTCCATCGTCTTTTAAGAATTGTTTTAAATCTAAATCTAAAAATTCTTTATGAGCAACGGTTAATACAACAGCATTGTACTTTTTAGTAGGTATATTTTTAGAGGTTTCTAATTTGTATTCATGCATAACTTCTTCAGGTGAAGCCCAAGGATCATAAATATCTATTTCTGTACCATAAGATGCTAAATTGCTAATTACGTCAACAGCTTTAGTGTTACGTACATCCGGACAGTTTTCTTTAAACGTAATTCCTAAAACTAATATATTAGCTCCTTTTACTTTAATGTCATTCTGTACCATAAGTTTTACAACTTCAGAGGCAACATACTTACCCATACCATCATTCATACGTCTACCAGCTAAAATAATTTCTGGATGGTAGCCAAATTCTTGAGCTTTTTGAGCTAAGTAATACGGATCTACACCTATACAGTGTCCACCCACTAAGCCTGGTTTAAAAGGTAAAAAATTCCATTTAGTACCTGCAGCTTCTAATACATCATGTGTATCAATGTCCATTAAGTTAAAAATCTTTGCAAGTTCATTAACAAAAGCAATATTAATGTCTCTTTGAGAGTTTTCTATAACTTTAGCAGCCTCAGCTACTTTAATAGTAGGAGCTAGGTGTGTACCAGCAGTAATAACAGATTTATATAAGTTATCTACTTTTATGCCTATTTCTGGTGTAGAACCAGAAGTTACTTTTAATATTTTTTCTACTGTATGCTCCTTATCACCAGGGTTAATACGCTCTGGAGAATAACCTACAAAGAAATCTACATTAAATTTTAATCCACTAATTTTTTCTAAAACAGGAACACATTCATCTTCAGTAACACCAGGATATACGGTAGATTCATATATAACAATGTCTCCTTTTTTTAAAACCTTAGCAACTGTTTCACTAGATTTATATAAAGGTGTAAGTATGGGTCTATTTGTTTTATCTACTGGTGTAGGTACTGTAACTACATAATAGTTACAATCTTTAATATCATCTAAATTATTGCTGCAAAATAAACCAGTATTTTTTATATCTCTAGTTTCTGATAATACAGCTTGTAAAACAGTATCTTCAACCTCTAAAGTACTATCTGTTCCAGATTGTAATTCTTTAATTCTGTTTTCATTAATATCAAAACCTATAACAGGGTATTTTGTAGCAAATAAACGAGCTAGTGGTAGGCCAACATATCCTAAACCTATTACTGCAATTTTAGATGTATTCATATGGTTGTGTTTATTATTTTTTTATTAATTAAATTAGATAAAATTATTCTTTTAAATTATCCCAATACCAATTAACAGCCTCTTCTAAGCCACTTTTAATATTGTACTGCGGATTATAACCTAAAAGTTCTTTAGCTTTATCTATAGATGCTAGAGAATGTGGTACGTCTCCTTGTCTAGTTGTACCATACCTTATCTCAACATCTTTTATTTTAGGATCAAATTTACTTAAGTTTTCTTTTAATAGACCTATTAATTCATTTAAATCTGTACGTTCACCAAAAGCAACATTGTAAACAGTGTTTACTGCCTCTTTGTTCTCTGTAACAATAGATCTAACGTTCATTTCAATTACGTTATCTATGTAGGTAAAATCCCTAGAGTATGAACCGTCTCCATTTATAGTTGGAGATTCATGTTTCATGAACTGCATTACAAATTTTGGTATTACAGCAGCATAAGCTCCTTTTGGATCTTGTTTTCTTCCAAAAACATTAAAATAACGTAGGCCTACAGTCTCTAGTCCATAAGTTTTACTAAAAATATCTGCATATAATTCATTCACAAACTTTGTTATAGCATAAGGAGAAAGTGGTCTTCCTATTTTATCTTCAACTTTTGGCAAGCTTTCAGAATCTCCGTAAGTAGAAGAACTTGCGGCATAGACAAAACGTTTTACGTTTGCGTCTCTAGCGGCAACAAGCATATTTAAAAAACCAGATACATTTACGGCGTTACTTGTAATAGGATCATTAATAGACCTTGGTACAGACCCTAATGCAGCTTGGTGCATAATGTAATCTACATTTTTGCAGGCTGTATGGCAATCTTCTAAATTTCTAATATCTCCTCGTAATAATGTAAAATTAGTGTGGTCTAGAAGGTGATTGATATTCTCTTCTTTACCTGTGGCAAAATTATCAAGGCAAGTTACTTTATTGCCGTTTTTTAAAAGTGATTCACAGATGTTTGACCCAATAAAACCAGCACCACCAGTTACTAAAATATGGTAATTTGGATTTAAGTTTAATTTTTCAATATTCATTATCATTAAATTTAGAATAGCAAAGATGTTTAAAAAAAACTGGATTTACTATCATTTTATTTTAATCGTTTTAAAAATCGTTGAAATGAAGAGATAATACGACGAGTAAATGTTGGAGGTTAAAAAATATTTTTTTTTGTTTTTAAGGAGTTTGATTGTAGTATATTGTTGCTGTTTTTTGAATGAATAATTTATGGATAATAGAGAAAGTGTAGATATAATAGAAAAAGAGCATCCTTTTTACAATAAAGTTTTTATAAATAATTGGCTTAATTTTTTTAATGAAACTCAAAAGTCTTTTTTTAAGTCTGTAACTCCTATTCCCTTTTCTAAAAATAAAACTTTTGGCTATTACTTTAATATAGGTAAAAATATTACTAACGGTCAATTGTATAATATTAACGAAAATGAAGATGATTATAAAAAATCCGTTTTTTTAATTTATGATGTTCTTTCAGATAGGCATCAGCAATATAGGACTAAAAATAAAGGTTTTGTAGTAAAAAAGGTTTCTCAATACCAAGGTTTTATGTCTTTTTTGGGTGATTATGATAATTTTGATGAGTACTTTAATAATCAATTTTCTTCTAAGAGTAGGTATAACATAAGAAAAAATTATAGAATATTAGAATCTAATTTTAATGTTTCTTTTAAGGTTTTTAAAGGAGCTATAGATAAATCTGAAT
The DNA here is from genome assembly GCF_030546975.1 of Cellulophaga sp. 3_MG-2023. Lineage (NCBI taxonomy): Bacteria > Pseudomonadati > Bacteroidota > Flavobacteriia > Flavobacteriales > Flavobacteriaceae > Cellulophaga > Cellulophaga sp. 3_MG-2023. The sequence continues at coordinate 300,112 of NZ_JAUOPS010000001.1, forward strand.
ACGATTTTATTTTTGAAAAATTAATAGAGTTAATTAAAAAAAGGTTTTACTCTTTAGGGAAAGATAATAATATAGTTAATTTAAGAGATTATTATTATAGCCTTTGTTACGAGCTTATTTTAGAAAATAAGGCTTCTTTTAATGTGCTTTATGTAGATGAAGATCCGATTGCAATATCAATGTCGTTTTTGTCAGATAAGGAGCTTTTCTTTGCAATTACTACTTTTGATATAGATTACAGACGTTATAATCTAGGACATATTCTTATTTTTAATATGATGAAATGGTGTTATCAAAATGATATTTTAATTTTTGATTATTCTAAAGGAGAATATGATTATAAGAAAAGGTGGTCAAATAAATCTTATAGTTTTGAAAATCATATAATTTATGATTCAAAATCATTTAAGAGCAGGCTAATAGGAGGATACCTATATAATTACTTTGTTTTTAAGCAGTTTTTAAGAGATAAAAAAGTTAATACTTTATATTCTAAAGCTAAGTTTATGTTTAAAAAAGAAGAAATGAAGTTGACTAACTTAAGCTTTAAAAGGTTGAATAATTTTTCTTTGTCTAGTGAGAATTATGAAAAAATAGAAAGAGGGTCTACAAAGAAAATAATTAAATTAAAAAATATAAAAGGGGCTGTAAATGATGTTTTGTACTCTAACCCCGTAGGAATAGATAATATAGACTTATTTAAAAGTAAAGTAAGTGAGGTTTATCTTTTAAAGATTGAAGAAAAGTATTTTAGCATCAACCTTTCTATTTGAAGATTGATGCTATTGTGCTAAAAATAATTTTAATGTCTTTTATAAAACCTTTTTCTGAAATATATTTCTTATTTAAGTTTAACTTAATAGGCATAATTTCATCAATATATTTTTTCTCTGGATTTGTGGCTCCTTTTAATATTTCATTTTCATTTCTAAAGTGAATTGATGCATAATCTGTAATTCCAGGTCTAACACTTAGTACTTGCATGTCATCTTTAGAATATAAGTCTACATATTTACGCACTTCAGGTCTTGGTCCAACTAGACTCATTTCTCCTAAAAGAACATTAAATAACTGAGGTAGCTCATCTAGTTTAGATTTTCTAAGATAGTAACCTATTTTGGTAACTCTTGGGTCTCTATCTCCAACGGTCAACAACCCTTTTTTATCAGAGTTAATGAGCATTGTCCTAAACTTTAAGATAAAAAAATCATTTCCGTTTATACCAACTCTTTTTTGTTTGTAAAAAATACCTCCCTTAGAGGTTAAAACAATTAGTATGGATATTAATAATAAAACAGGAAGAAGTATAAAAATACCAATAGAAGATGAAATAAAATCAAATAATCTTTTCATTACACTACTTTTTCAATTGCATTTACTATTTCTTTAGAAATGTATTCTATTTCTTCTGTTTTTAACTGAGGATAAATTGGAAGGGATATTTCATTTTTATATTGATTGTAAGCAACAGGAAAATCATTTATTTTGTATCCCATATTCTTAAATGCGCTTAGCAACGGTAATGGCTGAAAATGTACATTTACAGCAATATCTTTTTCGGAAATTAAATTAATAATTTCATCTCTTTGTGCTTCACTAATGTTCTTTATTCTTAAGGCATAAATGTGACAGGATGATTGCTTATTCTCTGATTTGTAAGGAGGTATAATGGCCCATTTTTTAGAAGAAAAATGCGCATTATAACTTTCAAAAATTTCTACTCTTTTGGGTAAAGTTTCTTTTGAATATGTTTTCATTTGTCCTACTCCAATTGCAGCTAAAACATCTGGCATATTAATTTTTAAACCAGGGTAGATAATGTCATACCTCCAGGCACCTGCCTTAGTTTTTGAAAAGGCATCTTTTGTTTGTCCGTTTAAGGAGTAACACCTCAAAACCCCATATAACTCTTCGTTATTAAAAGGAGATGGCATATTTAAACATATAGCACCACCTTCTGCAGTAGTTACATTTTTTACAGCATGCAAAGAAAAAATAGTTATGTCTGCAAGAACTCCCGTGTTTAAATTGTTGTATGTTGCTCCAATGGAGTGAGCGGCATCAGAAATAATCATAATTCTCCCTAACTTTTCTTGAACGTCGCCATTGGGAGTAAATAGCTTTTTGCTAGTCTCGACGATAGAATTTAATTCGGTATAATCACAAGGCCATCCGGCAATGTCAACAGGTATGATTGCTTTTGTTTTTGCTGTAATAGCTTTTTTTATTTCTGTTGTAGAGATGTTAAAATCATCACTAATATCTACAAAAACGGGCGTTGCACCAGCGTGTATTACCGCAAGTGCTGTTGCAGAATAAGTATACGCGGGTATAATAACTTCGTCTCCAGCTTCTACTCCAAGCCATTTTAAAATTAAAATTGCACCAGATGTCCAAGAGTTAACACATAATACTTCTGGGGCATTAGTTAAATTTTTAATTTGTGATTCTAATTTTTTTACTTTTGGCCCAGTAGTAATCCATCCAGAATCTAATGAATCATTAACTTCTTCCTTGACGTATGAGTTAATTAATGGGGGAGAAAAAGGAATTTTCATGCTATATTTTTATAAAGGTTAGTGTATTCTTTACTTATTACGTTTAGACTAAATTGTTTAACCTTTTTAATAGAATTTATAGCCATTTTGTCAGCTAAATTCTTATCGCTAGTTAAACGTATCATTGCATTTGCAAGTTCTTGTGAGTTGTTTACATTAACAAGTAAACCTTCTTTTTCGTGAGTAACAATTTCTCTTGTTCCTGGGACATTCGTTGTAATCATTGGTAATCCTATAGCAGATGATTCTAGTAATACTCTAGAAAAACCTTCTCTAAATGTTGGGAGAACAAAGCAGTCGGCCTTTAACATATAATCTAAGGCATCAGGTTTCGGTCCAACCCAAGTGACTACATCTTTATATGAATTTAAAATTTCTTTGTTTAATTTTGTCGAATCTTCTTCTAAAGGGCCAACTAATAAGAAATTAAAATTATGCCCTGTTTTCTTGCAAATTTTTGCAGCTTCCAGGTAATTTATTACGCCTTTTTCATATACTAATCTAGCAACAAGTAAGAAGGTGAAATCTATATTTTTTCGCTCTGCTTTTTTGTTAATTTTATTTAAATCAATACCACTACCATATATTAGAGAACTATTCTCTTTAGAAACTAATTTATTTGTTAAAAAGTAGTTTCTATCGTCTTCATTTTGAAAAGTAGTATGTTTTACTTTGTTTTTTATGAATAAGTGAGAGGTTTTGTATAGGAATCTATATATTTTGAATTTAAAAGAATTACCCATAAAAATAGTACCTAAACCAGTTATAGTGCGTACTATTTTTGTATTTAATCCAATAGCAGCTATAGGTAGTAAAAAAGCAGGTTTTGTATCAAACGTTTGTATTATATCAAAAGAATTTTTTTTAATAATTTGCCTGTATTCTATGATTGTCTTAAAATCAGATATCAGATTAAACTTTCTATTAAGATTGTATTTAATAAAGTTAATATTTCTTGGGAAATTATGCTGTTTTGTTCCAAGTATAGTTACATTAAAGTTGTCTGCAATGAGGTGTTGCGAAAGATCAATTCTTTTGTAAGAGTCTTCTCCTCCAACTAAGCAGATATTAATTTTTTTACTCATTATAAATCGTAACTTTTTTTCAAATTTAAATTTTAAAATTAATATTTAAGTATCATTTTAGTTAATTGAATACTATTTTAGTTGAACACCACTTTTATGCTGTTAAACTGACCTTTTTGTATTGGGAAAGTTGTTTTTAGTGTTGGTTAATTGATTATCAGTTGTTAATTACAGTATTACATACGTTTTGTATCTTATTGTGGATTATAATTTTTTAAAAAATAAATACATTCGTGTAGTTGTTTGCCGTTAAGCGAGAATAATATTTAGTTTGCCGAAATAAAAAAAAAAATGTATAACAAGGCCTTACTATTATTTAGATTTGTAATTGGTAAATCCCCCAAAGTATTATCTGATTTATTAATTTATTATTTATATGAGTGTTAACAAAAGAATATGGCTTTCACCACCACATATGAGTGGAGAGGAACAGCGCTATATTAATGAAGCTTTTGATTCTAACTGGATTGCTCCACTGGGACCTAATGTTGTTTCTTTTGAAGAGTCTCTTAGAGGTTATATAAATAATGAGATGGATGTTGCTGTTTTTAGTTCTGGAACCGCATCTATACATTTGTCATTAATGTTATTAGGTGTTGGAAAAGAAGATGAAGTTTTATGTCAAAGTTTTTCATTTTGTGCTTCATCTAATCCAATAATTTATTTGGGAGCGACACCAATTTTTGTTGATAGTGAAAGTGGTACTTGGAATATGTCTCCTTTGTTGTTAGAAAAAGCAATAAAAGATAGGTTAAAGAAAGGGAAAAAGCCTAAGGCTATTATTGCGGTTAATCTTTATGGTATGCCTTATATGATTGATGAAATTAATTGTATTGCGCAAAAATATGGCATACCTGTTGTTGAGGATAGTGCAGAAGCATTGGGAAGTGAGTATAAAAATGAGAAGTGTGGTAGTTTTGGAGATTTAGGTATTCTTTCTTTTAACGGAAATAAAATTATAACGTGTTCTATGGGTGGAGCCATTATATTTAAAAATTCAAAATTGAAGGAGAAGGCTATTTTTTATGCGACTCAAGCCAGAGATTTTGCACCACATTATCAACACTCTGAAATTGGTTATAATTATAGAATGAGTAATATTTTGGCAGGTATTGGAAGAGCTCAAATGAATGTTTTGGAGGATCGTATTAAGGCAAAAAGAGGCATTTATAATACCTATAAGAAAGAATTAGAGAAATATAGTAACATTTCTTTTTTAGAAGAGCCAAAAGGCTTTTACTCTAATAGATGGTTAACTTGTATTTTAACTGACTCTTATGAAACTAGAGAATCAATAAGATTAGCTTTAGAGCTTGATAATATTGAATCAAGACCATTATGGAAACCGCTTCATAAACAACCTGTTTTTGAAAGTTATCCAAGTTATGTTGATGGTACTTCTGAAGATTTATTTGATAGAGGTTTATGCTTACCAAGCGGATCAAATTTATCAAAAGAAGATCAGCAAAGAATAATAGATAAAATAAAATCAGTATTAAAATGATTAAAAATTACTTAAACAACAATGTAACAAGATACGCCTCTAAATGGTTGGTCTTAGCTATAGATGTTGTAGTTATGATAGTAGCTTTTATACTTTCTTATTTAATTAGATATAATTTAACCTTAGAATTTGATGTAGCGCAATTACCATATCAAATTCCAATTGTAGCAGTAGTTGCTGCCATTGCTTTTTTAATTACAGGGTCTTACAAAGGAGTAGTAAGGCATACAGGAGTAAAAGATGTGTATAATATTTTTAATGCTATTTGTTTGTCTAGTATTTTAATGATTTTATTAGTATTAGCTAATAAGAAAATGGATTTATTCAATTGGATAACAATTCCATTGCAAATAATTATTGTACATAGTTTAATTGCTTTCTTAGCATTATCAGCTTCCAGATATTTATTTAAATCTCTATATAATAACATCATAAATAAAAATTTACATAATACTAAAAGAGTTTTGATATATGGGGCTGGAGAGTCAGGTATTATTACGCATAGTGCCATAACAAACCATTCTAAGTCAAACGTTAAGGTTGTTGGTTATATAGATAATAATAGTAAAAAAGTTGGGAAAAGTATTAATGGAGTTAATGTTTATGCTAAAAATGATTTAAATGAACAGTTTTTAGTTAATAATAGTATTTCTGAAGTAATATTCTCAATTCAAAATATAAATCCAACTGCCCTTAGAGAGTTGGTTGAGAGTATGGTAGATTATCCTGTTGAAGTGAAAATTGTTCCACCAGTAGAAGATTGGATTAATGGTGAGCTTAAATTTTCTCAGATTAAGCAAGTGCAGATTGAAGATTTATTGGATAGGGCACCAATAACTATTGAAAACTCTAAAATCTCTGATGAGTTAAAAGATAAAGTTGTTGTTGTTACTGGTGGAGCAGGATCTATTGGTAGTGAGCTTGTAAGGCAAATTTGCAAGTATAATTACAAATCTTTAATTGTAATAGATCAGGCAGAATCTGCCCTTTATGATCTACAGCAAGAGTTAAAGCAAAATGGATATCATAACTTTTTTCCTATAGTTGGAGATATTAGAGATAAAAATAGATTAAACTATATTTTTAATGAGCATAAACCTAATATTGTTTTTCATGCTGCAGCATACAAACATGTGCCTTTGATGGAGTATAATTCTTATGAAGCTATAAAAATTAATGTAGCTGGCACTAAAGTATTGGCAGATTTATCTATGCAACATAATGTAGATAAGTTTGTTTTTGTATCTACAGATAAAGCAGTAAACCCAACAAATGTGATGGGAGGCACTAAGCGTATTGCAGAAATGTATATTAGCTGTATGCAACAAGAAAATAAAACAAAGTTTATTACTACTCGTTTTGGAAATGTGCTTGGCTCTAATGGTTCTGTAATTCCATTGTTTAAAAAACAAATAGATAAAGGAGGTCCTTTGACAGTGACTCATAAAGATGTGACTCGTTTTTTTATGACTATTCCTGAAGCATCTCAATTGGTTTTAGAAGCTGGAGCAATGGGAGAAGGAGGAGAGATTTTTATATTTGATATGGGTAAATCTGTTAAAATATTTGATCTAGCTAAAAATATGATTAAACTTTGTGGTTTAAAGTATCCAGAAGAAATGGATATAAAGATAACCGGACTTAGGCCAGGTGAAAAGTTATATGAAGAACTATTAGCAAACGGAGAAAATACAATGCCAACTTATCATAAAAAAATAATGATTAGTAAGGTTAGAGAATTAGATTATGTGAAAATACGCTCTTTAATAGATGAGCTTTGTGTAAACAATATGTTTTTTAAATCTAACACCGTAAGTCTAATGAAAGATATTGTGCCTGAATTTATTTCTAGCAATTCAGACCTTTGTAAGGTAGATATTGAAAAAGAAAAAAACACTAATAAAGAAATACTAACAAACATTAACTAAACTGAATTATGAAAATTTTTAAATTTATTTCTAAAAAAATAATACCGTTATTTATAGTTGTAATGACCATTTCATGTGCATCAAAAAAGGACGTGGTTTATTTTCAAGATGCTTCCAATTACGAAACTATAGTGAATGAGGATGTTTTTGTTACTAAATTTAAAGTAGATGATTTACTAAGTATTTTTGTATCAGGAATAACTCCAGAAGCAGGAAGACCTTTTAATTTATACAGAGGAGCACAAGAAGGTGGTATTACTCCACAACAAGTTGATTATTTGGTAGATTTGGAAGGTATGATTGATTTTCCTATTCTAGGAAGAATAAAAGTTGCAGGTTTATCTCCAAATGAATTACGAAATCAATTAAGCGAAAAATTAGCATCATATATTAAGGATCCAATTATAAATATACGCTTAAAGAATTTTGAAGTTACAATAAGCGGAGAGGTTAATAGGCCTGGTACATACGCTGTTAATGGTGAGCGTATTAGTATTATGGAGGCATTGGGTTTGGCTGGTGACTTAAGAATAAAAGGACGTAGAGATAATATTTTGGTAATGCGAGATTTTAATGGAGTTCGTAATTACATTAGAATAGATTTAACCTCTAAGGATGCTGTTAACTCTCCTGCATTTTATTTAACTCAGAATGATGTTGTTTACGTTGAGCCTAATAAGTCTGCAATTAATGCATCTAACCAAGATAGTAGAGCAGGTATTATTGTATCGGTAGCATCTGTATTGATAACTTCTACTGTTTTATTAATAACACGTAATTAAATTATTTTATAGATTTACTTAATGAGTTCAAATAATAAAAATTTTCCAAAAGAGTCTTTTGATTTAAAGTCTATAATTTCAACTTATACTAGACATTGGAAGTGGTTTGCTGTATGCTTACTTATTGCTTTTACTATAGCTTTTTTAAAGCTTAGATATTCTGTGCCATTATATAATTCTACAGCTAGAATTCAAATTATAGAAGATAAAACATCAACTTCTGAGTTAAGTGCTTTTCAAGATTTAGAAGTTTTATCTGGTAGTAAAAATAAAGTGGAAGATGAAATAGAAACAATAGTTTCTAGGTCTAATTTTATACAAGTTGTAAAGACATTAAATCTTAATTTTAAAATAGAGACAATTGGTAAAGTCATTAATTCTGAGGTATATAATGAGGCATATCCTTTTATATTAGATTTTAAGGATAAGGACTCTGTTTTATTTAGACAGAAAGGGAGTTTCTATATAAATATAGTTTCTAAGGATAAAATAGGTTTCAGTGATACAGAGGATGAACCTGCAAAAAATCAAGATTTTGGAGGTGAGTTAAAGACAGAAATAGGCAATGTAATCATAAAACCTAAAAGTGATATTATTGAAAAGTATATTGGTTTTAAATATAAAATTTCTTTGACTCCTATAGATGAAGCTGCAGAATATTTTAAAGGTAAAGTGTTAATAGGTCAAATTAAAGAAAAATCGAATATTGTTAATTTAAGTATAGATAGCCCTAATAAGGAAAAGGGTAGGGATATCTTAAATACGCTTATAATGATTTATAATCAGAATGCTATATCTAACCAAAAAATACTAGCAGATAGAACTTCTGAATTTATCAACAATAGAATATCAAAAATATATTCTAGCCTTACAGAGATAGATTCTACTGCAGAAAATTTTATGGAGGGTAGAGGAATTACAGATATTGCTTCCCAGTCTAACTTAAATATGAATATTAGTGCGCAAAGTGAGCAAGAATTACAGGCTACAACCGTGCAATTAGATATTGCTAAGTCAATGGTAAACTCTATATCTAATGAATCTGGTTATGGACTAATAGTGTCAAACTTGGATAATGGTGCCGTGCAAGGTACAGTTAGCAGTTACAATCAATTAGCAATGCAACGTAAAAGATTGTTGGAGAGTACTGGTGAATCACACCCAGATGTTATTCAGCTTACACAGCAGATGAATAGTATGAAAAGTAATATTGTATCTAACTTAAAAAGTGTAGCAAGTAATTATAGTGTAAGAGCTAATAATTTAAGTAAGCAGTTAGCAAAATCTAATTCTAAATTGTACTCTGCAGCTGGTAATTCTAGAGGTTTAAATGAGATATCTAGAGATCAAGATAATATGGCTGCTTTATATCAATATTTAATTAGAAAAAGAGAGGAAGCTCAAATTACTGCAGCTTCCACTAGTCCTAAATGTGATGTTATAGATGCCGCTTACAATTCTAGTAAAGATCCTGTGTCACCCAAAAAAGGTATTGTTTATTTGGCATCTCTAATTTTGGGGTTATTGTTTCCTTTTTCTATAATATACATTAAGGAATTGTTAGATAATAAAATTCATAATAAACTGGACTTGGAAAAGTTAGTTGGTTCAATTCCTGTTTTAGCAGAGATACCAAGTTTGGGTAAAAATCCAGGGTTAGTTAAAAAGAATGATAGATCTGTACAAGCTGAGTCTTTTAGAATTTTACGTACTAATATAGATTATCTAATACAGTCTAAAAACAATAGTAAAAAGAATAATATTGTATACGTTACCTCTAGTGTTTCTGGAGAGGGTAAAACTTTCTTAGCTTCTAATCTAGCACTTATTTTTGCTAATACAGAAAAGAAGGTTCTATTGATAGGTGCTGATATAAGAAACCCTAAACTGTATACTTTTTTTGATGCTTCAGAGGAAAAAGGAAATAAACGATCTAAGAACGTTGGTTTAACAGAGTATTTGACATCAGATATAAACGTAAAAGATATTATTAAGTCTACTGTGCATGGTGAAACAGAGTTAGATATTATCTATTCAGGTAAAATTCCGCCAAACCCAGCAGAATTATTAATGAGTGATAAAATGAAAACTTTATTAGATGAAGTATCAGAGCAATATGATTATGTTATTGTAGATACAGCTCCTATGGTTGTAGTTACAGACACCTTATTAATTAGCAAGTATGCAGATCAGTTACTATATGTTACTAGAGCTGGTTCTACAGAAAATAAAGTAATTCAGCACCCAATTCATTTAAAAGAAGAGGGTAAAATTAATAACCTGAGTTTTATTGTTAATGATGTTCCTGAATCTGATTTAGGCTACGGAGGTAAATATGGCTATGGTTATGGAATTAATAAAAAAAGATGGTGGCATATATTTAAAAAATAAGTGCACATTAATTAACATAAAAAAAGTCCCAGTTTTAACTGGGACTTTTTTTTAACCAAAATTGTAGTTGGTATTTTCTATAATAGGTTTTAACAACTCTATTGTTTTAAGCGGAAGTTTAATCTCCTTTAGGACTTTTAATTGTCTAATATTATGTATGTCTGACCCAATAAAGTTATACATTTTGCTATCTAATAACTTTAAAGCTGTTTTGTGTACATCTGGACCATAATAATTACACAAAGACAATAGATTTAATTGAAAAAACGTACCAAGCTCCTTATAATAATTGTAATCTTTAAATCTGTTATGTGCAAATGCATAGCGTTCTGGATGGGCTAAGATAGGAGACAACGGTATTTTATTTAATTTTTGTACAGCTTCTTTAAAGTTTATTGATTCTTGTAAAAAAGACATTTCAATTAGTATAAAATCTTTCTTTAGAGGCATATATTCTTTAGTTGCTATAAGCTCTTCAAAATAAGGATCTACCATATGTTCTGCGGCTGCATCTATAGTAAAACCTGTTTTATTTTTATTTTTTAATTCATTCTTTAATACAGCTAAAGAAGAAGTTATAGTATGCGGATTATTAGGGTAGTACCCACTCATTATATGAGGTGAGCATATAAAGTTGGTTACTCCAAAGTCACTAAAGCCATCTAATATTTCTAAAGATTCATCTGGTGTTTTTGCACCATCATCTATACCTGGTAAAATATGGTTGTGTATGTCTGTGTAGCCTTCTAAATAATCGACTAAAAAATATTTTTTACTAAAAAAATGAAACATTATTTGCTTGTACTTTAGTATTTGTTAGTACTTATATTTTTTTTACGTACTTAGTAATAATCACAATTTGTTGCCCGTCTACTTTACCTTCTATGTACTCTGCATTTTCATGATCTAAAGATACTCTACGTACGGCAGTACCTCTTTTAGCAACCATACTAGAGCCTTTTACAGGTAAATCTTTAATAAGCACTACGCTATCACCTGCATTAATAATAACACCATTACTATCTCTGTGTATTATTTTGTCTTCAGGATCTTCACCTTCACCTGTAGCTTTTGCCCATTCTAAATTATCATCATCTAAATACATCATATCTAAAAGATCTTGTGGCCAACCTTCTTTACGTAATCTGTTTAGCATACGCCAAGCAATAATCTGTACAGGTATTTGTTCACTCCACATACTATCATTTAAACATCTCCAGTGGTTAGGGTCTGTTTGCTCTGGATCTTCAATTTGTGTGATACACGTGTTGCACGCAAATATTGTATCTTGTAAATCTCCATTTTTTGTAGGTGAAACTTGGTAAGCTTTTAAGTTTTCTTCATTGGAGCAAAGTTCGCATTTGTTTTGGCTTCTTTTACTTAATTCTCTTTCAATGCTCATTAGGTATTTTTTTATTAATTATTGCCAAAAATACATATAATCTTTCTACTAGGCTTGCTATGTTGATTACTTTAATTAAACCTAATTTTAATTTTATATCTACAGTTGGTTTTTACCGTAAAATCTTCTTTTTATTCTTAAATTTGTAGCTCAAACTAAACCAATATTCTCTTTTGAAAGACACCTTAAAACATCGTGGTAAACGTAATCTTTTGGCTAACACTTTAGTAGCAAAAGGTATTACAGATACAAAGGTTATTGAAGCTGTAAAAAAGGTTCCTAGACACTTGTTTTTAGATAGTAGTTTTGAGGATCATGCTTACCAAGACAAAGCATTTCCTATAGGTGCAGAGCAAACTATTTCTCAGCCCTACACAGTTGCTTTTCAATCACAATTATTAGAGGTAAAGCCTAATGATGTTATTTTAGAAATAGGAACAGGAAGTGGATACCAAACTGCTGTTTTATTACAGTTAGGTGCTCGTGTATTTACTATAGAAAGGCAATCTCAATTATTTAAAAAAAATAAGTTGTTTTTTCCTAAAATGGGAATTAGGCCTAAAAAGGCAATTTTAGGAGATGGTTATAAAGGTTACCCAGAAGAAGCTCCTTTTGATGGTATTATTGTTACTGCTGGCGCGCCAATAGTTCCTAAGCCATTACTAGCGCAATTGAAAATAGGAGGTAGGTTGGTGATACCTGTAGGGGTAGAAGACCAAATAATGACTTTATTTGTACGTAAATCCGATTTAGAATTTGAGAAACAAGAATTTGGTTCTTTTAAATTTGTACCACTGTTAGAGAATAAAAACTAATTATTAAAGCTCTTTTTTATACGGTCTAAGTCTCGTTTATTGTCTCTATCTTTTATAGAGTCTCTTTTATCATGCAGTTTTTTACCTTTGGCTAATGCAATGTTAATTTTAGCCAAACCTCTGTCATTTAAAAATAAATTTAACGGTACTATAGTTAATCCAGTATTTTTAACTTCTTTTTCAAGTTTTTTAAGCTCTCCTTTATTTAGTAATAATTTTCTAGATGCTTTTGGTTGGTGATTGTAGTGAGATCCGTGAGAGTACTCATCAACCTGCATATTAATTATAAAAAGTTCTCCTCTGTCATTAAATTCACAAAAGCTTTCTGTAATAGCTGCTTTACCTTCTCTTATAGATTTTATTTCTGTACCAGACAAAACTAAGCCCGCTGTATAAGTATCTAATAGCTCATACTCAAACCTAGCTCTTTTATTTTTAATATTGATTTTTTTCTGCATCATAGACTGCAAAAATAGAATATTTTAAACCAACTTTGTAAAGATTTTAAAAGCATTACAACTAATGCACTAAAGATTTTATTTTATGATTAAAAAAAGTATGTTTTTCTTATTGCTGATTGTAATTTCGGCTTGTAAGAATGAAAAGAAACAAGAAGTAACAGCGCAGTCTGTTGTTGACAATGCAATTAAAACTACAGGCGACAGTTTGTATAAAACTAAAAATATATCTTTTGATTTTAGAAACAAAAAGTATGTTTTATTGCAAGACAACGGTAGTAGAATAATGAAGCGTATTTTTAAACAAGATTCTTCTACTATTACAGATATTAAATCAGCTAAGTTTACACGTTTAGTAAATGATAGTTTGGTTAGCGTGCCAGATTCTATGGCTGTTAAGTTTGATAATGCTATTAACTCTGTTTTTTACTTTGCTCTTTTGCCTTATGGTTTAAATGATGCAGCTGTTAAAAAAGAATTTTTAGGAGAAGTTACTATTAAAGAAAAACAATACTATAAGGTAAAAATAACTTTTAGTGAGGAAAACGGAGGGGATGATTTTGAGGATACTTACTTGTATTGGTTTAATAAAGAAACTACTAAACCAGACTATTTAGCGTACAAGTTTTTTGTTAATGATGGAGGTATGCGTTTTAGAGTTGCTTATAACGAACGTTATGTAAACGGAATTAGATTTGTAGATTATGAAAATTACAAACCTAAAACCGAGTCTATGAATATTTTAGAGATTGATAAAATGTTCCAAAACAATGAATTGGAATTATTATCTAAAATTGAACTAGATAATATTATTGTCTACTAATATCTAAGTTAAGTTTTACAGCAGTGGCTTGTGTACCAATTATTGTTACTATAAATAAGCCGCTGTTGTCATAATCATCTATTTGTTCAAATTTTTCTTCACCAATAATTGCATTTACAAACTTAGGTACAGTGTTACTGTGGCCAACTACTAAAACTTTTTTACCGTAATTATCGGTTACAAATTGCTGTGGTTCTATGGTTGAAGGATCATAACTTGTAACAGAAATATTTTTTTGTACAGATGTAGGTGCCGCTGTCATTTGTGTTCTTTGGTAGTCCGTAGAATAAATGGCATCTAGAGCAATTGGCTCAAAAACCTTAGCCCAAAAAATAGACCTTCCTAAGCCTTCTTGGGCTAGTTCTGGATCTTGGTTTTCTTGGTCCGACCTATCTTTTTCTGCGTGTCTTATAAAATAGAAGGTAGAAACTGTATTATTAACTTCATCATTAGAAGCGCCATTTTTATCATTTTTACAAGCAAGTATTACTGAAAAAAGTAATATTAAAAGTGTAGGTTTTAAAAATTTCATTTATGTAATATTTTTTTTGATGTTGTTGTATATACAATAACTAAATTTTAGCCAAAAAAGTATATAATTTATGCTGCCTTTTATTATCAAGAAAAAAGAAAACTTATAACTTAACTTCCTTTTCTATTAAGTGATTAATGTAGTTAACTGTATTTAAAAGATACTTGCGATCTTGTGTAATGGTAGCCATTGCAACAGAGCCTTGCAGCATTGTATATAATTGTTTTGCAAACTGTAAAGGAGTAACAGGTAACTTTAATTCGTTGTTATTTACACCATTTTCTAATACAGCAGCAATTTTACCTTCTATAGTGCGTACAATTTCTTTGGCTGCACTGGATAGTATTTTATTATTATACTCAGCATCTACACCAACATTTATTATGGGGCATCCTCCCATATCTAAAGTAAATACAGCATACTGCCTGTAAAAACTAGTTAAGTTGTATATTTTATCTAAAGAAGTGCCGTCTATATTTAAGCGTTCGTCTATTTTTGTTAAAAGTTTATTGGTGTTGTACTCAAAACAAGCTAGAGCAATTTCTTCTTTATTTTTAAAATTACCATATAAAGCCCCTTTTGTGAGGTTGGTTGCTTTGGTAATATCACTCATACTTGTACCAACATAGCCTTGTTTGCTAAATATTGGCGCAGAAGTTTTAATGATAAATTCTTTGGTTTTTTCTGCCTTGGTGGACATATGCTCTTTGTTGTTTCTACGAATATATAAAATCTATAAAATAGAACCATAAAAAAAGCCCCCTTAAAGGAAGCTTTTTTTACTATTCTTGTTAAATTATATTAATTATTGTTTCTAAACACCAATTTATCATCAAAACTATCTATTAAAACAATACTGTCTGTAGTTACTTTCCCAGATAATATTTCTTTAGATAAATTGTTTAATACTTCTTTTTGTATAATTCGCTTAACTGGTCTTGCTCCATACTGTGGATCATATCCTTTTTTAGCTAAAAATGCAATAGCTTCATCTGTAGCGTCAATAGTTATGTTTTGTTCTGCTACTAGTTTTTTAAGAGCATTTAATTGCAAACGTACAATTTGAGTTATATTGTCTTTAGATAATGGTGTAAACATTACAATATCATCTATCCTATTTAAAAACTCTGGTCTAATGTTTGCTTTTAACAAACCTAATACGTCTGTTTTAGCAGCTTCTGTTGCTTTTACAGCATCTTTGTGCGTATCAAAACTTTCTTGTATTATAGAGCTACCCATATTACTTGTCATTATAATAATGGTATTTTTAAAATCTGCAACACGACCTTTGTTGTCTGTTAATCTACCTTCATCTAACACTTGTAATAAAATATTAAAAGTATCTGGGTGTGCTTTTTCAATTTCATCTAACAAAATTACCGAATAAGGTCTGCGTCTTACAGCCTCAGTTAACTGTCCGCCTTCATCATAACCAACATAACCTGGAGGTGCACCAACTAATCTACTTACAGAATGTCTTTCTTGGTACTCACTCATATCTATTCTGGTTAATGCATTTTCGTCATCAAACAAATAAGAGGCAAGAGTTTTAGCAAGTTCTGTTTTACCAACACCTGTTGTACCTAAAAATAAGAAAGAGCCAATTGGGCGTTTTGCATCTTGCAAACCAGACCTACTTCTTCTAATGGCGTCAGATACTGCCTCTATAGCTTCTTCTTGTCCAACTACACGTTTGTGTAAAACAGACTCAAGGTCTAGTAACTTTTCTCTTTCGCTTTGTAGCATTTTAGTTACCGGAATACCTGTCCATTTTGCAACTACATCTGCAATATCCTCATATGTAACCTCTTCTTGTATTAAAGTACCGTTACTTTGTTGTTCTGCTAAGGTGTTTTGTAATTTATCTAAAGCTTCTTGCGACTCTTTAATTTTACCATAACGTATTTCGGCTACTTTACCATAATCTCCATTACGTTCTGCACGTTCTGCTTCTAACTTATAGTTTTCTATATCTTGTTTAACTTGCTGTATGTTGTCTACAACAGTTTTTTCGCTATCCCACTTTGCAAAAATTTCATTACGTTCTTCTTTAATATTTGCAAGGTCTACGTTAAGTATTTTTAGTTTGTCTTTATCGTCTTCTCTTTTAATGGCTTCAATCTCAATTTCTAATTGCATTATTTTACGATCAAGAACATCTAATTCTTCTGGCTTAGAATTAATTTCCATTCGCAATTTAGCAGCAGCTTCATCCATTAAATCTATTGCTTTATCTGGTAAAAAACGATTGGTAATGTAACGTTGAGATAGTTCTACGGCTCCAATAACAGCTTCATCTTTAATACGTACTTTATGGTGAGCCTCATATTTTTCTTTAATACCACGTAAAATAGAGATAGAGCTTTCTGTGCTTGGCTCGTCTACTATTACTTTTTGAAACCTACGTTCTAGTGCTTTATCTTTTTCAAAATACTTTTGATATTCATCTAAAGTAGTGGCGCCAATAGCACGTAATTCTCCACGAGCTAATGCAGGTTTAAGTATGTTAGCCGCATCCATAGCACCGTCTCCGCCACCAGCACCTACTAATGTGTGTATTTCATCAATAAACAGCACAATTTGTCCGTCTGCACTTGTAACTTCTTTAATTACAGATTTCAAGCGTTCTTCAAACTCACCCTTGTATTTTGCACCAGCAATTAGGGCTCCCATATCTAAAGAATAAATTATTTTGTCTTTTAAATTATCAGGAATATCACCTTGTATAATACGGTGTGCAATACCTTCTGCAATGGCTGTTTTACCAACGCCTGGTTCACCAACTAGCATAGGGTTATTTTTTGTTCTACGAGATAAAATTTGTAGTACGCGTCTAATTTCTTCATCACGACCAATTACAGGGTCTAATTTGCCCTCATCTGCTAGTCTGTTTAGGTTTTTAGCGTATTTCTCTAAAGAATTGTAGTTTTCTTCTGCACTTTGAGATGTTACATTGTTTCCGTTTCTTAATTCTGTTATTGCAGCATTTAAATCTTTTTCTGTTACTCCTTGGTCTTTTAAGATTTGAGATATTTTACTTTTAGATTTAAAAATGGCTAAGAGTAGGTGTTCTGTAGATACATACTCATCATTCATTTTTTTAGCAACAATAATTGCTTCGTTAATTGTTTTACCAGCTTCACGAGACATCATAATATCTGCGCCAGTTACTTTAGGTAAACTTTGTAGTTCTTTGTCTACAATCTGTGTTAATAGTGCAACATTTACATTTAATTTTTTTAAGATGAAAGGCATTACGTTTTCATCAACTTTAATTAAAGCTTTAAATAAATGTTCGTTTTCTATTTGCTGATTCCCAAGTTCCTGTGCTAGCAATTGCGCTTGCTGCAAAGACTCTTGAGATTTTATTGTAAAATTATTAATGTTCATATATGTTGTATTTTTTATAGTATTAGTATTTTTACAAGATTAAAGTCAATTATCTTACCAAAGCGATAAGACGGACAAAATGGCTGTTATTACTTGTTTTTGCAAGACAAATAGTCAGTTGTAAGGTTGTAGCTTTGCATCGACTTAACTATAAAATTAAGAATAAAATGGGATTATTTAAAGGTATATTTGGAAGTAAGGATGAAAATAAAAAAGAGGAAAAACAATTGCCTTGGATACCCTTAACTACAGTTGCACAATTGCAAGAGATTGAAGAAAAATCTAAAACCAAAACTCAAATTATTTTTAAACACTCTACTACTTGTGGTATTAGCCGTATGGTAATTAAAATGTTTAGAGATACGTATAATTTTACAGAGGAGCAGGCAGATTTGTATTATTTAGACTTGTTGCAATACAGAGAGGTGTCTAATGAAACAGGTTATAAGTTTCAAGTTATTCACCAATCACCACAATTATTAGTTATAAAAAATGGTGTTGCAGTTGCTAATGCATCTCACGGTAGTATTTCTGAACTAGATTTTGAAAAGTATATTTAAAAAGAAAGCCCTTGCAATTGCAAGGGCTTTTTTGTTGTTTGTAAATTTTAAATGTTAGAATTTATGTCTAGTTATAATGTTTTTTAAATTAGCTTTTAAACTTTCTCCGGCATCATAAACCATTTGTTCATTGCTTGGAAATTGTACAGATTTTAAACTTAACATAGAAATTAAATCACTTGTTAAAGCTCTTTTATCACCTCTATAATTAGCGTAATTGTGTTCAAAAATAAACTCACTAGCTAATGGGTAAGTATTTACTTGTTGTTTTGTGTTTAAGTCTGTAAAGCTAACCACACCGGTTACTTGAGCAGATTTAGATTGTGTAAATTGATAAAAGTTACATCTAACAGTTTTAAATTTATCTGTTTTTACTTTGTTGCCATCTTCATCTAAAACAACTTGTCCATCTTCATCTAATACATACTTATAACCATCTTTTATTTGTGATTCTTTTACTAGCACTTTTTCTCTAATTTGTTCTGGTGAAATATTAATTTCTCTAAAATCAACTTTCATCTCATAATCATACACTACATTGTTTATAGGTTGTGTATGGTATGCCGTCCATAGATCATTTAAACCATAAGTATTAAAGTTTAATAGGTCGTCCTCTAAACGTACAGGTATAATTTTATCTGTACTATTTACAAGTTTAACTTTAATATAGTCTATGCCTTTATTGTGAGCCTCTTCAATCTTTAACCTAGTGTCAGCATAGTTAGGACTTAATTCATTTAAATAATTAAAATCATCATAAGCTCTTCTGTAATCATCTTTGTTTACGGCATTTGCAAGTAAGTTACTAGCATTATTGTACAAATACTCCGCTAGTTGCTTTTTAGATGATAAAATTTTATCATCATAATTAGTTATGGTAAAATTAGCATTTCTATTCTCTTCTATAATTCTTAAAGGTAATAGTGGCTTAATTTGCTCTTGAATATTTTTAAGACGATTGTAAGCATTAAAAATATGCTCGTAATTAGAAGCATTACCATCTTTTTTATAAAACTCAATTTGATTTAATTCTCTATCTGTATTTTTTTTAAAAGCATCTTCTAATAAGCTTATATATGGCTGATTGCTTTTTTTAGTTTTGTTGGCTGCTAAGTTCTTAACAGATGTTTGTATTACAGATAAGTAATTACCTGTATTAATAGCTTCTTGTGTTTTTTTAACTCCGCTACAAGAGGCTAAAAAAATAGATACTGCGGTTAATAGTAGAATTTTTTTCATAACATTTGGTTTAATATTGTAGGTACATTTTCAATAGTCGTGCCAATATACAAAAGAGCAAACGCTGTATGCTGCTTAATAGTATATTTTACAAGGGGTTTTAGCCTTTTTATTTTTCTTGTAAGACTAAACTTATTGTCTACTATTTTGATTTATAGTATAATTATTAGGCAAAAAAAATTCCCTTATAAAGGGAATTTTTTAAAAGTTGAGCTATTTTATTTTAAAGGAATAGCAGGTAGTAATTTTGTAGAAACTTCTCCAAAACCAATACGTACACCGTTATTTTCACAGTAACCTCTTAAGGTAACTGTATCATTATCTTGTATAAACTTTCTAGTTTCTCCGTTGGCTAATTCTACAGGCTTAGTTCCTTGCCAAGATAGTTCTAACATAGAGCCGTAAGAATCTGGTGTAGGACCAGAAATTGTACCGCTCCCCATCATATCTCCACTATTAACTTTACAACCATTTACTGTGTGGTGTGCAAGTTGTTGTGCCATTGTCCAATACATATACTTAAAATTAGATTTAGATACTGTTGTTGGTTCACCATTTTCTGGTGTAATATCTACCTCTAAATTAATGTCAAAAGACTTTTCTCCTGTTTGCTGTAAATAGGGTAGTGGCTTAGGTTCTTGTACAGGACTAGCGGTTCTAAAAGGTTCTAAAGCATCTAAAGTAACAATCCAAGGAGAGATTGAAGAAGCAAAGTTTTTAGCTAAAAATGGCCCTAGTGGTACATATTCCCATTTTTGAATATCTCTGGCACTCCAGTCGTTAAAAACAACCATTCCAAAAATATAGTCTTCAGCTTCGTTTACAGGTATTGCCTCACCCAAAAGGTTAGCATCAGTAGTAATAAAAGCTGTTTCTAATTCAAAATCTACTAGTTTAGAAGGTCCAAATACAGGTGTTTCTGCTCCTTTTGGTAATGTTTGCCCGTTAGGTCTATGTACAGGAGTTCCGCTTGGTATAATTGTAGAGCTTCTACCGTGGTAACCAACAGGTATATGCAGCCAGTTAGGTAACAATGCATTGTTAGGATCTCTAAACATTGTACCAATATTAGTAGCGTGTTCTTTACTAGAGTAAAAATCTGTGTAATCACCAATTTGAACTGGTAGTTGCATCTCTACTTCGTCCATAGTAAATAACACAATTTTTTTGTGCTCTTCGTTGTTTTGTAATGCTGTATTATTTATATCAAATATTTCGCTAATTCTGTTACGAACTAAACGCCAAGTTTTTTTTCCGTCTGATATAAAATCATTTAAAGAATCTTGTAAAAATATATCATCTGTTAACGGTATACCATCAAAATACCCTAATTGGTGCAATGCACCTAAATCTATAGCATAGTTTCCTATACGAGTACCTATGGTAATAATATCTTCCCTAGTTAAAAATACACCAAAAGGAATATTCTGAATTGGAAAATCTGAAGTAGAATCAACAGAAATCCAAGATTTTTTTGAAGGATCGTTAGTTTTTATAGGCATATTGTACGTGTTAATTTTTTTTTGATAAATTTCTTTTCAAATATATTATTTTCTTCTGATTAAAGAATCGCAATTTGTATTTTTACACTTTATTAACGCAATAAAATATCTATGCAACGCGATAACCAAATTTTTGATTTAATTAATGACGAAAAAGAACGTCAATTAGAAGGAATAGAATTAATAGCTTCAGAGAATTTTACGAGTCCACAAGTTATGGAAGCTGCAGGCTCTGTGCTTACCAATAAATATGCAGAAGGTTATCCTGGAAAGCGTTATTATGGTGGTTGTGAGGTTGTAGATGAAGTAGAGCAATTGGCTATTGATAGAGCTAAAGAGCTTTTTGGTGCAGAATATGTAAATGTACAGCCACACTCTGGTTCACAAGCAAATGCATCTGTATACCACGCTTGTTTAAAACCAGGAGATACTATTTTAGGTTTTGATTTGTCTCACGGTGGACACTTAACTCACGGTTCTCCAGTAAACTTTTCTGGTCGTTTGTATAACCCAGTTTTTTACGGAGTAGAGGAAGAAACAGGAGTTTTAAATTATGATAAAATACAAGAGATAGCTACTAAAGAAAAGCCAAAAATGATTATTGCTGGTGCTTCTGCTTACTCTAGAGATATAGACTTTGAGCGTTTTAGAGTAATTGCAGATAGTGTTGGTGCTTTGTTGTTAGCAGATATCTCTCATCCAGCTGGTTTAATTGCTAAAGGTATTTTAAATGATCCTATGCCACATTGCCATATTGTTACAACAACTACGCACAAAACATTACGTGGTCCAAGAGGAGGTATGATTATGATGGGGAAAGATTTTGAAAACCCATTTGGAATTAAGCTTAAAAACGGAAACTTGCGTAAAATGTCTGCTTTATTAGATTTGGCAGTTTTTCCAGGGAACCAAGGCGGACCTTTAGAGCATATTATTGCCGCAAAAGCAGTAGCTTTTGGAGAGGCGTTAACTGATGAGTATTTACATTATATGATTCAGGTAAAGAAAAATGCAGCAGCTATGGCCGCAGCATTTGTTAAAAAAGATTATAAAATTATATCTGGTGGTACAGATAACCATATGATGCTTATAGATCTTAGAAATAAAAATATTACAGGTAAGGATGCAGAAAATGCTTTGGTAAAAGCAGATATTACTGCAAATAAAAATATGGTTCCTTTTGATGATAAATCTCCTTTTGTAACATCTGGTATCCGTTTTGGAACTGCAGCTATTACAACACGTGGTTTAAAAGAAGCAGATATGCAAACTATTGTAGACTTTGTAGATGCCGTAATTAATAGCCCAGAAGATGAAGAGGTTATTTTAAATGTTAGAGATAAAGTAAATGCTCTAATGGAAGGTAGAGCATTGTTTAATTAATATTTTAAATAAAAAACCGTTAAATAAATGGAAAACCTTAATTGGTTTTCCATTTATTATATATGATCTATCATAAATAGGTCACCTCTATTTGTGCTGTTGTTGCGCACATCATAAATAACGGCATCTTCTTCAGACTCATAATAAAGTCCCCAGAACCCGAAGTAAGATTTTTCAGTTATATTATTGGTTAAGTTTATATTATCTTCAGATAAAATTGGTAAGTGTATTTCTGTAGGTAGTTCTAAATTTTCAGTCATTAAACACTCTACATTAGTAACTAAGGTATCTAATATAGCATCTAAACTGTTTATAATACTGTTAGTGCACACCTTGCTTATAATTACAGATGTATCTGCTAAATATATTGCGCATTCTGCTATATCTACAAATTGTTCTGTATTACACCTTAGTTTTTCTAAGCTCTTATAAAATTGCTCTAATCTAGATGAGTTAATATCTAACTTGTCTTTTAGCCAATTAGAGTTATTATAATAGCAAACGCTTTCAGATAACCAAAAGTTAGATTGAAATTCTATTCCAATTTCATAGGCATCAGGCTTATTATTTAATACTCTAATTAGAACTTTAGAGAAATATGCTTTCTCTAGTTCATTCCTAAAAATTTCTAGTTGTTCTAATATGCATTCTGGGACGTTATTAGAATACCGTATGTCTTTATATCTCGATGGGTTAGGCATCATAGTATGAATTGTAGGTTATACTTACTACAAAACTATGATGATTTTTTGAGTTTGGATTATACGTAAACCTTGGATTTTTTGAGGTTATTAGCTCAAACGGCAAAAAATATGTTAAATTTTTTAACAAGGTAAGTTGGTACTTACAAGCTTTTAAATAAAACCCCTCCTTTTTGCTTCGTTAATTAAAGCAAGGTCGTTTTCATTTTCAATATCAAAAATAAATTTTAATTTACGTTTTCTTGTTTCTATACCCGTAACAGATAAATTTACATAGTCAACCAAATCTTTAGTTTTTATACCTAATGATAAACGGTAAAGAATTTCTTTATCATCTTCATTAATCATAATGTTGTTAGTCATTGTTTTTCTAAAAACATCTATAGCAGACTTAGAATAGTAGGTGCTGTCGTTTAAAACATTGTCTAATGCTTTTTCTATAACCTCCTCGTTAACTTCTGTTTTAACAATGTAACCATCTGGATTTACTGATGAAAAGATGTTACTAATTCTTAAACTATCACTAAATGAAGATTGAAATATTATTTTTGTTTTTGGTGAAATATCTCTTAAAAGTATTCCTAAGTTTTCTCCTGTTTTATTACCATCAATATTATCTTTATCAGGCCTTTCAATCTGAATATCTAAAAAAGCAACATCAAAAATGTTAGATTCTATTAATTGTTTTGCTTTTTGGTAACTACCTGCTGTGGTTAAGTTTATATTATATTTAGCTGGGTTTATATCTGCAAATGTATACTGGTATCCTTTTAGTATAAGTTGATGATCATCAACAGCTAATATTTTTAGGGTTCGCATATTTTATTAAACTTTGATCTGGGTTATGTATTAAATGTATCTTTTTTATCTAGCGGTATAGAAATGTGAATTTTTGTTCCATTTCCTAATGTACTGTCAATATTTACTTTAGCGTTTATTTTATTAGCTCTAGAAAATATATTTTTAAGCCCTATGCCTCTTTTTTTCTTTTGGAGGTTAAAACCTACACCGTCATCAGATAAAATTACTGATAAATTTGAATTCTTCATACTTAAATCTAATAAAATATTTTCTGCTTTAGAATATTTTACACAATTCTGAACCCCTTCTTGTATCATTCTATAAAGGTTAATTTTAATTTCAGCATTTAAATGATCCCAATCTATTTTATTATCAAATGTAAAACTTGTTTTTATGTTTGAAGCTTTGCCAGTGTTATGTAGTAATTCGATAATAGAATTTGTAAAGTTTTGCATTTTTTTAGAAGAAGCAGCACTTAAGGTGTGCGAAATTGTTCTAATTTCTTCTGCTGTTTCTTGTAATTGTTTTATAAGATCTAAGCGTTCATCAATGGCTTCTTGGTCTGCTCTTTTGTTAGTAGCTTTTAATATTAAACCTATTCCTGTTAAACTGCCTAAAACACCATCATGTAACTCTTGAGATATTCGTATTTGCTCTTCTTGTTTAGCTTTTGCTAGTTTACCTTTTTGATCTAGCATTAGATTAAAAGTCTCTAAGTTGGTTTCTTGCTGCTCTTGTTCAAACCTTAACTTTTGATTTTTTATATATTGACTACCAATTACAAAAACTGCAAAAGCCAGTAGTAGTGCACCAATAACAAAGTATATAAGTAGCTGTTTTTGCTCTTCTAAAACTTCTTTTTCTTCTAAAACTTCGTCTGTTTCATATTTAATTCTGGTAAACTTATCTTGTAGTAACCTTTCTTCTGCAATTAAGCTATCGTTTAACACAATGTACTTATGTGCATAACTACTGGCGTTAATAGGGTCTATAGATGTAAGTAGGTCATAAGCCTGTAATAATCTTTTATTGTTTTTTGTCTTTAATGAATATTCTTCAGCCTTTTTAGCATTATCTAAAGCCTTTGAAGTATCTTTTTTTAGAATATAAAACTCTGCTAAGTTAAAGTGGCTCACTGCTAAACCAGAAATGTCATTTAAACTATCTCTTATTTTTAATGATTGTAATAATTGTTGCTCTACATTAGCAGTATCTTTTAGTTTTAGCTTTGTGTAGGCGTAATTGTCTAATACTTTAGCGTAGAACAAAGTTTTTTTCTCATATAGGCTATCTACAGCAAGTACTTTTTTGTAGTTTTTAATAGCGCTATTATAATCTTCTTTATCTCTATATACATTTGCTATATTATTAACTAATGCAGTATTTATTTTGCTTTTAGGTTTTATTTTTTTGTAGTATTCTTGAGCTTTGTTGTAATATTTTAAGGCTCTATCATGCTCTTTTAAAGCATTAGTAACAGACCCTAAGTTGTTATAAGAGTGATATAAATCTATATCTGTTCCTTTTTTGTTGTCAAATAATTCAATAGCTTTTATGGTAGATATTTCACTGCCTCTATAGTCCTTAACATTAGATTGTATAAGGGAAATAGATCGCAATACCTTACCTTCTTTTATTTGTTTTTTTTGAAGATTAAAAATTTTTTGAGCTTTTAAATAGTAAAAATAACTACTATCTATTTCTACTTTTTTGTCAAAAAAATATCCCAAATCCCAATATGCATTTGCTAATATGGTAGAGTCATTTTGTTTTTTAGATAACTCTATTACTTTTTGGTTCGTTTTTCTAAATTTTAGAGAATCATTTTGTGTTAAATATGTATAAGCTAATGAGTGTAACCTTTTTCTATACAAGGAATCTTTTTTATGTTGTAATAAATTAGTTGTATCACTATTTTTTTGCTCGTATTTTACGTTAACTGTGGTCTCTATTTTTTCTTTTTCATTTTTACATGAAAAGAGTAATGTAGTTATAATAAGTAGAGTACATATTTTTTGCACGAAAATTGGATTTTAGAATAGCCTAAGGTATAAAAAAAGCCTTAAATTTAACATTTAAGGCTTTACTTTTTTATTTCTTAGTTGGTATTTAATCTACAGAACCACCACTACCTTTAGGGCCTTCTACTTCATCATCATCTGTAGCTGCTACGCCACCACTACCTTTAGGGCCTTCTACTTCATCGTCATCTGTAGCTGCTACACCACCGCTACCTTTAGGGCCTTCTACTTCATCGTCATCAGTAAGGCTTACATTTTCATACAGAGCATCATTAGAATTACTATCAGCATCACAAGAAAATAATAATAGACTGAAAATAAACAAGGCAAGTAGGTTAATTAGATTTTTCATAATTTTTGTTTTAGGTTAAATATGTTTTTATTGCTTTGCTAAAGTATAATCAATATCTTATAAAAATAGTAAGAATTTATTTTCATTAGTATGTAGTTGGTTTTTGTGAGTCTATAGTTTATTTTTATTAGTATTTGATTAATTATGTGTAGAAATAGCATTTTTACTAATCTTATTCTTTATAGTATCTATTTTTTCTTTGTATGATTTTGAAAAGGGTAGTTTTACATCACTTTTTCTTATGACGCATACGCTTTTTCCGTAATTAATTCCGGATACGTAGCTGCTATTTATGATGTAACTTTGATGTATTCTTATGAAATTTTCGGGTAATTTGTTTTCAAATGTCTTTAATGTTTTAAAAGCGCTTATTCGTTTACCACTATGCAAGT
The DNA here is from genome assembly GCF_030546975.1 of Cellulophaga sp. 3_MG-2023. Classification (NCBI taxonomy): domain Bacteria; kingdom Pseudomonadati; phylum Bacteroidota; class Flavobacteriia; order Flavobacteriales; family Flavobacteriaceae; genus Cellulophaga; species Cellulophaga sp. 3_MG-2023. The sequence goes on from NZ_JAUOPS010000001.1 coordinate 326,731, forward strand.
ATATATCTGTGGCGTTGTTGTCTGCTTTTAAATATAATATATCTGAAGTGTCAATATATTGGTAATCTTTATAAGATTGAAGACATAATGTTGGTGAAGTTTCCTTTACTGGAGTTTGCTTTCTTATTTTTAAAACAGATTTCCTAATATCAAATTCATTATATGGTAGTAGCCAATAATCAAAAAATCCATTCTTTATAGCATCATAGGCGTGTTCCTTATTTTTACTTACACCTATTATTAAAGGAATGTTATTTATATATTGATATAAATCTGAAACCATTCTAAAATATTCTTCAGCATTTTTTTGTAGGTCAACGAAAATAATATCAGGACTATATTTTAAAATACTATTTAATGCACTGTTAGAATTTTCTGAAATATCTACACACATAAAGTCATTATACTCTTCTAAAAAATGCTGAAGTTGCAAATTAGAAGAAGCAGAGTTACCTATTATTGTGTATGAGTAATTCATTGCTAATATTCTCTAGCATAAAATTACATATACATTTATGAAACAGATTACACGTAAACCTCTAATTTTTTGTGGTTTTGAGTGTTAAAATGTCTGTTTTTTTGCCTTTTAGGGGTAAAAACTTACAAATAAAAAGGAAAATAGAATAAATAGTTGTTTTCTAGAAAACTGTAAGCATTAATTTTAAGATGATAAATTTTTATTATTTACTGGTGAAATTTTAGAGTCACTTTGGTTTGTTTAAAAAAGAAATTAAGAGTGAAGTTTTTTAAACTGTAATGGTAATTTGTAATATCCTTATTATATAGTAATAAAAAATTATAGCTGTATAATAAGGAGTAGAATTTTATATTTTATTGATTGGTATCAATGAAAATATTCTTTATTTTTTCTGATACACGTATAGGTTTTAAGCTTTTAGCATTTAAAAGGCACCATTCTGTTTTAGATTTTAAAATAAGTTTGTTTGTTTCTGCATTTCTCATTTCTACAATACGAATAGATATTGCTCCTTCAGATTTTTTAATATAGGTTTTAACCTTAATAATATCATTTAAAACAGCAGCAGATTTATACTCTAAAAAATGAGTGCTAACAACCCACATATGGTTGTTTTGTATTTCTTTGCTAGCAGATGCTTGCCAATGTTCTTTAGATATATCTTGTACCCACTGCAAATACCTAACGTTATTAACGTGGTTTAAATCGTCTAAATCATCTGCGGTGACAGTAATAGTTTTGTTGTAGATTTTCACTATTTATTTTTTTAAAATGTTTACCTCAAACATTTTATCCCAATTTTTACCAGTAACAAAAAATGTTTTGGTGGTTGGGTTATATGCAATACCATTTAAAACATCTACATCATCAGTTTTTGTAACCTTATCTTTTAAACCGTTAAAATTAATTATGCCCTCTACAACACCACTCTTTGGATCTATAATTACAGCTACATCTTGGCCAGATTGCCAAGTGTTAGCGTAAATTTTTCCATTAACATACTCTAACTCATTTATTTTAATAAGTTTTTTACTATTTGTATATACTTCAATAGCATCTTCTTCAATTAAAGTATCAGGATTTAATGTCCATATTTTTTCGGAACCATCACTCTTATATAATTTTTCTCCATCATTACAAAAACCCCAGCCTTCTCTACTTTTTCCGTATGTAAATTGGTCTATTTCTTTAAAAGTATTTACATCGTAAACAAATCCAATGTTGCTTTGCCACGTTAAATGGTAAATTTTATCTTTTAAAATAGTTATACCTTCTCCAAACTGGGTATCTTTTAATTTATGCTCCTTATAAATAGTACCTGTTTTATAATCTTTTTTTACCAATACAGATTTCTCTCTCTTTCCAGTACTCTCATATAAGGTATCCTTGTAAAACTCTAAGCCTTGAGTAAAGTAGTTTGGATTATGCGGATACTCATTTAAAATCTCATAAGTATAAATACTAGGTGATGTACCAGCAAACACGGTTATTTTTTTAGAAACCTTAGCTGTAGTATCATCATAACTTACTTCTGCGGTAATAGTTTTGTTGCCTACTTTTTTAGAATTTAATACTAATTTATTATTATTTACTTCAACTTTTTCACCATCTATAGTATATGTTATAGCATTAATAGTTTTGTTTTTTTTGTTCTTAAGGTTAATATCTACTGTTTCATTTTGGTTAAATTTAGCTTTTTTGCCTGTAATTTGAATTTCAAATAGGCTAGAAGCAGGAGTATTTGCTCCTCCGCAAGAAAATAATAAAACTGTTAGTGTGCTGTAAGTTAAAAGCTTAAGTGTTTTCATAATAATGGTGTTAGTATTAGCAAGGTATTTAATTAAAATTAGAATGAAAAATGATTGCGAAAAATTTAAAAGATTGTATATTTGCAACCGGCAAGTCCTACACGACCAGCTCCTGTTTAATCCCCCAGGGTGGGAACGCAGCAAGGGTACGCGGTTGAGCGGTGCGATGTAGGTAGCTTGCCTTTTTTTATGCGCTAAATTTAGCAAAGCATAATTTCCACCATCCTTTATTTATTTGTTAATTTGCACTCATAATTATTTAAAGTAATATGAGTAATAAAGTAGTCTTAATAACAGGCGGTTCTTCAGGTATAGGTAAATCTATAGGTATATATTTAACTGCTAAAGGCTATACCGTATATGGTACAACAAGGAATAAAGAAAAATATCCAGATTTTAATCATTTTAATTTAGTCGATTTAGATGTTAGAAAACCAGAAACAATAAAGTCTGCCGTTTCTTTTGTGATAGAAAAAGAGGGGAGATTAGATGTTTTGGTTAACAATGCTGGTGTTGGTATAACTGGACCAATAGAAGAAACTCCTAACGAAGAAATTTTAAATGCGTTTAATATTAACTTAAACGGACCAATACACTTAATGAAGGCTGTTTTGCCACAAATGAGAAAGCAAAACAATGGTCTAATTATAAATATTACTTCTATTGCTGGTTATATGGGCTTGCCCTACAGAGGAATTTATTCTGCAAGTAAAGGAGCTTTGGGGCTTGTGGTAGAGGCAATGCGTATGGAGGTTAAAGATTTTGGAGTGCATATAACAACTGTTGCACCAGGAGATTTTGCTACAAATATAGCTTCTGGTAGGTACCATGTACCGCTTTTAAATGATTCTGCTTATAAAACTCCTTATGGTAATACATTACAGGTAATGAATGAACATGTAGATTCTGGCGAGGATCCAATACAAGTTGCTAAAATGGTGTTTAAGATAATAAATACAAAAAAGCCAAAAGTGCATTACAAAGTAGGTGCTTTTATGCAGAAATTTTCATTGTTTTTAAAGAGTATTTTGCCAGATAAAACATATGAAAAATTATTATTGAATCATTACAAATTGTAATTTTGCAGAAATTGTAAAATAAGCTGATTAACAGTGAACCTATTATTTAAATCATAATTTTTAAAATAACAAAAAGATGAAATTTTTTATTGACACAGCAAATTTGGCACAAATAAAAGAAGCACAAGAACTAGGTGTTTTGGACGGTGTAACAACTAACCCTTCTTTAATGGCCAAAGAGGGCATTACAGGTAGAGATAATATTTTAAAACATTATGTAGATATCTGCAACATTGTAGATGGTGATGTTTCTGCAGAAGTTATTGCTACGGAATATGAAGCAATGATAAAAGAAGGTACTGAGTTGGCTGAACTACACGAGCAAATTGTTGTTAAATTACCAATGATTAAAGACGGTGTTAAGGCGTGTAAGTATTTCTCTGATAAAGGAATTAGAACTAATGTTACTTTAGTTTTCTCTGCAGGGCAGGCATTATTAGCTGCAAAAGCTGGTGCAACTTATGTTTCTCCTTTTATTGGTAGGTTAGATGATATTTCTACAGATGGTTTAAATCTTATTGCAGAAATTAGACATATTTATGATAACTATGCTTTTTCAACAGAAATATTAGCCGCATCTGTAAGGCACACAATGCACGTTATAGATTGTGCTAAAATTGGTGCAGATGTTATGACAGGGCCTTTATCATCTATAGAAGGTTTGTTAAGACATCCTTTAACTGATAGCGGATTGGCTAAATTTTTAGAAGATTACAAAAAAGGAAACTAACATTTCTTTTTCTAATATAAAAAAATCCCCTAGAATTGCTTCTAGGGGATTTTTTAGTTATATATAAGTTAGGATTTTTACTCTCTAGAACTGACCATACATATTAGCAAAGCCATTAGTAATTTTACCATTTTTAGTTATTATAGCTCTGTTAAGCTTACCGTTTATTATTAAAGCATTGTTTATCTTTTTTAAATCATCTGCTCTATACTGAGTTTCTTTGGTTAAGTTGTTAGCTTTTACAATATTTTCCCAGTTTTTCTTATTTGTTCTTAAGCTTATACCAACAAAAGTATAGTTGTTTTTGTTTTTTTCTTTTAAATCATTCACACGGTTTATGATATTTTTAAAATGAATATTATTTTCTCCCATCCAAAAGTAAAAAACTACATTTTTTTGTTCTTCGCTAATTGTTTTTAGTGTCTTTTGTTCTCCGTTAATATTCTGAACGTATATTCCTGGTAAAACTGAACCTGGTTGTAGTTTTTCTATATTAACAAATAAAGAATCTATTTCTGCTATATGTTTGTTTTTGCTAGCAATCTTATGTAGGTCTGTCATAAATGCCTTGTTGTTCTCATAAGTATCATCAGAACGTAAAAGGTAATTTAAAGCTACATTTCTTATTAGGTTGTCTTTTAAATTTTTTTCTCCAACCATACTGTCTATAAGCCTAAGCTGGTGTTCGCTAAAATGTAATTGGTTTATGTAGTAACTGCCATTTAGCTCGCAACCTTCTTTACAATTAATATAAGACATACCTCCAAAGTGTTGCTTCATAAAATTATAATATGGAGTAATGTAAGTGTAATTTGGGTTGTTGTATGTAAGATCTTTTCGATAAGCATAAAAATCTTCAGGCGGTTGCATAAGTGCCTTTTCTTTTAAAGCTCTTCTGTGTTTAAAAGGATACTTTTCTTTGTATAAATAGGTAGTGTAATCTATTCCTGTTTTAGCAATTGTTACCGCGTTATCAGATAAATTAGCATCGATCTTTAAATTATTTAATGCATTTATTTTTATACTGTGTAAGGAGTCAACTTTTTTACTAAATGCTTTAGGCTCTAAAACATATAATTTATCTACAATGTTTAATTCTTCATTCTCATGAATCAAAAACATTTCAAGTAAAAAGTTATTTATTTCTTGACCAATACCATCAAATACCAACGACTCATCAAAATCTACCGTATTAACTCGTATTAATAGGCTATCTCCTTTTTCTAGGTATATATATTGTACTTCTTTATGCCCAAAATGATATAAACCTTCTTCAGCAGAAGAATCTAATTCAAAAGCAAACCTATTATCATTGTCTAATTTTCTAGAGCAAACTTTACGGTCATCTTTATATAAGACAACACTGTCGTTTTTGGGGTTTACAATTTCACCAGCAAAGTATATGTATGGGGAGTTTTTTTGTTTCTCACCACAACTTATTAATAAAGAAATGGAAAGAAAGAGTAAAAATTTATTCATATAGTAATAGCTAACGTTACACACAAATTTAATGAACCTTAGGGTGTACTATTGTTAATGTGTAGTTAAAAAAATTAATACAAAGATGAAATACATAGTTTATTGGTTAAAATGTATTGGTATTAGGGGTTTAAATTCACTATTTTTGCACAAATTTTAAAATAAAACTATGCTATCAGTATCTAATTTATCTGTTCAATTTGGAAAAAGAATCCTTTTTGATGATGTTAACGTAACTTTTACTCAAGGAAATTGTTATGGTATAATTGGTGCCAATGGTGCTGGTAAATCTACCTTTTTAAAAGTACTATCTGGGCAAATTGATGCCACTTCTGGACACGTACATTTAGAGGCAGGAAAAAGAATGTCTATTCTAGAGCAGAACCACAATGCTTATGATGAGTTTACAGTGCAAGAAACAGTGGTAATGGGTAATAAGCCATTATATAAAATTAAGAAAGAAATTGATGCCCTTTATGCAGATTATGATGATGCTAATGCAGACAGAATAGGGGAGTTGCAAGTTCTTTTTGAAGAAATGGATGGTTGGAATGCAGATAGTGCAGCCGCTACAATGTTGTCTAACTTGGGTATATCTGAAGAGTTTCATTTTTCTTCAATGGCAGATTTAGATTCAAAATTAAAAGTACGTGTGTTATTAGCTCAAGCTTTATTTGGTAGTCCTGATGTTTTAATTATGGATGAGCCTACTAACGACTTGGATTATGAAACCATTAATTGGTTAGAGCGCTTTTTAGCTGGTTATGATAATACTGTAATTGTAGTATCTCACGATAGACACTTTTTAGATGCTGTTTGTACTTCTATAGGTGATATAGATTTTGGTAAACTAAACTTGTATTCTGGTAACTATACGTTCTGGTATGAGAGTAGTCAACTTGCAGCAAGACAAAGAGCACAACAAAATAAGAAAGCAGAAGAAAAAGCAAAAGAACTACAAGAGTTTATTATGCGTTTTAGTGCTAACGTTGCAAAAAGTAAACAAGCAACGTCTAGAAAAAAGATGCTTTCTAAATTAAAAATTGATGATATTAAACCATCAAGTAGAAGGTATCCTGCAATTATTTTTGAAAGAGAAAGAGAAGCCGGAGATCAAATATTAAATGTAGAAAATCTTTCAGCAACCTCAGAAGATGGTGATTTACTTTTTAAAGATGTAAATATAAATTTAGCCAAAGGAGATAAGGTGGCTATAATTTCTAAAGATTCTAGAGCAAGTACTGCTTTTTATGAAATTGTAAATAATAACAAACAAGCTACTACAGGTGAATTTCAATGGGGTGTTACAACATCACAATCTTATTTGCCAGCAGATAACTCAGATTTCTTTAATAAACCAATAAACCTAGTAGATTGGTTGCGTCAATGGGCAAAAACTGAAGAAGAAAGAGAAGAAGTGCACATTAGAGGCTTTTTGGGTAAAATGCTTTTTAGTGGAGAAGAAGGGTTAAAAAAATGTACAGTACTTTCTGGAGGTGAAAAAGTACGTTGTATGTTAAGTAGAATGATGATGCTTAGGGCCAATGTTGTTATGCTAGATGAACCTACAAACCACTTGGATTTAGAGAGTATTACTGCGTTTAACAATTCATTAAAAAACTTTAAAGGAACAGTATTGTTTACTACACATGATCATGAGTTTGCTAATACAGTTGCTAATAGAATAATAGAGTTGACGCCTAATGGAGCTATAGATAGATACTTAACTTTTGATGAGTATATGTCTGATAAGTCTATAAAAGAGCAGAGAGAAAAGCTGTACCAATCTTAATTTAAGGTTATCTTATCGATAAAATACACATTTTATAGTTGTACAGTAATGTAAAAGTTGTATATTGTAGGTGAACTTCACCGTTCACCGACAATCTTAATTATATTTACTTTTACATTCGTATGAAATTCCCCCTAATTCATCTACTACTAGCCTTAGTATCTGCAGGCTATTTATCAGCTCAAAATTCTTCTACAACTACTACAAATCAAGGGATGAACCCCAATTTTTCTATTGTAGAGAATACACAGCAATCACAAACACATAAGACTTTATTGGCAGCAATGCAAGGGTCAGATTTAGAAGACTTGTTACGTAACGATGGTCCTTTTACGGTGTTTGCACCTAATGACAAAGCTTTTAGTAAAATATCGTCAGAGAAAATAACTAAGTTGCTTAAAAGTGAAAATAAAAAAGATTTAACCTCTTTACTTACTTATCATATAATTGCAGGTAAAATATCTGCATCAAAAATTTTAAAGGCAATGTGCCAGGGTAATGGTGTTGCAACTTATACTACTATACAAGGTAAAAAAATTGTTGCTACAATGAAAGGTACAGATATCATACTTACAGATGCTTTAGGGCATTCTGCAAAAATTACAGCTGCAGATGCAGAACAGTGTAATGGTGTAATGCATCTTATAGACAGCGTAATTTTGCCAAAGCAGATTTAAGATACTATCTTAATTCTGCTCCTAACTTTTTCTCGTAGTTGTTTCTAAGCTTAGACATAATTTTATCTATTTGCTTGTCTTTTAATGTGTCTTTATCGTCAGACAGGGTAAAACTTACCGCATAAGATTTTTTACCTTCAGGAAGTTTATCTCCTGTGTACACATCAAATAAATTAACTTCTTTTAAATACTTCTTTTCTGTTTCAAAAGCTATATCATAAAGATCTTTAAAGTTAACTTTTGTATCTAGCAATAAAGCAAAATCTCTTTTTACAGTAGGGTATTTGCTAATTTCTTTAAATACAACTGTATTTTCTGCTGCTAACTTTATAATATTATCCCAGTTAAAATCTGCAAATAATACTTCTTGTTTTATATCAAAATCTGATGTAATAGATGGTTTAATAACACCAAACTCTACAAGAGTAATTTTTTTAGATTTTAATACTAAACCTTCTTGGAAAATATCGTTTTCAACAGGAGAAGAATTTGTTTTAAGTATTCCAAGTTTACTAAAAACAGTTTCTATATAAGATTTTAGGTAAAAGAAATCTGATTTGTTTTGTGTAGCATACCAGTTGTCATCTTCCTGTTTGCCTGTTAAGAATAAAGATAAATGCTTATTTTCTATTCTTTTGTCTAAAAATTTATGGTACGTTTTTCCAAATTCAAAAAACTTTAAGTTTAAGTTTTTTCTGTTTATGTTGTGTGATATTGCTTCTAAGCCGCTAAATAGCATAGATTGTCTTAATGCAGACAAGTCAGAGCTAAGAGGGTTTAGCATAACAACAGAGTTGTCATCCTTTAAGTTTTCAGAGTGTTTATTATAGTCTATAGTTGTTAAGCTATTTGCCATAATTTCATAAAAACCTTGACTAGCCAATTGGTTTCCAATTACGTTTTGTAACTTATAATCTTCAAACCTAGATTTAGAAGCTATAGATGCATTAAGTTTTGTTGTAAAGTTAATGTTGTTATAACCATAAACTCTAAGAATTTCCTCAATAACATCTACTTGTCTTTGTACATCTACACGGTAAAAAGGTATGGCAAGTCCCATTCCAGATTCAGAAACATTTTTTACTTTAATATCCAAAGATGTTAAAATAGATTTTATAGTTTCTCCTGGTATGTTTTGTCCAATTAACTTGTTAATTTTTTCGTAAGTTAAAAATACTTCGTGATCTTCAACTTTTTTAGGATAAAGATCTACAATGTCTGATGTAATATCACCACCAGCAATTTCTTTAATTAATGAAGCTGCTCTGCGTAATGCATATTCTACATTTTGTATGTCTATACCTCTTTCAAATCTAAAAGAAGCATCAGTATTTAAACCGTGTCTTTTGGCACTTTTACGTACAGAAACAGGATTAAAATAAGCACTTTCTAAAAATATAGCAGTAGTATTTTCTGTTACGCCAGAGTCTTTGCCTCCAAAAATACCAGCTATACACAGTGGTTTTTCTTCATCACATATCATTAGATCTTCTTCATGTAGTTCTCTTTCTACATCATCTAAAGTTGTAAATTTTGTGCCAGCAGCAACAGTCTTAACTTCTATTTTGTGACCTTTAACTTTATTAGCATCAAAAGCGTGTAATGGCTGTCCTAACTCATGTAGTACATAGTTGGTAGCATCTACAACGTTGTTTTTAGGAGTTAACCCTATTGATCGTAACCTGTTTTTTAACCAATCAGGAGAATCTTTAACTTCTAAGTTACTTATGGTTACACCGCAATATCTAGGTGCTAAATCTTTATCTAAAACATCTACAGCAACTTTTAATGATCTATTTTCAACATTAAAATTTGTTACAGGAGGTGTAATTAATTCTTTTTTAATCTCTTGCTGAATTAATCCGGCTCTTAAATCTCTTGCAACACCAAAGTGGCTCATTGCATCTGCACGGTTTGGTGTTAAACCAATTTCAAAAACGGTATCTAATTCTATTTCAAAAATTTCAGCACAAGGAGTTCCAGGTTTTAAGTCTTCTGCTAAAACCATAATACCATCATGACCTTTGCCTAAACCAAGTTCGTCTTCAGCACAAATCATTCCGTGGCTTTCTTCACCACGTATTTTTCCCTTTTTAATTTTCCAAGCTTCACCCTCTTCTGTGTAAAGGGTAGTGCCAATAGTAGCAACGGGTACTTTTTGTCCTTTGTCTACATTAGGAGCGCCACAAACTATTTGTACAGGAGCATCTGCGCCTATATCTACAGTAGTTAATTTTAGTTTATCTGCGTTAGGGTGTTTTACGCATGTTAATACGTGCCCAACCACAATACCTTTTAGTCCACCTTTAACACTTTCAAATTCAGAAATGCCTTCTACTTCTAAACCTAAATCTGTTAATAATTCTGCCGTTTTATCAGCTTCCCAATCAATATGTAAAAACTGTTTTAACCAGTTGTAAGATATTTTCATTCTAAAAATTTAAAGCCCCAAAGATAGGACAATGCGTAAAGACATTCAACACATATTTAAACCATTTTCCATTTTTTATTGTAAGCTTTTAGTTTATATTACGATTTTTACAAAAACCACTTTATTATGAAGAAATTAGGGCTGTTAACTATTGTTTTATTTTTTGTTTATTCTTGTTCAACACCTAAAACAGAAAAATTAAAAGAAGGTAAATGGTTGGCTCAACTGCAAGTGCAAGATAATGAGGTGCTACCCTTTATTTTTGCATTAAATTATAACGATAAAAATGTAATTGCAATACAAGTTTTTAATGCAGAGGAAGTAATAGATGTAGATGAAATTAGTATAAAAAACGATTCTATAACGATTAAAATGCCGGTTTTTGAAGGGTATTTAAAAGGAAAATTTACAGCTACAGAAATTAGTGGAAGTTTTATTAAAGAAAGTTTAGATAGGGTAGTGCCGTTTAAAGCTGTTTTTAATAATGATGTAGAACGATTTAAAGTGGATAAAACTCCAAATAAAAATGTTAGTGGAGTTTGGGAGACTATTTTTAGTCCAGAAACAGAAGATAGTTACATTGCTAAAGGTGTTTTTAAACAGAATAATACTAAAGTAACAGGTACTTTTAGAACCACTACGGGTGATTATAGGTATTTAGAGGGGGTTGTAGATGGCGACTCTTTAAAACTTTCTACTTTTGATGGTGCACATGCGTTTTTGTTTACTGGTAAATTAACAGATTCGGTTTTAGAAGGAACTTTTTATTCTGGTAATCATTTTAAAGAACCTTTTTTAGCAAAAAGAAATGAAAGTTATGAGCTGCCTGCAGATACCACACTTACCTATTTAAATGAAGGTTACAAAAAGTTAGATTTTTCTTTTCCTGATGTAAATAACAAGACTGTTTCTTTAAGTGATAAGGTTTATCAAAATAAAGTGGTAATAGTACAAATTATGGGTACTTGGTGTCCTAATTGTTTAGATGAAACAAAGTTTTTAACTCAGTTTTTAAAAGACAATAAAAATGAAGATTTAAAAATAATTTCATTAGCTTTTGAATATGCTAAAACAAAAGAAAGTGCTTTTAATAAAATAAAGCGTTTAAAAGAAAAAATAGGAGTAGAGTATCCTATTTTATTGGCGCAATATGGTAATTCTAGCAAGCAAAAGGCACAACAGAAATTACCAATGTTAAATCATATTTTGTCTTACCCAACAACAATACTAATTGATAGAAGTGGTAATGTGCGTAAAATACACACAGGGTTTGATGGGCCTGCTACAGGAGAAAAATACACAGAATTTAAAACCGATTTTACGCAAACAATAAATAGCTTATTAAAGGAAAAATCTACTAAATAATAGTAGATTTTCCTAAGCCTATGTTTTCGTTGTTTAAGTGTAAATATTCATCTGTATCTACAATGCTGTTAGCAATATAATCGCCAACATAATCTGTTCCTAATGTGCTATCTGGATTTAGATCTGATGTAACAACATTATTAATAATAGCATTTTCTACAGCCATTTGTATGGCTTGTGCTTCTTCATTTAAACCGTGATGTTCTAGTAACATTGCGGCAGATAATATAGCGGCAATTGGATTGGCAATATCCAAGCCCGTTGCCTGAGGAAAAGAACCGTGTATAGGCTCAAACATTGCATTTTCTGCACCTACAGATGCAGAGGCAAGTAAACCAATAGAACCAGTTATAACGCTAGCTTCATCAGAAATAATATCGCCAAACATATTGTTAGTTAAAATAACATCAAACTGTGATGGATTTAATATCATTTGCATAGCAGCATTATCAACAAATAAAAAGTCTAATTCTATTTCAGGATAACTTTCACCTATTCTAGTAACTACTTTACGCCATAATCTAGAAGACTCTAATACATTTGCTTTATCTACAAGTGTTACTTTTTTTCTTCTGTTTTTAGCCGCTTTAAATGCTAAATGAGCAATTCTGCTTATTTCTTTTTCAGAATACTCACAAAGGTCAGATGCAACTGTTCCTTTTTCGTTTAATTTTTTTTCTCCAAAATAGATACCACCAGTTAATTCTCTGTAAATGGTAAAGTCTACTCCAGAAATAATTTCCTTTTTTAGCGGTGATCTGTCTATTAGGCTCTGGTACACATGTACAGGCCTAACATTACTAAACAAGCCTAACTCTTTCCTAAGTTTAAGTAAACCTTGTTCTGGGCGTACTTTAGCATTAGGATCATTATCATATTTAGGAGCGCCAATAGCACCAAATAAAACAGCATCTGAGTTTCTACAGATTTCTAAGGTTTCATCTGGCAACGGATTGCCAGTTTGGTCTATAGCAGTAGCGCCAACTAAGGCAGGGGAAAAGGTGAAATGGTGGTTAAATGTAGTTTCTACAGATTGTAGACATTTAACAGCTTGTGCAAGAACCTCTGGTCCTATACCATCACCGCCAAGAAGAGCTATTTTTAAATTCATATTATACGGTTGTTTCTATTTGTATGTTACAGACACTTATTATTTCATGTATGTCTTCATCTACTACTTCTTTTTTTCTATCAGCAAAATTTAAAAACTCTGTGTAAACCACATCTAATTGTGTTTTAGTAAGTTCGTAACCAATATTTTTAGCTCTGTAAGCTAAAGCGGCTCTACCGCTACGTGCAGTAAGTACTATCGAAGATTCGTTAACGCCAACATCTGCTGGGTCTATAATTTCGTAAGTCTCTCTGTTTTTAATTACGCCGTCTTGGTGTATGCCAGAACTATGTGCAAATGCATTTGCGCCAACAATTGCTTTGTTTGGTTGCACTGGCATTCCCATTTTACTAGATACCATTAAACTAGTATCATAAAGTAGTTTGCTATTAATATCTGTATCTAAATTAAGGTTTGGATGCTGCCTTAATATCATAACTACTTCTTCTAATGAAGTGTTACCAGCGCGTTCTCCAATACCGTTAATAGTACATTCTATTTGTCTTGCGCCATTCATAACACCAGCAATAGAGTTTGCAGTTGCTAAACCTAAATCGTTGTGACAGTGACAAGATAAAATTGCTTTGTGAATGCCTTCTACATTTTCATATAAGTATTTCATTTTAGCACCGTATTCTTCAGGTAAACAATATCCAGTTGTATCTGGTATATTTAATACAGTTGCACCAGCTTTTACAACCTCTGTGCATACTCTTGCTAAAAATTCATTGTCTGTTCTACCTGCATCTTCTGCATAAAACTCTACATCTTCAACAAATGTTTTTGCGTATTTTACAGCAGCCACAGCTCTTTCTATAATTTGATCCTTGTTAGAATTAAATTTGTGCTTTATGTGCGAGTCAGATGTTCCAATACCAGTATGTATTCTTGGTCTTTTAGCGTATTTTACAGCCTCTGCAGCAACTTCTATATCTTTTTTTACAGCTCTAGTTAAACCACAAACTGTTGCATTTTTAACTAATTTAGATATTTCCATTACAGAATTAAAATCTCCTGGGCTAGATATTGGGAAACCAGCTTCTATTACATCTACCCCTAATAAGTCTAAACGCTCTGCTATTATTAGCTTTTGCTTAGCGTCTAACTTACATCCTGGGACTTGCTCTCCGTCTCTTAGTGTGGTGTCAAATATTTGAACTTTATCTTTACTCATTTTATTTTATTTAATTTTGGGCTGCTATACGAATATATAGTCCTTTATTATTAATATTGAATCAGCAAAAAAACATTTACAACGTTTAAGTGCTTTTTTGAAATATTAATTAATTGATAATCAGTTATTTAAATTCATTTTTTTACGATGACAACTCCTCATAAAGATGCCTTGTTTGTATTGGTAAAGTCACTTTCTAAGTCAGAAAAGCGACAGTTTAAATTGTATGTAGGACGCTTAGGGGTTAATACAGATGCCAAGTTTTTATCTCTTTTTAATCTTTTAGATAAAGCAAAAACCTATAGCGAAAAAGTTATTTTAGATAGTGGTATTGTGAAAAAAGCACAGCTATCTAACTTAAAAGCACACCTATATAAGCAAATTCTTGTTAGTCTTAGATTAAATCCAGTTAATCAAAATATCCGTGTTCAAATTAGAGAGCAGTTAGATTTTGCTACTATTTTATATCAAAAGGGATTATATAAACAGAGTTTAAAACTTTTAGATAAAGTAAAAGGTATAGCTATAGAAAACGAGGAAAAAAATATAGCTTATGAAATAGTAGAGTTAGAAAAAGTAATTGAAACTCAATATATAACGCGTAGTATTCCTGACAGGGCTAATGAGTTGGCTGTACAAGCTAAAGAGTTGTCTGCGCATAATGTAATGACAAGTAAACTTAGCAACTTGTCTTTGCAGTTGTATGGTATGATGTTAAAAGTAGGGTATGTACGTAGTGATGAAGACTTAAAAAAAGTAAAAACCTACTTTAATGATCATTTGCCAATTTACAATATTGAAGATTTAGGTTTTAGAGAAAAACTATGGTTATACAAGGCATATTTATGGTATAGTTTTTTAATACAGGATTTTTTATCTTGTTACAAATACGCTAATAAATGGGTAGATCTTTTTTATGAAAATAAGGATATGATTTACTTAAATCCAGTATTCTTTTTAAAAGGAAACCATTATTTACTAGAATCTTTATTTTACGTAAAGTATAGTACTCAATTTAAAGCTACATTAACAAAAATGGAAGCAATGATAGAGAGTAAAAGTTTTCCTAAAAATGATAATATTTCTTCGCTGGCTTTCTTGTATTTAAATTCTAACAAACTAAATCAGCACTTTTTAGAAGGTACTTTTGAAAAAGGTTTATACTTGGTACGTATTGTAGAATATGGTATTAATAAGCATAAAGACCGTATAGATGAGCATCATATAATGTTGCTTTATTACAAGTGTGCTTGTTTGTATTTTGGTGTTGGTGATAATAAATTATGTATACAGTATTTAAAGAAAATTATAAATAATAAAAACTTAAAAATGAGAGAAGATCTTATGTGTTTTTCTCGTGTTTTAAGTCTGGTTGCACATTATGAAGCAGGTATGGATTACCATTTAGAGGTACAGTTAAAAAGTACTTATAAATTCTTAATTAAGATGAATGATATGCACGCTGTACAAAAGGAGATGATAAAGTTTTTAAGAAACTTACGAGACATTTACCCAACAGATTTGCGTAACGAGTTTAAAAAATTGCATACCGAGTTAAAAAAGTATGAGAATCATCCATACGAGAAAAGAGCCTTTTTATATTTAGATATTATCTCTTGGTTAGAGAGTCATTTATACAATAAACCTGTTGGTGAAATTGTACGCGAAAAAGCTAAAAAATTAACAAGGTAAACTAAGAGCAAGCATCCCAAATAGGATCTTTAGGTAAAGGAGCTATAATTTCTAATGGCTCCTTTTTAACTGGGTGAGTAAAAGATAATTTACGAGCGTGTAGATGTATACCTCCATCAGAATTACTGCGGTTAAATCCGTATTTTAAATCGCCTTTAATGGGACAACCAATACCAGATAATTGAGATCTAATTTGATGGTGTCTTCCGGTTTGTAAATTTATTTCTAATAGGTAATAATTGTCTAGCTTTTTAAGAATTGAGTAATCTAAAATTGCTTTTTTACTATCTGGAACTTCCTTTATATTGGCGTAAGATTTATTTTGTTTTGTATTTCTTTTAAGCCAATTTACAAGTGTATCTTTTTGCTTTTTAGGCTGCTGTTTAACAACAGCCCAATAAGTTTTTTTAGCATCTTTTTCTGCAAAAAGCTTGTTTAAACGAGGTAGTGCCTTAGATGTTTTTGCAAAGACTACAATACCAGTAGTTGGCCTGTCTAATCTATGCGCTACACCAAGATATACATTGCCTGGTTTGTTATATTTTTCTTTAATATAAGCTTTTACAATATCGCTTAAAGGAGCATCACCAGTTTTGTCTCCTTGTACTATATCACCAACACGTTTATTAATAGCAATAAGGTGATTGTCTTCATATAATACCTGAAGATTTTGAGGAGTAGAAACGGTTTTCATTTAAAATATATTCTAAAAAGAGCTATTGATAATTTGTATTAACTACTTAGTATTGTTCCTCTTCATTAGGGAAATCCTTAGTTTTTACGTCATCTACGTATTGCGAAATAGCAGAACCCATTTCTTCATATAAGTTCATATAACGTCTTAAAAAGCGAGGGTTAAATTCCTTTGTCATACCTAAAAGATCGTGTATAACCAATACTTGTCCGTCTACATCACCACCAGCACCAATACCAATAACTGGTATTGTTAAGCTTGCAGCTACTTCCTTGGCAAGGTTAGCAGGTATTTTTTCTAAAACAATAGCAAAGCATCCTAATTTTTGCAACAATAAGGCATCTTCTTTAAGTTTTTTAGCTTCAGCCTCTTCTTTAGCTCTTACGGTATAAGTACCAAATTTATAGATAGATTGTGGCGTTAATCCTAAATGCCCCATAACAGGTATTCCGGCATTGAGTATACGTTTTACAGAATCTTTAATTTCTATACCACCTTCTACTTTTATAGCGTGTGCGCCACTTTCCTTCATAATACGTATTGCAGAACGTAGAGCCTCTTTAGGGTCACTTTGGTAACTACCAAAAGGAATGTCCACAACAACCAAACATCTGTTTATAGCTCGTATTACTGAAGATGCGTGGTAAATCATCTGGTCTAGAGTAATAGGTAATGTAGTCTCATGACCAGCCATTACATTACTAGCAGAATCACCAACCAAAATTACATCTACATTGGCATCGTCTATAATCTTAGCCATAGAGTAATCATAAGCAGTAAGCATAGAGATACGTTCTCCGTTTTTTTTCATATCTATGAGCGACTTTACAGTAACTCTCTTGTATTCTTTTTTGGCAACTGACATTGTAAGTTTATTTAGTTTAGATGGTCTAAAATTATGAAAAAAGATTAAGAATTATGGCGTTTATCAAACTTAAGAATGTGATATATTTTTTATAAATTGATAAAAATTAATATGATGAAAAATATTTTACTCGTATTTACAATCTTATTTAGCGTTTTTGTATCTGCACAAGCTAATGAAGTTGATGTTAAAAATACAATAAACTTGTTTTTTGATGCTTTTCATAAGCAAGATTCTGTGCAATTAAAAGCGCTAACTACTAGCACTGTTATATTACAAACTATAGGGGTAGATAAAGATGGTAATACAGTTGTGAAAACAGAGAATTATTCAGATTTTATAAAAAACATTGTAAGCATACCTAAAGAAGTAAATTTTAGAGAAAAGCTAATTTCTTACAGTATCAAGGTAGATGGAGATATGGCAAATGCTTGGACAGAGTATGAATTTTGGTTAAATGGAAAATTTAGTCACTGTGGTGTAAATTCTTTTCAATTATTTAAGAATAATGGTAAGTGGAAAATTATTTATCTAATAGATACAAGACGTAAAAAAGGGTGTAATTAATGTTAAGTTATTACATCATTTTCTCTTTTAAACTGTTCCTTTTGTTCTCCTTTAAGTTGTAGTTGTTTTTCTATTTTACCTTTTGTTGGCCTTAAAAATAAAAAGTAAATAATAACAGCGATAGTAATAAATAAGTAAAATAAATTACTGTTGTATAAAGCAAAAAGCAAACTAATAAAGGCAGCACCTTCTATAAAAGCATATTTGGTTAATAATGCAGATTGATAAACCTCTAGTTTCTGTTTTAAAGATTTTTTTCCTAAAACGGGTTCAATTTTCTTTTTAAAAATGTAATTACCTAAAAAAATGCCTGTAATGGCAACAAGAGGAGTAATTACAATATGTATACTACTTACAGGAATACTATATGTCCATTTTTCTTGCTGAAAATATAATATTGCTGTAAATAGTATTAGTCCGCCAGAAAAAGCAATGTGCATAACAGACATTACTTTTAAAAAACCTTTAAATGTAAGCGAATTTCTATCTTCCATAGTTGTTATTAGTTTACCGCTTTTTTGTATGCTTCTTGTCCGCCTACAATTGGTAAAGTAATTTTTGTGTTATTAGTGTCTACAGATAATTCTGTTCCAGGTTTAGGTAAAATAGTAAATTGATTATCGCTAGAAAACACAACTAATCCTATCTGCTGTCCTGCTTTTATTATTTGGTCATCTGGCTGAAAATTAAATGTCATAGTATAAAATTTACCAGGTTTTAAAGGCTTGCTCTCAGAAATAGATTTGTGATTTTGAGGATCTGCCCAAGCACGAGTAATAATATTATCTGTAATAACAGCACCTTCAGTTGTGTTCCAAGGTAAAGAAACTAAAGCTACAGATAAGTTTGCAGCAGGTTTACTACTTGCAAGTTTTATGGTAATAGATGCTAATCCGGAAATATGAACATCATTTGTTAGTGTAGGTGTAGTAAATACTAACCTGTTTTTTGATGAAGCAGCTTGTGCTAAATCTTCCATAGCAATGTTATGGTCATCTATTAAAGTTTCTGGAGCTTGCTTTTTTGTAGGCTCTAAAACTAATTTTCCTTGCGTAGGAGCTCCGTTTTTTAAATACAGAGTAATGTCAGAAGCATTATGATTAGGGTATGCATCATAGGGAGTAGGGTTGTCTTGAGTATCATGTTCACGAACAATCCACGCTTTTTTGTCATTTTCTACACCATTTTTTACACCGTGTAAATAACGTGTAAACCAACGGTTCATTATTTTTATTGGTGGTGGTCCGCCGTGTCCGTTTTGGTGGTAGTATATTTGCGTAGGCAAGCCTTTTTCTGTGGCAGCTTTATAAATACGGTAGCTATGTTCTGGTATAACATTCCAGTCGTTAAAGCCATGAGACATTAATAAAGCAGCTTTCATAGGAGCCATTTTATTTAGGTAGTCTCTACCAGCCCAAAAATCATTAAAATCTCCAGTTTCCCTATCCATACCATTTCTAAGCTCTGTGTCTCTAATGGTTTTATTATTGTAAGCACGTTTTTCAGGGGCTCCACTGTGTATAAAATCATACAAAACATCTATGTCTTCACCCAAGTAACCTCCAGGACTTCTAACCAAACCATTAGAACGATAATAGTGGTATGATGATGTGTTTGGCGCAATAGGTATTATAGCCTCTAAACCAGCTACACCAGTAGTTGCAGCAGCAAGCGGAATTGTCCCATTGTATGATGTTCCTGTCATACCTACTTTACCAGTAGACCAAAAAGCTTTAACCTCTTCGCTATTATCTGGAGATGCGTAGCCTTTAGCACGTCCGCAAAGCCAATCTATAACTGCTTTTGGGGCAAGAGCTTCATTTGGGCCACCAACTGTTGGCGCACCTTGAGAAAAACCTGTTCCAGGAGCAGATGTATGTACAACTATATATCCTCTAGGAACCCATTTTTGTATATGTGAGTTAGATATTATTGGGCGTTGTCCTCTACGTTTTACTTCTGGGTGAGAACGTTCTGGTGCTTTTTCTCCAAGTTCATGCTTTACATTCCAAAATAAACCTTCTTCAGCGCCAGTAGCTGTGCCTGCGTAATACGGACTAGAGCACAATATAACTGGTAGTTTTAAATCTTCAGTAGAAGTTTGCTCTGGTCTAGTAACGCTAACGTGCATGCGATCTAATTTGCCATCGCCATCAGTATCAAAAGTAGTCTCTACAAATAAATCGTGTCTTATCCATTTATCAGGATTGCTAAAACCTTCTACAATTTGTGCTTCACCATCTTTAAATACGGGGACGGTTTTTTCAGTTTGCGCAATTCCGACTACAGATACTAAAAAAAATAAAAATTTAGATACACTGTTTATCTTGCGTTGTATTGTAGTTTTCATAACAATCAATTTTTAATTTATTATTTAACAATCACTTAAAAATACACCAACAGCTAAACCGCCTGTAGATGTTTCTTTGTATTTAGAATTCATATCCTTTGCGGTTTCCCACATAGTGTTAATTACCTTGTCTATTGGGACCTTAGCGTTTGCAGGGTCAGAATCTAATGCTAATTCTGCAGCATTTATAGCTTTAATAGCTCCCATAGAGTTACGTTCTATACACGGTACTTGTACCAAACCACCAATAGGGTCACAAGTTAAGCCTAAATGGTGTTCCATAGCAATTTCTGCGGCCATTAAAACCTGTTCTGGGGTACCACCAAGTAATTCGGTTAAAGCACCAGCTGCCATTGCAGATGACACTCCAATTTCTGCTTGGCAACCGCCCATAGCAGCAGAAATAGTAGCTCCTTTTTTAAATAAACTACCAATTTCACCAGCAACTAGTAAAAACTTTTTAATGTGATTAAAATCTGCTTCGTGATTTTCTATTACCATATAATACATTAATACCGCAGGTATAACACCAGCGCTACCATTAGTTGGTGCAGTAACAACACGGCCAAGAGATGCGTTAACTTCATTTACACTTAATGCAAAACAACTAACCCATTTTAATATTTGTCTAAACTTAACTTCGGTTTTACGTATGGTTTGTAGCCATTCTTCAGGAGAGTTATAAGGTAGTTCTCCTTTAAGTTTTTCGTGCATATCAAAAGCACGTCTACGTACATTTAATCCGCCAGGTAAAGTACCTTGAGTATGGCAGCCAATATGCATACACTCTAACATTGTCTCCCAAACAGCTTTTAAATCGGTATCTACTTGTTCCGGTGTACGTAATGATAGCTCGTTCTCTAAAACAATTTCAGATATTGTTTTGTTACCAGCTTTACAATGCTCTAATAAAGCAACACCAGAATTTACTGGATGCGGAAAAGTTTTAAATACTTGTATGTTTTCTTTGGCGTGTACTCTTTCTTCTTTTACAACAAAACCACCACCAATAGAGTAAAAAGTGTCTTCATAAGTACTACCATTGTCCAAAGTGGCAGAAAATTTAATACCATTTGCATGAAATGGCAAAGATGTTTTTAAAAAAACAATATGTTCTGTAATATTATATGTAATGGCATATTTGCCAAGAAGCAATAATTTGCTGGTTTCTTTTATAGTATTTATAATAGTCCCTATATTCTGCACTTGCATATTTACGGGGTCTTCACCAGAAAGGCCTAGCATTACGGCTAAATCTGTTGCGTGACCTTTACCAGTTAAGGATAAAGAACCATACAATTCTGTGTGTATAGTTTTAACACTATTTATAGAGTGAATCTCTTGTAGTTCTTGCAGAAAACGCTCTGCAGCTCTCCAAGGTCCAAGTGTGTGCGAACTAGATGGTCCCACACCAATTTTAAGCATATCAAAAACACTGATACATTCCATTTACGAAAACGTTTTATTACTGCGGACAAATATACATTTTGGAATCATATATTAAACCTTTTTGTGGTATTTGTTTATTTATAGTGGTTGTGTGTCATCAGCCAAAATAAAAGTATTAAAATAAAATGAAAAATGTGTACTGCCACCTTGTCATATTTTGTTTGCTTGGCATATTGTTTGTCATTGTATTATCAAAATTAAAAAATATAAACGCTAATTATTTAAGTAATATAATATGAGTAAAATTATTGGTATAGATTTAGGAACAACCAATTCTTGTGTTTCTGTAATGGAAGGAAATGAAGCGGTTGTGATTCCAAATGCAGAGGGTAAAAGAACAACACCATCTGTGATTGCATTTGTAGAAGGTGGAGAAATTAAGGTTGGTGACCCTGCTAAAAGGCAAGCGGTTACAAATCCTACTAAAACCATATATTCTATTAAACGTTTTATGGGTAACAAATACTCTGAGTCTAATAAAGAAGCAGATAGAGTACCTTATAACGTAGTAAAGGGAGATAACGATACACCTAGAGTTGATATAGATGGTCGTTTATATTCTCCACAAGAATTATCTGCAATGATTCTTCAGAAAATGAAGAAAACAGCAGAGGATTACTTAGGACAAGATGTTTCTAGAGCTGTAATTACAGTTCCTGCATACTTTAATGATGCGCAAAGACAAGCTACAAAAGAAGCTGGTGAAATTGCTGGTTTAACAGTAGAGCGTATTATTAACGAACCTACTGCTGCTTCTTTAGCATACGGTATGGATAAAAAAGATACTGACCAGAAAATAGTAGTATTTGATTTTGGTGGTGGTACACATGATGTATCTATATTAGAATTAGGTGATGGTGTTTTTGAAGTATTATCTACAGACGGAGATACACACTTAGGTGGTGATGATGTTGACCAAAAAATTATTGATTGGTTAGCTGATGAATTTAAAAGCGAAGAAAGCATAGACTTACGTGAAGATGCTATGGCATTACAACGTTTACGTGAAGCTGCTGAAAAAGCTAAAATTGAATTGTCTTCTTCTGCACAAACAGAAATTAATTTACCATACGTAACAGCTACGGCTTCTGGTCCTAAGCACTTGGTACGTACGTTAACGTTAGCTAAATTTAATCAGTTAATTGATGATTTAGTAAAAAGAACAATAGCTCCTTGTGAGTCTGCATTAAAATCTGCAGGTTTATCTAAGAGTGATATTGATGAGATTATTTTAGTAGGTGGTTCTACACGTATTCCTGCAGTAGTAGAAGCTGTTGAGAAATTCTTTGGTAAAAAACCATCAAAAGGTGTTAACCCAGATGAGGTTGTTGCAGTAGGTGCAGCTATACAAGGTGGTGTATTAACTGGTGATGTTAAAGATGTATTATTATTAGATGTTACACCATTATCTTTAGGTATAGAAACTATGGGTAGTGTAATGACTAAGTTAATTGAAGCTAACACTACAATACCAACTAAAAAGTCTCAAGTATTCTCTACGGCAGCAGACAATCAGCCATCTGTAGAAATACACGTTTTACAAGGTGAGCGCCCAATGGCTAATGATAACAAGACAATAGGTCGTTTTCATTTAGATGGTATTCCACCAGCACAGAGAGGTACTCCACAAATTGAAGTAACTTTTGATATTGATGCTAACGGTATTATTAAAGTATCTGCTACAGATAAAGCGACTAACAAGACGCAAGACATTAGAATTGAAGCTTCTTCTGGTTTAACTGAAGAAGAAATCAAGAAAATGAAAGCTGAAGCTGAAGCTAATGCAGAAGCAGATAAGAAAGCTAAAGAAACTGCTGATAAATTAAATGAAGCAGACGGAATGATTTTCCAAACGGAAAAGCAATTAAAAGAGTTTGGAGATAAAATCTCTGATAACAATAAGAAACCAGTAGAAGAAGCTTTAGAAGAATTGAAAAAAGCTTACGAAACTAAAGACTTAGCAGTTATTACTCCGGCTTTAGATAAAATTAATGAAGCTTGGAAAGGTGCTTCTGAAGAAATGTACAAAGCCCAAGCAGAAGCTCAAGGCGGTGCAGCTCCAGGACCAGATGCTGGTGCAGAAGCAAAAGAAGGTGATGATGTAGAAGATGTAGACTTTGAAGAAGTAAAGTAACATTTTTAACTTACCATATAAAAACCCACTAAATTAATTTTTAGTGGGTTTTTTAGTAATTAAAAGTAATGTTTTACCTTCTATTTAATTTTTTATAACTAATAAATAACCTAATTTTGGAGTATGACGTTAACCAAACACCATCTTTACTTATTAGCTATTTTTCTATTGCCTTTTTCTATAGGCGCACAAGAGTTACGTATTTTTACAAAAGCAGATTTTAATTTAGTTGGCAATGTTAAAAAGAGTACCGTAATTACTAAGTACGGTAAAGAGGAATTTTACTTTAATAAGGATGGAAAGTTAAATAAGTCTATTACACGTTATACAGACCAAGATTACAGTATAACATACTACAGGTACAAGAACAACGAGATTTTAGAAAAACGTCTAGAGAACTATAGAGATGGTGTTTTTGATAAAAGCACATCTATAGCTCATATTTTTAAAATTGATACTACCAACAACAAACATATTACAGAGAAGATACTTACATACAGTAAAAAGTTTTTAGACCAGTATGAGTATGAGTTTGATGCTGATGATAAATTAATAGTAATTAAGCGTATTAATAATGAAGAGGTAGATGAAACCACAATAAGGTACACTACTAGAGATAACGAAAAGGAACAAGCATTCTACTTAAACGGAAAAATTTTAAAATCTGTTAGAGAATCATACAAGACAAATACAAAAAACGAAAAAATAAAAACGGTTTTAACCAAGCAATTCTTAGATGGCAAACCTTTAAAGGCAGAGGAAGTAGTTAGTAAAGAAAATGGTACTATTATTTATAAAGATTACTTTGTACCAGATGCTACAGAGTCTAAATTTGTTTTTGATAAAAAAGAAACTTACACCTACAAGCCAGAAGAACTAGTTATAGATAAGATAACAGTAACAAAAGTTAAAACAACTAAAGAAATAACCTATATGCACCAGTTTGACGGTGATAATGGAAACTGGATTAAACAGGTAATATCACCAGACAATACGTATACTACACGTAAGATAGAGTATTACCCAGAAGAGTTGCAAGCAGTAGAAGAGGAGATTAAGAAATAGTTTTATTTGTTAAAATACTTTTGTTTAATAGTAGGCCATTCTTCTTTTAAAATACCATAACAGCAAGAGCTACGTCTAAAATTATCTTTTGTGATTACATTTTTTCTTAAAATACCTTCAAGAGAAGCTCCAAGTTTTTCAACAGCTTTTCTAGATTTTATATTTCTTTCATCTATACGAAACTCTACTTTTTCAAAGTTCAATTTTTCAAAAGCATAGGAAAGCATTAGGTATTTCATTTTATGATTTAGTCCTGTTCCTTGCGTAGCAGGTGAAATCCACGTCCACCCAATATCTAAAACTTTATTTTTATAGTCAATGTTGCCAAAACGCGTAGAACCAATATATGCTGAGGTTCTTTTATCAAAAATAAGAAAGGCAATTGCATTTTCAGCCTCTAATGCTGTAGTTATATAATTGGTTAATTTTTCTATGGTAGATACATCATTAGAACCATATTTATACAAATCTACTTGTTGTGCAGTAGGCCATAGCAAGCTTATGTGTTTTTGTTGTAAAGGTATTAGTTGTACGGTGTTGTCCTCTAAGTTGTTTATAGTATGTATCATTCTACTAAAGAATTTATTATTTCTTTTTTTACTTCGTGTACCCCCTTAAAAGTTATAAAGTTGGTGTTAGGGTCTATAATGTTTTTAATTCTTATTTTTTCTAACTGCTTGCGATCATCATCAAAATAAGCATCTTCATCACCCACTATATAAGTAGTTTTTGTTTTATTATCACTTAGGTAAGTAAAGTCTTCTTTAGAGAGTTCTTTTGGCACAGTACCAGCATATAACACAAAGTGGTTGCATTTAATTTTTTCCTGAGCTAACCATCTTGTAACAACAGATACTCCTTGGGAATACCCTAATACTATAAAATTAGTATGTTCAGGGATGTTTTCTGTTTTGTAAACGGTGTTTAAATATGTTATAATATTTTTTGTTTCTGCAACGGTATTTTCTCTAGTAAGCCAACTTGCGCCAATATGGGTAAACTTATTGTTTAAGTAATATTTAGATGGTGCTTGTGGTGCAATTATGTAATTTTCTTTGGTATTAAGTTCTTTAAAGTAACGTAGAAAATATTTACTTAAATAACCAATTCCGTGACATACAAGCCATACGTTTTTAGTATCCTTGGTTAAGGTATTAAGAGTAGCGTAAGAGTTAGTTGTAGTATAAGTTACTTCTTTTTCTGTAAGCTGCATAAACTATTGTTTGTATAGGTATAAAAATCAAAATTTAAAGTTATGGCTTTTGTTGTATTTGGATTGGTTATTTTTACAAAAAAATAGAAGATGAACGAATTTCAAGAAAAAATACTACGTATTTGTAATGAAAACTCTAAGAATACGCTAATGGAAACATTAGATATAGAGTATGTAGAAGTTGGTGAGAATTTTTTAGTTGCTAAAATGCCAGTAACACCAAAGGTATATCAACCAGATGGTATTTTACATGGCGGAGCAACAGCAGCATTAGCAGAAAGTGTTGGTAGTGCAGCGTCTTATATTTTTTTAGATGGAAAAGAATATTTTGTACGTGGTTTAGAAATTACTGCAAACCACGTTAAGAGCGTTAAGGATGGTAATGTGTATGCTAAAGCTAGTATTATACATAGAGGAAGAACTACGCAGCTATGGGAAATTAGAGTTACTAATGATGCTGAAGAATTGGTATCTTTATGTAAGTTAACAACTATTTCTTTACCAAGAAAAAAGTAATTAAATGAATCATTTTTTTGAGCAATTACAAGCGCAGCTTAATAACCAAAAGCCTTTTGTAGTTTACAGAAAACCAAATGAAGCTGTAGTTACAGCTGTTTTACAGCAAGATACTGTATTACACCACGTAAAAGACTATCAGGAGTCTGGTTTTGTATTTGCTCCGTTTGATAGTACTGCGGCATCAATCATAATACCTAACACAACTGTTATAACATCAAACTACATTGTAGAAGAACAAACAACTTCTACTGTAGATGGTGATGTAGTTATTTCATCAACCCAAAAAGAAAAAGAAGCACATATTGCACTTGTAAAAAGTGGCGTAGCTGCAATTTCAGAAGGATTGTTAACAAAAGTTGTTTTGTCTCGCAGTATAAAAGAACCAAGTAAAAAAGAGCCTTTACAGTTATTTAAAGAGTTATTGGCTACTTATAATACTGCGTTTTGTTATTTGTGGTATCATCCTAAAGTAGGAATGTGGTTGGGGGCAACACCAGAAGTATTGCTAAAAACAAATAACCAGCGTTTAGAGACTTCGTCTTTAGCAGGTACTCAAGTATATAAAAAAGGACAGGAGCCAGTTTGGGGAGAAAAAGAATATAATGAGCAGGATGTTGTTACGCAGTTTATTAAAAAAGAACTGGCAGATAAAGTAACTAATTTAAAAGCTACAGAAGTAGCATCTGTAAGAGCAGGCAAATTATGGCATTTACGCACCAAAATAACGGGAGTAATGCAAAACAATTTAAAAGATATTTTAGAAGCACTACATCCTACGCCAGCTACTTGTGGTTTGCCTAAGCAAAAAGCTAAAGACTTTATATTAGAAAACGAAAGTTATAAAAGAAGTTTTTATACTGGTTTTTTAGGAGAACTAAACTTTAGTAAAGAGCAATATAGGGCAAAAACAAAGCGAAATATAGAAAACAGAGCATATTCAGCTATAACTAAGGTTAGTAATTTATACGTTAATCTACGCTGTGCAGAACTTACTAATGACGCCGTTAAAGTATACGTAGGTGGTGGTATTACCATTGGGTCTAACCCAGAAAAGGAATGGGAAGAAACTGTTGCTAAAAGTGGTACTATGTTGCGTATTATTTTAAAATAATTGGGTAAACTATGCTTTAGGATGTACTTTTGCATAATTAAATTACTAATAAATATTCTTATAATTTGAGATACTCTAGCATACCTACTGCCCAATCTGTAATACTGCATTGTAAGGCTAAAGGGGTTAAAGATATTGTAATATCACCAGGTTCTAGAAATGCACCATTAACTATTGGGTTTACAGAAGATCCGTATTTTAAGTGTTATAGTGTAGTAGATGAGCGTTGTGCTGCTTTTTTTGCACTAGGTATTGCACAAAATACGGGTAAAATTGTAGCTGTAGTGTGTACTTCTGGTAGTGCTATGCTTAACTATTACCCAGCAGTAGCAGAGGCTTATTATAGTGATATTCCTTTACTTGTAATTTCTGCAGATAGGCCAAGTTATAGAATAGACATAGGAGACGGACAAACAATACGGCAAGAGGATGCTTTTAAAAACCATATTGGTTACCAAGCCAATTTAAAGCAAGATGTTTCCCATGCTACTGAAACAGTTGAGAAATTTGGACAGTCTATATTATCCTCTAAAAAAACAATAGAAGAGCAACAAAAAAATATTAATGTGTACAATGGCGTTGAGTTAGAAAATGCTATAGATTATGCTATGCAGGAGTTTGCTCCAGTACATATTAATGTGCCCTTAGAGGAGCCTTTGTATAATACAGAGGAGCATAGTTGTGTATATCCTACAGTAAAGGAAGAAGAAGATGTTATGCCAAAAGCCTGCTCTAGGTTAGATGATTTTGCTTCTATATGGAATACGTCTACTAGAAAAATGATTTTAGTAGGTGTTAATAAGCCAAATGTAGTAGAACAGCAGTTTTTAGATGAATTGGCAGAAGATGAATCTGTAATTGTATTTACAGAAACAACATCTAACATACACCATCCAACATTTTTTAATAGTATAGATAGCATTTTAGCTCCTATTGAAAAATCTGAGAATAAAGAAGAGTTATTTTCTGCACTAAGACCAGATGTATTGTTAACCTTTGGTGGGTTAGTAGTATCAAAAAAAATAAAACATTTTTTACGCAATTATAAGCCTAAACACCATTGGCATATAGATGGTAAAAAGGCATACAATACATTCTTTAGTTTGTCTCATCACTTTAAAGTAGACACAAATACGTTTTTTAATACTTTTTTAGATAAGACAAAGTTTGTAGATAGTACGTACTTTGCTAAATGGTCTAAAGTAAAAGAGAATTATGAAGAAAAACGTAATGCTTACTTAAAGACTATTGAGTTTTCTGATATGCTAGCTTTTTCAAACATATTACCAAGCATACCAGATGGGTACCAAGTACATTTATCTAATAGCTCTACGGTAAGGTATGCGCAGTTATTTCCTTTAAAAAATACGCTAAAGGTATATTGTAATAGAGGAACTAGTGGTATAGATGGTTGTACGTCTACAGCCGTAGGTGCATCAATCTATAACAAAAAGCCAACGTTACTGGTTACAGGAGATTTAAGCTTTTTGTATGATAGCAATGCACTTTGGAACAATTATATAAAACCTAATTTTAGAATAATTGTAATAAATAATAGTGGTGGAGGTATTTTTAGGATTCTACCAGGGCAAGAAGAAACAGAAAATTATAAAACATATTTTGAAACCGCTCATAATTTAGAAATTTCTAATTTGTGTACTATGTATGGTGTTGATTATAAGTTGGCTGAGGACGAACAAACGTTAAAGCAACATTTAGAAGATTTTTACAATGAATCTGATAAAGCAAAATTATTAGAGGTGAAAACACCTAGAATAATAAACAATAAAATTTTGCTTAGTTATTTTGATTTTATATCTTAGAAGCATTATTAACATTAACTATACAAAAGAACATTAAAATTATGAGTCAAAGAGATGATTTAATTACAAAGTATGCAGCGGATTTAAAAGATAAGTTTGGAGAAACTGCAGATATGGATTTATTAACAAAAGTAACTATTGGTTTAGGTCCGTCTATTTATAATAAAGATTCTTCTAAAGTATCTGGTTCAGATGAAAAAGAATTAGAAACAGTGAAGAAAAACTTTTTAATGAAAAAGTTAGGGATGAGTGATGATCCTAAGTTAATGGAAGGTATTAAAGCTGTTATGGATAAATACGGTGCTTCTAACAGAAACAAACATAGAGCTGTTGTGTATTACAAATTAGCACAACATTTTAAAAAGGAGTCTGTTTACAATAAATAGATTTTAATAAATTATGTAAAAGAGGCTACCTAAGTAAGGTAGCCTCTTTTTTTTACTGTACTTTTGTAGCATATAATAGTAAAATGGAATTAGGAAAATACAACTCTTTAGAAATATTAAGAGATACCAGTGTTGGTTTGTTTTTAGGAGATACAGACGGTAACGATGTTTTGTTACCAAATAAATATGTGCCAGAGAATTTTGAAATAGGAGATATGCTTACTGTATTCTGCTATTTAGATTATGATGAGAGACCTATTGCTACAACATTAAAACCATACATTATTCGTAATGATTTTCATTTGTTGCGTGTAGCTGAGGTTAATAACTTTGGTGCTTTTATGGAATGGGGATTAGAGAAGCATTTATTAGTGCCATTTAGAGAACAACGAACTAAAATGGTAGACAATCAATGGTATATTGTTTATTGTTATTTGGATGAGCAAACAGATAGGTTGGTTGCATCTAATAAATTAGATAAGTTTTTATCTAACGAAGAGTTAACTGTAGAGAATAATGATGAGGTAAATGTATTATTTACTCGTAAAACCGATCTTGGTTGGGAAGTAATAATTAATAACCTGCATAAAGGCTTGGTGTATGCTAATGAAGTATTTAAAGATATAGCAATTGGTGATAAACAAATAGGATATATTAAAAACATACGACCAGACAATAAAATTGATGTTTCTCTACAACCTCTAGGGCATTTAATTTTAGAGCCAACGGCTAATACTATTTACGAAAAATTAAAGGATAATGGAGGCTTTTTAGGCTTACATGATAAATCTGATCCTGAAGATATAAAAAGAGAACTACAGCTAAGTAAAAAGGCCTTTAAAAAAGGAATTGGAACATTGTACAGAGAACGTAGAATAGAAATTAAACCAGACGGAATATATTTGATTTAAATAATTAGGAGTTAGTTTGTAAAATTAAACTTACAATAGTAATATTGTGCCTTAAATTAAATACTACAATATTTTATTTTAGTTTAAAAAACGTTAAATTGCATAGACCATATAACTATAAGCAAACATTAACCAACCTGTAAATTTAAAATATGCCATTTATTGAAGAAGTAGATTTATTAGAGCTACACAAAGATATTGATAAGGCTCAATTAATGAACGAACGTTTATTAGATCAAATTAAATATAAAAATAAAGAATTAAAGAGGAAGAGAAGGCAGCGTAATGTCTTAGGTGTAATTGCGGCTGTATTTTTTCTTGGTACTTTGGTGTTTACTTCTTTCTCAGCAGGTTTATCTACAAGAGCAAGAGCTTTTAATACAGAAGAGAATAATAATATTTTAGTTTCTATAGATAGTTTAGATGTTATTAAATCTCGTATAAATAACCTAAAAGAGCAAAACGAAGAATTAAACTTTGTTAATGATTTTTATTTAGCTCGTAATATTCTAGAAAAACAAACAATTTATTCTGTACAAGTAAAAACATTTGTAGACAACAATGTCACATTGGTATCTAACTCTTTAGCAAATACATTATTTGTAAAGAATAATCCTTTTTATACATATTCTATTGGAAATTTTGAAACTATTGAAGAAGCAAGAACTTTTAGGTTGCAGCTTGTAAAAATGGGTTTTGAAGATGCTTTTGTTGCCTCATATAAAGATGGCAAAAGACTAAAAATAGAGAATCCTAACTAAGAATGAAATTAAAAGCTTGGGTAAATGCAGCCAGGTTAAGAACCTTACCATTATCTATTTCCGGAATTATTGTTGGTTATGCTTTAGCTAGTTTTTATGGTTTTGACAATATTACCATTTTTGTATTAGCACTTTTAACTACTGTTGCCTTACAGGTAACATCTAATTTTGCTAATGATTATGGAGATGGCGTAAAAGGCACAGATAATGATGACAGAATAGGTCCAAAACGTGCCTTGCAAAGTGGTATACTTAGCCGTAAGGAACTTAAAAAAGGAATTATAGTTGCTATTGCAATTAGTCTTTTTTTAATAATAGCATTAATATTATCTGCTTTTACAACAGATAGCCTTATTTATATAGGAATATTTTTTTTACTAGGAGTTTTTGCTGTTTGGGCATCAATAAAATACACTGTTGGTAAATCTGCCTACGGCTACAGAGGTCTAGGAGATGTTTTTGTATTTATCTTTTTTGGACTTGTAAGTGTACTTGGTTCTATGTTTTTGCTTACAAAGTCTTTGTATATAATAACTATTTTACCGGCAGTTACCATAGGGTTGCTAAGTGTAGCTGTACTTAACTTAAATAATTTAAGAGATATTGTTTCTGATAAAAACTCAGGAAAAAACACGATTGTAGTTAAAATGGGTTTTTTAAACGGAAAAAGATACCATTATTCAATACTTATAACTAGCTTTATATGCGTATTGTGTTTTACGGTATATAATTATACAAATTTTTTAAACTTTCTGTGGATATTAGCTTATATCCCTATTGCTAAACACTTTATAAAAGTTTTAAAAATGAAGGATTCATCAACAATGGATCCAGAACTCAAAATAGTAGCCTTAAGCAGTTTTTTATTCGCTATTTTGTTTTATTTTAGTTTTAATAATTTTTTGTAAATTAGCATAGATAAAGTCCATTATAAAACCAACAGAATTGGAAAAACCCATAAAAATATTAATTGTAGAAGATAACGTTATTATAGCAGATGATATGCAATCTATGCTAGAAGAAATTGGCTATGAAATAGTTGGTAACGTAATTGTATACGAGCAAGCGGAAGAAGTATTAAGAACAACAGAGGTAGATTTAGTTCTTATAGATATCATACTAGCATCAGACAAAACCGGTATAGATTTAGGTAAGCATATTAGAGACAACTATAACATACCATTTATTTTTGTAACATCTAACTCTGATAGAGCTACAGTAGAAAAGGCAAAAGTTGTTAAGCCAAATGGTTATTTAGTAAAACCTTTTGAGCAACAAGATTTATATACGTCAATAGAAATTGCATTATCTAACTTTAATTATTTAGATAAACAAGGTCTTACAGAGGATGATGTAGAAAAGCCAATGTCCAATTCTGTATTAAAGGATTCTATTTTTGTTAAAAAGCAACATTTATATTACAGAATAAACTTTACAGATATACAGTTTATAAAAGCTGATAATGTATACCTAGAAGTAAACACTGCAGATAAAAAATTCCTAGTTAGATCACCACTAAAAGATTATTTAGAAAAACTACCTAGGGACAAGTTTTATAGAGCTCACAAATCTTACATTGTTAATGTAGATCATATTGGTGCTGTGAACTCCAAAGATGTTATGATTAATGATAAGTTAATCCCTATATCAAAAGAATTTAAAGAGTTTATTATTTCTTCAATGAACTCCTAGTTACCCTAAAATATATTACAAAGCCTTGCTAATTTTCTAGCAAGGCTTTTTTGTTGCTAATATTTAATGAAACCTTGTAATATTAAATAATATATTACCATTCTTACATAACTACGGTTCATTTATACATTTTAAGCAGTTTTGCCTTATTATTTTTGCTATTTTGAGCTTATAATTATTAAGAAAATCATAACTTGCCCTATAGTTTAACAAAAACTTAAGAAGAAAGAGCGTTTTAGGGCAATTCACTCTTTTACTTATACCCAAGTAAGTCAAAATTTTTTTATAATAGACCCCTAATATGATTACAAAAATTGCTGAATTTTTAAGTAACAATAAAAACATAGAGTACACTTTAAAAACTAACACCAGCGTATTTTCTACAAAAATATGTGTAACAGTATTATTTTTTTTACTTGCAATTACTAATACCTCTGTAGCACAAGATATAGAGTTACAACAAACTGTTTTGGATAGCTTTGTTAAAATTCCGTCTGCAAAAGACAAGTTTGCATACTTTTATAAAACACCAAATAGGTATAAGGAAAACTCTAGTTATGAGTGGTTAGAGCGTATAGACTCTATGCTAACAAAGGCAAAAAATGCTCCAGATGATGGTTCTGTAGAATATTATAGAATATTACAAGCTCACATACACCAAGACTTAGTTCAGTATGATAAAAGTATTGCAATTACCAACGAGTTGTATATTGATAAAACAAAGCTAAGTGATACGCTTAAAAGTGCTCTTTTAGATATTATGGATGAGAATTATTCTCAACTTAAATTATATGAAAAGCAAATTGCAATACGTAAAGAAAAAAAGGAACTAGGTTTAGCAGATAATATTTCATTCTTTGATATATATGCAGATCAAGGACTTTATCAAAAAGCAAGAAGTGAGTATATAAGAGAAAAAAGCAATGTTGTTATTAGTCAAGATTATTACGGGCAAGCTGTTTATAACAACAAAATTGGAGATTTTTTAAGATTAGATAAATCATCACAAGTAGCACTAGAAAAATACCAAGAAGCACGTAAATTTATAAACACATATCTAGATACAATAGCAAGACCAAAGACTGAAGATGAATTGGTAAAAGGAGTGCTGTTAAAAGGAGTTATAGAAGGTAACATTGGTAAATGCTATATGTTATTAAAAAGATACGAAGAGGCAATACCCTTGTTAGACTCTAGTTTGGTAAAAATTAGAGAAAATAATGTAGAAGTGTATTCTCAAGATGCTGTAGAAAATACTCTAGACCTAGCTAACTGTTATTTGCAAACTAATAAATTAGACAAGGTTTTAGAGCTTATTAACGATGACTTAAAAACAATTAAGGTGTCTAATGTGTTGCGTAAAAACCAATTGTTAGCGGTTTATTACCAAAAAATGGACGATTATAGAAGAGCAAACTTCTATTTAAATAATAATATAAGAATTAACGATTCTATCAGAGTTAATGAAACGCTAAAAAAGCATCAGCAAATAGCAACAGTTTTTGAAAAAGAACTAGAAAATTCTGAGGATAGATTAGACGAAAAAAAGATAGAATTAGAGAATGCAAAAATAGAGGCTCAAGCTAGTGATGAGCGTATGAGTCTTATTTTAATATCACTAATATTTACATTATTAGGCTTAGGAGGTTTAGTATTTGCGTACATTAAAAGTATTAAAAACCAACGTGTTATTGCAAAGCAAAATAACATTATAGAAAGTCAGTTAACAGAAAAAGATTCGCTTTTAAAAGAGATTCACCATAGAGTAAAAAATAACCTTCAAATGGTATCTAGTTTGTTAAGCTTGCAAACTAAAAATACTAAAAGTAAGGCTGCAATTATGGCTTTAGAAGAGGGTAAAAGTAGAGTAAAAGCAATGGCTTTAATTCATCAAAAATTATATCAGAATGATGATTTATCGGTAATAGAAATGCAAGGCTACGTAGAGAGTTTGGTAAACAGTGTGCAGTCTGTATTTAAAAAAGGCGGACATAACATTAATATTACCATTGATGCAGAAGGTGTAGAGTTAGATATTGACAGAGCAATCCCTTTTGGTTTAATATTAAATGAGCTTGTATCTAATTCCTTTAAATATGCTTTTCCAGATAATGATGAAAACGGAAAAATATACATTCATTTAAGAAACACAGAAACTGGTGGTTACTTTGAGTATACAGATAACGGTGTAGGTTTACCAGAGGATACAGATGAAAGAACAAAGTCATCTATGGGTATTCGTTTAATGAACCGTTTGGTAAATCAGTTACAATCTACACTTAATATAGATAAATCTGTAGAAGGAGTTCGTTTTTGGTTCAATTTTAAATAAATTTGAACTAAAATAACATACTATGAAAATTACATTTCTTGGTCACGCAACTTTGTTACTAGAAGTTGGAGGCAAAACTGTTTTAGTAGATCCATTTATTTCAGGAAACCCAAAGAATAATAATCAAGTAGATAAAGATACTTTAAATCCTGATTATATATTAGTTACGCATGCGCATCAAGATCATGTTTTAGATGTAGAAGACATAGCAAAAAGAACTAATGCGGTAATTGTTAGTAATTTTGAAATTGCTACATATTATGAAAACAAAGGTTTAAAAGTGCACCCAATGAACCACGGTGGTAGTTGGACTTTTGATTTTGGAACCGTAAAATATGTAAACGCAATACATACATCTTCATTTACAGATGGTTCTGAAGGTGGTCTTCCTGGCGGATTTATTATTACATCAGCAAATAAAAGTATTTACATAGCTGGCGATACAGCCTTAACTATGGATATGAAACTTATACCAATGTTTGCCAAATTAGACTTAGCTGTTTTACCTATAGGCGATAATTTTACAATGGGTGTAGATGATGCTATTATTGCATCTAACTTTGTAGAATGTAATACTATTTTAGGTTACCATTTTGATACCTTTGGCTTTATAGAGATTGATGAAGCTAAAGCTGTAGAAAAGTTTAAAGCAGCCGGTAAACAACTACATTTATTGCCAATAGGTGATTCTCTTACAGTATAATACTGTAGTCTTATGAAAGCAATTTATAAAAAATACACTCTAGATTTTAAAAGACCTAGTGGTACGTCACGTGGTATACTAACCCAAAAAGAGACTTGGTTTATTATTTTAAAAAACGATAATAAAACAGGAATTGGAGAATGCGGAATTTTAAGAGGTTTAAGTATAGACGATGTTCCAAATTATGAAGAAAAGCTATATTGGGTGTGTAACAACATTCATTTGGGATTAGATGCTCTTTTGAGTGTTTTAGTAGAGTATCCTAGCATACAATTTGGTTTAGAGCAAGCATTTTTATCTTTAGCAGCAGAAAATCCTTTTATTCTATTTAAAAATGATTTTTCAACCAAAGAAGCTACAATTCCTATAAACGGATTAATTTGGATGGGAGAGGAGTCTTTTATGCATCAACAAATACAACAAAAACTACAAGACGGTTTTAGTTGCATTAAAATGAAAATAGGAGCAATAGATTTTGATAAAGAAGTTTCGCTTTTAAAATCGATCAGAAAAAAATATAAAAAAGAGGAAATAGAGTTACGTGTAGATGCTAATGGTGCTTTTAAAGAAGATGCCTTAGATAAACTTAAAATTTTAGCAGAATTAGACTTACACTCTATAGAACAGCCAATTAAGCAAGGTAATTATGCGCAAATGAAAAATTTGTGTGCCGTTACGCCATTACCTATTGCTTTAGATGAAGAATTAATTGGTGTTTTTGGTGTAACAAAAAAGGAAAACCTGCTACAAACTATACAACCTCAATATATTATTTTAAAGCCTAGTCTAGTTGGTGGTTTTAAAGGTTGTCAAGAATGGGTTACCATTGCAGAGAAGTATAATATTGGTTGGTGGGTTACAAGTGCTTTAGAAAGTAATATTGGCTTAAATGCCATTGCACAATGGACCTACAGTTTACAGAGTAAAATGCCGCAAGGCTTGGGTACAGGTAGTTTGTATACCAACAATTTTAATAGTCCTTTGGAGGTTAGTAACGGAGCTATTAGTTACCGTAATAACTTAGATTGGCAACAAAATTTAATAGAAGATTTATGTATATAGAACAAGGACTAAAAGCAAAAACAAGAGGTATGTGGAAGTATTTTATTCTTCCTACAGGTTTTATAATTTTAATGATATTTAATTATATCTCTGTTAAAGCTTCTCCTGTACCTGTAGATGAGTTAATGGATAAAATGATAGAGCAACTTGGCAGAAACCTTGTGTTTGCTATTAACCTAGTACCTTTAGCTTTTGGTTTGTTGGTTGTTTTAGGTTGGACAAAACTTGTTCACGGGCAGTCTGTAACATCTTTAACTACCGCAAGAAAAAAAATAGACTTTAAACGTATAGGCTTTTCTTTTGCTTTTTGGGGATTACTAACCATATTCTTATTTGCTATAGGTTTTGTACTCTCTCCAGAGGATTTTGTTTTTAACTTTAAACTAGGACCTTTTATAACTTTAGCTATTATTAGCATACTTTTAATACCCTTACAAACCAGTTTTGAAGAATACCTTTTTAGAGGACATATGATGCAAGGTCTGGGTATTTTAGCAGGTAATAAGCTAGTGCCTTTAATTGTAACATCTGTTTTGTTTGGTGTTATGCATATGGCTAACCCAGAGGTAGAAACACTTGGTTATGGTATAATGGTGTACTACATTGGTACAGGTTTCTTTTTAGGTATTATAACTTTAATGGATGACGGTTTAGAACTTGCCCTTGGTTTTCACGCTGCTAATAATTTAATTGGTGCTTTGTTGGTTACTGCAGATTGGACCGTTTTCCAGACAGATTCTATTTATGTAGATGTGAGTAAGCCAGAACTAGGTTGGGATATTTTTGTGCCTGTTTTAGTAATATATCCAATATTAATATTCCTTTTTGCTAAAAAATATAAGTGGACAAACTGGAAAGAAAAACTAACTGGTAAAGTTTTAAAAGAAGAGGAATTGACTCCTGAGCAACTTACAGACAATGCATTTTAATACAAAAATACATCCTAAATTTAAACTTAATGGTGTTTCTTTCTCTTATGATAGTCTAAAAGCGTTTACTTTAGAATTAATTAAGAAAGATAATTTTGAAAATGCCATAGGTTTATTTTTGCAAGATTGGCTTTCTAATTCGCCTACATTAATTGTACATACTTCTGGTTCTACAGGTACACCTAAGCCAATAATAATACATAAAAAGCAGATGATGAATTCTGCTTTAGCAACAGGTGCTTTTTTTCATTTAAAAGAAAGTGATAGTGCTTTGTTGTGTTTGCCAGCGAGTTATATAGCAGGTAAAATGATGTTAGTTAGAGCATTAGTTCTTGGTTTAGAAATAGACTATGTAGATCCTAGTTCTAATCCTTTAAATAAAGTAAGCAAACAATACAAGTTTTCTGCAATGGTTCCTATGCAGGTAAATAATAGTTTACAAAAATTACATATAATAGATACACTTATAATTGGTGGTGCAGCAGTTTCTTTAGATTTAAAAGATAAATTAAAAAATGCCTCTACACATTTGTATGAAACTTATGGGATGACAGAGACTATTACTCATATTGCTTTAAAAGAAATAAAATCGGCATCATTTAAAACTCTGCCAAACGTAAAAATTTCTTTAGATAATCGTAATTGTTTGGTAATAGATGCACCAAAAGTATCAACACAAATTATAACAACTAATGATGTAGTAGAATTAGTTTCAGAATCTGAATTTATATGGTTAGGTAGGTTTGATAATATTATAAACTCTGGAGGAATAAAATTGAATCCAGAGCAGATTGAAGCTAAATTATCTGATTATATTAAAACCGATTTTTTTGTATCTAGTTTGCCAGACCCTGTTTTAGAAAACAAGCTTGTTTTGCTCATAGAAGGTGAGCAACAAAATGAAGATATTTTAGCTGCACTAAAAGAATCTGAGGTGTTTACTTTTTATGAAATACCTAAAGATGTATACTATATACAAGAGTTTACACGTACCAATTCTGGTAAAATTCAACGTATTAAAACTCTGCAATTACTTAAAAAGTAACTTTACTCACTCAAAAGTACACTTCCCTAATTCTATGTTTTTCTATCAATGTCTGTATTGTAGGTTTGTTTTAAACTTATAAACCAGTCATTATGAAAAACTTTTTAATTGCCTTATGTATTATTTTTTGTAGCACACAATTAAGTGCTCAGACAAAAACGGATAAAGTTGTAGTTGCAGACAACGGAGATGTATTTTATAGCTGCTTTCCAAAACTATCAGATAATCTTCCATTCAACATCTATGAGTTAGGAACTGAGAATATAAACACACAGCAAGACTTGTACAATACAATTAGAGCTAAAGTTCCGGGTGTACAAATAACCAATACTCAAAATAATAACATACCAAAAATTACAATGCGTGGTGATAGTAATACCATTGTTATTATTGATGGTATTCGTTATACAGATACTTCAATCTTACAGACTATAAACCCTTTAGATATAGAAAAGGTATATGTAGCTAATTCTGTAGCAGCATCTAACTATTTACTAACCAAAAGAAACTAAACCTTATGAAAAATCTATTATTTATACTTTGCATAATTGTATGTAGCATACAAGCAAACGCACAAGAACTAACAATTACGGGTACAGTTACAGATGCTACTGGCCCTTTACCAGGAGTAAATATTATTAGTACAGGAGCAAAATATGGCACTACCACAGATTTTGATGGCATATATACTATAAAAGCTACTAAAGGAGATACGTTAGCATATACCTACATAGGCTATAAATACAAAGAGGTTGTAGTAAAAGATAATCTTAAAATAGATGTAGTTTTAGA
This sequence comes from Cellulophaga sp. 3_MG-2023, assembly GCF_030546975.1. Taxonomy (NCBI): domain Bacteria; kingdom Pseudomonadati; phylum Bacteroidota; class Flavobacteriia; order Flavobacteriales; family Flavobacteriaceae; genus Cellulophaga; species Cellulophaga sp. 3_MG-2023. The sequence goes on from NZ_JAUOPS010000001.1 coordinate 366,950, forward strand.
AGAAGATAATACAGCTTTGGATGAAGTAGTTATCACAAGTTATGTAAGTTCTTCAGAGTTAGCATACTCAAGTAGAGTGCGTAATGTTAGAAAGGTTACAAAGAGAGAAAAAATACAAAACAATATTTCTAGTCAATTAGCAGGTAATGTTGCAGGTGTGCAGGTTACAAAGGGTACAAAAAAAACAGCTAAGCCAATACAGATTAGAGGTGTATCTTCAATTAGCGCAGGTAATGAACCATTATACGTTGTAAACGGAGTTCCAGCAAAAGAGGGTAACAGAGCTATTTATAAAATTAAACCATCAAAAATTAAATCTATGGAGGTTTTTAAATCTGCTAAGGCAAGTGTTTTGTTTGGTGAAGCAGGTAAAAATGGATGCGTAATTATTACAACAAAAGGATATACTAGTACAATTAATTATGATGAAGAATATGCTAAGTTATCAGAAAGTCAGTTTAAAAAAGTTACACTAGATCCGCTTTCTACTTTTTCTATTGATGTTGATAAAGCTGGTTATAGTAATATAAGAAGAATGATAAATAACGGAGAAAATATTCCTTTTGATGCTGTTAAGATTGAAGAAATGGTTAATTATTTTGATTATGATTACCCACAACCAACAGACGAGCATCCATTTTCTATATCTACAGATGTAGCTAAAACGCCTTGGAATATACAAACACAATTGGTTCGTATAGGTTTACAAGGAAAAGAGTATTTAAATGAAGAATTACCAGCTTCTAACTTAACTTTTTTAATAGATGTTTCGGGGTCTATGGAAGACCATAATAAGTTACCACTTTTGGTATCTGCTTTTAAATTATTGGTTCATCAACTTAGAGAAAAAGACAAAGTAGCTATAGTTGTATATGCTGGTGCTGCAGGAGTTGTTTTAGAGCCAACTAATGGAAATCAAAAAGAAAAAATAATAAATGCATTGCAAAAATTAGAAGCTGGAGGTTCTACAGCTGGCGGACAAGGTATTCAATTGGCGTATAAATTAGCAGAGAAGAATTTTAAAAAGAACGGAAATAACAGGGTAATACTTGCTACTGATGGCGATTTTAATGTTGGTGCGTCTAGTAATAGCGATATGGAAAAGCTAATAGAGGAAAAAAGAGCATCTGGTGTGTTTTTATCTGTACTTGGCTTTGGTATGGGTAATTACAAAGACTCTAAGTTAGAAACTCTTGCTGATAAAGGCAATGGTAACCACGCTTATATAGATACTATGCAAGAGGCACAAAAAGTATTTGGTAAAGAGTTTGGGGGTACATTATATACTATTGCTAAAGACGTAAAAATTCAGGTTGAATTTAATCCTGCTAAAGTACAAGCATACCGCTTAATTGGTTATGAAAATAGACTTTTGGCAGATGAAGATTTTGTAGATGATACAAAGGATGCTGGTGAGTTAGGAAGCGGACATAAGGTTACTGCTCTTTACGAGGTTGTTCCCGTTGGCGTAAAAAGTGATTATGTAAAAGATGTAGCAGATTTAAAGTATACAAATACAGAAGCTACAGCTAACTATACAGATGAGTTGTTTACGGTTAAGTTTAGATATAAAAAACCAAATTCTGATACAAGTGTAGAAATGGTTCACATTCAAAAAAATGAAGAAACAGTAATGTCTGCAGATTTTAAATTTGCTTCTGCAGTTGTTTTATTTGGACTTAAATTACGTAAATCTCAGTTTACAAATAATGCACGTTTAAGTACAATTATTAAGTTAGCACAAGAGGGCAGAGGAGAAGATAAGCAAGGGTATAGAGCAGAGTTTATACGCTTGGTAAATGCAACGGATAAAGAGTTATAAGGAAAAGTGATGGTGGTTGTGTTTTTTAAAAAGTGCTGACTAAATACTGTTGGCACTTTTTTTATGTTGCAACCTGTAAAAAAAAACAGAAGCTAGTAAGCCAATTAAAGAGAAGCTAGCTAACATTACAAATACGTGTTGATGTCCTAGTTCTCCAGGAGAATTATCTAGTAACATACCCATTAACGGACCTGCAAAAATATCTGGTGTGTAGCCAATAATAGAAATTAAGCCTACGGCAGTACCTGTTAATAGCAAAGGTATGTGACCTTCTTGCATAGTTGCAAAATATAAAGAGCGTACAGCGTAAACTCCGGTTACTGTAATTAGTATGGATGTAATAAATAGTGCTGTGCTAGTAGGTGTTATAACTCCCGATGCAAATAGTAAAGCTCCTATAATACTAAGTATAAAACTAATAATAAGCCAAAGTGTAGTTTTGCTTTTATCTGCTAAAAATCCTATTAAAATACCAATAACTGGTCTAATAAAGAGTAAAAGTGTTCCAATTTCTGCAGATTTAACCTCATTATATAACATTACTTCTTTTGCGTAGAGCGAGAAAACATCTGTAATTTTGTAGCCAACATAAGCACACAAAATAATAACCATTAACAACCAAACAGATGGTATTTTTAATACCGTTTTTATTTGATGCGTAGAGATAGACTGTAGTTGTATTTCTTCTTCTTTAATTTCTTTAGATTTTAAAAAGAACCATACAATTATGCCAATTACAACAATTATGGCAGATGTTACCCAAACAATGTAATTAAATGCTTCTGCTCTATTTGCTAAACTTGCAGTTTCTACAGAACCAATTATAAATAAAGAAAATATAAAAACTCCTAAGGCTCCAAAACTAGCACCAACTAAACCTCTGCCACCATCTAAAAAGCCAAATGCTTTACCTTGAGAAGTATTTCCGCCCCAAACACGAGTAGCTTTTATCATTGGTGCCCAAAACAAAAAAATGGTTGTAAAACCCCAATAACCGTACAATACTTTTAGTACAAAATAGCTAGGGTTTGCAGCAAGTACTAATCCACCTAAAGCAGTAGAAAATAAAGCAATGGCAATTAGCTTTCTAGGAGGAAATTTATCTGCAATTGGTCCGCCTAATAAATAAGAACCCATTGCAACAAAACCGTAAACAGAAAAGCAAGTTCCTAGTTCTAAATTTGTGAGATTAAAAACCTCCAAAACTGTAGGTCTAAAAACTCTAGCTAAAACAAAAGGTAATATAAACACTGCTTCTCCTGATAATATTAGGAGAAACAGGTATAACCAATTATGTTGTTTTTTAGTGTCGATATATAATTTTATTGTGGTGTATTGCTAGTTTAAACCTGTATTACTCCTAAGTTAAAAGGCTTTTCAATAGGAGCGTGGTTTGCAGCTTCTATACCCATAGAGATCCATTTTCTAGTATCTAAAGGGTCTATAACACCGTCAGTCCAAATACGAGAAGCAGCATAATAAGGAGATATTTGCTCATCATATCTTGCTTTTACTTTGTTAAATAATTCTTTTTCTTTTTTCTCGTCTATTTCTTCTCCTTTTTTAAGTAAAGAAGCTTTTTCAATTTGCATTAAAACTTTAGCTGCAGAGTTACCACTCATTACAGCGAGTTCTGCACTTGGCCAAGCAGCAATTAACCTAGGGTCGTATGCTTTACCACACATAGCATAATTACCAGCTCCATAACTATTACCAATAACAATTGTAAATTTTGGAACAACAGAGTTGCTAACAGCGTTTACCATTTTAGCACCATCTTTTATAATGCCACTATGCTCACTTTTACTACCAACCATAAAGCCAGTAACATCTTGTAAAAATACAAGCGGAATTTTCTTTTGGTTACAATTTGCTATAAAACGGGTAGATTTGTCTGCGCTGTCATTATAAATAACACCACCAAATTGCATTTCTCCTTTTTTGGTTTTTACTAGCTTACGTTGGTTTGCAACAATACCAACAGCCCAACCATTTATACGAGCATACCCTGTAATTATAGTTTTTCCGTAACCTTCTTTGTATTCTTCAAACTCAGAATCATCAACCAAACGCTTAATAATTTCAAGCATATCATACTGGTCACTTCTAGATTTTGGCAAAATACCGTAAATATCTTTAGGGTCTAATTTTGGCTTTTTAGCTTCAATTCTGTTAAAACCAGCTTTATCAAAATCACCAATTTTATTTACTATTTTTTTAATTTTATCTAAAGCATCAGCATCGTCTTTAGCTTTGTAATCTGTAACACCAGATATTTCGCAATGTGTGGTTGCACCACCTAAAGTTTCATTATCAATACTTTCACCAATAGCCGCTTTTACAAGGTAGCTACCTGCTAAAAAGATACTAGCTGTTTTGTCTACAATTAAAGCTTCATCACTCATAATTGGCAAATAAGCACCACCAGCAACACAACTTCCCATTACTGCAGAAATTTGAGTAATTCCCATACTACTCATAACAGCATTATTTCTAAAAATACGGCCAAAGTGTTCTTTGTCTGGGAAAATTTCATCTTGCATAGGCAAATAAACACCAGCGCTATCTACCAAGTAAATAATTGGTAGTCTATTTTCTATGGCAATTTCTTGCGCTCTTAAATTCTTTTTTCCGGTAATAGGAAACCAAGCACCAGCTTTTACAGTAGCATCATTAGCAACAACTATGCATTGCTTGCCTTGTACGTAACCTATTTTAATAACAACTCCTCCAGATGGGCAACCACCGTGCTCTTTATACATACCTTCACCGGCAAAAGCAGCTATCTCTATAGCATCTGCTTTATCATCTAAAAGGTAATCTATACGCTCTCTGGCTGTCATTTTGCCTTTAGCGTGTTGTTTTTCAATTTTACTTTTGCCACCACCCAACTTTACTTTACTTAATTTATGTTTTAAATCTGATAAAAGAAGTTTGTTGTGATCCTCGTTCTTATTGAAATTTATATCCATTCTGTAAAAATTGCTTTAGACCATAAAGATAAGTGGAATAATATATATGATATTACTTAACTTTGATAAAAGTTAGAAAAAAAGTTTATTTTATGCGAGAAAAAATTGGTTGGGGTATAGTTGGTTTAGGGAATATTGCAGAGAAATTTGCTAAAGATTTAGCATTGGTGAATACTGGAAAATTAGTTTCAATTTCTTCTAGAAGTAAAACTAAAGGTCAAGACTTTGCTGCCAAGCATAATGTAAAAAATAGTTATAATAACGCACAAGATTTGTTTAACTGTGCAGATGTAGACGTGGTTTATATAGCAACACCACATACGTTACATAAAGAGCTAAGCGTTATGGCAATGAATAGCGGTAAACACGTTTTGTGCGAGAAACCTATGGGTGTTAATACAAAACAGGTTAAAAATATGATTGCTGCATCTGTAAAAAACAATGTTTTTTTAATGGAAGCTTTATGGAGTAGGTTTTTGCCATCAATACAAAAAGTAAAGCAAATTGTAGATGCAAAAGAGTTAGGAGAAATAAGCTATATAAAATCTGACTTTGCTTTTTATGGTTTAGATAGAGCAGAGGAAAGCAGGCTTTTAAATCCAAATTTAGCGGGTGGGTCTTTATTAGATATTGGTATTTATCCTGTTTTTTTAGCGTATTTACTTTTGGGTAAGCCTAATGAAATAATAGCTACAGCAAATTTTTATAAAACAGGTGTAGAAAAACAAGTTTCTATTATTTTTAAGTATGATAATGCACAGGCGCATTTGTATAGTGCTTTAACTGCTAATACCGAGACAAGCTCTGAGATAGCAGGTGATAAAGGTCTTTTAAAATTAGAAACTAGATGGCATGAAGCAGAAGGTTATTATATTGAAAAGTCTAGAGAAAAAGAATATTTTAAAACACCAAAATTAGGAGTAGGTTACACCTATGAAATAGAGGAGGTGCATAAATGTATAACTAACAACCAAATAGAAAGTAAACTATGGTCTCATCAAAATAGTTTAGACTTAATACAATTATTAGATCAAATTAGAGAAAAAACAAACATAGTTTTTCCTTTTGAAGCCTAATTTATTAGGTAAATTACCTATAAAATTACGATATTTGACAATTACTAAACCAACAAAATTAGAAGATGAATAAAAATACAGTTTTAGCGTGGGCTACATTTATAATGATATTTGTAGGCTTGGCGTTAATTGCACTTGGTGCTTTTAGGTATGATGATGTTGCCGGATGGGGATTTGCAGCCGTAGGATTTGGCTTTTTTGCTATTGCTTGGGTTTTTAATGCACTTAAAGGAAGAGTGTAAAACACAATATATTTGGGCAAAACAGCGTAATCTTATGCTGTTTTGCCTTTTTTTAATTCAATTAACAACTAAATAATAATAAAAGATATGTCTGACGATAAAAAAGTCATTTTTTCAATGTCTGGTGTTACAAAAACCTTTAAAACGGCAAATACACCAGTATTAAAAAATATATATTTAAGTTTCTTTTACGGTGCCAAAATTGGTATTCTTGGTCTTAACGGATCTGGTAAATCTACTTTATTAAAAATTATAGCTGGCTTAGATAAAAATTACCAAGGTGATGTAGTTTTTTCTCCAGGATACAAAGTAGGTTATTTAGAGCAAGAGCCACAATTAGACGATGATAAAACGGTAATAGAAATAGTTAAGGAAGGTGTTGCAGAAACTGTTGCTATTTTAGATGAGTACAATAAGATAAACGATATGTTTGGCTTAGAAGAAGTGTATTCTGATGCAGATAAAATGGATAAGTTAATGGCCAGACAGGCTGTGTTACAAGACCAGATAGATGCTAGCAATGCTTGGGAGTTAGATACTAAATTAGAAATTGCTATGGATGCATTACGTACTCCAGATGGCGATAAAAAAATAAGTGTATTATCTGGTGGTGAACGTAGAAGAGTTGCTTTATGTAGACTGTTATTACAAGAACCAGAAATTTTATTATTAGATGAGCCTACCAACCACTTAGATGCAGAGTCTGTACATTGGTTAGAGCACCATTTGGCACAGTATAAAGGTACTGTTATTGCCGTAACGCATGATAGATACTTTTTAGATAACGTTGCTGGTTGGATTTTAGAATTAGATAGAGGTGAAGGTATTCCTTGGAAAGGAAACTACTCTAGCTGGTTAGATCAAAAATCTAAACGTATGGCAGATGAAAGCAAAACAGCCTCTAAACGCCAAAAAACTTTAGAACGAGAGTTAGATTGGGTACGCCAAGGAGCTAAAGGTCGCCAAACTAAACAAAAGGCACGTTTAAAAAACTACGATAAATTAATGAGTCAAGATCAAAAACAACTTGACGAAAAATTAGAGATTTACATACCTAATGGTCCACGTTTAGGAACAAACGTAATAGAGGCTAAAGGTGTTAGTAAAGCTTTTGATGATAAATTATTGTATGAAGACTTAAACTTTAATTTACCACAAGCTGGTATTGTAGGTATTATTGGTCCTAACGGAGCTGGTAAAACAACAATATTTAGAATGATAATGGGAGAGGAAACTCCGGATAAGGGCGAGTTTAGTGTTGGTGAAACAGCTAAAATTGCATATGTAGATCAGAGTCACTCTAAAATTGATCCAGAAAAAACAATTTGGCAAAACTTTAGTGATGAGCAAGAGTTGGTAATGATGGGCGGTAAGCAAGTAAACTCTAGAGCTTATTTAAGTAGGTTTAATTTCTCTGGTAGTGAGCAAAATAAAAAAGTAAGTATGTTGTCTGGTGGTGAGCGTAACCGTTTACATTTAGCAATGACGTTAAAAGAAGAAGGTAACGTGTTACTTTTAGATGAGCCAACAAATGACTTGGATGTAAATACACTGCGTGCTTTAGAAGAAGGTTTAGATAATTTTGCAGGTTGTGCTGTAGTTATTTCTCACGATAGATGGTTTTTAGATCGTGTTTGTACGCATATCTTAGCTTTTGAAGGAGATTCGCAAGTTTATTTCTTTGAAGGTTCTTTCTCTGATTATGAAGAGAATAAAAAGAAACGATTAGGTGGTGACTTGATTCCTAAACGTATTAAGTATAAAAAATTAATTAGGTAATTACCTTTAATTATTTTGATAAAAAAAGCTCCTTATAAAAATATAAGGAGCTTTTTACTTTTATTAATTTTTTTAGTATGAGTTATTTGGGTACCAGTCTAATTGTACAACTTCAATATCTTTATTACTTTCGGTTACTAATTTTTTAAATTTATCAATGTCACTAACATCTGGTTTTCCCCTGTAATGGTAAGGGTACACTTGCTTAGGTTTAAATTCTAGTACGGCACTTGCAGCACTGTTAACCGTCATTGTATATGGTAAATTCATACAAATAAAGGCTTTATCTATATTTTGTAAAGCGCGCATTTCTGGTATGTCTTCTGTATCACCAGAGAAATAAACTCGTTCTCCATTTTTTTCTAATAGATAACCATTACCACGACCTTTACTGTGAAATTTAATAGCTTCTTCTCTTAAATTATACATTGGTATTGCTGTAATTTTTATGTCAGTAAAATCCACAGACTCATCATTATTTAGTACAGTAAGTTTAGTTTTTAAATTATCAGACAATTTATCAGCAACAGCTTGCGGAGCAATAATTGTTGTTTTTTCTGTGTTGATAGCTTCTAGGGTTTCTACATTTAAATGATCTCCGTGAATATCTGTAACTAAAATTAAATTTGGTTTATCTTGGTTTTTAAACATATTTACTCCACCAACAGGGTCAATGTAAATAGTTGTATCTCCCCAGTTAAAAACAGCTGTTGCGTGTTCTATAGGAATAACTTTAAAGTTGCTTTTACGTTCTTTAGAATTTTCTATTGTGGTATTTTTTGTTGCTATGTCTGTTTTTTTTTCGTCTTTGCAGCTCACTAGAAATAAGCAAATAACAACAATACTCGTTAGTTTTTTCATTTTATTTTAAGTTTAGTTCCATTTTTATACTACTTCTTTTATATACAACATCTGGTTCTATAGGAATTTCTACAAAACCAATTTTTTTATAAATATGCAAAGCGTTTTTAAGTTTAACACTAGAGTATAAAATTACTTGTTGCCAGTGTTCTTTTTTAGCAAAGTCAATAGCATAATCTAACAATGCTTGGCCAATTCGTTTTCCTTGATAATCTTCATTTACTGCCATTTTACCTAGCTCATAAACGTTTTCTTTAATTTTAATGTAAGCCACACATCCTACAATGGTATCATCAATTTTAGCAAAAAAAATGTATCCTCCTTTATTTATAATATTCTCTTCGCACTTGTTTAAGAGCTCTATATCCTTTTCTTCTACTTCAAAATACTTTTTTATCCACTCTAAATTTAGTTTTTTAAAGGTTTTAGCGTATTTTGGCTGAAAGGGAATAAATGTTAAATTATTCATTGTTAATTATAATTTTAAGTAATTATTTCCGTTAGACGATTAATCTATACCTACAACCAATTTTTGGGTAGAGATAATCTAAATGGTTAAACCAAAACGTATATAAATTGAACCAAAAGATTAACTTAAGTCAAGTTAATAAATTAAACTGAATTAATAGTATTGTTATGAGTGAGAAAAAGAGTAATACGGGGTTAAAAGTACTTGCTGTTTTATTAGGAGTAGGATTGTTAGGGTCTATAGCCTATACTGTATCTTTATATAAGGATAGGGAAAAGACCAAAACTGTTTTAACACAAGAGAAAGAATATGTAGTTAATGATTTAACTAGCTTACAGTCTGAGTATGACAAAGCTATTATGGAAAGTAACGCTACTAATGAGGAATTAGTTGAAGCTAGAGACAGAATTGCTAAATACATTGATTCTGTTAAAACAATGAAAACAGATATCTCTTCATTATCTAGATATAGAAGACAAGTTAGTTTATTAAAGAAAGAAAGAGCTTTTTTACTTAAAAAAGTAGATTCTTTAACTACTTCTAACACTATGTTAGCAATAGAAAGAGATAGTACTTACCAAGAATTATCTAGACAAACAGTTTTTAATGATTCTTTAGTTGTACAAAATACACAATTAGCTGATGCAGTAGAAAAAGGTTCTGCATTAAATTTAGCTAAGTTTTCTGTAGATGCAGTAAAAGAGCGTAGTAGTGGTAAATTAGTTTCTACAACTAGAGCAGGTAGAGCAGATAAACTTAAAATTTGTTTTACAGTTGCAGACAATGCAATTGCACAAGCAGGTGATAGAGAATTTTATTTAGAAGTTTTAGATCCTCAAGGAAATGTTTTAGGAGAAGGAACTACAAAATCTAACGAAGGTGGAGCATCTTTAACTTATAGTAAAGCAACTGCTTTTTACTACGAGAACAGAACTTTAGACATCTGTGATTATGTAAATAAGCCAGCTGGTGATTTTCAAAAAGGAAATTATATGGCTATAGTTTATGATTCTAAATTAAAAATATTAGGTAAAAGCGAGTTTACTCTTAAATAAACTTTTATTTATAGATATAAAAAAAGGTGCAATTTAAAATTGCACCTTTTTTGTTTTATACTGGTTTGGTTTACTATTTTAGAGAACCTACCATTTCTTCTGGTTTTACCCATTCATCATACTGTTCTGCAGTAACGTAACCTAAATTAATAGCTTCTTCTTTTAATGTAGTACCATTTTTATGTGCTGTATTTGCAATTTCTGCAGCTTTGTAATATCCAATTTTAGTATTTAAAGCAGTTACAAGCATTAAAGAGTTATTTAATAATTCTTTAATTATAGCATGGTTTGGCTCTATACCAGCAGCACAGTTAACATCAAAACTAACACAAGCATCACCAATTAATTGTGCAGACTGTAATATATTTGCAGCCATCATTGGTTTAAAAACGTTAAGCTCATAGTGTCCTTGTGTACCACCTACAGTTATAGCAACATCATTACCCATTACTTGTGCACAAACCATAGTTATAGCTTCTGCTTGTGTAGGGTTTACTTTTCCTGGCATAATAGAACTTCCAGGTTCATTAGCTGGTATAATTATTTCGCCAATACCAGAACGTGGTCCAGAGGCCATCATTCTAATATCATTGGCAATTTTGTTTAAAGAAACCGCCAATTGCTTAAGAGCTCCATGGCTTTCTACAATTGCATCATGAGCAGCTAATGCCTCAAATTTATTTTTAGCAGTAATAAAAGGTAAACCTGTAAATTCTGCAATATATTTAGCAACTAGAACATCATATCCAGCAGGTGTGTTTAAACCTGTACCTACAGCAGTGCCACCAAGAGCAAGCTCTGCTAAGTGTGGTAATGTGTTTTCTAGTGCTTTTAAACCGTGATTTAATTGAGATACATACCCAGAAAATTCTTGTCCTAATGTTAATGGTGTAGCATCCATAAGGTGTGTACGACCTATTTTTACAACATTAGCAAACTCTTTAGATTTTTTTTCTAAAGTATCTCTTAATTGTTTAATTCCAGGAATAGTAACCTCAGTTATTTTTTTATAGGCAGCAATATGCATTCCAGTAGGGAATGTATCGTTAGATGATTGTGATTTGTTTACATCATCATTTGGTTGTATTGTTTTTTCACCTTCACCAATAACATTACCAGCTATTTCATGAGCTCTGTTAGCAACAACCTCGTTAACATTCATATTACTCTGTGTGCCAGAGCCTGTTTGCCATATAACTAAAGGAAATTGATCGTTGTGTTTACCTTCTAAAATTTCATCACAAACTTTTGCAATTAAATCTCTTTTTTCTGTAGATAAAACACCTAATTCACAGTTGGTGTAAGCTGCTGCTTTTTTTAAGTAAGCAAATCCGTAAACTATGTCTAATGGCATAGATGCAGCTGGTCCAATTTTAAAATTGTTTCTAGAGCGTTCTGTTTGTGCTCCCCAATATTTATCAGCAGGTACTTGTACCTCGCCCATTGTATCTTTTTCTATTCTAAAGCTCATTGTACTAATTTTTTATAGATACAAAGGTAAGAATTTGGAAAATTTTTAGTGCTTATTTATTTGGTGATTTTAGTTTATTTTGGAGTAAATATGAACTTTAATTAAAAATAATGTTAATTAAATTTATATGTAAGTGTAGCTCTAAGATTTCTTTGGTCAGATTGAAGCTCGTTGTACGAAGTAGAGCTGTCTAGGTTGGTAGTAGAATAACGTCTGTACGCATTAAAAATATCTGTAACTCCTATAGAAATTGAAGCTTTATTTTTTAAAATAGTTTTACTAAAAGCAAAATCTAGTCTGTCTAAAGCATTTGTTTTTGTTTGTGAGTTGTTGTCTGCTCCTATATAGTAATAATTTGTTTGAAAATTAACATCATAGGGTAGTGGAAGTTTAGCACTAAAACTAGTTGTCCATCTAAACTGGTTTGCATTAAAATTTACGTTAACCATTTGGTTATTAGTATCTGCGTATGCATATTTACCGGTTAAGTTTTGTTTGTACATAAACAGGTTTAAAGAAAAACGCCATTTTTTTATAGGAACATAAGTAAATGTAGCATCTAACCCAAACCTATCTTCTTCTGCAATATTTCTTTTAGTTTTAGCAATTACAGGTGTAGAAATAGTATTGCTATTATTAGTAATTACTATTGTTTCTCCTGTTTCTATTAAAACGTTATGTATTACGTCTTCAGTTTTAGAATAGAATAGGGCGCCATTAAAAGTTATTTTATCCCATTTGTTTAAATAATTAAACTCAAAAGAATTTGTAAACATTGGGTCTAAATTTGGATTGCCATAAAATAAATTAGTTTTACTAACTCTATTAGGAAAAGGATTTAAGTTACCAGCTGTTGGTCTCTTAATTCTTTTACTGTAGTTTAAACTAATTTTTTCTGTATTAGTAAATTCATAACTTAAAAACATAGAAGGAAACCAATTAATGTATGACTTTCCGTCTTTTGTATTTAAATTAGTTAATAATACAGATACATCTGTATGTTCTACACGTATTCCTAATGAAGCGGTTAATTTATTAAAACCCTGTGCAAACTGTAGATAACCAGCATTAACATCTTGCCTATACACAAGATTGTTGCTATATGTATTGTTTTTAAAGAATTGACTATTTATTATAGAACCTTCTGTATAGTCTATTTTGTAGTCATCAAAAACGCCTCTATATCCAATTTCTAATTTAGAGCTATAATCTTTACCAAAAGGAAGTGTATAGTCTATTTGTGCAAGTTGACTTATTTGGTGGTCGTCAGTAATTGCTTTTTCAAACAAACCAATGTTGTTATTGTCTAATATAACTTCATTAATAGCTCTATCTTCTAATTCATAACTTCTAGAAAATTGGTAATCTGCACTTAAAATATGACCTTTTAAATTAAATTTTCTTTTATAATTTAATGAGTAGCGTATATTTTCTTCATCGCTATCTTCCTCCGTATTTCTATTTCTGTTAATGGTTGTATTGTTTACAGCATTAAAATTATTTAAATCTATACTGGTATAATTTAAACCCGATGCTTTTGTATAAGCCACAGAATTAGTTATGCTAGAAGTTTTATTTAATAACAACTCTATGCCAGCATTTACAGTAATATTTTTATAATTACGGTCTAATGATCTGTATTCATTTTCAAAACCAATGTTAGTATTATTAGTATCAAAAAAATCGTTATAAAAAAGTGAATATCCAGGTCTTTCTCTGTCTGTATATGTGATGTTAGAAAATATATTGAATAATTTCTTTTTTAAGCCTAAAGCAAGTCCAACTTTATAATACTCAGGATCTTTAATTGTAGTTGTAATAGATCCATTAAAACCAGATTTTTTAGATTTTCTTAGAATAATATTTAATATACCAGCAGTACCAGAAGAACTATATTTAGATGAAGGATTTGTGATAACCTCTACCTTTTGTATAGTGCTCACAGGCATTTGTTTTAAAGCTTCTGGACTAATACCAGAAAGGGTAGAGGGTTTGCCGTTAATAAGTATTTTTACATTATTGTTACCTCTTAAACTAATAGATCCTTCTGGGTCTACAGAAACAGAAGGTATGTTGTTTAGAACATCAGATGCAGAACCGCCATTTAAGGTTAAATCTTTGCCAACATTGTATATTTTTTTGTCAAGCCTTAATTCTACCGTAGTTTTTTCGGCTATAAGTTCAACTTCATTTAATTCTTCAACATCTAACTCTAGCTTAATGCTTCCAATATTTTTAGATTTTTGAAGCTTTAAGTTTTTTAAATGATATGTTTTGTAAGAAATATACTCAATTTTAATATTGTATTCTCCCTTAGGAAGATCATTAATAGAAAACTTGCCATTTTTGTTACTAATGCCTCCAGAAATGTATTGGGGATTATTAACATCTTGTATTATAAGTGTAGCAAATTCTAAAGGGTTTTGTGTGTTGGCATCTATAATTGTGCCTGTTAGTTTAACAGAATTATTATTGTTGCTATCTTGATTTTGTTGAGCGTTAATAGCTGTGGTTAAGGCTAAAAACAAAAATAAAATATTTTTCATTAGTGGCTAGTCTTTAATAATTGATATATAAAAAGACTAGGCAATTATGTATATTCTTACGCATGAGTTTAAAGTAGGTTATTGGGTTGAGTTTGTTAGTTTAAAACGTTTTGTTTTACCTTATTTTTTATAAGTGTTTTAAGGTAAAATTAGTACGTCTTATACTACAAATATATAAAAATATTAAAATAATTCTATTTTTTTTTGATTTAGATTTGTTCTATTCATCTTAACAAGTATCTTTGTAACCGTTAAAATAAATTACTTATGTTTGAATTTGACCAGTATTTAGGTTTTTTAGCTTTTTTAACTATCCTAACAATAGGATTTTGGCTAATGATATTTTTATTAACATTTGTTATACCTTATTGGTTGGGCGGATCACTTATAGAATTTCTGAAAGAAAAACGAGAAGCTAAAAAAGCAAAGCGTTTAGAATAAAAAACAAAAAAGAGACTTATAAAAAGTCTCTTTTTTTGTGTCCTATTTTAAATATTAAAAATAGAAATGCACGTTTGTATTTTAGTTTATATCCAATAAATTAATCTATTAACATAATAAAAAAGAGGCTGTTTAAAAAAAAACAGCCTCTTTTTTATATTTATATAGTTGGTGTGTTACCCTTGCATTTCCATATCTCCGCCACTATCTCTCATTTCTCCTTTACTACGTTGATTTTTCTGTTGGTTAAATCTGTAAGTAAAAGTTAGTGCTACACTTCTTTGTCTCCATTGAAATTCACTGTTAGAAAAAATGTTTTCTGTTCTACTTTCTGATCTACGTTTTCTTGAATTAAAAATATCATTTACACTAAATGATAATGTAGCCTTATCATTTAGTAGATCTTTACTTAAAGCTAAATCAGAATTAAACATTCCTTTTCTTGTTGTTTGAGCATTTTTAGAAGGACCTCTGTACGTTAAGTTAGTTTGAAAATCTATTTCTGCAGGTAAAGGTATTTTTGCACTAAATTTTGTAAACCAACTAAAGTTTTCAGCATCAAAGTTCTGCGTAATAATTTCGTCTTGGAAATTTGTATACGTATGTTCACCTTCTACGTTTTGCTGAAATAAGTTAAGGTTTAAGCTAAATCTCCAATTTCTCATTGGCGTGTAGGTTGATGTAATGTCTAAACCATACCTAGTTTCTGTAGCTAAGTTAATTGGTGTTCTTGCTTGTACAGGAATATCTACAGAACTACCTGGGTTTGCAGGATCTTCAATACTAACAAAATCTCCCGTCTCTTGTGTTATAAATTGAAAAACACCAGTAGAGTGATTGTAGTAACCAGAAATGTTGAATAAAACTTTATCCCATCTTTTTAAATAGCCTAAGTCGTAAGCATCTGTAAATGTTGGATCTAAATCTGGATTACCAAAAAATAAGTTTGTGTTACTAGATCTAGAAGGAAAAGGGTTAATAAACCATGAACCTGGTCTTCTTAATCTTTTACTGTAACTAACAGTAAATTGCTCCATCTCAGATAATTCATATCCTAAAAAGACAGAAGGAAACCAGTTTGTGTATTTTTTAGTGTTAACATCACTAGTTTCTGCTAATTCTATTTCTATGTCTGTATCTTCTACACGTAAACCTCCTAAAAGGCTAAATTTATTAATTTTAGTACCTAATTGTACATAAGCAGCATTTACTGTCTCATTAAAAAACAGTGTGTTACTAAAGTTTGGATTGCTGTTAAATACACCATTTGTTTCTTGACCAAAGTCATAATCAGTAGTGTAATTGTTAAAGTTACCTCTGTAACCAGCTTCAAACTGAGAGCCAAAATCTTTACCAAATGGCAACACATAATCTAATTGTACTAATTGCTTTATTTGATTGTTGTCTGTAATTGTACGTTCTAGTGGGCTATTAGTTGTGCTACCACTAACTGTTTCTTGAATGCTAGCATTTTCTAATTCGTCTGATCTTGAGTACTGGTAGTCTATAGTTAACTTGTTTCCATCATCATTAAACCTCTTTTCGTAATTTAAAGAGTATTGTACAGTTTCTTCATCATCATCTTCTAAAGTATTTCTTTGTCTTTCGATGGTAGGATTCATATTGCCATCAAAATTAAAGAAGTTTATATTTGCTTTGTCTAAACCATTAGACTTTCTGTATAATACAGAATTTGTAATGCTGCTTGTTTCATCAATAAAATATTCAAAACCAATATTAGCATTGTAGTTTTTATTACTTCGGTCGTAATCTCTGTATTCGTTTTCAAAACTTGCAGTAGTTCCATCTTCATTAAAATATTCATTTTCAAAAAATGCATTACCAGGACCTGTTCTGTCTCTGTAGCTTAAGTTTGTATACAGGTTAAACTTGTCTCTTCTAAGGTTTATGTTTGCAGAACCAGCATATTGTTCTGGGTCGCCAATAGTAGCAGAAACAGAGCCATTTAGACCAGCAGTTTTACTTTGTTTTAAAATTATGTTTAAAATACCAGCAGTACCTTCAGCATCATATCTAGCAGATGGGTTTGTTACAACTTCTACTTTTTCTATAGCATCTGCAGGTAACGACTTTAATGCAGCATTGTCTAAACCAGATAGGGCAGATGGCTTACCGTTAATTAATATTTTAACACTTTCATTACCACGTAAACTAATAGCGCCTTCTACATCTACATCTACAGATGGTACGTTGTTTAAAACATCTGTAACAGAACCACCTTTTACAGTTAAATCTTTACCTACGTTATAAACTTTTTTATCTAATCTAAGCTCTACGGTAGTTTTTTCGGCAACCAAGACAACAGCGTCTAACTGCTCTACATCTAAACCTAATTTTATAACACCTAAGTTTGTAGATTTACTTAGGTTTTGATTGTTTAAAGTATAAGTTTTATAAGATAAAAACTCTATTTTAATGTTGTATAAACCTGCATCAGCAGTAACATCAAATTTCCCTTGTTGATTTGTAATTCCGCCTGTAACTACTGCTGGGTCTTTTACACTTTGCAATATTAAAGTTGCATATTCTAACGGATCTCCTGTTTCATCATCGACTACGGTACCGGTAACCTTAATTTTTTTAGGATTTGTAGATTGTGCGTTGGGACCTTGTGCGTACGTGATTACTGTTGCAAATAATAGTACAAAGGAAAGTAGTTGTTTCATTCTTTTCGTTTAGTTTTTTTCTTTTTCTTTTTTTTGGCTTTTTTAAAACCTTCTTTTTCTAAAGCAACATATGCCTCATATTTTTCTTTTGGCAGTGCAGCTTTTAATTCTTCAGTCTGTTCTTTTTTTAATTTTTCTATGCTTTCTTTCATTTTATCACCCTCTAGCTTTAAAATCTGCAGCTCCATAAACTTTTTTATGTATTTAGTTAATGTTGTGCTAAGTACTGCTTCTTCAAAACTATTAAGTTCTATAACCTCCAGAATTTTTGGCATTTGTAATTCTACAATTTCTTCTGCTGTAAGTGGGTCTGGCTTTTCATTTGATTGTGTTTGTGGCATTTGGTTTCTAACTCTACCACTTCCATAACCATTATTATAGCCGTTGCCATAGCCATACTGTGCTTCTACAGTAGAAAAGGACAATACAAATACTATTGTTGCATAAAAAAATATTTTATTAATTTTCATAACTTTCTGAATTAGTAAGATTTTAAAATTACCCTAAGGTTTAATCTGGTTTGGTTAAATGTTTGTTAAAATGAATAACAATAAAAATGCCAAAAATTAAACTGTTACTAAATTACAGTTTTTATTGCTTCAGTTGGTCTGCCAATAACAGCTTTGTCTCCGTTAATAATTATTGGTCTCTCTATTAATTTAGGATTAGCTATCATAGCATCAATAATATCTTCGTTAGACAGTTCTTTACCTTTGTAGTTCTCTTTCCAAATAGCCTCGTTTTTACGCACTAAAGCTAATGGCTCAATGGCTAAAAGTTTAATAATATCTTTTAGTTCTTGTTTTGTAGGTACATTTTCTAAATACTTTACAATTTTAAAAGGTTTACCAGATTCTTCTAAAAAAGCAACACCGGCTCTAGACTTGCTGCACCTATTATTATGGTAAATTTGTATCATTTTTTATTCTCTAATTGTTAATCTTCATCTTTTTGTCCCATCATCATTAGATAGGCTTTTAAAAATTGGTCTATTTGTCCGTCCATTACTGCATCTACATTACCTGTTTCTTCTGCTGTACGTACATCTTTAACAAGTTTGTAAGGGTGCATTACGTAATTACGTATTTGAGATCCCCATTCAATTTTCATTTTACTTGCTTCTATTTCGCTACGAGCTTCTTGTTTTTTACGAAGTTCAATTTCATATAACTGAGATTTAAGCATTTTCATTGCTGTAGCTCTATTATCGTGTTGAGAACGAGAATCTGAACAAGAAATTTGAATGCCTGTAGGTTTGTGAGTTAGCTGTACTTTTGTTTCTACCTTGTTTACATTTTGCCCACCAGCACCGCTAGAACGTGCTGTTGTAATTTCTATATCTGCAGGGTTAATTTCTATTTCTATACTATCATCTGCAAGGGGATAAACATAAACAGAAGCAAAAGAGGTGTGTCTTTTAGCATTACTATCAAACGGAGAAATACGTACCAAGCGGTGTACGCCATTTTCACCTTTTAACCAGCCAAAAGCATAATCGCCTTCTATTTCTAATGTAACAGTTTTTATACCAGCAACATCACCTGCTTGGTAGTTTAGTTCTTTTACTTTGAAGCCTTGTTTTTCTGCCCACATTAAGTACATACGCATAAGCATAGCTGCCCAGTCACAACTTTCTGTACCACCAGCACCTGCTGTTATTTGTAAAATAGCTGTGAGTTCATCTCCCTCATCAGAAAGCATATTTTTAAACTCTAAGCCTTCAATATGAGTTTTTGCTTTGTTGTAATGGTTTTCTACTTCTTCAGCAGTAACATCGCCTTCTTTTAAAAACTCTAGTAGAACCTCTAAATCTGCAATAAGAATTTTTGCATCATCAAAATCTTTAACCCATTTTTTTTTGGACTGTAAAACTTTCATTTGCGCTTGGGCCACTTGCGCATTGTTCCAAAAATCTGGAGCTAGGGTTTTTTCTTCTTCGTTTTCTATTTCTATAAGCTTGGCATCTATGTCAAAGATACCTCCTTAACGCACCAAGGCGATCTAAAAGATCTTTGTATTGATCTGTTGTTATCATTTATTAAAATAATTTAAAAGCAAAAATAGCACTAAACTATGGTTGTACAATCTATTTTATATAAATTTAGAAAATCTAAAAAAAACCAACCTATGAGGCATATATCTATATTTTTATTATTGATAACTTATTGTTTCTCTGTAAATGCACAATTTACAAGTAATAAAAAGGATCTTAAAAAATACTCTGGCTATTTTTCGTTTTATTATGATAATAAAACAGATAAGGTTTATTTAGAGGTTAAAGATTTAGAAAAAGAGTTTTTATATGTAAACTCATTAAGTAGCGGTGTAGGTAGTAACGATATTGGTTTAGATAGGGGGCAATTAGGCAAAACTCGTGTAGTTTATTTTAAAAGAGCAGGTGGTAAGTTGCTTTTAGTGCAACCAAACTTACAATATAGGGCATTAACAGAAAATGTATTAGAAAAGCAGTCTGTAGAACAAGCTTTTGCAAAATCTATTTTAGGAGGTTTTAAAATAGAAGAAGAAAAAGATGGGAAATTTGTAATAGATATTACAAGTTTATTTATGCAAGACACTCACGGTGTTATTAATACGTTAAAGAATACGTCACAAGGATCTTATAGTTTAGATGTTAGTAAAAGTGCTTTTAATTTAGAACGTATTAAAGCGTTTCCTAAAAATATAGAGTTTGATGTATTTTTAACTTTTAAGGGGCAAGCTAAAGGAAGAAACATTGGTTCTGTAACACCAACATCTAGTTTGGTTACTGTAGCGCAACATCATTCTTTTATAGAACTTCCAGATGGTAACTATAAAAAAAGGGCTTATGATCCGCGTAGTGGTTCTTTTATGTTTTCTTATTTTGATTATGCTACTCCAGTACAAGAGGATATAAAAAAGAGGTTTGTTACTAGGCATAGATTAGAAAAGAAAAATCCTAATGCAGCAATAAGTGAAGCCGTAGAACCAATAATTTATTATTTGGATAATGGTACACCAGAACCTGTACGTTCTGCATTATTAGATGGTGGTAAATGGTGGAACCAGGCTTTTGAAGCTATTGGTTATAAAAATGCTTTTCAGTTAAAAATATTACCAGCAGATGCAGACCCAATGGATGTTAGATACAATGTTATACAGTGGGTACATAGGTCTACTAGAGGATGGAGTTATGGCGCAAGTGTAACAGACCCACGAACAGGAGAAATTATAAAAGGACACGTAAGTTTAGGTAGTTTACGAATTAGACAGGATTTTTTAATTGCACAAGCGCTTACAAATAAACCCTTTGCTAAAAACGATGATAATTACAAGGAAATGCTAAAACTTGCTTTGGCACGTATACGCCAATTATCTGCACACGAAATTGGGCACACTTTAGGTTTTGCACATAATTTTGCAGCAAGTAGTAATAACAGAGCTTCTGTAATGGATTATCCGCATCCTCAATTTAAATTAAAAGGTTCTACAATTGATTTTTCTAATGCTTATGCAGAAGGAATAGGAGAATGGGATAAGTATGCAGTAGCCTATTCTTATTCGGATTTTAAAGACGGTGTAAACGAAGAAAAAGAATTAAAAAGTATTATTGAAAAATCTCACAAAGAAGGCTACCGGTTTATATCAGACAGGGATGCAAGAGCAAGTGGTGGTGCGCACGCATATGCACATCTTTGGGACAATGGAGCAAATGCGGCAGATGAATTAGATAAAGTTTTAAAAATAAGAGCTATTGGTATTTCTAATTTTTCAATTGATAATATAAAAGACGGACAACCAAATTCGGTTTTAGAAGATGTTTTTGCTCCTCTATATTTTTTTCATAGATACCAAACCGAAGCTACATCTAAATTGATAGGAGGGTTAGATTATAATTACACTGTAAAAGGCGACTCGCAGTTTACTGTAAAAACAGTTTCTAAAAAAGAACAAGAAGATGCTTTAAGCAGTTTATTACAAACAGTAAACGCAGAACAAATAGCAATTCCAAAAAATAAGTTGTCTTTGTTTCCGCCAAGAGCTTTAGGATACAATAGTACAAGAGAATCTTTTAGTGGTAAAACAGGAGTTTCTTTTGATGCTTTTTCAGCTGCAGAAACTGCTGCAGATATGACTCTTTCATTTTTGTTGCACCCGCAGAGAGCATCTAGATTAGTACAGCAAAAAAGTTTAAATGCTAAACAAATTGGATTGCAAGAGGTGCTAGATCAACTAATAAATAACACATTTAAAAATAATTATAGAGATACTTATTTAAATGAAGTGCAACAGAATATTAATTTTAGAGTGTTGTACTATATTAAAAACTTAGCAGCAAGTAAAAATGTGCATCCAAAAGTAAATGCAATAGCTAATTTTAAATTACAAGAGTTAAAAGATAAATTTTTAGATAGAAATAAGCCTTATGCCTTAGAGGTTGTAAATAGAATTGAATATTTTCAAAAACATCCAGAACTTTTTAAAACAATAGTTTCTCCTAAAATGCCAGATGGTTCACCTATAGGAATGGAATGTTTTATAAATTAAAAAAATATAAATTGTAAAGAATGAAGATTAACCTTATTAGTGATACAGTCACAAAGCCAACACCAGAAATGTTGCAAGCAATGTTTGCATCAGAAGTAGGAGATGATGTTTTTAAACACGACCCAACCATAAATAAATTAGAGGCTAAAGTGGCAGCTATGTTTGGTAAAGAAGCTGCTTTGTTTTTTCCTAGTGGAACTATGGCTAACCAAACAGCAATAAAGTTGCATACACAACCCGGAGAGCAATTAATATGCGATAAATATGCGCATATTTTTAATTATGAAGGTGGTGGTGTTAGTTTTAATAGTGGAGTTTCATGTAGGTTAGTAGATGGTCATAGAGGTATGATGACGGCAAAACAGGTAGAGGAAGCTATAAATCCACCAGATTTTTACCATAGCCCTTTAACAACATTAGTTAGTATAGAAAATACAACTAATAAAGGAGGAGGAGCTTGTTGGGATTTTGAAGAGTTAAAAAAAATTAAAGCAGTTTGTGATGCGCATAATTTAAAATACCATCTAGATGGTGCTCGTTTATGGAATGCTTTAGTAGCCAAAGGAGAGACTACAAAGCAATACGGAGATTTATTTGATACTATAAGTGTTTGTTTAAGTAAAGGTTTAGGTTGTCCTGTTGGTTCTGTTTTAGTAGGCTCTAACGCAGATATACAAAGGGCAATACGTGTGCGTAAACTATTTGGTGGCGGTATGCGACAGGCTGGTTATTTGGCAGGAGCGGCTATCTATGCCTTAGATAATAATATAGAGCGTTTACAAGAAGATCATACAAAAGCAAAAGAAATAGGAGAGGTTTTAACAAATCTTGATTTTGTAAAATCTGTAGAACCAATAGAAACTAACATTATAATTTTTGCTATTGATGAAACTAAAATTACCCAAGAAGAATTTTTAGAAAAACTACTTAAAAACAATATAGAAATTATAGGAATGGGACAAGGTAAACTACGTATAGTAACGCATTTAGATTATACAGATAGCATGCATAATTCCTTTTTGTCTATTTTAAAACATTTATAAGTTTATTAAATTGATAAAAAACTATTTTTTAAGTTTTTTATACCATTTTCCATTCCTGCTTCAGAAGAGTAGAATTGACTTTTACCTATAATTTTACCGTTCAGGTTTTTTAAATTGAATAAAAATTTGCCGTTGTAAGCTGTTTTGCGCTCAAAAACGTTTAAACTGTTTATAGACGGCTTTATTTCTTTTATAGTATTATTTATTTCTTCCTTACTATTAAAACTATTCCCTTGTAGCAAAACAATATTATTCTTTGTTTTTAAACGAAAAGTGAAAGTGTTATCCTCTTTTTTAATTATATCTATCATAACTCCACATTTTTCTTAAAGATAAGATTTTTTTAAAGGAGTTGGTTAAATTAATTTTAAGATTTAATTAAGATAATGTATTTACCCAATAATTAACCTCTGTTAACCCGTTGATATCAGTAAAACTGGTATTTTTAATAATTTTGTCTGCTTTTTTGTGTTTTATCGATCATAAAATTTTATATTTGCAGTATAATTATTTAACATATTTTAACATTAATTAAACACATTAACCAAAAATGAAAAAATTATTATTCTTATTTGCAGTTATGACTGCATCTGTTACAATGGCTCAAGACTTGCCAACTAATCCAGAACCAGGTAAATGTTATGTACGTTGTACTACTCCAGATGTTTACGTAAATGAGTCAATTACAATTACTACTAAGCCTGCATATTCTGTATTAAAGGCAGTACCAGCAACTTTTAAGACTGTTACAGAGCGTGTATTAATAAAAGATGAAAGTAAGACGTTAAAAGTAGTTCCTGCTAAATGGGGTACAGAAACAATTTCTTATGTAGCTAAAGAAGGTGGTAACACTATTAGCATTACACCAGCTAGTTTTAACCCTAGCTCAGAAACTGTAGAAGTTAAACCTGCTTATGCAGTATGGGAATTAGGTGCTTCTGCTCCTGATTGTGCTTCTGGTAACCCAGATGATTGTAGATACTGGTGTTACAAAGGTTATCCAGCAGAATTTACAACTATTCAAACTCAGGTTTTAGGTGCAGATGCTTCTGTATCAAAAACTCCAATTGGATCAAGAAACGCAACTTACAAGAAAACAGTATTAATTTCTGGTCCTTCTGTTGTAGAAACTGTTATTCCTGCTGAGTACAAAGAAATTACTAAAACTGTATTAGATAAAGATGCTTACACTACAAACGTATCTGTACCAGCTGTAACTAAAACAATTACAAAAGAAGTATTAAAGGAAAAAGGTGGTTTAACTACTTGGAGCGAAGTTGAGTGTTCTTTAGTACAATACCAAGCTTTACCTATTAACTGGAACTTAGGTAGCTCTACTTTAACTCCTGCAGCTAAAAGTATTATCGATTCTAGATTAATGCCAGTTTTAAAGCAAAACCCAGGTGTTAAATTAGAGATTGCTTCTCATACAGATGCAAGAGGTAATAATGCATCTAACCAAAGTTTATCTGAAAAAAGAGCTAAATCTGTTGCAGATTACTTAATTTCTAAAGGTATAAACTCTAGCTTATTAGTAGCTAATGGTTACGGTGAAAACAAATTAAAGAACAGATGTAAAGACGGTGTTTCTTGTACTGAAAGAGAGCACGCAGCAAACAGAAGAACTGAATTTAGATTAATTAACAACTAATAGGTAACTATTAAAGTTAATTATTAAATAATAACAAAAGGCTTTCAATTAATTTTGAAAGCCTTTTTGCTTTTTAATACATAAAGCTATTCTTTATTTTAGTAATTATATTACATATAACTTTATTACTATTTAGTTTTTTAACCTAATTAGTTACTGCTACATTAACTAATGTGTAAGCTTTATATTTAGTATTAAAGTATTTAAGTGTTAGTCTAATATATAAAACAGGCTTATTTTGATCTATAAAAAAAGCCTTCAAAATTAATTGAAGGCTTTAATTTGCTTTTTTTATATAAGGATTTTTAATCCATATATTTTTTTAAAAACTTAATGTGGTGTTGTACTTCACCGTTCATACTATAGCCGTGTAAAGCTCCTTTTTCCCTACCTTTACTATCCAGTACTTTTAAATTAGGAAAAACTCCTTTTTTATTATATTTAGCCATTAAATCCATATTGTGTTTCAATTGCTTTTCTGTAAGTAAATCGTTATTTCTAGGAATATCTATATAAAGCAGCTCGTAGTGCTTTGCAATTTCTTTAAATTCTTCAGTTGCAAACAAATCTTTTTTAAGCATTTTGCAAGGTCCACACCAATCACTACCAGTAAAATAAAGTATAATGTTTTTATCTCCTTTTTTGGCTTTTTTAATAACCGTTTCGTAATCTGTGCTCCATTCTACATCTCCAATAACTTTGTTGGTTGAAGTTGTTCCAAATAGTAATGGAAAAATTAAGGCAATTAATAAGTGTTTCATTTGTGTCTTTTTTTATATTCTTGCAAAAAACCTGCCAGTTTTTATTTAAATAACGAATCCATTCCTGGAATATTGGGTAAACCATCTTTTGCAGCAGCGGCCAGCTCGGTTTCATTAACCTTTGTTGCTCTTTCTATAGCTTTATTTAATGTTATAATTAGGTAATCTTCAAGTTGTTCTTTGTCATTTAAAAGACTTTTATCTATCTCTATACTTTTTATAGTTCTATTAGCTGTTATAGTTACTTTAATTGCTTCATCAGTAGACTTTTCATCAATTAATACAGTGTTTAAGCGTTGTTTTGTTTCTTCAACTTTTTGCTGGGTTTCTTTCAATTTACCCATCATTCCCATCATATCTCCAAACATAATTTTTCTTTATTATAGTTAATATGTTTCAAAATTACTAAATTGTTAGTCAATCAATCTTAAAAAAAAATGAAAGTCATAAAAAAATGCATAGTTCTGTTAGTTAGTATTATTTTTGCTGCTTCATGTCAAAATAAAGATAAGCCTATGGCTACTATTAAAATTCCTGTTGCAAAAAAAGAACCAAAAGAACTGTCTAAACACAATGATGTTAGAGTGGATGATTACTATTGGTTAAATAACAGAGAAGATAAAGAAGTAATTGCATACTTAGAGGAAGAAAATGCTTACTATAATACATTAACAGCGCATACCAAAGATTTTCAGAAAGAGCTCTTTGCTGAAATGAAAGGTCGTATAAAAGAAGATGATTCTTCTGTACCTTATAAATTGAATGGTTATTGGTATGGTACTAGGTATGAAGTTGGAAAAGAGTATCCAATATATTCTAGACGAAAAGGAGCTGAAACAGCAGATGAAGAAATTATTTTTAATTGTAATGACTTAGCTAAGGATAAAGACTATTTTAGCTTAAATGGTATTGCAATTAGTCCTGATAACACATTGGCTGCATTTGGTGTAGACACTATTTCTAGAAGAGAATATACCATTAGAATAAAAAACTTAGAAACGGGTGAAATTTATGATGATGTTATAGAAAAAACAACAGGTAGTAGTGTTTGGGCTGCAGATAATTTAACTTTATTTTACACTAAAAAAGATCCAGTTACTTTAAGATCTGATAAAATATACAAGCATAGGTTGGGTACACCAGCATCTAAAGATGAGTTGGTATATCATGAACAAGATGAAACTTTTAACACCTATATATACAAAACAAAATCTAAAAAGTTTATAGTTATAGGCTCATCTAGTACCTTAACATCTGAATATAGGTTTATAAAAACAGAGGAGCCAGATTCAGAATTTAAAATATTTTCACCAAGGGAAAGAGGTTTAGAGTATTCTATAGCTCATTACGGGGACAAGTTTTTTATACTTACCAATAAAGATAATGCCTTTAATTTTAAATTGATGACTTGTAGTGATTCTGCTACGGCATCTGAAAATTGGTCAGAGTTTATTTCACATAGAGAAGATGTATTACTTGAAGATTTAGATATTTTTAAGGACTATTACGTTTTGTCTGAAAGAGAAAACGGTTTAAATAAACTAAAAATAGTACGTTGGGATACTAATAATGGGTATTACTTACCATTTGAAGATGAAACTTACACGTGTTATGTTGGTACAAATCCAGATTTTGACACTAAAATACTAAGGTATGGGTACAACTCTTTAACTACGCCAAGTTCTGTTATAGATTTTGATATGGAAACAAAATCTAAGGAAATAAAAAAAGAGCAAGAAGTTTTAGGTGGTAAGTTTAATAAAGATAATTATAAGTCCGAACGTATTTGGGCAACAGCCAGAGATGGAGTAAAAGTGCCTATGTCTGTTGTATACCATAAAGATACTAAGTTAGATGGTTCTAGCCCTGTATTACAATACGCTTACGGCTCTTATGGGCATACTATAGATCCTTATTTTTCTACAGTGCGTTTAAGTTTGCTAGATAGAGGTTTTATTTATGTAATAGCGCACATACGTGGTAGTGAGTATTTAGGTAGAAAATGGTACGAGGATGGTAAGTTACTTAGAAAGAGAAATACTTTTACAGATTTTATAGATTGCTCTAAACATTTAATTGATAATAACTACACAAGTAATAAACATTTGTATGCATCAGGAGGTTCTGCAGGTGGTTTACTTATGGGTGCAATAGTTAATATGGCACCAGAACTTTACAATGGTGTTATTGCAAGTGTACCTTTTGTAGACGTAGTAACTACAATGTTAGATGATTCTATACCGCTTACAACAGGTGAATATGATGAATGGGGTAACCCAAATGACAAGGAGTATTATGATTATATGAAATCTTATTCTCCGTATGATAATGTTACGGCCCAAAACTACCCAACAATGTTGGTAACAACAGGTTTGCATGACTCACAGGTACAGTATTGGGAACCAGCTAAATGGGTTGCCAAGCTAAGAAAATATAAAACAGATACTAATTTATTGTTCTTAGATACCAATATGGATGCAGGCCATGGTGGTGCGTCAGGTAGGTTTGAAGCATTAAAAGAAGTAGCAAAAGACTATGCTTTTTTAATAGATTTAGAAGGAAAAATAGCTAAGTAAAAAAAAAAGGCTAAATTTGTCACGTAATTGATAAGCAAACCAACGAAGTCTTATCATTTTATAACCAAATACGCATGGAAAATAAAATTAATGCCTATAACAATGTTTTAGAGTTAATAGGTAACACTCCGTTAATTAAAATTAATAATGTTACTAGCTCCTTTAAAGGAGAATATTACGCTAAAGTAGAGGCTTTTAATCCAGGACATTCTGCTAAAGACAGAATTGCAATTCATATTATTGAAGAAGCAGAACGTAAAGGATTATTACACGAAGACAGTACAATAATAGAAACTACATCTGGTAATACAGGCTTTAGTATAGCAATGGCAAGTATTGTTAAAGGATACAAATGTATACTAGCGGTAAGTTCTAAATCATCTCCAGATAAAATAGACATGTTACGCTCTATGGGTGCGCAAGTTTATGTTTGTCCGGCTCACGTAAGTGCAGATGATCCACGTTCTTATTATGAAGTAGCAAAAAGATTGCATACAGAAACAGAAGGTTCTATTTACATTAATCAGTATTTTAATGAGTTAAACAGAGCTGCACACTATGCATCTACAGGCCCAGAAATTTGGGAGCAAACAAATGGTAATATTACACATTTAGTAGCTTGTAGTGGTACAGGAGGTACAATATCAGGTACTGCAAAGTATTTAAAAGAGCAAAACCCAGATGTAAAAGTTATTGGTGTAGATGCTTTTGGATCTGTACTAAAAAAATATCATGAAACACGTGAGTTTGATGCTAATGAGATTTACCCATACCGAATAGAAGGTTTAGGTAAAAACTTAATTCCAGGAGCCACAGATTTTGATGTAATAGATAAGTTTATTAAAGTTACAGATGAAGAAAGTGCACACACAGCAAGACAAATATCAGGAACAGAAGGTTTGTTTGTTGGGTATACAAGTGGAGCTGCTATGCAAGCTGTAAAACAACTATATGCAGAAGGTGAATTTGATGCCAACAGTAGAGTAGTAGTTATATTTCCAGACCACGGATCTAGATATATGAGTAAAATATATAGTGATGAATGGATGGAAGCTCAAGGTTTTTTAAATGCTGTAGAAACAGAGGAAAAGCCAGAAATTCAATTTGTTAAGTAGAAAACTTAGAATATAAAAAATAAAAAAGCAATGAATTTTAATTCATTGTTTTTTTTTGTTCATAAAAATGTTATGAAACCTTGCTGAAATTCTGTACTTTTGCAGACAGCCAAAATAGCTTAGATGAGAGATTTATTTGATAGAATACTAGCGAACAAAGGACCATTAGGAAAATGGGCATCGCAAGCAGAGGGATATTTTGTTTTCCCTAAATTAGAAGGAACTATTTCTAACAGAATGAAGTTTCAAGGGAAAGAAGTAATTACATGGAGTGTTAATGATTATTTAGGATTAGCAAACCACCCAGAAGTGCGTAAAGTAGACGCACAGGCAGCAGCTGATTACGGTTCTGCATACCCAATGGGTGCACGTATGATGTCTGGACACACAGACTTACACGAACAATTACAGAATGAGTTAGCGGCATTTGTAAACAAAGAGTCAGCTTACTTATTAAACTTTGGTTACCAAGGTATGGTGTCTACTATAGACGCTTTGGTATCTAAGGATGATATTATAGTTTATGATGTAGATTCTCATGCTTGTATTATAGACGGTGTACGTTTGCATATGGGTAAGCGTTTTACTTATAAGCACAACGATGTAGAGAGTTTAGAAAAGAACTTAGAGCGTGCTACAAAAATGGCAGAGCAAACTGGTGGAGGTATTTTAGTTATCTCTGAAGGTGTTTTTGGTATGCGTGGCGAGCAAGGAAAACTAAAAGAAATAGTAGCACTTAAGAAAAAGTATAACTTTAGATTTTTAGTTGATGATGCTCATGGTTTTGGTACTTTAGGTAAAACTGGTGCTGGTGCAGGTGAAGAGCAGGGCGTACAAGATGATATTGATGTTTACTTTGCAACATTTGCTAAATCTTTGGCTAGTACTGGAGCTTTTATTGCTGCAGATAAAGAAATTATAGATTACTTAAAATACAACTTACGTTCTCAAATGTTTGCAAAATCTTTGCAAATGCAATTGGTTGTAGGTGCACTTAAACGTTTAGATATGCTTAGGACTATGCCAGAGTTAAAAAATAAACTTTGGGAAAATGTAAATGCATTACAAACGGGATTAAAAGATCGTGGTTTTGATATTGGTACAACAACAAGTTGTGTAACTCCAGTATTTTTAAATGGTAGTATACCAGAAGCTATGGCATTGGTAAGAGACTTAAGAGAAAATTATGGTATTTTCTGCTCTATAGTAGTTTACCCAGTAATTCCAAAAGGACTTATTTTATTAAGAATGATACCTACAACTTCTCATACACTAGAAGATGTAAACGAAACACTTAATGCTTTTGATGCAATACGTGAGCGTTTAACTAACGGTACATACAAAAGATTATCTGCCGCTGTTGCAGCTGCAATGGGAGAGTAAAAATCTTTTATTACATATAGTAAAAAACCCAAGCTGCTAGCTTGGGTTTTTTAGTTTTTATAAGTTTTTACGGTATGTTCTACGTCTTCTAAATATTTTAGGATCAAAATTCTTCCAAATTTGCCTAATTGCTGTATTTTCTTCTAATTCTGGAGTTCGTATACAGTTTTCTATATTTTTAGCTTTAAAGGTCTTGTAGCATTCATTAAAAAGAATAGCTGTAACACCTTTGTTTTGGTAATCTGGATGCACGCCTATCAAATAGAAAATAACATCTTTACTGTGTTTTTTTGCTTGTAACAAATGGTATGCACCAAAAGGAAATAACTTTCCTTTAGATTTTTGTAAAGCTTTAGAAAATGATGGCATAACTATAGAAAAAGCTACTAAGTTATCATCTTTATCAACTACAAATTTTATATACTCTGGGTTTATAAAGCTTATGTATTTATTTTTAAAATGCTCTTTTTGTATGTCGTTTATAGGTACAAATGAAGATAAAGAAGCATAAGACTCATTAAAAAGGTCAAACATTTTGTCTGCTAAAGGCATTACATCTTTAGTTTTTGTAAAGTTTAGCTCTCTTAAGTTATATCTCTTTTTTATTAAGGCTTGTATCCTTTCAAAAAACTCTGGTTTAGCATTTGCAAATGGAAACTTATTTTCTAAATATTCTTTTTCTTTTTTAAAGTCTAAACGCTCATAGTGGTTTACATAGTAAGGGTGGTTATACCAAGTTATCATATTACCAATATGCTCATAACCTTCTGTAACAACACCAACTTTGTCTAGGTTAGAAAAACCAACAGGCCCTTCCATATACTCTAAGTTGTGTTCTTTTCCTATTTCTTCAACCTTTTGTAGTAACGCTTCAGATACGTTTGTGTCATCAACAAAATCAAACCAACCAAAACGCATTTTTTTTACTTTTTGCTGATTTATTTCTATCCAGTTAATAATAGCGGCAACTCTACCTACAAGTTTAGGTCCGTCATAAGCTAACAGAAACCAAGCTTCTGCATCTTTAAATACAGGATTTTTATCTTTATTAAAAGAGTCTAATTCATCACTTATAATAGGAGGTACCCAGTACGGAGAATCTTTATATATACTAAATGGAAATTTTACAAATTTTTTTAAATCTGCTTTCGTTTTAGCTTCAACAATAGTAATCATATTCTAATATCTTTTTGCTACATCAATATTAGGGATATTAATTAATAAGAGAAAGTTTGTACTTATAAAAATTATAGGATTGGATTAAAAATCTATAGGTTCTTCATTTTTAGATTTCTTTTTTGTACTTTTTTTAGATTTTGCATCTCTTTTGGCTTGCTTTCTTTTCTTTTTAAGATCTTTTTTTCTAATTTTTCCGTCTTTGGTGGTTGCATTTTGATCTTCAATTGCAATTTCTTTATCCTTGTGGTTGTCTATTCTATAAGAGAATCCGGCAGCAAAAAATAAACGTGTAGGTGTATCTTTTATATTAGCTCCTAAGTGCATATCTACTTGCATATTTTCATCAATTAAATAAGCAGTACCGCCTCTAAAAACAACATCAGAATACCTATCACTTTTAATTCCTTGGTTTTCGGCAAAAACACTCCATTTAGGGTTTCTAAAAGCATGAGATAAAGAAACAATATAGCTCCACTCAGGAAAATCTGTACCAATACGGTCATAAGCTACATTTGTAATAAGTACAAATTTAGGAGATAATCTACTTTGTGTTGCAATCATACCTCTTGGAGAAATAGTGGCTTCACCCGGATAATAAGGATTGTCGCCTAAAACAAAATTAGCACCTGCATATACAGATATTGCTGGTATTAGATTCTTTAACTGAAAAGTATTGTTGGCTTTCCAGCTATATAAATTGGGTTTTCTTCTTTCTTCACTCTTGTAGGGGTCAAAAATTAAATATTTTAGCCCTATTCTGTTTCTTTTAAAGTCTGTATATTTTTGATCAGGGAATCCAATGGTAGAATAAGTTCTATTTTCATTAGTATATGTGCCCTCGTAAATAATTTCTAATTCTTCAAAAAACAAACCATATCTAAGGGCTAAATCTATGCCAAGTAATTTAGAGTCTGTTTGCAAAGTGTTGTGACTTTGTTTTTCATAAGACATTCCTGTTTCGGCTTGTATTACCCCAGTACCAATAGAATATGCGCTTACAGATTGTCCTGGTCTGTTAGAGTTTATAACGTCTGTGTATTGTGATATTCCTAAAAAAGGAAGTGTAAAAAGAAATAAAGAGAATATATTTTTTAATTTTTTCATACCTATGAGCTTACCTAAATGTCACTTTTATTATTATTTTAAGAGATATAATCTTTATATACAACGGTAGAATTGTATTTTTGATATAAATTTTTACAACAATTATGGATTTTTTAATAGCTATTCTCGTAATTATTACGGTTTATTACCTGCTAAAGTTTTTAGTGCGCTTATATGCACCAAAAATGATGAACTATGCAGCTAAAAAAACAGAGGAACATTTAAAGAAAAAATTTGAACAATTTTCTCAAAACCCTAATCAAGGTAATCCTAATACAACACAGTCTTCTGCTTCAAAAAAGAAAACAAAATTTAAATCTAACCCATCAAAAAAAGTAGGGGAGTATATAGATTTTGAAGAAGTAGAATAGTCCTAATAAATAACAACCAACCTTTAATGAGTTTAGTATTTGGGCAATTAAAAAATGCTTATTTTGCTAAACTATTGTGTGATAATTTAAATACAACACTAACAACATAATGAAAATCAATTTTAAATCAATTTTAATAAACTTTTTTGTTCTTATTTTATTTGTAGTTGCTTCTTTGGCATATTTTACTCCTGTTTTACAAGGTAAAAAAATATTTCAGTCTGATATTGCTCAATATACAGGAATGGCAAAAGAACAAAATAACTTTAGAGAAAAAACAAATACAGAACCATATTGGACAAATAGTGCTTTTGGCGGAATGCCTACCTACCAATTAGGAGCTAATTATCCGCATAATTACATTAAAAAATTAGATAAGCTAATTAGGTTTTTACCTAGACCCGCAGATTATTTGTTTTTATACTTCTTAGGTTTTTACATTCTTTTATGTTGCCTAAAGGTAGATTATAGATTAGCAGCTATTGGCGCATTAGCTTTTGGTTTTAGTACCTATCTAATAATTATTTTAGGGGTTGGACACAATGCAAAAGCACACGCACTGGGGTATATACCAATGTTATTAGGTGGTATTGTTTTAATGTTTAGAAAAAAATATATTTTAGGTTTTATACTTACAGCATTTGCAATGGCTTTAGAGGTTAATGCAAACCACTACCAAATGACCTATTATTTTATGTTGCTTATATTAATTTTGGGTATTATTTACTTAATATATGCAATTAAAGAAAAACAGTTAAAACATTATTTTACTTCTGTTGGTTTATTGTTAGTAGCTGTACTTATTGGCGTTGCTACAAATGCCACTAATTTAATGGCAACAAAAGAATACTCTGATTGGAGTACTAGAGGAAAATCTAATTTAACTATAAATAATGATGGGTCTCCTAGAGAAAGTACAGGAGGTTTAGATAAAGAATATATTACGCAATATAGTTACGGAATAGCAGAATCTTTAAACATTTTTGTGCCAAGGTTATTTGGAGGCTCTAACTCAGAGAATTTAGGAACAGATTCTAAAGCATATGAATTTCTAATTCGTAAGGGATTGCCAAGAAAACAAGCATTAGATTTTGCAGAAGGCTTACCCTTGTATTGGGGAGACCAACCCGGAGTTTCTGGAGCTGCTTATGTTGGTGCGGTCTTATTTTTCTTGTTTGTTTTAGGATTATTTATTGTAAAAGGTAAAGTAAAATGGTGGCTTTTAGCAGGCGTAATAATGTCTTTACTACTTTCTTGGGGTAAAAACTTTAGTGGTTTAACCAATTTTATGATAGATAATTTTCCTTTATATGATAAGTTTAGGGCAGTTTCATCTATACAAGTAGTATTAGAATTATGTATTCCTTTGCTTGGTATTTTAGCTTTAATGACTTTATTTAAGGAGAAAGAAAACAGAGCTAAATACAACAAATCATTACTAATAAGCGCGGGATTAGTTTTAGGAACATTAATACTATTATTTTTAGTTAAAGGAACCTTTACTTTTGATGCTTTAAGTGATGATACTTATAGAAAATATTTTGGTGATGAAGTTTTAA
This sequence comes from Cellulophaga sp. 3_MG-2023, assembly GCF_030546975.1. Taxonomy (NCBI): domain Bacteria; kingdom Pseudomonadati; phylum Bacteroidota; class Flavobacteriia; order Flavobacteriales; family Flavobacteriaceae; genus Cellulophaga; species Cellulophaga sp. 3_MG-2023. The sequence continues at coordinate 401,640 of NZ_JAUOPS010000001.1, forward strand.
CTATGATAAAACTAGACCGCCAAGAAGTATATACTAGTGATGTGTTACGTTCTTTAATTTATGTATTACTTGCAGCTGTAACCATATCTTTATTTATACATAAAAGACTTAAGTTAAACATATTTGTAATAGTAATAGGAATATTAATTTTAGCAGATTTAGTACCTGTTGCAAAAAGGTATGTTACAGAGGATGATTTTGTTAGTGCTAGACAAATGGAACAACCATTTCCGTTAACAACTACAAATAAGCAAATTAATCAAGATACATCTGTGTACCGCGTTTACAACCCAAAAGAAGGTTTAAATGGTGCAAGCACATCTTATTACCACAACTCTATTGGTGGTTACCACGGCGCTAAGCCGGCTACTATGCAAGATTTATTTGATTTTCATATTTATAAAAATAACGTTAGGGTTTTAAGTATGCTTAACGTAAAATATGTAATTCAGGAAGATGAAGAAGGACGATCTTACCCAGCTGTAAACCCTAATGCTATGGGTAATGCTTGGTTTGTTCAGAATTTAAGAAAGGTAACTTCTTCTAATGATGAAATAATGGCTTTAGATAGTTTAAATATAAAGACTGATGCTGTTGTAAATACGTCAGAATTTCCGTTGTTAACTAAGTTTTCATTTGCAAAAGATTCTACAGCTACTATTAATTTAGATAAGTATGAGCCTAACCATTTAACGTATACAGCAACAACACAAAATGAAGCTTTAGCTGTGTTTTCGGAAATGTATTATAAAAATGGTTGGAACGCTTATATTGATGGGAAAAGTTCTCCATATTTTAAAGTAAATTATACGCTTAGAGCATTACAGATACCAGCAGGTAAACATAAAATTGAATTTAAGTTTGAACCAGAAGTGGTTAAAAACGGAAGTAAAATTGCATTAGCTAGTAATATTCTTTTAGCTTTAATAGTTATTGGAGGTATTATTTTTAGTTTTAAAAAAACAACTAAAAAGGAAGATGCATAATGCAGAAGGTGCTAATTATTGCTTATTATTGGCCACCGGCAGGTGGTCCTGGTGTGCAGCGCTGGCTTAAATTTGTTACATACTTAAGGGATTTTAATATAGAGCCTGTAGTTTATGTGCCAGAAAATCCTAGTTACCCAATTGTAGATACTTCATTTGTAAATGAAATTCCAGATGGCATTAAAATTTACAAACATAAAATAAATGAACCTTATGGTTGGGCTAGCTTTTTATCAAAAAATAAAACAAAGAAAATTAGTTCAGGTCTAATACAGAGTAAAAATCAATCTGTAATAGAAAAAATTTTGCTTTGGGTTCGTGGTAATTTTTTTATACCTGATGCTCGTAAAAATTGGGTAAAACCATCTGTTAATTATTTATCTTCAATACTAGTAGAAGAGCAAATAAATACAATAATAACAACAGGACCACCACATAGTGTACATTTAATAGGTTTAAAACTAAAGGATAAATTAGGGGTAAATTGGGTGTCAGACTTTAGAGATCCTTGGACGTCTATTGGGTATCATAAAAAATTAAGGCTAAGCAAATCATCAGCTAAGAAACATAAGTATTTAGAACACTTAGTGCTAAATAGTGCAGATAGTATTATTGTTACAAGTAATACTACTAAAAAGGAGTTTATTGAAATTACAGATAAGCCTGTAGAAGTAATAACTAACGGCTTTGATGGTGCTATTTCTAGTGGTGTAGCCTTAGATGCTATGTTTACTATATCTCATATAGGATCTTTACTAACTGGGCGTAACCCAGAAAATTTGTGGCAAGCATTGTCTGAGTTGTGTAATGAAAACGAAGCGTTTAAAAATAGTTTATCGCTTCAGTTTATTGGTGTTGTAAGTGAAGATGTTTTAGAAACAATTTACAAATACAATTTAAAGTCTTACGTAAATTTAATTGGTTACGTGTCACATACAGAAGCATTGGCATATCAAGAAAAATCTCAGGTATTGTTACTTTCAGAAATAGATTCTGCAGATACAATTGGTATTATTGCAGGCAAGTTGTTTGAGTATATGCGGGCAAAAAGGCCAATTTTAGCAATAGGACCTAAAGGTTGGGAGGTAAGTACCATAATAAAAGAGACAAATACTGGAGTTGCTTTTAATTACAATGATACATCTAATTTAAAAAGTTTACTTTTAGATTGGTTTTATAAATATCAAACAAAAAAATTAAACGTTAATTCTACTAATATTAATACATACAGTAGAAAAGAACGTACAGCTAAATTAGCCAATCATTTATATGGGTATCGTATTTAAACAAACTTTTAACAATACTATTGTAACCTTTGTTGGTTTTGGTATAGGTGCCATTAATACTCTTTTTTTTTATACCAATTTTTTATCTAAAGAAAATTACGGTTTAGTAACCGTTATATTGGCAACTGCTGCGTTATTAATGCCTCTGCTAACGTTTGGTGTACAAAATACACTAGTTAAATTTTATAGTAGTTATAAAGATGGTGAGGAGTCCACTGCTTTTTTAAGCCTTATGCTTTATTTGCCTTTACTTATAATTATACCATTTGCACTGTTTACTTTTTTTGCTACCGATTTTATAGGAGATTTTTTAGCTGAAAAAAATAAAGAAGTAAGAGGTTATGTTTGGTATATTTTTTTAGTAGGCCTTGCTATGTCTTATTTTGAAATTTTTTATTCCTGGGTAAAAGTGCATATGAAATCTGTTTTTGGAAACTTTATGAAAGAAGTTTTTGGTAGGCTTTGTATAGCTATTTTACTTGTATTGGTATATTACAACATAATTGGAGTAGACTTTTTTTTAAAAGCTTTGGTTGGTGTTTACGTACTGCGTTTGCTAATAATGAAACTTTATGCCTTTAGTTTAGAAATGCCTGGTTTTAGTTTTAAGCTTCCAAAAAATTATATTTCAATTGTAAAATACAGTGCACTTATAATACTAGGTGGTTCTGCAGCTGTTATATTATTAGAGATAGATAAATTTATGCTTAACCAGTATGTTGCTATAGAAAATGTTGCTTTTTATGGCGTTTCTGTGTTTATAGCTACTGTAATTACTGTACCGTCTAGAGCTATGCACCAAATTACACATCCGCTTACGGCAAAATTGCTTAACAATAATGACAGGCCAGAGTTACGTAAATTGTATAAAAAATCTTCTTTAACCTTATTTATTATATCAGGAATTATTTTTTTGTTGATAATCTTAAATCTTCAGGAGCTATACAAGCTAATGCCTGTGGCTTATAGAGGAGGAATGTTAGTTGTTTTTTTAATTGGTCTAACAAAAGTTTTAGATGCTCTTTTAGGAAATAGTAATTCTATCCTTTTTAATTCTGACTATTACAGAGCAATTTTAGTAATGGGAGTAATGCTGGCTATTTTAGTTGTGGTCTTAAACTATGTTCTAATTCCTGCTTATGGTTTAGAAGGTGCTGCATGGGCAACATTTATAGCTATAGCAAGTTTTAATGCTGTAAAAATAGGCTATGTGTATTCCAAATTTAAAATGCATCCGTTTAGTTTAGACACTCTTAAGGTGTTGTTACTTTTATGTGTGTTAGGAGGTTTATTTTTCTTTGTTAATTTTAATTTTTATCCTGTAATAAATATTGCTTTAAAAAGTATCATAATTAGTCTTGTTTATATTTTTGTGCTTTATAAACTTAGAGTTTCTGAAGATGTGTACAGCATATTATCACCTTATTTAAAGAAAAAAAGTAAGCAAAAGTAAAGCCCCAGAAGAATAAATTCTCCAAGGGCTTTAACAACTAACAACCTAAAAAACTGTCTTTATTATCTTCTGCTTCTAGTACTAGAGCTAGTTCTACTAGATCTAGAAGGAGTTTTTGCTTTACTTGATGTTCTAGAGCTACTTTTTACTGATGTAGCTCTACTTTTAGAAGAACTACTTCTACTTGGAGTTTTTGTAACTCTTGTAGTGGTTCTAGTAGTACTTCTTGTTGCTCTACTATTTGTACTTTGTGGTCTTCTGTTAACCGTTGTGCTTTTTGTAGTACTTGTTCTATTTGGTGTTTTAGCAACACTTCTAGTTGTTGTACTTCTAGTATTACCAACTCTACTATTTGTTCTGCTTTTAGCAGGAGTTTTATATGTTGTAGATCTAGAAACTGTTCTAGATGTAGTTGGTTTTCTACTACTTGTTCTAGTTACTGTTGTAGACCTTGCAGCTCTATTATTTCTGTTAATAATATTTCTGTCGCTTTTTCTTGAGTTTTGAGCTACGGTTCTAGTGTTTGTTCTTGAAATACCAACAGTTCTGTTGCTTCTTGGTGTAACTCTTTTATCGTTTCTGTACACATTAGCAGACCTATAATTGTTACGTTTGTTATATTTATAAGACTTACCAACTCTTACATAAGATTTTCTATAGTTATTTCTGTAAGGACTATAGTATGTATATCTAGTAGGTGCATAATATCTTCTGTATGGTCTAGATTGTACTAAACAAAAGTTTACTGCTGGTCTATGAAAATAACTATTGTATCTGTTAAATGTATAGTTTCTGTTGTACCTGTTTATATAACCTCTATGGTAGTCATAATAACCTCTAGAGTTATAATATACATACATACCACCTAATCTATGAACTCTATTGTTTCTGTAATTAATGTTTATATCACCAATTTGCTCAACTCTACCGTAATAGTCATAATAAATAGGAACGTTTTCTACTTGTATTACAGCTCCGTAATCATCATACTGTACGTAAGCATTGTAGTTGTAACCTGTGTTAAAGGTAATATTTGCGTTTCTTCCTAAATTTATATTAGCATTTACATTTACTCTATTATCAATAAAGAAATCGAATTCGCCATCAGGGAAAACTGAAAATGTAACTCCGTTCTCTATAAAAGTAAAAGAGTTGTTTTGTAATAAAGTATTGCTGCTTGCAACCTTATTCTCTGTGTTTTCTGTAGTTACAGCCATTGTACTAAAAGTACCTATTAAAAGTGCTGTAAAAAGTAGTACTGATTTTTTCATACTATAAGGTTTTATAAATTCTGAATGTAACTATTTACATTCTGGTATCTATAATACAAACAGCGTGCCAAAAAACAGATTTAAACTGTAACCACTTGTAAATCAGTAAAATTTAAGCTATAGTTTTTCTTGAAGATATTTAGCTGTGAACGATTTTTTACTTTTTGCAATTTGTTCTGGAGTACCAGTAGCTATTAATTGGCCACCTTTAGTACCACCTTCTTGCCCTAAATCTATAATAAAATCTGCACATTTAATTAAATCTATATTGTGTTCTATTACGACAACAGAATGTCCTTTGGCTATAAGAGCATTAAAAGATTTTAATAATTTTTTAATATCATGAAAGTGTAAACCAGTTGTAGGCTCATCAAAAATAAATAAAGACTTGTTAGTTGTTTTACCTTTAATTAAGAACGATGCTAATTTAATACGTTGTGCTTCACCACCAGATAGGGTAGAAGAAGATTGACCTAAAGTAACATAACCCAAACCAACATCTTGCAATGGTTTAAGCTTATTCATTATTTTTGTTTGTTGATGCTCTTCAAAAAATGCAATAGCATCATCAATAGTCATAGTTAAAACATCATCTATATTAGCATCCTGAAACTTAACTTCTAAAACTTCTTTTTTAAATCGTTTACCATTACAAGCATCACATAACAAGTGTACATCTGCCATAAACTGCATTTCTACAGTAATTTCTCCTTCACCTTTACATTTTTCACAGCGACCACCATCTACATTAAAAGAAAAGTGTTTTGCTTGGTAGGCTCTTAGTTTACTTAATTTTTGAGAAGCAAACAATGCTCTAATATCATCGTAAGCCTTTATATAAGTTACAGGATTAGATCTAGAAGACCTACCAATAGGGTTTTGATCTACAAACTCTACATTTTTAATATCCTTATATTCTCCTTCTACAGAAGTAAACTGTCCGGCTTTTTCTCCATAGCCTCCAATTTCTTTTAATATTATAGGATATAGTAGTTTTTTAACTAATGTACTTTTACCACTACCAGATACACCCGTTACAACGGTTAGTATACCTAAAGGAAAAGTAACATCTATATTTTTAAGGTTATTTTCTCTTGCACCATTTATTCTAATAAAATTAGTAAAGTTTCTTCTTTTCTCAGGAACTTTTATCTGTTTAGTACCATTAAGGTAACTAGCTGTTAATGATGTAGATTTTAAAATATCTGCCATTGTACCGTTAGCAACAACCTCGCCACCGTGTGTACCTGCCTCAGGACCTATGTCTATAACTTGGTCTGCAGCATTCATAATATCCTCATCATGTTCTACAACTATAACAGTGTTTCCTAAATCTCTTAAAGATTTTAAAACGTCTATTAAGTTTTCGGTATCTTTTGGGTGTAATCCTATACTTGGCTCATCTAATATATACATAGAACCAACCAAGCTACTACCTAAAGATGTTGCTAGGTTTATGCGCTGGCTCTCGCCACCAGATAATGTATTAGATTTTCGGTTTAGCGTTAAGTAACTTAAACCTACTTTATTTAAAAAGTTAAGTCTTGTTGTAATTTCTACTAAAAGTCGTTTAGCTATTTGTGCATCGTGCTTGTTAAGCTTAAAAGAGTTAAAAAATTCTGTTAGCAACTCTATAGGTAGTTCTACAAGTTCAGATATACATTTATCATTAACCTTTACATAATCTGTCTCTGGACGTAGACGTTTGCCATTACAAGTACTACATTTTGTTTTTCCTCTGTAACGAGATAACATTACTCGGTTTTGTATTTTGTAGCTTTTATCTTCAAGCATTGCAAAAAACTTATTTAGTCCGGTAAAAGATTTATTACCATCCCAAACTAATTGCTTTTGCTCATCGGTTAACTCAAACCAAGGTTTGTGCACAGGAAAATCAAACTTATAAGCCGCAGCTATAAAGTCGTCCTTATATTTACCCATACTTTCTCCTTTCCAAGGAAAAATTGCACCTTCATATACAGATAGTGCTGTATTAGGAACAACCAAGTCTTGGTCTATACCAATAACATCACCATAACCTTCGCAAGTAGGACATGCGCCAAAAGGGTTATTAAAACTAAATAGGTGTACGTTTGGTTCTATAAATTTAATTCCGTCTAGCTCAAACTTATTACTAAAAGGAGTTTGTTTCTCTGTTTCTAGTTCTTCTATAATACAATTACCTTCTCCTTCAAAAAATGCAGTATCTACAGCATTTGCAAGTCTATTATAAAAATCTTCATCATCTTTAGTTATAATTCTATCTACTACTAAAAAGAATTCTCTATCCATTTCTGTAATAGAATCGTCTATACGTATAACTTTACCTTTATGTTTTATTCTAGCATACCCTTGTTTAGAAAACATTTCTAAAGCTTTTAAAGGTTCTCTATCTTCTTTAACTTTAATAGGAGCTAACAATAACAACTTAGTATTGTCGTTAAATTCTTTAATAAAGTTTATTACATCTGTAACGGTATGCTTTTTCACTTGCTTACCAGAAACAGGAGATATGGTTTTACCAATTCTTGCATACAGCAGTTTTAAATAATCATAAATTTCTGTTGTTGTACCAACTGTAGAACGCGGGTTAGTAGAGTTTACTTTTTGTTCTATAGCAATTGCAGGAGCTATACCTTTTATATAATCTACTTTAGGTTTATCTAATTTCCCTAAAAATTGACGTGCATAAGATGATAAACTCTCTACATACCTACGTTGCCCTTCTGCATAAAGCGTGTCAAAAGCAAGGCTAGATTTACCAGAACCAGATAATCCAGTAATAACAACTAATTTATTTCTAGGAATTATCACGTCTATATTTTTGAGGTTGTGCAGTTTAGCACCCTTAATAATAATATTGTGTTTTGGGTCGACGTCTAAAAGTGTATTCATATCCGTAATTAATACTGTAAAGATACAATATGTACCTTTTAATAACCATAAAAGACGCTTTTACATCAAAAATAAGGGTAATCACAACATAGATTTTTTAGGAACCTCTTATTTTATATATATTTGAAGTGTAATTAAACTTATAGGCCTATATAGCGAACATTACTTTTTTAAAAATTATTAAACACTATTAAATGAACTTATTCCCATATAGGGAAGGGGTACGCATTAAATAACCAAAAAAAGTAACTCGAAATGGATCTACAAATTGAAGACTCAGTATTAGTAAAAAAATATATTACAGGAGATGAAAAATCTCTAGAAATATTAATAAATAGACACAACCAAAGAATTAGTAGTTTTATTTACTCTAAAGTATTAGATAGAGACATTACTGAGGATATATTTCAAGATACTTTTATTAAAGTGATAAAAACTTTAAAAAAGGGTTCTTATAGTGAAGAAGGTAAATTTTTACCGTGGGTAATGAGAATTGCACACAATTTAATTATAGATCACTTTAGAAAAAATAAGCGTATGCCAATGTTTGAAGGTAGCGATGATTTTAATATTTTTTCTGTAATAAGTGATGATAAATTAAACGCAGAAAAACAATTAATAAAAAATCAGATCGATTCTGACCTTAAAGTTCTTATTGAAGAATTACCAGAAGATCAAAAAGAAGTTTTATTAATGCGTATCTATAAGGATATGAGTTTTAAAGAAATCTCTGAAAATACAGGAGTTAGCATTAACACTGCATTAGGAAGAATGAGATATGCTTTAATTAATATGAGAAAAATTATAGAAAAACATAATATCGTTTTAACGAATTAATAGGTTTTTAACCTAAGAGTATAATATTTCTAAAATAGTACCGTTATCTTACTATAACAATACTATTTTATATGGAAAAAATTTACTCTAAACAACAAAACAATTCTTGTGGAATGACAACATCGGCAAGCAAAATTCAGTTTTTACTGAATTATTCAAAATCGATGAATGTAATTACATACAAGGAGATGCAATTTGAAAACATTTTGAACTAGAAAAAGAGCCTTAACGGCTCTTTTTTGTTTTATAATATTCTTCAATTACTGTTTTTCTTCCTATCGTTTTTGTAATTATATCATTATCTAGATTCCATCCTCTAGCAGGAGAATAATCTCTACCGTACCAAATAATTTGCAAATGCAGATCGTTCCATAATTCTTTAGGAAATAATCTTTTTGCATCTTTTTCTGTTTGTACTACATTTTTACCATTTGTAAATCCCCATCTATACATTAATCTGTGTATGTGTGTATCTACCGGAAATGCAGGTATACCAAATGCTTGTGACACTACAACACCTGCAGTTTTATGACCTACAGCTGGAAACTTTTCTAAAGATTCCATATCCTTAGGAACTATGCCATTGTGTTTATCTATTAACATTTGTGATAAACCGTGTATTCCTTTAGCCTTCATAGGAGACAAACCAACAGGTTTTATAATTTCTCTAATTTCATCTACGGTTAGTTTTACCATATCATATGGGTTGTCGGCCTTTTTAAACAATAATGGTGTAATTTTATTTACGCGTACATCTGTACTTTGTGCAGACATTAATACTGCAATTAGTAGTGTATACGGATCTTTGTGGTCTAAAGGTACTGGTATTGTTGGGTATAACTCTTTAAGTTTGTCTATTGTAAAAGTAACTTTTTCTGCCTTGGTCATTTTTGATTAGCTTTACTAAAAATTAGAAAAAACGAATTTAAATAAATTACTTATGAATACTTTAAAAGTAGGAGACAAAGTAGCAGATTTTACGTCAAAAGATCAAGATGGTAATGCTGTAAGCTTATCAGATTATAAAGGAAAAAAGTTGATTGTGTTCTTTTATCCAAAAGCAAGTACTCCTGGTTGTACTGCAGAAGCTTGTAATTTAAGAGATAATTATAAAGAATTGCAAGACCAAGGATATGAACTTTTAGGTGTTAGTGCAGATTCTGCAAAAAGACAATCTAACTTTAAAACAAAGTATGAGTTTCCTTTTCCTCTACTAGCAGATGAAGACCATACTGTATTAAATATTTTTGGCGTTTGGGGTACAAAAAAGTTTATGGATAAAGTTTATGACGGTATTCATAGAAAAACATTTATTATAGATGAAAACGGTGTTGTAACCAAAGTAATAGATAAGGTTAAAACAAAAGACCACGCTGCACAAATATTAGAATAATATCATATAAAAAAAGCCACATTTTAAAATGTGGCTTTTTTATTATTTTTTATCTGCCTTACGTACAAATAACTCTTTTCTTTTTATAATTTCTGCAATACCTTCTGGTAGCATTTTCTCCCAGTCTTTATCTCCGTTTGTAATTTTCTTTAAAACATCTCTAGAGAAAATATGTAGTATTTCAGGATCATAATCAAAAATGTCCATTACTTTACCGTTATACTTAAAGAACTTATAAAGTTCTTTCATTCTTGGGTGTACCTTAACGTTGTTACTCGTCATAATCTGACCAGTTTCTTCGTTTTTCATTGGGTATAAGTAAACTTTTAAATCTTTAAAGAATAATTTACCAAAAGCTTCAAGTATACCGCCACTTAAGTGTCTGTAATACTTTTCATCAAAAACCTCTACAAGGTTGTTAACGCCCATTGTTAAACCAATTTTTGCTTTTGTATAATTACTAAAGTACTCTACAAGTCTAAAGTATTCCTGAAATTTAGAGATCATTACTGTATGGCCAAGAGAACATAAAAGTTCTGCTCTGTCCATAAAATCTTGTTCGTCTATTTCTCCACTAGCTTTTAAATTAGCTAAAGTAATTTCAAAAATTACAATGGTTTTATCAGGATTAACTGTTTGTTCGTTCATAAAAATATTATGAGACTTTTCAAACATATCCATATTTACCTTTGTTACGGGTCTATAACTACCACGTAAAGCAAGTATGTTTTTTTTATAAAGTACAGCAGCAGGTAATAAGTTGTTACCATCAGGGCCAAACATAACGGCATCCGTCATATCATTTTTAATTAACTGTAAGCTAATTAACCTATTGTCTACTTTTTCAAAATTTGGACCAGAGAAATTAATCATATCAATTTCTACAGTATCCTTATCTATATGGTCATAAAGATATTTAAGTAATTTTCTTGGTTTATGGTATTTGTAAAAAGCACCATATATAAGGTTAACACCTAAAATACCTAAAGTTTCTTGCTGCAATCTAGCTTCGTTCTGTTTAAAACGAACGTGCATAATAATTTCATCAAATTCTTTTTGGTCTGGATCTAATTGAAAACGAATTCCAATCCATCCGTGCCCCTTGTATTTTTTAGCAAAATCTATAGTGGCAACAGTATTTGCATAGGAGAAAAATAAACGCTCTGGGTGTTTTTCTCTACTAATACGCTCCTCCATTAATCCCATTTCATGAGAAAGCATCGTTTTTAAACGAGCTTGGGTAACATATCTACCATCGTTTTCTACGCCATATATAGCGTCACTAAAATCTTTATCATATGCACTCATTGCTTTAGCAATGGTTCCAGATGCGCCACCAGATCTAAAAAAGTGTCTGGCAGTCTCTTGTCCGGCACCAATTTCTGCAAAAGTACCGTAGATATCAGGATTTAAATTTATTCTTAGTGTTTTGGCTTTAGTAGAAGGAATATTCTCAAAAGCAAAATCTTTTTTTAAGACTGATGACATTCTTTGTTGTTTTTTTACGGTATACAAAGTTAACAAGATAGATTTATCTATTAAATAAATATGTTATAAATTTGATAAAAAAGGCCGAATTGTTAAAAATCACATTTTTGGGTACAGGAACTTCTCAAGGAATACCAGTTATTGGTAGTAAACATCCTGTATGTTTAAGTAAGGATCCAAAGGATAAAAGATTAAGAGTATCTGTTTTAATTTCATGGGATGACTATAACTTTGTAATAGATTGTGGTCCAGATTTTAGGCAGCAAATGTTGCAAAATCCTATACCAAATTTAGATGGTATATTGTTTACTCATGAACACTCAGACCATACTGCGGGTATAGATGACATTAGACCTTTTTTCTTTAGACAAGGAGATATACCAATATACGCAGATAGTCAAGTAATAGAAGCTCTTAAAAAACGCTTTGCTTATATTTTTGCAGATATTAACAGGTATCCAGGTGCTCCGGCAGTAGCTATTCATCAAATTAAAGAGAATACACCTTTTAAAATAGGAAATAAAGTTGCTATACCTATAAAAGCGCTACATAATAGGTTAGAAGTTTTTGGTTTTAGAATAGATGATTTTGTGTATTTAACAGATGTAAAAAGTATCTCTAAAGAAGAAATAGCTAAACTTAAAGATGTAAAGGTGTTGGTTGTAAATGCTTTACGTTTAGAGGCGCATCATTCTCATTTTAATTTAGAAGAAGCATTAGAGTTTATAAATTTAGTAAAGCCAAAAACAGCTTATTTAACACACATAAGTCACTTGTTAGGTTTTCATGAAGAAGTAGAAAAATCTTTGCCAAAAAATGTACATTTGGCATACGATAATTTAACCATAAACATATAGAATAATACCAAATGAAAAAGTATTTATATTTATACCTATTTATTTTTGCAGCATTAATAGCCTTATACCAATTTGTAAGTGCAAATAAAATGATAGATGCTACTAACACAAGATTTGCACAGCTACAGGATAAAATAGAAAACCTAGAAACTGAAAATACTAAGTTAGAAGATTCTATACAACAGGCCACTATAAACCAGTTAGATTTAAAGTATTTTTTACTAGAAAATAATGATGATGCTTTAACTAATTTTGATCATTTAAAGTTAGAAAATCCGGCAAGATATATTGAGGATAAATTGATAGAAACCAACGAATCTAAAGGAGATAACCCATTAGTGCCATATGCTGGTATGGAAGGAAATTTTAAAATAAATAAAATTAAGGTTTTAAACCATAAATGGATTATAGCCGATTTTTCTGATGGCAAATATTGGGGAGAATTACTTATAAAGTATGACCTTAAAGACAATTTAGGAGTAGATTTTACAATGATGGATCATCTTTTGTACAGAAGAGATTAATCTAGCTTACCATATAAAAATAACCCCTGAATGAAAATTCAGGGGTTATTTTTTGACTTTTTTTAAGTTATATTTTAGTAGACAACCATTCTTTAAAAGAATAAAAACCTTGTGGCGCAACACCGTGACCAACAGGATATTCCTCATAAGTACAATCTATACCTAAACCTTTTAAATAATTAGGTGTCTTTTGTGCCCAGCTAACAGGTATTACTTGGTCTACTGTGCCGTGAGAAGCATAAATGTTTAGCTTAGTAGGGTCTTTATCAGTCTTTAATTTGTCTATTAGATTTTCATTGATGTAACCACTTAGTGCAATTACATTTTTTACTTTATCAGGATAAGAAATTGCTGTAGCATAACTTAAAATTGCACCTTGACTAAAGCCTAATAGTGTAACATTATCTTTGTCTAGATGGTAAGCTTTACAAGCTTCATCTATAAAAACAAGTATTTTTTCTATAGATTCTGCGGCTTGTTCATCATCACTCCATTTTCCTTTTTCGGCATCAAAATTTATAGCATACCAAGCATTGCCATATGGCTGCATAGGGTAGGGAGCACGTATAGATATAATACAAAGCTCTTTTTGTAATTCTGTAGCAAAAGAAAAAAGATCTTCTTCATTACTACCGTAACCGTGTAACATAAATAAAACAGGAGTTTTTTCTTGTTCTATAGTTGCTGGTTGTATAATGTGTTCTAATGATAGTGGTGCTGTCGTCATACTAATTTATAAAAGTGAACCATTTTTGAGAAGCTTTTCCTATAAAAGGAATTTCTTGTTTTTTATTGTTTAGCATACCAATAAAACCATAGGTCCATAATACAATATATGATATATATAAACCCATAGAAGCGTAAATACTTAACCATTGGCTAATAAATAATGCAAAACCTACAAAAAATAAATTTAAACCAAAGTTTTGTCTAATATGAAAACGAGCAAACTCATGTTTGTCATCCATATTCATAGTAATTGCAATTAAGGTGCCTACACCTGTAAAGTAAGATACTATTGCGGTAGTTTTTCCTTTAGGTTTTTTATTCATTTTATTTTTTTGTGCAAGGTAAAAATTTTGCAAAAAAAAAGAGGTCTAATTAAGACCTCTTTTTACATTTTTATATGATGCTTATACTTACATAAAAAATAATAAGCTAGAAATAATTTGCCATACTCCTAAAGCAATTGCGGCAATACCTAATTTACCTTGTAAAGGTCTAAGTTTTGCAAGTAAAGCTTCTCCTTTTGCTTTTGCTTCTTCATTTTTAGATAATAAAAGTTTGTTTATCATTCCGTAACCTAAAATAAAACCTAATGCAGCCAATAATGCACTAACAGCTATCCAAGTTATCCAATAAATAGGATAAGTGGTAAGCCACCCAAGGTTTAATATAGAAGAAATAATTCCCCATACCCCCCAAAAACAAAATACTAAACCTATCCAGCCTTGGTAAGGTGTAATTTTGTCTAGAAGTTCTTGTGCATTTGGTTTTTTAGATAGTAATAAAGATGGTGCTGCTAAAATACCTAGTATTATTAGCGTAATTCCGAAAATCATAATTTTGTGGTATTAGTTGGTTAAAAAAGTTGACTAACTTTTAGTCTATTAATTAACGCACCTAAACAAATTATAGTATTTCTGCTACATATTTATTTAAAACACCAAAAACTTGTCCTTTTAGTTTTTCTTCAAAAAACATACAGTTTTTAGCTCTACTATTAGATGTTTGTTTGTTAATGTAGTGTAATGTGTCATTATCAAACAAGGTAAAACAAGCAGTATTACCTTCTTTTATTTTTGGAGTTTGTAAGCCATAACGCTCTCTACCTTTAGTTAAAATTTCTATAGTAGTTTCCGTATCAAAAATAGTATTTAATATACCAAATGATGATTCTAGACCTATGGTACCATAAGCAGCATTATCAAATTCAACTTTTTTCTGTTCTATATCTAAAGGGTTATGGTCTGTAGTTACAAAATCTATGGTTCCGTTTTTAACACCTTCTATAAGCGCAGTAATATCTTCTTTTGTTCTTAACGGAGGTAATACTTTATAAGTAGTGTCAAATTCTGTTAGTTTATCATCAGTGTACAGTAGGTTATATAAAGCAACGCTACAGCTTACGTCTAATCCTTTTTTCTTTGCTTCTCTTATTAGTTTTACAGAGCCTGCAGTAGAAATGGTTGGTATGTGTAATTTGCCACCTGTGTATTCTAAAATAAATAAATCTCTGGCAACTTGTAATTCTTCAGCTAAAGCAGGTATACCTTTTAAGCCAAGACTTGTAGATACATCACCTTCATTAACAATTCCTTTTCCAGCAATTTTGCAATCTAAAGGGAAAGAGTAAATTAAGCCATCAAAATTTTGAGCATATTGCAACGCTATTTTTAGTAGGTTAGAGTTGCTAGTCGGTTTCTTATAGTCTGAAAAGCCAACTGCACCAGCATTTTTCATATCATACAATTCCGCTAAATCTATTGCTTCACTATTTACAGTTAAAGCACCTAGCGGATGTAAATTGGTTACTTCTTCTTTGGCTTTATCTTTAATAAAAGCAAGTGTAGCGCTAGTGTATGGTATTGGGTTTGTATTTGTATTAAGTATAATATCTGTAAAACCACCTTTAACTGCAGTTTTTAGTCCGTTCTCTATTGTTTCTCTTTCTTCAAAACCAGGCTCACCAAAAGATACACTAGTATCTAACCAACCAATAGAAATACATAGGTTTTTTTTAGATACAATTACGGCATCTTCTGTAGGTGTTACAGCATCAGAAATTTTTGTAATAACACCATTTTGTACTAAAATATCTTTAGTTTTTAAATGTAAATCTTTGTTAGATTTATCAAAAATTTTGGCAGATTTTATTAATATATTCATTTAAAATATTTTTGAATAAGAACTTCTAGTATTAAGAAAAACAACGCAAAAATAACAAACCATTTCCAAAGCTCATTTACCTTTTGGTTATTTTCTAAATTGGTTAATAGTTGACTAATACTAGTACTTTGTTTGATATTTGCAATACTATTAATGTCTGTATATATAAGTTTACTTTCTTCTCTATTATAATTAAAACTTAGTGATCCTAATTCTGACTCTCCTTTTTTTATGGTATAAATACCAGCATTTTGCGGAGTGTTAGAAAAAGTTAATGTGGTTTTATTTGTAAAAGATTGTTGTTGCGGAATAAATTCGTTTTTATCTTTTGTAATTTTTAAAACAAGATCTTTATTAACTTTAGTTTCTACGTCTACAGTTGTGGCTTTACCAAGTGTTGTGTATAGTTTTGGAATTTTAAAACTTGTGTAACCCATATTATATAGTGTAGGAACAATTAGCGGAGAACCTTTAAAATTAGAGTTTTCTTTTGATAAGCTACTTGTAAAAAAGTAAAAGCCATTTGCACCCATTAAAAAAGGAGAATTATCTTGGTAACTTAAAAGACTAGGAGCAGAACTGTTAGTAATAAAAGAACTGTTTACCGTTGGATATTGAAAATTAGTGACTCTTTTTTGAAATACATTTGTATATAATGGATGAGAAAAATTGATACCAGTTACCTTACGTTCTATATTGATTAAACCTTTTAGTTTGGTTGAAAAATAGTTAGATAACAATGCATTGTAACTATTAATGTCTAATTTTAAAGAAGGGATAACAACCAACGAACCTCCGTTTTTAGTAAATGAAGTTAATGCATTTTTTAAAGATTCTGGTATTGCCTTAAGCTCATTTAATATAATTAAATTTTGAGTAGGAATTAGACTGTAGTTTAATTGGTTTATAGTGGTTGTATTGGTTTTAAACTCATCATTAGTAAATATCTTATTTAAAAAGGTGTTATCAGTGTTAGAAATAGCTAACACTTTTATTTTATCTCTTTTATTAATGTTAAAGTAAAAATTGTTGTCATACATTAAACCTGTATCTGTTAGCTCTATTTTGCCCTTAATACCAACGTCTTTTGGTAATGTAAAGTTAACTTTAGCTTCTTTGCTATTATTAAATAAGGCAGATGTTTTTGCAATTAAAGTATCATTATTATACAACGCAACAGCAGTGTTCTCTGCATTAGTATTAGCTTTAAGGTTAGCTGTTAGTTCTAAATTTGTAGCGTCTGTATTAGAAACATACAAACTATCAATACTAATATTTGTAAAGTTCTCAGTATTTTGCTTTACAAAGTATATATTAGTTTGTAAGCTGTCTATAGTATAAGCTTCATTTTTTTGCTGAAAATCAGAAATAACTATAATATCCTTTACACTACTATTATATTTGCTAAATAAGGTATTTGCTTTTAAAATAACATCTTTTATCTGTAGTTGATTACTACTATAATCTAATGAAAGTAGATTATTTTGAATATCTTTTAAAACAACATTTTTATACGTATTAGTATTAGTAAAAAGACTAAACTCTTTTTCTTTGGCGTTACTCTTTATAAGTTCTTGTACGGCATTTTGTAAAAGGGTAGTACCATTATTTAGCGCTTGCATACTAAAAGAGTTGTCTAAATAAATAACAGTTTCTCTCTTTTTAAAAACATCTTTTTTAGCAAAATATGGTTGTGCAAATGCAATTATTAATGCGGTATATAAAAAAAGTCTAGCAGCTAAAAGAAGCCATTTTTTTAGATTACGAGCTTTTTTAGATTGTGTTTTTACCTTTTGAAGCAAAGCAACATTGGTAAAAGGCGTTTTTTTAAATCTACGGAGTTGAAAAAGATGAATAAATAATGGAACCAATAGTAAAAATAAAGCCCAAAGAAGTTCCGGATATTTAAACTGCATTCCTTAATTTAATTTTTCAAATATAATGAAATTGAACCAAAGGAAATAGCACATTAGCAAAAGAAAAAATAATCTTTTACAGCTTTAAGGTTTAATGTATTAAGATGACTTTTAATAGTTAATTGCTCTTTTTGGTTAGCAACTGTAATTATTATTTGTAGATCTTTAACATTGTTTATAGCTAAAAAATGTTTTAATTTTTGATTATATATGTCTTTGCCTATTTTTTGTTGGTTGTTACATACCCAGAGAAAAGGAATATTTTTTTCTATTAGTTTTTTAGCAATCTCTTTTCCTTTTTTACCAGCTCCCCAAATTACAAGTGTATTTGTTTGTAGATATTCTATCTCTAAAAAATAATTAAGTTTTAACTCTAAAAAGTAGTTTTGCGCATAATGTTCACTAGTCCTAGATGTTCTTGTTGAGTAGTCTCTCCATTTATGTAAAATAGTATTACACGGAATACATTCTATTTTGTGTTTGTAAAATCTAAAGGCTAAGTCATAATCTTCTGGGTAGGTGTTAGGCTCAAAACCACCCACTGCATCAAAATCAGATTTATGTACCATCCAACAAGGAGACGGTATCACACATTCTTTATATATTTCTGAGTAGTTATCACCAGTTGTAGTTAATTGGTTTAACCACTCTTCATACTTTTTATAACCATCATTTACACCATTTTTTGCAAAATATTTTACTTTTCCTACAGCAATATGCTTGGTGCCATTTTTTAAGAGCGAAGAAAGCATTATTTCAATCTTATTAGGCAACATTATGTCATCAGAATCCATTCTGGTTATATAAGTACCGTTAGATAATTTATAGGCTAATTGTAGAGCTTTAATTATACCTTGCCCATTATTTAGTGTTGTTTTAATTCTGCTATCTTTTTTAGCATAATTTTCTAAAATTGAAGCGCTACTATCTGTAGAATGATCATTAATAGCCAGTATTTCCCAGTTGGTATAGGTTTGTGATATTATAGAGTTAATACATTCATCTAAAAAAGCTTCAACATTTTTAAAGGGTATTAATATACTAACTAAAGGGGTTGGCATTTTATTATTTCTTTAATGCTTTAGCAATTGCTTCTTTTGCTAAAGGAGCCATAAGTTGGTATCCTTTTTTGTTAGGATGAACACCGTCTCCAGAATGCTCTTTTCTAAGTCCATTTTCTTTAGTAGCCATAGCAGAAAAATAATCTAAGTAGATAAAATTATTATCAGTTGCATATGATTTTAACATCGCATTTAACTTAGGTATTTTAGTATTTGGGTTTTTATTTGGAGCCCAAGGATAATCAAAAGCTGGTAGTGTTGACGAAATTATAACCTTAATATTGTTTTTGGTAGCAAGTTCTGCCATACTTTTAATATTATCGGTAATTTCATTTAAAGTAGTTGGCCCAGTATTACCAGCAATATCATTTGTGCCAGCTAAAATTACAACAACCTTAGGGTTAAGGTTAATAACATCTTGTCTAAAACGTAATAACATTTGCGGAGTTGTTTGTCCGCTTATACCTCTGTTAATGTAATTTTTATTTTCAAAAAAACTAGGCATTGCATTGCTCCAGCCTTCTGTTATAGAATTGCCCATAAAAACAACTCTATTTTCATTAGATGTAGGAGCCTTTAGTTCTGTGTTTGCTTTTTTATATTTATTTAGGTTAGCCCAGTCTTGTGCTTGTGAGTTGCATGACATAAAAAAACATAGAATTAAAATACGAAATGTTATTACTTTTTTCATTTTTTATTGAGGTTAAAGTACCAAGATAATAAAAAATGAAAAAGTAATAGTAATTTAATAAAAGTAATAGGGTGTAGGTAGGCCTAAAAATTATTAAATTACTTAGTAAAGTACGTTTCTATATTTTTTTAATATTAGCGTTTAGCCCTTCTACAATGCCAAGAATATTATTAATAGTCTCTGTAAAATGATGTTTAATTAAATCGTTGGGGATTCGGATAGTCGTAAAACCGTTTTTAAAAGAATGCATAGCCTCTTCTAAGTCGTTAATTGCTTGCTCGTGAGTAAGCATATTATATTCGGTATCTATTTCTATATTTAATTTAACTCTAGAAATAGCAATATCTATAGATTTTTTACCATCCCACCATTCTAACATAGGTGTTAATCCTCTGCTTTTAAGTCCATAATATAATTGTATGGCCTCTATGGGTGTATTATTTTTTAAGATGAGTCTGTTTAATCTCACTTGATGCTTTGCACACAACTCTACTCCAAATGCGTCTATTGCATTTTTATGGTCAATATAGCTAAGCTCTTTCTTACATTCTAAACAAGTCATTAATAGTAGGTTTAATAAGGTTTGGGGTTATTATAACCGTACTTTTTTAGGTTTATTATTTACGTTTCGATGAAATACACACTTGCATTTACTTTTTAGATGAAATGCACACTTTTAGGATAATAATTGATATTTATATGTTCCTGAGAATTATAAATATTAAACTGTTAGATTGTTAAAAATTTATGAATATTTGTTAAAATTTTATTAATTCTTGTTAGAAAATATATATTTGAGATAAAAAGTAACCTTACCAAACCTCTGTCTCTAGAATGAACCACAAATGCATAATGATCATAGTATGTATTACTATGTTTTATATTTCTCCTTTTTCTTATGGTCAATTAAAGCTTGAAAATGATTTTGTAGGATCCAATGTTGACCTATATAGTTGGTTTGACAAAGAAATTGGATTAGAAAAAACAGTTATTTATAACGGTTTTTTAGATGATGGAGATGGTTATTTTGAAAAAAATAGATCATTTGAAAATACAAATAGATATTATAAACAATTTGAATTTTTTAATGGAAGTATAGTATATGATAAGCAGTTATTTAATAATGTAAAAATTAAATATGATGTTTTTGAAGATGAATTACTAATTAATTTAAAAAACAGTAATAATAACTTAATAACTATTCAGCCAATAAATAATAAGGTAGATAGTTTTATGTTGAATTCTCAATACTTTGTAAATATAGATAACTTGACTGTTGAGCAGGGGAGTTATAATGGATATGTGGAATTATTATTGAATAATGAGAATTTTCAATTTTACAAAAAACATATAAAAAGTAGAATAGAAAAAAGATCTAATAACAAGTTATTATATCAGTTCTCAGATAGGAATTATAACTTATTACATTATAATAAGAGTCTAATAAAAATAAAAAAAATTAGAAATCTAAGTAAAATTTTTCCAGAGTATAAATCTGTCATTAGAAAATATTCAGTGAATTACAAAAGCAATGACTCTAATATTATAGATTTATTAAAAAAAATAAATTTATTAATGAATAAAAAAACTAAAGCGTTATAAATGAAAAAATATATAATTTTATTTTTAATATTATTCTTTAGTTTTACAATTTACTCTCAGCAAAAAGAAACTTTGATAACTATTCAATTTAAAGATTCTCCTATTAAAGACGTTTTAAGTAAAATTGAAAACAGTTATAACTTTAACTTTTATTTTTCTAATAACTGGTTTAGCAATGGTAAAGTTTCTGGTATTTATAAAGATGAGAAATTAACAACCATTTTAGAAGACATTTTTAAAAATACAGATTTAAATTATTTTGTTGATAAAACAAATGTTTATGTTTTACAGAATAGAATAGTATATAATGAGTTACCTAAAATTTTTTCTGCTCCAGTAAATGATACAACTAGTACTAAAGAGAAAAAAAATAATACTATTACTCCTGTTTTTTACAATAAAAAAAGTAATGATTTAGGTAATAGTTTTATTGAAACTCTTAGGATTGGTAAGTCTACTATAAATGATACTAAAAGTACTTTTATATTAAGTGGTTACATAAAACAACATTTAAATAATGAACCCATTCCTAATGTGACTATATATGTAAAGAATAGAAATTTAGGGGTATCTACAAACAATAATGGTTTTTACGAAATTAAGTTGCCAAAAGGAGAAAACTTAATAGAAGTGAGTTCTATAGGTGTAAAAGCACAAGTAAAAAGAGTCTTTTTATTTAATAATGGACAGTTAAATTTTAGCTTAAAAGAAGATATAGAACAATTAGATGAAATTATAGTAGATGGCGCACAAGATGTTAATGTAGAAGAAACCTTAATGGGGACTTCAGAAATAGATTCAGAAGAGTCTAAAAACATACCACTGGTTTTAGGAGAAAGAAATATACTAAAAGTAGCAACTACATTACCAGGTATTACCACTGCAGGTGAAGGAGCTACAGGCTTTAATGTAAGAGGAGGTAAAACAGATCAGAATTTAATACTTTTAGATGATGCTGTTATTTATAACCCATCTCATTTTTTTGGTATTTTTCAGGCTTTAAATCCCTTTACAACAAAGAGTTTAAAAGTTTATAAAGGTAGTATTCCTTCAGAATTTGGAGGACGCTTATCATCAGTCTTTGATATAAAATCTAAAGATGGTAATGTAGATAATTTTGCAGGCGAGGCATCTATAGGGCCAATTACAAATAATATAGCATTAGAACTTCCTATTGTTAAAGGTAAATCGTCATTAATGGTTGGTGGTAGATCTACTTATTCAGACTGGGTTCTTAAATCATTAGACGATGATGATTTAAAAAAGAGTAAGGCAAATTTTTATGATGTAATAGCAAAGTATAATCATAAAATTAATGATAAAAATGATATAAGAGCTACAGCATACTATAGTAAAGATGTTTTTAGTATAACTTCAGATTCTTTATACAGTTATAATAATGCAGTTTTTTCGCTAAGTTGGGACAATCAATTAAGCGATAAAAACGTAGGGAATTTATCTCTTTTTAATACTCATTACGGATTTAACATAGATTATGATGGGGATACAAATACTGACTTTGCTTTTGATTACGGAATAGTAGAAACAGGTTTTAAATACAAAATAACTTATTTATATAATAGCAAGCATAAAATTAACTATGGAATAACTAGTAAGTTATATAATGTTACCCCAGGTAATAAAGAGCCTTTAGGAGATGAGTCTGATGTACAAAAAATTAACTTGGATAAAGAAAAAGGACTAGAATCAGCTCTTTTCTTATCAGATGACTTTGAATTTAATGATAAATTGATGTTTAATTTGGGAGTTAGATATTCAACCTTTACAACTTTAGGAGAAAATACAACAAGAGTTTATAAAGAAGGAGAACCTAAAAATGATGAAACAGTAGAAGAGATATTAAACTTTGATAAAAATGAAGAAGTAAAAACTTATGGAGGGTTAGAAGCTAGAGTAGCTGCTAGATATTTACTAAAAGATAATTTATCTATTAAGGCTAGTTATAATAAAATGTATCAATACATACACACTTTATCTAATAATACTACGGGTTCTCCTATTGATACTTGGAAACTATCAGACTATAACATTAAACCTCAAAAAGCAGAACAGTTTGCTTTAGGAATATATAAAAATATAGCAGGTAACGACTATGAAATAAGTTTAGAAGGGTACTATAAATTGTCTAATAATGTGCCAGATTTTAAAACAGGAGCACAGTTAACTTTAAATGAAAATATTGAAACTGAAATTTTGCAAGGTAAAGGAAAAGCATATGGAGTAGAATTTTTAGTGCGTAAAAATGCAGGAGATGTAAATGGGTGGTTAAGTTACACATATTCTAAATCTTTTTTAAAGTTAAACAGTGAGTTTTCCGAAGAGCAAGTTAATAATGGCGATTATTTCCCTTCAAATTATGACAAACCACATAATTTAAATTTGGTTTCTAATTTTAAAATAACCCGTAGGTTTAGCTTCTCAGGTAATTTTACATATCAAACAGGAAGACCAGTAACATACCCTATAGGTAATTTTACATATCAAGGATCAGATTATCCAATTTATAGCGACAGAAATAAGTTTAGAATACCAGATTATTATAGGTTAGATTTAAGTTTTAATGTAGAAGGTAATCATAAACTTAAAAAGTTAGGACATAGTTTTTGGAACATATCTATATACAATGTACTAGGAAGAAATAATCCTTATTCGGTTTATTTTGTAACAGAGAACAATGAAGTTAAGGCTTATAAAAGCTCTATTTTTTCTATTCCAATTCCTACCATAACCTATAATATTAAATTTTAACTGCAAATGATAAAAAACATTATAAAACATTATAAATATTTGTTCGTTTTTTTACTAGCTACCTTTTTATTAGCAGGTTGTATAGAGGAGTTTTCTCCAGTAACCAAAGACTATGACAGCATATTAGTTGTAGAAGCTGTTTTAACAGACGAGTACAAGTATCAGAAAATAAAATTAAGTAGAACTTTTAAATTTGAAGAGGACGGAGCTAAAAGCGAAGAAGGAGCTACTGTTACTATTTTAGATGATTTAAATAATGAATATAGTTTTAGTGAGCTAGAGTCAGGAGAATATGTGTCTGATATGGCTTTTAAAGCAGAAAATATAGCTTATGTATTACATATAAAAACAGCTAAAGGTAAAGAATATAAATCTACTCCTAGCTTTTTAAGTACAGGTAGTGGTATAGATAAAGTATCTGTTAAAAAAACAACTAACTCTAATTTAGAAGAAGGTGTTTCTATAATGGTAGATGTTAATGAAGCTTCAGGAGAAGTAAAGTATTACAGATATGAGTATGAAGAGACACATAAAATTATAGCACCTTGGTTTAGAAAGAGAAAAGCTGTTATTGTTTCAGAAGAACCACCTCAAATAAAAATTGAATATTTTAATGATGAAACGGGCAAAGTTTGTTTTAGTACTAAAAAGTCTAATTCTTTAATTATAGGGTCTACAGAGGAGTTAAGTGCAGGACAATTAGTTAATTTTCCCGTAAGGTTTATAGATAGAAATGATTACAAAATTTTGAACAGGTATACCGTATTAGTTAAACAATATATTATATCTAGAGAAGCGCATACTTTTTACCAAACTCTAGAGAATTTTTCTAGTTCGGAGGGTTTGTTTTCTCAAATACAACCAGGTTTGTTAAAGGGTAATATAGAGAGTATAAATGATGAAAATGAAAAAGTCGTTGGTTTTTTTGAAGTTTCATCTGTTTCTTCCAAAAGAATATTTTTTGAGTATAAAGATATTTTTACAGATAAATCTTCTACAGCTAAGTACCCTTATTCTTGTTCATTTATAGCACCTGCAGATGCAAGGAAAGTAATAGAAATTCTTAAAAATAATAGCTACACATGGGTAACAGATGAGCCAGAGCCTTGTACTAATGAGTTTTGCCCTTATGGTGACATAGAAAATGGTCCCAATGTTTATGTAAAAGTAGAATGTGGAGATTGTACCGTTTTTAGTAGTAGTATAGTTCCTGATTTTTGGGAAGATTAAAATCTAGTTAATGAAAAAAATATATCAAATTTTTATTTTGTGTTTTTTTATTCAATTTTCTAATCATTTAAACGGTCAGGATAATAATATAAAACACGTAACCTCCAAAGCTTTAAAGGAACAGGTTTATATACACTATAATTCTAATTTGTTATTTGTAGGTGAGTATATACATTACACTATGTATTGTACCTATTTAAAAAATCAAGAACCAAGTAGTATTAGTAAAATTGGTTATGTAGCACTAGTAGGAAAAGGTAATAAGGTTATTGTTCGTCAAAAAGTTAGGCTTGTTGATGGTTTAGGAAGAGGAGATTTTTTTATACCCGTTTCTGTACCTACTGGAAACTATAAAATTATAGGGTATACCAATTGGATGAAAAATAATAAAAGCACATCTTTTTTTGAAGGAGATATAGCTCTCATAAATCCTTATCAAAATAAACAAAATATAGATTTTGTTGCAGAGGAAAATTTAGTAAGTAATAATCCAGGTGTAGTTAATAATATCTCCAGTAATAATAGTATTGATGTTAAATTATCAAAAAAAGTTTACAAGCAAAGATCAAAGGTAAATGTATCGTTATTTCCAACACAAATACATACTAACGGTAATTACTCTGTGTCTGTTTATAAGAAAAACTCAATAATATTAAACAAAAGTGACTTTTTAAATAATTACAAAGATTTTAAAACTGAAGAAGCTAATTATATAGACTTAGTAAAAGAGAATAATATTTCATTACCGGAGTTACGTGGAGAGCTAATAAAAGGAGCTATAAAAACAACTGATACTTCTTTACCAATTCAAAATATATCTGTTTCTATTTCTATTCCTAGTAGTAATGGATACTTTTTAAAATTTTCAAAAACAAATAATAAAGGGGAGTTTGAATTTATTTTGGATAAAGAATATGATGCAGCTAATGCTATTATTCAAGTTATTAGTAAAAACGCTGAAGATTACAAGTTAACAATGTTACCACATGCAGGAGTAGATTTGTCAAACTTAATATATAAAAAACCAAGAATACCATATTCGGCTAATCAATTAATATTAAATCGAAGTATTCACAACCAAATAGAGAATGCTTATTTTGAATTAAAACCAGATTCAATTTTAATTCATAAAAATAGCGAGCCTTTTACAATGGATAATAAGATTGTTTATAGACTAGATGATTACACTCGTTTTAAAACAGTAAAAGAAACATTAATAGAAGTGATAGACAATGTTTGGTCTAAAAAAATAAATAATGATAAATATGTTTTTCAAGTAAGGATGGAAAATAAAGCTTATGATTATTTTGAATTACCTGAAATAAAGGCTCTTGTTCTTGTAGATGGTGTAGTAATACAGGATCATACAATTATGATGGATTACGACGCTAGAAAAATAGAGAGTATTAGTCTTTTAAAAAGAAAATATGTTTATGGAGAAGAAGTCTATCAAGGAATAATTGAAATTTTCACTAAAAAAAGAGATTTCAAATTATCTAATCCTAACTCTGGTATTTTAAATCATAACTTATTCAAACCTACACAAGAAATAATTTATTACAAACCTAAATATGAAAAAAATGATATTAATAAGCATATTCCAGATTTTAGATATCAATTATTATGGGATCCAAATATTACTTTTAAAGATTTGAAAGCTAAAGAAATAGAGTTCTATACATCAGATGTAAAAGGAAGTTTTACGCTAACTTTAAAAGGATTTACAGATAATGGTAAAGAAGTATCAGTAGAAAAGGATTTTATAGTTGAATAATTTTTTCAAAAATAGTGCATATTTATAAAAATAATATCTAATATTGTTATTAGAATGAAAAACAACGTAATTATTATCGTATTAGTCATTATTATCTCTCTCTGGGGGTGATACGGTCTTATATTGATTTTAAGAAAAGCCTGTGTCATATAAAATTGACACAGGCTTTTTTTTGTTTTAAACTATAAGTGCTTTTTAAAATAACTATCAATTTATACAAATAAAAATAGCTGAATGTGATACAAAATAAGGTTTTAATATGTTGATTATAAGTGAATTAAATAAATATACAGTAGGTTGAATTTATACTAAAAAACATTGTTAAAAAAATGAAGAAAGTGAAAGAATTATATTTGAATAGTAAATTATATTCAAAAAAGTCAAAGAATTACAAGATATAACCAAATGGAGTTAAATAAGTATAGTAAGAACGTAACACAAGATCCAACACAACCAGCAGCACAAGCTATGTTGTACGGGATAGGCTTTAAAGATGAAGACTTTAGTAAACCAATTGTGGGTATTGCAAGTACTGGTTATGAAGGTAACCCGTGTAATATGCATTTAAATGACTTAGCTAAAGAGGTAAAAGAAGGTGTTAATACAAACGAATCTGTTGGTTTAATTTTTAATACAATTGGTGTTAGTGATGGTATATCTATGGGAACTCCTGGTATGCGCTTCTCTTTACCATCTAGAGATATTATAGCAGACTCTATGGAGACTGTTGTACAAGGTATGTCTTATGACGGTTTAGTTACCGTTGTTGGTTGTGATAAAAATATGCCTGGTGCTTTAATGGCAATGATACGTTTAAATAGACCATCTATTTTAGTTTATGGAGGTACTATTGCCTCTGGTTGTCATAACGATAGAAAGTTAGATATTGTTTCTGCTTTTGAGGCTTGGGGAGAAAAGGTTGCAGGTACAATGCAGCAAGAAGAGTTTGGTTGTATTATTAAAAAAGCTATTCCTGGTGCTGGCGCTTGTGGCGGAATGTACACAGCAAATACAATGGCATCTGCAATAGAAGCTTTAGGAATGTCTTTACCTTATAATTCTTCTAATCCTGCAACAGGTAAAGAAAAAAAACAAGAGTGTATAGATGCCGGTAAACAAATGTTTTACTTGCTAAAAGAGGATATTAAACCGTTAGATATAGTTACTAGAAAATCGTTAGAAAACGCTATTCGTTTGGTAACAATTATGGGAGGATCTACAAATGCTGTATTGCATTTTTTAGCTATTGCAAGAGCAGCAGATATAGACTTTACTCTTCAAGATTTTCAAAAAATTAGTGACACTACACCTTTTATCGCAGATCTAAAACCTAGTGGTAAATATTTAATGGAAGATGTACACCGTATTGGTGGTATACCAGCTGTATTAAAATACTTATTAGAAAACGGATTATTACACGGAGATTGCTTAACTGTTACAGGTAAAACGCTAGCAGAAAACTTAGAAAATGTACCAAGTTTAATAGAAGGTCAAGATGTTATTCGTCCTCTAGAAAATCCAATAAAAGCAACTGGTCACTTACGTATGTTATATGGTAATTTGGCAGAAAATGGTTCTGTAGCAAAAATTACAGGCAAAGAAGGTTTACTATTTAAAGGTACAGCAAAGGTTTTTAATAGTGAGTATGATGCTAATGATGGTATTAGAGACGGAAAAGTTAAAAAAGGAGATGTAGTCGTCATTAGGTATGAAGGTCCAAAAGGCGGGCCAGGAATGCCAGAAATGCTTAAACCTACAGCAGCTATTATGGGTGCTGGTCTTGGTAAAGACGTAGCTTTAATTACAGATGGTCGTTTTTCTGGTGGTACGCACGGTTTTGTAGTTGGTCATATTGCGCCAGAAGCTCAAGACGGTGGTACAATTGCACTTGTTAAAGATGGTGATGTAATTACTATAGACGCAGAAACAAATGCTATTAATGTAGACATAACTTCAGAAGAATTAGCAAAGCGTAAAGCTGCTTGGGTAGCACCAGAATTAAAATTTAAAAAAGGTGTATTGTATAAATATTCACGTTCAGTATCATCTGCTGCACAGGGTTGTGTAACTGATGAATTTTAACTAAAAAATAAAATAAAAAAAGTACCATTGTTCGGTTTTTAAAAACTTAACAATAGCACTTTTACTTTAACTCTTTGAAGATGGAAACAGTAAAAGAAAAAAAGACGACATCAAAAAACAAAAAGACCATAAAAATAAGTGGAGCAGAGGCAATTATACATTGTCTATTAGCTGAAGGTGTAGATTTAATTTATGGTTATCCTGGCGGTGCAATTATGCCCGTTTATGATGAATTATACAAATTTCAAGATAAATTAACGCACATTTTAACGCGTCACGAGCAAGGAGCTACACATGCTGCGCAAGGATATGCAAGAGTTTCTGGTAAAGTAGGTGTTGCTATGGCAACTTCTGGTCCTGGAGCAACAAACTTAGTTACAGGTTTAGCAGATGCTCAAATAGATTCTACTCCAATGGTTTGTATTACAGGCCAAGTTCCAAGACATTTATTAGGCACAGATGCTTTTCAAGAAACAGATATTATTGGTATCTCTACTCCGGTTACAAAGTGGAATTATCAAGTTACAAAAGCAGAAGAAATCCCAGAGATATTAGCTAAAGCATTTTACATTGCTAGATCTGGGAGACCAGGTCCTGTATTAGTAGATATTACAAAAAATGCTCAGTTTGAAGAGTTTGATTTTAGTTATGAAGCTTGTGTTGGTGTTCGTAGTTACAATCCGTTTCCTAAAATAGATATAGCAAAGGTTGAGGCTGCTGCTGCACTAATTAACTCTGCTAAAAAGCCATTAATAGTATTTGGACAAGGTGTTATTTTGGGTAAAGCAGAAAAAGAACTTAAAGCTGTAATAGAAAAAACAGGTGTACCTGCTGCTTGGACAATTTTAGGCGTTGCTGCTTTAGATAGCGAACATCCTTTAAATGTTGGTATGGTTGGTATGCATGGTAATTATGCGCCAAATGTTTTAACTAATGAGTGTGATGTTTTAATTGCTATAGGTATGCGTTTTGATGATCGTGTAACTGGTAATTTAGATAGTTACGCTAAACAGGCTAAAATTATACACTTTGATATAGATCCTGCAGAAATAAACAAAAACGTTCCTACAGATGTAGCTGTATTGGGTAATGCTAAAGATAGTTTAGAGGCATTACTTCCTCTTTTAAATGATAACAAACATACTAATTGGCACAATAAGTTTAAAGACATGTATCAAGTAGAGTATGATACAGTTATAAAAAAAGATATTAAGCCAACTAAAGAGAAGCTCACAATGGGCGAGGTTATAGAACAGGTAAATCTTGCTTCCCAAAACAGTGCTGTTATAGTTAGTGATGTTGGTCAACACCAAATGATAGCCTGTAGATATGCAAAATTTAACCAAACAAAAAGTAATATTACATCTGGTGGTTTAGGTACAATGGGCTTTGCTTTACCTGCAGCTATAGGAGCTAAAATGGGTGCTATGGATAGGGAAGTAGTTGCCGTTATTGGTGATGGCGGTTATCAAATGACAATACAAGAACTTGGTGTTATTTTTCAGCATAACGTGCCTGTTAAAATTATTGTTTTAAATAACGATCATTTAGGTATGGTACGCCAATGGCAAGAGTTATTTTTTGACAAAAGATATGCATCTACTGTAATGGTAAATCCAGATTTTGTAAAAATTGCAGAAGGCTATCATATTAAATCTAAACGTGTTAGTGAGCGTAGTGAGTTAAAATCTACTATAGAAGAAATGTTAGCATCTAAAGATCCATATTTTTTAGAAGTTAAGGTAGAGAAAGAGGATAATGTATTTCCTATGATTCCTTCGGGAGCTTCAGTATCAGACGTTAGATTAAAATAAGTTTAATTAAAAAAATTCCAAAATAACTTTTTATTAAAGTAAAATTGGGGCAATAAAAAAATGGAAAATAATTGGTATACCATATCGGTTTATTCTGAAAACAACGTTGGATTGTTAAATAGAATATCAGGCATATTTTTAAAAAGACACATCAATATAGAGGCTTTAAATGTTTCAAAATCAGAGATCAATAGTGTTTCTAAATTTACAATTGTTGTAAATACAACAGAGCAATGGGTCATAAATATTGTAGGTCAAATAGAAAAACAGGTGGAGGTAATTAAAGCATATTACCATTGTGATGATGATATTATTTATCAAGAGTCTGCTTTGTTTAAAATAAAATCAGATTTATTGTTTGATGAGCGAGAGATTCAAAACATTATCAAAGAAAATAACTCACAAATAGTTACTGTTGCACGAGATTTTTTTGTGCTTTCTAAGTCCGGAAAAAGAGACGAGATTAATAAAATGCATGACCAACTAGAACCTTATGGTATTATGCAGTTTGTACGTTCTGGTAGAATTGCAGTGAGTAAAGCAGAAATGCGAATTAGTAGCTTATTAGAAGAATTTCAACATAATTAATTAATCATTCTCAGTTTAGATATTGAGAGAAAAAAGAGTACAGAAAATGTCAAATTATTTTAACACCTTATCACTAAGAGACAAATTAACTCAGTTGGGTAAATGTAGATTTATGGATACTACAGAATTCTCTGATGGTGTAACAGCCTTAAAAGGCAAAAAAATAGTAATTATTGGCTGTGGAGCACAAGGTTTAAACCAAGGACTAAATATGAGAGATTCTGGTTTAGATATTTCTTATGCTTTGCGTGATGCTGCTATACAAGAAAAAAGAGCATCGTACAAAAATGCATCAGAAAACGGATTTACAGTAGGTAACTACCAAGATTTAATACCAACGGCAGATTTAGTAATTAACCTTACTCCAGATAAACAACATACAAATGTTGTGAACACCGTAATGCCATTAATGAAAAATGGAGCTACGTTATCGTATTCTCACGGTTTTAATATTGTTGAAGAAGGTACACAAGTACGTAAAGATTTAACTGTAATAATGGTTGCTCCTAAATCTCCAGGTTCAGAGGTGCGCGAAGAATATAAAAGAGGTTTTGGTGTACCAACATTAATTGCGGTACACCCAGAGAACGACCCAGAAGGTAAAGGTTTGGCACAAGCTAAAGCGTATGCAGCAGGTACAGGCGGTCATAAGGCTGGTGTTTTAGAGTCTTCTTTTGTTGCTGAAGTAAAATCAGATTTAATGGGAGAGCAAACTATTTTATGTGGTTTGTTACAAACAGGTTCTATTCTTTGTTTTGATAAAATGGTAGCTGAAGGCGTAGATGCTGGTTATGCTTCTAAATTAATTCAATACGGATGGGAAACTGTTACTGAAGGTCTTAAATATGGTGGTATTACTAATATGATGGATCGTTTGTCTAATCCTGCAAAAATAAAAGCATTTGAATTAGCTGAAGAGTTAAAAGACATAATGCGTCCGTTATTCCAAAAACATATGGATGATATTATGGAAGGTGAGTTTTCTAAAACAATGATGGAGGACTGGGCCAATGGCGACAAAAACTTGTTAGATTGGCGTGCAGCTACAGGAGAAACTAACTTTGAAAAAACACCTGCTGGTGATGTAGAAATTTCTGAGCAAGAATTTTATGATAACGGCGTGTTAATGATTGCAATGGTTAGAGCAGGAGTAGAGCTTGCTTTTGAGGCTATGACAGACTCTGGTATTATTGCAGAATCTGCATACTATGAGTCTTTGCATGAAACACCACTTATTGCAAATACAATTGCCCGTAAAAAGTTATTTGAAATGAATAGAGTAATTTCTGATACAGCTGAATATGGTTGTTATTTATTTGACCATGCTTGTAAACCTCTATTAAAAGATTTTATGGCTAAAGTAGATACTTCTGTTATTGGAAAATCATATGCTGCAGACGCAGGTAATGGTGTAGATAATGCTAAATTAATTGCTGTAAACAAAGCATTAAGAGAGCATCCTGTAGAAATTGTTGGTGCTAGATTAAGAGCGTCTATGACTGCAATGAAACCTATTGTATAATTAATATATCTTTTATAAAAAACGTATTTAACAAAACAATTACAGTGGAGTTAAATACGTTTTTTATTTTTTAAGCTTTTCTCTTAATTACAGGTTATTTTATTAGTAGTTCCAGTTGGTGTATATACACGAATCCAATCAACAGACATTTTGGTGTCGGCTCCAAATTTAATATCGGTACTATTCCAAAACTCAGTAACTCCGCCATATCTCCATACTTGAGCAGCTTGACTAATTAGCATATGCATTTCTTTTGTAAGACCATCTCCGCAAGTTGTATAATTCTCCGGATCAATACCGTCTTCGTCTCGTAATCCAGATATGATTTTCACTCTTTTTCCATCAACAAAATATTCAAGTACTTCAGGACTTACCCATTTTACACCATAGGTATGGTATGCTTCATTCCATTTTACATCATTATCCCTGCCACAACTTGAAGAATTTTGTTTTCTAGACATCCAAGTTTCTTTCTGAGGTTGATAATCTAGTCTCTCACCATCTACATTTTTAAAGGTATGATGGCTTAAATGTAACCTATCAGCAAAATAAGGTTTATCACATTCTTCTCCATCAAGTCTAATTCTTGGCCCATATGTTTCTAGATTATCAATTTCTTCAAACTGTCCAGAGTCATTACTAATCATCCAAACAGCATTAGCTAATTGTGAATTACTTACTTTAACTCTTGCTTCCTGAAACAATGGGTAACTGCTTGTAGCTTTAGTAGAAATCATACCACATTCTAATGTTTTAGAATTCCCAGAACCTTCTACTTGTGCTGTTAATGTCAATACTCTATTATCATTAGATCCTTGATTTTCAAAACCAATAGAGTTTCCTGTCCATACAGTTGGGAGAGGTCCAGTGTAACTATTTACATAACCTAAGTTCCATTTTTCAGAAAAGGTAGGAGAAGTTTTTCCTCCAGGGTAATTAAACTCATCAGATAATTCTTCAACTTTTTTCCAAGCCCCCATATCAAATTCGCCTCTGTTTACAGAAACTCCATTTTTAGTAGCAGGGGTGTCAAATAATTGAGTATTGGTAAGATTACA
Source organism: Cellulophaga sp. 3_MG-2023 (assembly GCF_030546975.1). Classification (NCBI taxonomy): domain Bacteria; kingdom Pseudomonadati; phylum Bacteroidota; class Flavobacteriia; order Flavobacteriales; family Flavobacteriaceae; genus Cellulophaga; species Cellulophaga sp. 3_MG-2023. The sequence goes on from NZ_JAUOPS010000001.1 coordinate 435,626, forward strand.
ATCAGACTTTGTAGAAATTATGTGGTCATTAATATCTAAATTAACAATTTCTGATGTTTCATTTTCTAAATCAGGAGACTCTATGTCTTTAGAGCTACAGCTTAACATAAAAGTAAGTAGTGAGTAAATAAAAATTTTACAGTTTTTCATAATATATATTTGGAGTATAAATTGTCAATTCAATATTTTTATAGGTATTAAATTGATAATGATTAATAATGTCGCTAAAATAAATTTTAAAAAGAAAAATGTACTGTATACAGACTAGACAAGAACTGACAAATTATAATTTAGAGGGGAAAATTGGTTTTAATAGCTTTTTATTATAAAAAATAGTAGGTGTTAACTTTTGGAGATTGTTAAGTTAATTTAAGTGTCTATTTAAAGATAAATTCATAAAAATATTTAGGTTTCAACAACAAAGGTTTTTTAAATTTACACTATGAATTATTTTCCTAATATAGAAAACATACGCAAAGCAGCTGATACAATAAGTGCAGTTGCAGATACAACACCATTATTAGAGAGTATTCGCTACTCTAAATTATTTAACACAAATATCCTTTTAAAAAGAGAAGATTTACACAGAGTCAGATCTTATAAAATTAGAGGAGCATATAATAAAATTAGCTCTTTAAGTAATGAGGAAAGAAAAAAAGGAGTTGTTTGTGCAAGTGCAGGTAACCACGCTCAAGGTGTAGCTTTTGCGTGTAATCATTTAGGAATTAAAGGCACAATTTATATGCCTTCTGTTACACCAAAGCAAAAGGTAGAACAAACAGAAATGTTTGGTGGAGATTGGGTTACTATTGTTTTAGAAGGCGATACTTTTGACGATTCTTCTAAAGCAGCTCTTCAGTTTTGTGAAGAGCACCAAAAGGTATTTGTACACCCTTTTAATGATCCAAAAACTATAGAAGGCCAAGCTACAGTTGGCTTAGAAGCCATTCATCAATCTAAAAAAACAATAGACTATATTTTTGTAGCTATTGGTGGTGGTGGTTTAGCTGCTGGTTTGTGTGGTGTTTTTAAAGCGTTATCTCCTACTACTAAAATTATAGGAGTAGAGCCTGCTGGTGCACCATCTATGAAAACTAGTATAGAAAATGGAGTAAATACCCAACTTACACAAATTGATAAATTTGTTGATGGTGCTGCAGTACAACGTGTGGGCGATTTAACTTTTGAGATTTGTAAAGATTATTTAGATGCTGTTATTACAGTGCCAGAAGGTAAAGTATGCCAAACTATTTTAGACTTGTATAACAGAGATGCTATTGTTGTAGAACCTGCGGGAGCTTTAACTATTGCAGCCTTAGACCAATATGCAAAACAAATAGAAGGTAAAAATGTGGTTTGTGTTGTTAGTGGTAGTAATAATGATATTACTAGAACTGCAGAAATAAAAGAGCGTGCTTTGCTATTTGCAAATTTGAAGCACTACTTTATTGTTCGTTTTCCGCAACGTCCTGGAGCCCTAAAAGAATTTGTTGCAGAAATTTTAGGTCCAACAGATGATATTACTCATTTTGAATATTCTAAAAAATCGAGCAAAGAAAATGCACCTGCTGTAGTTGGTATAGAGTTGAAAACTCCTGAGGATTTAGAACCATTAATTACTAGAATGAAAGAAAATAATTTCTTTGGAGACTACTTAAATAATAAGCCAGATTTGTTTCAATATTTAGTATAAAAATAAACATTTTGCTAATTTTTTATTAAAAAATCAAATTGAAAACGTTTTCGCTCTAACAACAGAAAATATAATCTATTATAACAACAAGTTTAAACGTAAGATTTAGTAAATTCACTACTCAAGATATTAGAAATAGTCTTTAAACTGATATAAAATGAGTACAATAAAAATACCTGAAGAATATAAAATTACAGAGTTAATAGAGCAAAAAGAATACTTAGTTGGTGGCGATCTTAAAAAATGGGATGGTGCAACAACAGAAGTATTTTCTACAATATCATCTACTGAAGAATATAAACCTACTTTATTAGGTAGTATTCCAGATATGGGAGAAGAAGAGGCTTTAGATGCATTAAATGCAGCTTTAAAAGCCTACGACCAAGGTCAAGGAGCTTGGCCAACTATGCGTGTTAAAGAACGTATAGATTGTATGGAGAAGTTTGTAGAAAAAATGATTACTAAGCGTGATGAAGTTGTAAAACTTTTAATGTGGGAAATAGGTAAGTCTTTACCAGATTCTGAAAAGGAATTTGACCGTACAGTAATTTATATTAAAGATACTATAGAAGACTATAAGCAGTTAGACAGGGATGCTGCTAAGTTTCAAAAACACGATGGTGTTTATGCTCATATACGTAGAGGACCGTTAGGGGTTGTTCTTTGTTTAGGACCTTATAATTACCCATTAAACGAAACTTTTGCATTGCTTATTCCTGCAATAATAATGGGGAATACAACAATATTTAAACCTGCTAAACACGGTGTTTTGTTAATTACTCCTTTGTTAGAGGCTTTTCAATCATCTTTCCCAAATGGTGTTGTAAACATTATTTTTGGTAGAGGTAGAGCAGTAGCTAGTCCTATAATGAAAACAGGTAAGGTAGATGTACTTGCTTTAATTGGTAATAGTAAGTCTGCAAATGCATTACAAGATCAGCACCCAAAAAGTAATAGGTTACGTTTGGTTTTAGGTTTAGAAGCCAAAAACCCTGCAATTATTTTACCAGATGCAGATTTAGATTTAACTATAGATGAATGTATTGCAGGTACCTTATCTTTTAATGGTCAGCGTTGTACAGCTCTTAAAGTTGTTTATGTACACGAGAGTATTGCAGAAGAATTTAACAAGCGTTTTGCTAAACGTGTAGACGAACTTAAGTTTGGTAACCCTTGGGATAATGGAGCTAAACTAACACCATTACCAGAGCCTAATAAACCTGCATACATACAAGAACTTATAGATGATGCTAAATCAAAAGGAGCATCAATTTTAAATAAAAAAGGAGGAGAAACTACAGATAATTACATTTGGCCTGCGGTATTATACCCAGTTTCTAAAGATATGCGTGTGTACCAAGAAGAACAATTTGGACCAGTAGTACCAGTAGTTTCTTTTAGTAACATAGAAGAACCTTTAGATGATATGGCTGCATCTAATTATGGGCAACAAGTTAGTTTATTTGGTAAAGATGTGTATACACTAGCTCCTTTAATAGATACGTTAGTAAACTTAGTTTGTAGAGTAAACTTAAATAGCTCTTGCCAAAGAGGTCCAGATGTTTACCCATTTACAGGTCGTAAAGACTCTGCACAAGCAACATTAAGTGTGCACGATGCTTTACGTTCTTTTTCTGTACGTACTTTTGTAGCTTCTAAAGACAATGAGCTTAATAACGAAATTATAGAGCAATTGTTAGAGACTAGATTATCTAACTTTATTAGTACAGATTATATTTTATAGAATTAAATTTTAAACATATAATAATCCTCTCAATTAATTTTGAGAGGATTTTTTTTCGCAGTTTTCCAATATTTCTTTAGCTCTGTCTAAACCACTATATGGGTAAAATTTAATTGTTTGTTCTTCTTTCTCAAATAACTCTATAGCTTTCTTTACATCTTTACAAAATGGTTCTAGTGGTTGTCCAAAAAACTTAGCAGCTCCCATATCCCATTCTGCTTTACCTAAAACTACTCTTGGGTTATTTGGTGCAATTGCTAATGCTTTATTATAAATTGCAACGTTTTTACCAGATAACGTCATTCCATATTTTTGTCCGTCAAAAGCAATATATGCTGTGTTTAATAACGCATATGACATTAATATTTCTGGGTTGTTTTTAGATAGTTTGTCAGCGGCATCTAAAAATGTTTTTGCTTTGTTTAGTTTAGCAGTTAGTACGGCTTCATCCTTAACACCAAATGCACTAATAATTTCTACGGTAGCAGCATAATAAGGTGGTAGCCAATTTTCTTTTTCTACACTAGAAATACGCTCAAACATTTGTATTGCTTTTGCACTCTCGTTATTTTTCCATAGTTCAAAAGCTTTGGTCATTCCTTTTTCATATTGTGTTTGTGCACTTAAACTTGTTACACATACAAAGGCTAATAATAGGGCAATCTTTTTCATCTTATTAATTTTTATGTTGTTGTTTATTTCTTCAAATATTATAACCTTTGGTTGGTTATGCATTTTTAAGTTACTCAATTGTTACTTTTAGTTTCTGAAACGTAGATTTATAAATTATCTAGTTGGTTGTCTTTTTTATTATCACTAATAGTCCAAAAGAACCCAACAAAAAAGAAACGATCCGCAGCTGGTCTTATAGTTCTACTTTCAAAAACACCATTACTATTTAATTGATTTTTAAATTGATACCCATTTACATTTTGCGTACCAAAAACATTACTAACAGAGAAATACAATATTTTTTGCTGATTAATTAAATATGCCCAGTTAGCATTTACAGCATTGTAGTTTTTTGTTTTACTATTTAAAAAACCACTTTTGTTTGGGTCTGTATAGTTACGCCCAGAGGCAAAATTATAACTTATACCGACCTGACTTTTTAAATCGCTTATAAAATGCTTTAGAACCAAAGAGGCGTTATGTTGTGATGCAAAACTTGGAGTAGCTTTAGTTGGGTAATTTTTATAATCTCGTTCAGTATCTAAATATGAGTAAGACACCCAGTATTCTGTATTTTTAATACTTTTATTATCCCTCCAAAATAAATCTAATCCTTTTGCAAAACCAGAACCATTATTGCTATAATTTGAAGTTGCTATGGGCTGTTCTGTGTTATATTTTACAAGACTATTATAATCTTTGTAGTATGCTTCCGCTCTAAATATTTGTTTGTTTTTTACATATTGATAATTAGCAATTAGATGCGTTGTGTTTTGAGCTGAAAAATTGGTATTAAATTTTAAATAATCGTTTTTAGGATTTTGATAAAACTGTCCGTACGCTAATGAAACTTGAGAATTTTGACCAGATTTGTATGCAATAGATGCTCTAGGTGATATTGTAAAATCTTTAAATAAGCTAGAGTATTCTGCACGTAAGCCAACATTTGCAGCTAATTTTTTAGAGAAAAAGATATTTGTCTCAGCAAAAGAAGCTGCTATATTATTGCTAAAATCTAAATTATATTTTTGGTTAAGATTATTAATATAATCTTCATTAAAGTTGGTTATAAAATATTCTGAGCCAAAATTTAAACGAAATCTGCTATTATAAAACTTACTTAGTTTTATTTTAAAGTGAGCCGAGTTTTCTGTGTCTTGTACTGTATCATCTACAATATCTAAATCAGAATAATCATTGGCATAAGACAAACCAGTTTGTATGCTCCAATCGTTTTTAAAAAAGTCTTTGTAAGATGCATTAAAGTATAAATTTCTGTTTTTCATTCCAAAACGCACACCTTCATCAATATTTATATCTTCTTGTGTTAAATCAAAATCCAAAGCACTAAAAGCGCCGTATAATTTTAGTAAGCCATTGTCATTAATTTTATGTCTGTAAACAGCTTCACCACCTAAAGACTGTACTGGTCTATGCCACTCATTATTGTCTGGGTAAAGTTCTTGGTAAGGCTGTAAATTTATATAAGAAGCATTTACGCTTAAAGAGTTTTTCTCCCATTTTTGTGTGTTTCCTACGCCTAAACCAACAGTCATTAAAGATATGTCTGTACGTTCTTCATCGGGCTCATCAATACTATTTAAGAGTAAAACACTAGATAATGCTTGTCCGTATTCAGCAGAATATCCACCAGTAGAAAAAGTAATTCCTTTAAATAAAAAAGGAGATAATCTGCCACGTGTAGGTATATTATTGGCTGTAGGTGAGTAGGGCGTAAAAACACGCATACCATCTACAAAAATCTGAGTTTCTTCTGCATCGCCACCACGTACAAATAATCTGCCATCTTCTGCTACATTAGAGGTACCTGGTAATGTTTGCAAAGCTCCAATAAAATCTCCCATTGCGCCAGCAGTTGTAACTACATCTAAGGGTTTTAACGCTGTAACCTTAGCATTTTCACCTGCTTTAAAAGACCCTGCATTTACAATAACTGCATCTAAAGTATTTACATCTTCTTTAAGTTTTATTTGTAGGTTATTAAGGTTCTTTACTAAGTCGGTTTTACTATAGCTTTCAAAAGAAACAAAAGAAATTATTAGAGTTTGCTCTCCTATTTCTTCAGTTGTAAATTTAAAGGTACCATCATTTATAGTTGCTGTACCATCATAAGTACCATTTAAATATACATTAGCACCACTTATTGGCACACCTTTATTGTCTGTAACCTTACCACTAATTGTTGTTTGTGCAATTAAAGAACAAGTTGATAATGTAAAGAGTAAAAAAATAAGCTGTTTCATTTTAATTTTTTTTATTGTTTATTTTGATTGATGCTACAAATGTGATCTTGTTTCTAATGCTTTAATAAAAAGAAATACCCAATTGTAGAATTTTAGAGACCAATTGTTTTTTATGCATTAATTAACATAAATGTGTTAATTCTACATACTAGTTTCAATTGTATTCTGGCTACCTTTGTCTGCTTATTTTAAATGTAAAAGAGACTCTAATTTATTTAGAAAGCAGTAGAAAAATGAGCACAAAAAAGATGAATAAAAAAGCGTTACTTGCTTTAGCAATTGGTGGGTTTGGTATTGGTATGACCGAGTTTGTTATTATGGGAATTTTGCCAGATGTAGCTAATGCATTAAATATAACAATTCCAGAGGCAGGGCATTTTATTGCCGTATATGCTTTAGGTGTAGTAGTTGGTGCCCCAATCCTGTCTAGTCTTGGGAGTAAGTGGCCATCTCATAAAATGCTACTTGGTTTAATGCTTTGGTTTACAGTTTTTAACACGCTATCTGCCTTTGCAGATAATTACACGTCTTTATTAATTTTCAGATTTTTATCTGGTTTACCTCACGGAGCATTTTTTGGAATAGGAGCAGTTGTTGCAGGTAAATTAGCAACACCAGGTAAAGAGCCACAAGCTATGGCAATTATGTTTGCAGGTCTTACTGTGGCTAATGTTATTGGTGTGCCAATAGGTACATATTTTGGACATCATTTTAGCTGGAATGTAGCTTTTATAATGGTAGGTGTTGTTGGTATATTGGCAATGCTAACGGTTTATTTTTGGATGCCAAAACTACAACCAGCATCTACAGTTAGTATTAAACAAGATTTTAAAATTTTTAAAAGAATAGAACTTTGGATATTAATACTATTAACAACTGTAGGTACAGGTGGCTTTTTTGCTTGGTATAGTTACATAGCACCATTAATTACAGATGTCTCTAAATACCCAGAGTATATGATTGGTTATGCTATGATTTTAGCTGGTTTGGGTATGGTTGCCGGTAACTTTTTAGGAGCAAAACTAACAGAAAAATTGTCGCCAATGAGAGCTGTAATTACTAGCTTAGGGCTAATGGCAACTGTTTTAATAATTAATGCATTAGTGGCTGCTAGTCCGGTTTTAGTATTAGTGCTAACATTTGTTATAGGGGCTATTTCTTTTAGCGTCGTTACACCTTTACAAATGGCTATTATTAATGCATCTAAAGGATCAGAAATGTTGGGTTCTTCTATGAACCAAAGTGCTTTTAATATGGGAAATGCTTCTGGTGCATTTTTGGCAGGTTTACCAATTGCAATGGGGTATAGTGTGGTTTCTTCTAGTTATGTAGGTGCTATATTGGCTGGTACAGGAGCACTAATAGCAGTTGGTATTGTGATTAGTAGAAGGAGAAAAAGAAAATTAAATATTTCTGAAGATTAATGCTCAAGTAATTTTAGTTTGCCTGCCTTATTTTTTATTTCTAGATTAGTTTTTTATATAACTAACCTATGAAATTTAAACACTACTGCTATTTTTTACTGTTCTTTTTTTTAGTTGCGTCTTGTAAAGAGAAAAATACCGAAGAAATAGATTATTCTGAAATTGAAGAAGCTGTAATTTATGATGATTCAGAAGATGAAATACCAATACAATTAAACACAGTTGAAGAAGAAGTAGAAGAAGTAGAAGAAGTAGAAGAAGTTGTAACTCAAGGCTATATTACAAACGAAGAAATATCAGAAACAGTTGATGATGCAACTTTTGATGAAACAACATCTACTAAACATACTAAAAAGCCTTTTAAATACCCTGTTTTTAAAGCACCAAAATATTCTAATAGAGAAATAGACTATTACTCTATATTAGAAATTCCTAAACCAAGAGGAAAAGGTGTTTTAGGATATGTATCAGACCCAGACGGTTATATTTCTGCTGTTTATGAAGAGGAGATTAATAAAGTATTATTTGAGTTAGAAAAGAATACATCTGCAGAGGTTGCCATTGTTGTTGTTAAAAGTATAGGTGATGAAATACCTAAAAAATTTGCAACACAACTTTTTAATAAATGGGGTATAGGTAAAGCAGATAAAGATAATGGTTTACTAATTTTAACCGTAATGGACCAACGTAGAACCGAGTTTGAAACTGGTTATGGTTTAGAGGCTATATTAACAGATAATATTTGTTACAGAATTGGTACAGATGAAATTGTTCCGTTTTTTAAAGAAGGTGAATATGGTGAAGGCCTTTTAAAAGCAACAGAAAGGGTAAAAGAGTTTGTAGAAACTCCAGATGCTATAGATTATATATACTCTAATGATGTTACTTATGAAGTAGATGATGGCGATTCTGCATTTTTATTATTTATAGATGATGTAATAGCAATAAATAAGTGGATTCTTTTTTCGATTATATATGTGTTTTTTCTAATTTTTCTTACCATTTATTATTCTCTAAAAATTAAATTTATAGATACATCTAAAGAAGATTATTATGATAAATACAATAGCTTAAAAAAGATAGAAATAGGTTGTTTTGCTTTTTTATTTCCTTTTCCTCTATGGGGTATGAGTCAAACTATAAAAACAAGGTTAAAGCAATATAGATATGACCCAAGATTTAGTAAAGTGAATGGTAAACCTTTAATTTTATTAGATTCTAAAAAAGAAAGAGATTTTTTAAAAAAGGGTGAAATTGTAGAAGAAGATATAAATTCTGTAGACTATGATGTTTGGGTAACTAAGGATAAAAGTGATATTTTAATATTAAAATATGATGGTAATTCTAGTAGAAAATATTCAAAATGTAGCCAGTGTAATTATAAAACTAAAGGTAAAACTAGGTCAAGGGTTACAAAAAGTCCAAATTACGATAGAGAAGGTGAACGTGTAGATTATTACGAGTGTAAAAATTGTAATGATAAAACATCTCAAGTAGTTGTTTTAGCTAAGTTGGTTAGAGAAAGCTCTAGTTCATCAAGCAGTTCTAGTTCTTCAAGTAGTTATTCATCTTCATCATCATCGTCATCCTATTCATCATCAAGTTTTGGTGGTGGTAGTTCTGGTGGTGGTGGAGCAGGTGTTAGTTGGTAATAAACATAAAAAAAGCCTCTGAAATCAAATTTAGAGGCTTTTAACTACTATATAATTGTACTAAGATTATATGTTTTTGGCTAGCCAGTCTCCAATTTCGCTAGTCTTGTATGCTTTACCACCTTCAGATAAATCCTCGGTAACTATGCCTTCTGCTAAAGATTTGTTTACAACATCTCTTATGGCCTGTGCTTCTTCAGTCAATTTAAAATCTTCAAATAACATTGCAGCAGATAATACTGTTGCTAATGGGTTTGCAATATCTTTACCAGCAGCTTGCGGGTAAGATCCGTGAATTGGTTCGTATAACTTTGCTTTTTTTCCTACAGATGCAGATGGCATTAATCCCATAGATCCAGATATTACAGAAGCTTCATCAGTTAAAATATCACCAAAAAGGTTTTCTGTAATCATTACATCATATGAGTTTGGCCATTGTACCAAACGCATAGCTACAGCATCTACAAACTCATAAGAAACTTTTACCTCAGGGTATTCTTTTTCCATTGCCTGTACAGTTTCTCTCCACAATCTAGAAGATTCTAATACATTTGCTTTATCTACACAACAAAGCTTTTTAGAACGTGTCATAGCTAATTCAAATCCTTTTTTAGCCAAACGCTGTACTTCAGCTCTTGTATAGGTACAAGTATCAAAAGCAGTATCGCCATTGTCTTTACGTCCACGTTCACCAAAATAAATTCCGCCAGTAAGTTCTCTTAAAATTATAAGGTCTGTGCCTTCAATACGCTCTCTTTTTAAAGGCGATTTATCTATTAAAGAAGGAAATGTAAATGTAGGTCTAACATTAGCAAATAAACCTAATTTTTGTCTCATTTTAAGCAAACCTTGTTCTGGTCTTACTTTAGCAGACGGGTCATTATCAAACCTAGGATGACCAATAGCACCAAATAAAACAGCATCAGCAGCTTCACAAATAGCATGTGTTTCATCTGGGTAAGGTTCTCCAACAGCATCAATAGCTGCAGCACCAGTTAATGCTGGTGTCCAGTTAATATCATGATTAAATTTTTTTGCAATAGCATTAGATACTTTTACTGCTTGGTCTATTACTTCTGGACCAATACCGTCTCCTGCTAGTAGAGCTATATTTAATTTCATAAGTATGTTTTTCTCTTTAGTTTTATTTCTATTTTTTTGCTAAATAATGTTTAGCATTTTTTCTGTTGCTTTAATAGCAGATACTGTTTGGTCAGAATCTAATCCGCTAGTTTTAAATTCATTACTTCCGTTTTGCCATGTTATAATTGTCTCGCATAAGGCATCAGAATTACTTCCAGGTGGTATACGCACAGCATAATCTATTAAATTAGGAAGCTTAATTTTTTTAGCTTTAAAAATTTTGATGATTGCATTCATAAAAGCATCATACTGTCCGTCTCCTTGAGCATTTTCTTCAAAAACCTCATTTTCAATCTCTACAGCAACTGTTGTACTTGGTTTTAAACCTTTAGAGTGGGTTAGTACATAGCTTTTTATAATTACTTTTTCTTGATAGCTATCACTATCAAGAACATCAGAAATTATAAATGGTAAATCTTCTTTAGTAACTTTTTCTTTTTTATCACCAAGCTCTATAATACGTTGGGTAACCTTACCTAAATCATCATCATTTAATGTTAATCCAAGATCTTGTAAGTTTTTTAAAATATTAGCCTTGCCAGACGTTTTGCCTAAAGCATATTGCCTTTTTCTGCCAAAACGCTCGGGTAACAAATCATTAAAATAAAGATTCTTTTTACTGTCTCCATCTGCATGAATACCTGCGGTTTGCGTAAACACATTTTCACCAACAATAGGTTTGTTAGCAGGTATACCAAAACCAGTAAACGTAGAAACAAGTCTGCTTACTTTGTATAAAGATGTTTCTTTTAAGGCAATTTCAATATCTGGTAAAAAATCGTTAATTACAGCAACCACACTAGCCATAGGGGCATTACCAGCGCGTTCTCCCATACCATTTACAGTTAAGTGCAAACCGTGGCAACCTGCTTTTAGGGCTTCCATTACATTGGCAACACTTAAATCATAATCGTTATGACCGTGAAAATCAAAATGCAGATTAGGATATTTTTGTACTAATTCTGAGATATATTCAAACGTTTCAGTATGAGTTAAAACACCTAAAGTATCAGGTAGTAAAACTCTTTTTATAGGTTGATGTGATAAAAAGTCTAAAAATTGATGCACATATTCTTTAGAATTACGCATACCGTTACTCCAGTCTTCTAAATAAACATTTGTTTCTATTTGATGCTTTTGAGCAAGCAAAATAGTTTCTTCAATCTCCTTAAAATGCTGTTTAGGTGTTTTTTTAAGCTGATGAGTTAAATGATTTAAAGAGCCTTTGGTTAGCAAATTTTGAACCTTAGCACCCGCATCTTGCATCCACTTAATAGAGACACCTTTGTCTACAAAAGTTAAAACTTCAACCTTATTTAAAAACTGATGCGTAGCTGCCCAACTTGTTATTTGTTGTACAGCTTGTAACTCACCATCAGATACTCGTGCCGATGCAACCTCAATTCTGTCTACTTTTAACTCTTCTAATAATAATTTAGCAAGAGTTAGTTTTTCAGAAACAGAAAAGGACACTCCGGAGGTTTGTTCACCATCACGAAGTGTGGTATCCATTATTTCTATTTTTCTTTTCATTCTAGTGTTGGCGGTTATTCTGGTACGTATTAAGTTACAAAGGAGTATTTTCTGCAAATGCAGTAATTTCTTCTTTCATATTTAATAGGTAATCTATATCATCAAATCCATTAAGCATATTTTCTTTCTTGTATGCATTAATATCAAAAGATTCTTTTTCACCAGTACCCGCAATAGTAATTGTTTGTTCTTGTAAATTAACTTCAACCTGTGCAGTAGCATCTTTTTCTGTTTCTGCATATATTTTTTCTAAAAACTCTGCAGATACTTGTACAGGTAAAACACCAACGTTTAAACAGTTATTTCTAAAAATATCAGCAAAGAAACTAGATACTACACATCTAAATCCGTAATCGTAAACAGCCCAAGCAGCGTGCTCACGAGAAGAACCAGATCCAAAGTTTTTACCACCAACTAATATTTTACCAGAATATTTATCTTGGTTTAATACAAAATCTTCTTTAGGTGTATTATCTGCATTGTAACGCCAGTCTCTAAATAAATTATCTCCAAAACCTACACGTTCAGTAGCTTTTAAAAATCTTGCTGGTATTATTTGGTCTGTATCTACGTTTTCTATAGGTAGCGGTACAATGCTACTTTTTAATATATTAAATTTATCGTATGCCATTTTAAATTTACTTTTGGCCTCTAGCTTTTGGCTATTGGTATATTTTAATTATCAATTTTTATGTAGCTTTTAACCAAGGGTTAAGCGCTAACAACTAACAGCTATTTTATAGCAATTCTCTAGGGTCTGTAACTTTACCGGTTACTGCAGCTGCGGCAGCCACAAGCGGAGAAGCTAATAAGGTTCTAGATCCAGGACCTTGTCTTCCTTCAAAATTTCGGTTAGATGTACTTACCGCATATTTACCAGCAGGTACTTTATCATCATTCATAGCTAAACAAGCGGAGCAACCAGGTTCTCTAAGCTCAAAACCAGCAGCTGTTAAAATGTCTAGCAATCCTTCTTCTTTAATTGCAGCCTCTACTTTATGAGAACCAGGAACTAACCAAGCAGTAACGTTTGGTGCTTTTTGTTTTCCTTTAATAATCTCTGTAAAAGCTCTAAAATCTTCAATTCTTCCGTTAGTACAACTTCCTAAGAAAACAAAATCAATTGGCTTACCAATCATAGAATCCCCTTCATTAAAAGCCATATATTGTAAAGACTTTTTATAGGTAGATACACCACCCTCTAAGCTTTCTGCAGTAGGTATATCTTTACCAATACCCATTCCCATACCAGGGTTAGTACCATAGGTAATCATTGGCTCTATATCTGAGCCATTAAATGTTAGTTCTTTATCAAAAGTAGCGTCTTCTTCTGTATATAAAGTATCCCAGTATGCTTTTGCTTTATCCCAAGCTGCACCAGTTGGTGTAAACTCTCTTCCTTTTACGTAGTCTAATGTTTTTTCATCAGGAGCAATCATACCGCCACGGGCGCCCATTTCTATACTTAGGTTACAAACCGTCATACGGCCTTCCATAGTCATATTTTTAAATACATCACCAGCATACTCTACAAAGTAACCTGTAGCACCAGATGTGGTAAGTTGTGATATAATATATAAGGCAACATCTTTAGGTGTAACTCCTTTGTTTAAGTCGCCAACAACATTAATACGCATACTTTTTGGCTTAGGTTGCATAATACATTGTGTAGCTAAAACCATTTCTACCTCAGAGGTTCCTATACCAAAAGCAATAGCGCCAAAGGCACCGTGAGTAGAGGTGTGTGAGTCTCCACAAACAATAGTAGCTCCTGGTTGTGTAATACCATATTCTGGACCAACAACGTGCACAATACCGTTTTTTTCATGACCTAATCCCCAGTAGCTAATACCGTGTGCTTTAGAGTTTTCTTCTAATGCTTTTAATTGGTTAGCAGATAAAGGATCTTTAACCGGTAAGTGCTGATTAATAGTTGGTGTGTTGTGGTCTGCAGTAGCAAATGTTTTTTCTGGATGTTTTACTCCAATATTTCTACTTTTTAAACCTAAAAATGCAACCGGACTTGTAACTTCATGTACCATATGTCGGTCTATAAAAAGAACATCTGGTCCGTTTTCTATTTTTCTTACTACGTGGGAGTCCCACACCTTGTCAAACAGTGTTTTCATGTATAATTTATTTTCGTCTTGGTTTAGATAAAAAATAGGGTATTATTACGCTATTCTTGTTTTATAATCTATATAAAACCTCTAACTCTCAAAAATAAAGAATACTATAATTTAACTGTTAAAAGATAGTTTTAAATTACGATGTTCAACTTATGTAAGTCCATATGTTTTTATGCTTTATAAGTTGTGCATAAGCTTCAGAAACCACGGAATTATTGGGGTTGCTAAGACTTGGGTCTTCTTTTAAAATTTTAATAGCATAATGCCTAGCCGTTTGTAAAATGTCGTTGTCTTTAATAATATCTGCTATTTTAAGGTTTAAAACTCCACTTTGTTGTGTACCCATAATATCTCCAGGACCGCGAAGTTTTAAATCTACCTCTGCAATTTCAAAACCATCATTGGTGCGCACCATAGTTTCTAGTCTTGTTTTTGCATCTTCAGATAGTTTATGACTAGTCATTAAAATACAATAACTTTGGTCTGCACCTCTACCAACTCTACCGCGCAATTGGTGTAGCTGAGATAAGCCAAAACGTTCTGCACTTTCTATAATCATTACAGATGCATTGGGCACGTTTACACCAACCTCTATTACAGTTGTGGCAACCATTATTTGAGTTTCTCCTTTAATAAAGCGTTGCATTTCAAACTCTTTGTCATCTGGTTTCATTTGGCCGTGTACAATGGATATTTGATATTTTGGAGCAGGAAAATCTCTTGCAATACTCTCGTAACCATCCATTAAGTCTTTGTAATCTAAAGCTTCAGATTCTTTAATTAATGGGTATACAACATATACTTGCCTGCCTAAATTTATTTCGTCCTTTAAAAAACTAAATACTTTTAATCGGTTGGAGTCAAACCTATGCACAGTTTTAATTGGTTTACGTCCTGGTGGTAGTTCGTCTATAACAGAAATGTCTAAATCACCGTATAAACTCATAGCTAAAGTCCTAGGAATAGGTGTAGCTGTCATAACCAAAATATGTGGTGGCATCGTATTTTTACGCCATAGTTTAGCGCGTTGTGCCACTCCAAATCTGTGTTGCTCGTCTATAATTGCTAACCCTAGATTTTTATATTGCACTTTATCTTCTAAAAGTGCGTGCGTACCTATTAATATGTGTAATTCACCACTTTCTAATTCTTCATGAATAATTCTTCTTGCCGATTTTTTTACAGAACCTGTTAGTAAAGATACTTTAATGTCTAAACCTTGTAACAACTCTGTTATTCCGTGGTAATGTTGGGTTGCTAAAATTTCTGTAGGAGCCATTAAACACGCCTGAAAATTGTTATCTAAAGCCAACAACATAGTCATTAGAGCAACAATGGTTTTACCAGAGCCAACGTCTCCTTGCAAAAGCCTGTTCATTTGTGCATTACTACCTAAATCTGCTCTAATTTCTTTTATTACGCGTTTTTGAGCGTTTGTAAGCTCAAAAGGTAAGTGGTTGTTATAAAAATCACCAAAATAGGTGCCAACAGCATTAAAAGGAAAGCCTTTAATTTTGTTTTTACGAACCATTTTTTTAGCAATAAGCTGCATTTGTATGTAAAACAACTCTTCAAACTTAAGTCTAAATTGTGCTTTTGCTAATTCTTCTTGACTTTTAGGAAAATGTATGTTTAGTAGTGCATCACTCTTACCAATTAACTTTAATTCATTTAATAAATAATTAGGTAAGGTCTCTGCAAACCTTGCTTTTGTATCTAAAAATAGTTGCTGTAGTAATTTACTTGTAACCTTATTAGTAATGCCTTTATTTGTTAGTTTTTCTGTAGAAGGGTAAATAGGTTGCATACTAACTTTAAGCCCTTTTTTATGGTCTTCTAGTAGTTCCATTTCTGGGTGAGGCATAGAAAATGTACCGTTAAACCAATTTGTTTTACCGTAAATAACATACGGCACATTTAGTTTAATATTTTCTTTAATCCATTTTTGACCTCTAAACCACACAAGTTCCATTTTTCCGGTGTCATCTACAAAGGTTGCAACTAGTCTTTTTCCTCTTTTTTGACCAATTTCTTTTAAGTGTATTATTTTACCAATTACTTGTACTTCTGCGCTATTACGCTGTAATAAATTTATTTTGTAAAACTGGGTTTTATCTAAATATCTGTTAGGAAAAAGGTTTAATAAATCCTGATAGGTATACACACCTAACTCTCCTTGTAAAGTTTGAGCTCTACTAGGACCAACACCTTTTAGGTATGCAATAGGAGTTTGTAAATAATTAGGATTCATACGACTAAAATAAACCGAATCTGAACAACCACAAAAGATGAAAATGCTTATTTTGGTTGAAAATTAGAATGATGATTTTTTTTAGATACTTTTCTTTACTTTTTATATGCGCACAATGTCTTGTTTTACAGGCACAAGAGCAGTCAAAAGTTGACTTTTTAACAGCAGATATAGATGTACAACCAAATGTACAAACAAAAATGATTAGTGGTACTGTTAACTATGTTTTTACTACGTTGGCAGCAGTAGATTCGGTTTTTTTAGATGCTAAAAAAATGAATTTCACAAAAGTTTTACTTAATAATAGGCGTGTAAAATTTACTATTAATGATAGTAAAATTACAATTTTTAAGAAACTAAAAAAGAATAAGAAATATACCTTAAAATTAGTTTACAGTGCAAAGCCAAAGCAAGCGTTGTACTTTTTTGGTTGGAATAATAGTGATGATGAAAACAATCAAATTTGGACACAAGGACAAGGAAAATATACTAGTAATTGGTTACCGAGTTTTGATGATATGAACGAGAAAGTTGTTTTTAATTTAAATATCACTTTCAATAAAAACTATCAAGTAATTGCTAACGGAAAACTTAAAAATACGAGTGTAAAAGATACTTTAAAAAGGTGGCAGTACGGTATGAATAATCCAATGTCTAGTTATTTATTGGCCTTTGCAATTGGTAAGTACACTGTACATAAACAAATTTCTGACTCTGGTGTACCACTAAAGCTGTATTATTACCCAAAAGATTCTGTAAAAGTAGAGCCAACATATAGGTATAGCAAAGCTATTTTTAATTTTTTAGAACAAGAAATTGGTATAGCATATCCATGGCAAGTTTACAAGCAGGTACCAGTACGAGACTTTTTGTACGCAGGTATGGAAAACACAACAACAACTATTTTTTCTGATGCTTATGTTGTAGATTCTATTGCTTATAATGATAAAAATTATATAAATGTAAATGCACATGAATTGGCTCACCAATGGTTTGGAGACTTAGTTACAGAAGTAGATAGTAAAAGTCATTGGTTACATGAGGGTTTTGCAACTTACTATGCGTATTTAGCAGAAAAAGAAGTATTAGGCGAAGAGCAATTTAATTGGAAACTATTTGCTACAAGCTTACAACTAGATAAATTTAGTAGGGAAAACGGAGGCGAAGCTTTGTTAAACCCAAAAGCTAGTAGTTTAACTTTTTATGAAAAAGGAGCTTGGGCTCTACACGCATTAGTACACAAGGTTGGTAAAGATGCTTTTAATAAAGGAGTTAAAAGTTACTTACAAAAGTATAAGTATAAAAATGTTAAAGTAACAGATTTTATATCTAGTATAGAAGAGGCTAGTGGTGTTAGTTTACAGGATTATAAATTAAACTGGTTAACAGCAAAAGAATTTCCTATAAGTAAGGCTAAGTCAATTTTAAAAAAATCTTCTTCATCAATAGCAACGTTTTATAAATTACAAAAAGAGCTCACTGTTAATAAAGAGCAAAATAATGTAATTATAGAAAGGTATTGGGATAAAGCAGCATCAGCCCAACTAAAAAAATACATTGTAGAATTTTATTCTAAATTCTTATCTTCTAAAATTAAAACTGAGATTTTAAATTCTAATGATGTAGTATTAAGACAAACGTTATTGCTAAATACACAAAAGTTATTAGGTGAAGATGTTACTTATTTTGAATCTTTTTTAACTGATAAAAGTTATACTATAATAGAAAATGCACTGTATAAATTATGGATATATAACCCTGCTAAAAGAGCTACATATTTAAATAAAACAAAAGGTGTTATAGGTTTTTCTAACAAAAACGTTAGACAATTGTGGTTGGCATTGGCTATTATGACAAAGGAATATGATGTAGATTACAAAAGTGATTACCTAAAAGAGTTACAAGGATATACAAATAATAGCGAGTATTTTGAAACTAGACAACTAGCTTTTTCTTATTTAAATGATTTGTTTTATTTAGATGAAACTAATTTAGTAGATTTAATATATGCTACAAACCACCCAGTATGGCAGTTTAAAAAGTTTGCTAGAAATATGGTTGATGATTTAATACAAAAAAAAGAATATAAAAAGCTTTTTGTAGCTTTAGAAGCAAAGGTTTCTAAGTCTAATTTTAACTATGTAAAAAGTAAGTTGTAAATATGCGTGCAATGGTAATTTCTGGTGGTGGTAGCAAAGGCGCTTTTGCAGGTGGTGTTGCACAATACTTAATACAAGATGCTATGCATAAGTACAATATGTTTATTGGTACATCTACAGGAAGTTTACTTATTTCTCATTTAGCATTGCAAAAAATTGATAAAATAAAGCAAATTTATACGTCTGTTAATCAACAGGATATTTTTAGTTCTTGTCCGTATACTATTTCAAAAAAACACGGTATAGAAACCATTGGTATTAATCATTTTAGAGTCTTAAAAAATATACTACGTGGTAGTAAAACTTTTGGTGAGAGCTATAGCCTTTTAAAATTGATAAAAAAATCTATTACGGAGCAAGAGTTTTATCAACTTAAAAAAAATAATACAGAAATTGTTGTTACTGTTGCCAACCTGTCTTTAAATAAAGTAGAGTATAAGTCTATAAAAGATTGTACTTATAATGAGTTTTGTGAGTGGGTATGGATTTCTTGTAACTATACGCCTTTTATGAGCTTAGTTAAAAAAAATGGCTGTGAATATGCAGATGGTGGTTTAGGTAGTATGGTGCCAATTGAAGAAGCTATTAAAAGAGGAGCAACCATTGTAGATGCTATTGTTTTACAAACAGAAACTAATTTATTTAATAGAATGCCATCTAAAAACGCATTCTCTTTATTAACAAATATGTTTGCTTTTATGGTAGATAGGATAGAGCAACAAAACATACGTATAGGTAAATATGTGGCCAATCATAATAACGCAATTATTAACTTTTACTATACTCCTACAATTTTAACTACAAATTCTCTTATTTTTGAAGAGAAAAAAATGACTACTTGGTGGAAGAGTGGTTATGATTTTGCAAAAAACAAGAATACAGAAACAAACCATATAGATATAGAATGAGAGCATTAGTAATAAGTGGTGGTGGTAGTAAAGGTGCATTTGCTGGTGGTGTAGCTCAGTATTTAATGGAAATTGAAAATAGAAAATACGATATTCTTGTTGGTACTTCTACAGGTAGTTTATTAATTTCTCATTTGGCATTAGACAATGTTGGTTTGCTGTATGATTTGTATACCAATGTAAATCAGCGTAAAATTTTTAGTTTAAATCCTTTTGTAGTTAAACGCAAAGGAGATAGGGAGTTTGTATCTATTAATTATTTTAATGTTTTATTACAGTTTATAAAGCGTAAAAGAACATTTGGAGAAAGTAGGTCTTTACGTTCTACAATAAAAAAACATTTTACAATATCAGACTATAGGCAAATTATAGAAAATACGTCTAAAGATGTAGTTGTTACAGTATCTAATTTATCTAAAAATAGAGTAGAGTATAAGTCTATTAGAGATTTTAGTTATGAAGAGTTTTGTGATTGGGTATGGATTTCTTGCAATTACATACCATTTATGTCTTTGGTAAAAAAAGATGGTTATGAGTATGGTGATGGCGGCTTAGGTTGCGTACTACCAATTAGAGAGGCTATAGAACGCGGTGCTACTGAGGTAGATGCTATAATTTTAGAGTCAGAAAAAATGGAGCATAATAAGGTTTTAGGAAAAAACCCTTTTTCTTTAATGCTAAGTATTTACGGTTTTGTTTTAGACCAAATAGAGCATCATGACATTTCTGAAGGTGTAATTTACGCAAAGCACAAAGGTGTTAAATTAAATTTATACTACACGCCAACTAAATTAACAGAAAACTCATTGGTGTTTAATAAAAAATTAATGGCACAATGGTGGGAACAAGGGTTTAACTATGCCGAAAAGAAAGCAGCAAAATTTAAAAAAATCTTACAATAGGCTCTTCATAATTGCCGTGTTTTTAATACGAAAAGCTGTTTTTTATCGTTATTTATGTTTACAAAAATATGTATACTTAAATTATGATAATAAGACCTAAGTTTTATAGATTTCCTTTGTTTATATCTTTACTTTCTGTAAGTATTTTTAGTTTTACCTCCTGTAGTAAGGATGATACTAGTAATAATAATGAAGAAGAAGAAGAGGTTGTTGAAGATGAGTTAAAGTTAGATGAAGATTTTTATTTAAATAAAGATAAAACTGTTGCAAACTACATTCTTTCAGCAAAAGATTACAATTCTTTTTTAGTGCCTGATACAGAGAAAGATTTTTCAAAAATAACAAAGAAAGTATATAGTCATTTTGAAGATGAGTTCGATTTTATTTTTATTCTCTCTACAGAAGATGATCAGCCTAGCGGACTATATTACGGTGTCTCATATACTGCGCAAAATGATGTTGAAGGAATAGGAGGAAACCTTTATAATGGTACTGCAAAATATGGTTCTTTAGGAAGATTAAAAAGCATTATTCATATGCCTAAAACAGAGTATATTAAAAATGGTCCTTTTTTACATGAAATAATGCATTATTGGGGAAATTATAACTTTATAGAAACGCAAGAAAGCGGACATTGGGGTTTTTCTTCAGTAGGTGGTCAATTGGGAGGTTTTGATGAGTTAATTGCTTCTGGAGATGGCACATACATAGGGAAATTAAATGGCGAAGAAGGATTTGGAACTTTTGCTAATGGTGGTAATAGTATTGCTTATGGTAATGCAGAACTTTATATAATGGGTTTAATTGGTGCAGACGAATTAAAGGACATTAAAATAGCTAAAAACGCCAAAAGCACAAAGTATGGCGAGTTTACTGCAGATGAAATAATAACCTTAACTGCTAATGATATAGTAGCTAAACATGGTGAAAGAAAGCCATCAGTAGCTACTTCTCAAAAAGCATTTAATGCTATTGTAGTTGTAATTTCTAAAAATGCTATATCTAAGGATAAACTACAAAAGATAGAAGATGACATAGAGAATTTTTCAAGAAATAGTGCGCCAGATGCTTCTTGGAGTAATACCTATAATTTTTGGCAAGCTACTAAAGAAAAGGCAACCTTAAATATAGAGATTCCAACACCTAAAAAAGAATAACAACTAAATTATTTACAGTACTAACAAAGCATCTAAGAGTTACTTTAGATGCTTTTGTTTTATAATAAATTTAAAAATGATCGTAAAAAAAAGACTGCCTATTAAGACAGTCTTTTATATTTTGCAATAAACTTCTTATGTTACCATAATTCGCTTATTTCCTTTTTTATGTACGTTAAAGCAGTTGCAGATGGTGATGCTTTATCCATAGTGCTACTTAAAATATCTTCTCTTAATTTATCTGCAGAGTCAGCTTCACTCATAGCTGCTTTACGTATGGTTTGTACAGTAGCACTTTTAGCTGTTTTTATAACATTCCAACTTTCATCAGACAAGTATATTTGTTGAGATAAGTTGTGATCAAATTCTTTTTCAATATTTTTTATTAATAAAGTTTCGTATGCATTTTTGTCATTACCAACAGGTGCAACACGTACAACTAAACTTGGTATAGAAATACGCTCTAAAAATAAAGCCATACGCTCGTAAGCTTGTAATCTAGTAGGTATAGTACTTTTTTGAGAATCTTTATGTAATAAAAAACGTCTTCTGCCTTCTTCATTTTTAGTATGCATTTTAAAAAAGTAAAAAGCTACCATACCAGTTACAACACTTGGTAATAAATAGGCAAACATTTGTAATATTATTTCTGTTGTCATTGCGGGTTATCTTTAAAGTTTGATTACGATTTTAAAACGCACAATTTTCACAAAAATTATATGACTATAAAATATCAAGTAACTAAAATTACTTTATACTTTTCATATGCTCTCTAACACGTAAGTAAAAGTTAGCGTAATTTGTATGTATTTTAAAATTAACATTAGAATTACTCTGCGTAGTGCTTTCTAGAGTTATGCGCTCTGCAAGAATATTATACTTAGTTATTAATGAGTTTTGTATGGCAAATAAACTTGTAGCTGTACTAGATATTGTAATTTTAGAATCTACGTTTAAAAGTAAAATATTAGATATTTTTTCTAGAAAAGCTTCTCCTGTAGCACTTACTTTGGTTTTTGAGGCATCTAAGATATTTTGTTCTGTCTCTGTAATTACTACTTCACCATTAGTCACGGCAATTTTTGCATTTTCTCCTAAAGACTGCTTGGCATTAGTTAGTATAACTATTGCTGTAGAATCATTTTTACTAAAAGTATCTTCAATAATAGAAAGCTGAGATTCTTTAGACTTTAAGGCTTCTAAAGTTTTAGCCATATTTTTAGAATTTTGACTAGATACTTGTGTAAAGTTCTTAAGGTTAGTAAGTAATGATTTGTTTGCATTTTGCAATTCTGTTGCTTGGCTTTTGTATAAATCAGCTTCTGCAACGCTAACTTTAGCTATTTTTTTTGCTTCGGCTAAAGCAATATTAGTCTGTGCAATACTATCTTTCAAGGTTTCAACTTGTTCTATTAAGTCGCTCTTTTTTTGTGCGATAGTGGTAATTGTAAAACATAAAAATAGTAGGGTAGATAGGGTAATTTTTTTCATAAAACATATAAGATTTAAGAGACAAATTTAAACATTTAATTAAGGTGACAAATTAATTTTATGAAGTTGCTTTTTTTCAATTAAAATAGACTCTTTATACTTTAATATTAACTTAAAGATGTACCGTAATAATGACTGTCATATTGTTTTTTAATATCTTGCAGCCCAAAATTAATTAGTTTGCAGCAAATGTCTTATACTACATGTGTAGTAATACCCTGTTATAATGAAGTTAAAGAACTTAAAAATAGAGTTTATGATGGTTTTTTAAAAGAAAATACAGATACACTTATTTGTTTTGTAGATGATGGCTCCACAGATGGTACATACTCACAGCTAAAATCGTTAGAAGCACAATACCCTAATAAAGTTGTTGTTTACAAAAATCCAAAAAATGCAGGAAAAGCAGAGTCTGTAAGGAACGGAGTAAACTTTGTTTGCACTAATTACAATATAAACCTTGTTGGTTATTTAGATGCAGATTTGGCAACATCTTTAGAAGAGTTTACTTCATTAACAAACTATGTAGACCAAAATGTTTCTTTTGTTTTTGGATCTAGAATTATGAAGCTAGGTTCTACAATAGAGCGTAAAACGTCTCGTTTTTTTATTGGAAGATTTATAGCTACTGTAATTTCTATTATATTAGATTTAAAAGTTTACGATACACAATGTGGTTGTAAACTATTTAAGAAAGAATTGGCTATAGAAGTTTTTAATAAACCTTTTGTTTCTCGTTGGCTTTTTGATGTAGAAATTTTTAACAGAATTGTAGTGCTTTATGGTAAAGAAAAAGCATTAGAAAAAATGTTAGAAATTCCACTTAAACGTTGGGTAGATCAAGGAGATTCTAAAGTAAAAACATCTTACTTTTTTCAGCTTTGGTTAGACTTATATAAAATTAATAAAATTTGTAAACAAAGTGCTAATGCACAATAATAACAGTATAAAATGACTGATAAAAAAACTACCATTAATTATATGTTGATAGCCGTTTTGTCTATCGTTGTATTTAGGTTTATTATTACCGGAGCCATACCATTACTAGATAAAACAGAAGCTCGTTATGCAGAAATATCTAGATTAATGCAAGAAACAGGGGAGTGGGTTGTTTTACAAATTGATTATAATGAACCCTTTTGGGCAAAACCACCATTATCTACTTGGATGTCTGCAATGAGTTTTCAACTTTTTGGTGTAAATGAATTAACTGCAAGGCTACCTTCGTTTTTATTAGGTGTGGCAATGTTATTTATATTAGGATATTTTGTTAAAAAAACAAAAGTATCTCCGTTACTCCCAGCTTTAGTTTTAGTTACAACTCCAGAATTTTTAATACACATGGGGGTAGTGTCTACAGATTCTGCTTTGTGTTTTAGTGTAATGTTAATTATGCTATCATTCTGGAAAAGTATTACAACAGATAAAAAAACAATTTGGAACTATCTATTTTTTGTTGGCTTAGGTTTAGGGTTTTTAGCTAAAGGGCCTTTAGTGTTGGTGTTAACGGGAGCTCCAGTATTTTTCTGGTTGTTGTTAGACCGTAAAACATTTTTTTATAACCTAGGCAAATTACCTTGGATAGTTGGTTTACTAACAACTATAATAATAGCTTTACCTTGGTATTTGTTAACAGAACAAAGATCACCAGGCTTTATAGATTATTTTATAGTAGGTGAACATTTTAATAGGTTTTTAAAACCAGGATGGAGTGGTGATTTATATGGTCAGCCAAAAACACAACCATTAGGTTTAATTTGGGTATTTATGTTGTCTTTTTGTTTGCCTTGGTTTTATATTGTAATAGCAAAAATAGTAAAGCTTAAAAAGCGTATTTTAGATGATAAATACACAGCTTTTTTATTGTTTTGGTTGTTGTGGACACCAATTTTCTTCACTATTTCTAAAAACATTTTGCATACTTATATTTTACCATCTACAATACCTTTGGCATTATTAATAGCGCATTGGTGGCCAGAGTACAAGCATAAAAGAAGGGCTTTAATTGCGTGCTCTATATTTCCTGTTTTAGTTTTTATAGCTGGTGCAGGACTTTTGGTTACAGACCAGTGGAAAGTATATATGAACTCTGATAAGTTACTTATAGCAAAATCAGAAGAATTAAAAATTGATAAGAACCCGCCTATTTTGTACCTTGACTCTAAAACCTATTCTAGTCAGTTTTATAATAAGGGTAATGTTATAGATACTAGAGATGAACCTGCTAAAATAGATTCTATTTTAGGGGCTTATGATAAACTTTATATTTTATCGGATAAAAGAGAGTTTTACCTTTTACCTAAAAAGTACGTAAGTAAATTACAGGTAATAGATACAACAAAAAAAGCACGTCTTTATCTTTATAATAAATAAGTGCTTTTCTAAATATTAATGTATAAAACGAGTCTATTTTTTAGGCTCGTTTTTCATATACTCTTTTCCGCCTAAGTGATCACAATCATATAGTTCTTGCATACCGTTAAAAGGAACTTTTGCTTTGTTATAACCGTATGTAAAAGCTAAACTTCTATTTAGTTCATTATCATCTAAGTTTACTTGTATATCATCCATCGTATATTGGCAAGGATGCTCATAACCAGAGGCATGCGTAATCTCTATCAATTCTTTTCTAAAACTTTTAAAGTACTGCGCTAAACGATCTGACTTAAGAGGAACATTTACACCTCTTTGTAACCATTGGTTTTGTGTTGCTATACCAGCCGGACATGTATTTGTGTGGCAAGCTTGTGCTTGTATACATCCAATACTCATCATTGCTTCACGGGCAACATTAATACAATCTACACCCATAGCAAATGCCATAGCAGCTTTAGCAGGGAAACCTAATTTACCGCTACCAATAAACACAATTCTATCTGTTAATTTTTTTTCTAAAAATAGTTTATATAGGCTAGAGAAACCATAAACCCAAGGTAAAGACACGTGGTCTGCAAAACTTGGTGGAGCAGCCCCCGTACCACCTTCACCACCATCTACAGTAATAAAATCTGGTCCTTTACCTGTTTTTAGCATAATATCTGCTAGCTCTTCCCATTGATCTAATTTACCTATGGCGCCTTTAATACCAACAGGTAATCCTGTTTTTTCTGCTATTTCTTCAATTAAATCTACTAATTCTTGTACCGTACTAAATGCTTTATGTGTTGCAGGAGACAAAACATCTTTGCCAATTTCTACACCACGTATTTCTGCAAGTTCTGCAGTAATTTTAGCCCCAGGTAAAACACCTCCCTTACCAGGTTTTGCTCCCTGAGATAGTTTTATTTCAATAGCTTTTATACAAGGATTATTTTCTGTTAAAGCTATTAATTTATCCATAGATAAATTTCCGTCTTTAGATCTAACTCCAAAATAACCTGTTCCAAAATGAAAAACAACATCACCACCTTGTTTGTGGTATGGAGATAAACCGCCTTCACCAGTGTTATGGTATGCGCCACTTTTTAACACCCCTTTGTTCATAGCTTCTACAGCTGCTGCAGATAAAGAACCAAAGCTCATAGCAGATACATTTATAGCAGATGCTGGTCTAAATGGCTTTTTACGTTTATTGTATGCACCTATTACTTTAGCACAAGGTAAAAATGTTTTATCAATTGTATTAGGATGATTGTCTGCAACTTTGTAAGCCATCATTTGGTTTTTTACAAAAATATGTTGGTGTGCATATACATCTCTATCTGTACCAAAACCCTCGTAATTATTTTCACTTTTAGCAGAAGCGTAAATCCATCCACGCTCTATGCGGTTAAAAGGAAGTTCTTCTCTATTGTTAGCAACAAAATACTGCCTCATCTCAGGACCAATACTTTCTAACATATAGCGTATATGACCAACGATAGGAAAGTTATGAGAAATAGTATGTTTTTTCTGAAAGAAAATGTCACGAATAGCAACTAGTGCTAACCCAATTAATAACCATATCCACCAAGAGATACTAGATATAAAATTTAAAAAAGAATCCATTTAATCTGTATTTGTTTTTTAAAGTTAAACTCTATATAAATTTAACTTTGTAATTATGCTACAAAAATAACCAAATCTATAGTCATTTATTGTTTGGTCTAACGTTATTTATTTAAATAATCTAAACTCATTTCTGTTAGTGTTTTAACACCTAAAAGCATTCCTGCATCATCAATTTTAAAGTCTGGTGTGTGGTGAGGATAAGCTTCTTTGTTACCTGGTGTCATTCCGCCTAAAAAGAAATAAAACCCAGGTACAACCTCTTGAAAGTATGAAAAGTCTTCACCACCAGTTGTAGCTTTTGTTAAATGAACGTTTTTTTCGCCTGCTACACGCTGCATAGTTGGTAACATTTGGTTTACTAAAGCAACATCATTATAGGTAATAGAAGTTTGACTCTCTACTTCTAAAGTTGCTGTACCGCCATATGCTTTAGCAATAGTCTCTGTCATTTCTTTCATTCTGCGTAAAATAAGTTCACGCATATCCGGATTTAATGTTCTAATGGTACCAATAAGTTCTGCACTTTCAGGAATAATATTAAAGCGTACGCCGCTAGTAATTTTACCTACAGTTATTACAGCAGCTTCTTCCGTAAGGTTAGATTCTCTACTAATAATGGTTTGCAAGCCATCAATAATTTTAGCAGATATTACTATAGGATCTACACCAGACCAAGGCTGCGAGCCGTGTGTTTGTTTGCCTTTAACATTAATAACAAAACGCTCTACAGCTGCCATTATACCTTCCGTTTTGTATTTAATTACACCAACAGGAGTACCAGAATTAATATGTAATCCAAAAATTGCATCAACTTTAGGGTTTTGCATAACGCCTTCTTTTATCATTAAGGCAGCACCACCTTCTTCTCCAGGAGGCGCACCTTCTTCTGCAGGTTGAAAAATAAACTTAATAGTACCATTTATTTTGTCTTTGTTTTGTGCTAAAATTTCTGCAACGCCCATTAATATAGCCGTGTGTGTATCGTGTCCGCAAGCGTGCATAACACCAGTTTCTACACCTAAAAATTGGTCTTTAACTTTAGACTTAAATGGTAAATTATTGCGTTCTGTTACAGGTAATGCATCTATATCTGCTCTTAAAGCAATTACTTTTCCTGGATGTTTCCCTTTTAAAATACCAACAACGCCTGTTACAGCTACTTTTGTTTGTACTTCTATTCCTAAAGATTTTAAATGCTCAGCAATTTTTTCTGCAGTTTTAAACTCTCGGTTAGATAGTTCTGGGTTTTGATGAAAATGATGCCTCCATTCAATAACTTTTTTTTCAATATTCTTGTAATCAGTATCTAATTTGTAATTCTGTGCTTGTAAAGCAAAGCTACTTAGCAGAACTGCTAGTAATAAATTGGTTTTAGTTTTCATATAGTTGTAATTAGTCAGTTATTTTGGTTTTTATCAATCTTTAAAATTAGATTTTCATTCTCATATTTACCATATGCTTTTTAAATCCTGCTTTTTCATACGCTCGTAAGGCAGCGGCATTTTCACTATAAACATCTAATCTAACTTCAGTGGTATTTTGCTGTTTTATCCATTTAAATAAAAAGTCTATTATACTTTTATTTACACCTTTGCCACGTTGCTTGGGATCTACATACATAAAACCTAAATAGGCGTAGGTACTGTGTTTTAAATGTTTTTTAGCCTCCCTAATTGTAGCATAAGCAGAGCCAATAAGCGTATTGTTTAATGTGGCAACAGCTACAATTGTTTTAGGATCCTTTAATAAATCTTCAATACTGTATTAAGAAATTGGGTCTGGCTTTAAAGTTTCATCAAAAGGACGTTCTGCTAAAATTACTCCTTGCTCAAAAGACTTAAGTGTTTCTAAATCTTCAAGTTTAGCTATTCTAATTTCAATATTTTCCAATATAATGTATGTTTTAAAAGTAGTATTCTCTAAAGATATTTAAAATAAAACTGATTGTAAATTTTATTGTTTATAATTATTAATAGTACTTGTTTTATCTGGCAGTAATTATGGTTAAATTTACACTTCTCTAAAATTTTTAATACAAAATCAATTGGAAGAATTTATTGCCCAACTAAACGAGGCTCAAAAAGCACCTGTTTTACATACAAAAGGACCATTAATGGTAATTGCCGGAGCTGGTTCTGGTAAAACAAGGGTGTTAACTTACCGTATTGCATATTTAATACAACAAGGTGTGGATCCTTTTAATATTTTGTCGCTTACGTTTACCAACAAGGCAGCAAGAGAAATGAAAGTACGTATTGCAGATATAGCTGGTAGCGCAGAGACTAAGAGTTTATGGATGGGTACTTTTCACTCCATTTTTGCTAAATTATTACGTTTTGAAGCTGATAAGTTAGGGTATCCTAACAATTTTACTATTTATGATACTCAGGATTCTCAGCGTTTAATTGCTTCTATTATTAAAGAAATGCAGTTAGACAAGGATATATATAAATACAAACAAATACAAAATAGAATATCATCTTATAAAAATAGTTTAATTACAGTAAAAGCGTATTTTAATAATCCAGATTTAGTAGAGGCAGATGCAATGGCAAAACGTCCACGTACTGGTGAAATTTATAAAAATTATGTAGATAGATGTTTTAAGGCAGGAGCAATGGATTTTGATGATTTATTGTTAAAAACCAATGAGCTTTTAAACGTTTTTCCAGAAGTACTTCAAAAATACCAAAATAGGTTTCAGTATATAATGGTAGATGAGTACCAAGATACAAACCACTCACAATACTTAATAGTTAAAGCTTTATCAGATAAATTTCAGAATATTTGTGTGGTAGGTGATGATGCACAGAGTATTTACTCCTTTAGAGGGGCAAACATTAGTAATATTCTAAACTTTCAAAAGGATTACGATAATGTTGCAATGTACAGGTTAGAGCAGAATTACCGTTCTACTGGTAATATTGTAAATGCAGCTAACTCTATTATAGAAAAAAATAAAAATCAGTTAGAAAAGGTTGTTTGGACTTCTAATGAAGACGGACCATTAATTAAGGTTCACCGCAGTATTACTGATGCAGAAGAAGGTAGGTTTGTTGCTGGTACTATTTTTGAAACTAGGATGAATGAGCAGCTGCATAACGGTGAGTTTGCAGTACTTTACCGTACTAACTCGCAATCTAGGTCTATTGAAGATGCTTTGCGTAAAAGAGATATACCATATAGAATTTATGGGGGATTGTCTTTTTACCAACGTAAAGAAATTAAAGATGTTTTGGCTTATTTAAGATTGGTAATAAACCCTAAAGATGAAGAGGCACTAAAGCGTGTTATAAATTTTCCGGGAAGAGGAATTGGGCAAGCTACAATAGATAAACTACTAGTTACAGCTAACCATTATGGGCGTTCTATGTTCGAGGTTATGGAGAACATAGACAAAATAGAACTAAAAATAAATTCTGGTACCAAACGTAGATTAACAGAGTTTGTTAATATGATCAAAGGTTTTCAGATAATGAACAAAGGAGCAGATGCTTTTTCTTTGTCTGAACACGTTGCCAAAAAAACAGGTATTCTTTTAGAGTTTAAAAAAGATGGTACACCAGAAGGTATTGCCAAAATGGAAAACATAGAAGAACTTTTAAATGGTATAAAAGACTTTGTTGAAGGTCAAATGGAACTTGCTGATGCTACAGGTAATATAGCTGAATTTTTAGAAGATGTGGCACTTGCTACAGATTTAGATAATGATAAGGGAGATGATGACCGTGTTGCGCTTATGACAATACATATGGCAAAGGGACTAGAGTTTCCACACGTATTTATTGTAGGTATGGAAGAAGATTTGTTTCCATCTGCTATGAGTATGAATACCCGTACAGAGCTTGAAGAGGAACGTAGATTATTTTATGTAGCATTAACAAGAGCAGAAAAACAAGCCTATTTAACGTATACAGAAAGTAGGTACCGTTGGGGTAAATTAGTAGATGCAGAACCTAGTAGGTTTATTGAAGAAATAGACGAGAAGTTTATAGAAAATCTAACACCAGTTAGTAACTACAAATATAAATCTCTTATTGATAAGAATATTTTTGGTGAAGTAGATAAAAGTAAGCTTAGGCAAGCTAAACCTGTATCTGGTATACCGCCAAGCGCACCTAAACCTAATGAAAACCAACTACGTAAATTAAGAAAACTAAAGCCAGAGTTAGCACAGCCTATTGCTAATAATTCAAACTTAGATCCTGATTTGGTAGAAGGTGCAGCTGTAAATCATACAAGATTTGGCAGGGGTGTAATTATAAAAATTGATGGTGTAGGTAATGACAAAAAAGCAGAGATTAGGTTTGATAAAGGTGATATAAAAAAATTACTACTACGTTTTGCTAAGTTAGAAGTACTGTAAACAGGGATGTAATTTTCTTACTAAATGGTTTTATTTGTAGTATATTTAATTAAATAACAACTATAAAAACCATCAAATATGATTTTTTACGGATCTAATTCATCACATTTAAAATCCCAATTAACAAGGCAAATACCTTGTAGTAATTGCAAGGAAAGCGCTAAGTTTAGTGTAGAGGTCTACGGTAAGTATGCCCATTTATATTGGATTCCTATATTTCCAATAGGTAAAACAGGTGCAGCAGTATGTACTAATTGTAATAGTGTTTTTGAGCCAAGACAAATGGATCATAACTTAAAGTTAGAATACAAAAATGTTAAGGGCGAAACCAAAACACCTATAAAACATTTTTCTGCATTATTTATAATAGGAATTTTAATAGCTGGTTTAAGTTTTTCATCTTTTTTAGATGGAAAAAATACAGAGGACTATATTAATCAGCCACAAGTTAATGATGTATATAGATTTAAAACAGAAGCTAGTTATTTCTCAACTATGAAAATAGCAGCAATTTCTGATAGTATTTATTTTAAAGTGAATGAATATGAAACAAATAAACAATCAGGAATTAACGAAATAGACATTGCTAAAAATTACAGTAAAGAACAATACGGTTACACAGTAGAAGAATTAAAAGGCTTATATAAAGATAAGATTATTTACGAAGTAGATAGAGACTAGTTTTTATGTAAGTTTTTACAGTAATACAAGACTAATATTAGCAAGGAAAATTACTGTAATCAGTTTTTAAAAAACAATAAGTTATGGCTCAGTTTATTAAGATATATCCAGACAACCCCAATCCCACTGCAATTAAAAAGGTTGTAGATGTTTTAAAAAAAGGCGGATTGGTTATATACCCAACCGATACAGTGTATGGTTTAGGTTGTGATATAACAAACACTAAAGCTTTAGAAAAAATAGCGCGTATAAAAGGTGTAAAATTGGCTAAAGCTAATTTTTCTTTTATTTGTGCAGACTTAAGTAATTTGTCTGAATATGTAAAACAAATAGATACAGCAACTTTTAAAATACTAAAGAGGGCTTTGCCTGGTCCTTATACATTTATACTTCCTGGTAATAATAACTTACCAAAAGATTTTAAAAAGAAGAAAACTGTTGGTATACGTGTACCAGATAATTCTATAGCAAATGCGTTGGTGCAAGAACTGGGTAACCCTATTGTGTCTACATCTATTAGAGATGAAGATGAGTTGTTAGAGTATACTACAGACCCTGAGTTAATTTATGAAAAGTGGGATAATTTAGTTGACATTGTTATAGATGGTGGCTACGGAGATAATACAGCGTCTACTGTAGTAGATTTATCAGAAGGTGAGCCAGAAATTATAAGAGAGGGGAAAGGAAATATAGATATATTTTAATAATAAATATAATATAAGTTTTACCTAATAAAAAAAGCCTCGCAAAATGCGAGGCTTTTCTATTGTAATAAAGTGTATTACTAGTTGTTTATTGCAGGATCTTTCATTCCTTCTTCGATCATACTATAGAATTGATCAATTTTAGGAAGAACTACAATTCTTGTTCTTCTGTTTTTAGCTTTATCTGTAGAAGATACAGGTATGTATTGAGATCTACCTGCAGCTGTCATACGCTTAGGATCTACACCGTACTCTTTTTGTAATATACGAACTACAGCAGTTGCACGCTTAACGCTTAAATCCCAGTTATCTAATAAAACGCCTTTTCTGTAAGGTACAGCATCAGTATGACCTTCTACCATAAATTCAAAATCTGGCTTATTGTTTACTACTTGTGCAACTTTACCTAATACTTCTTTAGCTCTTGTTGCTACGTTGTAACTACCGCTGCTAAATAATAATTTATCAGATATAGAAACAAAAACAACACCTTTTTCTACGCTAATTTCAATATCCTCATCATCTAAGTTACCAAGAACACCTTTTAAACTCTGTACTAAAGATAAGTTAACAGAATCTCTACGTGTAATAGCATCGTTTAATTTACGTATTGTTAAATCTTTTTCTTTTAAGCTTTCTAAAGATTTTTCTAAGTTTTCAGCACCTTTAGCAGATAAATCTGTTAGGTTACCCATATTGTCAACTAGCACTTGGTTGTTTGCCTTAAGAAAATCGTTCTGATCTTCTAAAGTTCTTAACCTTGCATCTGCAGTTGCCTTATCTGATATACAGCTGTTTAATTTAACAGTTGCTGAGTTTAATAAATCTTCAGTTTCTTTATTTTTTGCTTCTAACTCCGCATATTTCTTTTGCGACACGCAAGAAGATAATAATATTGTAGCTCCTAAAGCTCCTAAAAAAATCTTTTTCATATTCATATTACTATTAATTGTTATTTGTTTCAAAATTATATAAAATGTTCTATCTATTGGTACTTTAATTTAGTTAATCTTTTACTAAATTGTTAAATTCTTTATTACCATTTACGAAATAAGCCCACACAATGGATTTAATTTGATAATATTTTTTTGTTTTATTCTTTACTTGTTTCTTTTTGAGCGTTTTAGGTAAGTTCCAATAAAAACTAAAATGTGCTTTAATGATTGCTAAGCAATGAGAAAATCGCATTTGTGACATAAAACGTAAACCTGTTATACCATCCAGCAACAACCTTGCCATAACTATAAAAAATGCCTTGTAAAAAGGTATATTTTTTACAATACTAAATAGAGAATTTCTAAAGTTTAAAAATGTTTTTTTGGGATTCATTTCATTAAGTGTAGAACCTCCTAAATGATAAACAGTTGAAGCTCCTACATACATAATTTTCAGTCCCATATTTTGTGCTCGCCAGCATAGATCTATTTCTTCTTGGTGAGCAAAATAATCTTCATCAAAACCACCTAACAAAGTAAAATTAGATTTACGTATAAATAAACAAGCGCCACTTGCCCAAAAAATAGGAACAGTATCATTGTATTGTCCTTTGTCTTCTTCTAAAGTATCAAAAATTCTACCTCTGCAAAAAGGGTAGCCTAAGCTATCTATATATCCACCGGCAGCACCTGCATACTCAAAATGAGTTTTCTTTTTTAAGTCTAATATTTTAGGTTGTATAATAGCTGTTTCAGTATCACTTGTAAAATAATTAGCTATAGGTGTTAACCAGTTTGGAGTTACTTCTACATCAGAATTAAGTAGGCAAAATACATCTTCATGTATATGTTTTAAGGCATCATTATATCCCTTTGCATAACCACCATTAGTGGTGTTTTGTATAATTTGTACTGTAGGGTAGTTTTTTTTTATAAATGCTATAGATGTATCTGTAGATGCGTTATCTGCAACATATATTTTATGATTGTCAGAGAACTCTAGTACCGACGGTAAAAAACGTTCTAGTAGTTTTACACCATTCCAGTTTAGAATAACAACAGCAATTTTAAGCATAATATAATCTTACTTTTCTTATAAGTTCTTGTACAAATTTAACGGTTAAAATCAGGAATATCACGTAAAAACTCATAATTATCTTCTGTTATATTTGTTTGACAGTAAAAATGATTTAAACCGTTAGTCACCATTAAATAATTAGCGTCTAATTGCATATTGTAACGTGCAATTTGGTCAAAGGTAGTTTGTGTAATATTTATTTCGGGAGCTTTACACTCAACCAAAATATTTATGCTTCCGTCTGTGTTAAAAACAACAACATCGTATCTTTTTTTTAAGTTGTTAATTACCAGCTGTTTTTCTACATTTATAAGGCTTATTGGGTATTTTTTTTGATAAATAAGATGATGTACCACGTGTTGTCTTACCCATTCTTCAGGTTGTAATACCACAAATTTTTTTCTTATCACATCAAAAATATAGACTTTATTTTCGCTATTTTTGAAACGGAAGTTTTGTGTAGTAAAATTTAGCTTCTGCATACTGCAAATTTGATGATTTTTTTTAAATGGACGAAGTAAAAAAACTAATCTCCGATATTAAAAACGGAAACGTAAAACCTATTTATTTTTTAATGGGAGAGGAGTCTTACTATATAGATAAGATATCTGAGTACATTGAAAAAATGGTATTAACAGAGGAGGAGCGTGGTTTTAACCAAATGGTACTTTATGGTAAGGATGTTACTGTAGATGATATTGTGTCCAATGCCAAACGTTACCCAATGATGGCAGAAAAACAAGTTGTTGTAATTAAAGAGGCTCAGCATTTGTCTAGAACTATAGATAACTTGACTAGTTATGCTAATAATCCGCAATTAACTACAGTTTTAGTAATATGTTATAAGTACGCAAAATTAGACAAGCGTAAAAAACTATATAAAGCAGTACAAAAAAGCGGTGTTTTATTTGAGAGTAAAAAATTATACGAAAATCAAGTAGCAGATTGGATTAAAAAAGTACTTAAGGGAAGTGGTTATACTATAACTCCAATTGCTGCTCAATTATTAGTAGAGTATTTAGGTACTAGTTTAAGTAAGATAAATAATGAGTTAGAAAAACTTAAAATTGTAATTACAAAAGATACAGAAATTACTCCTGCTACAATTGAGAAGCATATAGGTATTAGTAAAGACTTTAATAATTTTGAACTTAAAAAAGCAATAGGGGAACGCAACACATTAAAAGCTGCGCGCATAGTAAATTATTTTGCTCAAAACCCTAAGGATAATCCGTTTTTAGTAACAGTAACAGTTTTACATACTTATTTTACTCAAATACTACAATATCACGGATTAAAAGACCGCTCTAAAGGAAATGTTGCAAGAGTTTTAGGGGTAAACCCTTATTTTGTTGGAGAATACCAAACAGCAGCAAAAAACTTTCCAATGAAAAAAGTAAGCGGAATTATATCTACTTTACGAGATTTAGATTTAAAAGGTAAAGGAGTTGGAGCTTATAATATGTCTCAGGCAGATTTACTTAAAGAACTTTTAGTAAAAGTTTTTTAATTATTTACCGTCTACACTAAATCTACCAGGTCCTAATAAAAATATTATCATAAAAAACAGAAGGTAAAGTACAGCCATTTCTTTTACACTAAAAGGATCTGCAGCATGTTGTACAAAAGCAGCAATTAACATTGTTACGGCTGCTGGCACAGCAAACCATCTAGTTTTGTAACCTAATATTATAAATATTGGGCATAAAACTTCTCCTATGACTGCTAAAAATAAAGAAGGACTAGCTCCTATACCTATAGGGTCTGGAAATTTTATTTCATCACCACTAAAAAAGTTCTGTAATTTTGGTATTCCGTGTGTAAGCATCATTGCAGATGGCACAATACGCAGTAGTGCCAATCCTATATTTGTCTTAATGTTATCTCTCATTATTAGGCTCGGGGATAAAAAAATTCTATGTATCTCAAATTTAGAAATATTTTTTTGAATACACGATAAATTATCACTAATAATCAAATAAAAATAGACAAAAAGTGTTATTTACAACAATTACCTAAGTTTTGGAAAATTAGCAGGGTTAGCTTCATGCATTATAGCATATATTTTTTCGAAAATATCTTCTGCATTAGGTTTAGAAAAATAATCGCCATCTGTTGCATAAGCTGGTCTGTGTGCATTAGCAGTTATAGCCTGTGGCATACTATCTAGATACTTGTAAGCCCCTTGTTTTTCTGTTATTTCTTGTAATAAATAAGCAGAGCAACCTCCTGGTACATCTTCATCTACAACCAATAACCTATTGGTTTTTTGTACACTTTTTACAACGTCATGATTAATATCAAAAGGTAGTAAACTTTGTGCATCAATTACTTCTATGTCAATACCAACTTCTAGTAACTCTTTAGCAACTTGTTCCACAATACGTAAAGTAGATCCGTATGATAGTACAGTAATATCTGTACCCGCTTTAACAGTTTCTACAACACCAATAGGAGTACAGTGTTCACCTAAATTTGTTGGTTTTTCTTCTTTTAATCTGTAACC
The DNA here is from genome assembly GCF_030546975.1 of Cellulophaga sp. 3_MG-2023. Taxonomy (NCBI): domain Bacteria; kingdom Pseudomonadati; phylum Bacteroidota; class Flavobacteriia; order Flavobacteriales; family Flavobacteriaceae; genus Cellulophaga; species Cellulophaga sp. 3_MG-2023. Next base: position 473,008 of record NZ_JAUOPS010000001.1, read on the forward strand.
GTTTAAGCATTCTATAACCAATGCAGGCTCATCAGACTTTAATAGTGTATTATAAAAACCAGCAGCTTTTACCATATTACGAGGAACAAGAATGTGCATACCTCTTAATAAATGAATAAAACCTCCCATTTGCGAACCAGAATGCCAAATACCTTCTAACCTATGACCTCTTGTTCTAATTATTAATGGAGCTTTTTGTTTACCAACAGTACGGTATAGTAAAGTTGCTAAATCATCACTTAAAGTTTGTAAAGCATACATTAAGTAATCTAAATATTGAATTTCAGCAATAGGTCTTAAGCCTCTAAGTGCCATACCAATACCTTGACCAATAATAGTAGCTTCTCTAATTCCTGTATCAGCTACTCTAAATTCTCCATATTTTTCTTGTAAACCTTCTAGCCCTTGGTTTACATCACCAATAGCACCGGCATCTTCACCAAATATTAGTGTTTCAGGGTTGTTACCAAATATATAATCAAAATTATCTCTTAAAATAACTCTACCATCTACTGTCTCTGATTCATCAGAGTAAACTGGTTTTACTTCTTCTATATTGGTTGCCTTGTTTGGCAAGTCACTATAAAGATGAGAGCTATATTTTGGTTGTATTTCATCAATATATGAAGAAATCCAATTAATTAACGCTTGTTTTTCTGCTGTATCTTCACCAATTAAATAACGTAATGTTTTTCTTGCGCTAGATGCTAAATCTCTTTTAATAGGTTCTTCTATAGCAATTAAATCGTTCTTAATTTTTGCAATAAAATTTTTGTTAGGACTTTTACTTGCCACATTCTCTAAAAGAACAACTAATGTTTTTTTAGCTTCTTTATTAGGGCTAATAAACTCTGTCCAAGCTTCTTTTTTAGCAGTACGTACTTCTTTTTTTATTTCTTTATCTATAGCAGATAATTCTTCTTCTGTTGCTATGTTGTTTTCTAAAATCCATTCTTTAAAACGTTTGTTACAATCGTTTTGTTTTTCCCAGTCTAAACGTTCTGGAGATTTGTATCTTTCATGAGAACCAGACGTAGAGTGTCCTTGAGGCTGTGTTAATTCATTTACGTGAATAAGTACAGGAACGTGCTCGTTTCTAGCAATTTCTGAAGCATTTTCGTAAGCGTGAATTAATGCTGTATAATCCCAGCCATTAACTTTTATAATTTCGTAGCCTTTATTGTCTTCATCTCTTTGAAAACCTTTAAGAATTTCTGAAATATTTTCTTTTGTAGTTTGATGTCTTGCGTGTACAGAAATACCATAAGCATCATCCCAAACACTAATTACCATTGGTACTTGTAAAACACCAGCAGCATTTATAGTCTCAAAAAAGTGACCTTCACTAGTACTTGCATTACCAATTGTACCCCAAGCAACTTCATTACCATTGTTTGAAAAATTGGTGGCGTCAATACCAGAAACATTTCTATATATTTTAGATGCCTGTGCTAAACCTAATAACCTTGGCATTTGTCCTGCTGTAGGAGAAATATCTGGACTACTATTTTTTTGTTCTGTTAAATTTTTCCAACTACCATCTTCATTTAAACTATGTGTACCAAAATGACCACCCATTTGTCTACCAGCACTCATAGGATCTTTAGTGATATCTGTAGTTGCATATAACCCGTGAAAAAATTGCTTTGCGTTTAGTAAACCTAAAGCCATCATAAAAGTTTGGTCTCTGTAATACCCACTTCTAAAATCTCCATTTTTAAAAGAACGAGCCATTGCTAATTGCGGTAGCTCTTTACCGTCACCAAATATTCCGAATTTAGCTTTACCAGTTAAGACTTCTCGTCTTCCTAACAAGCTACACTCCCTACTTAATACGGCTACTTCATAATCTTTAATGATTTGCGATTTAAAATCGTCGAAAGAAATATCGTCTTTTGTTTGTGGTTTTACGCTCATAGCTTACGAAGTTATATTTCTGCAAAAGTACCAAATTTGATTGGTTTTTGCAATAGCTGAGAACGATATGTTATTGAATATTTAATAAAATAAGGTCTATTTTGGTGTTTCAAATTATGAAATACTTAAAAAATACAGTTTAAATTAAATATATGTTATTTAATTAGAACCATTTTCTTGTAAATAACCCAGTTAAGGACTTTGGACTTAAGGTTACAATAAATCTTATCTTTTCTCCATAATTAGGTTGTGATACTTCCCATCCGTTGTTGGAATACATAGGAAAAAATAACTCAAAATAATCTGTTACTAAGTTTAGGCGTATACCAGTGTCATAAACAAAATTAGCTTTGGCTCCTTTGTTTTTTATGTAGCCAGCATCTCCATAGGCTTCTATCCACTTGTAAATATTGGTGCTTACATTTGTTGTTGCTATCCAATCATTAGCAAAAGGATTCTCTAATTTTGATTTAAATCCTCCTTCGGCTATAATTATTTGCTGACTATAAATACCTGTAGAAGCAGATCTTCCTAAGTATGCGTAATCAAATAAATAATCTGTAGGTCTGTCTAAAGCAAAACTAAAGTAATTAGAGTCGGTGTTATTGCTTATAAATTTACCTGCAAAAAACCTAACATTTAATTGCCTGTTGTTTTGAAACAGTTTACGGTATTCTAGATCAAAAGATAGTTTAGAGAAGTTACCTGCATATTGTGCATCTGCAAACCATGATAAATAATTTATTAATCCGTTATTAGTATCCCTAAACCTGGCATTTAATACACTATAATCCGGTTCAAACTCGGTATCTAATATAATATTTTCATCAAAATCTCTAAAAACACTTATGTAGCGCATAAAAAAACTTTGACTTCTGTTAGACCTTAAATCTTTTGGTCTCCAACTTAAACCAAAAGAAGGAGTAATTTTTGTGTATCTAGAGTTTTCTTGAAAGTGAAAAGTTGAATAACTAAACCCATAAGTAGTAAGAAATAAGTTTTTGTTTTTGTGTTGATCTCTAATTGTAAAATTACCAGATCCTACCAAAGAGTTTTCTTTAGTAGCATATGCAGGTGCTATGGAAAAAGTAAAAGGTCTGTCTAGTAAAGTACTATTATGTAGTTTAATAGATGGAGTTAGCCCATCATAAGCATTAAATCTTATTTCTGGGTTATAGAAAATTTGGTTGTAATAAGGATTTTCAGCATCTTTAAAAAATTGAAAACGTAATTTTTTATTACTTCCCAAAAAGCCCTTTAAAGACTTCCAATTGTTTCTTTGGTTGTATTCGGGTATTTTTTTGTCGTAATTTAATACTAGCTTATCTTCACCATTTCTTGGAATGGTTATATTTTTTTCATTTATAATATTAGATATCCAATATTTAGATACTATAGAATCTTTTTTTAAACCAAATAAAGAAATAGGTAAGTTAGTTGATGTTTTGTTTTTTACAGTTATTTTTAAAGAGTCCTCAGTTTTTTCAATATTTTTTATTTTAAAATCTATTCTATCATTAGTAGATATAAATTCATTAAAAAACCAATCGATATTTTTATCTGTAGATTTTTTTAAAATATTTTCGAAATCTTTAGTTGAAACTTTTTCTTGATTGTAATTCTTGTAAAAATCTTTAATACTATTTTTTACATTATCATATCCAATGTATTCAGATAAATAGGTTAAACCTAAACCAGATTTATAGCTGTTTGCTATTTGCTGATTAAATTTTATTAGAGAATCGTTTGATGCAGTTAGTGGTTGATCTAAGTTTTTTCTGCTTGTAAGCATAGACATTAATGCATATTGATCATTAAAATCATACTTAGCAATTTCAAAACTTCTGACTCCCCAAATTTTTGAAAATTTGCCTAATAGTTTTTGTCCATTATAATATTCATCAACATAAGTAATCATTAAATAATTAACTATAGCGTCTGTAACCCATTTTTCTTTTCTAGGGTTTAAGTGTACACTTTCATCTAAAATGTTATATAAGGATGTTTTAAGTAATTTAAGCTCGTAATTAAATTCTTCAGAATAAGGAACTATAAAAGATGGTAGTTGGTTAATACCGTATAATGGATTTTTTTTGTAGTCTAGCTCGCTTACAAGTAGTTTTTTATGTGGAAATTCGCCTAAGTTATCTTTTACATATTTAGTAACTCGGTTTATAGAAATTCCTTGTAATATTTCTGGGTATTTTTTTGATTTAAAATCTGTTTCTAAAGTTAAATCTGGAGTAACGTGTGTAACAAACTTTTTTTGATTGCTTAAAATTACTTCAGCACTTTTTCTGTTTTTACCATCTATTACGATGGTTTTATTTCCATTAACGCTATACTCGTTTGTTTTGTTAAGGTTTGTAGTTACAAAAAAGTCTTTATTAATAGTAAGATAAAGTTTTGTAGTTGTAGCGTCTGTTTGAAGATCTTCTAAGTTTTTATTAGAATATAGCTGCCATTTGCCTTTGTATGAAGCAGGTGTTAAATACCAATCTTTTAGATAATAGGTACTATCATTACTATATCCAAACTTGGTGTATTTGTTTGGCGGTAATTGAACCTTATAATTTATTTTTAAAGTTAAAGTAGTGTCTGGGGCAAGAGGCTTATTAAGTATAAACATTAAAATGTCTTTACTTTTAGTATGCTTGTTTGCTAATTTATTTCCTTTGCCATCTTTAGCTCTTAATATGTTTGTGTAACCTCTTTCTTTAGCTTTAGCTAAGTGCAAACTTTTTTTATATTCTTCGGCAAAGCGTTTTGCTAATGCAGTTTTTTTACTAGAATAAGCGTTAGGCCAATCATTAAAATATAAAACTTCTAATGTGTCTTTTGATGTGTTTTTATAATTAAACTCTTGCTCTATGGTTATTTCATGGCAAGAAGTATCCAAGTTAGCATTAATAACAGTTGTATGTTGTGCATGTAGTTGTATACAGCAAAAGAAAAGAATTCCTATTGCTGTATACATTACATTATTTTTAAATTTTAATGCTATCATATAACTTTAGAAGTTAGGACTTAGATCATGTCCTTTGTAGAAAGCATCAATTATTTCTACAACTTCATCTGCGGTATCTACTATTTTTATAAGATCTAAATCTTTAGCACTAATATTACCTTCGCTAAGCATAGTATCTTTTACCCAGTCTATTAAACCTGTCCAGAAAGTAGTACCTACAAGTATAATTGGAAATTTACCAATTTTATTAGTTTGTATAAGAGTAATAGCTTCAAAAAGCTCATCTAATGTTCCAAATCCGCCTGGCATTACAACAAAACCTTGAGAATATTTTACAAACATTACTTTTCTAACAAAAAAGTAGTCAAAGTTTATACTTTTATCGTGATCTATATATGGGTTGTCATGCTGTTCAAAAGGTAACTCTATATTTAAGCCAACAGATGTACCACCAGCTAAATGTGCACCTTTGTTACCTGCTTCCATTATACCTGGTCCACCACCAGTAATAACACCGTAACCGGCTTCTGCAATACTTTTTGCTACATCTACAGCTAGTTCATAATATTTAGAACCTTCTTTTGTACGGGCAGATCCAAATACAGAAACACAAGGGCCAATGGCGCTCATTTTTTCAAATCCGTGTACAAATTCTCCCATTATTTTAAATAAGGCCCAAGAATCGTTTGTTTTTATCTCGTTCCAGCCTTTTGGGTGTTTTTCTCTTCTCATTCTATTCTAATTTATTACCTGCATACGTTACTCTGTATGCATTATTTTTAATGTTATAATTCTTTTTTAAGAAATTTAGCTGTGTAGCTTTTTTTGTCTTTGATGATTTCTTCTGGTGTACCTTTAGCAACTAACTTGCCACCACCACGGCCACCTTCGTAACCAATATCTATAATATAATCTACCATTTTAATTACATCCATATTATGTTCTATAACTAAAACCGTATTTCCTTTGTCTACTAATTTGTTTAAAACTTCCATTAATACACGTATATCTTCAAAATGCAATCCTGTTGTAGGTTCATCTAGAATATAAAACGTATTGCCTGTATCTCTTTTAGATAATTCTGTTGCTAACTTAATACGTTGCGCTTCTCCACCAGATAATGTAGTAGATTGTTGCCCTAATGATATATAGCCTAAACCAACATCTTGTATGGTTTTTAGCTTTCTATTTATTTTAGGAATGTTTTCAAAAAACGTTACTGCTTCATCTATTGTCATTTCTAAAACATCTGAAATAGATTTTCCTTTATATCTTATTTCTAATGTTTCTCTATTAAAGCGTTTACCATTACAGGTTTCACAATCTACGTAAACATCTGGTAAAAAGTTCATTTCTATAACACGTAAACCACCACCTTGACAAGTTTCGCACCTTCCGCCAGTAACATTAAAGCTAAAGCGGCCTGGTTTGTAACCTCTTATTGCTGCTTCTTGTGTTTTAGCAAAAAGGGCACGTACTTCTCCAAAAACACCAGTATATGTTGCGGGGTTAGATCTTGGAGTTCTACCTATAGGAGATTGATTAATGTCTATTACCTTGTCTATGTGTTCTAAACCCGTAATTTTTTTATATGGCATTGGTTTTTTAACACCATTAAAGTAATATGCATTTAAAATGGGGTAAAGGGTTTCATTAATTAAGGTAGATTTACCACTACCAGAAACACCGGTAACACCAATCATTTTACCTAACGGAAACTCTACAGATACATTTTTAAGGTTATTTCCTGTACAACCCGTAAGTGTTACTTTTTTACCATTACCTTCTCTACGTTTTTTAGGTACAGCTATTTCTCTTTTACCTGTAATATAATCGGCTGTAAGTGTATTAAAGTTTTTTAAATCTTCTGGTTTACCCTCAGATATTATTTCTCCACCGTGTTTGCCAGCTTTAGGACCTATGTCAATTACATGATCTGCACGCTCTATCATGTCTTTATCATGTTCTACCACAATAACAGAATTTCCTATATCTCTTAAAGCTTCTAACGATGCTATTAAACGCTCGTTATCTCTTTGATGTAAACCAATGCTTGGCTCATCTAAAATATATAAAACTCCCACTAACTGTGAACCTATTTGTGTTGCCAAACGTATACGTTGCGCTTCGCCACCAGATAAAGATTTAGAACCTCTATTTAATGATAAGTAGTCTAGACCAACATTAAGTAAAAATTGTAGTCTTGTTTTAATTTCTTTAATGACTTCTTCAGCTATTTTAAGCTGGTTTTTACTTAGTTTTTTATCAACCTTACTAAAAAAATCTGCCAAGTCAACAATATCCATTGTTGCTAAATCGGCAATATTTTTATCATCAAACTTAAAATACAAAGAAGCTTTTTGTAACCTAGAACCTTCGCAAGTAGGACAAATTACTTTGTCCATAAACTCTTTTGCCCAACGTTTAATAGGAGCAGAGTTGGCATCGTTAAACTGACTTTCTATAAAGTTAGAAATACCTTCATATTCAATTTTATAATTTCTTTTAATTCCTAAAGTTTTAGAATCTACTTCAAAACTCTCATTGCCTCCATTTAAAATAACATTTATTGCCTCTTCTGGAATTTTAGAAATAGAGTCTGTTAGTTTAAAATTGTAACGTTGCGCAATAACATCTAACTGTTTAAAAGCCCAAGAGTTTTTATATTTTCCTAAAGGAGCTATACCACCTTCTTTAATAGATAATTTAGTGTCTGGAAATATTTTATTGGTATTAACTTGGTATTTATGTCCTAATCCATTACAACTAGGGCACATACCTTTAGGAGAGTTAAAAGAAAATGTATTTGGCTCGGGTTTTGGGTAAGATATACCTGTGGTAGGGCACATTAAATCTCGACTAAAATAGCGAGGTTCTTTTTTACCTTCTTCCAAGATCATTAATACATTATCGCCACTATACATTGCTGTGTTAATGGTTTCAGAAATGCGTTTGTCTAAATCTGCATTGTCTGATATTTTTAACCTGTCTATAACAATCTCTATATCATGTACTTTGTAACGATCTAATTTTAAACCTTTAACTATGTCTACAATTTCGCCGTCTACTCTCACTTTTACAAATCCTTGTTTAGCAATTTGCTCAAACAACTCACGGTAATGACCTTTTCTAGATTTAATAACAGGAGCAAGAACGTTAATTTTCTTGTTTTTAAAGTCGGTTATAATTAGCTCTTTTATTTGAGCATCACTATAACTAACCATTTTTTCTCCTGTGTTGTAACTATGTGCATCTGCAGCACGCGCAAATAATAGTCTTAGAAAATCGTAAATTTCTGTGATTGTACCTACTGTAGATCGTGGAGATTTAGAAGTTGTCTTTTGCTCTATGGCAATTACGGGCGATAAACCATCTATTTTATCTACATCTGGCCGCTCTAAACCACCTAAAAACTGACGCGCATAGGCAGAAAAAGTTTCTATATATCTACGTTGGCCTTCGGCATAAATAGTGTCAAAAGCTAATGACGATTTGCCACTACCAGATAAACCAGTTATAACAACAAGCTTTTCTCTAGGAATGGTAACGTCTATATTTTTAAGGTTGTGCACACGTGCACCTTTAACCTCTATGTTTTCTTCGTATGTAATCATTTACTAATATGGCAAAGTTGCTAAGTTACGATTTTGGAATTTAATTTAATAATTGGTTCTATTTACTTTTTGTTAATTCCTCTTGTAATTTTAAATTAGCCATATTAACCAAAAAAAATAAGAATGCAAGTTTTAGGAATAGGATCTAGAATACAACACATAGAATTAGGAAAAGGGGTAGTCACCAATGTAACTAGCAAGCATTATTGGGTTACGTTTATAGAAAACGGATTAGAAACAATAGATATAGATTCTGATTTTGAGGTAATTGAAGCGGTAGAAGATGAAGTGGACAGTGTTAGTTTTTCTGATGTAGAAACTTCTTTAATTTCGATATTAAGAAAATGGAGTGATGCCTCTAGTGTAACGCCAATTGCTGATAAATGGAAAAAAGGAACACTTATCTTAGAACCAGGAGATGGTAAATCGTCTAACAAGGAAATGCCAATTGATACTTTTTTTCATAAAATAGTTATGGTACGTGACAGAATTAGAGTAATGGAGCAAAAAATTAATGCAAGTAAAAATCTAGATGATCAAGAAAAAATAGATTTACAGCAATATATTACACGTATTTACGGTAGTTTAACTTCTTTTAATGTGTTATTTAAAAGTAAAGAAGATCATTTTGTAGGTGAGCGCAGCAAATAAATAGAAATTATTATTAAAGAAAAGAAAAAGCCCAAACTATGTTTTAGTTTGGGCTTTTTTTGAGTCTAAAATTAAATTAGTTATTCTTTTTCAAAGTAATATTCATAAATATCCTCTTCTAAACCAACATTTTCAAATAATTCTTTTATTTTTAATGTAGATCCAGAAATTGTAGCTACTCCTTCAATATCTAATGCACCATTCTCGTAAACATAAGATTCTTCTTCGTCATTATAAGTTTCTGTTTCAGAAAACGTAACTAAGGTAAGCTGGTTCTCTTCCTCATTGTACGCCCATTTTCCAGAGGTATCTGAAGAAGATTCATCATTGTTATAAATAACTTCACAAGCTTCGTCACTATCTATCCAATTTATATTTTTATCAGAAAATGAATTATTATATGTAAATGTTCCATCACTATTAAATTTTATTTTTAAAAAATTTATGGTAGAACATTCGTCAACAATTACTTCTTCATTACATAAAGTATAGTCAAAAGTAAAACAATCCTCTTCATTCACTTTTACTTCATCACCATCCGAAATTTCTTTTGTAAAGTTCCAAGTACCAACTAAATCACTATTACCACCCCAAGCTTCAACCGTTACGCAAACTTCTGTAGGTTCACTAATGTTACCCTCACCATCATACAAACAAATAACATAGCAAAAAGTACCTGCTGTAACACTTTCGTCAAGGTTTACTTCAATAGCAGCATCATTTTCTTTACCAGCAGATTTTCCTTTTAAAAAGTTTCTATTTTTCTTAGTTTGTTCGCCTTTACCAGAAACATAAATTTCATCTCTTGGAACATCAAAATAAGAATCTGCCATTCCGTTTTCATCTTTTAACTGTATGTAAACGCCAGTATAGTTTGAAGCAGAATTAAATTCAATTTCAAATCCGTTTTTTTGAAAAGCAGATTGTTTGTTGTAATCCATAGTAAACTCTAAACCACCAGTAGGAGTAAGGGTTCCTGTTTTTTTAGTGGCTCCCTCTATAATTAAAGCGGAACTTACACTGTTTATTTCTAATGGTTCATTTTCTTGAGCATTAATTTCAGCATCCTTATTTCCTCCAGAAGAATCGTCATCAGACGAACAAGAGAAAAAATTTAGTGCTAAAAAGCATACTATTAATAGGTTAACTTTTTTCATTATTTAATAATTTGATTAAGGTTATAAGTAATTATTAACGAATGCAGTAGTAATTTATTATTTATATGTAGGATATACCATCTTTTATTTACATTATTAAAATAGAAAAGCCCAAACTATGTTTTAGTTTTAGGCTTTTAATCTACTAATCTTAAGTTAGTTATTCTTTTTCAAAGAAATATTCGTAAACATCTATTTCTACACCATCATAAGAATCTGATTCTGTAATTTTTAAATTAGAATCAGAAATTTCTAAAGGACCATCTAGGCCTAACTCTCCGTTTTCATATGTTTCAGCATCTATTTCATCACCATAATCATATACATCAGAAAAATTAACTATGGTAATTCTATTTTCTTCTTCATTGTAAGCCCATTTACCTTTAGCGTTATACGTGTAGCTTGACTCTTGGTAAACAACTCCACAATTAGCTTGACTTTCTTGATTGTTTAAGTATTTCTCAGTTTGAGAATTATTCATTTCAAAAGTGCCATCATTGTTAAATTTTATATTTATAAAGTTTATTTTATGACACTCATCAACAGAATATTCTTCATTACAGATAGTAGAAGTATCAGAGTCACAATCTTCTTCTTTTACTTTAAATTCTTTTCCGTTTTCAATTTGTTTTGTATAGTCCCAAGAGCCAACTAAATCACTATTACCACCCCAAGCTTCAATAGTTACGCAAACTTCTGTAGGTTCGCTAATGTTGCCTTGTGCATCGTATAAACAAATAACATAGCAAAAAGTACCTGCTGTAACAGTTTCAGCTAAGTTTACTTCAATAATAGCATCGTTTTCTTTACCTGCAGATTTTCCTTTTAAAAAGTTTCTATTTTTCTTAGTTTGTTCGCCTTTACCAGAAACGTAAATTTCATCTCTTGGAACATCAAAATAAGAATCTGCCATTCCGTTTTCATCTTTTAACTGTATGTAAGCACCTGTATAATCTGAAGCAGAATTAAATTCAATTTCAAAGCCTTTTTTTTGAAAAGCAGATTGTTTGCTGTAATCCATAGTAAACTCTAAACCACCAGTAGGAGTAAGAGTTCCTGTCTTTTTAGTAGCTCCTTCTATAATAAAGCCAGATGTTACACTGTTTATTTCTAAAGGTTCGTCTTCTTGCGCATTAATTTCAGCATCATTATTTTTTGTAGAGGAATCGTCATCAGACGAACAAGAGAAAAAATTTAGTGCTAAAAAGCACACAAGCATAATGTTAACTTTTTTCATATTATATTTAATTAAGTTTCTAAGTTATTGCAAACGTACGTAGGATTATTTTAGTATTAAAACGTAAGGTATTTCTTCTTTTTTTTATCAATGAAATTATGCTTGGTTTTATTTTCTTCATAAAATAATATTAAATTGGATTTAATCCAATTTACGTGCTGGATTTATTCCTTAATTTGTATATTAGCGTATGGGAAAAGAGATTACAATAGAAATAAAGCGTTTTATAGAGGTGCGTAAAGACCTTAATTTTACTCAACCAGAGTTTGCAAAATTACTAGGTATTTCAAATACAACGGCAGATATAGAGCGTGGACGTACAAAGTTGTCTGGTAAAGTTGTTACAGAACTATTAAAGCAATTTAAAATAAATCCGTTATGGCTTTTTGGAGACAGTGATCAGCAATACTTATCTGCAAAAGAAAATAGTGTTATTCCAAAATTTGTTACGGTAGATGCTGAAGATCGAGAAAATATGGTGCTTGTTAATGCTAAAGCAGCAGCTGGTTACCCACAAAATATACAAGATGCAAGTTGGTATAAACAATTACCTGCGTTTGATTTGCCTATTCCAGAATTTAGAAATGCAACCTACAGAGGATTCCAAGTAGAAGGAGATAGTATGTTGCCTAATTTATATCCAGGAGAGTGGGTTTTAGCTAAGGCTACAGAAAGTTTAGACGATGTTAGTGCAAATAAAATGTATGTAGTTGTTTTGTATGATGCTGTATTGGTTAAAAAAATAGAAAAAGTACCAAACAGTAACTCCGTTTCTTTAATTTCTTTAAATGAAACATATCCTCCTTATCAAGTAGCTAACGATCAAATACAAGAGCTTTGGCAAGTAAATAGTAAAATCTCTTTTGGTTTAGATACTACTACAGAAAAAGGATTGTTAAAAGAATTACAAGAATCTATGGAAGAGCTTAAAAAAAGAATAAAGTAATAGCAGGTGTTTACAAAGACATACCGTGCATAGCTAAATAAGTAGCCACCCATATAATAACAGAAGAAAAGAAGATGCCAATAGTATTTGCTAAAAAAGCTTTCTTTTTTTCTATTTTAAATAAGTAAGTAGCAATTGTACCTGCATAGACGCCTGTGCCAGGTACAGGAAGCATTACAAAAAAGATAAGACCCCAAAAGCCATATTTTTTAATCTTGTCTGCAGATCCTGTTTTTGCTTTACGAGCAACAAAAATAGCTCCTTTTTTGTACACACGCCACTTTAATAAGTAGTGGTTTATTTTGTGTAAAAAGAAAAGCATCATAGGAAAAACAAGTACATTAGCAGAGAAACACAATACAAAAACAACATAGATGTTTAAGCCATTGTACATACCATAAGGGATACCAACTTTGGCTTCACCAAATGGGGATAAACTCCATAATATTGCTATAATGTATTCTGTAATCACTTTTGGTTAGGTTTTAATTTGCAAATTTAACATTACCATTTTAATAATAAACATATTATAAACATAAAAAAATACTAATTTTTAGGTTTTATAATAGCATCTATAACGTGTCTTTGGTCGTGATAGTATCTTTTTTTTTACAATTAGAATTTAATACGTGAGATTTTTTTGCTTTTGCAACAACATTGCATTGTAAAAGTTTATAAGTTTGTAGTGTGAAAGTACTAACAATCATATTATCATTATATATTCTAACACTAAACTTTATTCCTTGTGAAGACAGTGCGGTGCAAGACCCTACTGATACAGCAGAGTTAGTACAATCTTCGGTAGATGACCACGGGCATATAGATATATGCTCCCCTTTTTGTCAATGCCATTGTTGCCACATAAACGCAACATATTATAAAATGGCAGAAGTAAAATTGCCTACACAAGAGATTTCTGCAAATCTTATCCTTCATTTTAATAGTTTAGGAAAAGATATTTCTCGCTCTTTTTTACAACCTCCTAGGCTTAATACAGCTTTTTTAATAGGATAACTATATCCTGTTTTAGGCTTTTTTAAGTCATTTGTTTGATGATTAATTCTAAAAATCGTCAAAAGTTTAACTGTATTAATACTTTTTTATGATTAATAAAATCATTGATTTTTCAATCAATAATAAATTTATAATAGGCTTGTTTACACTTGCCATTATAGGTGCAGGTATTTGGAGTGTTACCAAAGTACCTATAGACGCCGTACCAGACATTACAAATAATCAGGTGCAAGTAATTACGCAAGCACCAAATTTAGGAACCGAAGAAATAGAACAATTTGTTACGTACCCAGTAGAACTGGCAATGAGTAATTTGCCAGATGTTAAAGAAATACGGTCTATTTCTAGGTTTGGTTTATCTGTTGTTACTATTGTTTTTGATGATGCTGTAGGCACGTATTTACCACGACAATTGGTATCTGAAAAACTACCAGAAATACAAGAGCAAATTCCAGACGGATTTGGTAAACCCTCAATGGGACCTATATCTACTGGTTTAGGGGAAATTTACCAATATACCTTAGAGGTAGAGGAAGGGTATGAGAAAATTTTTGATGCCACAAAACTAAGAACGTTACAAGATTGGATTGTTAAACGACAAATGGCAATGGTGCCAGGTGTTGTAGAGGTAAATGCCTTTGGAGGTAAAATAAAACAATACGAGGTTGCAATAAACCCTAGTGAACTTACGGCTATTGGTCTTACTATTTCAGATGTTTTTGAAGCCTTAGAAAATAACAATCAAAATACAGGAGGCGCTTATATAGAAAAAAATCATCAAGCTAACTTTATAAGAGGTGAAGGTTTGATAAAATCTATAGAAGATATTGCCCATATTGTAGTAAAAAAGGAAAACAACATTCCTATTAAAATTAAAGATATTGCTACAGTAACTATTGGTAGTGCTGTACGTTATGGAGCTTTAACTAAGGATGGAAAAGGTGAAGCTGTTGGCGGTATGATTTTGATGCTGAAAGGCGCAAACACCAACGATGTTATAACAAATGTTAAAGACCGAATTGTACAGATACAAAAATCGTTACCAGAAGGTGTATCTATAAAGCCTTTTTTAGATAGAAGTGAGCTTATAACAGAGACAACAAGTACTGTAACTAAAAATTTATTTGAAGGTGGTCTAATTGTAATATTTGTATTAGTATTACTTTTAGGTAATTGGCGTGGTGGCTTAATTGTAGCATCTACTATTCCACTTTCTCTACTTTTTGCTTTTATATTAATGAATGTTTTTGGTGTATGGGCTAACTTAATGAGCTTAGGCGCTATAGATTTTGGTATTATTGTAGATGGCGCTGTTATTATAGTAGAAAGTACTGTCTTTTTAATAACATCACAAATACTAAAAAGAAAAAAAATTAGTGCAACGGATAGAGATGAAATAGCACGTTCTTCGTCTAAAAAAATGATGAATGCAGCTTTCTTTGGTCAGCTAATTATTTTAATTGTTTTCATTCCTATTTTGGCGTTAGAGGGTGTAGAAGGTAAAATGTTTAAACCAATGGCTTTGACATTTATTTTTGCAATGGTTGGTGCAATGATCTTGTGTTTAACTTA
The DNA here is from genome assembly GCF_030546975.1 of Cellulophaga sp. 3_MG-2023. Lineage (NCBI taxonomy): Bacteria > Pseudomonadati > Bacteroidota > Flavobacteriia > Flavobacteriales > Flavobacteriaceae > Cellulophaga > Cellulophaga sp. 3_MG-2023. The sequence goes on from NZ_JAUOPS010000001.1 coordinate 488,084, forward strand.
TGTTCCAATGATTTCGGCTTTGTTTTTAAGAGCACCAAAGAACGATAAGCTTTCGTATGGTGATAAATTTGTGCATTGGGTAGAAGATAGATATCAACCATTGCTTGAAAAATCATTAAAAAAAGGAAAATTAATTTTATGTGTTTCTATTGCTTTACTGGTTGCAACAGTCTTTGTTTTTACAAAAATGGGAGGCGAATTTATTCCGCAATTAGATGAAGGTGATATTGCTTTTCACGCCATACTTAAACCAGGTAGTTCTTTAACTGAAACAATAGAAACTACAACTAAAATAGAGCAAATTGTAAAAGCAAAATTCCCAGAAGTAAAAACTATAGTTAGTCGTATTGGTGTAGCAGATGTACCTACGGATCCTATGCCTATGGATATTGCAGATGTTTTTGCTATTCTTAAAGATCCATCAGAATGGACATCGGCTTCATCTAAAGAAGAATTGGTAAAAAAAATTAAGAAAGAAGTTAGTCTAGTTCCTGGTGTTAATTTTGAGTTTACGCAACCTATAGAAATGCGATTTAATGAGTTGCTCACAGGTGTTAGAGAAGATGTCGCCATTAAATTATTTGGAGACGACTTAGGTATTTTAGCCTCTAAAGCAGAAGAAATAGGAAAGTTAATAGCAGGCGTAGAAGGTGTTGCAGATATGAAAGTAGAAGCAACAACCGGACAACCACAAATTTCTATTAATTACAACCGTAGCAAACTAGCACAATATGGTTTGCATATAACTACTTTAAATGGTATTGTAGAAACTGCTTTTGCAGGTAAAAAAGCAGGTGTAATTTTTGAAGGTGAGAAACGATTTGATTTGGTTGTGCGGTTAAATAAAGACAACCGAAGTGATATTACAGATGTAAAAGACTTGTTTGTAAACTTGCCTTCAGGATTTCAAATTCCGTTACGCGAAGTAGCAGATATAAGTTACAAGCCTGGTCCAATGCAAATTAGTAGAGACAATACCAACCGTAGAACTTACGTAGGTATTAATATTAGAGATCGTGATGTTAAATCGGTTGTATTAGATATACAAGATATTTTAGATGAAAAATTAAGCCTACCTCCAGGGTATTACCTAAGGTATGGTGGTGCTTTTGAGAATTTAGAACGCGCAAGTAATAAATTAAAAACAGTAGTGCCTTTAGCGCTATTACTTATTTTTATTTTAATCTATTTTGCATTAAAGTCCTTACCACAAACATTAATGATTTATGTGGCTATACCAATGGCAACCATTGGTGGTGTATTTGCATTATGGCTTAGAGATATGCCTTTTAGTATTTCTGCAGGTGTTGGTTTTATTGTTCTTTTTGGAGTAGCTGTGCTAAATGGTTTGGTTATGGTTAGTGGTTTAAATGAACTAAAGGAAGAAGGTGTTACCAATTTAAAAGACCGAATTATAGAGGGAACCAAACGTAGAATTAGACCAATTATGCTAACTGCATTTACAGATGTTTTAGGTTTTTTGCCAATGGCAATTTCATCTGGAGCAGGAGCAGAAGTACAGCGTCCGTTAGCAACTGTAGTTATTGGAGGTTTAGTAACAGCAACATTATTAACCTTGTTTATTTTACCAATTTTATACCATTGGGTAGAAGAAGGTAAGTTTAGACTTAAAAAGAAACCAACTGTGGTTATTGCGTTATTTGTATTGTTCTTTTTATCATCATTTGGATTAAAGGCGCAGGATGCTAAGTTGGTACAACAAGAAATTGGTTTAGAACAGGCAGTTTCTTTATCAGCTACATATTATCCGTTAATAAAACAAAATGCTTTAGAGGTAGATAAACAAGTACAGTTAAAAAGTAGCGTAGTAGACTTAGGAATAACTTCTGTTTTTACTGGTGGTGAGGAAATTAAAGATGAATCCGGGATTTACACTCTTGTGGGGTTTGGGCAATCTAATATAGATATTTTAGGAATTTCATCTAAAAAGAAAGTACAAGAGCAGCAAATACAGCTAGCTAAAAAGGCATATAAACTATCATTATTAGAGGTAGAAAAGCAAGTTAAACTTGCCTGGGCAAATGCTTTGCAGGCTAAAAAGAGGTTTCAGTTGTATACAGAGTTAGACTCTATTTATGTGAAATTTGATAAAGCTATAAGTCTAAATTATGAGGTAGAGGCTATTTCTAGATTGGAGTATTTGGCAGCTAAAAGTCAAGCTTTAGAGGTTAAAAATGAGTACAAAAAGGCAAGTGCTAATTACAATGTAGCTCTATCACAGCTAAACTTATGGTTACCTAGTGATTTATTTTATGGTGTTACAGATGAATTTAATTTACCAGTTGTAGAAGAGCAACCAGAGTTTAAAAATCACCCGCAATATACAATGTTAGAGAATGCAGTATCATTAGCAGATGCTAATTATAAAGCGGCTAAAGCTCAAAATTTACCAAAGTTTAACCTTCAAGGCGGAATGCAACGGGTAAATGGTACTTCTGGTTTCTACAGTTATCAAGCAGGTTTGTCTATTCCGTTTCTATCAGGCGTAACTAAAGCACAAATTAAAACAACTAAAATTGATAAAGAAATTGCAGCTTCTAAAGCTACTTATGCTAAAAAGCAGATGGAATCTGAATTTTATCAAACTATAGAAAACTATAAAAAATGGAGTTCATCATGGTTGTTTTATAAAGATCAAGTTTTGCCATTGGCTAAAGAACAGCGTAAAGGAGCTTTGTTTGCATATAAAGAAGGAGCTTTGGATTACAACGGTTTTACACAATTAATAAAAGCAGCTATACAAACAGAATTAGATGCACAATCTGCATTTAAAAATTATATGAATAGTTTGTTTCAAGTTCAATATTATAATCAAAATTAAGATGAAAAAATATATTTATATAACAGTTCTAGTATTGGCAATTGGTATTTCTAGTTGTAAGAATACGAGTAGTACCAAAGAAAATCATTTAGAGGATACTCATAAAAAAAGCGAACAGGGAGAAGATGATCACGAAGAAGAAGTGATGTTAACAGCACGGCAATTTATAGCCTTACAAATGGAGATTGACACATTAAAAAAACGTACTATAAGTGGTTTTGTTGAAGCAAATGGGCAATTAGAGGTTCCTCCACAAAATGAAGCTTCTATTACAGCAACTATAGGTTCTAATGTAGTTTCTATAAAGGTTATAGAAGGAGATAAGGTTCGTAAAGGGCAAGTTGTAGCTTATTTGTCGCATCCAAATATTATTCAATTGCAAACAGATTATTTAAAGGCATACAGTAACAGTAATTTTGTAAAACAGGATTTTGAAAGACAAAAAAAGTTGTATGATGCTGGTGTTGGTTCTGGTAGTACATACCAACAAGCAGAAGCAAGTTATAATGTATCTAAATCTTTAGTAAATGGATTAGGTGCGCAGTTGCAAATTTTAAATATAAATGTTGCAAGTGTTCGTAAAGGGAACATTTTTAAACAAGTGCCATTATTAAGTCCTATAGAGGGTTATGTACAAAAAGTAGCAATTAAAACTGGTCAATATGTAGACCCACAAACCCAGTTGTTTGAGGTTGTAGATACACACCATATACATGCAGATTTAATGGTTTTTGAAAAAGATGTGCATAAGGTAAAAGAAGGTCAAATAGTAACTTTTAGTGTGCAATCTGTACCAGGAGAACAGCTAACTGCTAAAATTATATCTGTTGGTAAAACTTTTGAAGAAAACCCTAAAGCAGTACATATACACGCAGAAATTGAGAATAAGAAAGACAATTTAATACCTGGTATGTATATAGAAGGTAGAATAGAGACTGATAGTAAAAAGGGAATAGCACTACCAGAAAGTGCCATTGTTAAAGACGGAGAACGATTTTTTGTGTTTTCAGTAGAAAAAGAAAATGAAGATTGGATTTTTAAGCCAGTAGAAATTTCAAAAGGAAATACAGTAGATTCTTGGGCAGCTGTAAATTTTTTAGTAACTATAGATTCTAATACCAAATTTGCTTATAATAATGCATATTATTTATTGGCAGAAATGAAAAAAGGAGAGGCAGAACATAGTCATTAAACATATGAAAACTATAGAGCAACACTTAGCAAAAAAAGGAATTAGGGTAACAGCAATGAGACTCTTAATTTATAAGTTTTTAGCAGAAAAAAAGAGCGCTGTTACACTTAGTGATATAGAAAATGCTTTTGATAAAGTAGATAGAACTACTTTATATAGAACAGTAAAAACGTTTGAAAGTAAAGGTGTTGTTCATCAAATAAATGATGGGTCTACAGGAACTAAATATGCTTTATGCGAAACAAATTGTAAGTGCGAACTGGAAACAGATTTGCACTTACACTTTCATTGTAATAATTGTGAAGAAACGGTCTGTTTAACAGATCATAAAATTCCACAAATAAAAGTTCCAGATGGCTTTATTGCAGAAAATGCAAATTTGGTAGTAAAAGGAATATGTAACAAATGTAGTTAAGTCCAATGCACTATTGTTGCACGTATATTTTATAGAAATTTGAATATGAAAGAGAGAAAAGAGTTAAAAGATCTAGAAAAAAATACACACAACCATACACACAATCACAGTCATTCTAATGCAAATTCTGGTATAAAAGTATATATACCAGCAATAGTTAGTTTTGCTATGCTGTTTATTGGTATTGCAGCAGACTATTTTAACTTTGTTTCCTTTTTTAAAGGATGGGTACGAGTAATTTGGTATACAGTTGCTTATTTACCGGTAGGTTTACCAGTTGTAAAAGAAGGCTGGTTAAGTATAAAAAAAGGAAATTATTTTACAGAATTTTTACTAATGTCTATTGCTACAATAGGCGCTTTTGCAATAGGAGAATATCCAGAAGGTGTTGCCGTAATGCTTTTTTATGCTGTTGGTGAGCTGTTCCAAAGTGCAGCGGTAACAAGAGCAAAAAGCAATATACAAGCATTGTTAGATGTTAGGCCTAAAGAAGCCTTAGTGTTTAGAGATAGCGAATATGTTTCTGTTTCACCAGATGATATAAAAATAGGAGAAACAATACAGGTAAGATCTGGAGAAAAAGTACCAGTAGATGGTATGTTGTTGTCTGCTAAAGCATCTTTAAATACAGCTGCTATAACGGGTGAAAGTAAACCAGATACAATTGGTGTAAATGATGCAGTGTATGCAGGTAGTATTAATTTACAAGACTTAATAGAGATAAAAGCTACTAAAGAATTTAAAGATAGCTCTATAGCGCGTATTTTAGAGTTGGTTCAAAATGCTACGGATCGTAAATCTAAAACCGAATTATTTATTAGAAAATTTGCAAAAGTCTACACACCAATTGTTGTGTTTTTGGCTATTGCTTTAACCTTGTTTCCGTATTTTTTTGTAGATAATTATGTGTTTAAAGATTGGTTGTATAGAGCACTAATTTTCTTGGTTATATCTTGTCCTTGTGCATTGGTTATTTCTATTCCTTTGGGTTATTTTGGAGGATTAGGAGCAGCATCTAAAAATGGAATTCTATTTAAAGGGGCTTCCTTTTTGGATACAATGGCAAAGGTAAATACATTGGTTATGGATAAAACGGGGACCATAACAAAAGGTGTGTTTAAAATTCAGGAAATCCATACTTTAATTATGGAAGAAAAAAAAATGATGCAGTATGTACTAGCATTAGAAGCTACATCTACACACCCAATAGCACAAGCACTTTTAGATTATCCGTTAGATGAAACGTTTAAAGCAACAGATACCCAAGAAATTGCAGGAAAAGGCTTAAAAGGTATTGTTAATAATAAAAAAGTTTTGGTAGGTAACGCGGCCTTATTATTAGACTATAAAATAGATGCATTAACAGAGATAGAGGATATTGTAGAGTCTAGTGTTTTAATAGCAATAGATGGCCAATTTGCAGGTTATGTTATTATCGCAGATGAAATTAAAGAAGACGCAAAAGAGACTATTTCTGAAGCTTATAAAGTTGGCGTAAAAGATTTTTATATGTTTTCTGGAGATAGAGATTCTATTACTAAAAAAGTAGCAAAAGAAATTAATGTTCTAAGAGCTAAAGGTGGTTTGTTACCAGAGCAGAAGCTTAAAGAAGTTGAAGAAATTATGACCAACCCTAACGCTGTTGTAGCTTTTGTTGGTGATGGTATTAATGATGCTCCTGTGCTTGTCGTTAGTGATGTTGGTATTGCAATGGGTGGTTTAGGTAGTGATGTTGCTATAGAAACAGCAGATGTTATTATTCAAACAGATCAACCTTATAAAATAGTGCAAGCTATAAAAATTGGTAAATCTACAAGAGCAATAGTATGGCAAAACATAGCATTAGCTTTTGGAGTAAAAATTATTGTTTTGCTTTTAGGAGCTGGTGGTTTAGCAACAATGTGGGAAGCTGTTTTTGCAGATGTTGGTGTAGCTTTATTGGCAATTTTAAATGCAGTTAGATTGCAACGAATGAAGTGGTAAAACAATATGTTAGTGTATGAAAAATATAGAGAAAACATCACCTTTTAATATTACTAATCAGGAGTTGAGTTTTGGTGTTGTTACTACATTAGAAACTAATAACGAGATATCAGTAAAAAGTAGTATTTGTTGTAAGGAACAAACTTTATTGGCTAATTATATTTATAATGAAGACGGAGGATATAATTTAGTATACACTATTATAGATGACAATGGAAAGGTAGAAAGCTTTATAGAAGATGATGGCATTTTACCAAGCTTATTTCTTAGTCCGTCTTTAGAAAACTATGTATCTGTTGTTCCATATCATCCAAATAAAGAATTAGAAGTTAGTATACCTATTTTTAATAGAGAAGAAACTAAACTACCTAAAGGTAATAGACCTTTTACAGGTAAGTTTATTGGAGTTTATAATCAGTTTTCAATATTTTATGACGTAGATATTTGGAACGACAAAAAGCCAGACAAACTTTTAGCAATAGAATTTAAAAATGGTATTCTAAAAAAGAAGCATAATAAAAAGGTTCCACTCCCAAGAAACAATAACATATTTATAGGTAGAGATGAAATACATTTGTTAAGTAGCAAAGGTAGTACGTGGTTACATAGGCAAATAGATGAAAAAGGAGTTGAGTTAAGAAGTAGAGAGCTAAATGCTACTACAAATTATTTTAGGCAAATTATTAGTCTATCTTTTGAGTCTAACTCTTACGTTTTAAGTGAAGAAGAAGGTAAAATTAGTATAGAAACTATAACGCCAAATAATGTTTGTACCTCTAAAACTCTAATAGATATTAAAGATAGGTTTTATAATACTTGGAACCCTGTACAAATTAATGAAAATACTTTTGTAGTTAGGTTTAATACGGAATTTGGTAATGGATGGATAACAATAAAAAATGATGAAATTTTAGAACTTTTTTATAGTAAAGATGTAAAAGGTTACAAAGACTTGGTTAATAATATAGTATTAGAGTTAAAAGAGTCTAATCTAATTTTATCTAGCGTAAATAAAACAGTAGAAAATGGTTATGCTATTGTGTTTTATCCTGTTGTAGATAGAAAAGAAAAGAATAAAAAAGTATTAATTTTTCAAAAAATAATATTCTAAAATTATCTTTTTTATGATAAGAGTTAGTAATTATATAAATAAAAATAATATTATTTGTAGGTTAATTCAATTTAATAGGTTGAAATAGTTAAGTTTTTATAAAATTAATGAGTTGCTTAAATATAATAGCTTTTGATGGAGGATAAATACATTTCAGAACTAAGATTAAAATTTGAAAGTTATAATCAAATCACCGAAGAATCTTGGAATTTAATAAAGTCAATAGTTACATTTAAGGAATTACAAAAGGATGATGTTTTACTTGAAAACGGACAGATTGCTAAAAACATATATTTTGTATGTAAAGGAGCCTTAAGGGCATATGTTACAGATTATAATGGCAACCTGTATAGTAAAAATATTTTTTTAGAAACTGATTTTGCTGGATCAACAGTTTCATTTTTACTAAATAAACCTTCAAGTTTTACCATAGAAGCTATAGAAAATACTACTCTTATTAGTATTAATTACAAAAAATACAGACATTTTATAGATACAAATAGTGATTTAAAAAATATGTATATCGCTTATTTAGAAAATAACTGGGTTGTGGAAAAAGAAGAAAGAGAAGTATCTCTTGTTATGGAGAATGCCACCAAGAGATACTTGGACTTACTATTAAAGCACCCAAACATTCAAGAAAGGATAAAACAATCTTATTTAGCATCTCATTTAGGAATTACTCCAACTCAACTTAGTAGAATTCGTAAAGATTTAAAAAATAATTTTTAGAATCAACATATGTAAATGCCAGAGGTTTTTTTCCGTAATAGTTTTGCTTTATAATTTAAAACAAAACTATTATGGAATATATAAAAAACTTAAAATGGCGTTATGCAACTAAAAAATTTGATTCAACTAAAAGAGTATCTCAAGAACATTTAAATCAATTAAAAGAGGCTATAAAACTTACACCATCTTCATACGGGTTACAATTATATAAAGTTATAATTATTGAAAAAGCTGAATTAAAGAAGAGATTAAAAATCGCCTCTTGGAATCAAGACCAAGTTACAGATGCATCTCATTTGATTGTTTTTTGTAATTACACCAGCGTAAGCGACCAAAATATAAATGATTTTATAAAGCGTACTGCAGAGACTCAAGGTATTGATGCAACAAGCTTAAATAATTACGGAGATTTTATAAAGGAAAAATTAAAAGAAATGACAGTATCTGAAGTCTTTAATTGGACCTTTAGGCAGACTTATTTAGGGTTAGGGATTTTATTAAGTGCATGTGCAGAATTAAAAATTGATTCGTGTCCTATGGAGGGTTTTGAATCTAAAAAGTATAATGACATATTAGAGCTTTCTGAACAAGGGCTAAATGCCGCTGTAATTGCAACTATTGGTTATCGTTCAAGCGAAGATTATACGCAAAATCGTTTAAAAGTTAGGAAATCGTTTAATCAATTATTTCAGGTTATATGAATCAGACTACTTTTTCTGTTTTGGCAATAATTGGAGGTGTGTTTTTAGCAGCTCAAGGAGCTTTAAATTCAACTTTAAGTGTTTTGTTAAAGAATCCATTATTAGCATCTGTAATTGCTTTTTTAACTAGTACAATTTTTGCCATAATTTTTGTGTTACTTAGTACTAAAAGTTTACCTAATGCGTCAGACTTAAAGCAAATACCTATTTATCTATGGTTTTCAGGAGGTTTGTTTAGCGTCTTAGGAATAAGCCTGTACTATTATACTATTCCTAAATTAGGAATATCTACAATGATATCTTTTGGCTTATTTGGACAGTTAACATTCTCTATTATTGCAGGGCATTTTGGATGGTTAAATTTACCATTAGAACCTTTAACATTTAAAAGATTATTAGGGTTTTTCGTAATGATGTTTGGAATTATTTTAATTAATATAAAATGAAAAAAGAACAAGACTTAATAAATAGTAACTTAAATAATTTAATATCACTGTGGAGAACCGTTGGAGTTGCATTTGGTTCCTATAAGAGAGAATTGAACTTTGAGTATTGTGAGATTAAAGATTCTGAATGGCCAAATAGATTATGGCTACAACAAAATATAACACAGGGAATAGTAGATGAGTTAAAAATAAAATTAACAACTATTTCAAAAAATATAACGGTTCCTTTATGGAACATTTATGATAAAGATGATGATACTATTTTAATACGTAATGGCTTTAGGTTAAAATTTGAGCAAGTGGGTATGTTCTTAAAAGTTAATAAATCCTTTGTTATCAATAATAATGTAAAAATAAAACAGGTTACAAGTATTAACGATACTAAACTTTGGTCGACTATATTTGCTAAGTCATTTGGGTATAAAATTAGTCCTATTACAATACAAGAAACATTAAAAAACATTATATATTATATTGCGTATAAAGACGGAGTTGCTGTAGGTACGGCTATGTTATATAAAACTAACAATGTAATGGGGATACATTCTGTAGGTATACCGCCAGAAATGAGAAGAAAAGGATTTGCAGAAAGTATTATGAAATTACTTATAAATAAGAGTATAGAATATAAAGTTGAGTATATAACTTTACAAGCCTCAAGTATGGGGAAAAACTTATATTTAAAATTAGGTTTTAAAGATCAATTCGTGATTAAAAATTATATTTTAGACCAAAATGTTACAAAACTTTAAAACATATCTTTTTGATAAAATGGGAGTGGATACTACTACCTACAAGCAATTAGAGCCTCACATAAAAAGTAAAGTTGTTTTTAAGGGAGAACAAATTCTAAAATATGGCGATGTATGTCTGCATACATTTTATGTAGAAAAAGGTGTTTTACGCTTGTACGGATTAGATGAAAATGGCAAAGAAAATATTCTGCAATTTGGTACAGAAAATTGGTTTGTTACAGATAGAGATAGTGTATATTTTAAAGAACCATCAAACTATTTTATAGATGCTTTAGAGGATACAACTGTAGTATTATTAGATGAAGATTTTATAGAGTTAGTAGCAAAATTAAATCCTTCATTTAGAAAAAAAAATGAAAAATTACTACACAATCACATTCGTCATTTAAACAGAAGAATACATTTGCTTTTAGGAGCATCTGCAAAATCAAGATATTTAGAGTTTGTAAAATTGTATCCAGATGTTTTGTTACGTGTTCCACAGTGGATGATTGCTTCCTACTTAGGAATAACCCCAGAGAGTTTAAGTAGAATACGTAAAGATTTAGCTAAGCAGAATAGTATACCTAATCAGTAATTAAAAAAACATAGGAACTTCCATCAGTAATAATTTACTGTTTTTACTAGCATTTATGGTAATACTGTCTGTTTCCCAAAGACCAAAACCATCACGCTTATTTAACTGTTGATTTTCAATTTCTATATCACCCTCTAAAACAAAAGCATATATACCATTGCCCTTTTTGTTTATGGTATAGGTAGTAGTTGTATCATTAGTAAAATCACCTAAATTAAACCAAACATCTTGGTATATCCATACACCGGCATCTTCTTTATTAGGAGACAATATTTGGTATAACTTATTAGGTTTATGTAGATCTGCTGTAGAAATTTGATCATATCTAGGGTTAACATTTTCTGTATTAGGAATAATCCAAATTTGCAAAAACTGAACAGCTTTATCTAGGTTTTTGTTATGTTCACTATGCATAACTCCAGTACCAGCGCTCATAACTTGTATGTCTCCTTCTTTAATTACTGTAGAATTACCCATATTGTCTTGGTGCTGTAAATCGCCCATTAATGGTATAGAAATTATTTCCATATTTTTATGTGGGTGAGTTCCAAAGCCTCTGCCTTCTGTAACGGTATCATCATTTAATACACGTAATGCACCAAAATTCATACGTTCTGTATCTTGGTAATTAGCAAAGCTAAAGGTGTGGTAAGAGTTTAACCAACCGTGGTTTGCGTGTCCTCTTGTATCTGCTTTATGTAGTATTGTTTTCATAACCATATGTTAGTATAATGCAAATTTAAGTACCTATACTATATTTTACATTGATGTATGTTAAGAACTTATATTAAGACTTTATTTTACTCTTATAAACTTAAAAGTTATACTTATTTTTGTGCTTTTCTAAACTAGTTGTTTTTATAATGAATAAATCCTCTAACACCACCTTAATAATACTGGCTTTTTTCTCTATTTATGTAATTTGGGGATCTACCTATTTATTAAATAAAATTGCTGTAACAGAGTTGCCACCTTTTATGTTAGCGGCAATACGTTTTATTACTGCTGGTTTACTAGTTTTTATTATAAGTAAATTTTTAAAAATAGAAATAAAAGTAACAGCAAAACAATTGCTAAATACAGTAATAGCTGGCTTTTTATTTTTAGCTTTAGGAAACGGAGTAGTGGTGTGGGCTTTACGTTATGTAGATAGTGGTTTTGCTGCATTAGAAATATCTGCACAACCACTAGTGGTTTTATTGTTAATGAGAATTTTTCAGGGTAAAAAAATAAAACCAATGTCTATTGTTGGTGTTGTTTTAGGCATTATTGGTATCTACTTATTGGTAAGTCAAAAACAAGTTGTTAACCAGGAAGGATCTCTTTTAGGTATGATAATGATATTTATTTGTATGATTAGTTGGTCTAGTGGTAGCTTGTTTGTTGCTAAGTATGACTTGCCTAAAAATTATTTTGTAAATACTGGTTATCAAATGTTATCAGGTGGTTTCTTTTTATTAATTGCTAGTTTTTATTTTGGTGAAACTTGGTCATTACCAACAGAATGGGAAGGAAAAACACAAATGGCAATGCTACTTTTAATTGTTTTTGGTAGTATAGTTGCATTTACCTCTTTTAATTATTTATTAAAGTTTGTATCACCAGAAAAAGTTGCAACTTCTACCTATGTAAACCCAATTATAGCATTACTTTTAGGATGGTATTTTTTAGATGAAACTATTACAGCACAATCTGTTGCGGCCGCAGTAATACTTTTAACAGGAGTTTATTTTATTAATACCAAGAAAAAAATTATGATATTTTCTAGATTCTCTAACCGAATAGGAAAAAAGTCTTAATTTTTACTATATCTATATTTTTTTGAAATTTGTGAATAGTTTTTTCGCTAATTATTCGTTAAAAGCGCGCTAAAGAATGTATTTTTGCAGCCCAATAGAAATGGATACTATGACGAAGACTGCTTTCGAATTACAAGAAAAGAAGACAGACAAAGAGCTTTATGACTACCAAAAAGGAGCTTTAAATGAGATTTTTGAGCGCTTTGAGTCTGCTCCAGATGACCATCATTTACTATACCAATTGCCTACAGGTGGTGGTAAAACTGTTATATTTTCTGAAATAGTAAGACAGTACCTTAAGCACCACCAAAAAAAGGTGTTAATTATGACGCACCGTGTAGAACTGTGTAACCAAACGTCTAAAATGTTAGATAGTTTTGGTGTAATTAGTAAGGTAGTAAACAGTACAGCAAATTTAGATGACCAAGAAAGGTATAGTTGTTTTGTTGCAATGGTAGAAACCCTTAACAATCGTTTAAATGATGATATGTTAGATATATCTGACATTGGTCTTGTAATTATTGATGAGGCACATTACAACTCTTTTACTAAGCTTTTTAAATTTTTTGATAAATCTTTTATTTTAGGAGTTACAGCAACACCTTTAAGTTCTAACAAGAACTTACCAATGAAAGATAATTATGATGAGCTAATTACAGGTGAAAGCATTGGTTCTCTTATAGAAAACGAGTTTTTGGCTCGTGCAGAAGTACACCAATATAATATGGGATTAACATCGTTAGAAATTGGTTCTAATGGTGATTATACCGTAAAATCTTCAGAAGATTTATACTCTAGCACAGCAATGTTAGATAAGCTTATGGAGGCTTATAAAGAGCATTCTAAAAATAAAAAGACACTTATTTTTAATAACGGTATTAACACATCTATACAAGTATATTATACTTTTAAAGATGCTGGCTACCCTGTAATGCATTTAGATAATACGGCCACAAAAAAACAGCGTAAACAAATATTAAACTGGTTTAAAGAAACTCCAGATGCCATTTTAACATCTGTGAGTATTTTAACTACTGGTTTTGATGAGCCTACAATAGACACTATTATATTAAACAGAGCAACCAAATCTCTTACATTGTATTATCAGATGATTGGTCGTGGTTCTCGTATTTTAAATAATAAATCTAAATTTACGGTAATAGATTTAGGTAACAATTACCATAGGTTTGGACCTTGGGGAGCAGATTTAGATTGGCAAACAATCTTTAGTAACCCTAATTTTTATATGGATCGTTTAAAGAACGATGAAGATATAGAAAGTACCTTTAAGCACGAGATGCCAGAGGAAATTCGTGAGCAATTTGCAAAATCCGAAGAGGTCTATTTTGATATAAAAGAAACATATGTAAGTGCCGTTTCTGGAGGTGAATCGTCTAAAGTAGTTTTAGAACGTTCTATAGAGCAGCACGCAAAAATATGTATAGAAAACAGTGAAGATGTTTATGATGCTCTTGCTTTATCTAAAATATTAGATGGTGATATAGATCACCGTATACAAATGTACGCAAAGTGTATAAGCAGAAGTACATTTAACTTTTTGAGTTGGTTAAAAGATGATTACAAAAAGAGATTAACAGCTTATTTAAGAGAGAATTTTGATAGAGATTTTGAAAAAATACACGGTTATCCACCAGAAGATTAATTTTCTAAATCTATTAATATTAAAAGTGTTCAATAATTATTGAGCACTTTTTTTTTTGGTATAAATAATAGGAATATACTAAGTGATATTTTTTTCATTAAAAAGTATTTAAAATGAAAAAGAGTCTTGTCGGCAAAAACAAGACTCTTTTTACGAGAACACTATATGAAAATGAAAAATTTATTCTTTTTTAATAACACTACTAATATATATAGACTTTAAAGGTTTTAAAATTTTATGTTGTAAAAGAGCTCTTTTTTGTGGTCAAAATAGAAGTTTATGTTGTGGGACTCTTTGTGCTCTTAATTTCGTTATAAAAAACAATTATTAGGTCTACAGAAAAATGGTTTCTTTTTTGGAGTTAAAAATAACTTGAAGCTAATTAGTGTGTTATATAAAAAGCTTTTAAAATGAAAAAGAGTCTTGTCGGCAAAAACAAGACTCTTTTTACGAGAACACTATATGAAAATGAAAATTTTATTCTAACTTACTATACAGCAAATATATAGTGATTGTAAGGTTTGTAAAACTTTATGTTGTCAACGTGTTCTAATATGTGGTTAGTGTAGATAAGTATGTTGTAGGCTTATCTATACTTTAAACTTATTCTATTATTTTACTGCTTTAACAACAGCTCCTAAAAAGCCATTTAAGTCAAAAATAGGATATGTTGCAAGTCCGGTTCTTACAACAACTAAATCTTTAGAAGGTATTACAAAAACATACTGTCCCTGGTAACCACTAGCGTAATACATATCTTTAGGAACATCAGGGAACCTGCCTTCTGCATTTAACCAAAAATGACCACCGTAAGTACCGTCTGAGTGTGCAGTAGGTTTAGAAACATAGTCTACCCACTCAGAATCAAAAATTCTTTCCCCATTCCAATTTCCTTTGTGTAAGTATAGTAATCCAAATTTAGCCCAATCTCTAGTGGTTGCCCAGCCATAAGAAGAACCTACGTAATTACCTTCCATATCTGCTTCAATTAACATAGAGTGCATTCCTATTTTATCTATTAAACTAGCATAAGGAAAATCTAAATATTCTTGATGAGTTTTAAAATTCTTTTTTAATAAACCAGATAATAAGTTAGATGTACCTGAAGAATAATTCCAAATTTCTGTTGGTTTAGCAATAGCTTCTTTTTTTTGTTGAACCAAAGTCATATCAGACTCTAAAAAAAGCATTTTAGTAGCATCAGATATTTCTGTGTAGTTTTCATCCCATTCTAAACCACTTTGCATACGCAGTAGATGATTGTAAGTGATGTTTTTTCTTTCGTCATTTTGCCACTCAGGAATAGGAGCTAATTGGTTAACGTTTAATTTTCCTTTACACTGCAATATTCCGTATAAGGTAGATACAATACTTTTTGTCATAGACCAACCTAAAATTTTAGTATCAGCCGTAAAACCGCCAGCATAATTTTCTGCAATAATCTGGTCTTTGTAAATAACAATTGTACTTCTTGTTTTTTGAATATCTGGGTTAGAAAAACCTATATCTATAGCTTTTTGTAATGCAGTATAGTCTACGGTAGTAAATACAGTGTCTTTTTGTTTTTTATCGCCATAAGGAAAAGGCAAACTAGTTTTTGTAAAATTTCTATGTGGTTGTAGCGTAAACTTAGTTGGGTCATAATCATCATTAATTAAAACAGCCCCTAAACCATCTCTGTAAACCGCTTTACGCGTCATTAATCCAAAAACTGAAGACGTAGCACTTTTGGTATTTTTATCAACCTTAGAGTCTGCTAATTTTATTAATGGTACATTGTTATCTACGGTATTAATTTCCTCAGCTGTTCTATCTGCAATAAAAACATTAGATGCCATGTTTTTAACTGCATAACCAGAAATCATATTTAATTTTGGATAATTGTAAACAACGGCTACAATTACAACAACTAACAAAACAAGTAATACTCTTTTTAAATTTTTCATTTTAGAATGGGTTAATCTCTATTTCAAAAATAGTGGATTTTACTTAATACCATTCATTATCTTGCAGTAATATAAATTAATAATAGTATGAAGTCTTTAGTCCTTAGCATTGTGGTTGCTTTAAGTGTTGTATTTAATAGTTATGCGCAACAAAAAGAAATAACTAGTAGTTTATATAGTACTTATGATACATATAAAGAAGGTAGTTTAAAAGGGCGTAGAATTAAACATAAAAGCATACAGCCATTATTGCAGAAGTTTGCAAACAACACTAAGTTTAAGGTTGCTAAAGTAGGAGAGTCTATAGAAGGACGTAGTATATCTTTGGTAAGTATTGGTACAGGTAAAATTAATGTCTTTTTATGGTCTCAGATGCACGGAGATGAGCCTACAGCTACACAAGCTATTTTTGATATTCTTAATTTTTTAAATGCAGATTCTTTTACTGATGAAAAAAAAGAAATATTAAGTAACTTAACTTTACACTTTTTACCAATGCTTAATCCAGATGGAGCAGAGTATTATACTCGTAGAAATACTTTAGGTATAGATATAAATAGAGATGCTTTGCATTTACAATCTCCAGAGGGTAGGGTTTTAAAAAGAGTTAGAGATAGTCTTAAGGCAGATTTTGGCTTTAATTTACACGACCAAAGTACGTACTACAATGCAGAGCGTACAAACAAACCTGCAACTATATCTTATTTAGCACCTGCTTATAACTACGAAAAAGATATTAATAGCGTACGTGGTAATGCTATGAAGGTAATTGTGTTTATGAATAGCATTATACAAAAATATGCGCCAGGACAAGTAGGGCGTTATAATGATGATTTTGAACCGCGTGCTTTTGGTGATAATATACAAAAATGGGGTACAAGTGCTATTTTAATAGAATCTGGTGGTAATTATGATGACATAGAGAAGCAAGAAGTACGTAAGCTAAATTACGTATCTATATTATCTGCTATATACACTATTGCAAATGGGTCCTATGCTAATATTCCTATAGATGATTATAATAAAATCCCTGAGAACGATAGAAAAATGTTCGACTTAAAAATGACTAACGTTAGTTATAATTTGTTAGGTAAAACATACAAGTTAGATATAGGAATTAACCATACAGAAATAGATAACCCTAAACACACCGAGTTTTATAATTTAGGTAGAATAGCAGATCAGGGAGACTTATCTACCTATTATGGGTATTTTACTTTTAATGCAAAAGGTTATACTATAGTACCTGCAAAAGTATATCCTAAAACAATAGCTAATTTAGATCAGTTTTTAGGTTTAAATGCACTTTCTCTTTTAAAGGAAGGTTTTATGTATATTCCTGTTGCTACAATACTTAGTAAAGGTAAAAGTACCAAATTACCCTTACATATAGTTAATACTGGTTATGTATTACCTAAAACGTTACGATTAACACCTGGTAAAAATCCTAATTTCTTTTTAGAGAAAAATGGTAAAATTGCTTACGCAGTTGTTAATGGTTATTTAATAGATTTAACTACAGGTAAAGGTACTTTTACAAATGGTTTGGTATTAAAAAATGATTAGTACCCAAATCCAGTAATTACTTGTTGTGGGTTTCTAAGTATTGCAGTTAGCATTGTAAAACTAATTAATACTATGCTAATAAATACACTTATTACAAATGCTTTGTAAATTGCTGGTTTGTTGCCAATGGCACTTTCGTGGATAATTTCTTTTAGTATTCCCATTTTATTATATGTTATAGTGTTAGTAATTGGTTTGCAATTGCATTTCGTATAAATACTAATTGCTTGGTATATTATTAAAACAACTATAGCTAGGAAAACCCTACTTTTTAGGCAAAAAAAAAGAGCTTCTAAATTAGAAACTCTTTTTAATTCATAAAATTAATATTATAGACCGCAACCACCAGTAAAACCGTCTGCGCTAAATTTGGTTTGTACAGCGCCTTCTCTGTTTTGTTTTTTAACTTGTATTACCAGGTTACTTGTGCCACTACCATCTCTTTTAGGAGTACAGTACTCAAATAAGTAAAAACTATTAGCTCTTTCTGATATTTTAGTAGAAATCTCGTTAAATGTAGTTTCTAACTCTTCTTTATTAGTGGCAAATACACTAAATGTTTTACCAAGTTCTTTTAAAACTTCAGTATCAATTTCACTACCCAAACCAATAGAAAAGAAAGATATGTTAGGATCTGCATCTGTTACCTTTTTTAAGGCAGCAGCTTTAGTGTATCTAGACGCTTGGTCTGTACCATCTGTAAATAAAACTACAGACGCTGCGCCAATAACATCTTTTGCTGTATTATCTTTTAAATATTTACTAGCTAAATCTGTAGATCTTATTGCTGCCCCATATAAATCTGTAGAGGCATCAGAACTAATTTTGTCTGTAATACTTTCTATAGCAGCAATTAACTCGTCTCTAGAAGAAGTTAAAGGGTTTAGTTCATGTAATTTATCTTCACCATCAAACCAATGAATACTCATTTTAAAAGAGTCACTTTTTTTGTCTTCTTCTGGCATTACATTATTTATAAAACTAATAGACGCAGCTTTTAATTCATCTAAACTACTATCTAATACACTTTTACTTAAATCTAATACAAGTAATGTGCTGTTATTAAATATTTGTCCGTTAGGAGATATATCTTTTGAAGACTCGGTAGTAGATATTCTATTAAAACAGTCATCATTTCTACCTTGTTCATATATTGTAAAGTCATCTTCTACTAAGCCAACTACAGGGTTGCCGTCTGCGTCAGATACTTTAAAAAACACTGATACTTTAGAGGGTTTAGCTGTGTATTGTTCTTGTATAGATAATATTAGATCATTCTCGCCAAAACCAAGGCAATCATCTACGGTTGTTCCTTTTCCTAATTCACCTTTATCGTTAAAGTCAAACTTTACATCATCGTCTGCATTACCGCAAGAAATAAATAAAAGTGTTAGGCAAAAAAGTGAAAAAATCTTCCAATTCAATTTCATATATAATAATTTATGTTCATTAATGTTAACGGCTGTAAACGTACAAAATTATAGACCTATTAAAGCAAACGCTGTTAAAAAATGTTAAGGTTTTACATTAAATAGTTACAGAGCTATTAATAGTTATAATAGTGCCACTCAATACTTTTTTTTTAAGTAAATTGTCATTGCTAATGATTTACCCTTATTACTAATCTTCTTAAATCAAAAAATATGCCAACATATAACCTTCAGATTAACGGAAAAAAACAACAAGTAATTGTAAGTGAAGATACTCCATTGTTATGGGTATTAAGAGATCATTTAGACTTGGTAGGTACTAAGTTTGGTTGTGGTATTGGGCAATGTGGTGCTTGTACAGTGCATATTAATGGCAATGCGGTACGCAGTTGTTCTACTCCAATAAGTGTAATAGCAGAAAAAGAGGTTACTACAATAGAAGGCTTGTCTGCAGATGGTACACATCCTGTGCAAGAAGCCTGGAAAGAGGTAGATGTGCCACAGTGTGGCTATTGCCAAGCCGGGCAAATTATGACGGCTTCTGCTTTTTTATCAAAAAATACGAGTCCTTCTTCAGATGAAATTAAAAATGCAATGCACGGTAATATTTGCAGGTGTGCAGCTTACAATAGAATTCATAAAGCAGTAGAAGTTGCTGCAACTAAATTAGTTTAATAACAGTTAAAAGCAACAACTATGTCAAATTCAAAAATAGCATTTAGTAGAAGAAATTTTATAAGAACATCTTCTTTAGCAAGTGGTGGATTATTAATAGGGTTTAATCTTTTTAACTCCTGTAAACCCAATGCTAAAGCACCTGTAGATTTAGCAGACTTAGATTACAAGGATTTTAATGCATACATAAAAATAGCAGAGAACGGAGCAGTAACTATTTTTTCTCCTAATCCAGAGATAGGACAAGGTGTTAAAACTGCTATGCCAATGCTAATAGCTGAGGAGTTAGATGTGGAATGGAAAAATGTAAATGTTGTGCAAGGAGATTTAGATACTGTAAATTTTCAGAGGCAAGTAGCTGGTGGTAGTCAATCTATACGCTTGGGTTGGGAACCTCTACGCCAAACAG
The DNA here is from genome assembly GCF_030546975.1 of Cellulophaga sp. 3_MG-2023. NCBI lineage: Bacteria > Pseudomonadati > Bacteroidota > Flavobacteriia > Flavobacteriales > Flavobacteriaceae > Cellulophaga > Cellulophaga sp. 3_MG-2023. The sequence goes on from NZ_JAUOPS010000001.1 coordinate 508,326, forward strand.
GTGCAACGGCTCGTCAAATGTTAATTAATGCAGCAGCTATTCGTTGGGGAGTAGACCCTAGTAGCTGTACTACAAAAAATGGCGTAATTACCAATTCTAAAGGAGAGACTCTAGGTTATGGAGAGGTTGTAGCAGAAGCTGCTGCATTAGAAGTACCAGAGAATGTAAGTGTAAAAGATCCAAAAGATTTTACCATAATTGGTACAAATGCGGTAAATGTAGATATAGATAAAATTATAACAGGCAAACCCTTATTTGGTATAGATTATAAGGCAGATGGTATGGTGTATGCTGCTGTTGTACGTCCGCCCGCATTTGGTAAAACACTTGTTTCTTTTGATGCCTCTGAGGCTAAAGCATCTAATAATATTGTAGATGTAATTGAGTTTGATAATAAAATTGCTGTTTTAGCAAAAGATACTTGGTCTGCTTTTAAAGCAAAAAAAACTATTAAAGCAGAATGGAAAGCTGATGTAGAATTAGAGAGTACAGAAGACCACGATAAAATACTTAAAGAATTACTACAAGATAAAGAAGCTAAGGTATTACGAGAAGATGGCAATGTAAATAAAGCCTTTGCAGAAGCAGATAAAATACTAGAACGTACATACGAGGCGCCTTTTTTGCCACACAATTGTATGGAGCCTATGAACTTCTATGCTAATGTAACAGAAGATAAAATTCACTTAGTTGGCCCTATACAAACACCACAGCGTACAGCTGCTGTTATAGCAAGTAATTTTGGAAGAAAGGCAGAAGAAGTACATTTAGAGATGACACGTATGGGCGGTGGTTTTGGTAGACGTTTGTATGGCGACTTTGCAATAGAAGCAGCAACCATATCTAACTTAGTCAAAAAGCCAATAAAAATTGTGTACTCTAGAGAGGACGATATGACGGCTGGTATATACAGACCAGCATCTAAATATAAAATAAAAGCCTCTATAAAAAATGGTGAAATAACAGGTTATCATTTAAGAGAGGCAGCCGTAAATGGTAATATGTACGGTTTAATACCTAATTTTTTTCCGGCAGGAGCTATAGCCAATTATAAGGTAGATGCTGCTAATTACCAAAGTAAAATAACCACTGGTGCTTGGCGTGCACCATATACCAATTTTTTGGCTTTTGCAGAACAAAGCTTTTTTGATGAGTTGGCCGATGAGTTAAACGTAGACCGTGTGCAAATGAGATTAGATTTGTTACAAAAAGTAAAAGGTTCTACAGATGAAAAAATACAATATTCTCCAGAACGCTTAGAGAATGTTATAAAATTGGCAGTAGAGAAATCTAACTGGGGAAAAACACCTAATAATATATACCAAGGTTTTTCAGCTTATTATTGTCACAACTCTCACGTTGCAGAGGTTGCAAATGTAGAGGTGATAAATGGCGAGCCTGTGGTTAAAAAAGTAACTTGTGTTATAGACTGTGGTGTTGTAGTTAATCCAATAGGAGCGGAGAACCAAGCTCAAGGTGGAGTTGTAGATGGTATAGGCCATGCAATGTATGGGGACTTTGCTTTTAATAAAGGTGTTCCATCGTCTAAAAACTTTGATACATATAGATTAATTAGAATGAAAGAAGCTCCTGTTGTAGAAACTCATTTTGTGCAAAACACTTTAGCACCAACAGGTTTAGGAGAGCCAACTTTACCACCAGCAGGCGCAGCAGTTGCAAATGCATTAAAAGCGGTAACAGGGCATAGGTTTACACAACAGCCTTTTGCTAAAAACCCAGAGCATATGCGAGTAAAAAATAAAGAAATAATAGGATAATTTATGAAAGTTTTATTGTTTGGTGTAACAAAAGATATCATTGGTTCTAGTATATTAGATGTTTCTAATTTTGCAACCAACGCAGATACAACGGTTGGACAGTTACACCAGTATTTGCAAGAAAAATATCCAGATTTAAAAAAACTGTCATCTTTAGCTATAGCTGTAAATAATAGTTATGCACAAGAGAGTGTTACTCTACAAGAGACAGATGAAATTGCTTTAATACCACCAGTTAGTGGCGGATAAATTATAGACAAACGAAAGGAGAATAATGCTGATAGATAATCATAATAGAAAAATAAATTACTTGCGCTTAGCGGTTACAGATAGATGTAATTTACGTTGCAACTATTGTATGCCATCTGAGGGTATTAATTTTGCAAAAAACGATAAGCTTTTTACTATTGAAGAATTGGTGAAACTTAGCGAAATTGTTGTTTCGCAGGGTATAGATAAAATTAGAATTACTGGTGGTGAGCCTTTTGTACGTAAAGATCTTATGGTTTTACTTCGTAAACTAGCTGCTTTAAATGGTTTAAACGATATTTCTATAACTACTAATGCAACACTAATTGGCCCACATATAGCAGAACTAAAAGAACTAGGCGTTACAAATGTTAATGTAAGTTTAGATGCAATTAACAAGCAAACGTTTAATAAAATTACACGTAGAGATACTTATGACACAGTACATAGTAACTTAATAAAATTAATAACAGAAGGCTTTAATGTACGTATTAATTTTATTGTTTTAGATAACCAAAATACAGAGGATATTATTCCTATTTTAGAGCTAATGAAGCATTACAACGTTTCTATTAGATTTTTAGAAGAAATGCCATTTAATGGAGGTTCAAAAGAGTTTTCAACCATAAAATGGAATTACAAAAGTATTTTTAATCATATAAAAACAACTTTTCCTAAAATTGAAAAATTAGAGTCTCCTGCTACATCAACTTCTATCAACTATAAAATAAAAGGTCATAAGAGTACCTTTGGTTTAATACCATCTTTTAGTAGAACTTTTTGTGGTTCTTGCAATAGACTTCGTATTTCTGCAACTGGTGATATTATTACTTGTTTATATGCTAAGCCTAGTGCTAACTTAAGAGCTATTTTAAGAGAGGGGAATTCTGATGAATCTGTTAAGGAGCAAATTTTAAAGGCTGTTGGTAGTAGAGCAAAAACAGGTTTTGAAGCTCAAGAGAAATACGATGGTATTTTTAGTAACTCTATGACATCTATAGGAGGGTAAACTTATTACAATCAAAAAAAACTATTTTACTTTGAAAAAAACACAACTTTACGGACTGGTATTAGCTGGCGGTAAAAGTACCAGAATGGGTACAGATAAGGGAGCTATAACTTACCACAATATTCCACAAAGAGATTATGTATATAATTTACTAGATCAAGTATGTGATGCTACTTTTTACAGCATAAGAGAAGATCAACAAACAGAATTTACAAATGACAATGTTATTGTAGATAAAAATGACTTTAAAGGTCCTTATAATGGTTTGCTAAGTGCTTATAAACACAATAAAAATGTTGCATGGTTGGTAGTTGCTTGTGACTTGCCTTTGCTTAACATTGCTGCATTAGAACAATTAAAACAAGAAAGAGATAACACTAAACTAGCAACAGCTTTTGCAACAACAGAGAGTAAATTGCCAGAGCCCTTGTGTGCTATTTGGGAGCCAAATGCCTTAAAAACGTCTGTAGATTATTTAAATGAAGGTAATGGTAGTTGTCCACGTAAATTTTTAATTAATAATGCTAATGTTAAACTTGTTTATCCAGAGCAAGACCAAGTTTTGCTTAATGCAAATTCTAAAGGAGAATATAAAGTTGCATTACAAAAAATAGAGATACAACTTACTAAGTAGTTATATAAGTTATGATGAGGTACGTAAGACAAACCGTTTTAAAAGAGTTTGGAGAGGCAGCACAAGAAAAATTGACTAAAGCAAAGGTTTTAGTTATTGGTGTTGGTGGTTTAGGTATTCCTGTTTTGCAATACTTAAATGCAATGGGTGTTGGTACTTTGGGTTTGGTAGAAGCAGATACTATTGATATTACCAATTTACAGCGTCAGGTATTGTATACAGAGGCTGAGGTTGGTTACTCTAAATTAGCAATTGCTGTTAATAAGCTAAAAGCACAAAATAGCACAACACTATTTAAAACATACAATACATTTTTAACAAAAGAGAATGTCTTAGATATAGTTTCTAATTTTGATGTTGTTGTAGATGCATCTGATAATTTTGCAACCAGATATTTGGTTAACGATGCTTGTGTTCTTTTAAAGAAACCTTTTGTTTCTGGTGCAATACAAGGTTTTGAAGGCCAGTTAAGTGTATTTAATTATAAAGGCGGACCAACATACCGTTGTTTGTTTCCTAATATGCCATCTGCTAATGAAATACCTAATTGCAATGAGAACGGAGTGCTAGGTGTTGTGCCTGGTATTATTGGTAATTTACAGGCTCTAGAAACGGTTAAATTAATAACCGAAATAGGAGAGGTATTGTCTGGAGAATTACTCTTGTTTAATGGTTTGCATCAGGCATATAATAAAATAAAATTTACTGTTGTAAAAGAAAATTTAGAGCGTACAAGTTTAGAAGATTCCTATGGAGATAATGGCTGTTCTACAGGTTTATCAATAACAATTAATGATTTTAAAGGGCTTATTTCTGCTAATAAAGATTTTCAATTGGTAGACGTACGTACATTGGCAGAATTTAATGAGTATCATATAAAGAATGCTACGCATATTCCTTTGTTAGAGTTAGATAAATATCAATCTAAAATAGAAAAAAACAAGGCTGTTTATGTCATTTGTCAGTCTGGAAAACGCAGCAGAATTGCTCAAAATCAGCTTTTAGAAAAAGAAATTATGGTTATAAACGTAGAGGGCGGAATTAACGCCTATAGAAGTTTAGAAATAGCACATTAGAAATGATTACATTTAAAGAAGCATATACTAAAGTTTTAGAACATAGTGTAGATTATGGAGTAGAACAGTTACCTTTAAAAGATGCTGTTGGTAGAGTTTTAGCTATTGATGTTAGTGCTGATAGGGATTTTCCACCATTTAATAGGTCAACTAAGGATGGTATAGCATTGTCTTATGAGGCTATAGAAAAAGGTCAGAATTCTTTTAAAATTGAAGCTGTGATTGCTGCGGGTAATCCAACTATAGAATTACAAGAGACAACTTCTTGTGTAGAAATTATGACAGGCGCAGTTGTACCAAATAGTACAGATGTTGTTGTAATGTATGAGGATATTAATATTGAGAATGGTGTTGCAAAATTGCAAAAAGCACCTGTACAAGGTCAAAATATACATATACAAGGCAGTGATAAACTTAAAGGCGCTATTGTATTACATAAAAATACATTAATTACAGCTGCAGAAATAGGAGTGCTATCTGCTGTTGGAGAGGCACAAGTATCAGTAAAAAAACTACCTAAAATAACTACTATTGCCACAGGTAATGAGCTGGTAGAAGTTACAGAAAAGCCGCTAGCATATCAAATTCGTAAATCTAATATAAACTCGTTATACGCAGCATTATTAAACGAGCAAATTATAGCTAAAAGTCTACATTTAAAAGATAGTAAAGAGGATCTTAAAAGGGAACTAGAAATTGCCTTGCAAACTAATGATGTTTTGCTTTTAAGTGGTGGTGTTAGTAAAGGTAAGTTTGATTATTTACCTGTTGTGCTAGAAGAATTGGGCGTAGAAAAAGTGTTTCATAAAGTATTACAGAAACCAGGGAAACCATTTTGGTTTGGTGTGCACAAAGCAACTAACACTGTTATTTTTTCGTTCCCAGGAAACCCAGCATCTACTTTTGCTAATTATCATATTTACTTTAAACCTTGGCTACAAAAAAGTTTAGGTTTAACTGTAGCTAACAATTATGTTATTTTAAATGAAGAACTTTATAATAAAGGTAGTTTAACCTTATTTTTACGCGCTAAGATTAGTTTTGATAACGGAAAATTACTGGCCAATAGAATAGTAGAGAATGGATCTGGAGATTTAACTAGTTTAGCCAACTGTGACGGATTTATATGTGTTGCTCCTAAACAAGATGTTTACAGTAAAGGATCTTTGCTCCCTTTTATACAAACAAGAAGATTATTTTAGAATGACGCACGAACTTAAAAAGATAATCACTGCTTATACTAATGCAAAACAGCAAAATATTAAAACTGTTTTAGCTACTGTTGTTGCTTTAAAAGGATCATCTTATAGGCGGCCTGGGGTACGTATGCTAATATTAAATAACGGAGAAACTGTTGGGGCTGTTAGTGGTGGTTGTGTAGAAAAAGAAGTTATTAGGCAAGCATCATCTGTATTTAAGACAGGTATAGCCAAAGTAATGACTTATGATGGACGTTATAGATTAGGTTGTGAAGGTATTTTATATATTTTAATAGAGCCTTTTGAGCCTAGTGTAGCATTTTGTACTAATTTTTGGAATACAATTAAAAGTAGAAATAACTTTAGTATTACATCGTATTTTGAGCAAAAGGATGCAGAAAACATTGGTTTTGGCTCTGTTTTTAGTTTTTTTGATAATAAAAACCCAGTTTTTAGTCAATTTACATTAAATGAAGAGTTACAAACATTTAAACAAGAATTAGAACCTTGTTTTAAATTAATGGTGATAGGTGCAGAACATGATGCTGTACAACTTACATCTTATGCAGCGCTTACAGGTTGGGAAGTAATGGTTTGTGTAATTCCAAATGAAGAAAAACAACTTTTAGATTTTCCTGGTGCAGAGAGTTTGCAAGCTACTATACCAGAGAATTTAGATGTTTCTAAAATTGATAATCAAACAGCTATTGTTTTAATGACACATAGTTATGTAAAGGATTTACAATATTTACTAGCCTTAAAAAATACACAACCTGTATACATTGGTCTATTAGGCCCAGCAACAAGAAGAGAAAAATTATTGAATGAGTTTATAGAATATTATCCAGAGGTAGATGAAGCATTTTTAGATGTAGTTCATGGTCCGGCTGGTTTACATATAGGAGCAGAAACGCCACAAGAGATTTCTATATCAATAGTAGCAGAAATATTAACAGTCATAAGAAAAACAAAGCCTATACGATTAAAAGATAAAATTGGAAAAATACACAACTAAACTATAACAATGAAAATAGCAAATCTTATTTTAGCTGCAGGTTCATCAACCAGAATGCAACAGACTAAACAAGTATTGCCTTATAAAGACACAACGCTTTTGGGTAATGCAATACAACAAGCAGAGAGCACAGCTCTGTTAGATGTTTATTTAGTTTTAGGAGCAAATGCAGATGAAATTAAAAAACAAATTAACGTTAAAGAAGAACAAGTTTTTAATAACCACAATTGGAAAAAAGGACTTGGGAGTTCTATTGCTCACGGAATTATTGAGCTGCAAAAATTAGACGAAGAATACAATGCAGTTTTAATATCGTTAGCAGATCAGCCACTTATAGACAGTGCTTACTTAACTAAAATGGTAAGTCTGTTTTCAACATCAGTTAGTACAATAGTAGCTACTAATTATGGAGAAAGAGTAGGAGTACCTGCAATTTTTGATTCTGAATATTTTGCAGAACTTAGAGGTTTAAATGAGGATTTTGGAGCTAAAGAAATTCTTATTAAACACGCAAGTGAAATAGTAATGGTAGAGCCAAACGGTAAAGAAATTGATGTAGATACACAGCAAGATTACAATAGTATAGCACATTAATACTGTTTTAAATACTTGTATTTATAGAACCTCTAAAATTTTAGAGGTTTTTTTATACGCTAAAGTGTGATTTTTTTATAGTAAATTATACTAATGTTATAAATGAATATTGCTTATGAGCAAGGAAGAACAATTTGTACAGTTAATACAAGATCACCAAGGATTAATTTTTAAGGTAACAACAGTATACACAAATAATAAAATAGACCAGCAAGACTTATACCAGGATATTGTGTATCAACTTTGGAAGTCTTTTGATGGTTTTAGAAACGAATCTAAAATTAGTACTTGGATGTATAGAGTTGCTTTAAATACTGCGTTAACTAAACTTAAAAAGAATACTAAAAGACCTAAAAGTATACCTATAGAAAAGGTTGTATTGCAGCAAACAGAAAATTATGATTATAATTATGAAGAACAACTAAAACTAGTTTATGCACAAATACAGCAACTAAATGTTTTAGAAAAAGCATTAATGTTGTTATTGTTAGAAGGAAAAAAATATGATGAAATAGCAGAAATTATTGGTATTACAGCAAGTAATGTAGGAACTAAAATTTCTAGAATTAAGCAAAAGTTAAAGAATAACATTTTAAAACAATAACTATGAATATTGAAGATATGCAAAACGTTTGGGAAAAAATGGGACAAGATTTAGAACATCAAAAAAAATTAACAAACACATTAATTTTAAAAATGACACAAGAGCGTTTTACTAATAAATTTAGCAAATTAGCTACTTATGAAACTCTGGGAGCACTTATTTGTTTTATAGCAGCATTTGTAATTGTACTAAACTTTAATAAATTAGATACTTGGTACTTAATTTTATGCGGAATACTTTTAACTACTTATTTTGTTGCATTGCCAGCGTTTGTTTTAAAGTCTTTATACGCTATAAAAGCAATAAAAATTGATGTAGCTAGTTTTGCTTCAACTTTAAAAAAATATGTAAAAGCTAAAAATAAATTAATGCTTGCGCAACAATTAGGTATTTATTTAAATTTTGCTGCAATATTGTTAGTAATTCCTGTTTTTTCTAAGTTATTTAAAGACAAAGATGTTTTTGTAACAACAAATACTATTTGGTATTGGTTATTACCAGTATTAATAACATTAATGATTTTTGTGTCTAAATGGGGATACAACTGTTATAAAAAGATAACAAATTCGGCAGAAGCCTTGTTAAAAGAGTTAGAAGAAGTTACAGATTAATTAATAATATAAAAAAAGCAGCCAATATTGGCTGCTTTAGTCTTTATAAAAGATTGTTGTTTATAGTTGAAACAAACCACCTTTAGGAATTGCATGAAATCCTGTAGTTTTAACAGCATTTTCAATTTTTTCAATTTCTACAATTGCTGTAGTATGTACTGTAAGTTCTGCAGGAAAAACATCAGCATTTATTAATACATCTTTAATACCTTCAACAGTTAGTATTGCCGCTACAGTTTTAGCTATTTCTGCTTGCTCTTTAGCATTAGTTGTAAAAATTTTTCCGTGGTTTCCAGGTATTACGTTATCAGAAAGTAAACTCATTTTTATGTTTTGTTAGGTGTGTTTTCTCAATTTTATAAAAACAAAATTAAATATTTATATGTGTAACCTCTAATTTAATACCATAAAAAAAGTATAATTATTACACTATTACAGTACATCAATTATATTTTGTATTAGTTTTAATGCTATAAATTTATGTGTAATTGAAAAAATTATTATCAGAAATAAAAAATTGTACAGTTTGTAGTGCAAAATTGCCTTTAGGGCCAAGGCCTATAGTAAGTGCTTCACCAAAAAGTAAAATAGTAATTATTGGTCAGGCTCCTGGTAGTGTAGTACATAATACAGGAATTCCTTGGGATGACAAAAGCGGAGAAAATTTAAGAAAATGGATGGGTATTTCTACCGATGATTTTTACAATAAAGACAAGGTAGCCATACTACCTATGGGTTTTTGTTATCCTGGAAAAGGAAAATCTGGAGATTTACCCCCAACAAAAGAATGTGCACCATTATGGCACAAACAAATTTTAGAAGGTATAGAAGATGTTAGTTTAACACTTTTAATAGGAGCCTATGCACAAGCTTATTATTTAGGTAATAAAAAAGAAAGAACACTTACAGAAACAGTTAAAAATTACCATACATATTTACCTAATTATATGGTATTACCGCATCCTTCACCCAGAAATAATATATGGCAAGCAAAAAATAAATGGTTTGTTACAGATGTGTTACCAGAACTAAAATTGCAAGTAAAAGCAATACTAGAGTAATAAGTAATTGCTTTAAAACCATTAGGTATCAAAAAATTAACTTTGAAAATACACCTAAATACTAATTTATATTTTAAATTTTGTATATTTGTAGCCTAAAAGAAAGTGTAAATACACAACAAGTGGTCCCTATAAATCCTGATTCTAGATCTTTTTAGACAGGTTCTTAAACAAAAGTCGCCCATCTACGTATTTACTCCATTCCTTTTTAAAGAGCTATACAGGCTAAGTACAATTCTAAAAAATAGTTAATTTTAATGGCGAGATCGCAACAGACATTCGGTAAAAAAGAAAAAGAAAAGAAACGTTTAAAAAAACGTGAAGAAAAAGCAAAGCGTAAAATAGAAAGAAAAGCAAACTCTAAAGGTGGAGAGTTTGAAGATATGATTGCGTATGTTGATGAAAATGGACACCTTACCGATACGCCTCCAGATCCAACTAAAAAAGTTAAAGTTGACGCAGAAAGTATTGTTATAGGTATTCCTAAGAAAGAAGAAATGGAAGAAGAAGATCCAGTAAGAAACGGTAAAGTTTCTTTCTTTGATACTTCTAAAGGTTTCGGCTTTATTATAGACGCAGAAAATAACGAAAAGTATTTTGTACACGTTAGTGGTTTAATAGATGAAATATCTGAAAATGATAAAGTAAGTTATGAACTAGAAAGAGGTATGAAAGGTATGAATGCTGTTCGTGTAAAAAGAATATAATACAATACTAACATATTGTATGCAAAACGGTCATAGTTAATATGACCGTTTTTTTTAAATCTAATTTTATAGTCACCACTCTACGACTAGAAAATAACTTGTAACTTTGTCCAAAATATTATAAATGGAATCTTTCTCTGACTTTAATCTTAAAAAACAATTGCATTATGCAATTGACGACTTAGGGTTTACAACTCCAACACCTATACAAAAAGAAGCTTTTCCGGTAGTTATGTCTGGTAAAGATATGATAGGTATTGCGCAAACAGGTACAGGGAAAACCTTTGCTTATATGTTGCCAATTTTACAAGATTTGGCTTTTTCTAAGCAAAAAAATCCAAGAGTATTAATTCTAGTACCAACAAGAGAATTAGTTTTACAAGTTGTAGAACAAATAAACAGTTTTGCTAAGTACATAAATGTACGTGTAATGGGTGTTTATGGAGGTACAAATATGAATACACAAGCACAAGCAGTATCTCAAGGATCGGATATTATTGTGGCAACACCAGGCCGTTTATACGATCTTGTATTGGCTAGGGCATTGCAACTAAAATCTATTAAAAAATTAGTGATAGATGAAGTAGATGTAATGTTAGATTTAGGTTTCCGTTTTCAGATCACAAATATTTTTGAGTTGATGCCTAGTCGTAGACAAAACATTATGTTTTCTGCTACAATGACAGATGATGTAGAGGTGTTAATAAATGACTTTTTTATAAATCCAGAAAAGGTTTCTATTGCTGTTAGTGGTACTCCGTTAGATAATATATCACAAACTAGCTATGCAGTCCCTAACTTTTATACAAAAGCTAATTTATTGGTAGACTTGTTAAAGGATAAAGAAACGTATAAAAAAGTATTAGTCTTTGTAGCAAACAAACGTTTTGCAGACCGTTTATTTAAATCTTTAGATGAAATATTTTCTGATGAGTTGTGTGTAATACACTCTAATAAAACACAGAATTATAGAATACGATCTATAAACCAATTTGATGAAGGTGTTAATAGGATTCTTGTAACTACAGACGTAATGGCTCGTGGTTTAGATTTAGATAAAATATCTCACGTAATTAATTTTGATACACCTACTTTTCCTGAAAACTACATGCACCGTATTGGTAGAACAGGTAGAGCTGAAGAACAAGGAAATTCTATTTTATTTTACACAGAAAAGGAAGAGCAATATAAGGATGCTATTGAGGAATTAATGGATTATAATATTCCGGCCATAGATATTCCTGAAACAGTTGAGATATCTAAAGAGTTAATACCAGAAGAACGACCAAAAATTTTAGAGCACCATAATCCTATTAATCTTAATGCGGAAGAAAGAGGTGCTAGTTTTCATGAGAAAAAAGAGAAAAACCAAAAGGTTAACAAAGGTGGTTCTTATAAGTTTGAAATAGCAAGAAAATATAAAAAGCCAAAAACTAGAGGGGATAAAAACTATAATAAACGTAATAAGAAGAAGTAGTTTCTACTCTTCTTCAAGTAAAGACGTATATTTTCGTTTAGCAAAGGTTGTTAATTCTTCAAAAAAAGATGTAAACTCTTTCTCAAACTCCTCATAATGCTCTTTTAAATCTATAATGGCAAAATTCATTTTAGATTTGTTTTTAGTACGTCTATTCATTCCGTCTAAAACCTTAGAAATACCTGTTAAACTAGCATAACTAAGTATCCAGTTATCAGCAATCATATAAGGCATCATGCGCTTAGTGTTTTCTGGTAATATCAAATAATTATCTTCTAAAAGGTCATAAAAATTATCTACAAACTCAGCTAAAGGTGTGTTAGAGTAGGTACTCCAGTTTTTAGCTAAAAAGTGATCGTAAAAAATATCTACAATTACACCACTGTAATGTCCGTAATTTTCGTGTAGCTTTTTTGTGCTTTTACGTACTGTCTTGTGCGCATCTGTAAAAGTATCTATGTGCCTATGCAGTGTAATTCCTTTTTGTATGTTTTTTGGCAAGTGTTTAAACTTATTGCCTCTAATACTATCGGCTATAAAATTTCCTATAGTAATTTCATCGTTTTCAAAAGAAAGGTAAATATGTGCCAAAAAATTCATAAATCGATATTAGCATTGTTAAAATCGAATTTACAAATTCAAAACCTAAGAATTGCTTTTGTACATGTATATTTGTAAAAACTTTTATAATAAATATGACACTAATCAAATCTATTTCGGGAATACGAGGAACAATAGGAGGTAAACCTTCAGATAACTTAACACCATTAGACGCAGTAAAATTTGCCGCAGCTTATGGTATTTGGTTAAAGGAGTATGCTAAAAAAGAAAAATTAAAGGTAGTTATTGGTCGTGATGCTAGATTGTCTGGAGAAATGATTCAGAATTTAGTAGTATCTACATTAGTAGGTTTAGGAATAGATGTAATAGATTTAGACTTGTCTACAACACCAACAGTAGAAATTGCTGTTCCTTTAGAAGCAGCAGATGGTGGTATTATTTTAACAGCTAGTCACAATCCAAAACAATGGAACGCTTTAAAGCTTTTAAATGAAAAAGGAGAGTTTTTAGATGCAGCACAAGGAGCAAAAATATTAGCCATAGCAGAAAAAGAAGATTTTACGTTTGCAGATGTAGATGATTTAGGCTCTATTTTAAGAAACGATTCTTATATAGATATTCATATTGATGAAGTATTAAACCTATCATTAGTAGATAAAGAAGTAATTAAAGCAGCTAAATTTAAAGTAGTTGTAGATGGTGTAAACTCTACAGGTGGTATTGCAATTCCTAAATTGTTAGAAGAATTAGGAGTAGAAGTTGTAAAATTATATTGTGATCCTACAGGTCATTTTCCTCATAACCCAGAACCATTAAAAGAGCATTTAGCAGATATTTGTGATTTGGTTGTTAAGGAAAAAGCAGATTTTGGTATTGTTGTAGATCCAGATGTAGACCGTTTGGCATTTATTAGTAATGATGGTGAAATGTTTGGAGAAGAGTATACTTTAGTAGCTTGTGCAGATTATGTACTAAGTAAAACTAAAGGAAATACGGTGTCTAATTTATCTTCTTCTAGAGCACTAAGAGATATTACAGAAAAACACGGTGGTACGTATGAAGCTGCTGCAGTTGGTGAAGTAAACGTAGTTACTAAAATGAAAGCTAATAACGCAGTTATTGGTGGTGAAGGTAATGGAGGTATAATTTACCCAGAAAGTCATTATGGAAGAGACTCTTTAGTAGGTTCCGCTTTATTTTTAATGTTAATGGCCGAAAAAGGAGGTACAGTAGCAGAATTAAGAGCTAGTTACCCAAGTTATTTTATGAGCAAAAAGAAAATACAATTAACACCTGGTTTAGATGTTGATGGTATACTAGTTGCTATGGCAGATAAATATAAAGATGAAGAAATATCTACTATTGACGGTGTTAAAATAGATTTTGCAGAAAATTGGGTACACTTACGTAAATCTAACACAGAGCCAATTATTAGAATATACACAGAAGCAAAGAGCCAGACTGAAGCTGATTTACTTGCAGATCGTGTAATTGGAGAAATAAAAGAAGTAGCAGGTTTGTAATATACAAGTTGGCTTAAACAAAAAAAAACTCATTGCTTTTTAATAGCAATGAGTTTTTTTTATTTATTAAACTTAGGTTTTTTTCCTGCGTGCTTCCAACGCCTGTGAGTCCATAAATAATACTCTGGTTTTTCTTTTATTTGCTCTTCTGTTAAGCGTAAAAACTGTTCTGTTATATAATTTTTTTCAGTTTCTTTACCTGCTAGTGTAATAGGTATAAATTCAACTTGGTAATAACCTCTCTTTACTTTAGAAACCTTTGCGTAAACTACTGCTAAATCTAACTTTTTAGCCAAAGTTTCTGGCCCGTTATGTATAGGTACGTTTAATCCCATAAAATTGCTCCAATGTTGAGCTTTAGAATATTGAGGAGACTGGTCGCTAACCATTCCGTAAATAGCTCTAACTCCCTTTTTTTCATTTCTAATAACTGTTTTTACAGTATCTCTTTGTGATATAGGAGTAGTGTTCCAGCGTGCTCTTAGGTTTCTAATCCATTTATCAAAATACTTATTAGCAATTTTTTGATAAACAGCATAACCTTTTGTATCTATTAAATTATTAATACTAACTAGCCACTCCCAGTTAGCATAATGTGCACATACAATTAGAACGCTTTTATTTTTCTCTATTTGTTTTAAATCTTCAAGATTTACAATTTTAAATCTTTTTTTTACAGCCGCTTTAGATAAGTTCATCGTTTTAACCATCTCCATAAACACATCACACATATGTTTGTAGAAATTAACACAAATAGACTTTAATTCATCATTAGACTTATTAGGAAAAGCAAGTCTTAGGTTATCTAAGACCACTTTTTTTCGATACCCAACTATCCGAAAAACAATAAAGTACATTACGTTAGAAACTCCATAAAATAGAGTGTGTGGTAATATAGAAATAACCCAAAGTATAGGGTAAACTAAAATAAAAACTAGTAGCTGCATTAATAATAAAATTATGCAAATATAACTATATTTGAGGCTAAACTATAGCAGTTAAAAAATGAAATTACACCCAGTTACAATAGTTATTATTGCTTTAAATATAATTTTTACCTTAAAAGGGTTAAAAGACACTTCTTTTTTTGAACGTTACAAGTTTAGTATAGGTGGTATAAAGGCAGGACAAAAAGAACGTATGTTTACTTCTGGTTTTTTACACGTAGATATTTCTCATATTTTCTTTAATATGTTTACGTTGTACTTTTTTGCTAACGTAGTAATAGCATATTTAGGTGCTTTATATTTTGTACTTATATATGTAATTAGTTTATTGGCAGGTAGTTTACTTGCTTTGTTTTTTCATAAAGATGAACCATACTACAGTGCAGTAGGTGCAAGTGGTGCTGTAACAGGTATTTTATATGCTGCAATTTTATTGGAGCCAAATATGCGTTTAGGGTTAATGTTTATACCATTACCAATGCCAGCTTACGTTTTTGGTATAGGGTATTTATTATATTCTATTTATGGGATGAAAAAACGTATAGGTAATATTGGGCATACAGCACATTTTGGTGGTGCAATAGGTGGTTATGTAACTACTTTGTTTTTTATGCCAAGTTTAATTTTTACAGATACACTTGTGGTAATTTTAATGGCAATACCAATTATAGTATTATTTATACTTGATAAATTAGGTAAACTATAGACTTTTATCGGTATAAATGCCTAATACAGCTAAAATATTACTCATAATATAAATTATATACTATTTGGTGTATTTTTGCGTTATAATTATCCCAAATAATTAATAACCTACTTATTATGAAGTTTAGATCTTTAGTATTTTCTATGGCTATTGCCTTAGGATTTGTAGCGTGTAGTGATGAGACTACCGTGTTTAATGAAGCAGAAAAATTAGCTGAGTTAGAAGTAAATCAAGAAACTCTTACAAATAGTATCGATTTTGAAAAAGCCGGAGTACTTGGTGTTTTTGAAGAAGATAAATCAACTGGTAAATTTTCAAAAGAAGAAGATGGCCAAGCTGGTGATTACCCGCTAACTTTAGTTGCACAGGTAAAAGCGCCTACTTATAATGGAAACGCAAACTTAGCTGCCACTCATATTGCTGTAGATGGTGATTATGCTTATGTATCTTATAACACTCAGTTTGACACTTATGGTGGTGCTATAGATATTGTGCGCATTAGTGACCCTCACAATCCTGAAGTAACTGCAAGGTTAAATTATACAAATGCAGACATTAATTCTGTTACCGTATCTAACGGTTATGTGTATGCTGCTGGTAGTGTTGACGCAGAACTATCTGCAACAGCAACAGACAATTCTTTTGTTGCAAAAATAAGTACAAGTAATGGTTCTTTTAATTTAAATGATATAACATACGGTTTTCAACAAGGAAAAGCTGGTACAGACGTATTATCGTTTAATAATAAAATATACGCAACTAGTGGTAAAGAAGGTACTTTAACAGTTTATAGTGCTGCAAATATGACAATTGAAAGTCAGTTTGAGGCTAACGACTTACTTTCTATTGCTACGCACGATAATAAAATAGCTGTTTTAGACGGAGATTTTGGAGTTACTGTTTATAACTCTAATTTAGAAAAGATTAGTACAATTGCTATCAATACAGATTTAGGTATTGGTACTAAAAAAAATATGGACTTTACGTCTACTAAAATTCTTGTACCTGAAGCTAATAAAGGAGTAGGAGTATACAACTTTGCATCAGGAGAACGTATTAAATATATTCCAATTTCTGCTCATCCAGACGCAGACGCTAACGGAGATAATGTAACCAACGCAATTTCTAAAAATGAGAATGTTGTAATGATTGCAAATGGTGCGGCTGGTTTATCGTTAGCAGAAGAAAAAGATGGAGAATTAAGTATTTTTGGAGTTATTGATATTGATGGATCTGTAAATTATGTAACTACTAAAGATGATTACGTATTTGCTGCTACTGGTACAGAAGGATTGCAAATTATAAAATTAAACAGACCTACTACAAGTTTAGAGTCTA
Organism: Cellulophaga sp. 3_MG-2023; assembly: GCF_030546975.1. Classification (NCBI taxonomy): domain Bacteria; kingdom Pseudomonadati; phylum Bacteroidota; class Flavobacteriia; order Flavobacteriales; family Flavobacteriaceae; genus Cellulophaga; species Cellulophaga sp. 3_MG-2023. Next base: position 525,415 of record NZ_JAUOPS010000001.1, read on the forward strand.
AATGTACAGGTTTAGAATGGTACAGAGGATCATCTAACTTAACAGTTAATAAAGGTGAAATTGCTCAGTATACAGGGTATACAAGATTTAATTCTGTTACTACTAGCGGAGAATTATTATTATGTGGTTCTTGGTCTACTAGATACAATACAGTTGTGGAGGAAGCTGCTTTGTTAGAGATGAGAGGTTCTTACTATATGGCAACAAATAGTAGTAGATCTTCTTTAACAATTAAAAAAGATGCTACTTTTAGAGTAGAAGGCAATTTGTATGTTTATGGTAATGTTATTTTAGAAGAAGGTGCAACTTTAGAGTTTTTAGGAGAAGACTCTGTAGTAAACGTTTTTGGAACAGTAACTAAAGCGCCAACAGCCAAAGTTATTGGTACATACAGAGATGTTAGAAACAAGTTTTAAAAAAGAATAATTACTATAAAAAAAGTCCGAAACTAATTTTAGTTTCGGACTTTTTTATGCAATTAAAATTACAATATATTATTGTAATAACTCTGCTATTTTATTTTCTAAGTCGTCTCCTCTTAGGTTTTTAGCAATAATAACTCCTTTTTCATCTAAAATAAAAGTAGAAGGTATAGAAGTTACATTGTATAATTTAGCAATTTCTTGTACGTCTTTTTCATTGTAAACGTGACTCCAAGGTAAGCCATCTTCTTCAATAGCTTTTTTCCATTCAGTTGCATTTTTATCTAAAGAAACACCAACAATATTTAAACCCTTGTCGTGGTATTTATTATATACATTTACAACATTAGGATTTTCTCTTCTACAAGGTACACACCAGGCAGCCCAAAAATCTACTATAGTTACTTTACCCAATGCTTTATTTAATGCTAAAGGTGTACCATCTAAACTAGGAGCTGTAAACTCTGGAGCTTTAGCACCAATAGAAGTTGCTTTGTTTTTATTTATTATTTCTAAAACAGATTTGGCTGCAGCAGTTTGCTTAACCTCTTCAGATAAACCGCTAACTAATTCACTAATCTCATCTTCTGTTAAAATTTTGTTCATTAACAGTCTGTTAATAATCATTGCAGATATAACAGCATTAGGATTTGCTTTAGTAAAGTTAATCTCGTAATCTTTACCTTCTTCTTGTATTTCTTTAATTTCGTCCTGTAATGCTTTTACTGTAGCGGTATCCTTAGCCATAGCAGCTTTTTGGTAATCTTGCTGTATAGATTGTACTTTTTCTCCTATAAGTTTAGAACCTTCAATAAAATCTGAAAACATATCATTTTGTGGTGTTCCACTAATAACTACATTTCTTAGACTATCTCTGTGAGCAGACATTTCTATTGTTCCGTTTTCAGGAAAAAACATCATATTACCCCTAACCTTATCAATAAATACGTAGTAAGGATCTAAAATTTTTGGCGTAGGTGTATTAAATACAAACTTTCCTTCTTTAACTGTAACAGTATCTACTTCTTTAATAGAGTTGTTTTCTCCTGCTGTTTTTAAAAACACTTGTGTACCATCTGCAACATCTCCTCTTAAGGTTCCGTTTAATACAAATGAATCGGTCTTTTCTCCACAAGACACTGCTAATACAGCAATAGTAAGAATAACTAGTAATTTTTTCATTATTTGTTTTTATAATTTAGTGTTACAAATGTAGGGAAACTAAAAGTCATAAAAAAAGCCCTTAACATTTTGCATGTAAGGGCTTGTTATTGGCTAGTTTACAGTTTAAAATTTATAACGTAAACCTAAAGCTATATCAAAATCAAAATTATCACTAAAGTGCTTGTATCCTGTTAAGCCTATTTCTGGTCTTATATCTAAAGAAATTAATAATGGAAAGTCAAAATTATATTCTATACCAACATCTCCGGCAGCAAAAATAAATAAGCCTCCATCTGGTTCTCTAATATCAGTTGGGTCATTAGGGTTTGCAATTGGTTCAAAATCTACACTACCAAAACCAGCACCAGCACCATAGTACCAATTAAAGCCATTATCTATAGCAAAAACCCATTGGTGTATACCAGAAAGCTTAAAAGCATCATAATTTTTACTATCTCTCCAGCCTAAATTAGCTTCTAAACGAGTGTACCTTGTTAAACTTTTTTGGTATGATAATTCTGCACCAAACCCCTTACTATCTCCAAGTCTTAAACCGGCAGTATGTTCTGCAATATCTTGTGCACTTAAAGTGGCGGTTATCAAAAAAACAAAAAATGGAATTACTTTTAAGATTTTCATAATACTATATATTTTTGATGTAAAAATATGACGTTTAAATCATATTTAAGTGAATAAAAACTTATTTTAGTTCCCAAAAATTATACCAAATTGAATACCAAACTACTTAACTCACTAGAACAGAATTTAGAAGGAGATTTATTTGTAGATAAACTTTCTACAACTTTGTATGCTACTGATGCATCTGTATACCGAAAAATGCCTTTAGCTGTTGCTCTACCAAAAACTACTAGTGATCTAAAAAAGCTAATTAATTTTGCATCAGAAAACAACATTGGGTTAATACCAAGAACTGCAGGTACATCTTTAGCGGGTCAATGTGTTGGTGATGGTATTGTTGTAGATGTATCTAAACATTTTACTAAAATAATTAGTGTAGATAAAGATAAAAGGCAAGTTACAGTACAGCCTGGTGTAATTAGAGATGAGTTAAACCTTTTTCTAGAACCTTATGGGTTGTTTTTTGGACCAAATACATCTACTTCTAATAGATGTATGATTGGTGGTATGGTTGGTAATAATTCATCTGGTACAACATCTATTCAGTATGGTATTACAAGAGAAAAAACGGTTTCTTTAAAAGCTATATTGTCTGATGGTACAGAGGCTAACTTTGGAGATTTGACTAAAGATGAGTTTCATAAAAAAAGAGAAGAGGATACGCTAGAGGGTAAAATTTACAATTCTATTTTTGATGAATTAAGTATAAAAGAAACCCAAGAAGAAATTATAAAAGAATTTCCAAAATCATCTATTCATCGAAGAAATACAGGGTATGCAGTAGATGAATTATTGCATAATAGTGTTTTTGGTAAAGATGGTAAGTTTAATATGTGTAAACTGTTAAGTGGTAGTGAAGGTACTTTAGCTTTTACTACAGAAATTACACTAAGCTTAGATCCTATTCCGCCAAAGTATGCGGCAATGGTTGTTACTCATTACAATTCTTTAGAAGATTGTTTGGCAGATGTAGTCCCTGTTATGGAGCACCAACTGCATTTATGTGAAATGATGGATAAGGTTATTTTAGATTGTACAAAAAATAACAGAGCACAACTAGCAAATAGATTTTTTGTAGAAGAAGACCCTGCTGCATTATTAATGCTAGAGTTAAAAGCAAACACTAAAGCAGACTTAAATTATTTTATAGATAGTTTACTAAATACCATAAAAAAATCTGGTCTTAGTTATGCTAATCCTATTTTATTTGGAGATGATATAAAAAAGGCTGTAGAACTACGTAAAGCTGGTTTAGGGCTTTTGGGTAATATGGTTGGCGATAAAAAAGCAGTTGCTTGTATAGAAGATACTGCCGTTGCTATTGAAGATTTAAAAGAATTTATTGGTGAGTTTACAACAATAATGAAAGGTCATAACCAGAGTGCTGTGTATTACGCACACGCAGGAGCTGGCGAGTTACATTTGCGTCCTATATTAAATTTAAAAAAAGGAGATGATGTTAAATTATTTAGAGATATAACTACTGATGTTGCCAAATTAACTAAAAAATACAATGGCTCTTTTAGTGGTGAGCACGGAGATGGTATTGTACGAGCAGAGTTTATACCGTTAATGATTGGTGATAAAAATTACCAATTGCTACGCAGAATAAAATCTTACTTTGATCCTAAAGGAATTTTTAATCCAGGTAAAATTGTAGACTCCTACCCAATGGATGAGTCTTTTAGGTATGAAATTGACAGGAAAGAACCTGAAATAGAAACATTATTAGATTTTACAGAAAGTGAAGGAATATTAAAAGCTGCCGAAAAATGTAACGGTAGTGGCGATTGTAGAAAAACAGAAAAGTCTTCTGGTGCAATGTGTCCTAGTTACCACGTTACTCGTAATGAAAAAGATACTACTAGAGGTAGGGCAAATGCGCTAAGAGAAATGCTAACTAATACAGAGGAAGCTAACAAGTTTAACCAAAAAGAGCTTAAAGAGGTTTTTGATCTTTGTTTAAGTTGTAAAGCTTGTTCTAGTGAGTGCCCTAGTAATGTAGATATAGCTACTTTAAAGGCAGAGTTTAGTTACCAATACCAAGAAGTTAACGGATATTCTTTTAGAAATAAATTGTTTGCTTTTAATACAAAATACAACGCTTTAGGTAGTAAAATGCCCAAAATGACTAATTTTATGTTTAATTCATCACTTTTTGGAGGTGTAATTAAAAATATAAGTGGTGTTGCTCCAGAGCGTAGCTTACCAAATGTTTACAAATTTAATTTTGATAAATACTTAAGCCAAATAGATACTAATGGTAAAAAAAGTATTGGCAAAGTTATTTTGTATATAGATGAATTTACAAAATATTTAGATGTTAACATTGGTATAGATGCTATACAAGTATTAACTAAGTTAGGGTACAATGTAGAGTTGTTTTATGCAGAGAGTGGACGCACATTTATATCAAAAGGATTTTTAAAACAAGCTAAAGAACTTGCTTTAAAGAATGTAGTTAAATTAAAAGAATTTACAGATAAAGGTGTAGTTGTAGTTGGTTTAGAGCCTTCTGCTATTTTAACTTTTAGAGATGAATATAAAAAATTAGTGAGTGATAAGGAATTGGTAAATGCTGTTGCTAAAAATGCGTTTATTGTTGAAGAGTTTTTAGCTGGTGAAATAGAAAAAGGAAACATTTCAAAAAACCAATTTACCAAAGAAGCTAAAACTGTAAAAATTCATAATCACTGTCATCAAAAATCTTTAAGCAACCAAAAAGTAACTTTTGATGTGCTTAATGTAATAGAAAATTATAAAGTATCTATAATAAGCTCTGGTTGCTGTGGTATGGCAGGTTCTTTTGGTTATGAAAAAGAACATTATAAAACTAGTATGGCTGTAGGTAATTTAAAATTATTTCCGGCAATTAATAAGAGTAATAATGATGTCATTATTTCTGCAAATGGCACTAGTTGTAGACACCAAATTTATGACGGTACAAAACGTAAAGCATTACATCCAATAACAATTTTAAAAGAAGCACTTGTTTAAATAGCAAGTGTTTCTATTCTGTAGTGTTATCTTCAATTTTATTACCATTTTTAATAGGATTATTGCTGGTAATAGAGTTTATAAGCTCTTGCATATCCATATTTTTTATTTCTTCGTCAGCAAAAAAAGGGGATAATTTATCATGATTGTATTGGTATAGTTTCCAACGCTTAAAAGAATATTCTAAAGCAGTTAGATTTTCTATCCAATCTCCAGAGTTTAAATATACGCAGCGGCCATATTTGTTTTCTTTTAACTCTTTTTTAGGCTGGTGTATGTGTCCGCAAGCAACATAATCATATCCTTTTTCAATGGCTAAATTAACAGCAGTTTCTTCAAAATTACTAATATATTTTACAGCACCTTTTACACTGTTTTTAATTCGTTTAGATAAAGAATACTTTTCTCTTCCCATTTTAGATAATCCCCAATTTAAGGCTCTATTTATTAATATTAATAAATCATATCCTTTACCACCTAATTTAGCTAACCATTTAGCATTTGTAATAGAAGCATCAAAAACATCACCATGAAAAAACCACCCTTTTTTTCCGTCTAAATCTAAAACAAGTTTATCTACAATATGCACATTACCCATAATTGTACCGCTAAATTTACGTAGCATTTCATCATGGTTACCAGTAATGTAATATACTCGTACGCCCTTAGAGGCCATACCAATAATTTTTTTTAAAACTTTCATATGTGAAGATGGAAAGTACCGCTTGCTAAATTGCCAAACATCTACAATATCTCCATTTAATATTAAAATTTTTGGGTCAATACTATTTAAATAAATTAGTATTTCGTCTGCATGACAACCATAAGTACCCAAGTGAACGTCAGAAATAACAGCAACCTCAATTTTTCTTTTCTTCATCTTTACCAGTTTATACAAACTAACCCTTTATATATGAACTGAATATAAACAACTAATGAAAATTTTGTGATGATTGTGTTAAGTGTACATTAAGACATATCTAAATTTTATATTCTGATGCTTATAAATTATCTTTGGAACTTATACATACCAATAAAATAATTAGATGGCAGGAAACACTTTTGGTAACCTTTTTAAGGTAGCAACCTTTGGAGAATCACACGGAGTAGCAATAGGCGGAGTATTAGATGGTTGCCCAGCAGGCATAGAAATAGATCTAGATGCTATACAAACAGAATTAAACCGAAGAAAACCTGGACAATCTAAAATAGTTACACAGCGTAAAGAGCCAGACGAGGTAGAATTTTTTTCTGGTATTTTTGAAGGTAAAACTACAGGGACTCCAATTGGGTTTGCCATACGCAATACTAACCAAAAATCTCATGATTACTCACATATAAAAGACTCTTACAGGCCGTCACATGCAGATTATGTGTATGATAAAAAATATGGATTTAGAGATTACCGTGGTGGCGGACGTAGTTCTGCTCGTGAAACTGCTAGTAGAGTAGTAGCTGGTGCAATTGCAAAGCAATTTTTATCTAACATAAAAATTAATGCTTATGTTTCTCAGGTAGGAGAATTAAAATTAAATAAAAACTACACCGATTTAAATTTAGCAGATACAGAGTTAAACCCTGTACGTTGTCCAGACCAAGATATGGCTGCTAAAATGGAAACATACATTAAGGATATTAAAAAACAAGGAGATACTATTGGTGGTGTTATTACTTGTGTTCTACAAAATGTGCCAATTGGTTTAGGTGAGCCAGCTTTTGATAAATTGCACGCAGAATTAGGAAAAGCAATGCTTAGTATTAATGCTGTAAAAGGTTTTGAATATGGTAGTGGTTTTAGCGGTGTAGCTATGAAAGGTAGTGAGCATAACGACCAATTTAATACAGATGGCACAACAAAAACCAACTTTAGTGGTGGTATACAAGGTGGTATAAGCAATGGTATGGATATTTATTTTAACGTAGCGTTTAAACCTGTTGCTACTATTATACAGCCTTATGAAACAATAGATAAGGATGGTAATATGGTGAAAACTCAAGGTAAAGGTCGTCATGACCCTTGTGTTGTGCCAAGAGCCGTACCAATTGTTGAGGCAATGGCAGCTTTAGTTTTAGCAGATTACACCTTAATAAACAACAGTATTAAATAATTGACAGATATTTTTACATTGAATTATTAGTAATAATTGATGTTAAAAATTATTGATTCAATTTTATTTGGAACGTAACAGACCAAAATGGTATATTACTCACAAAAATTTTTATAAAATAGAAGTATGAAGAAATTGGAGCTGCACTGGCAGATTATGATAGGGATGGTTTTTGGTATCCTCTTTGGTTTTGGCATGGCACAACTTACATGGGGCAAAGATTTTATACTAGACTGGATTGGACCATTTGGACAAATATTTGTGAACCTCCTAAAGTTAATTGCGGTTCCGTTAATACTTGCATCATTAATTAAAGGAATATCAGACTTAAAAGATATTTCCAAATTTAGAAATATCGGTTTTAAAACTATTGGTATTTATATGTTTACAACAGTAATAGCTATTACCATAGGCCTTGTACTAGTAAATGTATTGCAGCCAGGTGAAGGTATTTCTCAAGAAACTATAACAAAATTAACTAATACCTATGCTAACGATAGTGGTTTGCAAGGTAAAATTGCGGAAGCTACAACACAAAAAGAAAGTGGCCCATTGCAGTTTTTAGTAGATATGGTACCTAGCAATGCCTTGGCAGCTATGAGTAATAATAAACTAATGTTACAAGTTATATTCTTTACTATTTTTATGGGAATATCTATGTTGTTAGTTGGTGAAAAAAGATCTAAACCTTTAAAAGATTTTTTTGACTCACTAAATGATGTTATTCTTAAAATGGTAGATTTAATTATGCTTGCCGCTCCTTTTGCTGTATTTGCATTATTAAGTCAGGTTGTAGTTACTGCAGATGATCCAGAAATTTTACAGAAGTTACTATCTTATGCAGGAGTAGTTGTTTTAGGGTTGATACTAATGATAGCTTTTTACTGTTCTCTAGTATATTTTTATACAAAAAAGAATCCTATTTGGTTTTTAAAACAAATGAGTCCAGCTCAATTATTAGCTTTTTCTACTAGTTCTAGTGCGGCAACTTTGCCAGTAACTATGGAAAGGGTAGAAGAGCACATTGGGGTAGATAAGGAGGTATCAAGCTTTGTTTTACCAGTTGGAGCTACAATTAATATGGATGGTACAAGTTTATACCAAGCTGTAGCTGCTGTATTTATTATGCAGGTACTTTGGCCAGAAGGTTTAACTTTTGGAAACCAACTATCTATTGTATTAACCGCATTATTGGCTTCTATAGGTTCTGCAGCAGTACCAGGAGCAGGTATGGTAATGTTGGTTATAGTGTTGGAAGCTATTGGTTTTCCGGCAGATTTATACCCTGTTGCATTGGCGTTAATTTTTGCTGTAGACAGACCATTAGATATGTGTAGAACCGTAGTAAATGTTACAGGAGATGCTACAGTATCTATGATTGTTGCTAAATCTGCTGGTAAATTACATGATAATCCTAAGGCTAAAAATTGGGATGATAATTATGACGAAGTAAAGTAGCATAACTACTTTTAATATATAAAAGCAGCATCAAACAATTAAGTTTGATGCTGTTTTACTTTTATAACTATATTGTCTTTAAAAATAATATCTAATGCGTCTGTATCAATACTAAAAATACCAGGTTTAAACCCCAATATATAAGCAATATGTTCTGGGTTGTATTCATAAAAATCTTCACCTAATAATTGTATAACTTCTGTTCTAGTTTTACCAATTAGCATATTACTCTCAATTATATCAGTAGATAACTCATAACGTTGCTCAGGATTGTTGTTCCATTTTTGTTGATTAAACTGATGTTTAGGATAGTAGGAAATTATTGCTACAAAACAATATATGCTAAAGATGTATGTTAATGGAGCAAAAACAATAGATAGTCCTATTGCAGTAATTTTTTTATATTTTAAAGCAATTCTATTGCTTTTTTTTAAAGCCCAATTAAAAATGAAAAATAAGACGATAGCTATAAATAGGATTATTAATATGATCATAATTGTATGTTAAATAAGTTTGTAAATTATAAAGAGATATGTTTGTTTTTAGGATATTTAACTTGGTAAGAAAAACGTTCTTTTTGTGTTTCTTTACTATTTAAATCTATTTTCCACGTTAGCAAACCTTTAGCGTCATTATAATTTGCATTGTATGTTTCTATTTCACTTACTTTAATCTCTTTATTTTCAGATAACGGAATCCTGTCTATTAACTTTACGGTAATCGCTGTGCTTTTATTATTCTTAATTTCTAAATCATACGCTCTGTTTAACACACGATTATTACCAAATAGAGATTTACCTTTAAAGTTTCGATCTTGCTTTCTTGTAACTGTAATACCTGCATCTACACCTAAAGAAACTACCATTTCTTTTGTTGTTTTGTATGGATCTATTACCGTTTTACCAGCAAAACCACCTTTAAAGTATATGTTAGCCTCACCAGGTAATAAATTGTATTGTTCCCAGTTTTTAAACGATGCAGTTAAAAAAACATTTTCATTTAATACGGGTATAGAAAGGTACTCGTATGTAGCATCTAAATTAAAGGTATTAATTTCTATGGCTATTATATCTCCATCAGACTTAATAGAATACGGTTTTTTAATTGCAAAAGTTGTATTGGTAACATCGTCTTCTGTAGTACTCTTTTTAGTAGTAATTACAATCACACCATTAGTAGCTCTAGAACCGTAAACAGCAGTTGCAGAAACTCCATTTAATTTTTCTAAAGATTGTATATCGTTGGCATCAATATCACCTTCTATAAAATTTTCCATTGGCACGCCGTCTACAATATACAAAGGCAATTCTGGTTTATTTGTAGTTAGGGTAGATGTTCCTCTAACTTTTACGCCCGCTACCTTACCTTGTAAAGAACTAGAGTAACCTGTAACTACAACTTCATCTAAGGCTTCATTATCTTCATCTAATTTTGTGTTTATTATAGATGCATAAATTGGTAGTTCTGTTGTTTGCATTCCTATGTAAGAAAACTGTAATTCTCGCCCAGTATGGGTTGCTATGGTGTAGTTTCCATCAAAATCTGTTTGTGTACCTATGTTAGTGCCTTTTATTAAAACAGTACAGCCAGGTAAAGGTTGTCCGGATGCGTCTGTAACCACCCCTGTTACTTTTTTTACTGAAGGATTGTAATAATATTTACTCTTTTTTATAGCTTTAGATTGGTAATTGTACCCGTTTGTAAAGTTTAGATATTTAGTGTCTATAACCGGTTTAGTTGTTTGTTTTATAGGGTTTCCGGTTGATAAATTAATTTTTACATTCTTCCACTCATTACCTGTGTTTTGGTACACATTAGCTTTGTATTTAAGTTGAAGATTACTGGCTGTATTTTTAGATTTTATATCATAAGTTGGCACCCAACCAGCATCTGAAACAACATAAGACAAAATTAAGTTTATGTTAATGTCTACAGGGGCATCAAACTTAACAACTAATTCTCCTTGCGCTATAGCAGGCCCAGTTGTAAGCTCTTTTACTTGTAAATTTAGATCTCTAATTGTTGTGCTTATTTTTTCTATTTCATTATTTATAGTAAATATCTCATCTCTAATTTCAGTAATGCGTTTTCTGTAGTAAGTACTTATTTGTTTAAGCTTCTCTAGGTCTAAATTTTCTGTAGTTGCGCTTACTTGTCTGTTTTTGGTAATTAATAATTCTTCTTCTTGTAAACCAGATATTCTATTTTTTAATAGTTGAATTTTTTTAGATAGTAATTTGGCTTCATTTTGTAATTTTGTAGCTTCAGGAGTTACCATAAACTTATCTAAATAGTTAATACCGTAATCCATTGCTAAAATAGAAACAGATTGTAACCCTGATATTTGAATGCTATTTTCATCAATTTTAGAAGATAAACCAGTAAACTTTAACTCGGTTGTACCTTCTTTAAGCGTAAAATTACTTGTGCGTGTAATTTGTGCTCCATTTAAGTAAACTGTAACCTCTTTTATGGTAGAAGGAGTTTTTTTGTCGTTTGCAGTTATTGCTAGGGGAATTAGTAATAATAGATAAAGTAGCTTTTTCATAAATATTAGTTTTTAAGGTTGCGTAAACCTAAGAATAGCAATACTTGAAAAAAACTAATAGTTTGTAAAGTGGTCTTTAGAGTGAGTAAAGTTAACTTTTGAGCTAGTTTACGGTTTAGAAGTACTTTTAAAGTTTGTGCTGCTAGGAAGCTCAAACAATTCTAATTCAAAAAATGGAATAGCAGCAAGTAAATGATCAAAAATATCAGACATTATATACTCGTAGTTTTCCCATCTTTTATCACTACTAAAAGCATAAACCTCTAAAGGTATACCTTGTGCAGTAGGGGCTAACTGCCTAACCATAACCATCATATCTTTATTTATAGCAGAATGATTTTTTAAATAGGTATCTGCATACTTTCTAAAAAGACCAATGTTAGTAAGGTTTCTTCCGTTTATTAAGATAGATTTATCTATGTTGTTACTTTGGTTGTACTCTGTAATTGTTTCTTGCCTGCCAACAATATACTCTGTTATAAGACTTATTTTTTTTAGTTTTTGAATATCTTTTGGAGCTAAAAATTTAATACTCTCTTGCTTAATTATTAAAGCACGTTTAATTCTACGTCCAGGAGAATTTGTCATTCCTCTCCAGTTTTTAAAAGAATCAGAAATTAAGGCGTATGTTGGTATAGTTGTAATTGTATTATCAAAGTTTTGTACTTTAACTGTAGCAAGGTTAATTTCTATAACATCACCATCTGCACCGTAATTATTAAAAGAAATCCAATCACCAATACGCACCATATCATTTATAGATACTTGTATACTGGCAACAAAACCAAGTATGGTGTCTTTAAAAATTAATAATATTACAGCAGAGGCCGTACCTAAACCAGTTAAAAATTTCCAAAGTTCTATGTCTGTAAGTATAGATATAGCTAACAAAATACCAATAGACCATAAAAATATCATAAATACTTGTATGTAACTATCTATAGGTTTGTCTTTTAGATTTGGTAATGTTTTAAAGAAATCTTTTAAAGTGTTAAGCAAACTCCTAACTACCCAAAGAGTTAATACAATACCAAAAACTTCTAACCCTTTTAAAATTACACCTTGTGCTTTTATAAAACCGTTAAAAACCAATGGAACAGCGTTGTAAGCAATAATAATAGGAACTATGTGAGCAACATTTCTTGGTACCTTATTTTTAACCAAAAAGTCATCAAAATTGGTTTTAGATATGCTTGTAAATTTTGCAAAGACAGAAATAAAAATCTTTCTTAAAACAAAATCAAAAATATAGAGAACAATAACTAAAAGAACTAAAAGTATTAGTGTGTTTAGGTATTTAGCGTAAATATCATCTAAACCAAAGTCAACTAAATAGTCGTGCAGTGAATATGAAATTTGATTTAAACTGTACATAAAAAAAGATTAATATATTTAGGTGAAATTAAGTTAAGTAATTGATTAATAATATTAATTAGATGCTAATTAATCTAAAAATTTAGCTTTTAATTCCGGAGTAGGAATCATACAATTATCTTTTTTTCCAAACCAGTTATACCTGTTTTTAGCAATATAACTATATACCCAATCTCTAAAATCAACAGGAATTTGTTCTAAAACCCATAAAAATATCCAAAAACCTCCAAAATTACGACCAATTTTTAGTGCAGCAGTAGATTTTATGTAATAGGCAATGTTAGGTTCTATTAAAATAATAGAGTCTATTTTAGATGTGTTTATATTGCGTTCTGTAATAAGTTTTTTGCCAGTTTCTCCTTGCAATGTTGCAAACCTAAACTGGTCTTTTTTATCATGTTTAATAATAAACTGTATAGCGTTGTTGCATAAGTTGCAAACGCCATCAAAAAGAATAATTTTTTTATCTACTACCACAAGGCAAAGATAAAATACCTTAAACAAATAAAAGTGTTTTTATAATGAATTTAAGAAATCACTTAGATCTACTTCTCGTTTAAGACTTAGCTTCTTTTTTAATCTATATTTAGACTTTAAAATACTGTCTGGTAGTACGTTAAAGATAGCGGCGATTTCTTTAGTAGATAAATTCATCCTTAAAAAAGCAGCGAGTCTAATTTCTTTATCAGATATGTCCGCGTATATTTTTTTTAGTTTATTATCAAAATCATTATGAACATCTGCAAAGTAAGACTTAAATAATTCCCAATCTTTGTCGTCTGCAGTTTGTTTTTTTAATAGCATTAATATACGTCTAAATTCTAATTTAAATTTATCTGGGTTATTTTTAAGTTCCTTTAAATTATCTATAAGTTCTTGTGTAAACGTGTTCTTTTGTACTAAGTGCACTGTTAAACTAGCTAATTCTTTTTGTTTGTGCTCTATTTCTTTTCTATATAGTTCATCTTGTTTTTTCTGTTTATTTATATTTTTCTTCATTCTGTGTTTAAATATAAAAAACAGCATAATTGAAATAGAAATTACAGCTACCATACCAGCAGCGTAAAGACTTATAGTTAAGGCATTTAGTTTATCTTTTTGTTGTAAGTTTTTAATTTCTTCTTCGTTAAGAGCTAGTAGAGTTTGTTTTTTTTCAGTTTCGTATATAGTTTTTAATTCTTCAATCTGTTGTATTTTTTTTAAGTTGTAAATACTATCCTTAAATTTTTGATGCTTTTTTAAATCACTCAGAGCTAAATTGCTTTTACCAAGCTGTTCATTAGCCAATGCGCGTAACTTGTAATTCTCCATTAAATAGTCTAGCCTTTTAATAGGTTTAGATTTTTCTATAGCTTTGTTTAGGTATATAATTGCTTGTTTTGGTTCATCTAAATCTATATATAACTTTCCTAGTTCTTTTAAAACATCTATATAGTTATATAAAAAGCCTTCTCTTTCATGAAACCTTAAGCTTTCTTCTAAGTATACTTTAGATTCTTCAAATTGTTTAGACTCTCTGTATACAGATCCAATGTTGGTATATAGTAAACCTTGATTAGATACTAATCCTTGATCTTCTGCTATTTTTAAACTCTTTGTAAAATTTATAATAGCTTTATCAAACCTTTTTAAATTAACAAAAGCAGTTCCTATTTGCAGGTACATATTACACATCCAATTACTATCATCTTTTAACTTATATACTTCAAGAGCTTTATTGTAATATGTGATGGCTTCATTATAATTACCAATACGATTTTGTATTTCACCAATTTTGGCAGTAATATCTGCTTTAGATACGCTATTTTCTCCTATAGAGTCTAAAATACCTAAAGACTCCATATACATTTTTTGAGATAATCTATACTGACCTTTACTTAGGTAAACACTAGCTATATTACCAATACAATTGCTGTAAAGTGTTGTTTTATTATTCTTTTTAAAAATATCTTTGGCCTTGTTAAACATTTTTAAAGACCTATCTAAATTAGAGTTTTGCCTTTCAATATCAGCTAACTCATTAAGGCCTTTAGCATAGCTTACATCATCATTAAGTTCCTTTGCTAGTGACATAGCAATTTTATGATAATAGACAGAAGAATCTAATTTGTGAATTACTTTATATACCAGTGCACTATTGTATGCGCTAGAAACTATTTTGGGTTTATCTGATATTAATTTAGCAGAATTATATGCCTCTAAGGAGTATTTTAAAGATAACTTTGGATTACTATACTTAAGATTTGAATGTAAACTGTCTAGTATTTTTAATTTTTGAGTTATTGATACTTCAGTTTGTAAAACATTTTTTAAGCTATCTATTTTTTGATTATTTTGACTAAAAGAAAAAGTTGTAACACTTATTACCAAAAAGGTAATTAATATGGTTTTCATAAGTTAATTCTGATAAAGTTAATTATATAAAGAATAAAATAATTGGGGACTTTACCTTCTTTCTTTGCATCTAAGATATTAATTTTTTTAAAAATTTAAATATATAAAAATCTATTATTCTTCATTTGTCCATATATTTTTTGATTTTTATTAAGAGGTTTTTAAACTTTTATTTTTGACTTAACCTATTGATTTTTATGGGATACGAGTTAGTTTTGGCTCTTATAAAATCATATTGTACGTCCTTTGTTTTGTATAGTTTTTAATATACGTGTCCATACTTTGTCCATTGTATATTTGATGTTTAAGAGCTTGTAAAAAATTATTTTTGTCCTCTCAAATCTTAAAATAATATATTATGAAGCAAATGCATTCATATAGTATTAAAACAAACCTACTAATGTTTTTAATACTATTTACATCATTGTTGTCTTGTAGTAAGGAAGATGATTCTTCGCAAAAAGATAACGAATCCGAAAAGAGTAGTTTTAATGCTGTTCTTGCTGTTGGTGAAGATTTAGAAGATCCAATACAACAACAGATAGAGGTTTCTTCTACACAAAGTGAGCAAGCAATTACTACAACAGACGATCAGGGTAACTCAACTATAGAAAACTGGAGTTGCACAACAACTACTTATGATTTAAAAAGGGAATCTGGTGGAGAAGATGGATTTCCATTATTTAGTCCAAATGCTAAAATAATTTATCCAGGTAGCTTGTTACAGGGAAAAACACTTAAAAATACAACTCCAGACGTAATAGCAGTTGATAGAGCCGGAGGAACAGTGTCTTATGATTTGGTAAATGGTAACATATCTAGTAATGTAACTGTAGATGTGGTGTCTAAAAGTAGTATACAAGATGCTATGAACCAGATAATAGCAGCATCACCAGATGTAACGCCAGCAAATTTTACTTTTGAGTATGAACAAGTGCAAAGTAGAGAAGCTTTAGCTATTAGTATGGGGTTAGATATAAAATCTGCCTTTGTAAAAGCAGGTGCTAGTTTTGACTTTAAAAACGGAGACAATAAAAATAGAATCTTGGTAAAGTTAAAACAAACGTTTTACACTATGTCTATGAATTTGCCAACTAGTAAGGATGATTTATTTGCAGACACGGTAACACCAGAAGATTTAGCTAAATATATACAAGAAGATAATCCTGCTACATATATTAGTGATGTTACCTATGGTAGAGTTTATTATATGTTGATAGAAACAAGCTCATCTTACCAAGAACTAAACGTAGCTGCTAATGCTAGTTTTGGTGTGTTTAGCACTAAAGTTAAAGCAGAGTTAGAGGTTAACCATTTAAAAGAGCTAAAAAATGTTAATATAAAAGTTATTGCTTTTGGTGGTGATACAGAATCTACTATATCTACTATAGGTGAAACAAATTTAAGCTCTCTAGTTAGCTTACTGTCCAAGAGTGCTAACATAGGTTCTGGATTACCTATAAGTTATGTGGTACGTAGTGTAAATACAAATCAAATAGTTGGTGTACAGCTTGCTACAAAGTATAACGAAACTAATTGCGAACCTCTTTTTGATAATGGAGAACCAATACAAACAAAGCATTGGAGAGGCAATATTTTAAATAAAATGGGAGGCGTTGGTGCAGCTTTTGAGCGCAATAAAGGAGAGTTTATACTTGTAAATACTTCTGGAGATAAATATATGCGTAGTTTTAACGGTGCTTTAGAAGGTCCTTTTTCTGTAACTGATTTGTTTGCTGGTGAATACCCATTCTTTACTGGTGATAAAGACAGTGGAGAGTTTGATGGTATAGGAGCTATTGTAAATCTTAGAAAAAATGAAGAATACAGCAGTGTAGATAATGAAAAACAGTTTCTAGCAATATCAAAAAACGGGTTACAATTTAAATATGTTAGTTCAAATTCCTGGGAAAATTTCACCTCTTTAGAAGACCTTTCTATAGAGAGATTAGGAAGAGCAGGGAGTAGTCAAGGTTTTGGTACAGAAGGTATAGGAGCTTTGTTAAATAAAGAATATGTTTTATCAAATGAAGAAGAAGATCTATACGAAAGTTTAACAATTGCCTTTGATAAATCTGGTAAAAGAATTATGTACTTTCTAACAGGAGATGGAGATGGTAACATAGGAATTGCATTGCCGTTAAATTTATATACCATTAAAAATTCTAATAACCTTTTAATCAAAAATATACCCTTAGAGACTGTAGGTGCATCATTTAATTTTTATGTAGGTAACAAATTAAGAACTGTAGTTTTTGATATAACTGGTACCAAATACACTGTTTCTGGTAATAATACGGGTGATTATTCTCCAATTTTTAGTCTCTAAGTATTCAATAAAATACATCTAAATAACTAGCTCTAAATTATTCTCAAATTTTGCTTCCTACTTATGATTACATTTAATTATGTAATGGTCTTAATAACTGTTAATAATTATACAGAATTGAGTTAGTTTAACTGGGCAATTTAATTATTGCCCAGTTTTTTTTTACTCAAGTTTAAAATAATAGTTTTTTAACCAATCTATGCTAAGTCCATTAGTATTGTTTTTTATTTGATTGTTGGTTAATGGTGTTTTACTTTTTAATTTATTAAAAGTATACTTGTTGTTTATACCCTAAATTAAAGAATTAGTATACGAAACAGGCAGAATATACTTAGTATTTTACAGCATAATAACAGCTGTATGTCTTTGTAAGCTATCTAAACCTTCCCTTTTTACTTACATAGGCTATATATTAACTTCATAAAAGAATAAATTAATATGTTAATTTGTTAGTTAGTAAAATAAACCGATTATTTTTCGTTTTTTGTAATTAAAACTGTAAAAAAATGAATATAATTAATTTTTAAAACACTGTTTTTCAGTTAATTGAATCTAAATATATTTTTTTGACAACTATTTTTAATAAATGCACGTATATAGTGTGTTACTTGTAGAAGTCTAGTTGTAATTGTATTTTTTTTGTGTTTTATAAGAAAAAATTAACACTTGTCCATGCTTTGTCCATGGTGTTTTCTTTAAAAACATTTGGTTTAGGCTTACTTTTGCAGTGTAAGAAAATATTAAAAATTAAATAATTGAATACAAAAATTATTTAGTTTAAAAATTGGGGAACAGTCGGCCTCTTAAGTGGTTTGTAACTTCATTAAACTTAATGCTGGCTGTTTATTTTTATTTAGTATATAAACGCTACTAATATTTATTAGTGGTATACAATTTATAAATAAAACAAATTTACTTTAACGTAAGTTTTAAGGCTTACAATCACAATTTAAATTAGTTTTTTAAAAATGGGGAACAGTCGGCCTCTTAAGTAGTCTTTGTAAACTTCATAATGCTTAATGCTGGCTGTTTATTTTTTTTTGGCCTGTACCAGTTCTAACTGATCTACATTTACATTTGTAGTAAATAATCCGTAGTTAACAATAGCTTTGTTTTTTTCTAAAGAATCTATACTACCAACAGCTTTTCCATCTAGCATACGGACTCTATCACCAATTTTAAAAATATACTTAGGTTTAAGTTTTTCTTTAACAATAGCTTTTTTCTTTTCTACTTTTTTCTTTTCACGTATTACCTCTACCTTTTTAGCAACTTCTTGCTCTACTTGTTTCTTTTTGGCTTTTTGTGCTTTAACTTCTTTTGCAGATTTCTTTTTACGTTTGCTATTTTCAGTTTCTACAACACGTATTAGTTCTGAGACTAACACACGCTTTTTGTTATCCTGAAAATATTTTTCAGCAGCATCATTTACCTTGTTACCTAAATAAATCATACGTTGGTTATGGTCGTACAATTCTTGGTAGTTTTCTAGCTTAGATTTTATTTTTGTGTTAAGCTCTTCTAAACGTCTAGATTCTTGCCTTGCTTTAGTTTCTTCTTCTTGTAGTCTAGAACCTGTTTTTTCCATTTTACTACGCTCTTTTTGCATTTTAGCAATGGTAGCATCAAAACGGACTTTACCACGTTCTATTTTCTTTTTGGCTTTGTTAATTAGGCTATACGGAATACCATTTTTTTGAGCAACTTCAAAAGTAAAAGAACTACCAGCTTGCCCTAATACAAGTTTAAAAGTTGGCTCTAAACTTTTAGCATCAAACAACATATTGGCATTTGTAGCGTGCGGTAATTCATTAGCTAGCATTTTTAAATTGGCGTAATGCGTAGTAATTACACCATAAGCACCGCGCTCATAAAAAACTTCTAAAAAAGTTTCTGCCAATGCACCACCAAGTTCAGGATCACTACCAGTACCAAATTCATCAATTAAAAAAAGTGTTTTATCATTACACTTCTTTAAAAAGCTATTCATATTTTTAAGGCGATAACTATAGGTGCTTAAGTGGTTTTCTATAGATTGATTATCTCCTATGTCTGTTAATATTTTTTCAAACAAACAAACCGTACTACGTTCATGAACAGGAATTAGCATACCACTTTGTAACATCACCTGTAGCAAACCAATTGTTTTTAAGGTAATACTTTTACCACCAGCATTAGGACCAGAAATTACAATAATTCTGTTGTCCTGTTTTAGTTCTATAGTTTGTGGCCAGGTTTTTTCATTTTTCCTTGTATTAGTTAAGTACAAGAGTGGGTGGTAGGCATCACGTAAAAACATAGTTCTTTCTTCACTAATTTTTGGTAAGAGAGAGTTTGTATCTTGTGCATACTTTGCTTTTGCAGCAGTAACGTCTGTTTCTGCTAAATACTCTTGGTAACTAGCTAAAATATAATCAAAAGGTCTAATTGCTGCTGTTAATTCTTTTAAAATAAGATTTACTTCTTCTTTTTCATCATATTCTAAATTGTTTAACTCTCTACTATGGCGTAACGTAGCTTCAGGTTCTATATAAACAATGCTACCAGTTTTAGAAGCCCCCATAACGGCACCTTTCACCTTTTTTCTGTACATTGCTTTTACAGCTAAAACACGCCTGTTGTCTACTACAGATTCTCTAATTTCGTCTAAATAATCTGCAGAATTATAAGAGTTTAAAGCAGATAAAAAACTAGAGTTAATTTTACCTTTTACAGAATTAATTTCTCTACGTAAATCGTATAATTTGCTTGATGCTTTATCTTTAACCTCGCCAAACTTATCTATAACAGCATCTATAGCGTTTGGTATTTCTGGTAGCACATTTAGTGTTTCAGAATAGTTACTTAATAATGGGTAATATTCTTTAAACTTTTTAAAAAACTTAGTATGTACAACAATAGTATTGCAAATACTGCTAATTTTTTTAAAACCTCCTATTTCTAATGTTGCGTTTTCTATTTTTAATAAATGTAATTCTTTAGTAATCGCATCAAAACCGTGATTTGGTATACGGTTTTCATTATCGTAAGATGCTACGTATTCACTAGTTTTTCCTAGATTTTCTAAAATTTCTTCTTTACTACTAAAAGGAGTAACGTGTAGTGCTAATTCTTTCCCTAATTCTGTACTACAGCGCAAGTTAATGTGCTCTAATACGGTGTTAAATTCTAGGTCTTGTAATGTTTTAGGGTGAATTTTATGCATTGTATAATTTTAAACCTTGCAAAGGTAAAGATAAGTGATGAAACTAGAAGTTTGTAATTTTGAATTTAGTCATTAAATTTCCAAGCCAAAATTCTACTTTTTTTATTGCCTTGTTCCATAGGCACTATAAAATAACTAGCTTTTAGTTTAGTAAGTTGTTTTTGTAATTTAGGTAAGTTATTGCTTTTAGATACCAAGCTGGTAAAAACAGTAACCTGGTCTTTAAATAAAACACTTTCTTTTATTAATCGTTTTAAAAATAGAGCTTCGCCACCATTACACCAAAGCTCATTAGCCATACCACCAAAGTTAAGCTCTAGCTCATTAGCTTGTTTTCTTAAATTTTTAAGTTTGCGTTGTGTGCCTTTTTTTGCTTCTTTTTCTGATGAATGAAAAGGCGGATTACACATTGTAAAGTCAAACTTTTCATTAGATTTAATTATTCCTGTAAAAATATTAGCATTGTTTTTTTGATGTCTAATTTCAATAGCATCAACTAAATTAGTATTTGCAGTTACATTTTGTTTTGCAGATGCTACAGCCACTTCATTAATATCTGAACCTACCATTTTCCAATTGTATATTTGGCTGCCTAGTATTGGATAAATGCAATTGGCACCCACACCAATATCTAAACCCTTAACAGGTGTATTTATATTTACTTTGTTAAGTATGTCTGCTATATGGTGTATGTAGTCTGCACGTCCTGGAATTGGCGCACAAAGGTAATTTTCAGGTATACTCCAATTAGTAACATTATAGTGTAGCTTTAATAGCGCTTTATTTAATTCTAAAATGGCATTAGGATTAAAAAAATCTATAGTGCTGTTATCAAACTCATTAGTGTGTACAAAAGGAGCTAAAGAAATATGTATTTCTATTAATTTTTTAAATTGATAAGGCGTATTATGTAGGTTTTTTCGATGCACAGCAACTGTTTTTTACAAATGTAAGATGATATCTAAAGAGATCCCCTATTTTTTTGTGGATTCTAGTGAAAAGAGTGACTATCTTTGCCCAAAATTATATTATGTCAAAAAAGTTTTCTAAACTAGGAGTTTCTGCTCCTCTTCTTAAAAGTTTAGCCGAATTAGAAATTACGACTCCTACAGAAATACAAGTAAAATCTATTCCGGTTTTACTAGTGGCTAACAAAGATTTTGTTGGTTTAGCAAAAACAGGTACTGGTAAAACCGCAGCTTTTGGTTTGCCACTTATACAATTAATAGATAAAGATAATGCCAATATACAGGCTGTAATAGTTGTACCTACAAGAGAATTAGGTCAGCAAATTTACAGCAATTTAGTTTCTTTTGCTTCACATATGCCTGCTGTTTCAATAGCATCAATATGTGGTGGTACACCTATAAAGCCGCAAATAGAACGTTTAAAAGAAAACACTCATATAGTTATTGCTACTCCTGGTAGGTTAATAGATTTGTTAAAACGTAACGCTATCAGTCTAAAAAATTCTAAATACCTTGTTTTAGATGAGGCAGATGAAATGGTAACTTCCTTAAAAGATGGTTTAGATACTATTGTAGCTGCATTACCTAAAGATAAAAGAACTATATTATTTACAGCAACAATGCCTGGCGCTATTAAGCAAATGGTACAAAACTATTTATCTAAACATGTTACACAGGTTAGTGTAAATATGGAAACCGTTGGTAATACTAGTATAGATCACCAATATGTTGTTGTAGAACCTATTGAAAAATTAGAGGTTTTAATGCACTTTTTAAACTCTAGAGATGGGCAAAGAGGAATTATATTTTGTAAAACCAAAGCCGCAGTTAACAAACTTGCAAAAAACTTGGCTATAAATAAGTTCTCTTCTGGCGCATTACATGGTAGTTTAACACAACCAATTAGAGACCGTATTATGGGTCAGTTTAGAGAAGGGCACATAAAAATATTAGTGGCTACAGATTTGGCTGCTCGTGGGTTAGATGTAAAAGAAATATCTTATGTTGTAAATTATCATTTACCAGATGTTTATGAAACTTACGTGCATAGAAGTGGACGTACAGCAAGGGCAGGAGCAGAAGGGTTTTCTTTAACTATTTTGCAGAAAGAAGAAGAAAAAGACATTACAGATTTTGAAAACGAATTAGGATTAAGTTTTAAAAAGTTTAAAAAAGCAGATGCTAGTAGTATTGAAGAAAACAATACATTACTTTGGGCTAAAAAGATTTTTAAAACAAAACCTAATCACACTATATCTGCTGAATTTAAAGAAAAGGTACATACCGTTTTTCATCATTTAACAAAAGAAGAATTGGTAGATAAAATTTTAGCACATCATTTAGGGCAAACTAAAAAACTTGGTTCTAGCTCATTAGAAGATAACAACTTTACGCTTTAATAGCATAAAATAGTATGGCAAATACAATTAAAAATAGAAAGGATATTTTACAAAAATTAAATATTCATCAATTAAACCCTATGCAGCAAGAGGCTCTTTCTGTAATAGAAAATACAACTAACACAGTATTATTATCGCCAACAGGAACAGGTAAAACACTTGCCTTTTTGTTGCCATTAATAGATAGGTTAGATCCAGATTTAGAGGAAATACAGGCTTTAATTTTAGTGCCATCTAGAGAATTAGCCATACAAATAGAACAGGTTATACGTTCTATGGGTTCTGGTTATAAAGTTAATGCAGTGTATGGTGGTAGAGCAATGTCTAAAGATAAAATAGAGCTTAAGCACATACCTGCAATATTAATTGGTACACCAGGAAGAATTGCAGACCATTTTGATAATGAACGTTTTTCTACAAAATATATAAAGACACTTGTTTTAGATGAGTTTGATAAGTCTTTAGAAACAGGTTTTGAAGAAGAAATGAAATATATTATTAGTTTATTACCTGCTTTAAATAGACGTATTTTAACTTCTGCTACACAGGGTGTTACTATTCCAAAATTTGTACGTTTAGATAAAGCTGTAACTATTAATTTTTTAAAGGAAAATAAAAATAAACTAGCAGTTAAAACTGTAGTTTCTCCTAATAGAGATAAGTTAAGAACGTTACTAAATTTACTTAATAATGAAGGGAATAACCCGGGTATCATATTTTGTAATTTAAGAGAAAGTATAAAGGGAGTTAGTCGGTTTTTAGAAAAAAATAATATTACGCATGGCTGTTTTCATGGTGATATGGAACAGAAAGATAGAGAACGTTCTTTACTAAAATTTAGAAACGGAACTTATGATGTTATTGTAGCTACAGATTTGGCTGCACGTGGTATAGATATTCCAGAGATGAAATATATTATACATTATGAGTTGCCTTATAAAAATGAAGAATTTATACACAGAAACGGTAGAACCGCGCGTGTAAACGCTAAAGGAACTGCCTATGTTTTAAAGTGGGAAGAAGAAGATTTACCAGATTTCATTAAAAATGCACCAGTTGCAAAAATTAGTAAAACAGGCACAAGAAAACCACCATATTGGACAACTTTATTTATTTCTGGGGGTAGAAAAGATAAAATATCTAAAGGTGATATTGCTGGTTTATTTTTTAAACAAGGTAATATTAATAAGGATGAATTAGGAGTTATAGAACTTAAACAAGACTGTACTTTTGTATCTGTACCTGCAGTTATTGCCCCTAAACTTGTAGAAAAACTAAATAATACAAGGTTAAAGAAGAAGAAAGTTAGAATTAGCATTATTTAATGTATGAAAGAAGAGAATACTAATGCAGATAATGCATTATCACAAGAAGAAATAGATAAGTGTATTTCTGTTTTAGAACACTTAATTTCTAATACCGATGAAATTTTTGAAATTTCTAAAGAAAAAAGAACAACTTTAATTAAAGCTGCTGGTCAACTTTCTAGACCAAGTAGAGAAGAGTTTTCTCGTAGAAAAAAAGATGCTAAAAAAGCACAAAAACGTAAACAAGATGCTAGGGACCGTAATGCTCGTAAAGAAACTGGTATACGTAGTGCCCGTGAAGCTGTAGTTTTTGTTGCTCCTAAATTGTTACCAGAGGCAGATTTATCTAACCAAAAAGAGTTGGAGTTAGAGTCGCCAAGAAACTGTTACGTTTGTAAAGATTTGTTTACTAAGTTACATCATTTTTATGACCAAATGTGTACTAGTTGTGGAGATTTTAACTATGCCAAGCGTTTTCAAACAACAGAATTAAAAGGGCAGGTTGCAGTAATAACGGGTTCTAGATTAAAAATTGGTTATCATATTACATTAATGTTATTGCGTGCAGGTGCTACTGTAGTTGCAACAACAAGGTTTCCGGTAGATTCTGCTCTGCGTTTTTCTAAAGAAGAAGATTTTACACAATGGGGACATCGTTTAAAAATTCACGGTTTAGATTTAAGACACATACCTAGTGTAGAAATCTTCTGTAATTTTATAGAACAAAAGTACGAGAATTTAGATATTCTTATTAATAATGCAGCGCAAACAGTACGTAGGCCTGCAGGTTTTTACACGCACTTAATGGCTAATGAAGAAAAACCAATTTCAGATTTACCAAAGTATGCTGCAGATTTATTACAAGATCACGTGGGTTGTATGCAAGAGTTAAAGGCGTTAACCTCTGGAGCATCTCCTAATAAAAATATGCCAGTTACTTGGCACGGACCAGAACCAGGCATAGGAATTAGAGCTTCTGCAAAGTTGTCTCAAATACCATATAGTTTTGATAATTCATTACAAACTTCAGAAGTTTTTCCAGAGGGAGAGTTAGATGCAGATTTGCAACAGGTAGATTTACGTAAAACAAACAGCTGGCGTTTAAAGCTTGGAGAAATTGAAACTACAGAAATGATAGAGGTGCAATTGGTAAACTCTGTTGCTCCGTTTGTACTATGTAACCGACTTTCTGAAGTTATGAAGAAAGAAAACACAGGTAAAAAGCACATTATAAATGTTTCTGCTATGGAAGGTAAATTTCATAGATTCTTTAAAGAAGATAGGCACCCGCATACCAATATGGCTAAAGCAGCCTTAAATATGCTTACACACACTGCCGCTGGTAGTTTAGCAAAAGATGGTATTTATATTAATGCTGTAGATACTGGTTGGGTTACAGATGAAGATCCGGCAGAATTATCTAAAAGAAAAGCAGAATTACACGATTTTCAGCCTCCATTAGACATTGTAGATGGTGCTGCACGTGTTATGGATCCGTTAATTGATGGTATTAATACAGGAAAACATTGGAGTGGTAAATTCTTAAAAGATTACAGACCTATAGATTGGTAGTACTTAAATTTAAGGAGACGTTAAACTTGTGTTAGGCTTTGTTAAACGCTCTATATTGATTTTCATTTTTTGTAACTTAACATTAGTTGATGGTAACATCAATAAATTAAGTTTAATAAAAAATAATATAGAATGATAAAACCTAGAGAAAAAGCCCCAGAATTAAGTATAGAGTTAGTAAATGATACCACTTGGAAGTTGAGTGAACAATCACCAGAAAACTTTACTTTAATTCTTTTTTATAGAGGTAAACATTGTCCTGTTTGTCAAAAACAATTAGAGCAATTACAAAAATCGCTTCCTAAATTTACAGAGCGTGGCGTTAATGTTATTGCCATTAGCACAGATACAGAAGAGGTAGCAAAAGCAACACACAAAGAATGGGATATTAATGATATTCCGCTTGGACACAGCTTTTCTATTGATGAAGCAAGAAAATGGGGATTATTTATTTCTAGTGGAATAAAGCAAGAGCCTGAGTTTTTTGCAGAACCAGGGCTGTTTTTAATTACACCAGACCAAACAGTTTACTGGGAGTCTATACAATCTATGCCTTTTGGACGTCCAGAATTTAGAGATGTTTTAGGTGGAATAGATTATATTTTAAAAGCTGACTACCCTGCTAGAGGAGAAGTATAATTTTGTATTTATTTATCTAAAATAGTAGTTGACAGTTGATTAAAAAAATAATTTGTAATATTAAGTTTAAGTTAACTGATTATAAAGTCTTTAAATAAATTTTGGAGATATGATTATTAGTAGTATTTTTGTTTTAAATTAATTTATTATAAATACAATACAATGAGTAAAGGAACAGTAAAATTCTTCAACGATGAAAAAGGTTTTGGTTTTATCACTGAAGAAGGTTCAGGTAAGGATATCTTTGTACACATCTCTGGTTTAGTAGACGAAATTCGTGAAGGCGATGAAGTTGAATACGAGGTTACAGAAGGTAAAAAAGGTTTAAACGCAGCAAACGTAAGAGTTTTATAACATATACTAGTAAAAGCTTTAAGCTAAGAGTCTATTCGCAAGAATAGACTCTTTTTTTTGTCTTATTATTAACGTAAAACAAGGTCTAAATCAACCTATAAAAACATCCTTATTTTGTATCTTTATAGTACAATTTAAACTTATGGGAGACAGAAAAAAAGTAGTAGTTATAGGTGCTGGTTTTGGCGGTATAACTATAGCAAAAGCTTTTAAAAACAAAAATGTAGATGTACGTCTAATAGATCAAAATAATTACCATAATTTTCAGCCTCTAATGTACCAAATTGCCACTGGAGGTTTAGAGCCAGATAGTATTGCATACCCTGTAAGGCGTATTTTTAGAGGATATGAGAATGTTACTTTTAGAATGGCAAATGTTATTGCTGTTAATCCTAAAACCAAAGAGCTAAACACAACTATTGGTACTATTAGTTATGACTATTTAGTAATAGCAACTGGGAGTCAAAATAATTTCTTCAATTTTGCACCAATAAAAGATGAACTGCTAACTTTAAAATCTATTCCTGATGCTTTAAATTTAAGAAGCTATATTTTTCAGAATTTAGAAAAAGCTTTAGCAAAAAAAGATAAAGAGCCATTAGACGAGATTTTAAATATTGCTATTGTTGGTGGAGGACCTGCAGGTTTAGAATTAGCAGGAGCTTTAGCAGAAATGAAAAAACACGTGTTGCCTAAAGATTTTCCAGATTTAGATATTTCTAAAATGAGTATAAATCTTTATGAGGCTTCTTCTAATTTATTAAATGCTATGTCTAAACAGGCCTCTGCAAAGAGTTTATTGTATTTAACCAAATTAGGTGTTAATGTGCACTTAAACTCTAGAGTAAGCTCTTATGAGAATAATAAGCTGCAGATAGGTGATAATAGTTTTTATACTGATACCGTAATTTGGACAGCAGGTGTAAAAGCAGCTCCAATAGAAGGTTTGCCAAAACAAGCTATAATAGGAGGTAACCGTATTGCAATTGATGCATACAACCAAGTAGTGCAGACTAAAGATATTTTTGCTATTGGTGATGTGGCTGCGCATATTTCTGAAGAAGATCCCAAAGGTTTACCAATGTTAGCACCAGTGGCACAACAGCAAGGTACTCACTTGGCAAAAAATATAATTAGATTAGTTAATAATAAAGAGTTAGAACCTTTTGTGTACAAGAACAAAGGGGTAATGGCAACTATAGGTCGTAAAAAAGCAGTTGTAGATTTGCCTAAATTTAAATTCCAGGGAACCTTTGCTTGGTTGGTTTGGATGTTTATACATATTATGTCTCTAGTAGGGTTTAAAAATAAATTATCTGCTTTTATAGGATGGATGACGAACTATTTTACCTATGATAGACCCTTGGGGTTAATTATTAGACCGTTTAGCAAAAGAAAATAATACGCTATTATTGTTATATAGGTTGATAATCAATTTAAAAGACGTAATTTCGCGGCTGGTTTTAAAAAAGTACCTGAATGAAACGAATAAATCAATATAAGAAAATGTTCTCTGTTGAGAATAACATAGAACTTAAGTCATTAAAAACTAGTTATAGAAAATTAGTTAAAGAGTGGCATCCAGATAAGTTTCAAGAAGGTGACGCTAAGCGTGAAGAAGCAGAAATTAAAAGTAGAGAAATTATAGATGGTTACCATTTTCTTGTAAGTATAGCTCCAGAAACTAAAGTGGCTAATGCAGAAGAATATAAAGCATTAACAACTACTTCTGGTATTTTAGATTTTCAGCATAATGGTCAGCTTTTAGAAGTAACATTTTTAGACGGTACTACTTATGAGTATTTTGGAGTTCCTAAAAAAATATATGTAAAAATGATTAATTCTGATAAGATTTATCGTTTTGCAAAACGTAATATTTTTGAGTCTTATATGTACCGTAAGTCTAAGAAAAACACGCAAGAAGCATAGTAACTTATTTATTTAAGTTGTTGGTGTTAAAAACTTGTTTTACAGATAATTATATTTTGTAATACAATTTTTTTTAAATTAAATAAAAACGCCTGTAAAGATCTACTTTACAGGCGTTTTATTATAAACAAACAACTACAATTATTTATTTAATTCAGCAACTAATTTATCAGCAACTAACTCAGACGAAGCTGGGTTTTGACCTGTAATTAAGTTACCGTCTTGTATTGCGTAAGCAGCCCAATCTTCTTTTTTAGAGTAGATACCTCCATTTTCTTTTAGCATATCTTCAACTAAAAATGGCACTACATTTGTAAGTTGCACAGCTTCTTCTTCAGAATTTGTAAATCCTGTTACTTTTTTACCTTTAACTAATGGGTTACCATCTGTTCCTTTAACACCTTTTAAGGCAGCAGGAGCGTGACATACAAATGCTACAGGTTTTTTCTGCTCATTAAATTTTTCAATTAAAGCAATAGATTTTTCATCGTTTGCTAAATCCCATAAAGGACCGTGACCACCTGGGTAAAATACAGCATCAAAATCATCAGCATTTATATCTGCCAAAACTTTAGTATTAGCAATTTTATCTTTTGCTTCTGCATCCTTGTTAAAACGCTCTGTGTCTTCTGTAGCAGCATCTGGAGAATCACTACTAGGATCTATTGGTGCAGCTCCACCTTTTGGTGTTGCAATTGTAATTTCTGCACCTTTGTCTAATAATGTGTAGTATGGGTTTGCAAATTCCTCTACCCAGAAACCAGTTTTTTTACCAGTTTCACCTAATTTATCGTGTGATGTTAATACAAATAATACTTTCATTTTATTTTCTTTTTTAGTTTTTACTGTCTCTAAAGCTTTTTCAGAAACTTGATTGTTTTTTTTAGTGTTGCAAGCTGTAGCCATAACTATAGTTAATGCTACAATTGCAGATTTAATTAAATTCATATTTATTACTTAGTATGCCATTTTTACAATTTTCTCAGCATCTTCTGGTAACAGGGCTTGGTGTTCGCCTAATTTCCATCCACGCTCTGTAAAACGCTTTGCTATTTCTTCTGCTGTACCTTCGTAATCTTTAGTATAGTCAGATAATTTAGTGTCTATGCCTAATTGGTGAAAGAAAGCTTCAGTTTTTTCTATAGCCGCATAAGCTTTATCGTCTATACTACCTTCTGTTACATTCCAAACACGTTCTGCGTATTGTGCCAATTTTTCTTTTTTAGCTTCAAAATTGTATTTGTAGTGACTAGGAGTAACTACAGCTAACGTACGTGCGTGGTCTATACCAAACAAGGCTGTTAACTCGTGTCCCATCATATGTATAGCCCAATCTCCAGGAACTCCTTGTTGTATTAAGCCATTTAAAGCCATAGTACAACTCCACATAAAGTTAGATGCAGCTTCGTAATTTGTTGGGTCTTCTACTACAGTAGGAGCAACCTCTACTAATGTTTGTAAAATGCTTTCTGCAAAACGATCTTGTAAAAGACCGCCTGCTGGGTATGTCATATACTGTTCTAAAACGTGAGTAAAAGCATCTGTAATACCGTTTGCTAATTGGCGCTTAGGAATAGATGTA
The DNA here is from genome assembly GCF_030546975.1 of Cellulophaga sp. 3_MG-2023. Taxonomy (NCBI): domain Bacteria; kingdom Pseudomonadati; phylum Bacteroidota; class Flavobacteriia; order Flavobacteriales; family Flavobacteriaceae; genus Cellulophaga; species Cellulophaga sp. 3_MG-2023. The sequence continues at coordinate 555,804 of NZ_JAUOPS010000001.1, forward strand.
ATTACTTGTGGATCTAGAATAGAAAAAGTTGGGAATAATGCTGGTCCGCCCATAGAAAGTTTTTCTTTGGTTTCTTTTCTAGAAACTACCAAACCAGAATTCATTTCAGAGCCTGTAGCTGGCAATGTTAATACTGTTCCAAATGGTAATCCTTTACTAGGACGTTCTTTGTTTTTTAGCATTTGCCAAGGTTCTGCACCTTCATATAATGCAGCAGCAGATAAAAACTTAGTACCATCTATTACAGAACCACCACCAACAGCTAATAAATACGTTACTTTTTCGTCTTTAATAACTTTTAATGCATCCATTAGAGTTTCATACTCAGGATTTGCTGGGATACCACCAAACTCAATCATATCTACTTTTGCCAAAGCAGTTTTAACTTGGTCGTATATTCCGTTTTTCTTTATACTACCACCACCATAAAGCATTAAAACTTTAGCATCTACTGGTATTTCTGAAGTTAATTTTTCAATTGTATCTTTCCCAAAAATTATTTTAGTTGGGTTTTTGTATTCAAAATTGTTCATTTTCTTTAGTTTTTAAGTTGATAAAATCTATCTTTTAGATTTTTACAATCATTTTACCTTTGTTTTTACCATCAAACAGGTCTATAAAAGCAGACGGAATGTTCTCAAAACCTTCTACTATAGTTTCTGTATAAGTTAGTTTGTCTTGTGCTAACCAGGTTGATAGTTCTTTCATTGCTTCTGGAAACTTCTCTGCGTAATTAGAAACAATAAAACCTTGCATTAAAGCACTGTTTTTTACTAGAAATGGCTGCACGCTTACACTTTGTGGTAACTCTGTATTATTATAAACAGATATTGCACCACAAATAATCATTCTAGCAAATTTGTTAATATTAAAAAGTACAGCATCAGATATTGGTCCGCCTACGTTATCAAAATAAACATCTACACCATTTGGCGCAGCATCTGCAATTGCAGCAGTCATATTTTCAGTAGTGTTGTAATTAATACCAGCATCAAAACCAAATTTAGATTTTAGCATTTCTACTTTTTCATCTGTACCGGCAATACCGATTACACGTAGTCCTAAAAGTTTACCAATTTGGCCAACCACACTACCAACTGCTCCTGCAGCACCAGAAACAACAAGTGTTTCACCTGCTTTTGGTTTTCCTATTTCTGTTAACCCAAGGTAGGCCGTTAAACCTGTCATACCTAAAATACCTAAATAAGCACTTAATGGAGCTTTAGATTTATCTACTTTTAAAAGGATTTCTCCTGTAGATACTTGTTGTGTTTTCCAGTCTAACATACCGGAAACAAAATCGCCTTCTGCAAAGTTTTCATTTTTAGAAGCAAGTACTTTTGCTATTACACCAGAATGTACAGGTTTGTTTAGTTCAAAAGGAGGGACGTAAGATTTAGCATCGCTCATTCTACCTCTTAAGTAAGGATCTACAGATACGTAAGCTGTTTCTAAAAGCAACTCACCATCTTTAATTTTTAAATCAGATTCATCTGTTACATATTCGAAATCTGATACTGAAGGTTTCCCAGCAGGTCTGTTTTTTAATAAAATTGTCTGAATCATAATATTGTATTTATTCTATTACAGTTACTAAATCCGTCATAGGTTTTCTAACCTTAACTAAATTTACCAACCAATCTTCTTCTGTTTTTCTGTATCCTAATGGTAGTAAAACTGCACTTCGCAATCCTTTTTCTCTTAAACCTAAAATTTTATCTACAGCATCTGGCTCAAAACCTTCTAAAGGTGTAGCATCTACTTTTTCATAAGCAGCAGCCATAATTGCGTGAGAAAAAGCAATATATGCTTGTTTAGCAGCGTGTGTAAAATTTTCTTCAGGGTCTTTTTGTGGGTACATACCTAATAACATTTGACGGTAGTTTTCCCAACCTTCATTTTCAAAACCACGAATTTCATTTGTTAGATCAAACATATAGTTAATACGCTCTGGTGTATATGTGTCCCAAGCAGCAAAAACTAATAGATGAGAGCAGTCTGTAATTACAGATTGGTTCCAAGCTATTGGTCTAATTTGTTCTTTTATATCTTTATTTTTTACTACAAAAATTTCAAAAGGCTGTAAACCGCTAGATGTTGGTGCTAAACGTGCAGCTTCTAAAATACGTTCTATTTTATCCTCTGCAACTATTTCTCCATTCATTGCTTTGGCAGCGTATCTCCAATTTAATTTATCTAATAATTCCATATTGTATATGTATGTTAATTTGTGTTTTATATTGCTTTTATACTATTCCAAGCAGATAAATATGCTTCTTGTATATGTTCTTCGGTTAATTTAATTGTGTCTCTTTTTTGTGATATAATTAAAAACGATAGAGGAATAATTGTATATGCATACATTAAATAATCAGACGATTGTTTAAGTATACTCTCTTTTCTTCCGCGTTCCCATATATCTAATAATGTCTGAAAATGTTTAATTCCTTCCTCACGGCTTGGTTCATCTACCATTGGTGTATTATCACACTGAGCTAAAAACAAAGCTTCTTCTGTATTATTAAATTTAAATTCTGCAATTCTGTTCCATATGAGTTTAAAACCTTCTTCTACAGACATTTCTTTTTTATAGGTAGCAAAAGCATAGCTTGTAAACTTTTCTTTAACCTCTATGTATGTTTTATTTACTAAATCTTGCTTGTTTTCAAAATACAAGTAAATTGTAGCGGGCGATACATTTGCCATTTTAGCAATTTTAGACATAGGAGTAGCGTGGAAACCATTGTTATTCACCAACTCTATAGTTGCTTTAACAAGGGCATTACGTTTGTCTATGCTTTTCTGTAATTTTGCCATTATGCGTTAGTTTTATATAATTTGTAAGACAATGCAATTAATACTAATTGTATTGGTAACCTTATTAATGCTGCTTGGTGATTACCAATTGCTGGTGTTTCTGAAAACACATCCCAAATATGTATTGGTAAAAAAAGTAACATTAATATAAATATGAAGAAAGCTGCTTTACTAGCAAATTTTGGAACTAGTAACAATATTCCTAAACCAACTTCTAAAACTCCCGATGCATAAATTATAAAGGTTTTAAAAACCAATACATCTGGTACATAGGGATTAAAAAACTCCGGATTCATAAAATGTTGCAGTCCTGCATATATCATAAATATAGCAAGAAGCACTTTTAAAATGTTCCAAATTAATTTCATATCCTTGTTTTGAAAGTACAAAGATATATAAAAATGAATGTTCATTCTTTTTTTTAACGTTATTTAATATCAAATTAACAAATTCGTTAAATCATAAGGTTATAATAAAACAGGAGTTACTTCTCCTGCAGTGAGGTTATCTAGCATTATGTTGTCTATGCGTACACGTATCAAACGTAGGGTAGGGAAGCCTACGGCAGCAGTCATTTTACGCACTTGTCTAAACTTACCTTCGGTTATACAAATGCTAACCCAGCTATTAGGCCTGTGTCTGCCTAATCTTATTTTAGTATTTGGTTTTGGTAACTGTAATGGTTCTTCAATGCGTTTTACAGTACTGCTTTTAGTAACGTATGTAGTTCCGTTTAGTCCAATTTCTATACCTTTTTCTAGCTTAGTTATAGCTTCATCAGTAATTAAACCATCTAATTGCGCGTAGTATTCCTTTTCAATTCCAGATCTGTTTATTTTATCACTTAATTTGCCGTTAGTGGTTAAAAGTAGTAATCCTTCAGATTTTTCATCCAAACGACCAACAGGCATAATTCCTTTTGGGAAATTATAAAATTCAGATAAAAATTTTTTCTTAATTTGATTATTGTCATTACTAGACAACTGGCTAAGTACTCCGTAAGGTTTGTACATTTTGTAGTGAGTATGATGACAACTAGACATAAAAAATCAATTTAAACACAAAAATAATAAGAATAAAAGAGAGATAGACTTGATAACTTGCTGTATATGCTATAAATATTAAGACAATTTTAAGAGAGTTACCTTAGTAACAAAAGTATCTTTATATCCAATTAAAAAAAACTAATATTAATGAAAAATATATACACAGTAGCCCTTGTTATTATTTTGTTTGCCTCTTGTAAAGACAGTAAAACTAAAGATGAAACAACTAAACCAGAAGCTATGAGTACAAAAGACAACCCTTTACTAGTAGAAAGTAAGCTACCTTATGGTGCGCCTGACTTTACATTAATTAAAAATGAACATTTTAAACCTGCTTTGCAACAAGGTATTGCTGCACAGAATAAAGCTGTAGCTAAAATTGCAAATAATACAGAACCAGCTACTTTTGATAATACAATACTAGAATTAGAAAAGAGTGGTACACTATTGCAAAATGTACAAAACATTTTTTCTGGATTAACTGGTGCACATACCAATGATGAGCTACAAGCTGTACAAGAAGAAATGGCACCTAAATTCTCTGAGCTACAAGATGGTATTTATTTAAATGAAAATTTGTTTGAGCGCGTAAAAGAATTGTATGTAAAAAGAGATAGTTTAGTTTTAGATCCAGAGTCTTATAAGTTATTAGAAACTTACTTTGAAGCTTTTGAAAAAGCAGGAGCAAACCTAAGTTTTGAAGATAAAGAAACATTAAAAAAATACAACACAAAGCTAGCAACGCTTATTAATAGTTTTAATAAAACTTTGTTGTCTGCCAATAATAACGGAGCTATAGTTTTTACAAATAAGGAAGATTTAGCTGGTTTAACAGAGTCTCAATTAAAATCATTAGAAAATAAAGATGGTGAAGGTTGGAAAATTCCATTGCTTAACACAACGCAGCAACCATTATTACAAAGCTTAGAAAGCAGAGCAGCCAGAGAAAAAATATTTAAAGCAGCTTTTAATAGAGCAGACGGTACTAAAAATGATACTAAAGATATAATTCTGCAAATTGCAAATTTAAGAGCTAAAAAAGGAGCGTTATTAGGTTTTACTAATTATGCAGAATGGAGTTTACAAGGTACTATGGCAGAAAAACCTGAGAATGTATTTAAGATGTTTAATGGTTTAATACCAGCGGCTACTACTAAAGCAAAAAATGAAGCAGAAGAAATACAAAAAATGATTACCAAAAACGGAGAAGATTTTACTTTAGCCGCTTGGGATTGGAACCGCTATGCAGAAATGGTTAAAAAAGAAAAATATGACTTAGATGAAAACGCTATTAAACCATATTTTGAAATAAAAACTGTTTTAGAAAAGGGCGTTTTTTATGCTGCTGAAAAACTATACGGTATTACTTTTAAAGAACGAAAAGACATTCCTACCTACCATAAAGATGTTATGGTGTATGAGTTGTTTGAAGAAAATGGAGATAAATTAGGTCTATTTTATGCAGATTATTTTGCTAGACCAAGTAAAAGAGGTGGTGCTTGGATGAGTAATTTTGTAACTCAGTCTCACTTATACAACAAAAAACCTGTAATTTACAATGTGTGTAATTACCCTAAACCTGCAGAAGGTGATGCTGCTTTAATTACGTATGATGAAGTTAGTACAATGTTTCATGAATTTGGACACGCATTACACGGCTTTTTTGCAAATCAAGAATATCCTTCTTTATCTGGTACTGCTGTTGCAAGAGACTTTGTAGAGTTTCCTTCTCAGTTTAATGAAAATTGGGCCTTGTATCCAGAAATATTAAAAAATTACGCATTACATTATAAAACAGGAGAGCAGATACCACAAGCTTTAATAGATAAAATTAAAAAAGCAGGTACATTTAATCAAGGATATAGTTTAACAGAAAATTTAGCTGCTTCTAATTTAGATATGCAATGGCATACAATTGCTGCAGATGCTAATGTAAGTAGTGCCAATGCTTTTGAAAAAGATGCATTGCATAAAACTAAGTTAGATGTTGTTAGTGCTGTGCCACCACGTTACAGGTCTACTTATTTTGCACATATTTTTGGTAGTGGTTATGCTGCTGGATACTACTCTTATTTATGGACAGAAATGTTACACCACGATGCTTACAACTGGTTTGAAAACAATGGAGGTTTAACTCGTGAAAATGGCCAACGTTTTAGAGATATGGTACTCTCTAGAGGAAATACAGTAGATTTAGAAGCTATGTATAAAAATTGGAGAGGTAGTGACCCAAAAATTGAACCAATGCTAAAAGCACGTGGATTAAAATAAACGTGATTATACAAATTTAAAAAGGAGCCTATATGGCTCCTTTTTGTTTTTAGTACGCTAAATTTTAGCTTTATTTTAAGTGTTGTATAAACATTATAAAGTTAGTATTTAGCGAAATCCTTTTCGTGGTTTTAACAAATTTTATAGATACTCCTTTTATCAATTACCTCTTATATTTTTTACATTTACTAAAACCAAATTTAAATTAACTTGCAAAGTTCTATTAAAACATATAATAAAATTTCTTCTAGTTTAGATATAAAAATAGAACCATTTGATACACGTAAACGTTATACAAAACCACACAAGCACAACAAGTATTTAGAGATTGTTTACTTTACCAAAGGATGTGGCTATCATCACATAGATTTTAAAAGTTATGAGATTAAACCTCCTGTATTTTTTTTAGTAAAAAAGAACCAGGTTCACAATTGGGAAATAGATACAGAACCAAAAGGTTATGTCATAATTATTAAAGAAAACTTTTTAAAGAAGACCTTAGATAAGTTTATAAATACCCAACTACACAAGTTAAAAAATAGTTCTAAGGTTAGAATTAAAGAAGTTAATAGTTCTTTAGAATACTTGTTTAAAGCGATGAGTTTAGAAATTAAACAAGAATTTGTTAATCAGGAGGTTATTGAAGGTGGTTTAAAGTCAATTCTAGCTAAGTTGGTTGGCTTTTTAAATGAAGAATCTACTTTGGGTACTACAAATGTTACTTCTAATTTTTTAGAACTATTATCATTAAACCTTAAAAATAACGTGACTTTTTATGCAGATAAATTGGGTGTAACTTCTCAAAACTTAAATACATTATGTAATAAGGTTTTTGGTAAAACAGCATCAGATGTTATAGCAGAACATATTATAAAAGAAGTAAAAAGGCAGCTATTGTATACTAACAAATCTGTTAGTGAAATTGCATATGATTTAGAGTTTAAAGATACATCGCACTTTACAAAATATTTTAAACGATATGTATTGCAAACACCTTTACAGTACAAAAAATCTTTTAGCTTATAAATTAGACCATTATTTAGTTATATACACCATTCTTACGTTGTTAATGCAAGTAAATTAGCAACTAAAATTTACTACAAATATGAAACTTAAAATACTATTATCTCTTTTTGTCTTATACTTTTTAGGACAGAATGCAGCAGCACAAATTACAGGTAAAATTACAGACGTTGGCAATGGCTTAGCTTTAGAATATGCTACAGCTGCACTTTATAAAAAGAAAGACTCTAGTTTAGTTACTGGTGTTATAACAGAATTAAATGGCTCCTTTGTGATACCTAATGTAAAAGCAGGAGCCTACTTTTTAGAAGCTTCTTTTTTAGGTTATACTACAAAAAGAGTAGACGTTATTGTATCTAAAAAAGGTGCTAGTATAGATTTAGGAACCATACAACTATCTTTAGGAAACCAGTTAAATGAAGTAGTTGTACAAGCAGAACGGGTTGCTGTTGTGCATAAAATAGATCGTCAGGTTTTTGATACTAAAAAATATCAAAGTAGTGAAGGAGGTTCTGCTGTAGATGTAGTTAAAAATTTGCCATCTGTTACTGTAGATGGTCAGGGAGAAATAAGTGTTAGAGGTAGCCAAGGTTTCTCTGTATTAGTCAACGGTAAACCAACGCAAGGAGATGCTAGTGCAATTTTAGCACAATTACCAGCTAATGCTTTAGAGTCTGTAGAACTAATTACAGCGCCATCTGCAAAGTATGACCCTGAGGGCAAAGGCGGAATTTTAAATATTATAACTAAAAAAGGAGCTACAAACGGTACGTACACACAGGTAAATGTACGTGGCGGTTTTCCGTCTATAGAAGAATATGATACAAAAGAAGCTGCACAGCGTTACGGTATAGATGCAACGCTAAATAAACGCACGGATAAATGGAACTTTTCTTTAGGAGCTAGTTACCAACGTAATGATAAAACAGGTAGAAGAGAAGGAGATATGTTTATTGTAAACCAAGCCGAAAATAAAACTACTTTTTTACCTTCTGATGGTGAACGTAGTTTTGACGAAATTAGTTATAATGGTAGGTTTAATGCAGATTATACTCCTAATAAGAGAGATAGTTATTCTGTTGGTTTTTTTGCAGGAAAACATACAAAAGATAGGCTAGCAGATATTGTTTATTATGACAATCATGCAGTGTCACCATCAAATAGTGATAATAGGTTATATACATTTACATATTACAATCACAACTTAAGAATTAGAAAAGGAGATTTTGCTTTGGGTAGTTTTGATTATGAGCATAAGTTTGATGATGACTCTAATTTATCTGCATCGTTTTTATATGAATATACATTTTTAGGCGGACCAACAGTAAACGATAATTTAGGAAATCCTGATAATACTATTATTTATCAGCAAGAATACAATACAAATGATAACCCGTTGTATGGTACACGTGTAAATTTAGATTATAAGTTTAAACCTTTTTCTTTTGGTACTTTAGAGCTTGGTTATCAGTTTCGTAATTTAGATCATACAGGAGAATTTGTTTATCAAAGAGATGGTATTTTAGTGCCAGAGTTTTCTAGTGATGTGTCTTTAGATAGAACCATAAACTCTGGATACACACAACTTACAGGAGCAAAAAACAAGTGGGATTATGCTGCTGGTGTGCGGTTGGAGTCTATGGATAGGGAATATACAGAATCTTTAAAGAGTGAAATATCTCCTAATACTTATACCTATGATTTTGTAAAGCTTTTTCCGTCTGCATCATTACAATATAAGTTAAGTGATAAAACAAAACTAAAAACAGCTTACAGTAAAAGAGTAGAGCGTACAACTACTTTAAAAATGAATAGTTTTGCAGAGCGTGAGCACTCTGAAGTATTTGAGCAGGGTGATAATAAACTAGAACCAGAGTTTATTGATTTGGTAGAAGTAGGTATAATACAAAAATTAAAAGGTGGAAACTCCTTTTTTGCTACTGCATATTACAGGCACGTAGAAAATGTAATTAACCGTGTTAATGTGCTTGCTTATCAAGAAAATGGTGCTGTTATAGATACCATTATTAATCGTGTTTTTTCTAATGTAGGTAAAAGTAATTCTTATGGTTTAGAGGTAGGTGCAACTATTAAGCCTACTAAAAACTGGTCTAACTTTATAGGTGCAAATGTATATAGTTATGATATTAAAGGTGCTTTAAACTTTAATCACAGAGATGGTATTGCACGCACATACGGTATAAATAGTAAAGCAACTATTTACTCTATAAACTTAAACTCTACTTATAATTTTTGGCAAAATGCTAGCGCACAGTTTTCGTTTAATTATTTATCAGAGAGAAACACGGCAATGGGAGAGGACTCCAGATTTTATTCGCCAAATTTGACTTTTAGAAAATCGTTTTTAGATAATAAATTAACAGCAACGTTGCAATGGCAAAATATAGATATGGGACTTTTAAATACAAATGAGCAACGTATTACTACATCTAGACCAGACCAATTTTATACAACAACAAATTATAAGTATGAGGTAGATATGGTTTCTTTAAATCTGTCTTATACATTTAATGCAAACAAAAATAAATCTAAATTTATTGATAGTGAATTTGGAAAAAGAGAGTTTTAATTAGACTGTTAAATTTGTAAATTAAAGCCTAGTTAATGTTTGTATAGCTAGGCTTTTACTTTTAATTAAAATAACTGTTGTTTCACTTTTTCATAATAACTATCACTTACAGGTATGTTTAAAGTAGATAGCAGTAAGTCTCTGCCTTTTAAGCTTGTAACCTTGGTTTTGTTTACGATAAAGGACCTGTGTACCCTCATAAATAAATTAGGGTCTAAAGATTTTTCTAGTGATTTTAATGTTTGGTGACTCATTATTTTTTTGCCATCTACCATATAAAAATTTACGTACTCACTATCACTCTCTATATGCGTAATATTTTTTAGTTGTATTTTGTGTAAGTCGTAACCAGATTTAATAGTTATGGTATTGTTTACAGGTTTAGCAATTGTATTTTTGGTTTCTAACTTATTTACGGCTTGTAAAAAACGCTCAAAAGTTATAGGTTTTAATAAGTAGTCTAACGCATTAAGTTCATAGCCTTGTAAAGCATACTCAGAGTAAGCTGTGGTAAATATTATTTTGGTTGATGAAGGTATCATTTTGGCAAAATCTGTTCCTTTTAAGTTAGGCATTTGTATATCTAAAAAGAGTAGGTCTATAGCTTCAGACTTAATTGTACTTATAGCCTCAACAGGATTTTCAAAATCAGCTACAAGTTCCAGGTAGTCTAATTTATCAATATAACTAATTAACAAAGCTCTTGCTAGCTCCTCATCATCTATAACAATACACTTATACATTTTTTTGTAGGTTTAATTCAACTTTAAAAATACCACTGGTTTTAGAAATAGATAAAGTATGTTTGTTGGGATATAGTATTTCTAATCGTTTTTTAACATTATCTAGGCCAATACCACCAACTTCATCTTTTAAAATATCTTTATCTGCAATACTATTTTCTACTTTAAAGTTTATGTTTTCTTTATCTGCTGATAAATTTATAGTTATAAAGGTATCTTTTCTTTGCTCTATATTGCTATGTTTTATTGCATTTTCTACAAATGGTATTAATAACATAGGGGCTATTTGTATGTTATTGTCTAGCGTGTTAAATGTCATTGTAATAGGATATTTTTTACTGCTTTTTAGCGTAAATAACTTTATGTAGTTTTCTATATATTCTACTTCTTTAGATAGTAAAACAAAAGGTCTTTCGCACTCATATAATACATACCTAAGCATTGTAGATAAATAACTTATACTTTGTTGGGTTTTTGCAGTATCAATAGCAGATAATGCGTAAATATTATTTAATGCATTAAATAAAAAATGAGGATTTATCTGTGATTTTAGCAGCTTTAATTCTGTTTCTAAATTTTCATTTTTACTAATAATTATTTCCTCTTCTTTCTTTTTAGTATAAACCACAAATTCTACTACGGTTGCTAAAATATATGCTATTAAAAGTAATAATACCTGTGTTAGATGCCTAGATGGTGGCATAGGTAATGGTCTGTTTACATTCCTTATTTGTGGCATTCTGGGGATATGTTGCGCTTGGTCTAGTGGCAGTAAAGTAGATGGTATTATAATAAATATAGTAAGCGCTATAATAGAAATACAAACAAATTTAAAGTGCTTTTTAGTAAACAAAAATTTTGGTGCAGTATAGTATATAAGTAGTGCTATTAGAATTATTTGACCTATAGCAGAAAAACTATTTCTTTCTAAAAAAATAGTGTCATAGCCTTGTTGTGACCATAAAATAAACCAAAGTACTAGCCATAATATGGACTGAAAAATAAATCTAATAGTTGCATTCATATTGCAAATAAATAAAATAAAAAATCAATTCAACGTCTAAAACAGCATCATTCATCTACACATAATAGGGTTTCACAGAATGTGTACCTGCTTCTACTTAAAACCGCAGTAATTTTACTTAAAACAAAACATCTGTAGTAAACTAATATACATCTTTGACATCTAAATAGTTGAATTTTAAAAACAAATATTATGAAGTGTACAAGAGTAAAAAAGGGAGTTTTAGGAGTGGTGTTAATAGCATTTTTTGCAATTGGTTTAAAAGCCCAACCACCAAAAGGAGAGCAACGAAAAAGACCAACAATTGAAGAAATTTTTAAGCAAATGGATGCTAATAAAGATGGTAAACTTTCAAAAAAAGAAGTAAAAGGGCCTTTATTAAAAGATTTTAAAAAAATTGACACTAATGAAGATGGCTTTTTAACTAAAAAAGAAATAGAAAAAATGCCTAAACCAGAAAAAAGAGAAAGGCCATCTAAATAGGAATTATTTAATGTAAAAATATGAAGAAGATTAAATTAATACATATAAACATATTAGTACTTGCTATCATTACTACAGTAGCATTTTTAGCCTGTAGTAATGATAGTAATTCTATTGAAAATGATACAGACGACTCTGAGTTAACAGGAGAATTACATACAGCATTTGCTGAATTTGATACAGATAATGTAACTATTTTGTTAAACGGCTCTGATGTAGAAATAGAAACTAACGGAATGCCAAACCATACATCTCCTTATTGGTCTAATACTACAGGACGTAGTGCTGTAGACCCAATGGGAAACACACTTACAACTGAAGCCGCAGATACAAATCACGCTTTATTTGTAGAACCTACGGTTACAAGTTATGATAAAATGGCTCCTGGAAATATAGATGACTTTAATGGTTCATACTCGCTGACTGTTCCCCAAAACCCCATTAAAGCAACAACAAGTATATCTACAGGACTAGGAGCAATTGGCATTGCAATTAGTGGTGCAATGATTTATAATGATGAAGAGGGGCCAAATGTGCCTTTAGATGATGCAATAGGATCTTTAGATTTTACAGCAGCTCATACAGGTCCGCAAAGTTATCATTATCATTTAGAAACTAAAGCGTGGTCTAATGATGATCAAAATTTAATTGGTATTATGGCAGATGGTTTTTTTCTGTATGGAAGAAAATGTAATGCTACAAGTGATTACCCTACAGATTTAGATGCTTCTGGCGGACACATAAGTACCACACAACATACAACAGAGGAAGAATACCATTATCATATACAAAATGAATTATATCTTAATCAATTTTACATCTTATTTCCAGGAGACTACCAAGGAACGCCAAATACTATTTTATAAATTAGTATTAGTTGCAATACTCTTTTTTGTTAGTAGTTGCACACCTAGTATTGCTGTGTCTAAGAAAAAATTAGAAGTAAAAAGTAATGAAGGGCTTGTGTATTACAAAAGCAAGCCTTTTACTGGTTTGGCCGTTAGTTTTTATAAACACGGAGGAAAATCTGAAAGTATTAGCTATAAAAACGGTAAAAAAGAGGGCGACTATAAAAAGTGGTTTTACACAGGTTTACTTAGTTATAAAGCATATTATAAAAACGGAAAAAAACAAGGTGTTGTAAATTCTTGGTGGCGTAATGGTAAACTTAGGTCTAAATCTGTTTTTAAAGAAGGAGTTGTAAATGGGTTGCAACAACAGTGGTACAATACAGGGGCAAAGTTTAAAGAAATGAATATTGTAAACGGTAGAGAAGAAGGCATACAAAAAGCTTGGAGAAAAAACGGAAAAATTTATAATAATTATGAAGCTAAAGACGGAAGAATTTTTGGACTTAAAAGAGCAAACCTTTGTTTTCAGTTGGAAGACGAGATTGTACAAATTAAGTAATGTGGTTGTTATCTTTTTAGTTACGACTCTTTTTGTTGGCTGTAAGCAAAATCTAGAAAACCAAAGCGTAAGTGCTTTGCCGTTTTATAATGAATCTAGTTTTACTCCAAAATGGCTAGCAGAAGATAGTAAAGAACTTAAAGAAATACATACAATACCTAATTTTAGTTTACTAAATCAGGACGGTAACATAGTAACACGTAATACTTTTAGAGATAAAATATACATAGCAGATTTTTTCTTTACTACTTGTTCTGGTATTTGTCCTAAAATGACTTCAAATATGAGTGTTTTACAAGAAACTTTTAAAGATGATGACGATGTTTTATTAGTATCACATAGCGTTACACCAGATATTGACACTGTAGCTATTTTAAAAGAATATGCAGAGAATAGAGGTATAGTATCTAATAAGTGGCACTTGGTTACAGGAGATAGAAGTAATATTTATGATTTAGGTAGAAATGCCTACTTTATTGAAGAAGATTTGGGTGAATTAAAAACTGAAAACGATTTTTTACATACAGAAAATTTTGTGTTAATTGATAAAAACCAACGTATACGAGGTATTTATAATGGATTAAACAAAACAGCTATACAGCAATTAATAAAAGATATTAAAACTTTAAAAGAGAGCTTTTAAAATATATTATATAAGCTAGTTAGAGTAGAGTATTAATGCTACGCCTAAAAGTATACCTGCAAGCGGAATTAGTTTTTTACGCTTATTTTTCTCTTTAAATAAAATTCCGCCTAAGACAACAGCAATTAATATTTGGCTTCTTTTTATTGCAGATAATAACATAATTAAAGCATCAGGATCTTGTAATGCTTTAAAGTAAAAATAATCTGCTGTTTGCAATAAAATACCAACAGCTGGTATAGACCATCTCCATTTAAAAGCATTTCTTTTTTCTGCCTTAGGAAACCAAGTTATAGCAAGTATTACCAATAAAATTAAAATTGTATACCAGCAAAACCAAAATTGTAATGTTTGGGGATTTAAATTTACGTTTTGTATTAAAAATTTATCATATAATCCGCTAGACGAACCTAAAAATGTGGCACCAATTATAGCAAAAATCCATTTGTTATTTTTAAAATTGATACCTTCTTTTTTTCCAATTCTAGAATATAAAAAAACAGAAAATATAATTAAAAAAAAGCCTATCCATTGCCAGTGATTAGGTTGTTCTTGGTAAATAAAAATAGCACCTATAAATGTAAAAAAAGGTCCTGCAGAGCGTATGGGTGTTACAATAGTAATGGGTAAATGCTTTAGCGCTTGGTATGCTAAAACCCAAGAGCCAGCCATTAGCATAGATTTTACAACAATATAACCGTGTTTTTTCCAATGAATATCTGTAATGTAAAAACCTACTTCTTTAGTGTATTCAGGATAAAATTTAGAACCTAAATAAAAAGGTAATAACAGCAAAAAACCTGCTGTTATAGTCCCTAAAAGTACAGGAAACACTTCATTACCTTGTACAGCGTGCTTTTTACATAAATTATGTAACCCTAAAAATAAAGCCGATAAAAGACCTAAATACATCCACATAGCCGCGAAGATAACTTTTTAGATAAATTTTAATAGAACTATATCTTAATTTATACTAGTTTTCTTCAATTTAAAAGGATATAAGCTAATGTAAATAATGGTGTAGATAAATAACAAAAGTAAATACCAAGTATTACCAATAAGTTCTGTGTAAGTTAGGTTTCCATCAGAAAAACTCAAAATCATTAATACTTGTGCTCCATAAGGTAGTAAACCTTGTGTAATACAGGCAAAAATATCTAAAATTGAAGCTGTATTTTTATTATCTAATTTATACTCATCATTAATGGTTTTTGCAATAGAACCAGAAATAATAATAGAAACTGTATTGTTTGCTATAGCCATATTTACTGTACTAACTAAGGTTGCAATACCAAATTGAGCAGATTTTTTACTCTTTATAAGGGTTTTAATCTTATTTAAAATATAATCTATACCGCCATTTTTAGCTACTAATGCAGCTAATCCACCAGATAGTAATGATAGTAGAAAAATCTCTGTCATACTTGTAAATCCATTGTAAGCAATTTTGGTAGATTCAATAAGTGTAAAATCACCATAAAAAATACCAATTGCGGCAGCTATTAATACACCTAACAATAGTGTAACAAATACGTTTACGCCAATTACAGATAGCGCAATTACTAATATGTAAGGAACTATTTTTAGTAATGAATAATTGTATGTAACATCTTCTAAATTGTTAGACTCTAAAGCAGCGCCTTTAACTATTAAAATAGCAATTGTAAAGAGTGCTGCTGGTAAAGCAATTTTTATGTTTTGCTTAAATTTATCACTCATTTTTACGCCTAAGGATTGTGTTGCTGCAATTGTAGTATCTGATATTACCGAAAGGTTATCTCCAAACATAGAACCACCTAATAGAGCGCCGCAAAGTATAGCTAATGACACACCTCCTTTATCTGCAAAGCCAATAACAATAGGAGTTAGTGCAACTATTGCACCAACAGATGTGCCTGTAGATATAGATAAAAATGCAGCAATTATAAATACTCCAAAGTAGATATATTGTATGGCTATAAAATCTAAACCAAGGTTTACAATAGCATCTACACTACCAGTTTCTTTTGTAATTGTAGCAAAAGCACCAGCTAACAAATATATTAAACACATTGTTAGTATTTTACTATCTCCGCAACCAGCTAAAAGTGTTTCTATTTTAGATTTTATGCTTTGTTTAAAAATTAAAAAAGCTACAATAATACCGGCTATAACTGCTATAGGTGCAGGTAAAGCATAAAAATCATTTTGATAAATACCTACACCTAAAAATGTAAATACAAATACAAATAATGGGAGTAAAGCAATAAACCTAGGCTTGTTGTTTTTAATAGATGTCATTTTTTTAGTTTTGCAGAACCAAAAAGAAAAGGACAAATAAGTGGATCTGAATTAACATTTTTTCCAAAGTATTGGCTTATCCTTTTTTAGCACCTTGCTTGTTAATGCAGGTTGCTATCTCTTTTTTGAGATTCTTGATAATTAAGTGCGTAAAACTAAAGTATAACAACGAGATAAAATCATAATTTTCTGTTATTTTTTAAGTTCTCTTTTTCTTGCTATAATACAGAATGTACTTAAACTCACTAATAACAACATCATCTTACAGTTAAACAAATTAGTACTTCCTAAGGCTCCAAAATAATCTGCATAATTAATATTGTTAATGTTTGCGTAGGTTATCATAAAAAACAAGACCTCAAAAAGTTTTTTTCCTTTAGATAATATACCAAGCGTAACTACTAATAATACTATAAATATACTTCCCAACAATATAGAAACTACAGATGAAAAATTTAAGTTAATGGCCAAACGTAATATTAATGGTAAAGCTAAAAAAATGAATAAGCAAACACCCGCTAATAGTTGAGAAAACAGAACTCTAGAAATAGGCTTGTAAGCAGAGTAAGAAAAATAGTCTACATTATATGTTGTTTCTTTTACCGATAAATCTGAAATCCTGTGTACTTGTAAAAACCATAAAATAGGTAAAATAAATTTGAAAGAAACAGCTATTGGAAGAAATAGTAAAAGTAACATTCCCAATATGTTAATAATCCATAACCACTTTTTTCCTTTACGAAGTATAAGTAGCATTTCTGCTTTTAATAATGGATAAATACTATAATTTATTTGCGCATTAGATAGTTCTTTTAAATTAATTTGGTGTGTTGTATTAGGCTTATTTATGCTCTTTTCTTGTTCCTTAGATGTAGAATACTTAGTTATATTAAATCGATGAAAAAATTTGGACAAAACAAGTATTATAATAAGACCTAAAACCACCAATAGAAAACGACTTACAACAAAAGAAGTAGGGAAATCTATACCGTTAAATTCAAATTTGTTTAAGTTACTTGTATTTCCTACTATATATCCTATTGCTAAATTTGTATCTGTTGTAGATTTTGTAATGGTTTTAACTTGTTTCTCTAATTGATGTATTACAACATTGCTTCCTAAAATGTCTAATGTGTAACTGTTTTCTGTTTTAGGAGAAAACAAAATTAGAGTAGAATAAATAATAAAGAATAAGACATTTTGTAAAACAGAATATTTACTTAATACTAATTCAAAAACAACAGCAATAACAGCAATGCAAAATAATGCAGGAGCCGTAATAAGAGCGTATGGTTTTATAAACTGTAAAAGGTTAAAAGAATAATTATCATTATATAAAAAGAAAAGTATGATGCTCATTATAAAAACTACAAGAGCTATAGTTAAAAGAACTAAAAAGTTACTTAATACTTTACTAAGTAAATAACTAAAATTTTTAATTCTTGTAGTAGCTATAATTTGTCCAACTTTAGTATTTATATCCGTTTTTATAGCACTATTAACAAGATAAAAACCTATTAATGATAAAAAAATACTTGTCATTATAGCGGTAACATAGCCAAACCAAGCAGAATTATAAACGCCAATATAATCTGCTATTCTAATTGTAGAATAGTTAGCATTAGGCTCTGGTACAAAAGTATACGCAATTGCTAAACTAGCACAAAGAGTTATTAAAAAAGCATAACTTCTTGTACGTTGTATATAATCTAATTTTACAATACTAAAAAATGAATTCATAGCCTTATTTTGTTTTGGTTAAGTAGAGATAAGCATCTTCTAAATTTGCTGTTTTTTTTATAGAATTTTCAATAGGTGTATTTGTTATATAGCGTACTAATAATTGGTTATTTTTTCTTGATGCACTAACTATAATTTTATCAGCTTTAAAAGCTGTTAAACTCTCTTTATCAATAGTTGTCTCAAATACTTTATTTGTTACGTGTTGTAATATATTTTCTTGAGTTCCGTAAGAAAGTAGAGTGCCTTTTTTCATAATTGCAACCTTATCTGCAATAGTATCAATGTCAGAAACAATATGAGAAGATAAAATAACTATACAATCGTTTGCTAAGTCAGATATTAAATTTCTAAAGCGTACACGTTCTTCTGGGTCTAAACCAACCGTAGGTTCATCAAAAATTACAATTTTAGGATTGTTAAGTAAAGCCTGTGCAATACCAACTCTTTGTTTCATTCCTCCTGAATAGCTGCCTATTGGTTTTTTAGCAGCATCAATTAAGTTTAAACCTTCTAGTAATTTTGATATTCTAGATTTTAGATTATTTCCACCAACTCCTTTCATAGCTGCTATGTACTCTAAAAATTCGTATGCATTTAAATTTGGGTATACACCAAAATCCTGAGGTAAAAAACCCAATTGTTTTCGCATATAATTAGCATCTTTAATAATAT
Organism: Cellulophaga sp. 3_MG-2023; assembly: GCF_030546975.1. Taxonomy (NCBI): domain Bacteria; kingdom Pseudomonadati; phylum Bacteroidota; class Flavobacteriia; order Flavobacteriales; family Flavobacteriaceae; genus Cellulophaga; species Cellulophaga sp. 3_MG-2023. Next base: position 574,549 of record NZ_JAUOPS010000001.1, read on the forward strand.
TGTTTTTGTTTAATATAATGCAGCCTTTAGTTGGTTTATTAACTGTAGCTATCATTTTTAATAAAGTAGATTTTCCTGCCCCATTTGGACCTAATAAGCCTAATATTCCTTTTTCTATACTAATAGAAAAATCCTTTACACCATATTGGTTTTTATTGTATTTTTTAGATACATTTTGTATTTCTAGTGTCATAGTATTAATTTTTAGAGTTTATTTTACTAATTACAGTTTTAAACCCATTTTGATTAAACTCTAGACTATTACTATCTCCTTCTATTTGAGTTAAAATAACCCCTACAGTAGTATCATAAAGAGCTTTATCATTTTTTTGAATTAGTTCACTCTTAACCTTTTGAGCATCAACTACTAGATACATTTTATTATTTTCTTGTATTATTTTTAAAGTTAAATTAGCTTCTTTAAGTAAATAAGTTCCTGTGTATTTTTTAAATTTTTTTAAGTCTATTTTTTTAAAGTTAGATATTGAATTGTCATTTACATAAGCCAATAAATCGCTAGTAATTGCTTTCTTAGAAGTAATGCTTTTTGAGTTAGAAAATATTAAATACAAATTTTTAGTTGTTGGGTTGTATTCATTTCTAAAAGCGTATCCTATATTATTTCCTCCGTGACCGTAATAGTTTTTATTATTAAAATTGAATTTAAATATGCCGTAACCGTAAGTTTTATTACCAGACTCTAACATTAGTTTTAATGTTTCTTTTTGTAATAGTTTCTCGGTTTCAAAGAGAGAGGTATAAAATATTTCCATATCAGATAATGTAGAAGCAATACTACCTGCTGCATATGCAATATTTGCAAAATATCTATAATCGATGTAGGATGTAACGTCTTTATTTTTATAGAAAGGAGTTGCTAAATTGTTAATGTTTTTGTGAACATACGGGTAGGTTTCTTTCATATTAATAGGTATAAAAATGCGTTCTCTTAGCAAATCAAAATAGTTTTGATCTGTTACCTTTTCTATGATTTTTCCAAGAAGAAAATAATTAGTATTGCAATAATTAAATTTACCTTTAAGTTTGGGGTTACTTTTTTCTACCTCATTTAATAAATTTATGTTATAAAGTGAATCTTTTTTAGCATAGAAAATTTTTTCTATGTTTTCTCCTATAACTTCATCCAATCCGCTCTCGTGTGTTAATAGACTTTTAATAGTTAAAGAAGGGTCTACATTTTTTATAGGTGAAAGGTATTTGCCAATACTATCTGTAAGTTTAATATTTCCTTTCTCCATTTCTTGTAAAATAAGAATAGCAGTAAAGGTTTTGGTAGCACTACCTATATTAAAAACGCTATGTTCTGTTAAGTTAAAGTTGCCAAGACTTATATGTTCTGTTTTATTATTTTTTCTAACTAAAATTGCAATTCCCTTGTTTTGCTTTTTTAATATAGAATTATATTTTTCTGCAAAAATATTAATGTCTTTTGTTTGGCTATTTCCAATGACTTGGATAAGTATAAATATTAATAATGTTAGTTTTTGTAAAGTTTTCATATGTATATATTTTAATTTATACATCAAAATTCATCTAATAAACTGCCATTAAAAATAAATAGTGACAAACGGTATATCTGATATGATAAGACAAGAAAACTACGGTTATCATTAAAAAGGAGCAGTATAGATACTGTTAGTTAACTTTTGTCATTAAAAAAGAGAAATTTAGAGATGAAGTACTATTTTTGAGTAGTTCATTAAATAACATAAATGTCAAAATTAGATTCTTGGATAGATAATAAAATTGTGCAAAACCTCTTTATTTGGTTTTTCTTTTTTATCATTCTGTTAACTTCAATAAATACAGAGAATGTAATAATTTCTGCAATATTTACTATACTATTAATAGCACCTTCTGTTTATATAAATAACTTATTGGTTCTGCCTTATTTTAGAGAAAAAAAACATCTTTTTTTCTTGTTTTTTATTTTAAACACAGTGTTTTTCACCATTATATCTGTCTTATTAATTAAAGAGGCTACACATCAAGATTTTAAAATTGGAATGTTTATTAATTTCTTTGGAATAATGGTTTTGGTTTTAGTTTTTGCTTCATCTTTAAAATTTGCAAGAGATAGTTTTTTACGAAGACAACAAGAAAAGGAAGCCGAATTAAAACTACTGAAAGCACAATTAAACCCTCATTTTTTATTTAATACACTTAATAATTTATATGGTTTATCTGTAATTAAGTCTAATAAATTACCTGACTTAATGTTAAAACTATCAGATTTGTTACGCTATAGTTTATATGAAACAAAGGAAAAATTAGTACCATTAGAAAAGGAGATTGAATATTTAGATAATTATATTTCTTTAGAAAAAATAAGGTTAGAGGAGACCACTATTATTAATTTTGAAAAATCGGGTAATACATCTTCTATAAAAATAGCGCCAATGCTTTTTATTGTTTTCGTAGAAAATGCGTTTAAACATTTAGGTGTTTTAAATGCTAAAAAAAGTAAAGTATCTATATCATTAAAAGTAGAATCAAATAAACTTTTTTTTAAATGTGAAAATACTAAAGATTTTACCTCATTAAATCATAACAGTTTAGAAAAAGAAAAAAATGGAATTGGTCTTGTAAATGCAAAGAAAAGACTAGCTTTAATGTATCCAGAAAAACATAACTTAACCATAAATAATAAAGAAGAAACTTTTAGTGTTGTGCTAATGTTGCATTTTTAATATGAAAGAATTACAATGTATTGTTGTTGATGATGAGCCAATTGCACGTCAAATTTTAGAAAATTATATAGAAACTATACCAAATTTAGTAGTTATAGCATCGTGTAAAAATGCTCTTGAGGCTTTGGAGGTTTTACATGAAAAGCAAGTAGATTTATTATTTTTAGATATTAATATGCCTAAATTTTCAGGTTTAAGTTTATTAAAAACAATACAACAAAAACCTAGTGTTATTATTACAACTGCATATCCTGAGTATGCTATAGAGGGTTTTGAGCTTGCTGTTACAGATTACTTGCTAAAGCCATTTTCTTTAGAACGTTTTTTACAAGCCGTATTAAAAGTACAACATAAACAACCAAAGACTGAAACTAGCAACTTAGCAGTAAATTTAAATAAAGTACAAACTTCTGTTTTTGTAAAGAGTGATAAGAAAATTATTAAAGTTAATTTTGATGATATTTTATATATTGAAGCTTACGGTAATTATATAAAAATATTTGCTGATAAGATGATTTTAACACCACAAACACTGTCAAGTTTTTTAGAAAAACTACCTGATTCATTTATCCGTGTACATAAATCATTTATTATCAATTTTAATAAACTAAAACTAATAGACGGTAATCAGGTTATACTAGAAAACAATAGTAAACTACCCTTAGGAAAGTTGTATAGAAAAAGTATTTTAGATAAAGTAACTGGCTAATTTTTATAACTACCACCAAACCACAAAAAACTTTTGTAACTCTCCGTTTGGGAACTTAATCCAACATAAAGGGGACTTTTTAGCTGTTATTAAGGTATTTATTTCAAAAATAAACTCATCATATTTAAGCCAGTTTACTTGGGTTTGTACATCTTGTAGCCAATTAGTTTTAGACGGAATATAAAATTTACAATCTTTAAACTGTAATAAAGCTGTATGCTTAACATAAAATCCTTTAATGCAATCTTTATTTAAGTCCTTAAATTCTACGTTAGTATTAAAGGGTATAAATAGCTGAGCTTTAAAAAAAACAAATTGCTGTATTGCATTTGCGTCTACATTTAAACTTTTTAATAATGGTTTTGTATGTGTGTTGTAGAGTAGTGGTAGTTGTTTTTCTTTTAACTTGGTTAGCTTTTTAAGTAATATATCGTTTCTGTTTGGCCCAATCCAGTGTTCTATTTCTGTGTTTCCAACAGAGGCATCAAACAAATAAAATTTAAATATTATTTCTACGTGATGTGGAACATCATCCTTTGTTAAAATACAATCTAATTCTCCAATGGTAAGTTTATTGTTTTGTATTTGTATGTTTTCTGCTAAAACATTAATGCTTTTTAATTGATTTAGTTCTGCACTAACATAGCGTTCTACTCGTTTGCCTAATCGTAAATTGGCGGGTAATTGCTCGCTAAAGACAGCTGTTTTTATATTATTAATTTTAAACTGTTGTAGCCCATAAACAAGTTTATCTACCCATAATAAAGGAGTGTTTATATAACCAGTATATTGCAGTTCTATATTTTTATGGTTTGTTATCATCTAAAGTAAAAAAAAACACTTGCAGTAATTAATTAACTATTTGTACAAATAAAACTATATTTGTGATAATAAATGGTTTAAATGAAAATTAAAATAGCTCAATTTTTATCAATATTAGGACATCCTTTATTGCTATTTCCTTTTTTAATTCTAATTTTTAATCTAAACGATACTAAAAACACTTTTTCCCACACGCTAACTCTTATTTATGGGATCTTTTTTTTGGTCTTAATAGCTTGGGTTTATATAGGTAAAAGAAGAGGTAAGTATACAGATTTAGATGTCTCTAATAAAAAAGAGCGTAAATCCTTATATATATTTGCCATACCATTAATGTTAATTGTATTGGCTTTTTTATTGTATACAAACCAGCCAAGCTATATATGTACAAGCTTTTCTTTAGCTACTTTAATGTTAATAGTTTCTTTTGGAATTAATTTTTTCATCAAAATTTCTATGCACGTGTCCATTAATATTTATTTGGCACTTGCTATTATTCATGTAAACTTAATGTTAGGCTCTACATTAATTGTTTTTACCTTACTTGTTTTATGGTCTAGATTAGTGCTAAAAAGGCATACACCTAAAGAAGTTGTTACAGGCTTAATTATAGGCTCATTGTTTGGAGCTACTTTACTACTTATTTCTTAGATATTGTTTTTTTACTTTTAGTACGGAAATATATCAACTACACTTAAATATATATTAGATAGCTTCATTTTTACATTCTAATGTAAGATTTTACTACTGTTTGGCTAGTTTTGAAGTGTGAAACAATCAAACAAAAAAATGAAAAATACTTTAAAAATTACGTTTATCCTTATTATGTTGGCAATAACCTCTTGTGGTAGCGATAAAGATACAATTAGGATTTCTACACTAGAAGGCTTACAAGCAGCCAAACAATTAGCAATAACTAGTTTTGGAGCAGATTTAGAAGTTTACAGATTTGAGTTATACTCTAAAGAAGATTTAAACTCAGATTTAGGAAGCATAACTATTAAGTATTTAAAAGATGGCAAATTGTATAGCAGACGTTACGCTACAAAAACGAGCCATGTAGAAGCTACTTTAGAAGATGAAGAGGCTTTGAGTGATACATTTCAGAAAAACTTTTATATAAAAAACGCTCAGGGTAAACTAAAAATCAGTGATATAGATGTAGATGCAATGTTTTCTAATATAAATAAAGGAGTTGTGCTTATTGAAGATGAAATGGAAATAGATAACTACCAAGTTAGAAAATATTACATTGAAGCTAATAGCAAAACAAACAAGGTATCATCAGATTTTGAAATACATGTTACAGAACCTAATAACGAAACTATAGAAGGGCGTAACATAGTAACTAATTTTTACGAGGTTGAGTTTGAAGCCGATGAAAATGGTGAACTTACCATAAAAGACTAATTTTAAATATACAATATAAAGCAGTCCCCGCTTTTAATAAAGGTTGTCCTATGTCCCTATAGGCAACCTTTTTTGTTTTATAATATAGACAAACTATAGTTTTACTATTAAATTAATTTGTAAGTAATTTATTATTAATTATCTATTTGAAGTATCTATACATTGAAAATACCCAATGTTTTAAACGTTTAACCGAATGGTAGTATGTGTGCATTTATTTCTAAAATATGAAATGTTGAGTATAAGTCTAGTCTAGACTTGTCATATTAATCTTGTTAAATTTTAATTTAGCTGTGTAATAAAAATTTAGTCTTCCCCAGGATATGAATTTTCAACAGAGAAATAATTTAATTAATATTTAAACTACATTTTTATGAAGAAGATTAGCCTACTATCGATTTTTGCATTTTTTCAATTTCTATTAGTTCACAGTCAGTACGACTGGGATAACATACCCATACCTGCAAATGCGGGTTCTGGTAAACAGTGGAAATTACAAACAAATGCCAGTGATGATTTTAATTATCAATTTATGCCAACAAATAGTGTATCAGATTTTGGTCCCACTAATAATGCTAAATGGTATAATAAATTTCATAATCAAGCAAGTGGTCAACCTAATAATTGGCCAGGACCAGGACCAACCGTATGGAGGCAAGATCATGTTGCTGTTTCTGGAGGAAGTCTAAACATTTGGGCTTCTAGAATACCTGGAGCAACAAAATCATTTGTAGGTTCTACTGGTAGCTTAATATCTAGACCAGAAACTAGAGCTGGTTGTATCACTAATAAAACTCGTGTTAAATACCCAGTTTTTGTAGAGGCAAGTATTAAAGTGATGAACTCATCTTTAGCATCAGACATTTGGTTACTTAGTCCAGATGATACACAAGAAATAGATATAATTGAGTGTTACGGTGGACCTGGAGATGATAATAGAAATAGTTTCTTTTCAAATAAAATTCACCTAAGTCACCATGTATTTATTAGACCTCCTAATTTTAAAGATTACCAACCTGCAGATGTTAATAGCTGGTGGAGTAAAGATGGAGTATCACAATGGGGTGGTAGAGTAGTAAGAATTGGAGTTAATTGGGTTTCGCCTACAAGGTTGGAGTATTATGTAGACGGACAAATGGTACGTGTATTGGATGATACTGCAGTACAAACTAGATTGGCAGACGGTACTTGGCAGTATACTTATCCGGCAGGCGTAACAAGTACAGGTGTTAATGGAGAATTAGATAGAGTAAATGGCTATCAAAAAATGAAAATTGCTACAAGCTTAAACGATGCAAAAAACAAGTCTAATATTAGTGTTATAGATCCTTTTAATTATTTACGTAATGGAAGAAAGTTTACAAAAGAAATGGATATTATAATTAATGTAGAAGACCAGAGTTGGCAAGCAGAGGCCAATAGGTCTTCTACAGATGAAGAATTAGACAACTTTGAAGATAATAATTTACTTGTAAATTGGATTAGAGTTTATAAGCCTGTAGCTTCTAATAGTGCTGTAAATTCTGGTGTTTTAAATTCAGGATCTTTTGATTTTGGTTCTAAGAGTTCTGCACTTTTTCCTAATTACACTAGAGTTTCTTATGGTTTAAATGATGATATTTGGACTACTAAAAACGGAGTTAATTATGCAGATAGAGGCAGCTTTAACGGTACAAATGATTTAAATAGAGATTTTGCATATGGTTTAGGTAACACTAGAACGTTACAATTTACTGTAGAAAATGGTACTTATGATGTTACAGCAACTTTTGGAGATCGTTTAGGACCTCATAAAAATAATGCTATTAATTGTGGTAATAAATCTGTTAAGGTATCTACAAAAACAGGTGAGTATAAAAATGCAGTGTTACGTAACGTAGTTGTTTCTAATGGAGTTTTAAAGGTAGATGTTTCTGCTAGCGCAAATGAGTATTGGTCTTTAAATAGATTAACTTTTGCTAAATCTAATACTGCAGCAAGAGCACTAATTTCTACAGAAAAAATAGCAGAAGAGGAACTTACTGTTTTTCCAATACCTGCTAAAAACACTGTAAATATTAGCAATACAGACTATGTACAAGCTAAGGTTTATAATTTACAAGGATTGGTTGTATTAAGAAAAGATATAGCTGACGGTAAACTAAATGTTTCTTCTTTAGAAAATGGTATGTATGTACTAGAATTAGCTAAGAAAAACGGAGAATCTACAAAGCAAAAAATTGTTATATCTAAATAATAATTCTCTTTGATAAGTTAAAACCCAAAACATTAATTATGTTTTGGGTTTTATTTATTTATAATTTAGTTTTTTCATTTTCTTTAAGTTTATTTTTAGAAGAATATTTATTAAAAAACTGCTGCTGCTGTTGCATCATTCTATCTCTAATCTTGTCTAGTTGCATAAAGTCTTCTCCAAAATCACTAGAAAAAAAATCTTCATTAAAAAAGTCATCCATAAACAAAGAATCTATTCTCATTTGCTTAGGAAACGTATTAAAGCTAGAGAAAAACTTAGATTTATAATTGCTAATAATGCTGTCTCTTTGTACATCAGACAAATTATCATACTTATTAGAAGAAGACCAAGAGTAAACACTGTCATATTGCACCAAGTTTCCTTTGTCATCATATTGTTTATTAACTTTCCAATTGCCTTCTGGTACCTTTTTAGTAGTTTCTGTATTTATTTTATTGCTGCTATTTTGTCCGTTACAGCTAACGTTAAGTAAAATTAGAAATGATATTAATATATACTTTTTCATAACCTTATAAATTAATTAGACTCTATAAAATAACAGGAAGCTTTAGTTGCTTCCTGTTAAAATTAGTAATTAGGAAATATTAATTTTTCTGGCTGGCTTTTGTTTTGCCTCCTCCTTTTTTGGTAAATTAATGTTTAAAATACCCATATCGTATGTAGCTTCTATTTTTGAGTCATTAACAGTTTCCGGAAGCGTAAAAGTCCTTTTAAAAGAAGAATATCCAAACTCTCTACGTGTATATTGTTCTTCATTGGTTTGCTCTTCTTCTTTAATTTCTGCAGAAATAGATAAGGAATGATTGTCTATTTCTACCTGAAAATTAGACTTGCTCAAACCAGGGGCAGCCATTGAGACTAAATAAGAGTCTGGAGTTTCTTTAATGTTTACTTTGGGCAAAGAAATACCAGTATTAAAGTTTGATGTAAATACCGTAGGTAAATCTACATTAAACATATCGTCTATAACTCTAGACCAATTTGGGAAGTTAATAGGTGAATTTGTGCTTGTTAAACCTCCGTTTTTAGGAACATTAATTAAATTGCTCATAATTACAAAAATTTTAAATTAAACAAAAAATCAAAAGCTTAAACACTTAAGCTGTAAAATATTATCAGCAAAAAAAATGCCAACATATTATGCTGACATATTAAAAAAATCTTAAAAATTAGAAGTTAAAATCTATGCTGTTGGAGAAGCACAAGCACCTCTTTTTAACAACATATATTCACCATTGTTTTTAAACTCACGTATACTAGTACCTGCATAGCGTTTAAAGGTTTTAGATAAATGGCTAACATCTGTAAAACCTAATTCATCTGCAATTTGTGTAAGTGTAAAGTCTGAGTTTAATAAACGAATTTCTACTAGTTTAAGCTTGGCTTTAATAATGTATTCTCGTAAAGACATACTTATTTGTTTTTTAAAAAACTCACTAACATAAGTAGGAGACATACTAAAAACATCTGCCAAATTTTCAACTTTAAGCAATTGTGTTTTGTCTATATTTTCGTTTATATATGTCAGCATTTTTGTAATTCTGTCATCCGTATTATTTTTTGGGGTTTCAAAATAAGTACTCCTTTTTATATTACGTATTAATATTTCTAACACACTAGTCATAAGGCTTGTTACTAGATTTACAGACTCTTCTCCATAGCTTCTAGATTCTTGTAAAATCATACCAACTAGGTTTTCTAAATAATTTCTGTCAACTTCATTTTTAATAATATCTCCAGGAAGTTGGTTATAGTTAGATAAAATATAGGAAGCTTCTTTAAACCACTCGTTTCTGTCAATAGTTATTCTATTGGCATTTTTGAAAAAAGAGTCAGTAAATTTTAAAAAGACAAATGTTGTTGGTTTGTTTATATTAAAAGAATGGCATTTTAATGGAGGTAATAAAAAGATGCTTCCTTTTTCGTATTCATAGTCATTGTAGTTTATACATTGAGTTCCGTCACCATTTTTAATTAAAACTAATTCGAAAAAATTGTTTTTAACAGGACGTTGTTTCCAATCTGTTAATTCTATTTCTTGTATTTCAAAAGGTTTATAAGCTTCTAATACTTGCATTTTAATGATTTTTAAATGATAACGAAGCAAATTTAGATTAAATAAGGGTTATTAAACAAGTAATTTTTCAATTTAACCTTTATTTATACAATAGTTACCAATGTAATTACAGATAATTTTGCAGCAAAGCAAGTATATTTGTGTAGGTTTAAAAAATGTAAAGCTTATTAGTTTATGGATTTATTTAATCAAACCAATTTATTTTCAACAGAAGAAGTTCGTAAAACAATATATGATTTACCAGGAGCAGATGTTATTTTATTCGAAAATTTCTTCAGTATAGAAGAAAGTAATAAGCTATATAGGAGTTTATTAAATAACACACCGTGGCAACAAGATCAAATTATTATTCACGGTAAACTGGTAGATTATCCTAGGTTAACCGCTTGGTATGGCGATATTAATAAAGACGTAAAATACACCAATACCAAAAGTAAAATGCATTTATGGAATGACGATTTACTTTTTATCAAAGAGCGAATAGAACAGGAGGTAGACGTTAAATTCTCACGCTGTCTTTTAAATTATTATAGAGATGGAAAAGATAGTGTAGATTGGCATCAAGATTATAAAGGAGATCAGCGTAAAAACACGGTAATTGCATCGGTTACTTTTGGAGAAACCAGACCATTTCAACTAAAACACGTATCCCGTAAAGATCTGCAACGTGTAGATATCCCTTTGGTAAATGGTAGTCTTTTATTAATGCAAGGTGCTACGCAGAACAACTGGAAACATAAAATTCCTAAAACAAAAAAGCAGATTCATCCAAGAATAAATTTAACTTTTAGGTGGATTGCTTAAATAGCAAACATTGTATTAATAAAGGTTTAACATTTGCTTAATGTACATTTTAATGTCAAAAAACATCTTTTTTTACCTTTTTTAGGGAAATTTTAAGAAAAAACCTCTTTAAAACCTCCTTTTATACCTGTATTACCTTTTTTTATACAGTAAAATTATAGGTGTATGTATATACCTTTGCAAAGTAATTATTAATCAACTTATAAAACACATACAAATGAATTTACAAGAAATTTTAAACTGGAGATACACTACAAAGGAATACGACACAACCAAGAAAATATCTGAAGCAGATATGGCTGAAGTTAAAAACTTGTTAAGGATGAGTCCTTCTAGTGTAAACTTACAACCTTGGCATTTTATAGTTGCAGAAACTACAGAAGGTAAAGCACGTATAGCAAAAGGGACGCAAGGCTTTTTTAGTTTTAACGAACCTAAAGTAACCAATGCTTCAGCAGTAGTTTTATTTTGTGTAAAAACAGATGCAGATGATACTTACTATAAACACATTGCAGATACAGAAGATAAAGACGGAAGATTTCCTAACGAAGATATTAAAAACGGATTTTTAGGAGCTGTAAAGGCGTTTGCTGGAATTCATAAATACGATTTAAAAGATTTACAACACTGGATGGAAAAGCAAGTATACCTTAACATTGGTAGCTTTTTATTAGGTGTTGCTAGTTTAGGTATTGACGCTACACCAATGGAAGGTATTGATGTAAAAGCTTTAGATGAAGAATTTGGGTTAAGAGAAAAAGGATATACATCTTTAGTTGCTGTTTCTTTAGGATATAGAGCAGAATCGGATTTTAACTCTACAGAAAAAACTCCAAAATCTAGATTGGCCGAAAGTGAAATTTTTACGCTAATATAATTTCAAAAACTTTTTAGTTAGATGAAAGCAATAGGATACAAAGAGAATTTACCAATTGACAATGTAAATTCTCTTCAAGACATCACATTAGAGGTGCCAAAAGCAACAGGTAGAGATATTTTAGTAGAAGTTAAAGCCATTTCTGTAAATCCTGTAGATTATAAAATTAGAGCCAACAGACCGTCACCAGATGATAATTGGAGCGTAATTGGTTGGGATGCAACCGGAATTGTTACTGCTGTTGGAGAAGATGTTACACTCTTTAAAGTGGGTGATGAAGTTTGGTATGCAGGCGATTTAACACGTCAAGGGAGTAATGCAGAATATCAAGTGGTAGATGAGCGTATTGTGGGTAAAAAACCTTCAAGCTTATCGTTTGCAGAAGCTGCTGCATTGCCATTAACTACGCTTACTGCTTATGAAATGTTGTTTGATAGATTGCAGGTTTCCAAAGACGATGCCAACAAATCTATTTTAGTAATTGGTGCTGCTGGTGGTGTGGGTTCTATTTTGGTCCAATTAGCTAAAAAGCTGACTAAATTGAATATTATTGGGACCGCTTCTCGTGAAGAAACTACGGCTTGGTTAAAAGAGTTAGGTGCAGATACGGTTATTAATCACAGAAATAAATTAAGCGAGGAGTTTGAAAAATACGACTTGCCTGCTCCAGAATATGTGGTGAGTTTAAATGCAACGGAACAGCACGTAGACGAAATTGCAAAATTAATTAAACCACAAGGTAAATTTGGATTTATTGATGATCCTAAAGTAATGAATGTAATGCCTTTTAAGGGCAAAGCAGTATCTACACATATAGAGTTAATGTTTACACGCTCTATGTTTCAAACGGATGATATGATTGAGCAACATAACATTTTAAACGAGGTTTCAGAATTGATAGATAACGGAACTATTAGAACAACCTTAGGAGAAAATTTTGGAACTATAAATGCTGAAAACCTTAGAAAAGCACACGCTTTTTTAGAAACTGGTAAAGCAAAAGGTAAAATTGTTTTAGAAGGATTTTAAACCCAATAGCATACTATGAAGATGTCAATTAAGGTGAAAATAATAAAACAAAAAATATCACTTTAATTGACATTTTTAAATTAATCAATATTTAAAATGAAAAATATAGTAATACTACTTGCTGTAATAGCATTATCTGCAAGCAACACAGCAAATGCTCAAGTAAATACAATAGATTCTGTAGCAACATCAAAAGTGCAACATTTCAATTTTGATGAAATGGAATCTGAAACTATTGGCAAGGGAATTAAACGTAAGTGGTTTCACGGTCAAAAAGGACAAATGACGATTTTTAATTTAGAAAAAGATGCACATATTCCTTGGCACCAACACCCAAACGAACAGATAACATACATAATGTCTGGTAAAGTTAAAATCAAAACTATTATTGATGGTAAAGAAGAATTTGTTGAAGTTGGAGCAGGAGAAGTAATTGTTTTTCCTGAAAATGTTCCTCACGAATTTTGGGCTTTAGAACAAACTGTAGATTTAGATGTGCACGTTCCTGTACGTGAAGATTGGCTGTCTAAAGAATTACCAGATTATTTAAAAAAGACAGAGAAACAAGATTAGTACAATTTCAAAATTTTTAAAATGAAAAAGAATATCTTAATCGTATTAGCATTAGTTGCTGGCTTTTACGCAAATGCACAGACACCAACAACAGATACTACAAAATCTGTAAATGAAGTAGTGACTGCAGACAGCGTAGAATGGGGCTGGTTAAATCCGTTACGAGGAGATAAAAGTCCGGCTGCAGGGAAACTTTGGGGAGACAGAACAAAAAACGAACCAGCAGGATTTTTAGTAAAATTCAACAAAGGATTTTCTTCGCCACCTCATATTCATAATATTACCTATCGTGGTGTGGTGATAAAAGGATTATTGCATAATGATGATGAAAAAGCAGAAAAACAGTGGTTACCAGCAGGCTCTTATTGGCAACAACCAGCAGGTGAAGCGCATATAACTGCTGCAGATGGACAAGAAAATATGGCATTTTTAGATATACAAGAAGGACCGTATTTAGTACAACCAACCTCAGAAGCTTTTGACAATGGAGAACGACCTATAAACGTTGATAAAACAAATTTGGTTTGGCTAAATGCTAACGATATAGAGTGGGTATCTTCAAAAAGTAATGTAGAAACTGCCTTTTTATGGGGAAGTCATAAAAAAAACCAATTACGAGCAACACTTTTAAGATTGCCAGCAGGCTTTAAAGGAAAAATTAAAAATTTGAGTCCGAATTTTAGAGCTGTTGTTATTTCGGGAGGATTAACACACCAGTTCTCCAAAAAAGGAGCTGTAAACCAATTAGATGCTCCTTCTTATTTTGGAGCAGAAAAAAATGGGACTTCAGTAATTTCAACAGATAAAGAAACAGTTCTTTACATTAGAAGCAACGGAGATTTTAAAGTAAAGTAGTTATGAAAAAGGTATGTGGCAACAAAACCTTTTTATATTTTCAGATTTAAGCCAATTGTAGCAGGCATTTCTTTTAGATAAAAAAATAATATAAGCTTAACCGTTTACACGCTGTTTTTTAGTATCTTACTAAAAGACGGTTCCCCAATTAAAAAGTTGCTTTAGGGCAACTTTTTTTTGTAAATAATTAAACCATTAATTATGGCACGTACCATTATAGAAAACATTGTAATTGCTAAATATCAAGAACAAACTTTTTTTGAGTTTTGTAAGTACACAACCATTCGTTTTTTTGAAATTATTTATTTTGAAAAAGGGTCAGGTACTATAAAAATTAATGGTAAAACGGTAAATTATTCAGCCAATAGCATTTTTGTATTTATTCCTGATGATATTTATATTGTTAATCCAGAAACAGCAACGACAACTGTAGCTATTAAATTTTTAAAGAGTTTTTTTAAAAACACGTCTTCTCAAAATGAAACACTACCTGTTAATAATTGGTTTCGTAAAATTGAAGAAATATTAAATAGTGAAAGTCACGAACTTCGTGAAATGCAATTTGAAACCGAATCAGATCGCTCGCATTTAGTAGCTTTAGTAAATATGGTGGCTACCGAATATTTAAACAAACAGTCTTTTGATATCTTCATTATTCAGAATTCATTGTCGGTTATTTTACATTTAATTGCCAGAAATATTCAGTTTATAAACACTTCAGAATCGGTAAAAGAAGTAAAATCGTCTAAAATTCAGCAAATCATCAATTATATTCATTCTAATATTTATAATTCCGAATTGTTAACTACTAAAAGTTTAGCAGAGGAATTTCATATGGCAGATAATTATATCAGCGAATATTTTAAAAAGCACACCGATGTGTCGCTAAAAAAGTACATTATCAACTACAAATTAAAGCTTGTTGAAACTAGATTAAAATATACAGATTTGCAATTCTCTGAAATTGCAATGGAATTGGGCTTTACAGATTCTAGTCACCTTAACAAGACCTTCCAAACTTATAAAGGGATGACTATTGGCGCTTACAAGTCAAGCATCTCCTAATAAATTACCAATTACCTCTTTTTTTACTAAAAGCCCTTTGTTTTTTACTCTTTTTAAGCTTGTGTGTCTAAATACCTTTGTTATTAGATTATTAAGACGAATAAATAGTTATAAAAACTAAAATATACTGCGATAGTAATTTTTAGCAAAAAACAATGATATTATGAAAACAACAACAAATAAAAATGCACTTGCAGAAGCTCGTGCGCTTACACTACCTACTAGAGAAGCTTCTTTAAGACGAGAGCCTTCTGTATCTCATTTCTGGAATAGTAACCGAAAACTACTTGAAGATGCTTGGGATGTATGGGAATTTGAAAATAAAGACAGTTTGTTAGTTCCAGATGAAACACTACTTGATCCTAAATTGAGAAAAGCGATAAATGAGGCTTGGGAAAACCCTGAAAAGGAAAACGCTGTTGCAGATTTATGGGAAGAAGTTATACCTGGAGTTTATGTAGCTCAGTTTTTTGATATAGAACGCTTGGCGGAATTTCGTAAGTATTTAGAAGCTACAGTAAATTCTGAAATTCCTAGACGTGCACCTTACGGTATTCAATTAAATCGTTACGGAGTTATGCTAGATCCACGCTCTGAAGGATACCTTGCAGCACCAAGTTTTCAGGCATTTTATAATGAAATTATGGATCGTTATATGCGCCCAATAGCTCGTTTATTACTTGGTACTTATGGTTATGATAACCAAACATTTGGTTTTTCTATTCAGTACAATCCAGATAAAGACAAAGATTTACACGCACACACGGATGCTTCTGCTGCTACTTTAAATATTAATATTAACTTACCAGATGAAGAATTTACAGGGTCAGAAGTAGATTTTCATAACAGAACCACAGGTAAAGTTGTACAAACTATTTTTGAGCCAGGTAAAGCAATAATTCATACAGGAAATGTGCCACACGCTACACACCCAATTACTAGCGGACAACGTAATAATTTAGTGGTTTGGTTGTACGGAGACCGTATGCAAATACCAAGAGGAGGAGCAAGTAGCTATGGTAGTGCAGGTAACTCAGAATCTAAAGTTGTAGCAACACAAAGTATTAGTGCTCGTGATCGTTGGAGTATACCAGAGGCTCCTAAAGATACCATTGCTCCGTTTTAAAAAATAGGATAAAAATTATTGGCAGAATATACTTCTGCCAATAATTTAATTTAAATCAATCTAAAGTCAAAAAAAGATGAAACATATATTAATTACAGGAAGCACAGACGGAATAGGCAAACTATTAGCTTTACGGTTAGCAAAAGAGGGACATTTTATTGCCATTCACGGAAGAAGTAAAGCCAAATTGAATGCAACGTTAACAGAGTTAAAAAAAGAATCTAATAGCGATAATATTATAGGCTTTTTAGCCGATTTTTCAGATTTAGACGCGGTAAAAAAAATGGCGTTAGAAATAAATAATACATTACCAAAATTAGATGTTATTGTAAATAATGCAGGTGTTTTAATGACTAAAGCAGATGCTACAGCAAATGGGATAGATATTCGTTTAGTGGTTAACTATTTAGCTCCTTATCAGCTTACAACATCATTGTTAACTTTATTAAAAAAATCTAATACACCTAGAATAGTAAATCTAAGTTCTGCTGCACAATCTCCTATTTCTTTAAAAGCATTACAAGGTAAAATGAATTTAGGAGCTAATGAAGCCTATGCACAGAGTAAGTTAGCTTTAACAATGTGGAGTTTTAATTTAGCTAAAAAAGAACCTAGTATTACAGTAGTTGCTGTAAATCCTGGATCTCTTTTAAACACTAAAATGGCAAATGAGGCTTATGGTCAGCATTGGTCTCATGCAGAAAAAGGAGTTGATATTTTGTATGATTTAAGTATAACAGATATGGCTAAAACAGAAAGTTATTTTGATAATGACAAAGGAGATTACTCAAAAGCACATCCAGATGCTTATAACGAAACTAAAATTGAAGAGTTAATTAAAATTAGCAACAATATAACATTGTAAATTAGTATGTTATATAAATAATTAAAATTCATTTTTTGTATCTTATGTTTTCAACTAAATTAGTAAAATGAAAAAAGTACTTGTCTTATTTGCTCACCCTAAGTTTGAAAAATCTAGGGCAAATGCAGCTTTAGTTGATAAAATTAAAAATAAAGAAGGAGTGAAATTTCACGATTTATACGAGTGTTACCCAGACTTTAATATAGATGTAGAGGTTGAGAAAAAACTGCTTTTAGAGCACGATATTATAGTATGGCATCATCCTTTTTATTGGTATAGTTGTCCGCCTCTAATGAAACAGTGGATAGATATGGTATTAGAATTTGGTTGGGCTTACGGTCCCAACGGAAATGCTTTACAAGGTAAAAAGAGTTTAAATGTTATTACAACAGGTGGCTCTAGAGCAGTGTATTGTGAAACAGGAACCAATAGTTTTTCTGTAAACGAATTTTTACGACCTTTTGAGCAAACAGCAAACCTATGCGGAATGCTTTATTTTCCTCCTTTTGCAGTTATGGGTACACATAAAGTGGCTCAAGAAATTTTAAATGATTATGCACAGCAGTATGACAAACTATTAGACTTATTGCAACAAAATATGGCTGTAACAGATGTTAGTGGCTTTTATTTTTTAAATGATATTCCACAATTAAACACGTAAATATATGACGGGTAGTATTCTTTTTGAAGCCATAGTTTTTTTATTGGGAGCAATTGTTTGTGTATCTGTAGCTAAACGTTTAGGACTTAGTTCTGTTTTAGGTTATTTATTAGCAGGTGTATTAATTGGCCCTTATGTATTTGGGTTTATAGGTAATGAAGGAGAAGATATATTACATTTTGCAGAGTTTGGAGTTGTTATGATGTTGTTTTTAATTGGTTTAGAAATAGAGCCTAAAAACTTCTGGAAAATGCGAAAAACTATTCTAGGAATGGGAGGTGTACAGGTTGCAGGTACAATGTTACTTTCTTATTTTTTATTTATATTATTTGATTTTGATTGGAAAGTAGCTTTAACTTTTTCTATGGCAGTAGCTTTATCTTCTACAGCAATAGCTTTGCAAACAATTAAAGAAAAAGGTCTGTTAAATACAACATTTGGCGCATCATCTTTTTCTATATTACTGTTTCAGGATATTATAGTAATTTTTATGCTTGGTGCCTTACCCTTATTAGCAAATACAGATAATACAGTTGTAGAGAACCATAGCGAAAAGGCAAATTTATTACAGAATTTGCCTTTGGGTTTACAAACTTTGGCCATTTTAGTTTCTGTGGTTTTAATAGTTGTAGCAGGTCGTTATTTAATAGTTCCAATGCTACGTAAAGTTGCAAAAACAGGTGTTAGAGAATTATTAATTGCTGCGGCATTACTTATTGTATTTGGAATATCATTTTTAATGGAGTTGGTAGGTTTAAGTCCGGCCTTAGGAGCTTTTTTAGGAGGTGTAGTATTATCTAACAGCGAGTTTAAACACGAGTTAGAAAGTACTCTAGAACCATTTAAAAATTTGTTATTGGGACTGTTTTTTATGGCAGTTGGTGCATCTATTAACTTTATTGTAATAGCTAAAAGTCCGTTAACTGTAGGTGGTATTTTGTTGGCCGTAATAGGTTTAAAAGCATTGGTGTTATTTATTACAGCTTCTTTTTTTAAGTTAAAACTAAACCAAAAAATATTACTTACTTTTAGTTTAGCACAAGTAGGAGAGTTTGCTTTTGTATTACTATCCTTTGCTTTTTCTTTAAATATATTAGAACAAGACCAGTTAGATATTATGCTAGTTGTAACAGCATTAACAATGACTGTTACACCAATAATAGGTATTATTAACGAGCGGGTTATATTACCACGTTTAGGAACAAAAGAGTCCATAAAAAGACCAACGGACCATATAGCAAAATCGCAAAAAATTATTTTAGTTGGTTTTGGACATTTTGGTAGTACTATAGGTCGTTTTTTACGTACACACGGCGTAGAAGCCACTATTTTGGATCACGACTCTAACCGAGTAGATTTTTTACGCAAAATGGGATTTGATGTTTATTATGGAGATGCTACAAGAACAGATTTATTGGAATCTGCAGGTATAGCAGAGGCAAATATATTGATATGTGCTATGGATAATCCTGATGTTATTAAAAAATTAGCTAAAACAGTAAAAAGTAATTATCCACAAGTAAAGCTAATGGTTAGAGCAAAAAGTAGGTACGCAGCGTATGAGTTTTTAAATATGGAAATAGATCATATCTATAGAGAATCATTAGAGACTTCTTTAAAACTAGCTAGTGAAGTTCTAAGTCAAATGGGTTTTAGAAAATATACACTACAGCGTCAAATACAAAATTTTATAAAATATGATGAAGACAGTATAAGACGATTGGCCAAAGAGAAAAAAATTGGTGATGATAATTATATTTTTAAAGCTCGTAAAGAATTAGAACAGCAAGAAAAATTATTAGAACAAGATTTTAAAAGAGGTATAGTAGAATTTGATAGGCATTGGGATGGCGAACAAATTAGAGCTGCCTTAGAAGAAAATATTGAGAAGTAATTAATAAAAGCCAATCTAAATAGATTGGCTTTTTTATAAAATTAGAATGTAATTTTAATTACAAGAGTTAATAGTGCCAACACCTTTATTACAAAGTTTAGCAGTGTTGTGTTTTACATTTAAAATATGATTGCTAGGAAAACCTTGTACCCTAGATGTAGTTACATTTACATTGTAATTACCTAGACTGTTATCATTTTTAGTGTTGTCTATGGTTACACCTAAAGATGGACCGTTATACTCAAAACCTGAAGGCCCAGGTTTACACAATTTAGACCATTCTGAGCAAGGTAAATAAGGTAAAAAGGCTTGTTTTAATTTAGCTCCTGTGTTTTTGTAAGTTACTTTTACATTTTTTACTGTAGAGTTTTTAAAACTTCCTGGTTTAATACCATTAACAGCTGGGTTAGGGTGGTTATATGCAATTTCACTAAAATTGTTAGCAATTCTAGCAGCCCAAGTTCTTCCATTATTACGTTTGTAAACAATTTGTACAGAACCTGCACCTAAAATACCTTCTATATAGTTTTTAAAAGCTTCTGCACTAGGTCTGTTTTGTTTGTCAAAAAGTTCTATAAAACCGTGTTCTACACGCACAGCATAAGCACAACCAACTGCAGAAACACCATCTATAGTTACTTTTCCATTTTCCATAAAGTGAGGAGAGAACATAACAGGAGTTAAACCATTTTTATTTGCAATATTTGTTGCAAATATTTTTCTTACGCCTCCTTTTTTAGCCGTTTTCATAGCAAGGTTATCTGTCTCTAATCTTAATGTTACACCACCAGTACAACTTAGGTTATTAAAAAGTATGTTATCTGCAGCATATGCTTGTATTAAACCATAACCTGTATGCGCATTGGTTTGGTTTATATTTTCTATAATACCATTATGTGGCCAAGCATCACCAGCTTTGCCTGTAAAACTAATAAGTATAGATGCAAATACTGTTTTGTCATCTTTAATAGAAAAGTTGGCTATTTTAAAATTATCTACATTACCAACGTCTGCTACAATAATGTTTTTAGAAGAATTACCTCTAACATCTACATTAAATTTACCTCCCTTACCAGTAATACTAACATTTTTTATTTTGTCTTCTGTTTTATTAGCAAAGTCAAAAATTCTATGATTTTTTGCTGGAGTCAAACCTTTTGTAGGGTAAATTGTTGTTCCTTTTTCAATCTGTAGATGAACGTTAGAGCGCATTCTAACTTTATTTAAATAATATTTACCAACAGGAATAATAATTACACCCCCAGACCCAGAAATGTCTTTTATAGCTTTGTTTAATTTTTCTGTATCATCATTAGCGTCTCTATTATTTACCCCATACGCAGTTACTAAGTTTACTTTATTAGCTAAAACTGCTGCTGTTGGTGGTTTATAAAAGTTAGTTGCTTGTGCACTTACTTCTGTAAGCACTTCTGCTTGTTCTGTATTTTCTACTTCTTCAATTTCTTTAGAGCAACCAATAAGCATAGTTGCCATTGTTGCTAAATACACATGTTTAATTTTTAGTTTCATCATAGTAAAAATTTTAAATTAATATGATGCAATATTAAAAAGTATATTCCTACATATGTAGATGTATTTTATTGTTAAATGGCATTATTTTAACATTTTTTTATCTATATTCATAATTATTAATCTTATTTGAATGGGTAGAATGTGTTATGTTTATTAACAAATTTGGGTTTTATTTTAAATAGAACTAAATTTCTAGTGCTATATTCAAGAGTTAAATATATCATAATTGATATAGATCAATGAAATTGACAATAAGCTCTTGTAAATTTGTAATTCACCATAATTATAAAATTTTATTTAATGAGTATGCAAAACTTACTAAAACCTTATACTAAAAATATAGAGCTTAAAAATATAGAGCTTAAAAATATAGAGCTTAAAAATAGAGTAGCAATGGCACCAATGACTCGTAGCCGTGCAACTAATAAAGAAAAAGCAGCAACAGATGAGTTGCAAGGACTTTATTATGAACAAAGAGCATCTGCAGGCTTACTAATTACAGAGGGGTCTCAGGTTTCTAAAAAAGCTGTTGGTTACATAAATACACCTGGTATTTATTCTGACGAGCAAGTAGAAGGCTGGAAAAAAGTTACAAAACGAGTGCATGATAAAGGTGGTAAAATATTTATTCAGCTTTGGCACGTTGGTCGTATATCACATCCAGATTTTCATAACGGAGAATTACCACTAGCACCGTCTGCTATTAATCCTAATGAAAAATCTTATACAGAAGAGGGTTTTAAAGATACTGTTACGCCAAAAGCAATGACACTATCTGAAATAAAAGAAACAATACAAGATTTTAAAAATGCTGCTAAAAATGCTGTAAAGGCAGGTTTTGATGGTGTAGAAATTCATTCTAGTAACGGTTATTTGTTTCATCAGTTTTTTACAGCAACGTCTAATACCAGAACAGATGAGTACGGAGGTAGTATAGAAAATAGAGCTCGTTTTTTCTTTGAAGTTTTAGATGAAATGAAACAAGTAATTCCGCAAGAAAAAATAGGTGTACGTTTTAATCCTTCTTTAAACGGACTATTTGGTATTACTATGGATGAAGAAACTATACCTACATTTGAATATATTATAAAAAAATTGAACGACTATAATTTAGCCTATGTTCACTTGTCAGAACCATTTACAGATGTGTCTAACATACCATTTGCAGTTACCGAAATAGCAAAACACTTTAGACCATTATATAATGGAACATTAATGATTAATTCTGGTTTTAATAAAGAATCTGGCAACAAAGTAATAGAAGATGGTTTTGCAGATTTAGTTGCTTACGGTAAACCGTTTATATCTAACCCAGATTTGGTGGAGCGTTTTAGAGATAATGTAGAACTTGCAGAGTGGGATGATAGTACTTTTTATGTTCCAGGAGAAAAAGGGTATACAGACTACCCAAAAGCAACTAATTAGTTAGATGTTTTATAAATATTAAGGGTGTTATCTACGGATAGCACTTTTTTTTGTACATTAAAATAATTTTACTGCTTGCATTTAACTTTTTACAGAAAACAGAGGTTGGTTCACAGAAACTCTTTATTTAACGTTATTCTATTTTTCATATTTGTTATATAATTTAATTTTAATACAAAATAATAATGAAAAAAATTAACGTATTTAACATACTATTTATAGTCCCGTTTTTATTATGTATATCATGTACTAATGATTCTGGTGATAGCATAGATACAACGGAAGAACAGACAGAAACAGAAACTACAGCTTATGTAGAAACATTTGAAGATAGTGACTTTGAAGCTACAGACTGGACAGACGCTACACACAGTAAAAGTGCAGATCCTAATTTTGATGAAGTATTTAGTAACACAGAGGTAAAGAGGTTAGATTTAGTGATCACAGAAGAACGTTGGCAAGCAATGTTAAATGATATGACAACTAATTATGGTGAATTTGGCACAAGTACTAATTCAGGTCCAGGTGCTGGTGGCCCTCCTGCCGGTAACGGATTAGTAGAAACAGAAGAAGATCCTATTTTTGTTCCTGGTGATGTTTATTATGAAGGTAAAGAATGGTATAGAGTGGGTTTGCGTTTTAAAGGAAACTCAAGTTTACAATCTACTTGGTCTAATGGCAATTTAAAGCTATCATTTAAGTTAGACTTTGATGAGTTTGAAGATGAATACCCGCAAATAGACAATCAACGTTTTTATGGATTTAAAAAATTGAGTTTAAAAAACAACTACAATGACAAATCTATGCTTAGAGAAAAAGTTGCTGCAGATATATTTACAGCTGCAGGTGTTGTTAGCTCACACACTGCTTTTTATGCTGTATATGTAGATTACGGAGACGAACCTGTGTATTTTGGTTTATACACTATGGTAGAAGAAGTAGATGATACAGTTATAGATACGCAGTTTGCAGATAATGATGGAAACTTGTACAAACCAGATGGTGATGGCGCAAGGTTTGCAGATGGCTCTTTTACTGAAGATGTTTTTGTAAAGAAAACAAATGAAGACGATGAAGATTATTCAGATATTTTAAGCGTTTTTGAAGTTTTACACGCAGAGAATAGAACTACAGACCCTGAAACTTGGAGAACAAATTTAGAATCGGTTTTTGATACAGATAAGTTTTTAAAATATTTAGCTGTAAATACTGTTATACAAAACTGGGATACGTATGGTAGAATGACGCATAATTACTTTTTATACAACAATCCAGATACAGAAAAGTTACAATGGATACCTTGGGACAATAATGAAGCATTACAAAATGGAAATATGCAAGGCTCTTTAGCTTTAGATTTTTCTGATATAAACTCAACAGAATGGCCTTTAATTGGCTATTTATATGCAGATGATACTTATAAAACTACCTATAATGCTTATGTGCAAGATGTAGTAGACAATGCATTTAATACTAGTACTATGCAATCTAAATACACCAATTATGCATCATTAATAGAACCTTATGCAACTACAGAATTAGAAGGGCATACATTCTTAAATTCTAGTGCAGATTTTTATATAGCGGTAGACGAATTAAAAAATCACGTTAGCGAACGCGCAACAGTGGTTCAAAATTATTTAAATTAGTGGGTAAACAATATCAATTTTACAAAAGTCAGTTATTCTACTATAACTGGCTTTTTGTGTTTTTGAGTATGCACATCTAAAGGTATATTAGTGTAAAATACAATTACAGAATTAAATAGGGTATTTACAGAAAATCACTACCAATACACAGATTGTTCAACATTAGCATTACTAAATACCGCATCTTTGTAGTGTAAATAAGATTTTTGATAATAGTAGTTTTTTAGATTGATTGAGATTTAACTACTTGTAGTTGGTAGTTAAATTGGTTAGTAGTTGAGTTAGTTTTAAAAAACCGGTTATTTTTTAATAACCGGTTTTTTATTTTTAATAACTAAGAGTTTATTATATGCTAATTAAATAATTTTTCTGAAACATTTTATCATATATATCTTTACTAAACATATATAATTGTGCAGGTTTTTTAGAAACGCCAACCTGTTTTTCATCTAAAGCTATGATGTATTTTTTATTAATAAGCTTTCGTCTAAAGTTTCTATTATCAATTTCTATACATAAAATAGACTGGTAAAGATCTTGAACCTCATTAATGGTAAATTTGTCTGGTAATAATTTAAAAATTATAGGTTCAGACAAGCATTTTACTTTTAAATCTTCATAAGCTTCTAAGATAATGTTTTTATGGTCAAAGCCAACTTCTGGTAAGTTGTTAACAGGAAACCATTTAGCGTTGTATTTATTCTTATTTAAATCTACATCATCTGTCTTTAATAAAAAATAATAGGCAATAGTTATGGTTCGTAAATTAAATTCTTCATTCCTAATCCATACAAGATCCTTTTTATTCATCAATCTATTTGGATCACCAAAAGCCTTAAATTGTTTTTTATATTGATTTCTTAAACCAGTTAGTTCTTCTAATACTCTTGTGGCTGTTTGGTCTAACGTCTCGTCTTCATATACATGGTATCCTGTTAATACATAATCATCTACAAGTACTTCTTTATCTTTCTCCAAATACCTTTTAATGAGCAAAACATTTAAAGATTTGGTAATGGTATCAAAACCAAAAACAACACAATCTACAGATATGTTTAATATTTTTTTCTGTTCCATAGTATAAGTCAATCTAAAGGATTATAGATAATATTTAGGCTAATATAAGTATTTTTTATTATTAAACGTACTAAATACGTTTTTATGATTTTCATTTTAAATTGATAATATCTCATTTTAAGGGTAAAATAATACACTTAAATGTTAAATTAATACATTTTAAATACTTTTTATTAGGTTTTTAAGTTATTATTTATTTACATTTGAAAACAAACGTAAAAATGACGTTTATAAAATTATGTAGATAATATGTTATAAGATATGAAAGATTTAAAGCTATTATTACCAAAAAATATTAGTCTGTGTATTGGTTTGGTATTTGTTTTTGGAGTAAATTTAATTTATGCACAAAATGATACTATAGTTGATTATAAGCCATTTAGCGTTAGTGCACACGTTAAAAATATGCATATATGGCACGGATTTGTTGTGCACTCTGGAGCCGTATTAGCTACAAGTTTAGAGTTTAACTCAAAAAATGAAAAGTTTACGTTTGGTTTTTGGGGTGGAGGAAGTTTTGCTACTACAGATGTAATAAATAAAGATACGGGAGATAATGTAAGTGCGTATTACAAAGAATTATCTATTTATACAAAATACCGTTTTTCTGACAAATTTTTTATAGAAGCAGTTACCCATAATAATTATACTGGAGTAGAAGAAAGAGGAGATAAATTAAGCTATTGGAGTTATGATAAAACCCAAGGATACAACTTTGTAGACCTTAATTTTGGATATAATGTTACACCAAATACATTATTATACTTAGCAACAATTATAAATGGAGGTTCTGGAGACTATGAAGTTTTAGATGATGGAAGTTTAGAAAATTCTTGGACGCATTATTTTGAAATTAATAGTAAAGTTTGGCAAGATAAAAACTCTAGTTTGTCAGTTTTTGCTGGTGGAGCTTGGTCTTTTATAACAGACAAAACTTTTTATACAGAAAGTAGTGGTAATATTATAAACGTTGGTACAACTTACAATAAAAATATAGATATAAAAGGGTATAAATTGCCAGTAGATGTAACTTTAATGTGGAATCCAGAAGCAGAAAAAGCTGTATTACAATTAGATATAACCTTATTTTAATAATAACAAAAAAATAAACTATGAAAAATAAGAACTTTAAAGTAGCTTTTAATAAGCTATGTGTGCCGTTACTGTTGTTTACTTTACTCATAAATATTGTTGGTTGTGCAGAGGAAATAAAAACAACCAAGCAATCTAATGGTGATGAAGAAGAAACCGGACAAATTTTTAAAAGTGCTATAAATTTAAGTGGTAAAAAAGTGGGCTATTGTACTCCATCTTTAAATGCTCCTTATTATCAAGCTTTATTACAAAGCATTAAATCTACTGTAGAAAAAAACGGAATGGAATTTATTTCTGCAGATGGTCAGGATGATATAAATAAGCAAGTAGCTGCCGTAGAAGATTTAATAACTAAAGGTGTGGATGTATTGCTTTTAAACCCTAAAGATCCTGATGCTTTAGTTGGTGTAACAAAAATGGCAAATAAAGCGGGTATACCTGTATTTATTATAGATAGTTCTATTAGTCCTGCTGCAGAGTATATTACTACCATACAATCTAATAATTTGGCAAATGGTGAATTAGCAGGTGAGTGGCTGGTAAAAAAAATGGGGAAAACTAAAATGAATATAGCCCTGCTAAGTGGTAACGCAGGTAACCCTGTTGGTAAAAAACGTAAGCAAGGTTTATTACAAGGTATTACAGAAGAACAGCTAAGAACTCAAGGTAAAATAGACTTAAATGTAAAAACTCAAGCTTACACAGATTGGTCTTATGCAGGTGGTCTAAAAGCTATGGAAGATATTTTAGTGGCTCACCCTGATATTAATGTAGTAATTACAGAGTCTGATGTTTGTGTGCTTGGTGCTATAAAAGCTATTGCACAAGCTGGCAAAACTGATGAGATATTAATTGTAGCTGGTGCAGACGGACAAAAAGAAGCTATAAAGTACATAATGGACACAGATTTTTATGGTTGTACAGCAATGAATAGTCCTGTGCAAATTGGTATAAACTCTGTAAAATATGCAATTGAGTACTTAAATGGCAAAAGAGATTTTGACAAAACATCTTTTACAGCTCCATTGTTAATTACAAAAGAGAATGCCTCAAAATACTACAATCCAAAAGCATTATTTTAATATGAAAAATTCTGATAATGAGTACCGATTAATAATGTCTGGAATCTCTAAAAGTTTTGGAAATGTTTCAGTATTAAAAGATGTAAACATAAAAGTAAAGCAAGGAGAAATTCACGCTTTACTAGGTGAAAACGGTGCAGGAAAATCTACCTTAATTAAAATACTAAGCGGTGTACACCAAAAAGATACGGGTAAGGTGGTTTTAGATGGTGAAGAAATTACACCAAAAAACACGCATGATGGTCAGGTTTTAGGTATAAACGTGGTGTACCAAGAGTTGTCATTGGTGCAAGATTTATCTGTTGCAGAAAACATTTACTTGCATAAACTTGGTACTACTAAATTTTGGATGAACTGGAAAGAGTTAACCAATAATGCACAAGAATTATTAGACTCTTTAGGTTTTAAAATTAACGCTTCAGCAAGAGTTAGAGACTTAAGTATTGTACAAAAACAAGTAGTAGAAATAGCAAAAGCTATTTCTGAAGATACTAAAGTATTGGTGCTAGATGAGCCAACAACAGTTTTTGACCCTACAGACATAAAAAAACTATTTAGTAACCTATTTAAATTAAAAGAAAAAGGAATTTCTATTATTTATATATCTCATCATTTAGATGAAATTTTTAAAATAGCAGATACCATTACTGTGTTAAGAGATGGTTTAGATACAGGCAGTATGTCTACTTCAGATACAGATAAAGATAGTGTTATTCATTTAATGATTGGTCGTGAATTAAGGGATTTGTACCCTAAAAAAGATAATTTAATAGGTGAAATTCCTGTTTTTGAAGTTAAAAATTTAACTGCAAAAGATACTATGGTTTATGATGTATCTTTCTCTGTAAAACCAGGTGAAATATTAGGTATTGCTGGTTTGGGAGGTAGTGGAAGAACAGAAACGGCTAAGCTTATTTTTGGTGCAGACAAAAAAAAATCGGGCACATTGTTTTTAGAAGGAAAAGAAATTAAAACAAATTCTCCTGTAGATGCAGCTGCTCACCAAATTGGTTTTGTGTCTGAAGACAGAAAAGAAGAAGGTGTGTTTTTACCATTATCTATTAGGCGCAATATAAGTGTTACTAGCTTTAAATCTATCTCTAGCAAGTTAGGTTTTATAAATATAGATAGTGAATATAAAAAGGTATTGGGTTTAATTGAAAAATTAAATATAAAAACTCCAAACTCAGAGGTTAATGTAAAAAACCTAAGTGGAGGAAATCAGCAAAAAGTAGCATTAGCAAAATGGCTAAGTATAGATAGTAAAGTAATTTTTATAGACGAGCCAACAAGAGGTGTAGATGTTGGTGCTAAAATTGAAATTTACAAGCTTATAAATGAAGTTGCTAAAAAAGGAGTTGGTGTTGTAGTAATATCTTCTGATATGCCCGAAATTATGGGAATTACAGACCGTATTTTGGTAATGCACCAAGGAACAATTTATGGAGAGCTACAAAAGCATCAATTTTCTGAAGAAAACATTCTACGTTACTCTATAGGAGAACCATTAAAACAAACTAATTAATAATATAAAACCAACATTATGGCTATCACATTAAAAGAGCAATTAAGCAGCCCAGGTGGTGTTCTTAAATTTTTAGTAAAATATAATACAGTATTTATTTTTTTATTATTAGTGCTATTTTCTGCACTAATTTCAGATGTGTTTTTTACATCGGTAAATTTATCTAACTTATTAAAACAAGTATCTGGAATAGGAATTATAAGCATTGGTATGCTTATAGTAATTTTAACTGGCGGTATAGACCTTTCTGTAGGCTCTATGGTAGCATTACTTGCAGTAACATTTGCCATTTTAGTAAATATTTTTGCTTTACCATTAGCAATTTTAATGACACTTGCCATTGGTTTTGGTTTAGGTAGTATTTCAGGTTATTTAGTTGCTTATCAAAAAATGGCACCCTTTGTAGCAACATTGGCATTAATGACAATTGCTCGTGGTTTAGGTTTTATTTACTCTAAGGGTTCTCCTGTAACTTTTAAAACCTATGGAGGGCTATATATGTCTAATTTTGCAAACAACTCTACCTTGGGTGTTCCTAATATTGCAATTGTATTTTTTGTTATAGTTGGTATTACTATGGTTATGCTTAGGTATAATGTTTTTGGTAGATTAATTATTGCTATAGGTAGTAACGAAGAAGCTTCTAGGCTTTCTGGGATTAAGGTTAATAAATATAAGTTTTTAGTATATGCTATTTCTGGCACATTGGCAGCAACAGCTGCTATAATTGTAGCTTCTAGAACAAACTTAGGCTCTCCTAATATGGGAATGTCTTGGGAGTTAGATGCTATTGCTGCTGTAGTTATTGGTGGTGCCAGTTTAAATGGTGGTAAAGGAACTGCTATTAATACTTTAATGGGAGTGCTAATTTTAGGACTTATAGGTAATATTTTAAACTTATTAAATGTGCCATCTTACCCACAACAAGTAGTTAAAGGTGGTATTATCATATTTGCTGTTTTATTACAAAGGTTTGAGCGTAAATAAAAAAGATTCATCAATGGAAAATTTAAAATTAAATAACAGTAATCTTTCTAAAATATCAGAAAGAGTTTTGGTTCCTAATTACAATAGGTCAGACATTAAAACAGGTATTGTACACGTTGGTATTGGTGGTTTTCACAGAGCTCACCAAGCTTATTATACAGATTTGCTTTTGCAAAACAATAAAAATAAAGATTGGGGAATTTGTGGTGTTGCTCTATTAGATTTTGATGCTAAAATTTACAACACCTTAAAGGAACAAGATGGATTGTATACACTAATAATTAAAGAGTTAGATGGTACCCATACCAAACAAGTTATAGGGTCTATAGTAGAGTATTTATTTGCTCCAGAAAACCCTGCAAAGGTGATTCAAAAAATGGCTAATCCTGAGGTGAAAATTATTACACTTACCATTACAGAAGGTGGCTATAACTATAACGAAGCTACTAAAGATTTTGACTTTGATAATGCATTAATTAAGCACGATTTAGAATTTCCTAATAACCCTAAGACCATATACGGTTACTTAACACAAGCTTTTAAATTAAGAAAAGAAAGAGGTTTAAAAGGTTGTACCATACAGTCTTGTGATAATATACAAGAAAACGGACATATGATTAAAAATATGTTACTTAGTTATGTAAAAAAGGCGCAACCAAGCTTAGGTGACTGGATTAAAGAAAACGTATCTTTTCCCAATGCAATGGTAGACCGTATAACACCAGCTACATCCTTAGAAGATATTGCTAATCTAAAAAACACATCAGGTATTTTAGATGCTTGGCCAGTAGTTTGTGAGCCATTTAAACAATGGGTTATTGAAGATGACTTTGTGCAAGGCAGACCAGATTGGGAAAATGTAGGAGCACAGTTTGTTACTGATGTTGTGCCTTATGAAAAAATGAAATTAAGTTTGTTAAATGCAGGTCATTCTGTAATTGGTATTTTAGGAGCTTTACTAGGTTACCAAACCATAGACCAAGCTGTACATAACAAAAATATTAGCACATTTTTACATTTGTATATGAATGTAGAAGTTACACCAGTATTGGGTAATTTAGAAGGCTTAGATTTAGATTTATATAAAAAAACGCTATTAGAGAGGTTTGGAAATAAAAACATAAAGGATCAGATAGAAAGAATTTGTTCTGAGAGTTCTGCTAAATTTCCAATATTTATTTTGCCTACGGTTAATGCTCAATTAAAAAATAATGGTTCTGTAGACTTAGCTGCTTTTGTAGTGGCAGCTTGGGCAATATATAGCCTTGGTAAAAGTGAAAAAGGAGTGCCATTAATTATAAAAGATGCTAATAAATTATTGTTAGATGTAAAAGCAACAGCTGCTATTACTAAGCCAGAAGCATTTTTAGAATTAGATACTATTTTTGGAGAACTAAAAAATGCTAAAAAGTTTAAAGAAGCATACATTAAAGCATACAATAACATTACTAATAATGGAGTAGAGCAATGTTTAAGAGAGATAAATAGTAATAGTTTAAGTCAAATTTAAATGAAAAAAATTGTATGTTTTGGAGAAGTCCTTTGGGATATTTTTCCTACTCATAAAAAAATTGGAGGCGCACCTTTAAATGTTGCATTAAGATTAAATTCTTTACATAATAATGTGTCAATCATCAGTAAAATTGGTGATGATGAAAACGGTGAATTAATTAAAAAATATATTCAAAAACAAGGTGTAAATATCAATAACCTTCAGGTAGATGATACTTTGCATACCGGAGAAGTAAAGGTTCTACTTAACGCTAAAGGTTCTGCTACTTATGACATTCAGTTCCCTAGAGCTTGGGATAATATAGTTCTCACAAACAACACAGAGGAAATTGCAAAAAGTTCTGATGCTTTTATATATGGTAGTTTAGTTGCTAGAGACACAACATCTAGAGATACACTGTATAGCTTATTAAGGCTAGCTAAGTTTAAAATTTTTGATGTGAACTTAAGAAGTCCTTATTACACAACTGAAGTTTTAAATTATTTAATGAAAGAGGCTAGTTTTATTAAGTTTAATGACGATGAAATTTTTGAAATTACAGCTAATCTAAACTTAAAAACTCAATCATTAGAAGAATCTATAAAATTTATAGCATTAAAAACAAATACAAAGTCCATATGTGTAACAAAAGGTAGTAATGGAGCTATTTTATATTATAATAGTATTTTTTATTACAATAGTGGTTACCAAATAGATGTTGTAGATACTGTTGGTGCAGGAGATTCTTTTTTAGGAACTTTAATTAATAAATTACTAGCAAAAGACAACCCACAAAAAGCCATTGATTATGCTTGTGCTGTTGGGGCTTTGGTTGCTGGTAGTGAAGGTGCTAACCCTAAAATTACTAATAAAGAAATTGATGAATTTATGTTGCAAAAATAATTTATAAGATTATTAAATACTATAAAAGACACTAACACATTTAGTGTCTTTTTTGCTTTTTGACTATAATAAGTAAATAATGTCTAATATTTTAATTAAATTAGTAAACGCTTACTAATTTAGTATTTTTAAATATTTTCATTTTGAAAGAGAAAATAAAAAAAACAGCAATATCAATATTTAACACAAACGGAATAGCCAATGTTTCTATGAAACAAGTTGCCGATATACTAAAAATTAGTGCTGGCAATTTAAGATATCATTATAAAACTAAAGAAACACTTTTGGCTGTTATATATAGTGATATGTATGCGGAAACTTTAGATTATATTCTTCCTGAAAATACATATATAACTCTTTTTCATTTTGAAGAAATGATGCTAAAGTTTGATGATCTGCAGCAACGTTATTGCTTCTTTTTTAATGATATAGTTCATATAATTAAAACTTACCCAGAGATAGCAAAACAGTATGAGAAATCTAATATTGTGAGATTTAAAGATGCCAGAAAACTAATAGATTATTATATAGAAACTGAACGAATTGTACCTGAAAATGATTTTATAAACTACAATAAGACTATTTATAATATTTGGATGACAAGTACATTTTGGCAATCTCAAAAACTAGCTATAAATACAGCCAGTTATGCCGTTAATAAATGTAGATCTATAGAAATGCTTTGGAGTATTTTATTGCCTTATTTAACAACAAAAGGCCTAGAGGAATACAAACAGCTTAGAAAATTTGTAAAATTACCTACCAACTAAATATACAACTATGAGAAAAATTGATAATCTATTGGCAGAATATGCTGTAAGTCATCAAACAAAACTAAATATAACGATACATTATATTTGTGTACCACTTATTTTTTTTAGTCTAATTGGCTTGTTGGCTAGTATACCTATGCCTAGTGAATTACAAAATATTTTACCAACTTTTTTACTGCCTTATGCTCATTTAGGTACTCTTGTAATAATTTTTGGTTTATTTTATTACTATAAATTATCTAAATCTTTGTTTGTAGGAATGGTATTTTTTTCTACAATAGTACTTTTAATCATAAATTTTGTGGCATTGTTTGTTCCTGCTCCTTTGTGGTTAAGTATGTTGCTAATTTTTATAGTTGCTTGGGTAGGACAATTTATAGGGCACAACCACGAGGGCAAAAAACCATCTTTTTTAAAAGATCTACAATTTTTAATGATTGGTCCGGCCTGGACAATGAGCCACTTTTTTGAAGCTTTGGATATTAAATTTTAAAATCAAATAATAATATTGTAAAATAAAAACACAGCCTTAATCTGTGTTTTTATTTTTATAAAGCATTAATGGTACTTAATAGTTTAGACTTACTTAAAAACAATTTATACTCCGTATCTATCTCTTTTAGCTGACTTTCTATTAATTTTACCTCCCTGTAATTCACTAAAAATAAAGAACCTTCACCTAAACTAAATTTACGCTCTTCTGTATGTACCAGTTTTTTATAATCTAGTACTAGGTTATTTAATATTTTAAACTGATTATTATAAGATTCTATTTCCTGTAAACTGCTTTCTATTTTGTTACTTAAACTTACTTTAGTAGCCATTATGTCAAAATTTAGATCTTGTAATTTTACTTTTACCAGTTTTAAATCTGCTCTTTCTTTTCTCAAAAACAGAGGAAAACTAACTACTAATCCTGTTTTATAGTTTGATGTATTAAAACTATCTAAATTTTGATAATCTGAACTTAAAAAATTATACTGTAAATCTACTTTAGGTAATAAATTATTGGTTTTATACCTTTTGTCAATTGTTAATATCTCCTTTTTAGCTTGTAATTCTTTTAATTTTGGATGGTTTTCAACCAACTCATCAGTAGTGTTTAGTATAGCACTATTTAATACCGTATTAATACTATTAATTGTGGTTACATCTGGTGCAATAGCATCTTCAATTTCCAAAGGCAAATTATTTTGCAACCATAAAAAATTAGAGACTTCTAACTTAGATTTTAAATAACCAATTTTTGCTTTTTCAATATCTAATAATCTATTTTTATAGTTAATATTAGCCTCTAAGGTATCTACTGCAGGCTTGTCTCCAGCATAAAAACTCTTTTTAACATTTACTAATCTTGTTTCTGCATTTTTTAAATATACGTCGTAAACAAGTTTTGCTTTGTAGTTTTTTAACCAGTTAAAATAAGCTTCAGTAGCAGCAAACAAAAAGTCGTTTATTACTTGTTTTTGTTTAGCACTAGCTTGTTTTGTATATAATTTGGCCTGTTTTAAAGTGGCCATTCTTTTATTGGTTAATAAGCCTTTAGCTAAAGAAACAGAAACACCTGCACTATACAAACCATCATCTGGAGTATTGTATTCTGGATTTAAATAGGTGCCGTCATTATTTTCATAATTTGCTTTTAGCTCTATGCCATACCAGGTAGGTATTTTAAAAGCAGCGTTTAGTTTATCATAATAAGTAGTTCCTTTAAATTCTTTATTGTTAAAGTCTACTTCTAATTTAGGGTCAAAAGCACCTCTAGATTTCATTAATTTAGCCTCACTTTCTGTAGTTATTAAACGTGCTTGCTTAACTATAGGATGATATTTTTTTACGTAACCTAAATACTCTTCTAAACTAAGAATACTATCATTATCCTGTGCGTAAGTAAAAACACAAAATAAAGAACAAAATAATATAATATAATTCCTCATTTGTATTTATTTTTTAGATGAAGCTGTTTCTTTGGGAGCTTTGGGAGTATAGTAATTTGGTGGAAAACTATTTATTTGTCGCCAAATCTCAAACCAAATAGGAACATTTTCTAATAAAGCTATTGTTTTAGCACCAGAGCCAACGCGTATGGCTTCTGGCCATGCAACCTCATTAGAGTTAGGTTTTAGTAAAACTCTATATTTTCCGTTAGCACTAATAAAGTTTTCTATAGCAACAATTTTTGCTCCGTAGGTACCATAAGATACATTTGGCCAACCACTAAAAACAATTGCCGGCCAACCATCAAACTGTACGCGCACATCTTCACCAATATGTATTAAAGGTAGGTCTATTGGGCTAACATACATTTCTACAGCTAAATCATAATTAGCAGGCATAATATTTACTAATGGTTCTCCTTCTTTAAAGGTTTCTCCAATACCTGCTTTTATTGTTTTATTAATGTAACCAGCTTGTGGGGCAGTAATGTATAATAAACTACTACGTTTGGTGTAATTAGCCAAACTAGTCTCTAGTTTAGAAACTTGAGCTTCTGTGTCTAACCCGCTAGATTCTGCAGTATATAAACTACTTTGTGCTTTTGCAATTTTATCTGCATAAGTAGCACGTAAAGTTCCTATGGCTAACTTACTGTTAATTAAGTCTTGTCTAGTGCTTAGCAATTTGTTTTGTTGTGATGTTAGCTTGGCATTTATTTCTTGTAATTTAGATTGCTTTTCTTCTACATCTTTAACTGCTTTTATACCTTCTGTCTGTAATGCAATTGTACGTTGGTATTGTGTATTTGCAATATCTGCGTTAATTTTTAAAGCCTCAAGATCTATACTGTCACTGGTAACTTTTAAAGCAGTTTGTGCTACCTTATTTTTTGCTTGTTCTAATTTTAAAACACGCTCTTTTTGCAAAGCAGCTATTTGATTTTTTAAGGCATCAGTTTTGTTTTTATAAGCAACTACAGAAGAAGACTTAGCTGTAAGTTGATCATTAGTTCTTTGCGCTAAATTTTCATCAAAATAATCACTTTTTACTTCCGATATTCTAAGTATAGTATCACCTTTTTCTACAAAATTACCCTCTTGTACATACCATTGCTCTACACGACCTGGAATTTGAGATTGTAATGTTTGTGGTCTTTGGTTAGGCTTAAGAGTGGTAACATTGCCTTGGCTTGTGATGTTTTGTGTCCAAGGCAAAAAGAGAATTAGCAGCAAAAAGACACTAAAAAATTTCAGGAAATTTTTAAAACCTTTGTGATACTCTTTATTAAATATTTCTTTTCCAGACCTATAGTTAGATAAGTCTATATTTTTAGCTACTTTATTTTTAGATATATTTAGCATAGCTTATGATTTAGAAGAGATTATAACACCATTTTTTAATGTTATTTTCTTATTACATTTATTTTCCCAACTTCTATTATTACTAACAATTATTAAACTCCAAGGGTGAGTTTTTAGCGATAAATAATCTATAATTTGATTTGCTTCTTGTTCCTCAAATAAATCTAATGGATTTTCTAAAATTAATACTTTGGGTTGTTTAACTATTGCTCTAGCCAAAACCAATTTTTTAGTTGTTGTATAAGCAATTTGCTTGCCTTCTGGTATTAATATTGTATTTAAACCTAAAGTTTGTTGTTTTAGAAAATCTATTAATCCTAAGTGCTGAAAAGTAGTGTATATAGCTTCATCACTAATCTCCTCGTCTCCAAAGGTTACGTTTTCTCTAATACTACCTTCAAACGTAGTTTCTTCAAACAAAGACATTCCTAAGTTAGCTCTATAGTTATTTATAAATAAACCACTAATAGCCAAGTCGTTCACGTGTAAATAGCCACTTGTAGGTAATACAACACCAGCCATTAATTGTAACAAAGTAGACTTTCCAGATCCACTTTCTCCAGTAACTAAAACTCTATCTTTAGGGTTAACCGTAAAAGATATATCTTTTAAAATTGTTTTATTTCTTTCTCCTACAGTATA
The DNA here is from genome assembly GCF_030546975.1 of Cellulophaga sp. 3_MG-2023. Taxonomy (NCBI): domain Bacteria; kingdom Pseudomonadati; phylum Bacteroidota; class Flavobacteriia; order Flavobacteriales; family Flavobacteriaceae; genus Cellulophaga; species Cellulophaga sp. 3_MG-2023. The sequence goes on from NZ_JAUOPS010000001.1 coordinate 611,766, forward strand.
TGATATGTTATTTAATTCTAAAGTAAAATCATCCTTTTCATTAATAATTTCACCTGTTTGTGGTTCCAGAGGTTTATCTACAATTTGACCAAGTTTTTCAATAGAGGTTAGAACATCGTAAAAAGATTCTAAACCTAATATTAATTTTTCAACAGAATTTATAACTAATAAAATTATAATTTCAGCAGCAACAAACTGTCCTATATTCATACGTTGGTCTAGTACTAAAAAACCACCAATAGATAATAAACCCGCTGTTACTATAACTTTAAAACCTATCATTTGTAAAAATTGTACCTTTAAAATAGAGAAGTGACTTTCTCTAGATTTTAAATACTTATCTACCAAATAATCTGTTTTTTCTAATGCTAATGATGTTTTACCAGATAGTTTAAAACTAATTACAGATCTAGAAATTTCTTGTAACCAGTGAGCAACTCTATATTTATTTTTAGATTCATTTAAACTAGTGTCTAATCCTTTTTGAGAAGTGTATTTAAAAACAACATAAGCTAAAAGAACCAACAATATTCCAAATAGAATAAAAAACGGATGGTAAAAAGAAAGTAAAATTAGAGCAAAAATTATTTGCAATAGGGCAGAGGGTACATCTATTAAAATTTTTGATAACCCTTTTTGTATTGTTAAGGTATCAAAAAACCTATTTGCCAATTCCGGAAAGTGTAAATTTCTTAATTCTACCATTTTTATTTTAGGAAAACGATAGCTTAACTCAAAAGAGGCGCGTGTAAAAATACGCTGTTGTATCGTTTCTATAATTCTTATTTGCATTAGTTTTAGTACACCAGAAAAAGCAACTCCTATAGTAACTAAAACAATTAAAACAATCCAAGAAGCAGATACTTGTGCACCTTGTAATAAATTTATAATAGTTTGTATACCAATAGGTAAGCTAAGCGCTACAATCCCTTCAAAAACAGCATAATAACCAATTTGTAATATATCTTTACGCTCTAACTGCAATAACCCCAAAAATCGTTTCCAAGGTGTTAAAGTTTTATTTGACATTTAGTAGTGTTTTAAAAGTTAAGTCTGTATAAAAATCTGTTGGTGTAATTTTGCTATTACAGTTTGTAATAGACTTAAAATGTAGTTTTAAAAAGTGCTGGTGTAAAGCACCTTCTACTAAATTACTAGCAAAACTTAAAGGGTATTTATAAGTAGGGCTGTAAGCTGTAATAATTTCTGCAATACGCTGTACAGTACGTTTATATGGCATAAAAAAACCTTCTTTATTATCTTGATCTACGCCTTTGGTATAATAAGCCTTAGAGTTTTCATTAACAATAATAGAATACAGTAACTCCTCGTTTATGTGGCTATACTTATTATCTTGTTCTGTAGTTTTGGTAACAACCTCTATAGCTTTTTTTAACTTTTCAGAAGTGTCTGTAATGCTATAAGTTTCTATAACTAGTTGGTACTCTACCCAACCCCAGTACCAAGCTGTTAGGTACATAAGTAGCTTGTGTTTACTCTCAAAATACCTATAAATAGAACTCTCATTAGAGCCAATATTTTTACCTAGTTTTTTAAATGTAAAATCTTCAAAACCAATTTCTTCTAAAAGAACAATACTGTGTTCTATAATTTTTTTACCTAATGTAGATGATTCAGGATCTTTTAAATAAATTCCTTCAGGTATTTCTATTTTAATATTTGAAAGTAATTTTTTCATAACTAAAACTATTAGATGCAAATATAATAGTAATACTATTAAAAAAGAAATACTGTCTATTAATTAGCCCAATGTGACTACGATAAAATTAAGAAAATACTAGTAGAATATGGCCTTTAGAGTAATAATTAAATATATGTTAAAAGTTGATAGTCATTTTTTTTGAATATATAACTTAGGTAGAGTATTAGTAATAATAATTGAAATGATTAAGTAACAAAAACCTAATAGAATGGAGGTTTCACTGAAAATTGAATGGTGTTTACAGAAATTTACTTTTTGAGGAATTTTTAATACATAGATTTGAATAAAGAATGTAATTACGATAAGACTATGAAAATAAAATTAACTGCTATACTTATTTTAATCTGTACAGTTCTTACTGCACAGGAAAAAGATACTCTAACAGGGCGTGAGGATAATGTAGAATACAAAGTAATTTTTGATGGTGAAAATTTGTATTTAACGCTGCGCACAGAGTTTAAAGAAACTATGCAATCTATGTTGCACCGTGGCTATACTATATATTTTGATGTAAAAGGGAAGAAGAAGAAAAATGTAAGTATACAATATCCTTTAAAAGGAGAACGCCCAGAAAAAGGAGCTAGATCAGAAAGGGGTGAAGGTAAAGTAAGAGGTGAAAATAGCAATGAAAATGCGCCAGATATGGCTAAAATGATTGAAAATTTACCTAAAATGGCAAATTATACTTATTTTGATTTTTCCAGAGATTTTAATTTAGATATAAATGATTTAGGAATTACAATGAACTATAATTATGAAGATGCCAATGAAGGACCAATTTTAGAATATCATCTAAAAATACCAGCTTCTAAAATATCTGAAGACAACGTAGATTTGACTAAGCTATCTATAGGTATTGTTTCTAATAAGTTAGTACAAAACCAACAACAGCCTAGTGTAAGTATGGGCGGTAGACAAGGTGGTGGCCAAGGCAGACCTTCTGGCGGCAGAGGCGGTGGCCGTGGTGGTGCTGGTAGAGGAAACAGTGGTGTACCTCCGCAAAGAACTGCAACAACAGAAAATAAAATAGATTTTTGGTTTAAGCTTTACCCAAAAAAAAATAAATAAAAACACTAACCATTACAGTTTATTAAAAACCGATTACGTAACCGTAGTCGGTTTTTTTTGCTTTATGTTTTTTCAATTAGCTGTAAATGCAACGCATTAACACTTATACTTATAATCTATAATTGTAATTAGTTGCTCAAAATCTCATCGATTAAAATAGGGTTTTGGTATAGAGAATAACCCCAAACGTCTATTACACTTTATTATGGTTGGCTTTTGTTTCACTTTTGAAGTGTAAATTAAAATACACGTTATATGAAGCGATTACTAATTATAACCATAGGCTTTTTAGTGCAAGTAAGTTTTGCACAAACAAATGAAGCATTAGCAAAAACAACTTGGACACTACAAGATTGTATTACCTATGCTGTAGAAAATAACATAACACTAAAAGATGCAGCATTAGACAAATCTCAAGCAGATGTAGCTTATTTTAAAGCTAAATCTTCTAGGTTGCCAAATCTTTTTGGCTCTGCGTCTCAAAGCTTTACCAATGGAAGCTCTATAGATCCTATTACAAGTGATTTTGTAACAGATCAAATATATAGTACCAATGTAGGTTTAAATAGTTCAGTTGCACTTTTTCAGGGCAATCAAATTAACAATGAAATTGCAAAAAATAAAATACTAGCAAATCAAAGTTTGTTTTTGCAAGAAGAGGCTAAAAACAATATTATTTTAAGTGTTTTAGAAAATTACTTGCAAGTGTTACACGCTAAAGAAGGTATTGCTATAGCAGAAAACAACTTAAAATCATCTGAGGCAGAGGTAGAACGTGCTAAAGCAAGGTTAGATGCTGGTACAATAGCACTTAATGATTATACAGAAGCTCAAAGTCAGCAAGCATCTAATAAGTATACTTTAATAAATGCTAAAAACACATATCAGCAATTTGTTATAGCCTTAAAACAATTACTAGAGCTAAACCCTGCTAATGATATAGTGATAGAGCCACTAGACAACAACACAGATTACTCATCTATATTATTAGATAAAACAGAAATATATAGTAAGGCTTTAGGTATTCTACCAGAGGTAAATGCTAGTGATTTAAATATAGCGTCTAGCAAAAAAGATTTAGATATTGCCAAAGGAGCTTATTTACCAACTTTGTCTTTAACGTCAAGCATAGGAACAGGTTATACAAGTATTAATAATAACACATTTTCAGATCAGTTTGAAGTTAATTTTAACCAGCGAATAGGTTTGTCTCTTAACATTCCAATTTTTAATAAAAATCAAACCAAAGCGGCTGTTCAAAATGCAGAAATTAATATTGAGAAAGCACAAATAGCAAAGCTATCTACAGAAAAAGAAATATATCGTAAAGTAGAAACTGCTTATCAAAATGCAATATCAGCTCAAGAGCAATTGTTTGCTGCAGAGTCTTCTATGGAAGCTGCTAAACAGTCTTACCAATTAGCTCAAAAAAAATATGAGTTAGGAGGCTTAAGCACAACAGATTTGGTAATTAGTCAAAACACTTATACCAGTGCACAAGAAGACTATTTACAAGCAAAGTATCTACATATTTTATATCACGAATTATTACAATTTTACCAAGGAAACGACATAAAACTTTAATCAATATAGTTATGAAAAATAAAAAAAACATAATAATAGTCAGTATAGTATTAACTGCACTAGCAATTGTTGGGTACAGCTTTTTTAAAAGCGATAATGCAATAATTATAGAACCTAAAACAGTTACTGCTAAAAAAGCAAATGTTACTACAATGGTAACTGCTACCGGAACCATAGAGCCTATTAACCAGGTAGATGTTGGTACACAAGTATCTGGCGTAGTTGAAAAAATTTATGTTGACTACAATAGTGTTGTTAAGGAAGGACAACTTATAGCAGAATTAGACAAAACTAATTTACAAGCTGCAAAAACACAAGCACAAGCTGCTTATGATAATGCAATTAGTCAAAAAAATTATACAAAAACAATTTATGACAGGCAAAAAACTTTATATGACAATCAAGTTATAAGTAAATCTGATTTTGATGATGCAGCATACGCCTATCAAACAGCAAAAGGAACGGTAACTCAACGTTATTCTGACTTACAATCTGCAATAACAAATTTAGGATATGCTAATATTTACTCGCCAATAGATGGTGTGGTTTTGTCTAGAGATATAGAAGAAGGACAAACAGTAGCTGCTAGTTATAGTACACCTACATTATTTACCATTGCACAAGATTTAAAAGAAATGCAAGTAGAGGCAAATGTAGATGAGGCAGATATAGGGCAAGTTATAGAGGGACAACGTGTAGAGTTTACAGTAGATGCCTACATAGGAGAAACGTTTAATGGTATAGTTACTCAAGTGCGTTTAGACCCTACAGTAACCTCTAACGTAGTTACTTATACTGTTGTAATTAAAGCAGAAAATGAAGATTTAAAACTTAAACCAGGTTTAACGGCAACCATTTCTATTTTTACTTTAGAGTTAAATAATGTATTAACAGCAGAAGCTAAAGCAATTAACTTTAAACCAGAAAGAGAAACCTTTGCAGCATACAATCAGCAACATAAATTAGAGGCTAGTAATGGTGAAAGATCTAGAGAAAATAAAGCACTTTGGGTATTAGAATCTAATGGAGCTATTGTGCCTAAAGTAGTAACACTTGGTGCTAGTGATGGTGTTAATGTTCAAATTTTAAGTGGTGTTAATGAGGGTGATAAATTAGTATACAGTTTAAAAGGTGTGTCTAAGTCAGAAGCAGAAACTTCAGAGAAAAGCGAAAGTCCATTTATGCCACAACGTCCAGGAGGTAACAGAAAAAAATAATAGCTATGAGTAAAGAAATTATCAAAATAGAAAACCTAAAACGAGAGTTTACTATGGGTACAGAAACTGTTCATGCGCTAAAAGGAATATCATTTGATATTAAAGAAGGTGAGTTTGTAACCATAATGGGTTCTAGTGGATCTGGTAAAAGTACAATGCTAAATATTTTAGGATGTTTAGACCAGCCAACCTCTGGTTTGTATGAGATTGATGGTGTTAGTGTAAAGGATTTAAACAGAAATCAATTAGCAACCATTAGAAACGAAAAAATTGGTTTCATTTTTCAATCTTACAATTTACTTGCAAGAACATCTGCTATTGAAAATGTAGAACTACCGTTGTTGTACAACAGTAAAGTTTCGTCTGATGAACGTAGAGAACGTGCTATTAAAGCTTTACAAATGGTAGGGTTAGGAGAGCGATTACACCATACACCAGCACAGTTGTCTGGAGGGCAACAACAACGTGTAGCTATTGCTAGATCATTGGTTAATAATCCGGTTATGATTTTAGCAGATGAAGCTACAGGAAATTTAGATACGCGTACCTCTTACGAGATTATGTCGTTATTTCAAGAATTAAATAAACAAGGTATAACTATAACATTTGTTACGCATGAGCCTGATATTGCTACATTTAGTAGCAGAACTATTGTATTAAAAGATGGCGAAATTATGCAAGATTATAAAAATCATAAAGTACAATCCGCGGCAGATGAATTGGCTAAATTACCTAAACAAGACCATTAATTATGAGACTATTAAACTTATTTAAAATAGCAACAAAAGCAATTATTCTTAATAAAACAAGAACCTTGCTTACCATGTTAGGTATTATCATTGGTGTAGCTTCTGTAATTGCAATGCTTGCAATAGGAGAAGGCTCTAAAGAAAGTATACGTACTACTATTTCTGCAATGGGATCTAATATGATAACCATACAACCAGGAGCAGATAGTAGAGGACCTGCTAGAGGTAGTGGTGGTGATGTACAAACTTTAACACTTGCTAATTACAAAACTATAAAAGAGCAATCTACTTTGCTTAGTTATATTACTCCTGTGGTAAATGGTTCTGGGCAGGTTATTAATGGTTCTAACAACTGGCCTTCTTCAATTTATGGTGTAAACCCTGAATATTTAGACATTAAGGTTGTTGGTTTGCAAAGTGGTAGTATGTTTACAGATGCCGAGGTAACTTCTGCTTCTAAAGTAGCTGTAATTGGTCAGACTGTGGTAGAAAACGTTTTTCCAGATGGTCAAGAACCAGTAGGACAAATGATTCGTTTTAATAATATTCCGTTTAAAGTAATTGGTGTTTTAGAAGAAAAAGGAGAAAACACCTTTGGTCAAGACCAAGATGATGTGGTAATTGCTCCTTATACAACAGTTCAAAAACGTATTTTGGCAATAGACCATCTAAACCAAATAATAGCTTCTGCAATTAGCGAAGATGATGCACCAGCAGCAGTAACACAAGTATCTGAAATTTTAAGAACAGAACATAAGCTGCAAGCCAATCAAGAAGATGATTTTAGTGTACGGTCTATGGAGGAGTTAATTTCTACATTTAGTTCTACTAGTGAAATGCTTACTATTTTACTAGTTGCAGTAGCCAGTATATCTTTATTAATAGGAGGTATAGGTATTATGAATATTATGTATGTGTCTGTAAAAGAACGTACAAAAGAAATTGGATTACGAATGGCTGTTGGCGGAAAAGGATCTGATATTTTAATGCAATTTTTAATAGAAGCCATTTTAATAAGTATTACAGGTGGTGTGCTTGGTGTAATCTTAGGGCTGGGAGCAACTGTATTTATAGAAAAATTCTTAAATTGGCCAACAAGTGTAGCTATGTATTCTATAATAATATCTTTTGCTGTTTGTGCAATTACAGGTATCTTTTTTGGATGGTATCCTGCAAGAAAAGCTTCTGCTTTAGACCCTATAACTGCTTTACGTTACGAATAATATTTATGATGTTAAAAAACAAAAATATAACCCTATTATCGCATATACTGGTCTGGTTTGTACTTTTTAGTATGCCTTACTTATTATCTTACGGACAGGAACAAGAAATAAATAGAGTTGTTATTCATTTTTGGACTCCATTAGTGTTTTCAGCAATTCTATTTTACTTTAATTATTTTGTGCTAATTGATAAATTTTTGTTTCCCAAAAAAACAATTTGGTTTGTAGGTATTAACATAATTATAATTTCTTTTTTCATTTTTTGTAAAGAGACTATAGAAGCAACTTTTTTTGAAGAGCTAACCAAAAATCGCGTCAATACCAAAGAAGGTGGAGGCCCAAGATTTAAAATGTTTATTTATGTTCAAATGGTATCATATATGGCGCCATTGTTGTTTTCTATTGCGGTTAAAACAACCAAACGCTGGGTTAAAACTGAGGCAGAACGTAAAGAGGCTGCTAATTTTAAATTAAAGTCAGAGTTACAACATTTACACTATCAGTTGCAACCACATTTCTTTTTTAACTCATTAAATAATATTTATGCTATGGTAGATGTATCGCCAGACGAGGCTAAAACAGCTATACATAGTTTAAGTAAACTTATGCGTTATATGTTGTATGAAACTAATGTAGAGCAGGTTTCATTATCTAAAGAAATAGATTTTATGAAAAAATACATAGAATTAATGAAATTGCGTGTATCTCATAAAACAACAGTAAATTATAGTTTTCCTACTACAGAAACAGGAATAAAAATTGCTCCATTATTATTTATATCTTTAATAGAAAACGCTTTTAAACACGGTGTTTCTGCAAGTAAAGATAGTAGTATTAATATACAGATGAGCTGTACCAATAACAAAGTACTTTTTACTATTGTAAATACTAATTTTCCTAAAAAAACAGACGATAAAAGTGGTTCTGGTATTGGCTTACCTAATATAGAAAAACGGTTACAGTTGTTGTACCCAAACAAGCATTTGTTTACTACAAGCGTAGAAGACAATAATTTTGTTGCCCAATTAGAAATTGAAACTAGTTAAATTATGAGTATCTCAAAAATTACTTGTGTTATTGTAGATGATGAGCCTATGGCACTTAATTTAGTGGAGAGCTATGTACAAAAAACACCTTTTTTAGAGCTAAAAAACAAGTGCAATAGTGCTATAGAAGCATTAAGTTTTATACAAGAAAACCCTGTAGACTTATTATTTTTAGACATACAGATGCCAGATTTAACAGGGATAGAATTTTCTAAAATGTTACCCAAAAATACACGTGTAATTTTTACCACAGCTTTTGACCAGTATGCTTTAGAAGGCTTTAAAGTAGAAGCCTTAGATTACCTGTTAAAACCGTTTGATTATGCAGAGTTTTTAAACGCAGCCAATAAAGCAAACAATTGGTTTAGTCTAACCAAACGTAACGAGCAACAAACAAATGAAAAAGAGTTTTTGTTTGTAAAGTCTGAGTATAAACAACTACGCATAAAATTAGCAGATGTGTTGTATTTTGAAGGTTTAAAAGATTACATAAAAATTTGGTTAAAAAACAACCCGAAACCAATACTAACCTTAAAAAGTTTAAAAGCGTTAGAAGAAGAATTACCAAGTACAGATTTTATGCGTGTACACCGTTCTTTTATTGTTTCTTTAAAGAACATAGAAGTTATAGAACGTAGTCAAATAGTAATAAACAATCAGCGTATAACCGTCTCAGAACAATACAAACCACAGTTTTTAGCTTACATACAAAACAACTCTTTTAATACGTAAGAGCAGAATTTATACAAAAAGAGAGTCATTTTATAAAAATGACTCTCTTTTAATTCTGTATTGGTTAATTGTATTTATAATTGGTTTATAAAAAATACTATAAATACGCTTTTAAAAGTTGGTTTTGTGGCTTTCTGCGTAGCAATAAAATAGCCTTTTCTCTAATTTGCCTAACACGCTCTCTACTTAAATCAAAAAGTTCTCCAATTTCAGATAAGCTTAAAGGTGTTTTTTCTCCTATACCGTAATACAAACGTATAATTTCGCTTTCTCTAGGAGGTAAGTTCTTTAAAAGCTGAGTAATATCTGAGCTAAGAGATTCTTGCATCATTTTAGCGTCTGGACTATTAGCTTCTTTAGATGATATAACATTGTAAAGGTTAGACGATTCTCCTTCTGCAAAAGGAGCATCCATAGATAAGTGTTTGCCTGTATTTTTTAAAGCACCTTTTACTTGGCTGGCACTCATATCTAATTCCTTAGCAATTTCTACAGCATTTGGGGGTCTTTGGTAGTTTTGTTCTAATGAAGAAAATACTTTGTTTATTTTACTAATTTCTCCAATTTTATTTAATGGTAAACGCACTAACCTAGATAGTTGAGATATTGCTTGTAAAATAGATTGTCTAATCCACCAAACGGCGTATGATATAAATTTAAAACCTCTAGTTTCATCAAAACGTTGTGCAGCTTTTACAAGTCCTACGTTACCTTCGTTTATCAAGTCTGATAGTCGTAAACCACTACCTTGGTATTGTTTAGCAACAGAAACTACAAAACGTAGATTTGCGTTTACTAATTTGTTTAAAGCAACCTGATCACCTTCTCGTATTCTTTTAGCCAGTTCTACTTCCTCATCAACGGTAACCATATCTAATTTAGATATTTCTTGAAAATACTTCTCTAATGATTTTGTATCTCTGTTTGTAATTTGCTTCGTGATCTTTAGTTGCCTCATATATGTGTTTTAGTTAATAATTCTCTTACTTTATTATACTATTTTTTTTACGTATTTCCTAATTAAATTGCATATTTTATCAATTTAATTTCAAAAAAGTGTTATTTAAAGTTAAAATAGCACCTTTTTTTAACTATTTTATTGTTTAGTTAATAACTATTTTAAAGCATTACGGAAAAGCGTAATAGGCTACGTGTTAATTTTTGTAGGTTTGGGTTAATTATTATTTAAAATAAATATGGAAATTTTACAAATTATATTTTCAGGAATAGTAACTCTTTCAACTATTGTATATGCGATATTAACTTGGAAACTTGTAAAAGAGACAAGAATGATGAGGGAATTTCAACTTAAGCCAGATATTAGGATATATTTTGAACGAGGGGAAATAGAAACTAATTATGTTTATTTAGTTCTAGAAAACAAAGGTTTTGGAACTGCGTTGAATGTTAATTTTATTTTTTTAAGTAATTTAAGTAGTTATTCTGATGACTATTTTGATGTGAAAAATAAAGGTGTGTTTAAAAACGGGGTAGCAGCATTTTATCCAAATCAAAAATTTAGTTATTATTTACTTAATGTTAACAAAGAGAATCATACTAAGGTGAATAATGAAACTATTAAAATTGAAGCTTCATATGAGGATATTACTAAAAGAAAAATAAAAACAACTTTTGATTTAAGCATTGCAGAAACCAGTGGTATAGGTAAAATAACTCCTCCGAATACTTATGTCGGTCGAATTCCATTTTTCTTGGAAAATATAAATAAGTCAATAAAAAAAATAAATGATACAATAGAGGATTTAGTAATAGTACAAAAGAAAAATATTCAATAAGAATATTCTTTTAGGCCGACCTACGAAAGTATTACGTAAAACTAAAAACGATATTAATACTATAAAACAACTTATTTACTAGGTACTTTAATAGTTCTAAGTTTAATAAGTCCAAATGCATTAAGTATTTTAATAATAACATAAGTAACATCTACCTCGTACCATTTTACTCCAAAATTAGCTCTACTAGCATATTTGTGGTGGTTGTTGTGGTAACCTTCGCCCATCATTAAAAAATCGAACCTAAAAAGGTTTTTACTAGTGTTTTTCATTTTAAAATTTACGTAACCGTAAATATGTCCAAACCAGTTAATAATAACGCCGTGTATTGGTGCCATTAAAAAAGCAATTGGTAACAAAGCCCATTGCCAAGCGGCTGTAGTAAAATAGGCAAAAAATAAAATGTATAGTGCTATCCATAAAAGCCTAGAGAATCTAGAGCTTGCAAAAGCATCAAAAGATTTCCATTGTGGTACGTTTTTAGTAAAACGTTTGTCTACTGCAATACGCTCTTTATTTATGTCTTGGTATACTGTTTTTGTACGCCACATCATAGAAAACAAATTGTCGTCATAAGCAGGGGAGTGCGGATCTTTTTCTGTGTCTGTATAGGCGTGGTGCATGCGGTGCATTACGCCATAACCATAGGCACTTAAATAACTAGAACCTTGAAAAATCCAAGTTAATACAAAGGTAATACGCTCCATAGTTTTAGACATTGTAAAAACTTGGTGCGCTGCATAACGGTGTAAAAAGAACGACTGAAAAAATAAACCTCCGTACCATAACACCAAAACAAAAATGACTACTGCCATATAACTTTTTTTTGCAAAGGTAAATTGGAGTTTTTCGCAAAACAATGAACCTAAATCAATAAAAAGCCAATATATGCTAGCTTATAGGCGCTTTCTTATACGGCTTAGAGCCTGTGCTGTAATGCCAATGTAAGAACTTATGTACTTTAATGGAATTACCTTTAAAAGTTCTGGGCGTTCTTTAAATAACTTTAGGTAACGTTCTTCTGCGGTAAGGTTAAGTAAGTTTTGCTCTCGTTTAGACTTTATTAAAAATAAACGCTCTGCTGTTAACCTACCTATAAAATTACCAATTTGTGTTTTTGCATATACTTGCTGCAAATCTTCATAAGTTATACTTAATAAAGTGGTTTTGGTAAGTGCTTGCAACTCGTATGCAGAGGGCTGCTGAGTTAAAAAAGAGTCGTATGCACTAATAAATTGATTGTCAAAACTAAAACCAAACGTAATTTCTTTGTCTGGGTTATCTTTTGGTATAAACAAACGTACTACACCAGTTTCTATAAAAGAAATATGGTTTTCTATTTCATTTAGCTTTAAAAAAACCTCTTTTTTGGGTATTACTCTACGTTGTAATTTAGAGGTAAAAAACTCCCAATCTTCATTAGAAATTGTTGCTATTTGATCTAAGTACGCTTTTATCTGCTCCAAACCTTATAAATACTAGTGTTTTAAGTTTGTAAAGATACGTATTACTGGTTTTTCACCATCAATTTAGAGATATTATTACTATTAATATAGTTTAGAGTTCATCAAAAATAGATAAAGAGAATTATACTTTTTATAACTAAACCAGCTAAAATAATTACAACAAACAAACCATACAGTTATAACTATATAAATAAGCATACTATTAGTGTACCTTTTGAAATAGAAATACCTTTAAATAACAATTAAATCTTCAGTAATAAAACCAACTAAAAATCATTTTAATTAGTACTTTAAATATTTTTTGTAATTTATTTATTAATAATAAGTTACAAAAAAGAGCCTTTCTATTTTTATTGGCACTATCTTTGCACTATTGATATCAAATTATTAATACAATATTATTATGAGTAAAGGAACAGTAAAGTTTTTCAACGACACAAAAGGATTCGGATTTATAACTGAAGAAGGAGTAGAGAAAGATCATTTTGTACACATTTCAGGATTAGTTGATGAAATCCGTGAAGGTGATGAAGTTGAATTTGACTTACAAGAAGGAAACAAAGGATTAAATGCAGTAAACGTAAAAGTTATCTAAATATATATTTCAAGTTTTTACAAAAAGTCCATCATTAGTTTGATGGACTTTTTTTTATGCCCAAAAACGAGTAATTGTAATAAATATGAGCTTATTTTAAAATGATTTGTATTTTGCTAAAAAATAGAAATAAAATGAGTGATGAAAAGTTTATGCAAGAAGCTGTAAATGCAGCTTTAAGAGGAATGCAAAACAATGAAGGCGGACCATTTGGTTGCGTTATAGTAAAAGATGGTAAAATTATAGGAAAAGGAAATAATAAAGTAACATCTACTAACGACCCAACTGCACACGCAGAGGTTACTGCAATTAGAGATGCGTGTAAAAATTTAGATTCTTTTCAGTTAGATGGTTGTACAATTTATACCTCTTGTGAGCCTTGCCCTATGTGTTTAGGTGCTATTTATTGGGCTAGACCAGACAAAGTTTACTACGGTAGTAGCCAAGCAGATGCTGCTAATATTGGGTTTGATGACGAGTTTATTTACAAAGAAATTCCGTTACCATACAATGAAAGAAGCATCCCGTTTGAGCAATTGTCTCCAGAAATAGCAATAAAGCCTTTTAACGAATGGACTAAAAAAGAAGATAAAACAGAGTATTAATTAAAGAGTATTCCGTTTTAAGCACTAATTAAACTAGTAAACATCTGGTTTTGTTAGTGCTTTTTTATTTAAAAGTCTGAAAAATGTATAGCGTTAACATAAAATCTAATTAAGACAATTACAAAATACTAATATCTATAGTTTTGAAATAAAAAAATAGATATGGAAAATTGGTTGTTTGCCTCAGGTGATATTATAGGAAAAGTTATACTAAGTATTTTAGCAATTTTTATAATAATTATTGTAATTACCAGAATATCTGGGCTAAGAACTTTTGCAAAAATGTCTAGTTTTGACTTTGCTTCTACAATAGCAATAGGCTCTATATTAGCATCTATAGTTTTAAACTCAGGGCAATCTATTTCTAAAGGAGCAATAGCTTTGGGTGGCATCATCTTATTTCAATCTGTTTTTTCATATTGCAAACGAAATTTTGAATGGTTTAATAATTTGTTTACCAATAAACCAATGTTATTAATGGAAAACGGAGAATTTATCCTTAATAATTTAAGAAAAACAAATGTAGATGCTAAAGATGTTTACGCTAAGCTTAGAGAGGCAAATGTAAAAGATAAAAGTGAAGCTTTAGCTGTTGTTTTAGAGAGTACCGGAGATATATCTGTAATACATAAGAGTAAAGATATTGGCTTGTCTGATGAAATTTTAACGGGTGTTAAAAAATAAATAGACTAAAAGATAAGTATTATTTTTGCATTTTATTTGTTATCATAAATACTAAAGTTTGTTAGAAAAAAGGCAACAATTACCCCAAGAAGAATTAATAGATCCAGATTATTTTATTTACTGTTTAGAAGCGGTAGATGATATAGAAATTGATACAGTTACTGATGCTCAAAAAAAATTAGTAGAGTTAACTAAGCAATATGGTGTAGCTAGTATTTATAAAACTTGTGACACTATTGAAGGTTTAGAAGCAAGTTTAAATACACTGCTTTTAGATGATCATAATTTTAAAAACTATGAAATAATTTACTTAGTTATAACTGGCGAAGCAAATAGTATTTGCTTAAATGACTATTATTATAGTTTACAAGAAATAGCAGAAATTTTTGAAGGTAAATTACAAGATAAAATTTTACACTTTTCTAATGCTAAAGTTTTAGATTTAGACGAAGAAGAAGCTCAGTATTTTATAGACATAACTGGTGCAAAAGGTGTTTCTGGCTATGGTAATGAATTTAATGGAGTAACTAGCTCAGAACTAGATAAAGCATTCTTTAATTTATTTAAAGAAGATGATAATATGTTTGATGTTGTAGAAGAGTTACACCAAAGGCATTATAAAATGTGTAAACTGCTAGATTTTAGATTGTACTACTAAGTAGAAATCATTTTTTACTTAAAATTCCAAATCTACGAGAATCGCGTATTTAAAAATATCTGTACATAATTACAGAATACGCCATTTGTGACAACTCTATTTTTTAACGTTGTTGAAAAAAATAATTCCTATCACTTTATAAATATAAAGCTAGTTTTATTTATAAATAAACAGATACAGTAAGCACTACCATTAAAAATATGGTTAAAATAGCTACTAAAGGCCATACAAATTTTAGCCATTTATTGTAACCAACCTTCACAATTGCTAAAGAAGCAAGTATTAATCCGGTAGGGTTTATAAACTTAAATAGCCCCATACCATACAAATATGCATTTACAATCATTTCTCTGCCAATACCTGCTGTGTCTGCTAAAGGCGACATAATAGGCATACTTAAAACAGCCATACCAGATGTAGAAGGTATAAAAAATGAAAGTCCGCTATACACCAACATTACAGAGTTAATAAAAATACCTTTTTCCATACCGCTAGTAACACTAGACGCGTAGTATAATAATGTATCTCCTATTGCACCATCTTGCATTAAAACGGTTACACCCTTGGCAATACCTATAATAAAAGCAACTCCCAAAAGGTCTCCTGCACCTTTAACAAAAGTATCTATAAATTGTGTTTCTTTAATTTTTGCAATAATACCTATGATTATAGAGCCTACTAAAAACACAGTTGTCATCTCTACAAACCACCAGTCTAAACTAGATACACCGTATACCATTACAACAAAACAAGCTGTAAATACAAGCAATATTAAGCGTAGTCTACCAGTTAATTTTAAGCTAGTCTTACTAGCGTCTGATCCAAATAGGTGTTCTATTTCTGCTTTTTGGTCATAAATAATAGACCTAGTAGGGTCCTTTTTAACACGCTGTGCATATCTAGTAATGTAAACAATACAAATAATTAAACCCAAAACAAGTGTAATAACTCTACCATCTATACCAGATGTCCAGTTTATACCAGCTGCATTAGATGCTATAATAACACTAAACGGATTTATGGTAGAAGCTAAAGTACCTATACAAGAACCAATGTAAATAGATGCCAAAGCAACCATTGCATCATATTTAGCAGCTAAAAATATGGGAATTAAAATAGGGTAAAAGGCTATTATTTCTTCTTCTAAACCAAAAGTTGTTCCGCCTAAAGCAATAAGGCAAGTAACCAAAATTATTAATATGTATTCTTTTCCCTGTAATTTGTTAGCTAACCACGCAATTCCGGCATCAAAAGCACCAGTTAAATTCATTATGGCAATTAAACCACCAATAATTAAGACTAAAAAAATGATGTCTGCAGCTTCAATTATTCCTTTTATAGGCGATTTTAAAAAAGCTGCTACACCTTGTGGTTGTGCCTCAATCTCTTTATAAGTATCAGGTATACCTATAGGCTTTCTTATATCTCCGTTTTTAAATTTTTCTAAAGGAATATTAATATGCAATGTAGTTAGCACCTCGTTAGTAGCAGGTATTATAGTAGATTCTGATCCACTTTTTCTAACAAACGTATTATCAGCTTCATTATACGTTAATGTGTCGTATTTACCAGCTGGCACTAAATATGTTAAAACAGCTACAAGTGCTGCTATTACTAATAAAATTGCTTGTGCAGAAGGAAATTTTAATTTTTTCAATGCGTATATTTTTTCAAGGGTTTAAAGATAGTATTATTTTAGTTGAATAATTAGTTTTGATAAAGAATGAAAACAAGTATACCAGAAAGTTGGAGTCATATTATTTTACCAGAGTTTAAAAAAGAGTATTTTAAAGAGCTTACTTCTTTTGTTACTGAAGAGTATAAAAAAAACACATGTTATCCTGAAAAAAAAGACATATTTGCAGCCTTTAATTGGAGTTCTTTTAATGATACTAAGGTGGTTATTATTGGTCAAGATCCTTATCACGGACCAAACCAGGCAAACGGATTGTGTTTTTCTGTAAAAGATGATATTAAGCATCCGCCATCACTAATAAATATTTTTAAAGAATTAGAAACCGATTTAAATATACCGTATCCTGACAGTGGTAATTTAGAACGATGGGCTAAACAGGGTGTTTTGTTATTAAACGCTACATTAACTGTTAAAGCACACGAGGCTGGTAGTCATCAAAAAAAAGGATGGGAAACGTTTACAGATACTGTTATTAGTAAAATATCTGAGGAAAAAGAAGGTGTTATTTTTTTACTTTGGGGTGGATTTGCTAAAAAGAAATCAAAATTAATAGATACTAAAAAGCATCATATTTTAACAAGCGGACACCCATCTCCTTTAAGCGCAAATAGAGGGTATTGGTTTGGAAACAAACATTTTAGTGCTGCAAATACCATTCTAAAAGATAGTGGAAAGGCACAGATAGAATGGTAATTGAGCTTATTTATTAAAGTAAAACAGAGTTACTGTCTAGTTTTTTATCTATTAAATCTAAAGAAAGTAAAGTGTCTTGTACTTTCTCTAATGTTTTTGTGTTTAATTGTGACTGACTCCAACGTGTTTTGGACATCCATTCTTGTATGTCTTCTAACTTTTGTTCATACCTATTTGCTAAAGTCCTATCTATACTTGGTATAGTTTTAAATTCTTCAGTATACATATTAATTACCTCTAAAATATGTTGTAGTGTACCAGAATTTTCAGCAATAAAATTATCTGTTGCAGCAATTACAAAACAAGGCCAAGGAGTAGGGCAGTCTGCTACTCTTCTAAAAGTTCCATTATCTACTAAAGGTTTTGTAGTAAAATGTTCCCACATAAAATAATCTGCGGTACCGTTAGTTAATCCTTCTACAGCGCCATCTAAATTATTAATAATTTGAAACTGTAATTTGCTGGTGTCCCAATTTTTATTTTGTGCATTAACATATGCCATTAAATGACTACCACTACCAAACCTACTAATTGCTGCTTTGGTATTTATAAGATCTTCTATAGTCTGGTACTTGCTGTTTGCACCAACATGTATTCCCCATAAAAGAGGTGTTGCAATATACTCTTGTACAATTTTTGCTTTTGTACCTGCTGTTATACTTTTTACCAAACCTTCAGTAAGTATAATAGCTATATCTGCCTCATTATCTGCCAACATTTGGCACATTCTTCCTGTGCCTTCAGGAATATCTGTCCATTCTAAATTTATACCACGGTCTTTAAATGCATTTTCTTCTATAGCTAAATGCCAAGGTAAATTAAAATGCTCCGGAACTCCTATTATTTTAACTGTTTTCAATACTATGATGTTAGCTTGTTTAGCGTATATTTTATTAACTCTTCTACAGTTTCTGATGGTGTTACAGAAAACTCTCCGTTAGCTCTATTAGCTAAAATAGCGTTTAATGATAATGCATTATGACCAAGCAATTTTGCTAAGCCATAAATACCAGAAGTTTCCATTTCTAAATTGGTAACTTTTAAATTATTATGCCTAAAAGATGCTATTTTGTTGTTTAACTCGTTATCCTGAGTGTTTAAACGTAAAATTCTGCCTTGAGGACCATAAAAGCCAACATTTGTAGCGGTAAAACCTTTTACAAATTTATCTGAGTATATTTTATCTGCTAGTTTTGTGCTGCAAGTAACAACATAGGGTGTAGATTTCTCTTTTGCCCAATTTGTATGTGTCACAAAAGCATCCTGAATTTCATTATGCTGTACGTGTTTGCTATCATAAAATTGCAACAAGCTATCTAAGCCAATGGCATATTCGCTCATTAGAAAAGAATTTATAGGAATATCTGCTTGTATTGCACCAGATGTACCAATTCTAATAATATCTAAAATTGTTTTCTCTTCTTTAATAGTTCTTTTAGTAAAATCTATATTTACTAAAGCATCTAATTCGTTTAAAACAATATCTATATTATCTGTACCAATACCTGTAGAAATAACAGAAATACGTTTTCCGTTAAGTACACCAGTATGTGTAATAAACTCTCTTTTACCTTTTTTAAGCTCTATGGTATCAAAATACTTAGATACTTCACCAACACGGTCGGGATCGCCAACAGTAATTATGGTAGTTGCTATATCTTCTGGTAATATATTAAGGTGATAAATGCTATTGTCAGCATTTAAAATTAACTCCGATGGACTTAATTGCATATTATAATTTAAGGATTCTGTCTGTATTGGTGTTGTACAAAAAGTTATACTTTAATGCACCACCTAAATAAACGTCATTATCTTGTATACAAGAGTAATAACTTGTTTGTTGTTCTAGTATTTCTTTTCCTTTTTTAGTTAGTTTAACTGGGTTAAAAGAACCAAATAAAGGTTTTAAAGAAGTTATTATTTTTTGATATTGAATATCTCCAAAACCGTAGTTATTATCTGCTACAAGTAACTTTTTAATAAGTTCGTTTTTGGTTTTTGGTTTTTTGGTTGATGCCAATTGCAAAAGATTATTTTCTACTGCATTTAAGCCATTTTTAATAGAAGGGAAGCGTTGTAAATGAAGGTCTATAGCTTTTTCTAAGTAAGGAAATCTATATTTGGCAAAATCTGTTAAGTTTTCTAACCTAATAGGGTTATCACTACAATACAACTGCCATATATAATCTGCATATTCTATATCATCTTGTCGTAAAAACGTACGCTCTTCATAATGCTGCAGTAGTTGGTCGTTTGTTAACTCAGATAAACTATAAAGTTTAGATTTTCCTTCTATTTCTCCGCTACAAACTACAGATATTTCTGCGTATCTGCGGTGCATTTTTAACCAACTAACAACGGCAAGCATATTAATCTGACAAAACAAATCATACTCAAACCATAAAACAATTTTATCTTCTTTTTTATGATTACATAAAGACCTGTATTCTTTTAATGTTAAATCAATAAACTTTGCTTTAGTAACCTTATAGTTTTTGCTTAAAAAATCAAACCTAGCTTTCCAAAAACTTTCACTACCTACGTTATTTAATGTTTTGCCTTCGCACAACATCTCATTCCAGGTAATAATGTCTCCTTTTATAGGTAAGTTTTTCAATCTATCTGTAAAGTTTCCTCCGTTGGTTATGTGTAAGATGGACCCCATAGTAGTTTTCTAGATTTGAACTATTAAAATTACATTTTTATCTAAATAATCAAAAAAAAATTAACACTTTTAACCACCAACGCGTTTAACGTTAAAGCCTTTCTCTTTTAGTATGCTCATAATCTGGTCTCTATAATCTCCCTGAATTATAATGCTATCGTTTTTAAAACTACCGCCAACGCTAAGTTTTTGCTTTAATTCTTTAGCTAACAACTTAAAATCTGCATCTGCACCTGTATAACCTTCTAGTATGGTAATTGGTTTCCCTTTTCTTTTCTCGTACTTACAAATAATAGGGTCATCTTGCAGCCAAATATCACTTTTAGGTGCTTTTTTTTCTACATCTTCACTTGGTTTATGGTCCGGAAAAAGGTTTTTTAATTGGTCTTGTAAGTCCATTTTACTATAATATTGGTTAAATGCTTTTATTAAGGATATTGGTTCTTCAATTTAAAAAAGAAAAACAACTAAATATTGGAGTTTTAAAATACCAATATTTAGTTGTTTGTGTATACTTCTTTAAAAATTATTACTTTTTAATAAGTCCTAATTCTATCAATCTTTCGTGTAAAAATTCACCAGCAGTAATATCTTCAAACTGTTTTGGGTTGTTATCATCTACACAATTTTCTAAGCAATTTAGTGGCATTTCACTAACAGGGTGCATAAAAAAAGGGATAGAATAACGAGAAGTTCCCCATAATTCTTTTGGTGGGTTAACCACTTGGTGTATGGTAGACTTTAATTTGTTGTTTGTTAGCCTAGATAACATATCACCAACATTAATCATTAACTGGTCTGGACGTGCAATAGCATCTACCCAGTCACCATTATGGTTTTTAACCTGTAAACCTTTACCGTGGGCACCCATTAACAATGTAATTAGGTTAATATCTCCGTGGGCAGCAGCGCGTACTGCATTTTTAGGTTCATCTTTAATTGGTGGGTAATGTATAGGTCTTAAAATAGAGTTTCCGTTTTTAATGTAATCATCAAAATACGTCTCTTCTAAATTTAAATGCAATGCTAAAGCTCTAAGTACATACTTAGCTGTTTTTTCTAACATTTTAAAAGTTTCTTCACCTATAACATTAAAGTTAGGTTGCTCTTTTACTATAACATTATCTGGGTATTCGGCTTCTAATTTAGCATCATTTTCTACATACTGTCCAAAGTGCCAAAACTCTTTTAAATCTCCTTCTTTTTTACCTTTTGCATGCTCTTTACCAAAAGAAGTATATCCACGCTGACCGCCAATACCTTCAATCTCATAACTATCTTTTAATTCTTGAGGCTGATTAAAAAAGACTTTAATTTCTTCATATAAATCTGCCACTAACTTATCAGATAAAAAGTGGCCACTTAAGGCAACAAAACCTATGTTTTCAAAAGCACTACCAATTTCATTGATAAACTTTTCTTTTTGTGTCTTGTCGTCAGATAAAAATTCCTGTAAATTGACACTTGGAATAGAACTCATCGTATAATATTTTTTTATATATTCAAATTTAATAATAATCTAACATTTTCTGATAAATTATTAATTTTTATAACAATATCTCTTCTAATTTGTTACTTTTATTTCTCAATTTATAAAATTTTCCGCTAAATGGAATTCAATAATAAAACAATTTCTTCAGAAGAGCAGTTATTACTGTACAAACGTATGATAAAGCCGCGTTTAATTGAAGAAAAAATGCTTATTTTATTACGTCAAGGTAAAATTTCTAAGTGGTTTAGTGGTATTGGTCAAGAAGCCATTGCTGTTGGTGTCACTAGTGCCTTACAAAAAAACGAATATATTCTTCCTATGCACCGTAATTTAGGTGTGTTTACAACTCGTGAAATTCCTTTATATAGACTATTTTCTCAATGGCAAGGAAAAGCAAACGGTTTTACCAAAGGTAGAGACCGTAGTTTTCATTTTGGGACACAAGAATTTAATATTGTTGGAATGATATCGCATCTTGGACCACAATTAGGTGTTGCAGACGGTATTGCTTTAGCTAATAAATTAAAAGATAATGGCAAAGTAACAGCTGTTTTTACAGGAGAAGGCGCTACCAGCGAAGGTGATTTTCACGAGGCATTAAACGTTGCTGCTGTTTGGCAACTTCCTGTTTTGTTTTGTATAGAAAATAATGGCTACGGCTTATCTACTCCAACAAAAGAGCAATATTATTGTGAGCATTTGGTAGATAAAGGTATTGGTTACGGCATAGAATCTCACCAAATAGATGGTAATAATATAATAGAGGTATATAGTAAGGTTAACCAATTGTGCGAAAGCATTAGAAAAAATCCTAGACCAATATTAATAGAGTTTTTAACTTTTAGAATGCGAGGCCATGAAGAGGCTAGTGGTACTGCTTATGTGCCAGATGCATTATTAGATGAGTGGGCAAAAAAAGATCCTATTACAAATTACGAAGCTTTTTTAAAGAAAAACAATGTTTTAAATGATGACTTAATTGCAAGTATTACAGCTAATTACAAAGCTGAAATAAATGATAACTTGCAAGTTGCTTTTGAAGAGCTAACAATAACGTCTACAGTAGAAAACGAATTAAATGATGTTTTTAAACCTTTTAATTTTGAAGAAATTTTACCTGTAGGTGAATCTAAAAATATACGTTTGGTTGATGCTATTTCTCAAGGCTTAAAACAAGCTATGGAAAAGTATAAAAACCTTGTAATTATGGGACAAGATGTTGCCGAATACGGTGGTGTTTTTAAAATTACAGAGGGTTTTGTTGCCGAATTTGGCACAGAACGCGTTCGGAATACGCCAATATGTGAGTCTGCTATAGTTTCTACTGCAATGGGCTTATCTATAAACGGGCACAAAGCTGTTGTAGAAATGCAATTTGCAGATTTTGTAAGTAGTGGTTTTAATCCTATAGTAAACTTATTAGCTAAGTCTCATTACCGTTGGGCAGAAAATGCAGATGTTGTGGTGCGAATGCCCTGTGGTGGCGGAGTTGGTGCAGGTCCTTTTCACTCTCAAACAAATGAAGCTTGGTTTACCAAAACACCAGGTTTAAAAGTGGTGTATCCTGCTTTTCCTTATGATGCCAAAGGGTTATTAGCAACAGCTATAGAAGATCCTAATCCGGTTTTATTTTTTGAGCATAAAGGATTGTATAGAAGTATTTACCAAGACGTACCAGAAAATTATTATACATTGCCTTTAGGTAAAGCAAGTATTTTAAAAGAGGGTAGTGCCGTAACTATTGTAAGTTATGGTGCAGGTGTACATTGGGCTTTAAACACATTAGAAAACAATAAAGATATTAGCGCAGATCTTATAGATTTACGTTCGTTAGCTCCTTTAGATAAAGAAACAATTTATGCATCTGTTAAAAAAACAGGCCGACTTATAATTTTACAAGAAGATACTATGTTTGGAGGTATTGCTAGTGATATATCTGCAATGGTAATGGAAAATTGTTTTGAGTATTTAGATGCGCCTGTAAAGCGTGTAGCTAGTATAGAAACACCAATACCTTTTGCTAGAGACTTAGAAAATGAATACCAATCTAAAAATAGATTTGAGCAAGAACTAAAAAATTTGCTAGCGTATTAAAAACTAGCAAATTTTTTAGAGCCTAAAAGACTACTTAAAAGTTAAGATGAAAACAGAATTAATATGTTTTCATTTTAGCTTTTCTTTTTTCTAATTGTCTGCTTAAATCATCTACACTAGATGTTATAGCAGCTTCGTAAGATGCCTCACTAGATTCTGAAAATAATCTAGGTCCTGGTGCACTTAAACGTACGCCAATTACTTTTCCTGTTTCAGGCGAAGAAGTATTTTCTTTTTTAAAGAAAATGTCTGCACTTACAATAAAGTCGTACTTGTTTAAAAGTTTATCAATTTTTTTAGCTACTAATATTTCTAAGCGGTTACTTGCTGTAACACCATCGTAGTGAAAGTTTATATTCATAGGTCTAGTATTTTATTTGAAGATACATATAGTACACTAAAAAATCAAATGTTTAAACCTAATATTATATTAAAGTTAAAACATTGTTGCTAGTTCTAAATTTAAGACATTAAAAATTAATAGGTTGTATAATTACTAAATACAAAAAAAAGCACAACAATTAAGTTGTGCTTTTAGTAATTTAATGATAAATAGCAATTACTCCTGCAATTCCAGGTCTGTAATAATGCTAGTAGTTGTTTCTTCTTCTGTTTCTGCATCCACAACAGTTTCAGATTCGTATGTAATAGCAAACGTTTTACCTTTAAAGGCTTCGTCAGATAAATCATACTTACCTAATGCTTCTGCACTTACTCCTTGAAATTCCAAAGTAGATCCATCTTCCGCAGAGAATTGATATACTTCGTTTTCAAATCCAGCATAAGTTGCAGTTACATTTTCTGTTGATACTAAAGAAGTTACAGCCGTAGCTAATGCAAATAATACAATTGATAATGTTTTCATAGTGTTCAAATTTATTTAGGGTTAATAACTGGTATATCTACGCACAAAAAATAGCTTTAGATGTTATAAAAAATTACTTTTATGTATTTTTTATATGTATAAGTTGTAAATTTAACATAATAAATAAATTTAAAATCCTTAAAATCAACATCTTAATTATTTTGTAAGAAAATATGTTAAATTTTAGTTTTATTGGTATTTATAACTGAAATGCGTTACAGAATAGCAATGTATTTTAAATTTTTATTCATCTTTTAGCAATTCTAAGTCTACTAAAACGTTTTTAATCTCCTCTTCTTAGTTCCTGTAAATATTTCTGCAGAAACAAAGTTGAAACAGCTGTACCTAAAACTTAGTGTTCTCATAAACCTTTGTTTAAAGGTTAAATTCTATGTACGTTTTAGCTATAATCCCTAGATGTTATAAAAGTTATAAATATGTAGTTATTTTTATTTTATACTGAGTAAATGATAAATAATATAGGTTTATATTGTAAAACCCTTTGTTTTAAGGGTGTTTTAAAATTAATATTTCAATATTGCTGTTGAAAAAAAAGTAGTACAACTCATCTAACATTAGTTTAATAACTTTGATTTTTATAATTTGAGAACTTGTACCAATAAGTTATTGGAGTAACCACTATATAAATGAATGAGCTTTTTAATAAAATAAAAGAATTAAAAGACGAAAGTTTAAGGTCTAAGCATGAGCAATTAGTAACTGGTATTATAAATGCTATTAATGACAAGGATTTAAAAAAAGGAGATCGTTTGCCTTCTATTAATAACATGGTAAAGGAAGTTGGTTTTGCCCGTAAAACTATCGTTAGGGCTTATGAAGACCTTAAAGGAAGAGGCATTGTAGAGTCTAAAAACTTTAAAGGCTATTATATAGCTAACATAAATACAAAATCTAAGCTAAAAATTGCTTTGTTATTATATGCGTTTCAGGCTTTCCACGAGGATTTTTACAATACATTTAGAAAAGAGCTTGGTAAAAAATACCAAATAGATATTTTTTTTCATCATAATAACCTAGAGGTTTTCAAAAATATAATAGATACTGTTAATGGTAAATATGGGATGTATGTTATAGCGCCTATTCCTGTACCAGAAGTAGGGGTAATGCTACGCCAAATACCATCTGAAAAATTGCTTATTATAGATAGATATATAGAAATGCCACAGGAGTATTCTTTTATTTCTCAAGAGTTTGAAAACTCTACCTATCAAAGACTACAAGAATTATATGATGGTATTAAAAAGTATGATAAAATGATTCTTTTTTATAGAAGTGACTCTGATTATCCAGAAGGTATAAAAAATGGGTTTACAAGGTTTATTGATGATTACTCTATAAACGGATCTATACAAAAAACTCACAAACAAGGTAGTGTTAAAAAAAATACACTTTATTTTTTTATTAGTGATACCAATTTGTGGCAAGTGTTAAAAGACACAGTTCAAGAAGGTTACAAGTTAGGAGAAGATGTAGGTATTATTACGCATAATGATAGTGATGCTAAAGAAATTATTTTTAACGGCATTACCACTATTTCCGCGGATTTTAAAGAAATGGCTATTGAAGCAGCTACATTTGTTAAAGATAAAATTGCTGTTCATAAAATTATCCCCTCTCAAATAAAAAAGAGAAATTCTCTTTAGTATCAATACCTAATTTTTAGTCACAGTTTATTAGCTAATCTTTAAATTTATTTGTAAAAATTTGAAGATATGATATTTATGCATATATTTGCTTGTAGCATACTGTATCACAGTTTTGTTAAAATTAAAATAGAACAACTATAAACTTTAACACTTTATTAAATGACTAAGCAACAACTTAAGCTTTTGTTTTATGCAGCCATATTACTTATTGGCTTTGTAACAAATGCACAAACAAACACTGTAACAGGTACTGTTACAGATGGGGAATATCCACTACCTGATGTGAATATTTCTGTAAAGGGAACTACCAATGGAGTAATTTCAGATTTTGATGGTCTTTATACTATTAAGAACTTAACTTCTGGTGATGTTTTGGTATTTAGTTATGTTGGGTACATTACTCAAGAAATAGCATATACCAATCAAGAAACTGTAAATGTTGTAATGAAAGAAGATGCAGAAGCATTGGACGAAGTTGTAATTGTTGGTTACGGTACCTCAAGTAAAAGAGAGGCTACTAGTGCCGTAGCTACAATAAAAGGTAAAGAAGTAGTAAATACAATTGCTAGTAACCCAACAACGGCACTGCAAGGTAAACTGTCTGGTATACAAATTGAAGCTCCAGGTGGCCAACCAGGCGGATCTCCAAATGTGTTTGTAAGGGGTATAAACTCTTTAAGTAATGCTAACCCATTATACATTGTAGATGGTTTATTTGTAGACAATATGGATTATGTAAATCCAAAGGATATTGATGATATATCTGTATTAAAAGATGCCGCTGCTGCTGCAATTTATGGTTCTAGAGCAGCAAATGGTGTGGTTTTAATTAAAACAAATCATGGTAGAAAAAATCAGGCTTTAAAAGTAGATTTTAATGCCAGAGTAGGTGTAGATTCTCCAAGTAAAAAATTGGATTTTATTAATGGTGAGCAATATACCAATTACTTAAACCAACGTTTTATTAATGATGGTTCTGCTAACTCTGTAACTTGGAATGGAGTAAGTACAGATTGGCAAGAAGAGTCCTTACAATCTGGTATTGTAGAAGATTACGGATTGTCTATTTATGGTGGCGGTGAAGTTTCATCTTATTTTGGGTCTGTAAACTATTTTAACCAAGATGGTATTTTAGTAGGCTCTGGATTTAAAAGGTTAAATGCAAGGTTTAATTCTGAACATCAATTTAATAAATTAAAAATAACACATTCTTTAGGTATTACAGAAGGGGAGTTACAAAGTAATAATTGGTATGGTTTTGATGCCGTAACAGCACCAACAATTGCATTATCTAATCCAAATTATGAAGGTGGTTTTGATGGGCCTTCTTTGCCTATTCACGGTCCTGGTGGTTTAAACCAATACGGTTTGGCATCTTTAGAAGATAATAAAGAAACTACAAGAACATTATTTACAAGCTTAAAGTTAGATTATGATATTACAGACAATTTATCTGCTGCTGTAAATTTTGGTTTAGATTATAGACACAGAAAAAATTACCAATTTACTCCAACGTTTGAGATGACAGATCCTAACAATCCAATAGATGCTGTGCGTAACTTAAATGTAGTAAATGATTTAACAAACTATACGCAAGAGGATGTAAACTTGTTGTTTGAGCCTACTATTAATTATAAAAAAACATTTAATGATTTACATAAGGTAGATGTTGTTTTAGGATATACAAGATTTTTAGAAAACCAGACAAGCAATGGTTTGTACGGTGAGGATACTCCTAGTAATAATACAAGAGTAGCTAGTGCTTTAGGTACGTTAATACAACCATTAGGTGAAGATAATAAAGCTGCTTTATTATCTTATTTTGGGCGTTTTAACTATGGGTATGACAGTAAATATTTATTTTCTGCTACAGTTAGGAGAGATGCATCATCTAGATTTAATAAAGACAATAGAGTTGGTTATTTTCCTGCTTTCTCTGGTGCTTGGAATATTAGTAGCGAAGACTTTTTTGAGTCAGAAACAGTTAACTTTTTAAAATTAAGAGTTTCATATGGTGAACTTGGGTCTTATCCAGATGCTTTTTACCCAACACAATCAGTATTTTTAGCCAATCAGTCTAACACTAGCTTTGGTGGTACTTTAGCACCTGGACTAGCGCAAACAAGACTAGCAGATCCTGACTTAGTTTGGGAAACAACTAAAACTTTTGATATTGGTGTAGACTTAGCAATGTTTAACAATGCTCTTAAATTTACAGCAGATTATTACACAAAAAATGTAGATGATGCTCTAGTACCTATTAGTGTACCCTCTACTGCTGGTGTTAGTTTACCTGTTATTAGAAATGCTGGTACATTAGTAAATAATGGTTTTGAGTTTGATTTGAGTTACAAAAAATCTGATGGAGACTTTAAATATAATGTAAGCACAAATTTCTCTTTTAACCTTAAAAATGAAGCAAAAGATATACCTGCTACCATATTAGGCCCGGAAATAGATGAAGATTTGCGTATTGTAAACAGAACACAAGCAAATAGCCCTGTTGGTGCTTTTTACGGTTGGACGGTTGAACACAAAGTTAATCCAGCTACAGGAGATTTTGTACGTGTTGATACTAGTGGAGATGGTATTGTAGATGAAAATGATATAGGTATTATTGGAGATCCAACACCAGATTTTACATATGGTTTAAACTTTACTGGAGAATATAAAAATTTTGATATTGCATTAAACTTTAATGGTGTACAAGGAAATGAAATTTATAACGTTGGTCGTTATTACAACATTTTATGGCAAGATGGCGGTAAACTAACAGAAGTTTTAAACTCCTGGACTCCAACCAATACAGATACAAATATACCAAGAGCTACAATTGCTGATGAGCAGGGTAATAGAGCTCCTTCATCTTTCTTTGTAGAAGATGGTTCTTTCTTTAGATTAAAAAATATAGAACTTGGTTACAAATTTCCTAATGAAGTTTTAGGTACTGATTGGGTAAAAGATTTAAGAGTATCACTAAACCTACAAAATGTATTTGTAATTACTAGTTACAGCGGTTATGATCCTGATGTTGCCTCAACAAATGGTGGCCGAGCAAACATTAACTCTGGTGTGCCTGGTGTTAGAACTGCTGTAAACCCTTTATTAGGTAGGGGTTTAGATGCTAGATCTTATCCAAATGCAAGAACAATTAGTCTTGGTGTAACAGCAAGTTTTTAAAAAATAACTCATACAATTATGAAAAATATATATAAAATAAAATCGCCTTTTAGTACGCTATTATTAGTATCTATGGTGTTTATCTCTAGTTGTTCTGATGATGTTTTAGATCAACCAAATAATAATGCAACCTCTACAGGGAATTTTGGTAATACAGCAGAACAAGTAGAAACGGCTATTAACGGAGCTTTTCATCCAATAACAGGAACTTTTTTCTGGGGAAGAATTATACACACTGGAGCATTTTTAAGATCAGATGAGTATAACGTAATACCTTTAGATCTTAATACAACAATGTCTACTCTACAAGGTAAACCAGGAGATCGTTGGTCTACAGAGCTTTGGCAAGAACTTTACAAATCTATTTCTAGATGTAATAATATAATAGTTAATACATCTAAAGAAAGTATTGCAGAAGAAGATTACAATCCTTTAGTTGGACAAGCATATTTTTTAAGAGCTTTTGATTATTGGTACTTATTAAACTTATATGGTAATGTTCCTATTATTCCAGATACTCCAGATTTTGACAATCTTTTACTAAACCAGGCTCCACAAGCAGATGTTTGGAAACAAATAATTGAAGACTTAGAAAAAGCAGAAACAATGTTACCTGAAAGTTGGGATGGCACCAATTTAGGTAGAGTAACGTCTGGTGCTGCTACAGCTTTAAAAGGTAAAAGCTATTTGTATACGAAAGACTGGACAAATGCACACCAAACATTAAGTACATTAGTTGGTAAATATGCCTTATTACCAGCATCAGAATACGGAGATAATTTTACTGAAGCTAATGAAAACAATGCAGAATCTGTATTTGAATTACAATTTTTAGGTCAAACAAACTTTGTTTGGGGTTCAGATATTCCGCAAACTGGTACAATGGGTAATTTTCATATAGATTATGCTCCGCCAGCTAAATCTGCTGACAACGGACATATTTTTAATCCTTGGTTAAAAAAATTGTTTGAAGATAATGGAGATACCTTTAGAAGAAATGAAACTTTAGTTTATGATTATCCTGGTTCTACAGGTTACGGCGGGTCTGACTATTTTACAGATTTTGCAGAAGATATAGCTATTGCAGAAGATTTTGGTGTAGAACCTATATTCTCTAAAAAATACGCTGGTTTAGATATAGGAGAAAGAACAGAAGTTGATAGATTAGGGACTAATGTTGGTACTAATTGGAGGGTTATTAGATATTCTGATGTTTTACTAATGTTAGCAGAAGCATTAAATGAAGATGCAAAAACAGCAGAAGCTATAGGATATTTAAATATGGTTAGAGAAAGACCAGGTTCTGGTTTAACAGCAACTACAGCTGTATCTCAAGACGAAGTTAGACAGGCTATAATAGAAGAACGAGCAATGGAATTAGCTGGTGAAGGTCATCGTTATTTTGATTTAGTACGTTGGGGATTAGCAGACGATTATTTGGGAGCAACATCTTTACACGTAACAAATGGTGCACAACCTAATCATCCAAAATCTATTAGTGGTGGTACGTTTACTCCTGGTAGAGATGAAGTTATTTGGATTCCTAACTCAGAAAGAGATGCTAATCCTAATTTAAAACAGAATCCTAATTATTAAAGAATTGAGTTAGTTTTTTTTTGAATTTTTTTAATTTACAAATAAGAGCCAAGTTTTTATAACTTGGCTCTTATAACTAAACTCTTTATTATTTTGAAATATCCAATCTTTTATTGCGCCATTCTAACATTACTTTTCTCTTGTTCTAACCAAAACAAAGAGGAACGTTTTACGTACGTTACTACCAGTGACTCAAACCTAGATTTTAATAATACTATTATAGATAATGATAGCTTAAATATAGTTACGTTTCAATACATATATAATGGTGGAGGCGTTGGTATTGGCGATTTTAATAATGATGGTTTACAAGATGTTGTCTTTACAGGAAACCAAGTATCATCTAAAATATACTTAAATAAAGGCAAGCTTACTTTTTTAGATATTTCTGAAGAGGCCAATTTTACTACCAATTCTTGGGTAACAGGTGTTGCAATTGTAGATATTAATGCAGATGGTTGGGATGATGTTTACTTAAGCGTTGGCGGACCAAATTGTAATAACGACTGCAATAACTTACTTTTTATTAATCAAAAATTAAACAAAAATGGTGTACCAACTTTTAAAGAAGAAGCAGAGGCATACCAATTAAACGATCCTAGATACAGTCAACAAGCTGTATTTTTAGATTATGATTTAGATGGTGATTTAGATGTGTTTATTGGTCATAATGGCAAGGTTCGCTTTTCTCAAAATTCACCAGTACCAAAACATTATATGCCAAAAGAATTGGCAGATTATTTACTACGTAATGATAGTAAAAAAGGAGTAGACCATCCTATTTTTACAAATGTTTCAGATTCTTTGGGCATTACATATCAAGGGTTTTCATTGGGTGTAAGTGTACAAGATATTAATAATGACAATCTACCAGATATTTATGTTACAAACGACTTTTTAACAGAAGATTTAGTGTACCTAAATAAAGGTATGGACACTACAAATAACAAGCACAGAGGTTTTTCTGAAATAAATAAGAAATTTTTAAGTCAGCAAACCTATAATGCAATGGGTGTAGATATTGCAGATGTTACCAATAATGGATATCCAGATGTGCTGGTCTTAGATATGTTTCCTGAAAACTACAGCAGACAAAAAAGTATGTTAGGGACTATGAACTATGATAAGTTTTTAACCTCTAAAAGAAATAACTACACACCGCAGTTTATGCATAATTCTCTGCAAATTAATAACGGATTATTAAAAGATTCTATTTTAAAGGCTAGTGAAACTAGTAATTTGTCTGGTATTGCTGCCACAGACTGGAGTTGGTCTCCTATGATGGTAGATTTTGATAATGATGGTGATAAAGACATATATATTACTAATGGCTATGTAAAAGATATTACAGATTTAGATTTTATAAATTACTCTAAGCAGAGTACTATTTTTGGCTCAGAAGATTCAAAAAACAAAAAATTATCGCAACTAATAGCTAAAGCTCCAGGTGTTTTTGTTCCAAACTATTTTTATGAGAATAACAATAGCTTAAAATTTACAGATGTTAGTACCAATTGGGTTTCTCCTAAAAACTCTTTTAGTAATGGTGCTGCCTTTGCAGATTTAGATAATGATGGAGATTTAGATATTGTAGTAAATAACATAAATCAAAATGCATTTATTCTCCAAAATAACACAACAACTTTAGAACCACAATCTAACTTTTTAAGGCTAAAGCTTAAAGGAACATCAAAAAATAAAAAAGCAATTGGCGCAAAAGTAAATTTGTGGTCTAATGGTGTATTGCAAACGCAATACCAGTCGCTTACACGTGGTTATTTATCGTCTGTAGAACCAATTCTTCACTTTGGTGTAAAAACTACAAAGGTAGACTCTCTACAGGTTATATGGCCAAACAATTTGATTTCTACTTTGTATAACCCTAAAATTAATTCAGTTTTAGAAATCGATATTTCATCAGCTAAAGAAAACAATATAAAAACAGTTGCAACAGCAACTATATTACAAACCAATACATCTATTTTACCATTTACACATAAAGAAAATAGTGGACACGATTTTGTTTCTCAACATTTGTTAATGCGCCAATACTCTAAATTTGGACCGTGTATAGCGGCTGCTAACGTAGATTTAAAAGTTGGAGATGAGCTTTTTATTGGTGGTAGTAAAGGAGAACCTTCTACTGTATGGACACAGAATAAGGACGGAGTTTATCAAATTACTCAAAAATTAGATAGTATTTATGAAGATACTGCGGCTAGTTTTATAGATATAGATAATGATAATGATTTAGATATTTACGTAGCAAGTGGAGGGTCTGAGTTTGCTGAAAATTCACCTGAATTACAAGACAGAATTTACATTAACAACGGAAAAGGAGTTTTTTCCTTAGCTACTAATAATTTACCAAAAATAACAAATATTGGGTCTTGTATTGCTGCAAATGATTATGATAAGGATGGCGATATAGACTTTTTTATAGGTAGTAGATTGGTTAAAGGCCGTTACCCAACAACACCAGAAAGTAGCTTGTTACAAAATAATTCGGGCATTTTTACTGCTATTAAAAACGATGCTTTAACAAGCATTGGTATGGTTACAGATGCAACGTGGCAAGACGTTAATAATGACGGTTGGCAAGATCTAATTGTAGTAGGAGAGTGGATGTCTATTTCAATTTTTATAAATAACAATGGTACCTTAAAAAAGAGCACTCCTAACTGGGTAAACGCTGCTAATAAAGCCACAGAAGTTTTGGGTTGGTGGAACACCATTAAAGCTGGTGATTTTGATAATGATGGCGATATAGATTTTATTGCAGGTAACCAAGGAGAAAATAGTTTTGTTTGCCCTAAAGAAAATAAGCCGGTATACGTATACAATAAAGATTTTGATAACAACGGAAGTATAGACCCTGTTGTTGCGCAATATTTTAACGACCCAACAAAAAATAACGTTTTACTTCCTGTACAAACTAGAGATGATGTTATGAAACAATTGGTTGTTTTAAAACAAAAATACAATAGCTATAAAGATTTTTCTAAACCAGATTTTGTAACACTATTAGATATAAAAAATTTAGATGAAGAAACGCTTAAAGCAACCACTTTTGCTAGCAGTTATATAGAGAACTTAGGCAATAACACTTTTAAAATAACCAAATTACCACAAGCTTGTCAGCTTGCTCCAATAAACGACATTCTTGTTAAAGACATAAATAACGATGGTTATTTAGATGCCCTTCTTGTTGGTAATGACACTACAGCAGAAACAATTTATGGCACAACAGAAGCTATAAAAGGAGTGTATTTAAAAGGTAGTGAAAATGGATTTAAAGTAGTAAACACTGCTAATTCGGGTTTCTACGTACCACATCAATCTAACCATATAATAGAAGTAAATACAAAAGATAACAACAGCTTATTTATTGCAACGCAAAACAATACAAAAACACAAAACTTTACAATTAATAAAAATATAAAATGATAAAACAAACGACTATCATTTCTGCTGAAGATATACAAATAGAGGGTAATACAAGTAATTTTATTACCACAATAACCAACTTGTCTACACAAGACCAAGTAACTATATTTAATATTAGTATAAACGCTAAAGAAGCACAAATACCAGGACCAATTTCATTAAAATGGAAAATTCCTGCACATAACGTTAAAGGTGTTTGGAAACCTACTACAGATTTTAATAAAAGAATACAAGCAGATTGGGAGTTGCAATTTATGGAGTCTCGCGTTTCTATAGACGCACCAATTATTAGCTTATTTGGTAATGACGATACAAACACGCATACTTTTGCGTGTTCTAATGCCATAAATATGCTTGAGTTAAATGCACAAATTAGAGAAGAAGATGATTGTTTTTACTGTTTTGTAACACTCTTTACAGAGCGTCATTTTCCTTTAAGTGAATTTAATATGCAACTTAGAATAGATGCTAGAGATATTCATTTTTCTGATGTATTAAAAGATGTTTCTAAATGGTGGGAAACTTTTGATGATTTACAACCTACAAGCGTACCAGAAATTGCAAATGCTCCTTTATATTCTACTTGGTACAATTTTCATCAAAATTTAGATGAAGACCTTTTAGAAAAAGAATGTAAAAAGGCTAGCGAATTAGGGTATAAAGCTATTATAATTGATGATGGTTGGCAAACAAACGATGGCAACAGAGGTTATGATTATACGGGAGATTGGTTGCCAGAACGTATTACCAAAACAAAAGAGTTTGTAAGTAAAGTACACGCTACAGGTTTAAAAGTAGGCTTTTGGTATTCTGTACCTTTTTGCGGAAAAAAATCTAAGGCATACAAACGTTTTAAGGGCAAGTTTTTAACAGAAAACCACAGATGGGCTCCTGTTTTTGATCCCAGATACCCCGAGGTTAGAGATTATTTAATAAACATTTACAAATCGGCTTTAGTTGATTGGAACTTAGACGGATTTAAATTAGATTTTATTGATGATTTTAAGTTTTACCCAGAAACTAAAAAAGAAATTACCACAGATATGGATTATACGTCTGTTAATGAAGCGGTAGATAGACTGCTTTTAGACGTTATAAGTACTTTAAAAGCAATAAAACCAGATGTTTTTGTAGAATTTAGACAAAAATATACAGGTCCGGCTATGCGTAAATATGGTAATATGTTTAGAGCTTTTGATTGCCCTGGAGACGCAACTATGAACCGTATTAGAATAGCAGATATTAAAATGCTAGCTGGTAATACTGCGGTACATTCTGATATGATTACCTGGCATAATGATGAGCGTTTAGAAGTAGCAGCTTTACAACTTGTAAATACTTTGTTTGGAGTGCCACAATTATCGGTTTTATTAAAAGATGCTCCACAAGAATTTTTAAATATGATTGGTTTTTATACCAAATATTGGAATAAAAATAAAGAACTGATTACAACGGGTAATTTTACACCTTTTAAGCCTTTAGCTAATTACCCTGTAAAGCAAGTTGTAAACCAAAATAAGTTGCTTTTAGGGGTTTTTGATGATTATGTGGCACAAATTAACAGTAAAACTCAATATATAGATATTTTAAACGGCAAGCTTTCTACTAGTTTAATTGTACAGAATATGCAAGATTTAGGTACATATACAGGAACAATTTACAATTGTGAAGGTACCGTAATAAGTACCAAAAAGTATGCTTTAAATAAAGGAATTTTAGCTGTAGAAATTCCGTCTTGCGGATTACTTAGATTAACACAAAAACAATAAAATTATGGATACACTTTCTATTATATCATTCTTAGGGTTTACCATTTTAGTAGGTTTTGTAGCGTGGTATGCCACAAGAAAAACCGATGAAAGTACTGCAGACGGATATTATTTGGGCGGTAGAAGTTTAGGAGCCATTACTATTGCAGGCTCCTTACTACTAACCAATTTATCAGCAGAGCAAATAGTAGGCTTAAACGGACAATCTTTTGCAGAAGGTGTATTGGTAATGGCTTGGGAAACATTGGCTGCAATTGCAATGATTTTTACAGCAATTTACTTGTTACCTAAGTATATGCGTTCTGGTATAACTACAATACCAGAGTTTATACAAGACAGGTTTGATGGGCAAACAAAAGCCATTTTATCTATCTTATTTTTAATAGCATTTGGTGTGGTTTTATTGCCAACCATTTTATACTCTGGTTCCTTGGCTTTTAGTACTATGTTTAATTTATCCGAAACACTAAATATTTCTCAAGGAGCTGTAATTCAGCTTTGTGTTTGGTCTATTGGTATTATAGGTATTATTTATGCTATTTTTGGTGGATTAAGGGCTGTGGCTATTTCAGATTTAGTTAATGCTATTGGGTTACTAATAGGCGGTCTTTTAATTCCAATTTTTGGATTAATGGTAATTGGTGATGGTAGTGTTACAAACGGTTTAGATATTTTGTGGACCAGTAACCCAGAGAAGTTTAACGCCAAGGGTAGTGTTACTTCTTCTATTCCTTTCGGGACTATTTTTACGGGTATGATGATTGCTCAAATGTATTACTGGGGAACCAACCAATCTATATTACAGCGTGTTTTTGGTGCAAAAAGCTTAAAAGAAGGTCAAAAAGGAATGATTTTAGCCGGATTTGTAAAATTCTTAATTCCAGTAATTGTGGTTTTACCTGGTATTATTGCATGGCATTTATTCGAGGGGAATTTAGAAAACGCAGATCAGGCATACCCGGCATTAGTGCGTAAAGTATTGCCTGGTGCTTATTTAGGTTTCTTTGCTGCGGTATTATTTGGTGCTATATTAAGTTCTTTTAACAGTTTATTAAATAGTAGTGCCACGCTTTTTGGATTTGATTTATATAGACAGTATTTTAGTAAAAATGCATCAGACAGCCAAACAGTAAGAGCAGGTAAAATATTTGGTTTTTTCCTAGCTATTGTATCTATATTAATTTCTCCTTTAATAGCAAATGCTCCTGATGGTTTGTTTGCGTATATACAAGAATCTTTAGGTAGTTTAAGTGTGCCTATTTTAGCGGTTGTTACAATGGGGATTGTCTCTAAAAAAGTACCTGCAATTGGTGCAAAAATTGTGCTTATTGGTGGTGTTATAATGTATTTGGTGAGTCAGTTTGTACTAAGCCCATATTTTGTGAATAAAGCACTAAAAGACGCTGCACTTTTTGGTATCACAAATACAGAACAACTTGCAATAATTAAAGCAGAAGCATATCCACATTTTTTACATATTATGGGGATTTTATTTGTAGTAAATAGTATTATAATGTTAATAGTAGCCAAAATAAAACCAAAACAAGATGAGTATATTCCAAAGGTTACAGAGGAAATAGATATTGTACCTTGGAAATATGCAAAAATTATCGGTTTAATAATTACTATCTTAGTATTAAGTACATACCTTATTTTTTAAGCAACGCAGTAACAATCAGATTTTATAGAGAATGGAAAAAAAATATGTAATAGCATTTGACCAAGGGACTACAAGCACTAGAACAATCATTTTTGATCAAAAAGGTGGTATAAAAGCCATTTCTCAGAAAGAATTGACACAGCATTATCCACAATCTGGTTGGGTAGAACATGATCCTGTAGAAATTTATAAAGATCAATTAAGTACGTTTTATAAAGTAATTGAAGAATCTGGAATTTCTCCTGAAGAAATAGCATCTATAGGTATTACCAACCAAAGAGAAACTACCGTTGTTTGGGACAGAAATACAGGAGAACCTATATACAACGCTATTGTTTGGCTAGACAAGCGTACAACGCCTATTTGTGAAGATCTTAAACACAAAGGGTATACTTCATATGTAAGAGAACACACAGGCTTGGTTATAGATTCTTATTTTTCTGCCACCAAAGTAAAATGGATTTTAGATAACGTAGAAGGTGCAAAAGAAAAAGCAAATAGGGGAGAGCTCTGTTTTGGAACTATAGACAGTTGGTTAATTTTTAAATTTACTAACGGAGAAAAACACCTTACAGATCATACAAACGCATCGCGCACACTTGTGTATGATATTAAAAATTTAAAGTGGGATGATACATTGCTTAATGCATTAGAAATTCCTAAAAGTATGTTGCCAACGGTGCAAAAATCATCGTCGGACTTTGGAAACGTGGAGTATAAAGGAACAAAAATTCCTATTTATGGTGTTGCCGGTGATCAACAAGCATCATTATTTGGACAAGGAGGTTTTAAATCTGGTATTGCAAAAAACACTTATGGTACAGGATGTTTTATGTTGCTTAATATTGGTAAAAAACAAGTGGTTTCTACCAAAGGATTATTAACTACATTAACGTGTAGCCTAGATTCTGAACCTATAAAATACGCTTTAGAAGGTAGTATTTTTGTGGGTGGCGCATCTATACAATGGTTAAGAGACAGACTAGAGCTTATAGATAATGCTGCAGATACCGAAGAAATTTGCAACAGTATTCCGCCTTTAAAAAGTGTGTATGTTGTACCTGCTTTTGCTGGTTTAGGAGCTCCGTATTGGGATGCCAATGCAAAGGGTAGTATTTATGGGATGACGTTAGATACAGGTAAAAAAGAACTTATAAAAGCCACCGTAGATGCTTTAGCCTACCAGACTAAGGACGTTATTGATGCTATGATTGAAGATAGCAAAAAAGAAATTATAACACTAAAAGTAGATGGTGGCGCTAGTGCCAATAACTATCTAATGCAGTTTCAGTCTGATGTTTTAAATGTAGAAGTTGACCGACCAAAAATGATTGAGGTTACTGCTTTTGGTGCTGCATTATTGGCTGGTATAAAAGCTAATTTTTGGAACAAGGATAACATTTCTGAAATAAGAGAAATTGATACTGTTTTTAAACCAGAGATGAAATCTAAAGTACGAAACAAAAAGTACAAAGGATGGCAAAAAGCGGTAGAAAAAACAAAGAGTATTACCAAAGCTAAACCAAAAAATAAGCCTTTACGTTTTTCTATTTTAGACAGACCTAAACAGTTAAAAAAAATAGTTTCTAAAAAGTTCGATTTGATAGTTATTGGAGGTGGAGTAACAGGTGCTGGTATTGCTTTAGATGCATCGTCTAGAGGTTTAAATGTGTGCTTGGTAGAGAAAAACGATTTTGCTTCAGGTACCAGTAATAAGTCTACTAAATTAATACACGGTGGTTTACGTTACCTAAAACAATTAGAAATTGGTTTGGTAAGAGAATCTGGCTCTGAGCGTGCTATTGTACACAAATTAGCACCACATTTAGTTGTACCAGAAAAAATGCTTTTACCACTTATAGAGGGTGGCACATATGGTAAAATGATGACATCTGTTGGCCTAAAAGTGTATGATATGCTAGCAAATGTTGGTGGTGATGACCGTAGGAGAATGTTAGATAAAAAGGAAACTTTAGATAAAGAACCTTTATTAGATGATGCTGTTGTTTTAGGTAGCGGATATTATGCAGAATACAGAACTGATGATGCCAGACTAACTATAGAAATACTTAAAAAAGCAACCGAATTTGGCGCTACTATTGTAAATTATTGCGAAATGGAATCTTTTGTTTATGATAGCGAGCAAAAAATTGAAAGCCTAAATTGTATTGATAAAAACACAGGTAAAAGACTAAATATTACAGCACGTAATTATGTTTCTGCTGCTGGCCCTTGGGTAGATACTTTACGTAAAAAGGATGCGTCTATGAACAACAAACATTTACACTTAACCAAAGGTGTACATATTGTTTTTCCGCACGAAAAATTACCTATTAAACAGTCTGTTTATTTTGATGTAGAAGATGGCCGTATGATTTTTGCCATTCCGCGTGGTAGATCTACTTATGTTGGCACAACAGACACTAATTATGCGGGTAATTTAGAAAGGGTAGTGGCTACAGAAGAAGATGCTGAGTATTTACTAAAGGCTACAAACCACACATTTCCAGATGTAAATTTAACTTTAAACGATATAGAGTCTAACTGGGCAGGTTTAAGGCCACTTATTCACGAAGAAGAAAAAGATCCGTCTGAATTGTCCAGAAAAGATGAAATTTTTGTTTCAAAAAGTGGCTTAGTTTCTATTGCTGGCGGAAAATTAACTGGATACAGAAAAATGGCGCAGCGTGTTATAGATACGGTTTTAAAAACCATTCCTGAAAAGAAAAAGAAGCATTTAAAAAAATCTATTACAGAAGATATTGCATTGGTAACCCCAACAATGACTTCTGCCAATGAGGTTGTGGCGTACCAAAAGGAATTAGAAAACGAACTACTAAAAATAGGAATAGAAGACAGTTATTACGCTTGGTATTTATGCACAACATACGGCAAAAAAGCTTCTGCAATTTTAGAGAAAATAAGCTTTTTTAGAACTGGTAATGCCTTAGAAAACCTAATAAGAGCAGAACTTTGGTATTGTGTAAATTATGAAATGACCAATAGTCTTGCAGATTTTTTTGTACGCAGAACAGGGCGTTTGTACTTTAACATTTCTAGTATTTCTACGTTTATGGACATTGTTGTTAAGGACTTTGTAAACTATTTGGATTGGGATGATAAAAGAGTAATTTTAGAGAAAGAAAAAATGCAATTGTTGTTAAATGATGCAGAAACATATTATGCAGAAGATTTTAAATAAAAAAAGCAAAAGTTTAGTCCTTGTATTGTTAATAGTATTCGCTGTTTTACAATCATGTACAAACAAGGATCAACCTATAAAAGTACCTGTAGATGTGTACTTTAGTGCTGTAGATAAAATTACAGAAACTATGATTCATGATATATTTTCACCACCTGTGGCTAGTAGAATATATATGTACCCAAATGTTGCTGCTTATGAGATTATAACGCAAAACAATACCAAATACAGCTCTTTAACTACAAAAATTAAAAGTTTACAGCCTATACCAAAAGCAACTAAAGATGTAAATTTAGAGGTTGCTGCGCTTGTGGCATATATAGATGTTAGTAAAGAGCTTATTTTTAAAGACAATATTGTAACTACGTATGCAGATAGCCTTTTTACAAGTTGGGAAAAGACCAATACAACAGAGTTTACGGTGTCTAAGGCATATGGTTTAAAAGTTGCTAACCGCGTAAAAGACTGGCTACACAAAGACAATTATAAAG
The DNA here is from genome assembly GCF_030546975.1 of Cellulophaga sp. 3_MG-2023. Lineage (NCBI taxonomy): Bacteria > Pseudomonadati > Bacteroidota > Flavobacteriia > Flavobacteriales > Flavobacteriaceae > Cellulophaga > Cellulophaga sp. 3_MG-2023. Next base: position 653,429 of record NZ_JAUOPS010000001.1, read on the forward strand.
AAACCAGATCTTTTGCAGGGTATGAGGTTACTACAGATAATCCTGGTAGGTGGCAACCAACACCACCTGCGTATATGGATGGTATAGAGCCACATTGGAATAAAATAAGACCAATGGTTTTAGATTCTGCTTCGCAATTTAAACCAATTAGGCATCCTGAGTTTTCTATGGATCCAGAAAGTACATTTTATAAAGAATTACAAGAAGTATATACCGTTACTAACGAGATACGTAAAAACGGAGATACGTCTGAAGAAGTAGAAATTGCAAAGTTTTGGGACTGTAATCCGTATGTATCTACTAGCAAAGGCCATTTAATGATTGCCACAAAAAAAATTACTCCAGGTGCACATTGGATAGGAATAACAAAAATAGCGTGTAAACAGCAAAAGCTAGACTTTACAGCTGCTGTACACGCAAATACAATAACATCTATAGGTATTTTTGATGCTTTTATTAGTTGCTGGGATGAGAAATACCGTAGCAACTTAATTAGACCCGAAACTCTAATTAACAATACTATAGATAAAGAATGGACACCATTATTACAAACGCCGCCTTTTCCAGAGTACACAAGCGGACATTCTGTAGTATCTGGCGCATCTGCAACCATTTTAACTCAGTTATTTGGAGATAACTTTAGTTTTTCTGATGATACTGAAACTCCATATGGTTTACCAGTACGTAAGTTTAGTTCTTTTAATAATGCTGCTAAAGAAGCTGCAGTTAGCAGATTATATGGTGGTATACATTACAGAGCTGCAATAGACAATGGTGTTGTACAAGGCCAAAATGTAGGCAAACACATACTAGAAACACTAAATTTAACTAAATAAGTTATTGTACAAGAATTAGGAGTGTAACAGTGGTTCTAAATATTCTATTTTACATAATATAAATTATAAGGCATTTTATAACAATTAGGAAATAGCGTATTTCAGCGATATTTTACATAATTAATGATATAATTGCCTTTAGGCCACAATATACAGTAATTATGTAAAGCTAATTGTGGCTTAGTTAGACTAATTTAGATGTGTAGCTATAACTAGTTGTTAAGTAAAATTAAAATAGATTATCACAAAAAGTTATAAAATTATAATTAAACCTATAATTATCACAAAACACACACTGCTCATAATTTGCGTATTCTGTAATTAGGTACAGAAATTTTTAAATACGCGATTCTCGTGGATTAACGTTTTATGAAAAAATCAGCACAGTGAAAAACTTACTACTGCTTAAAACTTAATTTTAGTATAGTCTTAATAATTGTATTTGGATAGACTAAAATATGAACGCTCACTTCACCTATTGATTTACCAAAAATTTTCTAAGGTCTAAATCAATTCATAATTATATTAACTTTTGAGAATTAATATTAAGAGCTATAGGTTTTTGTATGAGAAACAATAAGCCTAGATTTACTACTATCTATTTCTAATAATTTAAATTTAACTATATCTTTCTTTTTAACAGGATTCCCGTCCCTCTTTTTCATATGCCTAGAAGGACAAATAACAGCGAGATTGCTATTGCCTTCAATTTTTATTATACCAGTTCCATTATTTGTTTTAAGTACAATTCCTTCAAAAATATCTCCCACTTTTATTTTTTTAAGAAAATCTAAATTTGGAGTTTTATTTTTTTGTTTAAACTTATAATTAATTTCTTTCTTTGTTGCTAAATTCAAACTTAAACTCAATTTTCGTTTAGAAGAATCTATAAAAATAACTTTTGATAATATTTCTTTCCCAATTTCAAGACTAGAAATTAAATTGTTAGGTATGTTTGACTTATGAGCAAAACCTTCAATACCTGGAAGAATTTCTATAACTGCACCAACAGATATCAATTTGCTTATTTTACCCTTTATTGTTTTTCCTTTATCTATTTTTGAATGAATAGTATTCCATGGATCTTGTTCTAATTGCCTAATACTAAGAGATAATTTCTGATTTCGCCTATCTATAGTTAAAATTTTAGCTTCAATTTCATCTCCTAAATTCACAAAGTCATTAGCCGAAATGGAGTGTGTTAACCAAGACATTTCTGAAACGTGAATTAATCCTTCAACACCTTTTTCTATTTCAATAAAAGCACCATAATCTGCTATAACTACAACCTTACCTTTAACTTTATCTCCAACTTTAATATTATTATCTAAAGTTTCCCAAGGATGTTGAGATAACTGTTTTAGACCGAGTTGAATTCTAGATTTGTTATCATCAAAATCAAGAACTACTAGATTTAATTTTTGATCTAACCTTACAATTTCATTTGGATGATTTATTCTAACCCATGATAGGTCTGTTATATGAATTAAGCCATCTATTCCTCCAAGATCAATAAATACACCATAAGAAGTAATATTTTTAACAATACCCTGCAGAACGAGCCCTTTCTCTAATTTCTTTATTAAAGAACTTTTATTTTTTTCATTTTGTTCTTCAATAATAATTCTATGCGAAACAACAGCACTTTTATATTGATGGTCGATTTTGACTATTTTGAAATCCATAGTTTTATCGATATATGATTCATAATCAGGGATGCTATAATTTTCAATTTGAGACCCAGGTAAAAAAGCTTTGTGACCTTGTATATCTACAAAGAAACCTCCTTGTGTCATAGATTGGATAGTACCTTCAATTATTTTACCTTGATTATAAATATCTATTAATTCTTCAAACTCTTTTTCTTTATCTTTAGTTTTAACGTAAGTTTCATTAAATATAATTGGCCTTAAATCTTTTAAAATATTCCAAAATTTATCTTCTTTAAAGTCAAGTTTAATTGGAGTGCTTAATGTTGAAGGTAATAGTCTACTAAATACAGGGATATACTGTCGTTTACGGAATGGAGAAAATACCTTTAAAAGGTTAAAAGCTTCATTTGCTAAAAACAAATCGATACATGAAAAAAAGGAGTTGATTTTAAAACTATTTAAAAGATTGTAAATCGATTCATTATATGGGATTAAATTTATTACACTTCCTTTATTTGAACTAGAGTAATTTAATTCAGAAATAAGAAATAAATTGGTTTCTGATACACTATCCAACCCTGATTTTTTGTAATTTTCTTTTACAGGATTCTTTTTTAAAAACGAATGATATACATTTGAATCTGAATTTTTTTTAAATGATTTTTTATTTGTAAATCCAAAAAGATTATCCTTGATTAATTCACTCTTTTTTAAATCCTCATAATTTTGCTCACTTATGAATTCATTTATATAACAAGGATTTAATTCAACGCCAAAACCATTAATTAATGCACTAACAATTTCACCTTTGATAGGTGTAAAATTATTATATTCTTTAAACCACATAAACCCTTTTAAATTAAACCTTAAGCTATCAATTAAATTAATAAATCGTTTTAATTCAGTAGTCTTTTCATGTTCGTTAAGAAATTCTAATTGAAAAACTAACAATTCAAGATATTCATTAGAAGATTTTATAAAATGATGTAAAATTGCTTTTTTAATAATTTCATCTGCTTCTTGAAGTTTTTTAATATTAACCTCAATACTATTCAATAATGAATTTATTTCATGTTTAAAATTATATTCTTCAAATTTATAATTGAATTTTTTCAAAAAACTCAAAAGCTCTAAATTTTCTAGTTTACCGCTTTCTAATTTATTAATTGTTGACAAAATTACTTTCTCATATTCAGTTTTGGAAAGATCTAATTCTTTGAATCTTATGAACTCAATAATTAAAATAGAAATTAAAAAAGAATAATTACTATCAGTACCTGATTTTTGTATTTTCTGTGATAACTGCTCTAAATTTTCCAAAAAATCTTCAGATAAAAAAAATATTTTTGGAGAATAAGCTAAGTTCCGAAGAAAAACATATAAGAAATTTCCAATATTATCAGAAACGTTTTTCATATATAAATTAGAAAAGTATAAAAAAAATGTTTCTAATTCACTTGTGCTAAATTCATCAATAACTAACCAAAATGCTCTATCAATAAATTTATCTAAATATGTTTTATAGCATTCATTGAGAAACTTTTCAATAATGAGCATAAGTTCTATATGAAAACCTAAATCTTTAATTGCAATTATAGCCTCTCTAAACTCGTAAGAATATATTTTTGGGACGTGAGGATTTTTAGTTTCTTTTGATAACTTAGTGTTCGAGTGGTTAACTCTTTCTAAAACCCATTTTTCTAAAATTTGTGCAAAAATATTCTTTGTTTCTTCACTTAACTTTATTGAATGAGATGTTCTGGTAATCTCAGTTGCTAGTGTCCAGGAACCTCGGTTAAATATCGATTTTACGAATTCTATCTTTTTATCTTCGGTTAGATCTTCAGAAAAGAATCTTAAGACGCTATGAGAACGTTTGTCCGACGGGTCATGTATATTTAAGGCTGCTTCAAACATTAATGTAACTCAAATTTTAAGTAATGCTTTACAAAAAATTCCATATAACTCTGATGATAAAATTGAATATATTCGTCATGTTTTGATAGTATTTCTAATTCATACCCAATTCTCATAATATATCCAGCATTATATTTTTCAAGTCCGAATTCATCAGCAGCTTTGATTAAAAGCTTTTTAAAAGAAAATTCATGTATAGGTACATTTGATTTATCATTAGTAATCCAGATATAATTTGCTGTGTAAGCCAATAATAATTTAAAATTATTAATATTTAATAAGGGATCTTTTTTTTCATCTTTTTCCCTTCTCAACAATGTGTCTAGAAATTTTTCAATTATTTGACCTTCTTTCTCTGGAAGATCATTATCTATTTTTATTATTTCTATTGCTCTTGTTAAAACTAATGGGCGAAGTAATAATTCTTGTATCCCAGTTTTTGATTTAAGTGTATTCAATACTTTTTCCGATAGTTCATTTGATCCATAACAGTATTTTTCAACAAACTCTTGAATTTGATTTTCATTTAGTTTTTCAATTAAATATGTTGGTACATTGAACATATTATTTTGATAACTATCAAATTCATAACGATCAGAAATAACAATCGAAAGTTCAGGATAGTCATCAATCAATGAACCAATTTCCTGCAACTTCATTTTTTTGGATTCTCTATTAGAAATTATTTCATTCACACCATCAAGGAAAAGATTTAAATCATTCGTCCCTAATAACTCTTCTGTATAACTTTCTTCTGTATTAATTTTTTTGGAAATATTTTCAATTATTGATTCACCTATTGATAGATTAGTTAGTGAAACAATAACAGGTAATTTTGAGGTCATTTTGTTACTTTGCCATTTCAGCGCATCTCTATAAAACAAATATTCTAAAGTAGTAGTTTTACCTGAACCACCTTGTCCAAGTAACCTTATTCTTCTAACTTGTTCTGTAACAAGAGTATCAGTCAGAATACTTTTCCCTGGGTTTCCATCTACTGTTGTAAGTTCTTTTAAGTTCAATGACACAAACTTTGAACTCTGTTTTTTATACTTTTCAATTTCAGAATCGATATAACTTCCAAAATCACGAGTTCGTAAATTAACTATTCTAATTGCATTAACTAATTCTTTCTTTAAGAAGTCAACAATCCATAATTCAGCAATTAATGTTGAATGCAAATTCCCAATTAGTTTTAACCTTGAAGGATTAGGTGCTTGATGACTCTGCTCGTTTTTTAATATTATTGCCTTTAATAAACAAAGCTTAAAATCATTTTGGTATTTACTGTTTAATTCTGTATTATCTATATCAGTATATTTATCAAAGTTTAAACTTGAAGGATATAATCTAACGTAAGTCTTTTTTCCTGTTTCTCTATTGATTTTGTATTTGGGTTTCCCATTTTCTATTTTTGCAAATTGGGCTTCATAAACGTCTGCGCCATTATTATCATAATATATAGGTTTAACCTTGTTTAATCTAGAAAGAAAAGGTGTTAAAGCATGATATTTTGAGGAATCCAAATGATACTCAGTATCTATCGATGCACTTTCTTCAATTATATAATATATTTTTTTTATAAATTGTTCAAAGTTTTTACAGAAAGCTCCTATAGCAATTTCATTTATTTTGTTTTCAACAAAACATTGATTAAGTGTATCCATTACTATATTCCCTAATCCTTCTAAATCATCTTTATGTGGAATGGAAATACTATACTTAAGGATTTTCAAATATAAATCTACACTTTCTTCTACATTAAAAGCAGGGTCAATAGTATTAACCGTTGATTTTATTTCCTTTGTTAGATTTTTTTTAATTAAAATCAAATCAGTCATATTATTTGAAATTTATTGTTATCCATAATTTTAAGAGCATATTAAAATTATTTATTCTTAATATACATAGAAATTAAAATAATCTTATTTTTTAATTAAAAAGGGAGAGCTTAAATATAATAAATTTTACAACAATATATTTGAGAGTTTACTGTAAAATTTATCTTTTATTATTTTAATCCACTCCACACACATTACGCTTCCATCCTACGTCGTCGCATAAAAGTGTTCCAGAAACAATATGTTTAATCACGCTAAAATACGAACTCCTACAACGTATGTATTACGGAAATCCGTAATTGGTAGTATTTTAATGGTAGCATATATAAAGTGCTACTTCCCTCCTACGTTGTTTCATTAATAACAAAAAAAGCAGAATCAAACCTAAGTTTAATTCTGCCTTTATTATTCAATTTATGTAATTTTTTTGCTATTGAACAAGCAATTGTTTTGTTTCGTTTTTATTGTTACCAGTAATTGTAACAGTATACAAACCTGCCGGTAATGCTGAAATATTTATTACAGTTGTACTATTTTTAGCCTTTACGGTACGTACTACAGTGCCTACAGAAGTAATAATTCTAATAAAATCTCCTTTACTAGCTACCACATTAACTACTGTATTGGCAGGGTTTGGATATACTGTTCCTGAGTCAGTATTAATAATACTACTATTAGATGTACAATCTAAAACTTTAGTCCATTGGTTTGCAGAACAGCCAGAAGCGCCGCCTGGTCTACAAGTTCCATTACCTGCTTTAAGCTCATAAATTGCATTGTTAAGCTTTACCTTGTCTCCTATTAAAAAATTTCCTGATTTTTTCCAAGTTGTAGCTGATGAGCAATTAACATCTGTAGCATTACTAGCTCCTCCTGTACCCTCTTTTTTCCAAACTCTTATATAATCTACGTGCATAGATACTGGCATTTCGTCTATATTCTTTTTTGCTCTAGGATTTACTTCTGGGTTAACAGGCTCAAATACATTTCCTTTAAAGTCTACAAAAGGAACTCTTAACCCTAATGATGCTATAACATACATTGGATTATCGCTCCAGTATGTGTTGTTTAATGCCCTACCTACTCTTACACCATCTACATAAAAATATAGTTTAGTAGGTGTAATTTCACAACCATAGGTATGCCAACCTTGTGTGGGATCAAATTTACCAGGTAGCTCATACTTATTTAATTGAGTAGCTCTTGCTTTTGGTTGTTTTGGTCTAAACCAATCTCTACCAAAACTTGCTTTTTTTACTAAGTGTAGATTAGATTCTGCATCTGTAATAAAATCTTGTTGGTGACCAACAGGACCATTAGGGTCAAAATCAAATTGCTGTAGTTCTACTATATCAATTTCTGTATACACAGCTTCTCCAATTGGTTTATTATCAAAAAACTTACTGTATAACCAAAAGGAAGGACATACGCCTCTATTTTTGTCAAGACCTGTAGCTTTAGGAGAATTAATTTCTGCACCATAAATTCTAGATTCTACATAACCTACAAAGTTTTTAGGCAATTGTTTAATAGATTGTAAACAGCCACTTTTAAAATAAGTAATACCATCTATTGCATTATTTGCATTTTGACGCATAGTTAACTCAACAGCACCTTCTCCACTAAAATTTACAGATTTAGTATTAGCATTGTTATTCCATTTCCAAGCTTTTGTACTGGGTAAATTAGCTGTTTTACTCCATTTGTTCCAATTGATATTTCCTGTGTTAAATTCATCAGAAAAATCGTTTAATAATTTAAAATTATCATTTGGATTTGATGTTTGGCCTTTAGGTTTTTGACTGTATCCTATGAAGCATACACCTACTAGAAGAAAACTTAAAGCTAACTTTTTTGTTCTCATAATTTTTAATTTCATAACTAAATTCTTTTGTGTTATTAATAATTATAGTTCTAACTATGAATCAAAAGTAGTAAGAATTGTATTACAAAAACATATAGTAAACGGGTTGGATAAAATAGTATTAGCATTGGATAATTAACTACTTATGAAGGGGTATTTACATTTAAATATTCTTTTGTTGCTAAATATTAGTGAAGAAATAGAGTAGAAATTCTATAAAAACGATGTATAAATTACTATTTACTTGATAAGGTTAACAATATGACTAATTGAGATAAAGCACTAGTTATAATACATTTAATTTAGCATAAAAATACTTACAAAAACAAATATCATAACTGTTTAACAATTAAAACAACTACATATGTCATTAGTAACAATTATACTAAATATTATACTACCACCATTAGCCGTATTTATGAAACACGGAATAGGAAAAACATTTTTAATTAGTCTTATACTAACTATTATTGGATGGTTACCAGGAGTTATACACGCATTTATAGTTAATGATTAAATGTGTTAGTAACTTAAGTTTAATAAAAATACATAATCTCAAAAATCGTGTATCAGTACGTAAGTACAGATACACGATTTTTTTTGAGTTGGACTAACTATGTACAACTTTAACCAAGTAATAAAAAAGGTAAATTATTATGTATGGTTATTTTGAAAATTTTGAAATTGTATATGACATAATTCAGTTATTTCCTACTGCGGTGTTGTGTACTGTTTTATTTATTATTTAAACATTTTATAGTATCTAATTCTGTTCCAGTGTAATTGATTTTTAAATAATGCTCTTTGTTTGCTTCCGTTATAATAATTACATTTACTTTTCCAGTTTTATCTTTCTCAATCCCAACGATATTTGTTGATTTAATTCCGTTACTTATTATTTTTTTGAAACAATCTGTTTTGTGAAATTCAATAATTGCATATTCTTTTCCATTATATTCTGGGTTAAAAATTAATTCTAAATGGTTTAAAGTTTTATCGAAAAATTTTTCAAGATAAAATATTGATTTAAAGTCTGTTTGGGATTTGTAATTATTATTCAATGTATCTCTCATTTCAATAATTATATTTTTATCCATACTCAAAGTATTCGGTTTATAGTTTTTTCCGATAATATATTGAGCCACAGAAGCAAAATTTTCGAATGAACCTTTATTTTCTTTAAAAGGACTTTTTACTTTAATCAATAAGTTTTCATTGTCTTTAATTTCTATTGAATTCACATTTAAGTTTTCCGATAATTGATTTCTTATTGCTTGAAAATCTCTGTCTTTATTTACTCCGTATGGATCACAAGAAGTAAGTGATAGGATTGAAAATATAGCAATTATTAAAAAATGTTTATTCATTAAAGTATTCTTTCAGATGTAATTTTTCTTAAATAGTACACAACGTTTATGTATATGGTTTGCTGCGTGGTTTAAGCACCTAATTTAGCAAATAAAAGCAGAATAGAAAATCTGAGAAGACTTTCGTAAGTAGGTTAGGACTAGCAATTAATTATACACGTTGTTCTAAGCTGTTTTATTCTACCCATTCATCTAATTCATACTTTACTTTCCAAATTTCGTTCTGTTTTTCATAAATCCGAGTCATTCCACCAGAGCCTTGTCTAATACGCACATAAGCTAAATTCAGTTTTTTATTGAAAATGGGTTTGGTTATGTATAAAATTGAATAAATATTTTTAAGACTATTTTTCTTATAATATTTTTCAGCAATATTATTTATTGAATCCCACGCAATTTCATTTTCTGTGTATTGTTTTATGTCAATTATATTAAATCCGTATTTTTTTATTTTCGAAATGTCAAAGTCTTTGTTCTTTTGGAACTGTTTTTTTACAAAGTCAGTATCATTTATTCTTAAGGTATCAGATATAAATTCCGAATGAGATATTGTCTTTTTGGGATTTTTTAAGTCTATTGGTAAAGTCGGTGGAACATTTATAGATAAATTAGAAATCAATTCCTTTTTATCAAATAATAATCTCGATTTTGAATTATCAGATAAGATTTGATTTAGAAATTCAAGTTTAAATCCATCGCTAATTTCAATTTGAGCTAATTCACGAGTTTTTAATTCCGATTTATTGTTTTGCTTACAACTAGTCAAAATTAAAGTCAGAATTAATATTTTAAGTACGGTTTTTTTCAAATTGCTTAGAATTACATATAAACTCAAATACTAACGTTTATTCCGCCAATACGGGTGTATAAACGTATATAATGTAGTTTGGTTAGTTTTGGCTGTTAAATTTTCCTACAATGTAAAACTATTTTTTTTACTATAATTACGGATATGTGTAATTGGGTACTATTTATTTATAAATGGTATAAAATTAGTTATTGGTAACATCATCTACAGATTTTAGAAAATACTACTTCCCTCCTACTTTTTACAAAAAAATATTAAAAAAATTATGTGTTTAATTACACCTTAATAACATCTGCTACAATACCTTGTACTTTAAAATCTGTAGTTAAAATAATTGGTTGGTGTTTTGGGTTTGTAGAGTGCGGTTTTAAAACAAGGTTGCTACCATTGTTTTTAAACTCTTTAACCGTAGCTTCATCATCTAACAAGGCCAATACTAAATCTCCGGTTTCTGCTGTATGCTGGCGTTTAATTAGTAGTAAATCACCACTGTCTATTCCTTTTTTGTTCATAGAGTCTCCTGTAGCTCTTAGCAAAAAATAATCTGAAGGTGTTTTTACCAACTTTGTAGATATGGCAATTTGTGCCTCTATATGTTCTTCTGCAAATATTGGTAAACCGCAAGCTACAGAGCCTACTAAAGGTATGTTTACCGTATCGGTTTCTGTTGTAGTTGTATTAAATACGGCTTGGTTACCATCTAATAAATCTCTGGCTTCTACTTGTAAAATTTGTGCAATTTCATACAGTAATTCTAAACTGGGTTGCCTCCTATTCTGTACATAAGAATTTACCATATTGTAGCTTTTACCTAGTTTTTCTGCCAACCAGGTTTGCTTAATTCCTTTATCATCTAATACGTACTTAATACGGTTCATAACTGTATTTTTTTCAGTGTCAAATATAGTAAATTACATACTTATATATCATAATATGAGATATAAATTAATTATAAAATGTGCTTTTTATTAGTTTACATTGTATCTTTACAGTCTAAACTCTAATTTTAAGGTATGTCTTTTCAACGTGTACAAGAAAAACTAAACATCCTTGCAGATGCTGCAAAGTACGATGTGTCTTGCTCCTCTAGCGGCAGCAACAGAACCAATACCAATAAAGGATTGGGTAATGCGTCTGCTTCTGGTATTTGCCATACCTACACAGAGGATGGCCGTTGTGTATCTCTCCTAAAAATATTATTAACCAACCATTGTATTTTTGACTGTGCTTACTGTGTTACACGTAAAAGCAATGACATTAAACGTGCTGCTTTTAAAGTGCAAGAGGTGGTAGATTTGACTATAAATTTTTACAGACGTAACTATATTGAAGGTCTTTTTTTAAGCTCTGGTATTTTTAAAAGTGCAGACTATACTATGGAGCGTTTGGTTGCGGTGGCTAAAAAATTGCGTTTAGAAGAAAATTTTAATGGGTACATACACTTAAAATCTATTCCGGGTGCTAGTGATGAGCTAATGCGAGAGGCTGGTTTGTATGCAGACAGACTTAGTGTTAATATTGAAATTCCGACTAAAAAAGGCTTAAAACTTTTAGCTCCAGATAAAAACAGAGAAGATTTTATTAAACCTATGGTTAAGGTTAAAAATGAAATTATACAGTATAAAAACGAGAAAAAGCTTATAAAAAGTACGCCTAAATACGCTCCTGGTGGGCAAAGTACACAAATGATTGTGGGCGCTAGTGGTGAAAATGATATGCAAATAATGTACACCTCTAACTATTTTTATAAGAATTTTAATTTAAAGCGTGTATACTACTCTGGTTATGTGCCAATTAGTTATGATACACGTTTGCCACAAATTGGTACTCCTGTTCCTATGCTACGTGAAAACAGATTGTACCAAACCGATTGGTTGTTACGCTTTTATGGCTTTAATATTGAAGAAATTTTAAATGAGCATAACCAACATTTAGATTTAGATATTGATCCTAAATTGGGTTGGGCATTACGTAATATGCACGAGTTTCCTATAGATGTAAATAAGGCAGACAAACATATGTTAGCTAGAATCCCTGGTTTAGGTATGAAATCTGTATACAAAATACTAAAAGCAAGGCGTTACAGACAACTTAATTGGGAACATTTAAAGGCAATTGGCGTGTCATTAAACCGTGCACAATACTTTTTAATTTGTGCATCTAACAAGTTTGAAAGTCGAGATCTTACTGCAGAGAAAATTAAAGGTCTAATTCTACAAAATTCTAAAAGTAAATACACAGATATGCTTAGCAACCAATTAAATCTTTTTGGATAGACTTTTGCTATGGAAACTGCACTAATTTATGACGCCTCTTTTGATGGATTTTTAACGGCTGTTTTTACTGCTTTTGAGATGAAATTAAAAACAGTGACTATTGTTACAGAACAAAGATTTCAGCAACCTTTGTTTGGTAGTTTTGAAACTGTGTTTACAGACCAAGAAAAAAGTAACCGTGTTTGGGCAGGTTTAAAAAAGAAAATGCCTAGCAATGATTTACGCAGGTTTTATTATGCTTTTTTAAGTGAAAAACCAACTGTAGAAAATACCTTATTTAATGCTATTGTGTATGTGTTTGCTGCTAAAGTTAATGTTGGAGCAGATTATACAAATGAACATATATTAGAAATAGCTAAACTAACTAAAAACGTAGGACGAGAAAAGCATAGAATGGAAGCTTTTGTACGTTTTAAACTTACTAAAGATGGTGTTTACTTTGCTAACATAGAGCCAGATTTTAATGTGTTACCACTAATAAAAAGGCATTTTGAGAAGCGTTATGCAGACCAAAAATGGCTTATTTACGATTTAAAACGAAAGTATGGCTTGTATTACAACTTAGAAAAAGTAGATATTATTACTCTAGAATTAGGTGCAGATTTTGATCCTACTAAAACATCTTCAGAGATTTTTGCTGAAATAGAATTAGAGTTTCAGCAATTATGGAACGATTATTTTAAGAGTACAAATATTGCTTCTAGAAAAAATATGAAACTACACGTACAACATGTTCCTAAACGCTATTGGAAATACTTAAGCGAGAAAAGTATTCTTTAAACTATAATCGCTAACTTCTACAAACACATTCAGAAATTAAACAAAAAAAATATTTTTCTTATTTATTTTAAAGAATTTTACTACAAAATTTAGATATTAGTAACTTAATCTTTAAAATTAAATACTATGAAAAAATTATTGCCTTTTTTAACAATTGCGCTACTATTTTCATGTGAAAACGAGAAACTAGAAGATGATCTTTATGAACAAAGCGTAACAACTAATAATAGTTGGGAACTTGTAAGTATAGTACAGAATGGAATTGACTACACTACTGAATGTGACAAACAAAATACCTTAAAATTGACAACAGAAAATAAACTAAATCAAATATTTTTTGATACATCTAATAGTCAATGCTCTGCTATTTCTTATGAATCTGCAAACATAAATACATTAAATAATGAATTTAAAAATGAAGAAGAGACTGTAACCGGAAGTATAAAAATAACTGAGAACTTACTTGAGTTAACTTACTCTGGAGAACTATCTGGTACAGTAATTACATATGCTAAATATTAACTTTAACACCATTAAAATATGAAACCTACTTATAAAACATATATAATTATATTGCTATGTTTAGCTTCTGTAAGTCTTAGTGCAAAAAATATCTTTGTAAAAAGTACAACAGGTACAACACCTTATAAAAAGTTTGAAAACGCAATTAAAAATGCAAATGCTGGCGATGTCATAATTTTAGACTTAAACATACCTTTTAATGCAGGTGATAAAACAATTACAATAACAAAAGGTATTACTATTAGAGGTGCTAATAAACCAAATGATAGATATAAATTAATACGAAAAGCAATTAATGGAAATCGTAGTAAAGGAAACATTTTACTAATACGCTCTAGTAATGTTACTATTGAAAACATTAATCTTGTAATTTATGATAACACTGGATATAAGGCAATTGATGTTGGTTTGCCTGCAAATAGAAAAGTAATGTACAGTAATTTAAAATTTATAGATTGCAATTTTGTTCAAAAAAATGCTAGAGACACAGCAAGAGGTCTCTTTTTTGAGGGAAGTTTTAAAAACATATTAGTTAAAAACTGTAAATTTAATTTTTGGTTTGGACTAGTTGCTAGAGACTGCCCTACTTTAGATAACTTTAAAATTACTGAATGTGAATTTAGTAACGGAAGTCATCAAATATCCTTTGATGGTGCGTTGTTAGATGAAAATGATCCAACTTATGGTATTGGTGAGAGACTAACAAAGCATAATAATATCATAATTGAAAAAAGTAAGTTTAAAATTTCAAAGTCTTTTAATATCGCTTTAGCTAATACTCACAATGTTATTATAAGAAATAACAGCCAAATAGATGGTGGTACAGAGTCTTATTCACAACCTATACACATTGAAGATAGGTGTAAAAACATTAGTATTACAGGCAACAAAATGAAAAGTAAGCAGGTAGCAATTTTATTGTTTTCTACAGGCAAAGTAGGTCACGGACAAGGAAGAAATTTTACAGAAGCTGAAAAAAAAGCTAAAGGATCTGGAAATGTTATAATTACAAATAACATTATTGATGCAGACTTAGATGCTGTTAGTGCAACTTATTTAAATGGTTATTTAACGTTAAAAGGAAATAATACCATAACATCTAGAAAAAAAGCTCTAAACGTTAGAAGAAGTAACACAAATACTAGTCTAAAAATTGCTGATGAAACAAGAATGAAAGGAAAGTTATACTCGGATATAAAAAATGAACCTCTAAAAATTAAAAGAGATATATACTACGTTTCTGATATAAAAGCTGAATAAGTTAAAAATTAAAACTGTCACATTAAAGATGAATTTATACATCTTAAAATGTGACAGTTAATTTAATAATTGTTTTTAATCTTCAGTATTTTCCAACTACTATACATCCCTCCTATACCCTTAAATAAAAAATACTTTACGTAAAATTAGTACTATATTTAGCTTTAGTTAACAGTAATTTTTAATTAACTTGTAATTTTACGAGCTTAAATAAATCTTCTTTTTTTTATGAAAAAGCATATACTTTTTGTCCTTCTATTTATGGTAAACATTAGCTTATTATGTGCACAAGACTTAGTGCAATCTGGTCCTATGGTAGGATATTCTACTATGAGAGAGGTGTTACTTTGGACACAAACCACTAAAGCGGCAGAGGTACATTTTGAGTATTATGAAAAAGGAAATGCTAAACAAAGATTTGAAACAAAAAAGTATACTACAGAGGCCAATACTGGTTTTGTAGCTAAACTAATTGCAGATAAGGTTTTACCTGGTAAAAACTACGTATATGAGTTGTTTGTAAATGGTAAAAAGATACAAAGAGATTACGCTATGAAGTTTGAGTCTCAAAAACTATGGAAATGGAGAACAGACCCACCAGAGGTTTGTTTTGCTATTGGTAGTTGTAATTATGTAAACGAAGAACGTTTTGATAGAAATGGAAAACCATATGGTAGCGATTTTGACATTTTTACATCTATACATAAAAAAAATCCAAACTTTATGTTGTGGTTAGGAGACAACACGTACTTAAGAGAACCAGATTGGGGCTCACGTACTGGTTTATTACACCGTTATACACATACTAGGTCTTTACCAGAACTTCAGCCATTGTTGGCTTCTACACACAATTATGCTATTTGGGACGATCATGACTATGGTCCAGATAACTCAAACAGTAGCTTTCCTCTAAAAGAAACGTCATCAGAAATTTTTAAACTATTTTGGGGTAATCCTAATTATGACATTATTAATAAAGGCGGAATCACAGGTTCTTTTACATGGGCAGATTTAGAGTTCTTTTTATTAGATAATCGCTACTACAGAACTGCTAATAATAATTACACTACAGAAAGACAAATACTTGGTAAAACACAAATAGACTGGCTTATAAACGCTTTAGCTACTAGTGATGCTCCTTTTAAGTTTGTTGTTATTGGCGGACAAGTAGTAAGTTCTGAAGCGATGTATGAAAACCACGCTACTTTTCCTAAAGAGCGTAATTACTTAATTGAGAAAATACGTGAAGCAAAAATTGAAGGTGTTGTTTTTCTTGATGGAGACAGGCACCACACTGTATTAAGTCGCATGCAAGAAAGTAATAGTGTATATCCGTTATATGACCTTACGTGTTCTTCTTTAACAGCTGGTGCTAATAATAACAAAGAACCTTTAAATGTTTACAAAATTGATGATACCATTGTAGGCGAGCATAACTTTGGAATTTT
The DNA here is from genome assembly GCF_030546975.1 of Cellulophaga sp. 3_MG-2023. Lineage (NCBI taxonomy): Bacteria > Pseudomonadati > Bacteroidota > Flavobacteriia > Flavobacteriales > Flavobacteriaceae > Cellulophaga > Cellulophaga sp. 3_MG-2023. Next base: position 670,000 of record NZ_JAUOPS010000001.1, read on the forward strand.
AAATGTAAAAGGCCCACGTAAAGAACGTGAGCTTACTATTTCTATTTTTAATAAAGATGGTAAAGAGTTATGGTCCAAAAAAATTAATGAGAAAGATTTAAAGTATAACTAAAAAGCAATTGCTTTTTGGTTATACTTTTATTGTATGCAATAGCCTAAATATAGTTGTAAAATACTTTCATAAGTCTATCAAGAATTAAACTTCTCGTTTTACTTAGAAAAGTGATACATTTTCACCTTTAAAAGTAACAGTTGCAAATAGAAAATTACAACTTCACAATCTGTGCAGAAGCCATAAAAGAATCTTGCATACGCTGCATACGGTCATCAAACTTTGTCCCAAATACCAAATACTGACATTTATCTATACTTTCTGGTGTTCTTATAACCTCAGAAAACAAACTTGGCTTTACTAAAAACTCTGCATCATCTACAATAAACAATTGTAGTACATTTAAGTTAATACCATTTGTATAAAAAATACGATTTAGTCTTTTTGGAGTTGCTATTACAATATCTACGCCATCATAAATATCATCTCTTTGATCATCTATATTTTGCTCTTCATAAGCACAGTACGTACGTATAGACATTCTAAATGTAAACCTATCAAACTCTTGTTTTAAGTCTAATGCAGATTGCTTGTCTTTTACAAATATTAAAGCTCTAGGAGCATCTTGATACTCTTGGCACTTTAATTTTTGTAATGTACTAATGACCAAAGCTGTTGTTTTACCAGACCCTTTTGGCGCTAAACCAAAAATACTGGCTCCGCCTTTTATTTTAGAAAGTACATTTTTTTGAAAAGGTAATGGTTCTGTAATTTTTAAACGTTCTAAGGCTTCTTTTAACTCTGGATGTATTTTTTTAAACGACATCTTATATTTTTTTAGCAGTTTTCTCTATTTGTAAATAAGCTTACAACTTAATTGCAAAGTTATACAACAATAACCATTGTATTAACAACATAGATTTTATTTAAAGTTAAAGCTACTATACTTTAGCAGTGTTGTTAAAGAGTAATAAATTTTTCATTTTCATATAGTGTTCTCGTAAAAAGAGTCTTGTTTTTGTCGACAAGACTCTTTTTCATTTACAACACTTATTCCTTAACTACTAAGGAATCCACTTATTTTTACCAAAGTCTGGCTTACGCTTTTCTAAAAATGCATTACGGCCTTCTTTAGCTTCTTCTGTCATATACGCTAATCTAGTAGCTTCACCAGCAAAAACCTGTTGCCCTACCATACCATCGTCTGTTAAATTCATAGCAAACTTTAGCATTTTTATAGATGTTGGCGACTTTTCTAATATTTCTTGAGCCCACTCATACGCAGTATCCTCTAACTCATCATGCGGAATAACAGCATTTACCATTCCCATTTCATAAGCATCTTGTGCAGAATAATTACGTCCTAAAAAGAAGATTTCTCTAGCTTTTTTCTGTCCTACCATTTTTGCCAAATAAGCAGAACCATAACCACCATCAAAACTAGTAACATCTGCATCTGTTTGTTTAAAAATAGCATGCTCTTTACTAGCCAAAGTTAAATCGCAAACTACATGTAAACTATGACCGCCACCAACAGCCCAACCCGGAACTACAGCTATAACAACTTTAGTCATAAAACGTATTAAACGCTGTACTTCTAAAATATTAAGTCTGTGCATACCGTCCTCACCAACATATCCTTGGTGGCCTCTGGCTTTTTGGTCTCCTCCGCTACAAAAAGAATACACACCATCTTTACTAGATGGGCCTTCTGCAGATAATAAAACAACACCTATAGACGTGTCTTCTTGTGCATCATAAAATGCTTTGTATAACTCGCTTGTAGTTTTTGGTCTAAACGCATTACGCACATCTGGTCTGTTAAACGCTATACGCGCTACGCCATTGCACTTTTTATACGTAATATCCTCGAACTCCTGAGCTACTTTCCACTCAATATTTTTCATTTTAATCTTATTTTTAGACTTCGTTTTTTTGTTCTTTTTCAGCAATCCATTTAGATAAGTATTTTGTGCTCATCATACTATGGTGCTGTAGTAAACTGCCTATAAAATTGGCATTTCTATGTTTTTCTAAATCTTTTTGCAAAGTACTAATTTTATTAGATAACTTGGTTTCTAATTTAGTCTTAGCATAATAGGTATTTAGAATTTCCGCTCCGTTTTTTTGTGCTTGTAACCAAGCAGCTTCATTTGTATATAAGTTTACAGCATTAGCAGCAAAATTAGCTGCTGTATCTGCAATTTCTCCGCTCCAAGCTAAATTACCGTACATACCCTCTGCCCCTATTTTAGTAGTTACGCTTGGTGTTCCGTTACGCATAGCATCTATTAATTTACCTTTTATGCCCGCTCCAAACCGCAATGGCGCTAAATTTACTTTAGTTTGTTGCATTATTTGGTTTGCATCTTCTCCCCAACCGTGTACCAAAAACCCTGTTTTAGCATTGTGTTTTTCTGTTAACTGCTGTGGTAAATAGGCACCGTAAATATGTAATTTTGCTTCTGGAAGCTCTTTGCGTATTAGCGGCCAAATTTCTTTATGCAACCACAAAACAGCATCTACATTAGGTTTGTGTTTTCCATTGCCAATACACACAAAATCTTTCCTGTTTTTAAAACTATTACCAGTATTACTATAAGCATCTAACATAAAAGGAAGATGTAATAGTAAAGAACTGTCTATTTTAAAGGTGTTTTTTAGCAACTGCTCCTCATACATTGATATTACTAATGAAAAATCTGAGCGATAAATACTTGCAATTTCTCTCTTAGTAATCTCTAATTTTTTTAATGCTTCTTCAGTAGGTTGTATTTTTCCTTTTTTAAACGCTTCTTCTCTTGCTTTGCGTAAAAAATGAAGATCTTCAGTATCTAAAATTCGTATTGCATTTGGCACAACTTGTGCTACTCGCCAGCCAAACTGTTCTTCAGTTAAAAACCGATCAAAAACAACAATATCCGGATTTAAATCGTTTATAAAATCATCAAAACTAGCATTATTAAGCTGTATTTGCTTTTCTAACACACCTAAAGATGAAAAATCTACAGAGTAGACAGATTTTGCTGCAGTACTAGCAAATGTTACCGTATAGTTTTGTTGTATAAAAAATGTAATAAGCTGTAGAATTCTGCCACCAGCTGCCGTTGTTGTGGGCTCTGGCCAAACAAAACCAATAAATAAAACATTTTTCACGCTAGAAGAATTTACATTTTAGAAGAAAATTTCTGAGAAATACTAAGTCGTAATTTACGCTCATAATCCTCCTCTAACCATTCTTTATAGTTTTTTGTATTATTCATTATACAGTAAGAGTATTGTCTTACTCTAAATTGTATCTCTTCTTTTAGCTTTTTGGCCAAGATACGTGCATCAAAAACATCTTCGCTATTTTCTACGCATATTTTTGCGTGTTGTTCTATACTTTTTTCTAAGACCGATTTAGATTTTAATCCTTTAGCAAAAGCATCTTTATATTCGGCTTTAATATCAAAAAATATGTTTTCAGATTTAGAAAATTCATCTCGTAAGGCCTGAGGCATTTCGTAAACAAAATCGCGCTCTATTTCTTCATCATTCTTAATATTTTCTAAGAAGAAATCAGGAAAATGAAAAATTTCTTGCCAATCTATAGGTTCACTCCACAACCCAAATCTTTTGGTATTGTTACCTAAATCTATAACCGTAAATTCTTCTTTGGTATCTGTTACACGAGAACCACGACCAATCATCTGAAAATACAATGTTAAAGACCGTGTAGCCCTATTTAGGATTATAGTTTCTACTGTAGGCTCATCAAAACCAGTGGTTAATATACTAACCGATGTTAATATAGCATCTGGTGTTGTAGAAAACCACTCTAAAATTTCTTTACGTTCTGATGCCGAATTTTTATTATCTAAATGGCGAATATTATACCCAGCTTTTTTAAAGGTTTCATACACGTAGTATGATGTGCTAATACCGTTGTTAAATATTAAGGTTTTTGTACCCTTTGCCAGCTCTTCATAAGAAGACAATAGCTTGCCTTGCATTGTTTGGTTACTGTACAACTCATCTGAAGATTTAACAGTATAATCACCATTAATACCTAGTTTTAAAGTTTTTAAACCTACATCATAACTATATTGGTTGGCACTAGACAAAAAGTTTCTGCTAATTAACGACTTTATAGACTCGCCAATAATTAACTTTTTATAATTGTCTTTCATTGGTAGCTTAATATTAGAACTAAGCGGCGTTGCTGTTACACCAAGTATAGACGAATCTTTAAAGTATTTAAATAGCTTACGAAAAGAGTTATAATGGGCTTCATCAATAATTACAAGTCCAATGTCCTTTAGCTCCACGTTCTCCTCTTGTAGCCTGTTATTTAAAGTTTCTACCATAGCTACAAAGCATTTGTAACTATCTTGATCGTTTAAATCTTTTACACTACTATTTATTACTTTGTTATGTACGCCAAAACTATCTAACATTTTAGATGTTTGTGCGCTTAACTCAATTCTATGGGTAAGCACAACAACTTTTTTGTTTTTTTGTGCTATATATCTACGGGCTATTTCAGAAAAAACAACAGTTTTTCCGCCACCAGTAGGCAATTGATACAACAGGTTTGTACCAGGAGGATTTTCATCAAAATAAGTAAATATTTTACTTAAATCTTCCTGTTGATAGTCGTATAATGTTTTTTCTGTAGTTGTCTTTTGTTCTTCCAAATGGGATAACCTATTTTGTAATTAATCGTAGAAAAACGATGTATTTAAGTTTAAAAATAAACCTTGCTAAATTAGTCGATTTTTGTGCTTTAAGAAAACTTAAAAGCATAAAACTGATAAAAAGTGCTGTTAAATAGGCAGCCTAGCGCTTAGTCTATACTATCTAAAGCTCTAGAAAAACCGTCTTGAAACATCCAATTATTGTCTTGCGTATGCTTGTAAATAACTAAAATGCGGTCTTTAAACTCTAGTAAAATTGCATTAACTGCTACATACTGTACAGCTTGCTCAAAAGAATTAAGCATACTTTTATAAAAAGCATCTGGCACATTTTTGTGCTGTGCAAACTCCTGTGCTATTTCTATATTATATAGCATAACATCTGCTACCAAAGGAGCATCTACACCTAATAACAAAAAGTTTTTGATATATTTTTGAGCTACAGATCTACGAGCTCTGGGGCGTTTACGTTTTACAGGAAAATACTCGTTACCTATTTTTAATTTAGCTTCTTGTACCAGTTTTTCTTCCTTTGGATTAAAAACAAAGCTGTAGTATGCTTTAACAGCCGGAAATTTTTCATACAATCCTAAAAGTTGTTCTTCTAATTCTCCTTTTTTTAATTCTGATAAATACTTTTTTAAAGCTCTTTTACTCATACAAAAAATCTATAATTGCGGAAAGTTACCAAATAAATCAAAAAATTAAAGAAATATATTTAAAACCTTTTTGGTCTTAAAAACATTGATATTTAAAAAGGTAAGTATTTTATTTATAAGTAATGTATAAAGTATATGTTAAATGTTTGGAAAATAACATTTTAAAATGTATACTGTACCTTTAAACTTTAAATTAACAGAACAGATATATGAGGCAACTAAAGATCATCAAACAGGTAACTAACAGAGAATCAAAATCATTAGACAAATACCTGCAAGATATCAGCAAAATAGATCTAATTACTGCAAATGAAGAAGTAGAGTTAGCTCAAAGAATACGTGCAGGTGATGAAGCTGCGCTAGAAAAATTAACAAATGCAAACTTAAGATTTGTTGTGTCTGTTGCTAAACAATATCAAAACCAAGGCTTAAAATTACCAGATTTAATTAATGAAGGTAACGTTGGCTTGGTTAAAGCTGCTAAAAGATTTGATGAAACTAGAGGTTTTAAGTTTATTTCTTATGCCGTTTGGTGGATTAGACAGTCTATTTTACAAGCCTTAGCTGAGCAGTCTAGAATTGTGCGTTTGCCATTAAATAAAATTGGATCTATTAATAAGATAAAAAAGGCTTTTTCTTATTTAGAACAAACACATGAAAGACCTCCTTCTGCAGAAGAAATTGCAAAAGAATTGGAATTGTCTGTTAGTGAGGTTAAGCAGTCTATGAAAAACTCTGGAAGACACGTATCTATGGATGCACCTTTTAAAGAAGGCGAAGACTCTAACTTATACGATGTTATTAAATACGGAGAATCTCCTAACCCAGATGAAAAATTAATGCATCAATCTTTAAATACAGAGATTAATAGAGCATTAGAAACTTTATCTCCTAGAGAAGCAGATGTTGTTAAATTATATTACGGTATAGGTGATAAACATTCTATGACTTTAGAAGAAATAGGTCAGATTTTTGATTTAACACGTGAGCGTGTTAGGCAAATTAGAGAAAAAGCAATTCGTAAATTAAAACATAACTCTAGAAGCAAAATCTTAAAAACATATTTGGGATAAGCTTTAGTTTTATATCATAAAAAAAGGAGTAACTAATATTAGTTGCTCCTTTTTTTATGATTTTTTTCAATGTAAATACCTAACTAAGAATAATTTAGTTTTGTAATATTTACTTCTGATAAAATTTCATTTAGGCTCTCTACAAATGATAAGTAAGCCGAGTTGTTTTGGTTTGCCATAACAAAAGATTTTTTTGGGGTTTATTAAATGTATAGAAACAAGAATAAAACTTATATGTAATCTAATTCTATTAATTCATTAAGACTTAAAATTTCGTTTAAATCATGTAAGAAGTTTAGGTATTCTTCTCCGTAAGTATCGTATAACATAATAAGTAGGTTATTTGGGTTTCTAATCTGGTCTAAAACTACAGAAACACTTTGGGTGTGACAATTAAATGTGGTGAACTTATTCTTTTTTGTTGTGAAACATCACCTTTAATATAATTACCAATTAAATTGATATTTTAACCTACCAGTTACCGCCAAATAAAACTCATTAGGAGTAAAAATTAATTCTTGCCTTGTTAAACCTACTGTTGCTGCTAGTATATTCTTGGTGCTTTTTACTGTAAAATTATAGGTTAGCGCAATATCTTGTGACTCTAAGTAAAAAATAGATTCGGATAGTAAAACATTATTTTCTGTTAACTGTGTAGTTTCTGGAGAAAACCCAAAACCAAACTGTACATCTAAATAATTGTATTTGTCTTTTAAATACCTACGAGCCGTAAAACTATTAGAAAAACTTACAGAACCATCATTACTAGGGTTTACGTAAGGTCTCCATGATAAATAATAGTTGCCCGGATACCAACTAACAGAGCCGGTTAATACCATTGCATTTTTACCACTAAATTCTAAATAGCGTGCACCTACAGATACTTCTAAAGACTTTGGTAAAGACCTGTACAACTCACCTCCTATTCTATGGGAAGGGAAAATTTCTGAATCTGAAAATGCATAGCTCGTATAAGCATACATTTTTTTACCAATTTTGGGGTACGCATCTAATTGAAACTGCACACCATTTGTATTAAACCTGTTACTATAATTAATTGTTGGTATTACATCTCCGTATTTAGTAGTGCGTTTATAAGCAATACTAGCAATAGACATTGTACTATATACTTTGTTAAAAGACTGTGCCTCTGCTGTTATTAAAATTGCATTTTTACTTTCAGTTTCTAATTGTTCTTCTGGTTCTATAGCTTGTGCTAAATCTTGATTAGCCACATTTGTTTTTTCTATTTCAGTTAGGGCATCATTTTTTAATGCAATTAAATCTTTGTTTCCTGGTATAGATTTTAATCCTTTATTGGCTAATCCAATAGCTATACTATAGTTTTTAGCATACATTTCATTTTTTATTGCGGCTACCCAAACTTCTATGTTACTTTTATCTCTTGTAATTATTTCATTAAAAATTAGTCTGGCTTGGTTGTAATTAGCATCCCAAGTTAAAGTTTTAGCTAATAAATTTTGTACATCTGTGTAATTTGGATATTTGCTTAGTATAAGTTTTAGTGTGTCTCTTGCTTGTTCTCGTTTATTATTAAAAGCTAATTGACGTGCAACAGTAAAAGATACATCTGGGTCTCCTTTGTATTTACTTTGACAAATACCTACTGTATTAATCAATAAAAAAAGTAAAACTATGTATTTGGGAAACTTCATATGTTATAAAAGGTAGTTGTAGGTATAGGTATAACGCTTATTTTGTAAGTTCTGTATGTGCTCTTTCTATTTTTAATGACAAGCTTTTATCTTTAACATCATTTTTTATAATAATAGACTCTATTTCTTTAATTTTATTATTTTGGTTAGACCAAAAGTAAACATCAAGTAAAGCATTATAACTATCTGCATATGTAGGATTTGTAGCAATGCATTTTAATAGTATCTTTTCTGCTTCATCATAATTTTTACTCCAAGATTTAATTCTGCCTTTTAATATTTTAGCATCAATATGGCTAGGAATTTCTTGTATAATGTAGTTACACAAGCGTAAAGCGTCTTCAGTTTTACCATTAAAAGCCATTTTTTGTGCCGTTTTATAAGCACTATCAAAACTTTGCCCGTTTAAAACACTGTTAATCCATATTTTATCTTCTTCAGTAAACACAATGTTTTTAATATTAAAAACAGCTAAATTCTGTGGTAATAGTTTATCGTATTTTGTTACGTAAGCATTTATAGACCTAAACCTTTTAAGGGCTGCATATACACTATCGTTTTCACTTTGTGTTAGATTTAGATTGTCATCAACCTTAAAAGTTGTTCCTGAAGAATAAAAATAATTTTGATATAAATATTCCTCTATTTGGTTTTTAGCCCGCATTAAAGGCACGCTTCTGTTGGCTTTAAATGTAGTATGTAAAGGTAAAGTCTCTCCCAACCAAGCTACTTTTTTAGGTACACTTATTTTGTATTTATTAACCATTAGTCCTGTTAAAGATGGGGTAATATCTAAATGAGATGTAATAGATTCTATTTTTTTTGGTGCCTTTAACATTGGACTATATATTAACAATGGTACGTTATACTTTGACAACTCATTATTTACGGGTAACTCTAATAACCTATGTGTTCCTGTAATTATAAATATGGTATTTTTAAATTCTTCTTTATTTTTATATGACTCTATAAAGTATTTTAATGAAGTATCTGTATATAAAATACTAGCCATAACATCTTTATTATTGTTCTGCTGCTTTTTTATATGTTCTGATGCCTTAGACCTTGCTAATATATTTGTTACTTTATCTATAAAATTAGACTTATTAGGTATTAAAAAAGGCTCTTTTAATGAAGTTGTTAAATACACCTCTAATTTTGGTTTATTATTATTTCTGGGAGTATTAAAACTCTTTTTAAATAACTCCTTGTCTGGATAACCTATAGATTCGCCAGCTTTATCTTTGGGAGAAAGCATATATTTTGCACCAAAATAGCTGCGATCTATAACTAAGTCTACTTGCTCTTGTTGTAAAAAATTATCTACATTATTAAAAGAGCTATTTGTACCTTGTAAATAGGCTGTGGCGTACCCATTATTTTTTAAAATACCAAATAGTGTTAAACGGTTTATAGGTTTAGGAATACTCATAAAACCCTGCTTACCATAAGGTAAAGAGCCTATAATAGCTGGTAAAGCACCAAAACTTTTTGCTGTTGTACTAAAACAATTTTTCCAGTAAAGAGATTTTTGCGCTAACGAATCTAAAAAAGGTGTAAATCCATTATAAACAGATTCTTTACCAACAAAATCCTTACCCAAACCATTTACCATTACTATTACAATATTTGGTTTTTTGGTTGATAAATTAAAATTACCTCCTAAGCTATAATCGTTTTTTGCTGTTTTTAGTAAAGGATAAGGCGGATTATTTTTATTATCAAAGTAACTATCGTCCTCCATAAAGTTTTCAAATAAATTTACAGCTAAGTATTGGGTCTTATTTTGGTTTATTGGTTGCCCAGACATAAACATAGACGCTACAAAAACGGTAAGTAAAAAAAAGGTGAATGGAAACATTTTATTTACATAATGGTAGTATTTTGATGTAATTAAATACAAGCCATAAAACAATAAAACTATTATGATAAACATTAATAAAAAAAGAAATGGAACTACAACATTACTGTTTATTGCTGTTTTAAAATCTAAAAAACCATAATTTAATACGTTAGCTCCTAAGGGTATATATGCTCTTGTAAAATATAAAACTAAAAAACACTCTAAGGCTAGTAAAATAATTAAAATAAAAAATGTAAATCTGTAGCCTCTAGAATATTTAGATTTTTCTAAGTAATAGTAAGGCGCCACAAGTAGCAAGCCAACAAAAGCAGCAAAACCAATGTGATGAGTAATACTTAGTAAAAAACTAATACTAAAAACACTGCTAATTATACCTCTATTATAAAGCACAATATATTGGTATAAAGACAAAATTAACAACACACAAGCAAATGCAATTAGTAACCTTGTGTAGTGCTTTAAGGATAAATCTGGATTTGTATTTAGTGCAGTAATACTCATACTAAGCAGCCTTTGTAAACCCTTTACGTGTAATTGTACCCCAACCCGACTTTATTTTAAAAAGTTTTTTATAATTACCTCTAACCGCCGAGTAGGTAACTAAGGGATGAAAAATAAAAGGTTCTAAAATGGCAAATACCATTAAAACCAAAATATCTTTTGTTTTGTATTGATTATAAGCATAAACCTCCCAAAATATAGCAAAGAAGGAAAACATTACAGAGAATGAAAATACTGCCGCTGTAATAGCAATGAAAAATTGAAAATTTAAAATTCCCAAATAATAAAATAGTATTATAGATAAAAACCCAAAAAACTCTAACAAAGGAGCCAACCACTCGTAAAAAAACCAATAAGGGTAACTTAGCATACCTAAGCGCCCATACTTAGGGTTAAAAAACATATCCTTATGCTTAGTTAACGTTTCTAAATTTCCTCTAGACCACCTATCTCTTTGGTTTACAAATATTTTTACTTCTTCAGGAACTTCTGTCCAACATAAAGGATCTGGAATGTATTCTACTGTGTACGGTAGATCTCTCTCATGCATATATCTACGCATTCTAAAAACAATCTCCATATCTTCACCCACGGTGTTGGTATCATAACCACCAGCTGCCAAGGCTATTTCTCTATCAAAAAAACCAAAAGCACCAGAAATAATTAGTAAACTATCTATACTACCCCAAGCCATACGACCCAAAATAAAAGACCTTGTGTATTCTAAAAGTTGAAATTTAGCTAACCAGTTTTTTGGTAACCTTACTTCTTCTAACTCACCACCATCTATTATACATGAATTAGCAACACGTATAACTCCGCCTACAGCAATAACTCTTTTTCCTGATCTTTGAAAAAATGATTTTACAACGTGTAGTAACGCATCAGGTAGCAATAAACAATCTACATCTATACAGCCAACATACCTATTGTTAGATAGTTGCATTCCTGTATTTAAAGCATCTGACTTGCCTCCGTTTTCCTTATCTATTACTGTTAATTTATGAAATGCCTTTTGCTTAGATTTATAAATTCCTCTTATTGGCTTGGACTGCCAATTAGGATCTATTTCTTGTTCAATTTTAACAAGATCATAGGCATTAATCATTTTTTCTAAAGTATCGTCCTTGCTTCCATCATTAACAACCATTACCTCATAATCTACATAGTTTAAAGACAATAAAGACCTTACATTTTCTACAATATTCATTCCTTCATTATAAGCAGGAGCTATTATTGTAATACTAGGTGCTAAAGGTGATGCCATAACTTTAGATAAGTCTCCAAAGCTATTTTTTCTACGGTAATGTAATGTGTGTTTAGTTGCTAAATACCCCATTACTGTGTATCCAGAGAATAAAATTATAGTAAACATTAAAAAAATAACGTTTATATAATCTACTAGAATAGTAAAAAAATCACTCTGAAACATATAATGTCAAGTTTTTGACTGGATGTTAGTTGCTATTATCTTTGTAAAATTCTTCAGATAATAAAAAGTCAATATCTAAATAACTAAACCCTTTAGTTGGTTTTTCTTCCTCTTCTTGTAAAAAACAAAATTCTAAAGGTTTAAGCTTTTTTTCTTCTGGTAATACTATATTGGTAGTTGTATTTTTTAAAGAGGTATCTATTGTAGGTTGTAGAGTAACAACATTATTTTCTGTTGTAGATGTGTTTAACTCATTAAAACTTTCTTCTATTGCATCTTCTTTAGCAATCTTTTCTAATCTATTTTCAATTGCAGCCTTAACAGCTATTGCTTTTTTGCTAATTTCTTGTTCTTTATCGTTTAATAGCGTTTTTACAAAATTCAATTCTTTTTGATCTCCTAGAGCACCTATTTCATCCAATAATATAAGTTTAGCTTCGGTATCACAACCGTCATATAAACTTTTAAAAACAGTTTGTGACTCTAATCCTAAAGACTTAGATGTTTGTTCCTTAACTTCTTTAGGCTCACTTAAATTAAAATAAACTGCATTATCAACTTCTTCATCAGACACATCTTTTTTAGCTTCTAAAAACCTAACAAACTCTAAATGTTTATCATCATCCATAGGAGCTACTTGTGTAACAACTTCTATAGTATCTTCTAGAGCAAAAGTCATAAGTTCTTCCTTATCCTCGTCTTCTTCACTAACATCATTAACAATTGCTAAATCATCTGTATTGTCTGTTAACTGGTCTATTACAGAAGCTAAATCTTTTTCTACCTCAGTTCTTGGAGTTACTGTTACCTCTAATGGGTTAATTGTTTTAGTATCTGCAACGGGTATTGTTGTTGTAGCCATTTCTTCTAGCCCTTCTAACTCTAAATGGTTATCTGGTAATAAGCTATTAATAGCTACTAATGCTTTATTTTTAACAGCAAAAACTTCTGTACGGTCTTCTATTGTATTTAAAAACTGAACATCTTCTTGAAAACCAAGGTTTTCTAACGCTTCAATTATTAATAATTTACTATCGTTGGTACTACTATTAAATACTTTTTTAAGAGATTCTCTTGCTTCCACCAAGTTAAATTCACTAACGCATTGTATGGCTACTTGTCTAATTTGACTGTTTTTATGTCTAATTAATTGTACAATAGAATCATTAGCATCACTCTGGTCATAATGTTTTACTAAGCGTAATGCAAAAAGTACCGTATCTGTATTTTTAGAAAACAACCAGTTTTTGAATCTAGGAGGATTATAATTTTTTTTGTTCTGAAGAATCTCTAATAATTTTAACTGTTGCCATTCTGATATTTTATGCTGAGTAGTATCTAAAAAATAATTAATACCTTCATCTTTTAAGGAAACAATTGCTATTACAGATTGTTTACGAATTACTCCTCTACTACCGTTAACAAACCTTGTAATTTGCTCATATGAGTCTGTTACTTTCATTTGTGTAAGCTCTACAATACCTTGAGATATTGTATGCCAACGCCAGCTTTTAAGCTTTTGTAGCGCATCTTTATCTAAACCTAAATTTTTATATAAACTATGTAAAGATTTTAATGTTTCTCCAGATAAATCTTGACTCAACTCTACTAATACTTCAGAAAAAACAGTTCTATTACGCTTGTTTTTTAGCATTTGTCTTATTTTAATTTTAAGACGTACGTAATTGTTTTTATCCTCTAACGTTGCTGTTTTTTCATCAAAAAAGAGAAATTCACTTACTATAGGACCTAACTCTTTCTTCTTTATTTTTTTGTATTTTAAACCAAGAGTAATATTGTTTTTAGCATAAAAAGTAATTGCTATGTATATAGCTGCTACAATGGCAAAAACAATAGCCAATATCCATAACAAATCAACACCAATTTTTGGTGCTATATTCATAAATATATGATTGGCTTTATTCATTTACTAAACAGGTATTCTTTTTAATACTCTTGCTACACGAATTAATAATTCTGGTGGACTAACTGGTTTTGATAAAAAGTCGTTTGCCCCCATTTCAAAAGCATTTAAAACATTTTCTTCATTACCTGCAGATGATATAATAATAATGGGAAGCATAGAGTTTAATGTATTTCTAACATAATCAATAAGCTCTATTCCAGACATATAAGGCATCATTATATCGCTAACTATAAGGTCTGGAGTATTGTTTGTAAGGTATTCTTTAACTTCTTTACCATTTACAACAACATCTACTATATAGCCACTTTTTTGTAATCTAAATTTTAATAGAGAAGAAAGTAATTCATCATCCTCTGCTAGCAATAACCTCTTTTGCATAATATCTTTTTTATACTTCTTCTGCTAACCTTAGTAACTCATCATCTAATTGCTGCTCTATACTAGGGTATTCACTAACAAAACAGTTATATAAAAAGTTTAGATGTTTAACATCTATATCATCTTTAATTGCATTTTCTATTTGTAAAACACTTTCAAATAAGGCATCTGCCTTCATCATTTTTAAACCAGCTTTAATTTTATGAGTTGCAAATTTTAAAGCCTCGTAATCTTCATTTTTAATGTGTACTATTGCTTTACCTATAAACTCTAAGGCATTATTTTTAAATAACTTAACTAGCTCTTGGAGCATTGCCAAATCTCCCATACATTCATTTAATACAGGTGTTAAATTAAGCTTTCTTACATCTCCTTGATCATTAATATGATTGCTTGTTAATGTTTCCATATTTGCATTGTTTTGTAATTGCTCTAATAAAATGTTAAGTAACTCATTAGAGGTGTAGGGTTTTAATAAAAAATTAGTAAAATTTGAGGTATTAAATTCTGTACTTGTTTCTATTTCATCATCTGCTGTAACAGCAATAATTGGGGTATTGCTTATTCTTATATTTTTATGATTTCTAATTTCTTCTGCTATTTCATCACCATTTTTTTCTGGCATTCTTAAATCCATTAAAATGATGTCTATAATATTGTTTTCAAGAATTTCTAATCCTGTACTACAACTATCTGTAACAAAAGATTTACATTTCCATTTATCTAACTTAAACTCTAACAATTTTTGGTTTAGCTTATTATCTTCAAAAATCAAAACATTCATCCCTCTAATACTTTCTACAGAATTAGCTTTTATTTGTCGTTTAAAAGGGATAGTAAAAGTAAAAGTTGTGCCAACATTTTCTCTATTAGATACTTCTATTTTACCGTTAAGAGACTCTATTAATTCCTTAGCTACATTTAAGCCTAAACCTAATTTAGACTTATCTTGACTATAGATATCAAAAATTTCAAGAACCTTTTTATCAGAAATAGTTCCGTTGGTATCATTTACAGTAAACTCTACAATAACAGTTTCTGCATACGTTTCTTTTACTGCAGCAGTAACTAAAATTTCACCTTTAGCAGTAGATTGTATACTGTTACCAACAATATTTAATAGTATTTGAGATAATTTTGAAGGATCTCCTATTAACTCCTCTGGTATGGCAGCATCTATTTGCTTATTTAAAACAAGATTATTATTTGTTATTAATGTATTACACAAAAACAAAACATCATTAACTACATTCTGAAACTTTATAGAAATACTTTCATTAACATTGCTATTAACGGCGTTTGCATCTTTAAAATCTAATAAATCTTTAGATACGTTTAACATTGTGTTAGAGGTGGCTTGTATGTCTTTTACTATTTTCTCTTGTTCCATAGTTAAATTACTTTTTAATAGCTTTTCTGTATTGTCTAATATGCCATTTAAAGGTTGCTTAATTTCATTATTTGCTTTGGATATTAAACTATCTTGTACAGTAGCAGTGTTATTATGCATTGAAAAGCCTAAAGAAAACTCGCGCTCCTTATTTTTTTCTACAAGAAGTTTTTTAAAATTATTTAGGACACCCCTAAGTGCATCTGCTTGTTTAACAGACAACTCGTTAAAAGAAAAACTGTTTAGTTTTTCTTGCAAATTAGATAATGAAGTATGTAGGTCGTTCAATTTCAATTTGGAGGAAATTTTACATTATTAAATAACAAATCTTTAAAATAACTGACTTATTACAATGTAAATCTCAATAATTACATAGGCACTAACAATAAAATGTTACATATATGCCTTTTTATGTTGTGAAACAACCTTATTTGTTAGTTTAATACTTACAGAAAGTTACCAATAACCGTTATTATTGACTTTTTATCTTATTTTAATAAGAATAACATTCGCTTTTTTTCAAAAAAAAAGTCCTAGTATTTCTACTAGGACTTGCTATTTATGTTTGTTAAAGTTACTGTGCCAACCTGTCTTTTACGTATTCAATTTTTGTTTTTCCGTGTGGCTTAGGTTTACCATCTGGCCCTAGATTAACCATAATTATATTGTCTACAGTTAAAATAGTTTCTCTTGTCATTTTATTACGAACTTCGCAATTTAAAGTTAAAGATGATACTCCAAATTTTTCAACCTCAATACCTATTTCTACAATGTCACCCTCTGTTGCAGAGCTCATAAAATTAATCTCGGACATATATTTGGTTACCACTTTCTTATTTTCTAACTGTATAATGGTATACAACGCAGCCTCTTCATCTACCCACGCTAAAACTTTACCACCAAAAAGTGTTTTATTTGCATTTAAATCTCCTGGCTTAACCCATTTTCTACTGTGAAATCTCATAATATTACGATTTAGATTACAAAATTAGGTATTAAAATAAAGTTAGACGATTATCTAACAAAGTTTTAGGGATTTTTAAATTAGAGTCAACTTTTTTGTTTAAACTGGCAATAAAACTAGCCGATAATAATGGTGACTCTAATTCCATATTCTGATGCACAAAAAAGTGAATATTTTTAAGCCCTTTTTCTTTCCAATTTTCTAACCTTGTTGTCCACTCCTCTAGCCTATCATAATCGCTTTTATGGTTTGCACCTACAAAACGTACAAAAGCTTCATTGTTTGTTAATCTCATATGTAACAAATCTCTACGGCCTGCAGTATCTACAATGGTATTTGCTATATTATTTTCTTGTAACAAGTAGTACAATTCTTGTGCTATAGTTTTGTTTGCAAACCAGTCTGGATGTCTAAATTCTATTGCCAACTTAAATTCCTTGGGCCAATACTTTACAAACTGTACTACTTTGTACCATTCTTTAGTATCAAAATTAGTATGCAATTGTAAAAATATAGTTCCTAACTTTTCTTTTAAAGTTGATGTTGCTTGTAAATACCTATCTAAAATAGGGTAAACATTATTATTTAGCCTATTTAAATGACTAACTTCATTAGTTATTTTAGGATAAAACTTAAAATCTTCTGGTGTTTTGTCATACCATTTTTGATACTGCTCTGCTGGAAAAATCCTGTAAAAAGTAGCGTTTAACTCTATAGAATTAAATTGAGATGCATAGTACTTTAGCTTATCTTTTGTTCCTTTTGGATAAAAGTTTTTTAAATCTTGTTTGTTCCACTTAGCACACCCAACAGATACATTTAAATTACTATTAACTGTTACTTTTTTTAAAACAGCTGCAGTGTCTATATGGTCTTGTGGTAATTTTAAATTTAATAATTCTGGATTGGTAACTTTTCCAAATTTCATTTTAATACATTTTTGTTAAATGTTCATAAACCAGTTAAAAACTATATTAACCTAACTTATTTAGGGTAATATCTTGTTGTACCTTTAGTAAAAATGCTAGTTATGAACCAAAGATCTACAGATCTCTTACGCATAAGGCCAGAGATTAAAGCTACTAAAGTAGCAGAAGGAATTAGTAATGACGAACTTTTTCAGAACAAAACAATTAGACCTATTCTTAAATTGCAAAACGATTTAATTCTACTTGTTTTTAAAAACTACATTAAAAAACACAAAAACAAATTTTACAACCTTACTTTAGAAAAAAGACTAGAGTATATTGAAAATGCCATACAAAGAGACATTAAATTTAGAAATGCTTTAAAAGGCTTAATTATAGGGCAATTTACAGTTGAAGAATATGAAACTTATATTCTTAACTCTTCTGCGCTTAATAAAAGAATGATGTCTATGTCTATAACAAGGTTAAAAGATCAATTACAATACTTTAATGAGCCTGTTTTAGTCTAAAATAGACTCGCCGTTTAAATTAGTCGTTAATACATCACTCATTAAATCAAAAAATGGTCTAATAGTGGCAAACGACTCGTTTACGGTATCTAAAAAGTTAGCAGACAATACCTCTTTATCTGTAAATTCTTTGGTAAAGATGTATTGTTTTTTACGTATTAAATCTATATCGCTGTGCTCAACATCAAAGCCTTTAGGTGCTCTCTTTAGTTCATCACCAGCTAACTCTCCCCAAACGGCTTTAAACTTTTTAGAACCTATTGCTTCTCTAAATTCAGACGCATCAAGCTCTAACTCTTTTCTTATTCTAAATAAGTCTTCTTTACTAGGAGCCCAAAATCCTGTAGCTATAAAGCTATTTTCTGCCTCTATATGTACATAATAACCACCACGTAAACGCGCTCCTGCCCTAGTAAAAGAACCTGCTAAATGTGTTTTGTATGGTGTTTTATTTTTAGAGAAACGTACATCTCTATAAATTCTAAATACCTTAGATTTTTCAATATCATCGTGTTCATTCAATTTTTCAGCTAACAAAGAAATAAATCCTTTAAACGCATTTTCTTCAACCTTAAACTCGTCTTTGTGCTCTAAAAACCACTCTCTAGTGTTGTTTTCTTTCAACTTATTTAAAAAATTGAATGTATTTTTAGAGATTACATCATTTTTCATAAAAATCTTACTAATCTATTATTTATGCTAAAGTTAACTGTTTTTAAAAGTTTTTTTATAGAAATAATAGTTAATTTTGATAGTTGAATACATTACATATGACACTAAAATCTGTAATTAAAGAGATTGAGTTACATAAAAAACAACCCAATTTAAACTTTAGTCTAAAAGAGAAAACCGAAGTTTTTACACAAAAACTTTTTTATACTTTGTTTGATACGCAGACACCTGTTGCTGAAAACTTAGAACAATTAGAAGTACAATTTGATGAACTCGTAA
The DNA here is from genome assembly GCF_030546975.1 of Cellulophaga sp. 3_MG-2023. Lineage (NCBI taxonomy): Bacteria > Pseudomonadati > Bacteroidota > Flavobacteriia > Flavobacteriales > Flavobacteriaceae > Cellulophaga > Cellulophaga sp. 3_MG-2023. The sequence continues at coordinate 688,984 of NZ_JAUOPS010000001.1, forward strand.
ATCTTGCTTGCTGGCAACTTGAAAAACCCTGCAAAAAAATTTGGGACAAATATGTTGTTACCATACCTAGTATATTGCAAAAACTTAATTTAGATGCAGAAGCAATAGTAAATTGTGACCCTGCTTCTTTATCTATTGAAGAAGTTTATATGGCTTATCCTGGCTTTTATGCCATAGCTATTTACAGATTGGCACATGAATTACACACTATTGGTTTTCCTTTAGTACCGCGTTTAATGACGGAGTATGCACATAGGTTAACTGGTGTAGATATTAATCCTGGAGCCAAAATAGGAAACTCTTTTTTTATAGACCATGCAACAGGTGTTGTTATTGGCGAAACTGCTGTTATAGAAGACCACGTTAAAATATACCAAGGTGTTACACTTGGGGCTTTATATGTTGCTAAAAATTTAAAGCAAACCAAAAGACACCCAACTATAAAAAATAATGTTACAATTTATGCCAACGCAACTATTTTAGGAGGTGATACTGTAATTGGAGAAAATACAATTATTGGTGGTAATGCTTGGGTTACAAGCTCTATACCAGCAAATTCAAAGGTTTTTTACAAATCTGAAATACAAATAAAAACTACACAAAATGTCTCATAGTATTCTAGATTTAATTGGTAATACACCATTAGTAGAGTCTAAGGTTTTAAATACCAACCCAAATGTTAAATTACTTTTTAAGTTAGAAGGCAACAACCCTGGCGGAAGTGTTAAGGATAGAGCTGCTTATAATATGATAAAAAGTGCTTTAGACAGGGGTGATATTGACAAAACAACCAAGCTTGTGGAAGCAACTAGTGGTAATACTGGTATTGCACTAGCTATGATTGCCGGTATTTTTAATTTGGATATAGAAATTGTATTGTCTGAAGGGTCTACTAAAGAACGCATACAAACAATGCGTGCTTATGGAGCAAAAGTTACTTTAACCCCAGCAAGTGTTGGGATTTTAGGCGCTAGAGATTATGCAGACGAGCAAGTTAAAAAAGGGGCTGTAATGCTTAACCAGTTTGGTAATGATGATAATTGGAAAGCACATTACAAATCTACAGGACCAGAAATTTGGAGAGATACTGATAATAAAATTACACATTTTGTCTCTTCTATGGGTACAACAGGTACTATAATGGGCACATCTACCTATTTAAAAGAACAAAATAAAGACATACAAATTGTGGGTGTACAACCTAAAGAGGGTGCTAAAATTCCTGGTATACGTAAATGGCCACAGGAATATTTACCTAAAATATTTGATGCTTCTAAGGTTGATAAAATTATAGATGTTAGCCAAGAAGAAGCAGAACAAACAACATTACTACTAGCTAAAAAAGAAGGTATTTTTGCTGGTGTTAGTAGCGGTGGCGCAGCATTTGCTGCTGCAAAATTAGCCCGTACTTTAGACAGTGGAACCATAGTTTCTATTGTATGTGATAGAGGTGACAGGTATTTGTCTTCTGGTTTATTTGGATAAAATAATTAAGATGATGCTTATGACTCTTAAGCATCATCTTTAAAATCTAAACTATGTAGCATTAAGCCAGATCCTGGAGCTACAAATACAAATTTAGTTGTACTGTCTAGCTTTAAGGCTTCTTCTATATCAGAAAGGGTTACTTCTCCTTTTCCTAGCTGAATTAAAGCTCCCATTAACATACGTACTTGGTAACGCATAAACCCCTCGCCTTTGATGTGAAAAGCATATGACTTTTCTGGAAAAAAATTTGCCCTTAAAATTGTATTTTCTTTTATTTCTGCAGAGTTTACTTTTCTTATAAACTTGCCATTTTCTTTAGGTTTGGCAGTAAAACTTTTAAAGTTATGTGTGCCTACAAATAAGCTAGTAGCTTTTTTCATTAAATCTAAATCTAACTCTGCCTGTATATTTGCCATAAATGGTGCAGCATAGGGATGATTTTTTTCTCCAAAAGAAAATAAATACACATATTCCTTTTCTTTACTATGCTGTATTATATTAAATTTTTCTTTTACGTGCTTTACATCAACAATTCTAATATCTGATGGTAAGTTTTTATTAAAATCACTTAAAAAAAAATCTAAATCTTCTAACGGTTCACCATCTAAAAAAAGCTCAAAAGCAGCATCTAAAGCAGATACTTTAGCATCTGTACGACCAGCTCCTAGAATTTTATATTGACGTTCTGGAAGTATAAATTTTAGTGTTTTAGCTAACATACCTTCAATGGTTTTATAACCTGGTTGCTTTTGCCAACCACTAAATCTGTAGCCCAAAAATTGTAATCGTATTAAATAATATTGTTTCTGTTTTTTCACAAAAGCAAAAGTATGCAATTAATAAAACACTAGAAACAACTTATTTTTTTGTATTTTACAATTGTTTAACCAACAAAACCAACCAAAATGAATACCGAAACCACAAGTAAAATTCCAGTTTGGTTCTGGGTTATTGCTGTTATAGCATTAATTTGGAACTGTATGGGTGTTATGGCATATATAGCAGAGGCTTATATATCTGATGAAATTTTCTCTTCTTTTACCAAAGAAGTACAAGAGTTATACAATAAAAGACCTTCTTGGGTCACAGGAGCTTACGCAATAGCCGTTTTTGGTGGTGTATTAGCAAGTATGTTACTTCTTATACGTAAAAAAGCAGCTAAAACCGTATTCTTAATCTCATTAGCAGGTATTATAGCGCAAAATATGTATACCTTTTTTATGAGTAATGCATTAAAGGTTTTAGGTACATCTTCTATCTATTTTCCTATAATGATAATAGTAATTGCTGTATTTCTATTTTTATTCTCTAATTATGCTACAAAAAAGGGCTGGTTAGTATAGAGTTTTAATTGTTTTTAGCTATTTAATGTGCACATTATCTATGCTAAAATACCGTTTATCTAAACTAATACAGTTACACTTATATTTATGTGTTTAACCGATTTTATTTATCAAAATTTAACATAAGATATAATTTTGTGTTAAATTAAACATAGAGCCCCCCGCTTTATACTCTATAATGATATGAAAATACCAACAATAAAAATTTCTTGGAAGTTATCTGTCCTAATATCTGTTTTTTTACTAATTCTTGTATCGTTTTCAAACTTTTACGGATTGTTAACAGATAAATTTCACTTTAACCAGCCTGGTAGTTATTTCTTTATTCTTTTAGCTACAGTACACATTATTTATTTGTATGCTTTTTGGTTTAAATTAACCGAAAATGAATATCCAGATAAAGAAATGAGAAACTTAGAATATGGTTTCTATGCTATTTTCGCTTTTTACATTTATAAAATGGTAGATATAGCTAGTATTGTTTTTGGATACAGTACATATGATGATCTTATTTTACCAAATCACTTTTTACCTGTAGGTATTGCAATTGTACTTGCTTATTTAGGTTTGTGCTTAGTTACATTAAAAATATTTTCTATTCGTAAAAATGAAATTGGAAATTACAGTACAGATTGTTATGAAGAAGAAGACTTAGATACTTGGCCTTAAAGAACTAAAACAAAACCAAATACAAACATAAATAAAATAGCCTCTAGATTTTCTAGAGGCTATTTTTATAAACTAAAACAAATTATCTTTTAACCCAACCAGTTGGAAAAGAATCACTGTTTAAACTTAAAGCATGAGTTGTTGGTGCTGTTTCCTGTCCAGATACTCCTACTAATGGTTTTAGTAAAAATGGAGCCGGACTATTATCTGGTGATGGTTCTACAGATATAACAACTGTTTTACCTCTAACATCTAAAGGAAACATAAATCCTGTTGGTGCATTATTAAAGAAGTCTTCACCAGGAATTGGAGGTCCTGGATTAGCACCACTAAAAGGGTTGCCAGAATCTTCTACTTGTGCAGTAGGATCCATAAATGTACCAGTAGTTATTGGTCCTTCTGCTCCTACTACCCATCCTTCATAAACCCATCCATCAGGTAAAACTGGTAATTCTAAACCTGTTGCAGGTGGTGCTCCTGGTATTCCAAACCAAATTCCGTATTGATCGTTTCCATTATTCATACCATCATCTTCATCTGTTGGAGTTCTTAAAAAGAATTCACCACTTGCGCTAGAAAAATCACCTACTAAATCTGTAATACTAACAGTTGCCGTTTCTGCTGCAAATGCACCAGATAATAATTTAGTTGCTGCTGGTGCTGGGTCATTATCCACAGCTGGCTCTATAGAAAGTACATAAGCTGTTGCTTGGTCTAGTGTTTCGGCATCTACACTAAAAGATGTTTTAGATGGTACACCATCGCCATTTACAGTAAATACTCCGGTAGATACTGGAGCGCCATTTACAATTATCCAACCTTCGTAAACATAATCGGCACCTAAGTCTTCTAGACCATCAATACCCATTGTTAAATTTGCTGTTTGTGGTTCATTTGTGTCGTCATCACTATCGCAACTTACTACAAGAGCTGTTGCCATAAATAATAATAGTAACTTTTTCATATTTTAGAGTTTTTAAGATTATGAGACAAATTAACGGGTTGTTTTTAACGATGAAATCACAAAAAAGTAAACTTTACAGCCAATATTGTAAGGTATTTGTGATAAATTCTACCTTACAGTAGTCACAAAGCGTTAAAAGCCTTAATTTCATTGACATTATAAACTTTTTAAGTTTGTGATAGCTTTGTGATATATATTAACTTCTTTGCAACCATATTATGAAACAGATTTTAATTATAGAAGACGATCCAGAAATTATACAATTGCTGGAAATACATTTAACAGATATGGTATATACCACAACTAAAGCTATGGACGGTGAAACTGGTCTAAATTTAGCTTTAGAAAATGATTATGACCTTATTTTATTAGATCTTACATTACCTATTATGGATGGTATTGAGGTTTGTAAAAAACTAAGAACTAAAAAAAATACTCCTGTTATAATGCTTACTGCTAAGTCTGAAGAAATAGACCGTGTATTAGGATTAGAAATTGGTGCAGATGACTATTTAACTAAACCTTTTAGCATACGAGAATTACTTGCTCGTATTAAAGCTGTTTTACGTAGGTCTGATGCTCCTAAAATAGAAGAAAACAACTCTACTACCTTAACTTTTGAAGGTCTTTTTATAGATATTGATAAACGTAAAGTACTACATAACAAGCAAAAGATAGAGCTATCTCCAAAAGAGTTTGAGTTATTAGTTTTAATGGCTTCTAACCCAGGAAGAAATTACTCTAGAACAGAACTGTTAAACATTATTTGGGGTTATAATTTTGAAGGTTATGAGCATACTGTAAACTCACATATAAACAGATTGCGTGCTAAAATAGAATCTAATATGGCTAACCCTATGTATATACTTACCACTTGGGGAGTTGGCTATAAATTTAATGAAGAAATATAACTATGGGAACATCTAAAAAAGTCCTTGGCACTAAGCTGATAAAAAAATTGTGGATTGCCTTTATTCTCATTATCATATTAATGGGAGCCTGTTACATACTTATAACTGGTTACTTTGCTAATAAATACAATGAAGCTACAATACAAAAAGTAAACGCAAAAGTAGCTAACCACCTTATTGAAGAAAAGTTTAAAGATGCTTCTCCTTTTTTAGAAGATGGTAGTGTAAATAAACCATTGTTTGGGGACTTAATGCATGACATGATGGCGGTTAACCGTAGTATAGAAGTGTATTTACTAGACAATGCAGGCTCTGTGCTATATTCTGTTGTTTTAAAACATGATGCCAATGAGCCTATTAAGCACGTATCACTAGATCCCATTAAAGAATTTATAAAAGCAGACGGACAAAAGTATATTCTGGGTGATGATCCTAGAAATACAGAAGAACAAAAAATATTTTCTGCCGCACCTTATAAAAGCGGAGATAAAGAAGGTTACATATATATTATTCTTGCAGGTCAAGAGTTTCAGGCTATAAGTAATAGTTTGTTATCTCAATATTTTATGAAGTTAGGGCTTGGTGCTACCCTACTGACTATGCTTTTTGCTGCATTATTAGGTTTACTAAGTATTTGGTTTTTAACTAAAAACTTACGTGTAATGATTAGTACTGTAAATAAATTTCAGGAAGGAGACCGTACTGCACGTATCAAAGACACAAAAAAATCTGATATTGAAGTTCTTGCAAACTCTTTTAATGATATGGCAGATACTATTGTTAGCAATATTGATAAAATACAGTCTGTAGATACATTACGTAGAGAATTAATAGCTAACGTATCACATGATTTAAGAACACCACTTGCTATTTTAAAAGGATATGTTGAAACGCTTCAAATTAAAAAAGATACACTTACAGAAATTCAGAAAGATGAGTATTTACAAATTACTCATAACAACATAGACAGATTATCAAACTTAATAAACCAATTGTTTGAGTATTCTAAGTTAGAGTCTGAACAGGTTACACCTGTAAAAGAACCCTTTTCTATAACAGAACTGTCTTATGACTTAATTGAAAAATTTAAGGTAATAGCTGAAAAGAAACAAATTGTTTTAGAAATGGATGCTTCTAATGAAAACAACCTTGTATATGCAGATGTTAGTATGGTAGAACGTGCATTACAAAACTTGCTAGAAAATGCTATTAAATACACAGAACCAAACGGAAAAGTAACATTAGCAATTAAAAAGCAAGCTAAAAAAGTAGAGATTAATATTACAGATACTGGTGCAGGAATACCAATTAACGAGCAACCTTATATTTTTGATCGTTACAAGCAGCTAGACAAGTCTGAAAAGAAAAGAGGCGCTGGCTTAGGTTTAGCCATAGTTAAGAAAATAATGGAAATGCATGACACCACTATAACTGTACTTAGCAAACCCAAAGAAGGCAGCACCTTTAGTTTTACATTACCTGTGCACTAATGTCTATCTTTTAATACTTTAACAATATCGTTTAATTTAAAGCCTTTTGCTTGTAATAAAATTAAGTAATGAAATAGTAGATCTGCACTTTCTTCTTTAAATAAGTGGTCATCACTATCTTTTGCTTCAATAACTACTTCTACGGCTTCTTCCCCAACTTTTTGGGCAACTTTGTTAATTCCCTTTCTGTAAAGAGAGGCTACATAGCTGTCTTTATTTTCTGGATTTTCTTTACGGTCTGTAATAATATCTTCAAGCTCAGTTAAAAAACCATAATTGCTTGTATTGTCGCCATTCCAACATGTATCAGAACCAGTATGGCACGTTGGTCCTACAGGGTTTGCTGTAATTAATAAGGTATCGTTATCACAATCTACCTTTATATCAACTAAATTTAAAAAGTTACCACTTTCTTCTCCCTTAGTCCATAAACGATTTTTGCTTCTACTATAAAACGTAACTTTTTTTGTTTCATTTGTCTTGTCTACAGCTTCTTTATTCATATAGCCAAGCATTAAAACTGTTTTAGTAGTTGCATCTTGTACAACAGCAGGTACTAGACCATCTGTACTTTTTGTAAAATCTATTGTCATTTTATTCGTTTTACTATTGATATTATAATCTAACTGGTATGCCGTTAGTTTTTAATTCTTCTTTTAAATCTTTTATTTCTATTTCTTTAAAGTGAAAAACACTTGCTGCCAATGCCGCATCTGCTTTACCGTCTATAAAAGTATCAGTAAAATGCTGAATAGAACCAGCACCACCTGAAGCTATAATAGGAATATTTAATTCGGTTGATAATTTAGCTAATGCTTCATTTGCAAAACCATCTTTGGTACCATCATTATCCATAGAAGTAAACAAAATTTCTCCTGCTCCTCTTTCTTCTACCTCTTTAGCCCAATCAAATAAATTAAGTTCTGTTGGTACTTTACCACCAACTAAATGTACAATCCAGTTGCCATCTATATTTTTTGCATCTATTGCCACAACAACACACTGAGAGCCAAATTTGGCTGCCAAATCGTTTATTAATTGCGGATTTTTAACTGCAGATGAATTTATAGATACCTTATCTGCACCATTTTGCAACAATATATCTACGTCTTCAATTGATGAAATACCACCACCAACAGTAAAAGGAATATTTACTTTTTCTGCAACACGCAATACTAAATCTGCTAATGTTTTTCTACGCTCTTCTGTAGCAGATATATCTAAAAAGACAAGCTCATCTGCTCCTGTTTGCGCATATATTTCTGCTAGTTCTACTGGGTCACCAGCATCTCGTAAATCTACAAAATTGACTCCTTTTACGGTTCGTCCGTTCTTAATATCTAAACAAGGTATTATTCTTTTTGTTAACATAGTTTTTATTCAAATTCCTTATTTATTTAATATAAATTCTTCTAATTGTTTCATAGAAATTCTATTTTCATAAATAGCTTTTCCTATTATGGTACCTTCACAACCAATTTCTGCTAGTTTAGGAAGCTCATCATAAGTAGAGATTCCTCCACTTGCTATTAGTTTTAATCCTTTTTCTGATGATTGTAAAATTTTAGAATACAAATCAAAAGATGGTCCTTCTAACATACCGTCTTTACTAATATCTGTACAAATAACATAGCTTACGCCTTGCTTTTGATACGCTTGTATAAATGGCACTAATTCTTCTTTAGATTCTTCTAACCAACCAGAAACGGCTACTTTTTCATCCTTAGCATCGGCTCCTAAGATAATTTTATCTGCGCCAAATTTTTCAAGCCATGAAGAAAATACTTCTCTATCTTTTACTGCAATACTACCTCCTGTTATTTGGTTTGCTCCACTTTCAAAGGCTATTCGTAAATCATCGTCCGACTTTAATCCGCCACCAAAATCTATTTTTAGGCTTGTTTTAGATGCAATTTGTTCTAAAATCTTATGGTTTACTATGTGCTTAGACTTTGCTCCATCCAGATCAACTAAATGCAAGTATTCTATACCGTGAGCCTCAAACTCTTTAGCAACCTCTAAAGGATTCTCGTTATATATTTTTTTTGTGTTGTAATCTCCTTTAGACAAGCGTACACATTTACCGTCTATAATATCTATTGCTGGTATTATTCTCATTTTTGTTTTTTGTAAAGAAAGTATTAAGTTTTAAGAACAAAGTCATAAGTTTTAATACTAATTTATAATTGTAAGCTCTTTTGTAGAGCAAAATTCATATTCTTAATCTCAGTAGCCAACCGTAATAAAGGTTCTATATTTTCTTTTTCTACAAAACCTAGTCTGATTACTAGTAGTAATTGAGTTTCTAATTCTGTTGTAGAACCATTCGCATAGCTTAAGAAATTTTTAAACTCTTTTTTTGAATTTCTTCCAGCTCCTTCTGCAATATTGGAAGGAATAGAGACACTACATCTTTTTATTTGAGATGATAAACCAAACTTTTCATCATCTGGCAGAACCTTTACTAATTTGTAAACCTCCTCAACTAGATCCATAGCCTTTTACCAAACAATTAAATTCTCATATTTATTCATATTATTTACCTAATACTTCGTACTATTGACTTTAGACTTAATTAAAAACGACTACATTTCTAGAAAATTCCTCAAAATCTGCTCTCCTACTTCACTGCTCTTTTCTGGGTGAAATTGGGTGCCATAAAAATTATCTTTTTGTAATGCTGCACTGTAATCTACATCATAATTAGATGTTGCAATGGTTTCATTAGTAACTGGAGCGTAAAAACTATGTACCATATAAATATGAGACTTTTCTTTTACTTCACTAAAAAGATTTGTTTTTAAGTTTGATATCTCGTTCCATCCAATTTGTGGAACTTTCACCTTGTTTGAAAACTTTACTACATCAACATTAAAAATTCCCAAACCTCTTGTTTCTCCTTCTTCAGATGCATTGCACATTAGCTGCATACCTAAACAAATACCCAAAACAGGTTGTTTTAATGTAGGAATTAAAGCATCTAGACCACTATCTCGTAACTTACTCATAGCACTACTAGCTTCACCTACACCAGGAAAAATAACTTTATCTGCATTTAAAATTTCATCTACATTATCTGTTAAAATGGCTTCAAAACCAAGTCGTTTTATAGCAAACTTAATGCTCTGTATGTTTCCTGCGCCGTAATTTATAATTACTATTTTCATTTTAAAGTTTAAGTATTAACACTATTTACAGCATTCCCTTTGTACTAGGCAAAACCATTTTTTCTACATCTCTTTTTACCGCCATTTTAATTGCTTTTGCAAATGCTTTAAAAATAGCCTCAATTTTATGATGCTCGTTTACACCTTCTGCTTTAACATTTAAATTAGCCTTTGCTCCGTCTGAAAATGATTTAAAAAAGTGTAGAAACATTTCTGTAGGCATATCACCAACCATTTCTCGTTTAAAATCAGCTTCCCATACTAACCAATTACGACCACCAAAATCTATAGCAACTTGTGCTAAACAATCGTCCATTGGTAAACAAAAACCATAACGTTCTATACCCAATTTGGTGCCTAAAGCCTTAACAAATACCTCTCCTAAAGCAATAGCAGTATCTTCTATAGTGTGGTGCTCATCTACTTCTAAATCGCCATTTACTTTAATTTCTAAGTCCATTTGACCGTGACGAGCCAATTGGTCTAACATATGATCAAAAAAAGATAATCCTGTCTTTATATCACTTTTACCAGTACCATCTAAATTTACGTTAATGTAAATATCTGTTTCGTTGGTTTTACGTGTAACTTCAGAAACTCTATCTTTCAATTTTAAAAACTCGTATATTTTCTCCCAATCATTACTTTCTAGGGCTATAACATCGTTTAACTCATCTCTTTTTACAGTAATTTCTCCTGTACCTAAATTAGTTTCATCATTAATAAAAATACCTTTAGAACCTAAATTTTTAGCTAATTCTATGTCTGTTAAACGATCGCCAATAACAAATGAATTTGCTAAATCATATTCTGCAGAAAAATACTCAGTTAACAAACCTGTACCAGGTTTACGTGTATTTGCATTTTCATGAGGAAAAGTTCTGTCTAAAAACACCTTATCAAAAACTACACCTTCATTCTCAAAAGACTTTAAAATAAAGTTGTGTACTGGCCAAAACGTATCTTCAGGAAAAACATCTGTACCTAAACCATCTTGGTTGGTTATCATTACAAGCTCATAGTCTAACTCTTTAGCTATTTTACCCAAATAAGTAAATGCTTTTGGATAAAAAATCATTTTTTCAAATGCATCTATTTGCTCATCAACAGTCTCTTTAATTATAGTGCCGTCTCTATCTATAAATAATACTTTTTTCATCTTCTATAGTTCGTTATAATTCAATTTTAAAAAAGAATTACGGTTAGTTATTAATTTGGTTTAATGCGCTTATTAGCTGCTTATTTTCCTTTGGTGTACCTACGGTAAAGCGTAACGTATTTTCACATAAAGGCTGTGTTGTTCTATTACGTATTACAATTCCTTTTTGTAAAAGCTGATTGTACCTTTTTGTAGCATCATCTACTTTTGCTAGAATAAAATTAGCATCAGAAGCATATACTTTCTCTACAAAATTTACTTCAAGCAATACTTTAGATAAAGCATCTTTTTCAATCATTATTTCAGATACTTCCTGTTTTACAGAATTCAAATCTAAAACACGCTCTTTTGCTCGTTGTTGTGTTAATTCGTTTACGTTATAAGGTGGTTTAATTTTATTTAAAACTGATATAATTTCTTTTGACGCAATACAAATTCCCAATCTTACACCTGCTAATCCGTACGCTTTAGACAGTGTTTGCGTAACTATTAAATTAGGATAATTATCTAATTGAGAAACCCAACTTTCTTCTGACGAAAAATCAATGTAAGCTTCATCAACTACAACCAAACCATTAAATTTAGTTAACAACTGATGCATTTTTTCTGTAGCAAAGCTATTACCAGTTGGGTTGTTTGGTGAGCATAAAAATAAAATTTTGCTATTGTTATCTGCTGTTGCTAAAATTTCATCTACATTAGGTTCAAAATCAGCAGTAAGCAACACCTCTTTATTCTCTATGTTGTTAATTCCAGATAATACTTTATACATACCATAAGTTGGCGGTAACGTTATAATATTATCTTCTTTAGGCTCGCAAAATGCTCTGTAAATTAAGTCTAAAACTTCATCACTACCATTACCTAAAAGCAAGTTTTCTGACTTTATACCTTTTTGTTCTGCTAAAATAGATTTTAAACTACGTTGTTGTGGGTCTGGATATCTATTTACTCCGTTTGAAAAAGGATTTTCATTGGCATCTAAAAAGACCATTTCAGTACCATCAGAAACATACTCATCTCTAGCAGAAGAATACGGACTAAGTCCTTTTACATTCTCTCTAGTTAATTTATCTAAGTTAAAATTTTTCATTATTTTAAACTCTTTAAACGTAATGTAACTGCATTTTTGTGTGCCTGTAAACCTTCTGCCTCTGCCATAAGTTCTATAGCGTTACCAATACCTTGAATACCTTCTTGAGATATTTTTTGAAACGTAATACTCTTAGTAAAACTATCTAAGTTAACACCACTGTATTGTTTGGCATAGCCGTTTGTTGGTAATGTGTGGTTGGTACCAGAAGCATAATCACCAGCACTCTCTGGTGTATAATTACCAATAAAAACCGAACCAGCATTTTCTGTAGTGCTTAACACATAGTCTTCATTTTCTACACAAACAATAAAGTGTTCAGGAGCGTACTCATTAATCAATTGCATAGCTGTTTCTATTGTTTCTATGTAAATAAGCTTACTATTTGCAATTGCCTGTGTAGCTATTTCTACACGTGGTAAAACTGATAATTGTTTTTCTACTTCTGCCTCTACAGCAGAGATCATTTCTTTAGAAGTAGATACCAATATTACTTGACTATCTGTACCGTGTTCTGCCTGACTTAATAAGTCTGATGCTACAAATGCAGCGTTAGCTGTATCATCTGCTAAAACTAACAGCTCACTTGGACCAGCTGGCATATCTATTGCTACTCCATACTTAGTTGCAATTTGTTTAGCCACGGTAACAAATTGGTTACCAGGACCAAATATTTTATACACTTGTGGTATTGTTTCAGTACCAAACGTCATAGCTGCAATAGCTTGTATACCACCAACTTTATATATTTTGGTAACACCACATAAATTTGCTGCATACAAAATAGCAGGGTTTATTTTACCTTCTTTATTAGGAGGTGAGCATAAAACAATTTCTTTACAACCAGCAATGTTTGCTGGTGTTGCTAACATTAAAATGGTAGAAAATAATGGAGCTGTACCACCAGGAATATATAAACCAACCTTTTGTATAGGTCTTTTCTCTTGCCAACAATTTACTCCGTTTGTTGTTTGTATACTTACTTTACTAGTTTTTTGTGCTTTATGAAAAGCTTCAATATTACTTTTTGCTAATTGTATTGCCTCTTTTAGCTCTTTAGTAACCAATGCTTCGACCTCTATAATTTCTTCATTAGAGACTACATTAGAGTCTAAAGTTACACCATCAAACTTAGCTGTATATTTTTGTATTGCTGTATCGCCATCCTGTTTAACATCATTAAAAACAGAAACCACAGTACCTTCTATATCTGCTACAGTTTGTGTTGGCCTTTCTAAAACTTGTTTCCAATTTTCAAAAGGCGGATTATCAATCTTATTCATTACAATACCATTTTTTCAATTGGACAAACTAAAATGCCTTCCGCGCCTTCCTTCTTCAGTTCTTGAATTACTTCCCAGAATTTATCTTTGTTTATTACTGTGTGTACAGAACTCCAACCTTCTTCTGCTAATGGTAATACAGTAGGACTACGCATTCCTGGCAATAATGATATAATTGTATCTAATTTTTCATTAGGAGCATTTAAAAGCACGTATTTAGATTGTCTAGCTCTTAAAACAGATTCTATTCTAAACTCTAACTGACTTAAAATATCTTTACGTTCTTCAGATATTTTAGGAGAAACTGCTAAAACGGCTTCACTAGTTAACATTACTTCTACCTCTTTAAGGTTATTTTTAAATAATGTACTACCACTAGATACTATGTCACAAATACCATCTGCTAAACCAATATTTGGTGCTATTTCTACAGAACCATTAATAATGTGTAAATCTGCCGTAACACCTTTAGATTCTAAATAATTTTTAACGGTATTTGGGTACGATGTTGCTATGCGTTTTCCTTGAAGATCTTGTACAGATGTGTACTCAAATGATTTAGGTACCGCCAAAGATACTTTACATTTAGAAAAACCTAATCTTTCAGAAAATGTTATGTCTTCTCCTTTTTCAATCAAAACATTTTCTCCAATTATAGCAATGTCTACTACACCATCTCTTAAATACTGAGGAATATCACCATTTCTAAGGTAAAAAACCTCCATTGGAAAATTTCTTGAAGATGCTTTTAGCTGATCTTTACCGTTGTCTATAGAGATACCACAGTCTTTTAAAATAGCTATGGAATCTTCGTTTAAACGTCCGCTTTTCTGAATTGCAATTCTAATTTTAGTCATTCTTTTTTTTAGTATATGTTTAAGAAATCAAAAGGGATTAAAAACAAAAAACCCGCTTGATTTCTCAAACGGGTTAGATATATGTTTAAACACTGCAAAACACTTCTAGCTCGCCTGAAAGCAAGGAGTAAAGTGATGATGATGTGTGTTTTTATTTCTCATTATGGTGTAAAAGTAAAACTTATTTCTATTATAAAAAAGGGAATTTATAATTTTAGTTCACTATTAATAATTTCTTAACAAACAAACGTTAATTTATTGGTTTCCTAAAATTAACGGCAAACCAGAGTCTCCACTACCAATTACAATAACTTTAGAGTTTGGAGATTCAGACAATTTAATTGTAGCATCTATACCTTTATCTTGTAAAATTTTATCTGTTAAAGACGCACTTAATATCTTGTTTGCATCTGCCTTACCTTGTGCTTCTATAGTTACTTTTTCTGCTTCTTTTTTAGCTGTAACTAATCTAAATTCATATTCTAAAGATTCTTGCTCTTGTCTTAACTTACGTTCAATAGCATCTTTAATTGTTGGTGGTAAAGTAACGTCACGAACTAGAATTTCATTTAATTGAATGTATTCACCATCAACAATTTTTTTTGTTTCATCAAAAATTTCTTGTTGTATAGCATCTCTTTTACTAGAATACAACTGCTCTGGCGTGTAACGACCCACAACAGAACGTGCTGCAGATCTAATAGTTGGCAATAAAACTCTTTGTATGTAATCCTCTCCTTTTTCTTGGTGCAACTTACCTAATTCATTACGTTTTGGCTGAAACCAAGCAGAAGCTTCTAACTTTATATCTAAACCATTACTAGATAATACATTCATTTTTTCTAAAACCTCTTGCTGACGAACTTCGTAAATAAATACTTTATTCCAAGGAGCTACAACATGAAAACCTTCTCCCATAGGAGGTTCATCTGTAACAACACCATCTCCAAGAGTCTCGTATAAAACACCAGCGTGACCAGAATCTATTGTCACTGCAGATTTAGAGATAATAACAATAATTAATATGATAACAAATAATACAGGTAATGCAATTTTTGGTAATCTTTCCATAGTGGTTTTTAAGTTAATCCGTTGTATTTTCTAAGAAACCATTCTATTGCAAACACCAATAAAATTAAGCCTAATAGAAATTTAAATTCTACCAAAGATACAATATTTTCTTTGCTCCTCTGTACTGGTTTCAAGGCATCTTTACTTAATAAATCTTGTTTTAAACCACTTATATTATTAACATAAAAAAGATCTGTATTTGTATTTTGTGCAACACGATTCATTTTTTTATAATTACTAGATGTAAATTGTTTTTCTACATCATAATCTAAAATAGTGAAAGCACCAGATTTAGAAGTATTTGTGTTTTTTACAGTTGCAGTAAATGTATAATCACCAGCAGGCAAACTACTTAAATCTGCTTTATAGTTAAATCCGCTAAGCAACATTGGAATTTCTTTATAGGTGGATTTTTCTTTATCCCTTATTTTTAATAAAACAGTAGCATTAGAGTCAAACTCAAAAGCATCATCAAAAACTGAAGCGTTAATAACCGCTTCATTACTACCCAAATATACTTGCTTATAATCTAGAGTAAAACTATTTTTAGAGTTGCTAGGTGCCAAATACAGTATTATTTTACCTATAAAATCATCAAAAGACTTAAAATCCTTATCATTTCTGTAGGTCTGCATTCTCCATTTCCAAATATCTTCACCAAACAAATACACTTGCTTTGTTTTATCTATTTCAGAAACAGACAGTAAAGGAGATTCTATAGCTACACCACGAATGGTTGTTTTTAAAATAGTTAAGCTTTCATTTTTAGGAAAAACAGGACTAACATTACTTTGTAAAGGAGGAAAATTATTAGTTGAAAACTCAGATACATCAAACTTAGAAAAAGAAGAATTTATAGTTGGCATTACTTCTTGCACAGGAAAGCCTCTCTCAAAAACATAAGTGTTTTGAACCGAGTTTAAAAAATTCCAATCTGTTTGTAAACCAGTAATTACAAAAGAGTTTTTATTAGAATTTACAGCATAGTCTATAACATTTTTAAAACTATTTACTGGCTGATAAAATATAAATACATCTGTGTTTTGCCATAAACTAAGCGAGCTATTAGGTTTAATTATAGTAACAGACCGTTGCTCATTGCTTTCTATAGACTTTTTTAACGCGCCTAAGTCTGGGTGCTCTACATTAGATACAATTGCAATATTTGTTTTTTCATCAATAACCTCCAGAGCTATTGTTTTAGTGTTATTTATGGTATTTTTTTCATCTGTTAAAGCAGAAATTGCTAACCTAAGTTTTTTAACACCAATACTTTTTGCTTCTATATTTGTTGTAATAAATTTGCTGTTCTCGGTTTTAGAAAAGGTTATATTTTCCTTAAATACATTTTTACCATTTTCAGTAATAGTAAGCTGCTTAGTTACAGTTTTATTTCCTGTGTACGAAACATAAATTTCTACAGGATATTTGTTATTTAGAAAAGCAAAATTATTTTTATTAACCTGATCTATTTTTAAATCCGTGTAGTTTGTAGTATCTCCTACAATTATAGGATAAATAGGCTTTTTATAGGTTGATGTTAAAAACTCGTAATCCTGTCCTAATGTTTGGTTTCCGTCTGTTATTAAAACTATAGCCGTATTGGTGTTTCTATAAATATCTTCTGCTCCTTGTAGTGCAGCACCAATATTCGTATTCACTTCTTTAAATGTTAAACTATCTTGTAAGCTATTTAAACTACCACCAAAGGAATACGTGTCTATTGTAAATTTACTTTTTAGATCTACATCTTCACTAATATTATTTACTACTTCTAGTACTTTATTAGCTGACTTACTATTTTTTATAGAGGCAGAATTATCTATTAAAACCACTAGTTTAGTTTTTTCTACCGTATAAATATTTTTAGTGATTTTTGGATTGATAAGTAGTAGCAAAACTCCAAAAATACCTAAAAAACGTAAAAAGGAGAGTAAAACAATAAGTTTACCTCTCCTTTTAGCTTTATAATAATATTGAAACAAGACTACAAGCAGCGCAAATATTGCTGCTAAAATTACCCACAGTACAGTTGTAATTTGCATGTATTAATTGTCTCTATTTTTCAATATAAATTTAAGTATTCTATTATGTTAACATTCCGCCATCTACGTTAAGCACTTGGCCAGTAACGTAAGCAGACATATCTGAAGCAAAAAACAAACAAGCATTTGCCACATCGTCAGGAGAACCGCCTCGTTTTAAAGGAATTCCGTCTCTCCATCCTTGAACAACTTTTTCATCTAACTTATCAGTCATTTCAGTTTCAATAAAACCAGGTGCAATAGCGTTACATCTAATGTTTCTAGAACCTAGTTCTAAAGCTACAGACTTAGTAAAACCAATCATTCCGGCTTTAGACGCTGCATAATTAGTTTGTCCTGCATTACCTTTAACACCAACAACACTACTCATATTTACAATAGAACCTTTGCGTTGTTTTAAAAACGTACGTTGTACTGCTTTTGTCATATTAAAAACAGATTTTAGGTTAATTTCAATTACGGCATCAAAATCTTCCTCTCCCATACGCATTAACAAGTTATCTTTAGTAATACCTGCATTATTAATTAATACATCTATACCACCAAAATCTTCTAATACATTTGCTACTAATTCTTCTGCCTGAGAAAAACTTGCTGCATTACTTTTATATGCTTTAGCTTTTACACCTTTAGCAGTTAATTCTTTTTCTAATTCTAAAGCAGGAGCTTCACTAGAACTATATGTAAAGGCTACATTTGCACCATTATCTGCAAATACTTTTGCTATTCCCATACCAATACCTCTACTAGCACCAGTAATAATTACGTTTTTTCCTTCTAACAATTTCATCTAATAAAATTTTGCGTTGTTGCAAGCCAAATATAGGGTATGTTTTACACCTTTAAAAGACATACTTCTTTTTTTTAAGATTGATAAACAAAAACTTTATAACAGTGCAACCCATTAAGTTGATGCATAAAAAAAAGCGTTTACTAAATACGTAAACGCTTTTATATTTTTAAAAAGAATATGGATTAACCCATTACTTCTTTCACTTTTTTACCTATCTCAGCAGGAGAATCTACAACGTGAATTCCACAATCTTTCATAATTGCTTTTTTAGCTTGTGCAGTATCATCACTACCACCAACTATAGCACCTGCGTGCCCCATTGTTCTACCTGCAGGAGCAGTTTCACCAGCAATAAAACCAACAATTGGCTTTTTACTTCCACTCTCTTTATACCATTTTGCTGCATCTGCTTCTAACTGTCCACCAATTTCTCCAATCATTACTACACATTCTGTAGCAGGATCATTAATTAGTAATTCAACAGCTTCCTTAGTAGTTGTACCAATAATTGGGTCACCACCAATACCAATTGCAGTAGTAATACCTAAACCTTGACGTACAACTTGGTCAGCCGCCTCATAAGTTAAAGTACCAGACTTAGAAACAATACCTACTGTACCGCTTTTAAATACAAAACCAGGCATAATACCTACTTTAGCTTCACCTGGAGTAATAACACCTGGACAGTTAGGACCTATTAAACGACAATCTTTATCTTTAATATAATCTGAAGCTTTAACCATATCAGCAACAGGGATACCTTCTGTAATAGTAATAATTACTTTAATACCAGCGTTAGCAGCTTCCATAATTGCATCCGCAGCAAAAGCTGGCGGTACAAAAATAATAGTTGTATCTGCACCAACTTTTTCAACAGCTTCTAAAACTGTATTAAAAACTGGTCTTCCTAAATGCTCTTGACCACCTTTACCTGGTGTTACACCACCAACAACGTTGGTACCGTATTCTATCATTTGCTCAGCGTGAAAAGTACCTTCACTACCTGTAAACCCTTGTACAATTATTTTGGAATCTTTATTTACTAAAACACTCATTATATCGTTTGTTATTTTTTCGCTTCACAAAAATATAGCTTTGTTAGCGATTATTAAAGTATTCTTTGTTTATTTATTTTTAATATTTTGTAAAATAGATGGTATTTTTTTAACATTAGCCAATTGTCTAAGTTTTTCCCTAGATTCCTCAATTGGAGTGCCAAAATAACTTTTACCACCAACAATAGATTTTGTAACACCAGTTTGCCCCATTACTACAGCTTTTTTACCTATTGTAATGCCGCTAGTTGTACCAACCTGACCCCATAGAGTAACTTCGTCTTCTATAACAACACAACCAGCAATACCCGTTTGCGAAGCTATTAAACACTTTTTACCAATTACAGTATCATGACCAACATGCACTTGATTATCTAACTTAGAACCTTCTCCAATAGTAGTATCCCCTGTAACACCTTTGTCTATAGTACAAAGAGCTCCAATATCTACATTACTTTCTATTACAACTCTTCCTCCAGATAATAGCTTATCAAATCCTTCTGGCCTATTTTTATAATAAAAAGCATCTGCTCCTAAAACAGAACCCGCATGTATTGTTACGTTATCACCTAACACACAATTATCATAAATAGAGACATTAGAATGTATAACACAGTTTTTACCAATAGTTACATTGTTACCAACAAAAGCATTAGGCTGTATTACTGTGTTCTCTCCTATTTTTGCTGTCTTTGAAACCGTAGAAACAGATTTTAAAAAAGGCTTAAAATACGTCGTGAGTTTATTAAAATCTCTAAACGGATCGTCTGAAATTAATAATGCTTTACCCTCTGGACAAGCTACCTCTTTATTAATTAAAATAATGGTTGCTTTAGATTGTAAGGCCTTATCATAGTACTTTGGATGATCTAC
Source organism: Cellulophaga sp. 3_MG-2023 (assembly GCF_030546975.1). Classification (NCBI taxonomy): domain Bacteria; kingdom Pseudomonadati; phylum Bacteroidota; class Flavobacteriia; order Flavobacteriales; family Flavobacteriaceae; genus Cellulophaga; species Cellulophaga sp. 3_MG-2023. The sequence goes on from NZ_JAUOPS010000001.1 coordinate 709,245, forward strand.
AAAAACAATATCGCCCTTGGTAACTACGTGAATCTCGTTCATCCCTAAAACAGAAAAACTATCTTCACCTACATAATTACAGTCTATAATAGCTGCAATTTGCTTTAAAGTATGTGGAATGGGAAATTTCAAATTTCTATTGTACGTATATTTATATTTTACAAAATTGCAAAGAGTTTATTCCTTTACACGTTCCATATAAGAACCCTTTTCTGTATCTACTTTTATTTTATCACCTTCATTAATAAAAAGAGGAACATTTACTTCTGCCCCAGTTTCTACCTTTGCTGGTTTAGTCGCATTTGTTGCTGTATTCCCTTTTACACCTGGCTCTGTATATGTTACCTCTAAAATAACACTAGCTGGCATATCTACAGATAATGGCAAACTATCTTCTGTATTAAATAAGATAGTTACAACTTCACCCTCTTTTAACAATCCTGGTGCATCTAAGCTATTTTCTTCTAATGTAATCTGGTTATAATCATCCGTATTCATAAAATGATACGTTGGACCTTCTGCATATAAGAATTGATAAGAACGTGTTTCTACACGAACATCGTCAATTTTATGACCTGCAGAAAAAGTATTATCTATTACTTTACCCGTGGTTACACTTTTTAATTTAGTTCTTACAAAAGCAGGACCTTTTCCTGGTTTAACATGTAAAAATTCTATAATTTTAAAAATATCATAATTGTATCTAATACACAATCCTTTTCTAATGTCTGATGTTGATGCCATACTTTTATTTAATTTGAACTAAAATAGCCTTTCATAATTCCCCTTTGAGAATCTCTAATAAACTGCAAAATCTCGTCACGTTCTGGAGTTGCTTCCATTTCCGCTTCAATTATCTGTACAGCTTGACTATTATTATAATTTTTTTGATATAATATTCGGTAAATATTTTGAACTTCTCTAATTTTTTCAGAAGTTATTCCTCTTCTACGTAAACCTACAGAGTTGATACCTACATAAGATAAAGGCTCTCTTGCTGCTTTTACAAAAGGAGGAACATCTTTACGTACCAAAGAACCACCAGTTACAAATGCATGGTTACCAATAGATACAAATTGATGCACAGCAACCAAACCAGCTAAAACTACATTGTCGCCAACTGTTACATGACCTGCCAATGTAGAATTATTAGAAAAAATACAATTATCACCCACAAAACAATCGTGAGCAACGTGGCAATATGCCATAATTAGGCAATTTTTACCAATTTTAGTCTTTTGTCTATCTGATGTACCTCTGTTTATTGTAGCACATTCTCTTATAGTTGTGTTATCTCCTATCTCTACAATAGTTTCTTCACCAGCATATTTTAAATCTTGCGGTGTAGCAGATATAATTGCGCCTGGAAAAATATTACAATTTTTTCCTATTCTTGCGCCTTCCATAATAGTTACGTTAGACCCAATCCAAGTTCCCTCGCCTATTACTACATTGTTATGTATTGTTGTAAAAGGTTCTACAACAACATTTTTTGCGATTTTAGCACCTGGGTGTATATACGCTAAAGGTTGATTCATTCTATTGTTTTTTTGCTATTTGTGCCATCATTTCGGCTTCACAAACTAATTTATCATTTGCATAAGCATACGCTTGCATATGACATATTCCTCTGCGTATTGGTGTTATAAGGCTACAGTGAAATATTAACGTATCCCCTGGTAAAACCTTTTGTTTAAACTTAACTTTATCTATTTTCATAAAAAATGTTAAGTAATTCTCTGGGTCTGGCACAGTACTTAAAACCAAAATACCTCCTGTTTGCGCCATTGCCTCTACTTGTAATACTCCTGGCATCACAGGTGCCCCTGGAAAATGCCCTACAAAAAAGGGTTCGTTCATAGTAACATTCTTCATACCAACTACATGGTTACCAGAAAGCTCTAAAACTCTATCTATTAATAAGAAAGGAGGTCTATGTGGTAGCATATCCATAATCTGGTGAATATCCATTAAAGGAGGCAGACTAAGATCATATTTAGGCACACTATTTCTTTTCTCTAACTTAATTATTTTAGCTAATTTTTTAGCAAATTGTGTATTAACAAAATGCCCTGGTTTGTTAGCTATAACTTTACCACGTATTCTTACACCTGTTAAAGCTAAATCACCCACTACATCTAACAATTTATGACGCGCAGCTTCATTAGGCTGGTGCAATGTTAAATTATCTAAAATTCCGTTTGGTTTTACAGATAACTTCTCTTTTCCAAAAGCTTTTTCAAGCTTTTTCATAGTTTCATCAGATATTTCCTTATCTACATATACTATGGCATTATTTAAATCACCGCCTTTAATAAGCCCGTGTTCTAATAACATTTCTAATTCGTGCAAAAAGCTAAAAGTTCTTGCATTAGAAATTTCCTCTTTAAAATCTGACAACTTTAACAAGGTAGCGTTTTGAGTACCTAATACTTTAGTACCAAAATCTACCATAGTTGTTACTTGGTATTCATCAGAAGGTATAATAGTTATTTCACTACCAGTAGCTTCATCTTTATAAGAGATTACATCTTTAACAATATACTCTTCTCTTTCTTTCTCTTGCTCAACAACACCTGCACCTTCTAAAGCTTCTACAAAGTATTTAGAAGAACCATCCATAATTGGAAGTTCTGGAGAATTTAACTCTATTAAAACATTGTCTATTTCTAAACCTACTAAAGCTGCTAAAACGTGTTCTGGAGTTTGTATTTTAACTCCTTTTTTTTCTAAATTAGTACCACGTTGTGTATTTTCTACATAATTAGCATCTGCCTCTATAATAGGTTCTCCTTCTAAATCTATACGTTTAAAAGCATAACCATGGTTTTCTGGAGCAGGTAAAAATTTCATTGTAACTTTTTCACCTGTATGTAAACCTACACCTGTAAGGGTAGCTTCTTTAGCTATAGTTCTCTGTTTTGCATTTGGTTTATTTGCCATCAAACTTTTTTTCAATGTTATTTATTCCTTTTACTATTTTTGGTAAGTTCTTAAAATGCACATAAGATTTATTAAAATCACCATAATTCATAGCTGGTGAGCCTTGTAAAACCTCATTATCTTTTATATTTTTTCCTATACCAGACTGAGCCTGTATACGCACATTATTTCCAATAGAAATGTGCCCCACAATACCAACCTGACCACCAATCATACAATTTTTACCAATTTTAGTAGAACCAGCAATACCGGTTTGCGCTGCAATTACGGTATTTTCTCCAATTTCTACATTGTGTGCAATTTGTATTTGGTTATCTAACTTAACTCCTTTTTTTATAATAGTAGACCCCATTGTTGCACGATCTATAGTAGTACCTGCACCAACATCTACATTATCTTCTAAAATTACATTACCTATTTGAGGTATTTTTGTAAAAGTACCATCTGCATTTGGAGAAAAACCAAACCCGTCAGAACCTATAATTACTCCTGTATGTATAACACAATTATCTCCTATAATAGAATCTGAACATATTTTTGCACCTGAAAACAAAGATACATTATCGCCAATAGTTACATTATCTGATATGTAAACATTAGGATAAATTTTAGCGTTTTTACCAATTGTAACATTTTTACCTATGTAACTAAATGCGCCTAAATAAACATTTTCTCCATAACTAGATGACTCATCTATATAAACCGGTTGCTCTATACCGCTTTTGTCATTTTTAACTTGATCATAATAAGTTAATAATTTTGTAAAAGACTGGTAAGCATCATCTACCTTTATTAGGGTAGTTGTATATTCCTTTTCTGGAGTAAAATCTTTATTTACTATTGTTATAGATGATTTTGTAGTATATAGGTAAGGTATGTATTTGGGATTAGCTAAAAAGGTAAGCGAACCCGCTTCTCCTTCTTCTATTTTAGCAAGTGTATGTACGGTTGTTTCAGGATCTCCCTGAACTTCGCCTTCTAAAATACCTGCAATCTGACTAGCTGTAAACTTCACTTATTGTTAATTAATTATTAAGGTATTTTATCCTTTATTATATATGAGTAAAAATTAAGGCTTTTTTATAAAACCACAATTAACGGTCACAAAAGTAAGAAAAATAGTGAAATTATTATACTTAACTTAAGTTGGCTTATATTAAAACCTAGTAAAATGCTGTGTTATACGGATTAAACTATTGTAATATTAATAAAAATACTTTACAATATTTTTACGCTAGCATATTATAATTTTGGATAACAAGCGTAGTATTTAGTTACCGTTTTTGATAACGTTTTACTATTTAATTGGTCTGATGCCTTTAATACATCTGTTACTTTTCCGTTTTCTTTTAACACCTTAATTGGTTGTGTATGCTGTATGTAAGCCGTATTTTTTATTTCTCCACTAAAAACAAAATATGCTGTTTCTTCATCAGTTAAATTGTATTTTTCTTTAAAAGCAGAAAATTCTTTTTTAAGTTTTGATGTCGCTATTGGCTTTTTCTTCATTTTAATATGAAGTAAATCTCTATGCAATATCATTCTACTTAATGTAGATAAAACAAAATCGTTATTATGTTGCCACTCTTTTATAGCCGCCATAATATCTACATCATCTAGCTCAGAAAACTTTTTAATCACATCTGCATTAAAATCTTTTAACTCTATTTTATTTTTTATAAAGAATGATAAAATAGAACTACAAGGTAAATTTTCTCCTTTATGTATTAATTCTTTTGCTCTATTTAGTGTTTTTATAAGCAATTGCTCTGCAACTAAGCCTGTTTTGTGTAAGTAAACTTGCCAATACATAAACCTACGAGCCATTAAAAACTTTTCTACAGAGTAAATTCCTTTTTCCTCTATAACCAAATCACCGCCTACAACGTTAAGCATTGTAATTAAACGCTCTGCATTAATATTACCTTCTGCAACACCAGTGTAAAAGCTATCTCTTTTTAGATAATCTAATCTATCCATATCTAACTGACTAGACACCAAATCGTTTAAAAACTTTTTAGGATGTTCTTTTTTAAATATAGCAATTGCAGTATCTAACTTGCCCTTAAACTCTTTATTTAATTGCTGCATAAACACTAATGAAATAGCTTCATGATCTACACCTTCTACAATAGTATGCTCCATTGCATGTGAAAACGGACCGTGACCTATATCATGCAATAAAATAGCACATAAAAGTCCTTCTTCTTCAACATCTGTTATTTTTACTCCTTTAAAGCGTAGTATTTGCACAGCTTGCTCCATTAAATGCATACAACCAAGAGCATGCTGAAATCTAGTATGCTGTGCGCCAGGATACACCAAATAAGTTAAGCCCGTTTGTGATATTCTACGAAGCCTCTGAAAATAAGGATGCGCAATAATATTAAAAATTAGCGTGCTTGGTATGCCAATAAATCCGTAAATTGGATCATTGAATATTTTAAGTTTGTTAGATATAATCAAAATCTTCTTTCTTTACAATTACAAATATAGACACTAAATGAACAAGATAACAATACTTTGGGTAGATGATGAAATAGATTTACTTAAACCACACATTATATTTCTAGAAAAGAAAAATTATGAAGTAATAACCTGCCAAAGTGGTAGAGAAGCTTTAGAAGAACTAGAAGATACAAAAGTGGACATTGTTTTTTTAGATGAAAATATGCCTGGTATTAGTGGTTTAGAGACATTATCTGAAATAAAAAAAACACACACATCTCTCCCTGTTGTAATGATTACCAAGAGTGAAGAAGAGTTAATCATGGAAGAGGCAATTGGATCTAAAATAGCAGATTACCTTATAAAACCTGTTAACCCAAACCAAATACTACTTAGCTTAAAAAAGAGCTTAGACCACTCTAGATTAATATCTGAAAAAACAACGTCTAACTACCAACAAGAGTTTCGTAAAATAGCGATGGATTTATCTATGGTTAATTGCTATGAAGAATGGGTAAATTTATATAAAAACTTAATTCACTGGGAACTGCAATTAGAAGAAATTGAAGATACTGGAATGTTTGAAATTCTAGAATCTCAAAAAATTGAAGCAAATAATCAATTTAGCAAGTTTATTGAAAAAAACTACCCAGACTGGTTTGCTGGCGGAGATGCTCCTGTTTTATCCCAAAATCTATTTAAAAAATTAATAAAACCAGAACTAAAAGAAAAACCTACGCTTTTAGTTGTGGTAGACAACTTAAGATATGACCAATGGTTAGCTTTTGAAAGTACCGTTAACTCATTTTACAAAAAAACTAAAGAAGAACCTTATTTTAGTATTTTACCTACTGCTACCCAGTATGCTCGTAATGCCATTTTCTCTGGTCTAACCCCTTTAGAAATGGAGAAACAACATCCAAATTGGTGGAAAAACGACACTGAAGAAGGCGGTAAAAATTTACACGAAGCAGATTTTCTTGGCGCACAATTAAAAAGACTTGGATTAGATTTAAAATGGGAATACCATAAAATTAGCAGTCTAAAACAAGGCAAACAATTATCTCAAAATTATAAATCACAAAAAGATAACGACCTAACAGTTATTGTATACAATTTTGTAGATATGCTTTCTCACTCTAAAACAGAAATGGAAGTAATAAAAGAGCTTGCCAGTAACGACAAAGCCTACAGATCTTTAACAGTTAGCTGGTTTAAAAACTCCCCTTTGTTAGAAATTATACAGCAAGCACAAACAATGGGTCAAAAATTAATTATAACCACAGATCATGGCACTATAAATGTAAAACAACCATCTAAGGTTGTTGGTGATAAAGACACTAGTCTAAACCTAAGATATAAAACAGGTCGTAGTTTGTCTTACGAGGATAAAGATGTACTTGCTGCTAAAAACCCTAAAGATTTACAACTGCCAACAATAAATATGAGCAGCTCTTTTATATTTGCTAAAAACGATTTATTTTTTGCTTACCCAAATAATTATAATCACTACGTTAGTTACTATAGAAATACCTACCAACACGGTGGCGTTTCACTAGAAGAAATGATTATACCATTTGCTGTTTTAGAGCCTAGATAATTGTTTTAAAACTTACTACTAATTACTTTTGTACGCTTGTAATTTTTTTATAAAAATGAATAAAACTTTTTCTACACCAGAAATTCAGGATATTGCTAAGGATATAATTAAAAATGCACCAACCAAAACCCTATGTTTTTACGGTGAAATGGGCGCAGGAAAAACTACTTTAATTAAAGCTATAATGAAAGAGCTTGGTGTGGTTGGCGACACCTCTAGCCCTACTTTTGGCATTGTAAACGAATACCAAGACAACAAGAACAACACTTTAGCTTATCATTTTGATTTTTATAGACTTGAAGACGAAATGGAAGCTTTAGACATTGGCGTAGAAGACTATTTTTACGCAAACAAATGGGTATTTATAGAGTGGCCAGAAAAAATAAGTTCATTTTTACCTGAAGACGCTACCAATATAAAACTAGAAGTAATTAACCCTACCGACCGTAAAATCAGTTTTTAAAACACTTTTAGAAAAAGTAATTAAAGCAACTATTTTAAAAATAAAATTGTAATTTTGATGGTCAAAATAACAAATACTAACGGATATGAATCAGCCTTCTTCGCCTTTTAGCAAATTCCAATTATTACCACAGGAAGAGAAGCTAGAAATTCTTAGAAAAAAGGGTGAATTATTCATTGGTATGCTGAAAGAAAACCAGTATCAAGAAAAACGAATTTGCCTAACTCCTGATGCCGTAAATGCACTTACTTGCAACGGACATAGAGTTTTAATTGAGTCTGGTGCTGGTGAAGGTGCAAATTTTACAGATTTAGACTATACAAATGCTGGTGCTGAAGTTACAAAAGACACTAAAAAGGTATTTTCTTGTCCTATTATACTAAAGGTAGAGCCACCTACAATATCAGAAATACAAATGCTAAACCCGCAGACAACTATTATATCTGCGCTTCAAATAAAAACACAGTCTAAAAAATATTTTGAAGAATTAGCAAAAAAACGAATTACAGCAATTGCTTTTGAATACATACAAGATGAAGATGGTAAATATCCTGCAGTACGCTCATTAAGTGAAATTGCTGGTATATCATCTGTCTTAATAGCATCAGAATTAATGGCTACTACTAATAATGGTAACGGCCTAATGTTTGGTAACATTAGTGGCGTACCACCTGTAGAAGTTGTTATTATTGGCGCAGGAACCGTTGGAGAATTTGCCGCTAGATCTGCAATTGGACTAGGTGCTAATGTAAAAATATTTGATAACTCCATTACCAAATTAAGACAAATACAAACCAACCTAAAACAAACAGTTTACACATCTACACTACAACCTAAAAACCTCTTAAAATCTTTAAAAAGATGTGATGTTGCTATTGGCGCAATTAGAGGCAAAGACCGCTCACCTATTGTAGTTACAGAAACTATGGTAGAAAATATGAAAAAAGATGCAGTAATTATAGATGTTAGTATAGATATGGGTGGTTGCTTTGAAACATCTGAACTTACAACACACAATAAACCAACAATAAAAAAACACGGTGTTATACATTACTGTGTTCCCAACATACCATCTAGATACCCTAAAACATCTTCAATATCTATTAGCAACATCTTTACTCCTTATTTATTAAAAATTGGAGAAGATGGCGGAATGGAAAATGCATTGCGTTTTGATAAAGGCTTGCGTAACGGACTATATATGTACCACGGAATTTTAACAAACAAATCTGTAGGAGAATGGTACGACTTGCAGTATAGTGATATCAATTTTTTAATTTTTTAATATGGCATTCATCAAACGATTAGGATGGTACTTAGTTGGACTATCAATCGGCATTGTATTTTTAACTTTTTTCCTGAAAAAGAAATCAGACGAAACAGGAACCGAGTTCTGTTATTTTCCAAACTGTAGAGTTTTAAAAGATTTACGCTCTAAACCTTTATCATATTCTGACGAAATTAAAGTCTTATTCAACAATAAAACTATAGACTCTACAACAGTCTCTTATTTTTTAAATGATGGTGATATAGATTTTGGAAATAGTGACACAAAATCTACTCCTTGCAAAACCTATAAAATTGAAGGTTTAGTTAAAGAAAAAGAAGCTATTTTAACTGTAATAAACTGCACAAACAAAGTAGTTGTAGATAAAATAGATTTAAGTAATTAGGTTTAACTAAGTCAACACATAAAAAAAGGTGAGTTTTAAAACTCACCTTTTTTTTATTTAAAACGCTATATTTTTATTAAATTTTTCTTCTTTTACGCTCTTCTTTCAATAAAGACAACTCTCTGGTTGTTTGCCCTGCAACTGAGGTATTTTCTTCAGCTCTACGTATTAAATAAGGCATAACATCTCTAACAGGTCCAAAAGGCAAGTATTTAGCAACATTATAACCACTAGCTGCTAGGTTAAAAGAAATATGATCACTCATACCATACAGTTGCCCAAACCAAACACGCGAGTCAGAGTGTGCAATATTTTTCTCTTGCATTATACGCATCAAACTATAGCAACTATTTTCATTATGGGTACCCATAAAAATAGACATCACATCTAAATTCTCTATCATATAAACCACAGCAGCATCAAAATTATCATCTGTAGCTTTTTTATTGGCGCAAATTGGTGTTGGATACCCTTTTCTTTCAGCTCTCTCATTTTCTTTCTCCATATATGCACCACGCACTACCTTCATCCCTATTTTAAAGCCTTCTTCTTTTGCTTCTAAATGTAATTTTTTAAGGTAAGCCAACCTGTCCCAACGATACATTTGCAATGTATTATAAACTACAACTTTCTCCTTATTATATTTTCGCATCATTTGCGCGCACAAATCATCAGCAGCGTCTTGCATCCAGCTTTCTTCACCATCTACCAAAAGAGCTACACCTAAATCGTAAGCTTTTTTACAAACCTTATCAAACCTAGACACAATTCTATCCCACTCTAACTGCTCAACATCTGTTAACTTTATACCTGCTCCTACTTTTTCAAAAAGAATAAATCTTCCAAATCCGGTAGGCTTAAAAACCGCTAGCGGAATAGCCTCTTTTTCTTTAACAAAATCTAATACGTGTAAAATTTTCTCGTAAGCCTCATCAAAATGACTCTCATCTTCTTTACCCTCTACAGAATAATCTAAAATAGTACTTACTTTTTTATCGTACATTTTATCTGCAACTGGCATACAATCTTGCTCACTAACACCACCACAAAAATGGTCAAAAACAGTAGCTCTTATTAAACCTTCTACAGGTAAATGAGCTTTTATAGCAAAATTAGTAACAGCAGTACCAATACGAACCAATGGTTCATTTGCTATTAATTTAAACAAAAAATACGCTCTCTCTAGTTCAGAATCTGATTTTAGAGCAAAAGCAGTTGCTGTATTTTCAAAAATTTGTTCCATTTTTATGAATTTCGTAATGCAGCAAATATAAATACAGATTTTGTATTCTAATAACTAAAATATGTCTTTATTTTGCGTGATGTAAATATATAATTATGCAGTCAATTTTAGCAAGTACATATTCAGTTCATTTTAATGAAAAAGCATATACAGAATTAAATTCTCACTTAGAAAAAGCAAATTATTCTAAGGTTTTTATTTTAGTTGATGAAAATACACATCAGCACTGCTTACCTAGCTTTATGGCTCAGATTTATGGTGATTACAACTATGAAATTATAGAAATTGAAGAAGGCGAAATAAACAAAACTATAGAAACTTGTGTACAAGTTTGGCACGTTTTATCTGAACTAGATGCAGACCGAAAAAGCGTTATGATTAACCTTGGCGGAGGCGTTATTACAGATTTAGGTGGTTTTGTCGCATCAACCTTTAAAAGAGGAATAGATTTTATAAACGTACCTACTACATTACTATCTATGGTAGATGCTTCTGTTGGAGGTAAAACAGGAGTAGATTTAGGTTCTTTAAAAAACCAGGTAGGCGTTATCAATCAACCACAAATGGTACTAGTTGTTTCTTCTTTTCTACAAACTTTAGAAGAAAGACAACTACACAGTGGTTTTGCAGAAATGCTTAAACACGGCTTAATTAAAGATAAAAAATATTGGAATGAACTTAATTTAGTTTCTGATTTTAATAATTTAGATGAGTTTATTTACGACTCTGTAGTTATAAAAAATGATGTTGTTACTATTGATCCAACAGAACAAAACTTACGTAAAATACTAAACTTTGGCCACACTCTTGGTCACGCAGTAGAGTCTTACTTTTTAGAAACAGAAAGCAAAAAAACATTATTACACGGTGAAGCTATTGCAGTTGGTATGATTTTAGAAGCATACATAAGTAACAAACTAACTAACCTGTCTGAGATAGAATTAAATGCTATAAAATCTACTTTTACGAAACGATATGGCAAAGTTGAATTTACAGAAGAGGATATAAAAAATATACTTACATATTTAAAGTTTGACAAGAAGAACTCTCATGGCAATATTAATTTTGTTTTACTAAAATCTATTGGTAATTGTCAAATAGATGTAACCGTTCCTGAAGATTTATTACACCAGTCTTTTGCTTACTACAAAGTTTAAGTTGCACACCTACATAAAAACACTGTTACACAACTAATTACATTTTTGCAGTGAAAAAAGTTTTAGTTTAGTTCTTATAAAACTAAAACCGATGAATTATGTTACGCAAACTAGTAGATTACAAAAAACTTGACCACACAGTAGCCACAAAATTAATAGAATCCTATCCACATGGATATGGAGATAACGACATTATTGTTTTTAAAAATGCAAAAGGAGAATTTGTAGAAGCTGTAGAAGTAAAAACAGAAGACACCATTTACTTGGTTAGAATAAGTAAAAGTTTATCTAACTTTATTGCTAATTTTGATGACACCATTGAAAAAGAGCTAGAATCCCCTGTTTCTAATATGTCTGAAACTGTCTATACAGAAAACACTAAAGAATTAGAGGATTAATGCAATGCTACTCCTATAAATATCTTTCAAAAATAATTTTTGAATGATGTTCTTGATGTCCGCACGCTACAAAACCTGCAGCAGCTGTACTCATAGGAGAATCACTTGCTGTACCCACAAACTTTAACTGTTTTTCTGTTAAATGCGTAAACAATGAAATTGTTGACGCCCTTACATCTAAAAACTCTTGCAATAAACTTTGTCTAGTTCTACTGTTTGCATTAGAAGTTGGCACGTAATCATCTTGTTCAAAACCAGGCAAAGGCGTAGCGTCTAATCTAGAAAAACGCATAGCCCTATACTGAAAAATACGCTCCGTATCTATTATATGCACTATTGCTTCTGCTGTTGTCCATTTATTAGAGGCGTAAGCATAATTCAATTTACTATCTGGTATTACAGCAATTAAATCTTTAAACTTTTTTCTACCATTTTCTAAAGCTGTTAACAAACTTGTATCTTCTACCAAATCTATATAACTTTTATAATAAGGGTTGTAATCTAGTGGTGTTAATTCTGATGCTTTCATAAAATAAAATAAAAAAGCCCAATGTAATTTACATTGAGCTTAGTGTTATTAATTCATCTCTTAAATTAAGAAATCTACAATTCATTAAAAATTGTATGCATTAAACGCTTTTTATCGTTAATGCTCTCCTCTAAAGAAATCATTGTTTCTGTTCTACTAATACCATCAATATCATCAATTTTAAAAATGATATTTTTTGCATGTTGCGTATCTCTAGCTCTAATTTTACAAAAAATATTAAACTTACCTGTTGTAATGTGCGCAACGGTAACATAAGGAATACCAATTAAACGCTCTAAAACAAACTTAGTTTGGTGTGTTTTTTCTAAAAATATACCTACATAAGCAATAAAAGAATAACCTAATTTAACATAATCCAACGTTAAAGATGAACCTTGTATAATTCCGGCTTCTTCCATTTTCTTTACCCTAACATGAACAGTACCCGCAGAAATTAATAATTTCTTTGCAATATCTGTAAACGGAGTTCTGGTGTTATCTATTAACATATCCAGAATCTGGTGATCAATTTCGTCTAGCTTAACTTTAGTCATTATTTAATTAAATTTGGAACAAAAATAGTAAAATAAGAAGATATACGCACTAAATCTATCTTTTTTTTATCAATAATGCAATTATTTTACATATACTAATTAAATTGTTAATTACCAAGTAAAGACTTAGATAAAAGAATGTTATTTTCAACATAATCTAAATCACTCTTATCTAGTAGGTTAAGAGTTTTGTGAGCGTAAAATTTCTCTAGCCCTTGTGTTTCTGTTATTACTGGTTCAAAAATAATTTTTTTATCTTTTAACACTTCCTTATACAGAACCCCTAAGGAATTAGCCTCTGGATGTAAAGTATTTATTTTTTTAGTATTATATATAATAAGGTCTAAAAACTGTTTGCCATTCTCTGGAATTTCAAAATAAGCATCTACCTTATACTTATTTAGCGAGTTTGTGGCAATAACCGATACTCCTTTTAATAAAGAATAAAAAATAAATTCTCTAGTTTTTTCCCTTTCATAGTCTTCTGGGTAATGGCCAGACTCAAATAAAACAGTTGGAGTGTTTAACATTTGAAAAGCATCACCAACACAATTACTATTAAAACCATCGTCATACCTGCCAACCTGATTAGTAATAAAATTTTGCAAAACACTATTCATAGCCACAATTAACTGCATACTTTTATCTCTGGCAACAGACATACCTCTTTCCTTATTAAAAGCAGGCGCCAAAAAAGATACAGTTGCTGGCTTATTTGTTTCACCTACATTAAAAATTGTTCTCTGATCATGTAGGTTAAAACAGAAATCTGGTTTGAAGTTGTCATAAACCTCTCTAAGAATTTTACTTTCTGGCTGAGTCCTATTCTGCGCATCTCTATTTAAATCAATTTCATTAGCATTAATTCTAGTGTATGCTTTTGCTCCATCAGGGTTTAAAATAGGAATAATTTTTATAGTACAATTATCTAAAATTGATGATTGCAAAGAAGATGTTTTTTCTAAAAAATGAATAAAATCTAAAACTGCTTTTGTAGTTGTAGATTCATTTCCATGCATCTGAGACCACATTAAAATTTTAGTTTCTCCATGTCCTATAGTAATCATTTTTATAGGCTCATTTAAAACAGATTTTCCAATTTCTTCTATACCATCTTTAAACAATGTTTTTTCTAAAAAAGGAAAAACCAAACTATTTGTCACATAACGACCAGTTATATTATTAACCTTACAATCTTTAAATATCTGCTTAAAATCTATCATTACAAAAGGTATTAGTAAAGCGTAAAGATAGCGTTATATTGAATTACAAATGTAACAGTTGTTATTACATTTGTAACATTAAACATTACAAATGTAAACTAAAAACCATTGCTGTTTATTTAAAATGATTACATTTGTAACACAATACTACTGCTTATATCAGTAAATTCTATTAAAAAACAATAACAATCTTAAAATCAATAATTTAAGTTATTTTATCTAAAGTTTAATAGAATTAAAACTAGTAGAAATCTCAAATCTAATCTCCCTACGAACCAAGCAAAATAATTAAGATGTAATTACAATGGTAAATTCTGAAGAGTTCATAAAAAGATTAGAAAAAGTAATTAATTACTACGGCTTAACCGCTGCTGCTTTTGCTGATAAAGTTGAAGTGCAACGCTCTAGCATCTCTCACCTATTATCTGGCAGAAACAAACCAAGCTTAGAATTTGTTTTAAAAGTTGTAACTCAATTTCCTGAGGTAAATTTATATTGGTTACTAAACGGAAAAGGAAGTTTTCCTTTTGTTGAGAAAAAAGAAACTAAGCCTCTACCAAAAGAAAATACCAAAACAATAATTAACAAAACAGACTTAAAAAAAGAAGTTAGTAAAGTAATTATTTTTTACACCGATGGCACTTTTGAAACCTTTGACAAAAAATAAGTTTCAACACTTATTTTAACAGCAAAAAAGCAAATAGCTTTCTATTAATTATTTATTTTTGTGCTTATGAAAATAAAATATTTTTACATACTAGCTTCTGCTCTTTGCTTTACATCTTGCTACAATCCAACAAGAAATTGCGCTGACTTTAAAACAGGAGAATTTACGTTTGACTATCAGATTAACGGAGAAGAAAAAACAGGCCGTTTTACAAGAGATGAAGAATACAGTGTAGAGTATTACGAAAACAAAGTAGACAGCTCCTCTGTAAGATGGATAAACGATTGCGAATTTGTATTAAAATCACTTAAAGACCAATCATCCATACATTTTAAAATTTTAGAAACAACCAAAGACAGCTATACTTTTGAATACAGCAATGCTGCTAGAGATCCAAAAAAGGAGTTGGTAGTCATGAAAGGCACAGCTGTTAGAGTTAACAAATAGCTTAGAGTTAATTTAAATCACAATTAACAGTGTTTTAAACATAACACCAGCAAACTACCAGAAACAAAGAAAGACAGCCTTAAAAAGGCTTAAAATAAAAAACCTCGCTTATTAAAAAATAAGCGAGGTTTTTTATTTTACAAGCAGAATACTAATTAGGCCTTTCAAAAGATTTTTTAGGATGATCTTTAGCATACTCCTTAAATTGCCTCTGCTGCTGCTTAACGGTCATTGTGCTACCATCATGACTCCAACCTGGAGGGCCAAAAATATACATTAATTTATGAGATAGCTTTTTAGATTTTTTCATATCCATCCAAATGTCCTTAAACTCATGCGTTAAAATAACTATTGGATTGTTAGAATTTGGCGCATGTATTACACCATACTTAACATCTATACCATCATCTAGAGGCAACCATGTTCCAAATATTCTATCAAAAATATTTAAAAAACCACCATGATTCTTATCTAAATACTCAACGTTTTGTGCATGATGCACTTGATGCATTGTATGCGTATTCATAAATTTCTCAAAAATACCAAGCTTTGGCAGTAATACTGTATGCAACTGAAATTGCCACAGAGCCTCAATACCTAAACAAAATACAACCATTTCTGGCTCAAAGCCTATTGCTGGCATCCACATATAAAACAATGGCTTATACAACAAAGTAAACCACCCGTTTCTAACAGCTGTTCCTAAATTAAAATTATCTGATGAGTGATGCACAATGTGTGCTGCCCATAAAATTCTTATTTCATGATTAGCCCTATGAAACCAATAATATGTAAAATCATCTGCAAGCTGACAAAGCAACCAAACATACCAAGCATAACCAAAAGATTGGTAGCCTAATATATTAGTATGTACACCGTTTACCTCCGGATTACATAGTTCAAAAACAAATTCAAAAATTACAATTGCTGATATTACTTTAAGTGCCGCTGCTAATACTGCAGACCCAACACCCATAAAACCACTCGCAAAAAGATCTTTCCAGTCGTAAAGATCATGATGTTCTTCATGGTTTTTACTATATGTTAATTCTAATAATATAAAAATTATAAACGCTGGACCGCCGTAAACTAGCGGGTTTGTTAAATCCATATAAAAAATATTTTTTTTTGCTAAGATAAGACTATTAAAGGTTAATTTTTCTAAAACAGACTTGTTTGTTCTGTATCATCATCTTCTAAATCTTCTTTACTATCTGTTTTTTTTGATGTAACATCCTCCTCTTCTGTTACTTCTGTTTTCTTAGGAGCCTCAATTACCTCCTCAACTTCTTCATAAGGTAAAGATTCTAAAACATTTGTGCTTTTTATTTTATCTGCAGTCAGTTGATTACCTAAAGCTTTTATCCCCTTAACAGCTATAAAATCCTCTACATCAACTTCTTGATTCGGTTTCTGCTCTTTACCTCTAGGTTTTACAAACTCCAATTCTACCACAGGTCGCCAATCTGTAGAAACTAACTCTAAAACAGATTTTGGATGTTCAGAGATAAACAATTCCTCCTTATTTTCGTTCTCTATTAAAAAACGCTTAATATAATATCGCTCCTTTGCTCCATCAAAATAAATTGCTGAAATTGGCTTCTTAGGATTCCACTTTTCTAAAACAATCATATCTTCATCAAAATGGATCGTAATTTCTGGCTTAATGGTCTTTGCGATTCCTTTTTGAGTAATTATCAAAATTAAATCATCTCCTTTAAACTCCCCCAGTAATTCACCTCTACCATCTAAGTTTAGACGACTAACAAC
Organism: Cellulophaga sp. 3_MG-2023; assembly: GCF_030546975.1. Classification (NCBI taxonomy): domain Bacteria; kingdom Pseudomonadati; phylum Bacteroidota; class Flavobacteriia; order Flavobacteriales; family Flavobacteriaceae; genus Cellulophaga; species Cellulophaga sp. 3_MG-2023. The sequence goes on from NZ_JAUOPS010000001.1 coordinate 726,360, forward strand.
ATCATCAAACCAAATTTTACGAGGTTTTAAAGTAGAAACACCCTTTTCTTTTAAGTCGATACGTTTAACAGCGTATTTACTAACAATATTTCCTTTTGAAGACCTTCCTTTTATAAGAATGTCTGAAAAATCCATATCCCACTTTAATTTTTTAATACTACCAACTTGCCTTAAATGTATAGTAACTACTTCTGCCTCTCCATTAGGATTTGCAGAAAAATATAAGACTTCAGAATTTGGCTTACCAGTAGTTAAAGGATACAACCTATCTCTTGTTACAGACGTAACATTAAATCGCTTAATATAACTAGGACCACCTTTACCATCTCTATAAATTAAATTGTAAATAGTACGCTTGTCTTTTTTCTTAAACACAGCGACGTGAATAATATTTTTACCAACAAAAGTCTTAGAATCTACTTTAGAAACCATCATATGACCATCTTTAGTAAACACAATAATATCATCGATATCACTACAGTCGGTAACATACTCATCTTTCTTTAAAGAGGTTCCTACAAAACCTTCTTCCCTATTTACATAAAGTTTTGTGTTTCTAATTGCCACTTTAGTCGCCTCAATATCATCAAAAATTCTAATTTCTGATTTACGTTCACGATCCTTACCGTATTTATCTTTAAGATTTTTAAAGTAATCTACTGCAAAGTCAATTAAATGCTCTAAATGATGTTTTACTTCTGCAATACGCTCCTCTAAACTATCTAATAACTGTTGCGCTTTATCTAAATCAAACTTAGAAATACGCTTAATTCTAATTTCTGTTAAGCGAGTAATATCTTCTTCTGTTACAGCTCTTTTTAAATGTTTTGTGTGCGGCTTTAACCCTTTATCTATAGCAGAAATAACTCCTTCCCAAGTTTCTTCTTCCTCAATATCCCTATAAATTCTGTTTTCTATAAAAATACGTTCTAATGAAGAAAAATGCCATTGTTCCTCTAACTCACCTAATTGAATTTCTAATTCAGCTTTTAAAAGCTCTACTGTATAATCCGTAGAACGTTGCAACATTTCAGTAACACCAATAAAAAGCGGCTTATTATCTTCAATAATACAACCTAAAGGAGAAATAGAAGACTCACACGCTGTAAATGCATACAATGCATCTATGGTTTTATCAGGAGATATTCCAGATGGCAAATGCACTAAAATCTCTACATCCGCAGCTGTGTTATCTTCAATTTTCTTAACCTTTATCTTCCCTTTTTCGTTTGCTTTTAAGATAGAATCTATTAAAGAAGAAGTGTTAGTCCCGTATGGTATCTCACTTATAACCAGTGTATTCCTGTCTAATTGAGCTATTTTTGCTCTAACTCTAATTTTTCCTCCGCGCAAACCATCATTATAGTTAGATACATCTATAATACCAGATGTAGGAAAATCTGGAAACAGTTTAAACTTCTGACCTTTTAAATGCTTAATTGAAGCATCTATTAACTCTATAAAATTATGAGGTAATATTTTTGTTGACAAACCTACAGCAATACCCTCTGCTCCTTGAGCCAATAATAATGGAAATTTTACAGGGAGGTTTACGGGTTCTTTTTTACGACCATCATAAGATTGTTGCCAGTCTGTAATTTTTGGACTAAAAACAACATCTAAAGCAAATTTAGACAAACGCGCTTCTATATATCTAGATGCTGCAGCCCTATCTCCTGTTAATATGTTACCCCAGTTACCCTGAGTGTCAATAAGCAAATCTTTTTGACCAATTTGAACCATAGCATCTGCAATACTTGCATCACCGTGTGGATGATACTGCATTGTATGACCAACAACATTAGCTACTTTATTATACCTACCGTCATCCAACTCTTTTAGCGAATGCATAATTCTACGTTGCACAGGCTTAAAACCGTCTTCTATAGCAGGGACAGCACGTTCTAAAATTACATAAGAGGCGTAATCTAAAAACCAATCCTTATACATCCCTGTGACCTTGGTAAGCTCATTCTGGGGATCATCTATGTTACTATCTAGATTCTCGTTTACTTCTTCGTTCTCTTCCATAAAGAAAGACTCGTGTTTATCTGGTTTATAATTAGTTTTCCTCGATTATATCAAGTTCTACTTTAAGGTTTTCAATAATAAATTTTTGTCGGTCTGGCGTATTTTTACCCATATAAAAACTAAGTAATTGCTCTATAGACATAGCCTTATCTAGCATTACAGGTTCTAAACGAATATCATCTCCAATAAAGTGCTGAAACTCATCTGGAGAAATTTCCCCCAAACCTTTAAATCGGGTTATTTCTGGCTTACCAGTTAATTTTTCAATTGCATCAGCTTTTTCTTCTGGACTGTAACAATAGAAAGTTTGTTTTTTATTACGAACCCTAAAAAGAGGCGTTTGTAATATATATAAATGATTTTCTTTTATTAACTCTGGAAAAAACTGCAAAAAGAAGGTTATTAACAATAATCTAATATGCATACCATCTACATCAGCATCTGTAGCAATTACAATATTATTGTAACGCAAATCCTCCATAGATTCTTCTATATTTAATGCTGCTTGTAGTAAATTAAACTCTTCATTCTCATAAACTATCTTTTTAGACATTCCATAAGAGTTTAATGGCTTACCACGTAAACTAAAAACAGCCTGTGTATTTACATCTCTAGACTTAGTTATAGAACCAGATGCAGAATCTCCCTCTGTAATAAATAAAGTAGACTCTAATCTCCTGTCTTTTTTTAAATCACCCAAGTGCACACGGCAATCTCTAAGCTTTTTATTGTGTAAACTTGCTTTTTTAGCTCTATCCTTAGCTAATTTACGTATACCAGACAAATCTTTACGTTCTCGCTCTGCCTGTATAATTTTACGTTGCAAAGCATCTGCAGTCTCAGTGTTCTTATGCAAGTAATTATCTAAATACTTACCTACAAAATCATTAATATAGGTACGTACAGTTGGGTAATTACCTCCCATATCTGTAGAACCAAGCTTTGTTTTAGTCTGACTCTCAAAAACAGGCTCCATCACCTTAATAGAAACAGCCGAAATAATAGACTTACGAATATCTGAAGCTTCGTAATTTTTTCCGTAAAAGTCTCTAATAGTTTTAACTATTGCCTCCCTAAAAGCTGCTTGATGCGTACCACCCTGTGTTGTATGTTGTCCGTTAACAAAAGATTGATATTCCTCACTATATTGAGTTTTACTGTGTGTTATAGCAATTTCTATATCATCTCCCTTTAAATGAATAATAGGATACAATAAATCCTCTGCATTATTATTTTCTTCAAGTAAATCTTTTAATCCGTTTTCAGAGAAATACTTTTCTCCATTAAAAACAATAGTTAACCCAGGATTTAAGTATACGTAGTTTTTAAGCATACGAATTACATACTCATTTCTATACTTATAATTTTTAAAGATAGCTTCATCTGGAGTAAAAGAAACTTTAGTTCCTTTTCGCTTAGAGCTTTCTACTGGTCCTTCCTCTGCAATTAAATTACCTTGACTAAATTCTGCCCATTTAGATTGACCTTCTCTAGAAGATTCTACCTTAAAAAAGTTAGACAAAGCATTTACGGCCTTAGTACCAACACCATTTAAACCAACAGACTTTTTAAAGGCTTTAGAGTCATACTTACCACCAGTATTCATTTTAGACACTACGTCTACAACCTTACCAAGCGGTATACCACGACCATAATCTCGTACCTTAACTACATTGTCTCTTATTCCAATTTCAATGGTTTTACCAGCTCCCATTACAAATTCATCTATACAGTTATCTAAAACCTCTTTTAAAAGAATATAGATACCATCGTCTGCAGATGAACCATCACCTAATTTACCTATATACATCCCCGGACGCATACGTATATGCTCTTTCCAGTCTAACGAACGAATATTATCTTCGGTATATTTAGTATTGTCTGACATTGATTTAGGATAATTGCAGTTTGCACGCTAATATAGTAAGTGTTAGAAAAAAATGAAACTGATACAGCTTAAAGTAATTAACAATAGTGCATTTTATTTTGTTGATAGATAGAAATTAAGTAGTTACATATGGTGTACGGTCATAAAAATTCATCAATTTAACCATAAACCACAAAAAAATGCTGCAACAAGGTTACAGCATTTTATTATTATTTAACAAAGAGTGTACTTACACATTAAATCTAAAGTGCATTACATCTCCATCTTTTACAATATACTCTTTACCTTCTACTCGCATTTTACCCGCTTCTTTCACTTTTGCCTCACTACCAAAAGTAACATAATCATTATAAGCAATAACCTCTGCACGGATAAATCCTTTTTCAAAATCTGTATGTATAACACCTGCAGCTTGTGGTGCAGTTGCCCCTACTGGTATTGTCCAAGCTCTAACTTCTTTAACACCAGCCGTAAAATATGTTTCTAAGTCTAATAATTTATAAGCTCCTCTAATTAATTTAGCAGAACCAGGCTCTTCTAAACCTAAATCCTCTAAAAACATTTGGCGCTCATCATAACTATCTAATTCAGTAATATCTGCCTCTGTACCAACTGCTAAAAAAATAACTTCTGCATTTTCTTTTGCAACAGCTGCCTTAACCTTTTCTACATATTCATTACCATTAACAGCTCCTTCTTCATCTACGTTACAAACATACATTACTGGCTTATCTGTAATAAACTGTAATGGCTTAACATACTCTAAATGATCTTTTTCATCAACCTCTATAGCTCTAACAGAAATTCCAGATTCTAAACCTTCTTTTAACTTTAAAAGAACAGCTTCTTCTTTCTGAGCCTCTTTATTACCTGTTTTAGCAGTACGCTTTACTTTTTCTAACTTTTTATCTACAGTCTCTAAATCTTTTAACTGCAACTCCATATCTATGGTTTCCTTATCTCTAATAGGATCTACAGAACCATCTACATGCACTATATTATCATCATTAAAACAACGTAACACATGCAAAATAGCATCAGTCTCACGTATGTTTCCTAAAAACTGATTTCCTAAACCTTCACCTTTACTAGCACCTTTAACAAGACCTGCAATATCTACAATCTCTACAGTTGCTGGTAAAACACGCTCTGGGTCTACCAATTCTTCTAATTTTTGTAATCTTGAGTCCGGTACATTCACCACCCCAATATTAGGCTCTATAGTACAAAACGGAAAGTTTGCACTTTGCGCTTTTGCATTAGATAAACAATTAAAAAGGGTAGATTTCCCCACGTTTGGCAATCCAACAATACCTGCTTTCATTTCTAATTCTATTTTAGTGCCGCAAATATACCATTTATAAATTTTGAAGAACAAATAAAACGTTTTTTGATTACCTTTAGATTTATAAAAACCTAAATATCAATCTATATGAAAAAAAAATGCATTCTTATTTTAAGCCTTTTATGCTTCTCATTCGCGTTTAGTCAATCTACAATTACAGGTACTGTAGTAGATGATGAAGGAGCACCACTAGCCGGAGTAAATATTCTTGAAAAAGGTACTACAAACGGAACATCTACAGATTTTGATGGAAAATACAGTATTGAAACACAAGCAAGCGCTACACTAGTATTTAGCTATATTGGCTTTAACACACAAGAAATTAGCACCTCTGGAAAAACAACTATTAACGTAACCCTGTCTGAGGGTATGCTTTTAGATGAAATACAACTAGTTGGTTCTAGAAGCCCTAAGCGTACTGCAACAGATACCGCAGTACCTATTGATGTTTTAGATGTTGCTGAAATTGCTTCTAATACAGGCAAAGTAGAAGTTAACGATATATTACAATACGCTGCCCCTTCTTTTAATGCCACTAAACAGTCTGGTTCTGATGGTGCAGACCACATTGTACCTGCTAGTTTAAGAGGGTTAGGTCCAGACCAAACTCTTGTTTTGATTAACGGCAAAAGAAGACATCAATCTTCTTTAGTAAACATTTTTGGTACTAGAGGTCGTGGTAATTCTGGTACAGATTTAAACGCAATTCCTGCTTCTGCTATTAAAAGAATTGAAGTTTTAAGAGATGGCGCTTCTGCACAATATGGTTCTGATGCCATTGCTGGGGTAATTAATATTGTATTAAAGAATAATACAAACGGATTTTCTGGCGGAATTACTTACGGAGCATACAGCACTGCTATTGGAGATGGTTGGGCAGAAGAATCTGGAGAAACACTTTTTAATGTTGAAGGAGAAAACAGATTAGATGGAAAAAACAAAAATTTTGATGGTGAAACTACCAAAATAGACCTTAACTACGGTATGGCTCTTGGAGAAAATGGTGGCTTCTTTAACGTTACAACCGAATTCTTATCAAAAGAAAAAACACTTAGACCTGGTTTTAGCTGGAGAAAAGGGTATGGTGGTGCTGCTATTGATGGATTTAACTTTATGATTAATTCTGCTGTCCCTATTGATGAAAATACAGAAGTATATGCTTTTGGAGGTAGAAACTACAGAGATACCAATGCAAATGCTTTTTCTAGAGATGGCTTTGCAGACGGAGACAATAGAGCTGTTCCAAGTTTGTACCCAGACGGATTTACACCTCAAATTACATCTCTAATTACAGATGTCTCTGTTTCTGCTGGTGTTAGAAGTAAAACTAAAAATGGTTGGAATGTAGACTTTAACAACACTTACGGCAAAAACAACTTTCATTATTTTGTAAAAAACACTAATAATGCCTCTATGAAAGATGCTTCTCCTACAGATTTTGATGCAGGTGGACATTACCTTTCTATGAATACTACAGGATTAGAACTTAATAAGTATTTTGAAGATGTTGCAGCTGGCTTAAATGTAGCTTACGGATTTGAATATCGAACAGAGAATTTCGGAATCTTTTCTGGAGAAGAATCTTCGTATTCTTTATATGATGATAACGGAGTTGTTATTACTAATCCTGCTACACAAACAGCAGCACAGGATGGCAATGGGGACGAATTACCTGGCAGCTCACAAGGTTTTCCTGGCTACAGCCCTGCAAATGAAGTTGACCGCAGCAGAACAAATTATGGTATTTATGTAGACTCCGAGTTAAATGTTACTGACGAGTTTATGGTTGGTGGCGCTCTGCGTTATGAGAATTATAGTGATTTTGGCAACACATTTAACTTTAAACTAGCAAGTAGATATAAAGTAAGTGACAATTTAGCTTTTAGAGGTTCTGTTTCTACTGGTTTTAGAGCACCTTCTTTAGCACAACTATACTACAACTTAATATTTACAAACATTGTAGCTGGTAGGTCTGTACCATCTTTATTATCTGCAAATAACAGCACTGTAACAAAAGCATTTGGAATTGGACAGTTAAATGAAGAAAAAGCTCTTAATGCTAGCTTAGGATTTACTTATACCAATGGCGGGTTTTCTGCAACAATAGACGCATACTCTATAGCTGTAGACGATCGTATTATTTTAACTGATAACTTTACAGACCAAGCTGTATTAGGCCCTTTAGGTGTAGATGCCGCTCAGTTTTTTGCTAATGGCGTAGATACCAGAACCACTGGCTTAGACATTGTACTTAATTACACCACTACTGTTGGTGCAAACGGAAAAGCTAGTATTGGCTTAATTGGTAACTTTAATGACTTAGAGGTAAAAGAAATACACAATGGTAATTTAAATGAATTTACATTCTTTGGTCCATTTTCTCAAGCTTACTTAGAAGCTGCCGCACCAGATTATAAGTTTGGACTTAACCTTGGATACACAAACTCTAAATTTAATGCACAAGCTACTTTAACACAGTTTAGCGAGGTTGAACTACAAGATTTTCAGTGGGTAGACACACCTGCCACTACACAAGCAGAAGCAGATTTGCTTTACCCTGTAGCTACAGATATTTATGAAGCTGCTCTTGTTGTAGATTTAAGTGTTGGTTATGAATTTTGCAAGAACTTAAAACTTACAGTTGGTGCCAACAACTTATTTAATGAGTACCCTACTCCACAATTTGATGGATGGACAGATCAAGGTGGCTTAGCAGATTCTGTACAAATGGGTTCTGATGGGACCTATATCTTTAGTAGAATTAATTTTAATTTTTAAGAAAATTAAAATATTACAAACAAAAAAACGAGGACAATTAGTCCTCGTTTTTTATATTAAATAAGTTTAAAATATTAATCTTCTGGATGCATAAAACGCTGCTTACCTAGTAATTCCTCTTCGGTTTCTACAATATCCTCATCCGGTACACAACAGTCTACAGGACAAACAGCAGCACATTGTGGCTCTTCATGAAAACCTTTACACTCCGTACATTTATCAGGAGATATATAGTAAATTTCATCACTAATAGGCTCTTGAGACTCTTCTGCATCAACCTCTTTACCATTTGGTAAAACAATTGTGCCTTCTAAAGACGTACCATCTGCATATCTCCAATCGTCTGCACCTTCATATATTGCTGTATTTGGACATTCTGGCTCACAAGCTCCACAATTAATACATTCGTCTGTTATTATTATTGCCATAATTTATATCAATTTTTAGACTGATATTTAATCAGTATATCTACTTTTGCACAAAGGTAAACCCTATTAAATCACTATACAAATAAAATGGCTAAACTTGAAGATAGAATAGTTGCTTTTTCTGAATTAGGAACTTTGTTTGCAGATTATTACGAATATGCAAACTCAGAAAAACAAGAAGAAAACACAAACGAGTGGATTATAAAACTACAAGATGCAATACACACAGCTAGCTTACACAATGGTTGGTTTACAGAAGAAAACATTCTTTTTTGTATTAGTAGTTGGAGCAAATTACTAACTAAAAAAAAGTTAAACAATTGGTTTAAATCTTATGACTTAAACTCTATAAAAAACAGCAATATAGCTATTATAATGGCTGGTAATATTCCGCTTGTTGGTTTTCATGATTTTTTAGCTACAATATTAAGTGGTAATACTGCTTTAGTTAAGTTATCTTCAAACGATAAAATACTACTACCTTTTGTTTCTTCATTCTTAATTAAACAATTACCAGAACTAGCTAATTCTATTGTGTATGTAGATGGAAAATTAGAAGGTTTTGATGCCGTTATTGCTACCGGAAGCGATAATACTGCTCGTTATTTTGAGCATTACTTTGGTAAAAAGCCAAATATTATCAGAAAAAATAGAAATTCTGTTGCAGTTTTAACAGGCAACGAAACCAAAGAACAACTAGAAAACCTTAGTGAAGATATTTTTAGATATTATGGATTAGGTTGTAGAAGTGTATCCAAACTATTTGTTCCAAAGGGCTATGATTTTGATGCATTTTTTAAAGCAATGTATCCTAAACAAGATATTATACACCACGTAAAATACGCAAACAACTACGACTATAACAAAGCTGTGTATTTAATGAGCGAATTTAATATTTTAGAAAATGGTTTTTTAATGATTAAAGAAGATGAAAGCTACGCCTCACCTATTTCTTCTGTTTTTTATGAGTATTACGACTCTTTAGACTCCTTAAAAGAGAAATTAAAGAATGATGAAGATAAAATACAATGCGTAGTTGCAAATGGCTTATTAGATACTGAAGTTGCTTTTGGGCAAACACAACAACCTAGCTTAACAGATTATGCAGATAATATAGATACTGTTAAATTCTTGTTGAAAACATCCTAGAATTAATTACAATTTTAAAAGGTCTATTGTTATAAAATTTAGACCTTTACCTTATATTTAAACAATTTTAATAAAGAGATAAACTGCTAATTAACAATTAATTACCTATCTCTCTAAACATTAATTGGCCAACAAACCAATTACAAACAAAACACATACAAATGAAAAAGCATAATTTTAGCGCAGGACCTTGTATTTTACCACAAGAAGTATTACTTAAAGCATCAGAAGCTGTTGTAGACTTTAATGGTTCAGGATTATCTTTAATAGAAATATCTCACCGTAGTAAAGATTTTGTAGCTGTTATGGAAACAGCTCAATCTTTAGCTTTAGAACATTTAGGCCTTACAGACAAAGGATATAAAGCATTGTTTTTACAAGGTGGTGCAAGTATGCAGTTTTTAATGACAGCTTATAATTTATTAGAAACAAAAGCAGGGTATTTAAATACAGGTACTTGGAGTGATAAAGCTATCAAAGAAGCAAAATTATTTGGAGAAATAGTTGAAGTAAGATCATCTAAAGACAAAAACTTTAACTATATACCAAAAAATTATATGGTTCCTGCAGATTTAGATTATTTTCACCTTACCTCTAACAATACCATTTTTGGAACACAAATTAAAGAGTTTCCTAAAACTAAAATTCCTATGGTTTGTGATATGAGTTCTGATATATTTTCTCGTAAATTAGATTTCTCTCAGTTTGATTTAATCTACGCTGGTGCACAAAAAAATATGGGTCCGGCTGGTACAACTCTAGTTGTTGTTAAAGAAGATATTCTTGGCAAAGTAACAAGACAAACACCTTCTATGTTAAACTACCAAGTACATATTAGTAAAGACAGTATGTTTAATACACCACCTGTTTTTGCTGTTTACACATCTATGCTAACTATGCAATGGCTAAAAGACCTTGGTGGTATTGATGCAATTGAAGAAATTAACAATAAAAAAGCGCAATTGCTATATTCAGAAATAGATTTAAACCCGTTATTTAAAGGGTATGCAGATAAAGCAGACCGTTCTAATATGAATGCTACTTTTACTTTAACTGATGAAAAATTAAAAGACTCTTTTGATGAAATGTGTAAAGAAGCAGGCATTAATGGTATTAATGGTCACAGATCTGTTGGTGGTTATAGAGCATCTATGTACAATGCATTATCATTAGATAGTGTTGGTGCACTTGTAGATGTAATGAGCGATTTAGAAAGAAATGCATAAGCTGTTATAAATAATTAAGATTGAGTATGAAAAAAATATTAGCAAACGACGGTATATCTCAAAATGGTATAGACGCATTAGAAAAAGCTGGTTTTACTGTAGTTACAACCAATGTAGCACAAGAACAGCTTGCTAATTACATAAATAAAAACAAAATTGCTGGCTTATTAGTCCGTAGCGCTACACAAGTAGGTAAAGATATTATAGACAACTGCCCTACTTTAGAGTTAATTGGTCGTGGTGGCGTTGGTATGGACAATATTGATGTAGCTTACGCCAAAGAAAAAGGACTACATGTTATTAATACGCCCGCAGCTTCTGCTGCTTCTGTTGCAGAACTTGTTTTTGCTCATTTATATAATGGTGTTCGTTATTTATATGATGCCAACCGTATTATGCCTTTAGAGGGCGATAGCAAATTTAAACAGCTTAAAAAAGCCTATGCTAAAGGTGTTGAGTTAAGAGGTAAAACTATTGGTATTGTTGGTTTTGGTAAAATTGGTCAAGCAACGGCACAAATTGCACTTGGTGTAGGTATGAAGGTTATTTACCATGATATTGAAGTAGAAGAAGCTACTGTTTCTGTTCCTTTTTTTGATGGGCAATCGGTTTCTTTTAACTTTAAAAACACTACAAAAGACACTCTTTTAAAAGAAGCTGACTTTATTACCATTCACGTTCCGGCACAAAAAGGATATACTATTGGTGATAGTGATTTTGAAAAAATGAAAGATGGTGTAGGTATTATTAATGCAGCTCGCGGTGGTGCTTTGGATGAAGTTGCCTTAGTTGATGCTTTAGAAGAAAACAAAGTAGCCTTTGCTGGTTTAGATGTGTATGAGTCTGAACCAAACCCTGAGATTAGAATACTAATGCACCCCAAAATATCTTTAACTCCGCATATTGGCGCAGCTACTAAAGAAGCTCAAGATAGAATTGGTGAAGAATTAGCCTTACAAATTACTGCTTTACTTAAATAATTGCAGATTATCGGTTATTCTATAATAACATGTTTTTTTTTTGTAAATTGAAGCATTATTAAACATTAACTAAACTAAACAAATGTCAGGATTATTAGACTTATTAAATAGCCCAATTGGCTCGCAAATTATCAAAGGTGTTGCAGGACAGGCTGGAGAATCAGAACAAAAAACAGCAGGTGTATTAAGTATGGCACTACCTTTATTAATGGGTGCAATGAAAAAAAACACAGCTACTCCAGAAGGTGCGCAAGGACTTATGAGTGCTTTAACAAACAAACACGATGGTAGTATTTTAGACAACCTTGGAGGTTTATTTGGTGGCGGTGTAGATGACAATGTAATGAACGACGGTCAAGGAATTTTAAATCACGTATTAGGAGCAAAACAACCACAGGTAGAAAATGCACTAAGTCAAAAAGCTGGTGTAAGTTCTGATACTGTTGCTACTATTTTAAAAGTTGCTGCACCACTTTTAATGGGTGTTTTAGGTAAAAAAGCAAGAAACGAAAATGTTGTTGAGTCTAACGGTATAGGAAATCTTTTAGGAGGTTTACTAGGAGGTGATGAAAACAGCAATAAAGAACAATCTTTAATAGAGTCTTTTTTAGACTCTGACGGTGATGGTAGTATTTTAGATGATGTTGCCGGTATGGTTCTTGGAGGTAATAAAAGTGGAGGTTCTGGAATTGGAGGTCTTTTAGGCGGCCTTTTCGGAAAATAAGCACACTTTGACAAACATATATAAGCCACTTGAAAAAATCAAGTGGCTTTTTTTTGTATCTTAGGATAAATACATATGCTATGAAAAAGATCGTATATTTAATTACCATACTATTTACTGCTACCCTATTTGTAAATTGCACAAGCAGTAAAGAAGTAGTTGCTATATCAGAAGCAGAAAAAAATGTTTTTAATCAGAAAGAAGGAGAATCGGTTGTAATTGCTGATGAAGAATCTGAATACGAAATTATAATAATAGATCCTGGTTTTAATGCCTGGTTAGTTAGTTTTGCTAGGCCAGAGCAATTTTATTCTCAGAGTTATTTAGAAACAAGAAACCGCTTGTATGTAACAGAATGGAACCAAAGAGCTACACAACCCTTTAGGTTTAATCCAGATTTATATGAAATGCAAATTAACTATTCAGCAAACATAGATTATGGTTATGAAGTAAATTATAAACTATACAATTACTTTATTTATTTTCAAAGAAAATACAATCAACGTCTTGGTCATTTTGTTCCTCGCATATAAGCTATTATATTTGCGACCGATTATATGCTACTATGGAAAAATTAAAACAACGTTGGGGAATAGATTCTAATTTCGCCATTGTTATGATACTTATTGTATTTGCCGTAACTGGATCTTCATCTTTAAAAGTTGCAAGACCACTTTTGGACTTTATAGGCTTTACAAGAGAAATTTTTCCTTCAGATTGGTATTTTTCAATTTTATATTGGACAGTCCGCATATTAATCATATTTCCAATATATCAAATACTACTTGTTGCTTTTGGTTGGTTGTTTGGTCAGTTTAAATTCTTTTGGGCTTTTGAAAAAAAGATGCTATCAAGATTAGGTTTAGGACGTTTTTTAAAAGAGTAACTTTTTATTATCAAACAAACATTTTAGTTCTATAGCTAATTCAATTGATACCACTCAATATTTTCTAAATTAGCACGTCTGCCCATACTTTTGGGTGCATAGTTTTTGGCTAAATAGTTTACTATAATCTCTTCATTATTTCCTAAATCCCAAAGGTTTTGGGTTTCTTGCATCCATCTAATTGTGGTTATCCAACGCTCTTTTGTCATTCTATTCTGAGTAACCATTTTGGCCGAGTGGCAGCTAGTACAATTATCAACTACAGTCATTAACCCTTCATCCTCTACAAAGCCTGTTCTTAAGTGTATCCCATTTTCAATTTTGTCCCAATCATCTTCTTCAATGGTGTTTTCTACTACAACAGGTTGTAATTCCTCATCAGTTTTAAATGCTGATAAGTTAGGGTCTACAAGTGCATAAATTGCAAATACTACTCCTAAAAGTACTATGCACCACACCATAATAAGCATTCTGTATACTTGTTTAGCCTGATTTTTAAACTTGTTTTCTTCGCTCATTATTTCACTTTTACAGCTATTCTATGACAAGCATTGTTTAAATACCCCTTAGGGTTCCAACCAGGTACAAGCATTGGCTGCGCTACATTATTTACATCTGTTGCTCTAGCCCAAACCTCATAATATCCTTTTTTTGGAAATGCGATTACTGCATTAAAATGCTGCCAAGCTAATCTGTTTACAGGTTTTTCTAAATTACAAGTATGCCAAGTAGCGCCAAAATCTATAGAATACTCCATTTTAACTACCTCTAACTCTCCTGCCCAAGCGTGTCCGCGAATGTTTAGTTTTTTTCCTAAATTTATCATTGCTCCAGATTTAGGGTAAGTAATTAAAGATTTTACAGGCATAGACTCTATAATTTTCATATCCTCGTCTTTAACCTTTTCTCCTGGAGCTACAGGGTTTTTAGGCACTCTGTATGCCGGAGCTTTCATTTTAGCCCCATCATGTTCTTTGTTTCTTACGCTAATACCATTTAGCCATTTACCAGATGTAGACGCAGGCCAACCACCACAAACTAAGCGTAAAGGGTAACCGTGAGCCGCTGGTATATCTTTACCATTCATTTTAAAAGCAACCAAAGTTTCATCTTGCAAGGCTTTGTGCATAGGCACGCCTCTAGAGATAGGTTCTTTATTAGGATCTCTACTAATGTGTGAGTCTGCAGCGTGGTACCCAATATAAACTGCAGAATCTTTAATACCTACATCATCAAGTATATCTTTAAGTCTAACTCCTGTCCAGCTTGCACAAGATACCGCACCAACGGTCCATTGGTTACCTTTTGCTGGCGGATTAAATTCAGATCTACCATTACCACCACACTCTACCGTAAGTTGATAAGTGTATTGTTTAAATTTTGATTTTAATTCTGATAAAGTATACGTTTTTTTCTGTTGTACAGATTCGCCATCTATGGTAAGTGTCCATGCAGATATATCTACATCTTCTGGTGGAATTCCGTTATTTCTGATAAACATATTTTTATTAGATGTTACTTTCTCATCTAACAAATGTGCTTTAGCTTCAATATTCCAAGGTTTATCATTTAAAACAACCATTTCCTTATCTAAATTAAACAAGGTAAACGGGTCTGTATCTTGTATGGCTAAAGGTTGGTAATTTTCTGGCATTTTAGAACCAAAAACAATATCTGCTCCAATAATACCTGCCATAGTAGTTAAAGTAGCCTTTTTAACAAAATTTCTTCTTTTCAAACTAATTATAAAATCAAATTATTACTCAATTTCACCCCTATTTCTTGCTCTAATATTAAAAAACATAGCCACAGACACTACCACAGCTGATATGATGCCTACATAAAATCCTATGCTTAAATTGTTAAAGTCTGCAGTAAGTAAGTGCATTAAAATTAGTAATAAACAGAAGAATATTACAATAAATGGTATAATTTTTTTACTCATACTATTTTTTTTCTAGTACTTCTCCTAATTTAGACCCACTTATAACATAAGTATAAATCCACATAATAGTAAATGAAGGTATAAAATCTGTGCCAGGTATTAATTCCTCTACAAAAGATGCCATACCAGCTGCTTTACCAGCAGTACCTTTATACATTCTGGTCATTAACCAAAAAGAAAGTGGCGCCCAAACAACGTCTGAAAACTCTCCTATTCCTAAAACAGAAAATGAAAGCATTCCTATAGCATCAAAAAGAAGACCTAAGAGTAAGTCTCTGTATTTTGTATTTTTTTTATTTGTCATATTAAAATAGTTAATGTTATCTACTAATATACAAAAGTAATGCCAGTGTTTATTAGGATAAGTCTGAGCTTATTAACTTTAAAAACTCATTACGTGTTTCTTGCTTCTCAAACTGCCCTCTAAAACCAGATGTTGTGGTTACAGAGTTTTGTTTTTGTACGCCACGCATCATCATACACATATGCGATGCTTCTATAACAACTGCAACTCCTTGTGGCTTTAAGGTATTATTTAAACATTCTAAAATATCATGTGTTAAACGTTCTTGTACCTGTAACCTTCTGGCAAAAACATCTACAATTCTAGGTATTTTACTTAATCCAACTATATGTCCGTTTGGTATATATGCTACGTGTGCTTTACCAAAAAAAGGCAACATATGGTGCTCACATAAAGAGTATAATTCTATATCTTTAATAATTACCATATCATCATAATCCTCTTTAAACATTGCAGCTTTTAATATTTCTACCGGATCTTGTTCATAACCTTGCGTTAAAAACATCATAGCTTTTGCTGCTCTTTCTGGTGTTTTTACCAAACCTTCTCTTTCTACATCTTCGCCTACACCTTCAATAATTTTAGCATATTTTTCTTTTACAGATTCGGTTGCTTCTAAATTATATTCTTCAAAATTTTTATAAAAAGACATCTATATATTGTGTTTTATACTTGTTTTTAGGTTGATAAAGTCCTTGTTTAACTAAAACAGACTCTTCTATTTCAAAAATAGGTATTAAAATTGAATACCGCTTTCTTTTATTTATTTTTGCCATATCAACGCTAATGAGTACTTTCATCAGCGAAAAAGACAAGGAATGATAAAAGCTAAAAATATTCAAAAGTTTTACGGGAAACTTCAGGTTTTAAAAGGTGTAAATCTTCATATTAAAGAAAAAGAAATTGTCTCTATTGTTGGCTCTTCTGGTGCTGGTAAAACAACTTTATTACAAATACTAGGAACTCTAGATGTTATTTCTAAAACATCTTCTAGTGAGTTATTAATTAAAAACACAAATGTTACAAAACTAAAAGATAAGGAGTTAGCTAAGTTTAGGAATGAAAACATTGGTTTCATTTTTCAGTTTCATCAACTATTACCAGAGTTTACTGCTTTAGAAAATGTTTGTATACCTGCTTACATAAAAAAAACACCTAAAGAGGAAGCAGAAAAAAGAGGAAAAGAACTCTTAGACTTTCTAGGGCTTTCTCATAGATACCAACATAAACCTAACGAATTATCTGGAGGGGAACAACAACGTGTTGCTGTTGCAAGAGCTTTAATAAACAACCCTTCTATTATTTTTGCTGATGAACCTAGTGGTAACTTAGATTCTGAAAGTGCTGATAACCTGCATAAATTATTTTTTAAATTACGAGATGAATTTGGACAGACATTTGTAATTGTAACACACAATGAAGAACTTGCAGATATGGCAGATAGAAAATTGGTAATGGTAGACGGACAAATAACAACATAATATGCTAAAAATAGTTTATCAGTTTTTAAAAAATCCAACCAATACTCCTGATGAAAACACAGATTTTGGATACAGATTTATATCTTTTATAAAAATACTTTTTTGGGGATTATTAATAGGTATTGGCATAGTTGTTTTTAACTCTATTTGGGAAACTACAGGTATTTTAGGACCTAACGAGCACGCTTTAAGCTCTGCTATGGACGACTATACTACTCCTATGCTATTTTTATTAATTGTTATAGTTGCTCCTTTGTTTGAAGAATTACTTTTTAGAGGTCCACTTGCTTTTTTTAAAGAAACCAAAAGGTTTAAAATAGCTTTATATGTATCTATTTTATTATTTGGTGCCGTACACATTAGTAATTTTGAAATTACACCAATGGCATTAGCGTTATCTCCATTTTTGGTAGCTCCACAATTGGTTTTAGGTGCTTTTGCTGGTTTTATTAGAGTTAAGTTTGGACTAATTTGGTCTATTGCACTACACGCTTGTCATAACTTTATCCTGTTTTTACCTTTAGCACTTATTAAACTTTTAGAACTTCCTATAGAATAATGAAAAAAGCCGAGTTAAAAGAGTTTTTAGATGTTAAGGTTGTACAATACAACAATCCAGATTTTATAGACTCAGATCCGTTACAAATTCCGCATCGTTTTACAAAAAAAGAAGATATAGAAATTGCTGGTTTTTTAACGGCAACTATAGCTTGGGGAAACCGTAAGAGTATTATTAAAAATGCAGATAAAATGATGACTCTAATGCACAATTCTCCTCACGATTTTGTTTTAAACCATTCTGATGATGATTTGGGTAACTTTAAAGGTTTTGTGCACCGTACATTTAATGAAACCGATTTTACTTTTTTTGTACAGAGTTTACGTAACATTTATATAAATCACGGTGGTTTAGAGGCTCTTTTTGCTAAACACACCCAAGGTAATGACTTGCAAACCGCAATCTCTAAATTTAAAGCTACCTTTTTTGAGATTGAACACCCAAAACGTACAACAAAACACATATCTGATCCCTTAAAAGGTTCTGCCGCTAAACGTATTAATATGTTTTTACGTTGGATGGTACGTGATGCTAGTAGCAAAGTAGATTTTGGTATTTGGAAAACCATAGACCCTGCACTACTCTCTTGCCCTTTAGATGTACACTCCGGCAACGTTGCTCGTAAATTAGGCTTATTAAAGCGCAAACAAAATGATGCTAAAGCATTAGCAGAATTAGATAAAAGCTTACGAAAATTAGACCCAAAAGACCCATCTAAGTACGATTTTGCTTTATTTGGACTTGGTGTTTTTGAAGGGTTTTAGATAGTTTTATCAACTACTAATAAATGCTTTTATTAAGAATTAAAATGAATACATAAAACTAAGTAAATGATACCTACCCAATAAATTCGTTTTTTGAGAATTTATAGAAAATTCATTTACATTTCTCTCTATAAATGAAGTGTTATTTAATAAATTAACCCCTTTTAATCCCAATTGCCAATTTTTATTTTCTGGTGCATACATTACTTCAAAATTTAAGAATGAATTGTTTGTGCCCTTGTCTCTAAAATTTGGAATAAAATAGTTATATGAAACAGTACTAAATAAAGACCTTGATGGTCTAAACAGTACTTTAAAATTATTTTCTAAAGACTTATTTACAAATGAACTCTGACTTACCGTTTCTTGGTAAGTAAGCTTCGTTGTATTCTCAAAATTAATTGATGAATTAAAAGCGGTTTTTAAGAAAAGACTATTAAACAAATAAAGAGTTTTATTGTCTCTTAATCCTGAATTATTAATGATGTTTTTATAATTGTAAATTGAATAGTTTGATGAAATTTTAAAATTAGTTTTTATTGATGGTATTAGTTTCGAAAAATTAAAGAAAAAACTAGTATTATCTGTGTATTCATTTAGAAAAAAACTTGTTGTTTTTATAGCGTTTTCATTTATATCTGTATTTGAAAAATAATTACCTTTTTGCTTTAAGTAATCCACTCCAAAAGATAATGTTAACTGATTAAAAAGATCATTTTTAGAGTACATAAGACTATATTTTTGATTTTTTCGTGTTGTAATATCAGGTATATTATTTTTTACCATACGATTACTAATTAAAACTTGGTTCTCAAATACATTCTGAATTTCCTGTGTGTTTTGATTAAAACCTGTATTCAAATTTAAATACGAATTTAAATTAAACTTATACATCACTGATAATGAAGGCTCAAAAATAAAAATATCATCTAATGGGTTTGTAGCGCCTTTTAACTCCTGATAAAGTTGTTGAAAAGAGAGTTTTGGTGAAATAGAAAATTTTCCTATTTTCCAATTATACGACCCTTGAGTGTATATGCTATTTTTAATAAAATTGATATCATTTAAACTACCATCAATTGCTAACTGTTGAGTGTTACTTTTGCTAATTAAATTAGAATAAAAAGTTTCTTTATCTAAATTAAACCCTACTAAAACACTATATTTATTGTTGTTTTTGCTTTTACCTAACAAAACTGTTTTAAAATCCGTGTAGTATTTTTTAGAAGAATTACTTTGTATATCAGTATTAAAATTTTCTGTATTAAAAACAGAAGGATTAATGGTAAAATTTTGATCTAATTTATTAAAAGAGTTTATCAAGTTAATCTGTAAAGCCTTGTTACCTGACACCTTGTTGGTATACTCCAAGTTCTGTTTAAACAATTTATTTTGGGTATTAAGTAGTGAATTAAAATCATTCTCTTGGTTAGATATAGTTCTATATTCCGTATCTATCGTTTCATCCCTAAAACTAACGTTATACTCTAACAAAGAAGTTTTAGATGTGTTGTACTTTAATTCTAAATCTCCTCTGTAATGCAAAGGTTTTTTGTTTATATAATTATCATCAAAAATTGCAAACTGCTCATCACCAGTAATTATAGAACTTTCTGAGAACTGATTACTGTTTATTTTATCTGACAAATAATATAAATTTACTTTGGCCTTTAATTTGTCATTTAATTTATAAATACTATTAAAATTAGTAAACAACTGACTATTTTGATTTGATAAATTGTTATTAGTAACCTGATTAATATTATATTCTGGAATTATATTTTGAGTATGGTAATTTTCATCCTTTAACTGCTCTTGTGTAATTTGATTACCAGAATAATTAAAAGGAGACGAATTCTCACCAATAGAATTGTAAGTACCTACAGCAAAAGATTTATGTATTTTATTTATAGCCAATAAATTTGTTGATACATCTAGCGGGCTTTTTTTAGACTTGGTAAAACCACCCAACCCAATATCTACACTACCAGAAATATCACTTTTATTCTTCTTTAGTTTTAAATTTAAAGCAACTTTTTGGCTATTTTCAATCCCTTTTAAAAGTTTGTTTTCAGAGTAATTTTCTATAGCTTCAATTTCTTCAATTAAGTCAATATTTATATTTTTAGTACCTATAGTATAATTGTAATCAAACAAATTATCTCCTTCAATTGTAACAGTTTCTATAGATTTACCCCTGTAACTAATATTACCCGTACCATTATCAACCTCTATACCCGGAAGTTTCTTTAGTAAATCTTCTACTTTTCTTTCTGTACCATCTGCATAAGAATCTACATTGTAGGTAACAGTATCTTCTTTTATTGTAAATGCTTTCTTTTTTTCAACTACAACTTCATCTAAATATTCAATCTTTTCTTTAAACAATACAAACTTAAAAGTTAATGTATCTAATGGTTTTAATCCTTTTATCTCTTCTGTATAAGCTGTATACCCTGTGGCTTTAACAGTTAAAAACAAACTATTAGTAGAGTAATTTTTTTTAAGTTTATAAGTAAACGCTCCTTTAGTAACAAGTACAAACTCTTTAATTACACTAGCGCTAGGTTCTTTTAGTAGTATTTGTGCGTTTATAGGTGTATTATCACTAGTAGTAACTGTACCTTTCATTACTTGTGAATAGCTTAATGCTATACTACTCAATAAAAGGAATAGTACTAGTAAAATTTTAGAACAAAGGAAATTTTTCAAAAGTTATATGTGCTATTAATTTTTAGAAAATTTCTTATGGTATTTATCTAATGCATCATTATACTCTTTGTCGTCTTCATCTATATATAATTCAATACCACCTCTAGAAGATACTACACCTCCAGTATTTTCATTAGGTCTATAACTTAAAAGTTCTATTGCTTTTTTCTTGTACAAGTCTTTATAATCCTGCCAAGTTAGTGCATCTTTTGTATCAAAAGGATTTTCTAAAGTAGCTAATTTTAGCTTAGTATTTTTAATTTTTATAGGTTTAAAAGATATAAAGTTATCTATAGATTTCAGTTCTAAAATCATACCTGGTAAGCCATCATATTTATAAGGGCCACCTACAGGTAGATCTGATGTAAACCAAGCCTCATATTTTCTACCTCTAAAGTCCATTGTTGCTAATTGGCATTTAAAACCTAAAATTTCTTTTGAATTATTTTGTATGCTCCAATTAAAAATATTTAGACTATCCTTAACAACAAAATACTTGTAAGCAACTTCATGTTTAGAATAAAAGGTGCCATTGTTATAGTCCTTAAATAACGTACTAATATTTTTACCAGTTGGCGTAAAAGTAAATCTAGAATCGTCATCTTCATCTGTAATTACAACTTCTGTAATTTTTGATTTGCTTTTTTTTGTGTAAATAGACTTATTTAGCTCTACAAATTTATTTAGCTCATAAACACCTATAAAAGGTTTTCTACCTTCTTCAATAGATAAAGTTCTCTCATACAATACTTTGTAAATATTTATGGAATCTTTTTGTGCAAACGCACTGTAAAAAGTTAATAATGTTATTATTATAAGAAATGTATTTCTTAACATATTTAGCAAACTAATTTCTAATTAGTCGGAAAATACTACTTATTGTAAGAAAAACAGCGTTTAACAGAAAAAATTATGAATACTTTATATATTTAAGTTAAAAACAATATATTTTCATTTCTTACTAAGAACAACCACTATATAGTAAAGACTAGCTCTTAAAATTTCAACACAATTATAATACTAAACATAGTAATATCTTCTCATAATAAATATATATCATAAATATTTATTTGTAATAATAAACTTACTTTTATGTAGATTTATTCATACATTTATAACTTGTATTATATATAGTACATCAAGACTTATATCCTATAATATTTTTTAGAATAAAGGTCAATAATACTATTAACCACTTATAAATAACTACTTACTATGATGAAAAAACTCTTATTTATTAAACTATTATATGCGTTTACTTTTTTGTGTATAAATATATCTTATGCACAAAATACCGCTTATTTTAATAAACTACGAACAGAAAAAGTAATTTCTACTAATTCTGTAAATTGGGTTCAATTTGGTCCAGGAATGTCTGGATATTGCGAATTTTTCTGGAATCACCCTACGGATAAAAACACTATTTTAATGGCTCCAGATATGTTTAATGGCTACGGTTCCTTTGATGGTGGAAAATCATGGCAAACTATTAAAGATTATGATGGAGAAGGATTTGATATGGGAAGAACTTATGATGTTGAATTTTCTAGACAAAATCCAAATTTAGGCTTTGCAACTGATGAACTCGCTGGACTATATAAGACAACAAACAAAGGAAGAAGTTGGAAAAAAACAAATTTTAATTTAGGTGGAGCACATAATGAAATAGCTGTAGACCCAAAAAATGACAATATTTGGTATATAGGAGCAGGAACTTTTTGGGATTCTAAAAGGTTTCATAGAACCGCTAATGATAAAACTGGAGGTACTTTTAGACCCAAAGCTATTTTAGGTCATATTTATAAAAGTACTAATAAAGGCTCTACATGGAAAAAAATTACAAACGGACTCCCTGCAAAACTTGCTGTAGCTAAAATTATTGTTGATCCAACTAACACCAATAACGTAATAATGGCTGCAAATACAGGCCTTTATTTAAGCTCTAACAAGGGAGAAAGTTGGACTTTGGCAAAAAATAATGGCTTACCTAATAACCTTCCTAGAGATATGACATCTCATTATAATAAGGAAACAAATAAATTCACTTTATTTTTAGTAGATCAAACTAGTTTTTACAAAACTGAAAATACATTTTCTTCTAAAGGTGGTATTTACAAAAGCACAGACGGTGGTAAAAGTTGGACTTCAATAACAGGAGATTTAGGTATAAACTTAACTAAAATAACTAGTAATCCTACAAAATATTACTATAAAAGGTCTATTGCTAAATGGTTAGGAATTAATATTTCTGATGTAAGTAATAATTTACCTAAAAATATATTGCAAAACTATAATAGAATAGTTGTTAACCCAAAAAACTCAAACCAGATCTACGTTTCTCACAATGTAAAACATGACTTTTCTTTTGGTCCTGGAGACATCTGGAAAACAAACAATGGCGGACAAACTTGGTTTCCTATTGCTAGAACAGGAAAATATTGGAAAAATAATACAGACCAAAATTACTGGAATAGCAGAGCTGTAAAAGTATCTGGTAGTAATACCAAATTTGCTCACATACAAAAAAATATGGATGAAAGAGAAGAAATTTGGGGATGTAGGTTTATGTCTATTGATGTAGAAGGGAACGTATTTACTAGCTTAGACCAACAAGTACTTAAACTTACTAATGGTGAAAATAAGTGGAAACAGATTGATGATGATGAAACTTTTTACGGCAGTAAATCATGGATAGGTAAAGGAGGTAGTAATCTCCCTGGTAGATATATTTATCTTGAAACCGGAATTCCCAACAGAAAACTTTTTCTAAGTGGAGAACACGGATTATGGAAATCTACAGGCTTAGGTAGGTTTGCAAACTCTAATAAAGTTGCTACAACCCAATTAGAAGGTCAAAATAATACAAACGGAGCACATTCTATAGCAACTTTAGCAGTACACCCTAACAATCCCAATATAATATACACACTACAATTTAGACAAAAACACAGAGATAAATTTAGAAGATCTAAAGATGGCGGAAAAACTTGGGAAAATATAAGTACTCCCATTGACTATCCTGACACAAACCTATCGTCTCAGCACTTTTACAGTTCTTCTTTAATGATAGATCCTGTGTCTGCAAAAACTATATATTTTACACTTATGAGATACAGTCCTTCTGAAATTAATGAAGGTACTCCAGTGACTAATTTTAGCAAGTATGGTGTATACAAAAGCACAGATGGAGGAAAAAGTTGGTCTTTAAAAAATAATGGTTTACCAGCTAAATCTAGTATAAGAAGATTAGAGATGCACCCTACAAATAGTAACATAATTTATGCTGCTTCAAATTTATACAAAGGTGTAAATGGTGGGCTGTACAGAACTAACAATAAAGCCCAAACATGGACTAAAATAAATACATTACCATCTTCCATAAAATCTGTAAATAATGTACATATAGATAAAACTACAAAAGATATTTACATCTCATGCGGAGTAAAAGGGTCTACAAATAATAATTCAGGAGGTGTTTGGAGAAGTAAAGACAATGCACAAACTTGGAAAAAAATATTTGATTTAAACTATGTTTGGCAAACCGAGACTTCTCCAATTAACCCTGAAATTATTGCTGTTACAGTCCCAAGATCTCCACAACACAAAAACCCAGGCATTTATATATCTAAAAACGGAGGAAACTCATGGAGTAAAGCCAACAAAAATTTAGCACACGCACACTCTATTACAGATATTAAACCCGATAATAAGGACGAAAACACATTTTGGTGTTCTGGTTGGGGAAGCGGTTGGTACAAAGCAACTTGGAATAACACCAATACATTAAGTGCTACATCAAAAACTACATCTAAAGATAATAGTTTAGAAAAAGATAACGGCTTCTCTATTTTTCCCAATCCTACTACAGATATTATTAAAATTAGATCCAGTTTAAACAACTGCGATATAACAATTTTTGATTTTAACGGAGAAATTGTTAAGAGCTTATTTCTAGGTAAAAATTCAACAAAAGAGGTATCTCTTTCTGGTTTAAAAAAAGGAATATATTTTGTTCAGTTTAAGCCAAAAAATGAAACTAAAGGCTTTACAAAAAAAGTAATTCTAAAATAAATATATTAGTTAAAGGCTGTCATTTTTGATAGCCTTTTAACTTCTCCTACTCTTTACTATTGTTTGTTTTTTATCTTTTCTATTTTCTTGCCACTTGATTCTTAACATATAACTCTAAATCACCTTAAAAGCAATTTCGTCTCCTGTAAATTTCTGAGCTAGCACGTTTATAGCAGCACTTGTAAGTTGTAACACTCTTGGGTAACCACCTGTTGTTTGGCAGTCTTTCATTAAAATTATAAGTTGGCCAGACGGAGTTAACTGTACTGTTCCTGGCAAAACCACAGAGGTTATTATGGGTTCTAATCTATTCTCTACCAATTCTGATAGTTGATATGCCATTCTACTATTATTTTTAGATACCGTAAACACAGTGTTTAATAGTTTTTTTTGTTGATGAGCATTTAACTTACAAAACTCAGAACCCTTATAAACTTTAATAATTTTCTCATCTAAATAAACATTATTTACAGCTAAACTAGCGTTTGATTGTTTTTCTAGAGTTTCAACACTATTAATAGACAAAAGGAGATTTTTTTGTATGGTTTGATGTTGAGTAACGTTTTTAAACATACTTCTACTTTTCATCACAACTTCAGTTAAAAATCCACCTAAAACAGCAATATAACCTCTAAAACCACTCTTTTTTACTCCAAAAGAGAGAATATCATCCTTTTTTACAACAATTACACTATTATTATTTACTGGTATGTTATTTAATTTTGACTGAAAATCTCCTCCAGTAATACATATTCTAGTACAACACAAAAACTGAAGCTTTGGTCCTGTCATTGTAAACTCTAAAACAGCTGCATTTGTAGTATTTCCTAACAAAGAATTAGCCAACATAGCAGCTCTTTTATCCATAACACCAGCGTAAGGTACTCCGTATTTCTGGTAGCCAAATCTACCTAAATCTTGTACCGACGTATAAAAACCTGTATGTAATACCCTAACCATTGTAAATATCACTTTCTATTTGAAAAACATTAGCATTAACTAAAGTTTTAATATCATCATATTCCTTTTTTGTAACCGAATAAAACTGAATAGCATCTCCTGCTTTAGCAAAACAAGGAACATCTTTGTTTGCATCAAAAAAAGAAAGTGGTGAGTTGCCAATAATATTCCAACCTCCAGGGCTTTCTACTGGGTAAATACCAGTTTGGTTACCTCCTATTGCCACAGCACCTTTTTCTACTCTTAACCTAGGCGTTGCTTTTCTTGGCATTGTTAACTCTTTTGGCAATCCGCCTAGATATAAAAAACCTGGTAAAAACCCAATAAAATATACTGTATACACCGTTTTTGTGTGTAATTCTATTATTTTGGTTACTGATGTATTCTTCTCTTTAGCAACTTCTTTAAGGTCTATTCCAAATTCATCTTCATAACAAACCGGAATTTTCCAAAGTGTACTATTACAATCTGTTTTTTTTCTTTTCTGAAGGTATATTTGTTTTAAATTTTCAATTTCATCAGACAAATCAACTTTAAAATCATCAAAAACTATTAAAAGAGAATTGTATGCTGTTGTAACTTGAATTCTGGATGTATAAGCTGCTTCAATTTTAAATTTAAACGCCAATACATCATTCAAAATATCTTTTGCTATAACTTGCTCCCATTCTACCAAAATAGAAGTGTCTCCAAATATTTTATAGTTTACGTTAGTCATAATATCTTAAGCAACATCAATATTTAAACTCTTCAATTTATATTTTAACTGCTTCATAATTTCTACAGCATTAGGATTATCTCCGTGCAGACAAAATGTGTCAGCCATTATTTTCTTTATAGAACCTTGAGCTGTTATTACAGTTTTATTGGTATACATACCGTAAACGTGACTAAATAAATTATCAAAATCTACTATAACTGCATTTTTTTGAGACCTAGAAACCAGTGTTAAATCATCATTATAATTACGATCTGCAAATGCCTCGTACTTAATTTTTAAATTTTCCTTTATTGCTATTTTTTCAATTACTGAATTGTAAGGAACATATAATTTTACAGGTAAATCAATGCTTTTTACAGCTTTTACAACCACTCTTGCAATGTTTTCGTCTATAGCTGCCAAATTATACAAAGCGCCATGTGGCTTAATATGGTGTAACACTGTTTTCTCCTCTACAATTACAGTTAGTAAGTTTAGTAATTGTTTTTGTATGGAGTTTAACAGCTTATCATTACTAATTTCCATTGCCACTCTTCCAAAATTTTCTTTATCTGGAAAAGAAGGATGTGCACCTATTTTTACGTGATTTATTTTTGCCAAGCGTACAATATGTTTCATTAAATCCATAGTACCAGCGTGACCACCACAAGCAATATTACATGAGGAAATAAAAGGCATTAATTGCGACTCATTACCTACACCCTCACCAACATCTACATTAATATCTATTGTTTTTACTGCCATTAAAATAAATTTAAAGAAAACACTTTATTTAAAGTTGCTACAGATAGTAAAATACTAATAGCAAGAATTATAAAGCCTAATATATTTTGATAAATATTGTTTTTATATACACCTAAAACCGATTTCTTATTCATTATCCACAATAAAAAAGCAGCTATAATTGGCAGTAAAATTCCGTTTGCTATTTGAGCAAATTTTATAATGTCAATAGGTTTAATTCCTAATGAAGAAAACAAAACACCTAAAAACAAAATAAGCATCCAAACAGTTCTAAATTTTGAAGATTTTAAATTTGTAGACCACCCCAGACAACCACAAGTAACATAGGCAGCAGCTAATGGAGCTGTAATTGCACTAGTAATACCAGCAGCAAACAAACCTATAGCTAAAAAGTACTTTGCAAAACTACCAAACAAAGGTTCTAGTCCTTTGGCTAAATCGGCAGCAGAGTTAATGTCACTACCCTGTATTGCAGCAGCAGATATTATAACACACATAGATACCACACCTCCTAAAACTACGGCAACAATAGTATCTTTACGAGCATATTGCAAATCTGTAACAGATTTCCATTTTTCACTAACTAATGAAGCGTGTAAAAATAAATTATAAGGTACAACAGTTGTTCCTATTAAAGCAATAACGGTTAATAATCCGTCTTTAGGTAAACTGGGCTTAAAAATACCGCTTAAAATTGCTATTAAATCCGGTTTGGTAATAATTGCAGTAATTAAAAAAGCCAAACTCATTGCTATTACTAAAGAAATTAGTGCTTTCTCTAAAACCTTATAATTACCAATAAACAGCAAAACAAAAGCAATTACCCCCATTAACATACTTAAGTAATTAAAAGAAAAACTACCAAAACTTACATAAGATTCTCCTAAAAGTGCCTCTAACCCCAATATACCACCACTAATATTACCAGCCTCATAAACAGCATTACCAATAACAATTGCAGAAAGTATAAGCAGAATAGTAAACCATTTTAAAATTGGATTTTTAATTTCTGTACGTATAATATTACTGAGTCCTTTTTGAGATACAATACCTACTCTAGCAGACATCTCTTGTAAAACAATTGTAGCAACTATAGAAAGTGCCATAGCCCACAACAAAGCAAATCCAAAATTTACACCAGCTAACGTGCATACTGTTATGGTTCCTGGACCAATAAAAGCTGCAGCAACTAGCGGACCTGGACCAATGTTTTTAAACCATTTTTTTATCATTCTGTAGGTTGGTTATTTTAGTTGAAAGATAAAAAACTTATAAGTTTATTATACCTAAAATGTGACAAATATTAAATAAATTGTTCTGTTTTTTAAGATTGATGAAGCTTACCCCAACCACCCTTCTCTGTCTAAACTACGGTATTGTATAGCCTCTGAAATGTGATCTCCTAAAATAGCATCAGAATTAGCCAAGTCTGCAATTGTTCTTGCTACTTTTAAAATTCTGTCATACGCTCTAGCAGATAAGTTTAAACGCTCCATAGCTGTTTTTAATAATTCTTTAGAAGTTGTATCTAAAGCGCAATACTCACGTATTTGCTTGGTATTCATCTGTGCATTATAATGTATGTTTTCTAAGGCTTCAAAACGTTTGGTTTGCACTTCTCTAGCAGCGGTTACACGTTTACGAATTAGCACACTACTTTCTCCTTTTCGTTCTTCTGATAGTTTTTCAAAAGGAACAGGAGTAACTTCAATATGTATATCTATACGGTCTAATAAGGGGCCAGATATTTTACTTAAATACCGTTGCATTTCTGCTGGTGAAGATGTTACTGGAGCATCTGGGTCGTTAAAATAACCACCCGGACTAGGATTCATACTTGCAACCAACATAAAACTACTTGGATAGGTTACCGTAAAACGTGCTCTAGCAATAGTTACCTCTCTATCTTCAATTGGTTGACGCATAACCTCTAGCACTTTACGCTCAAACTCTGGCAGCTCATCTAAAAATAAAACTCCGTTATGAGATAAAGATATTTCTCCTGGCTGCGGGTAACTTCCGCCACCTACTAAAGCAGCAGAGCTAATGGTGTGGTGCGGATTTCTAAACGGACGCTGATTCATTAATCCTGTGTTTTTAATTTTACCTACTACACTATGTATTTTAGTGGTTTCTAAAGCCTCGTGTAGTGTCATTGGAGGCAAAATAGATGGTAAACGCTTGGCTAACATTGTTTTTCCTGCTCCTGGAGGACCTATTAAAATAATGTTATGTCCGCCTGCTGCAGCAATTTCCATACTTCGTTTAATGCTTTCTTGCCCTTTAACATCAGAAAAATCGAACTCTGGAAACTCTAAACTTTTATAAAATTCTTCTCGCGTATCTACAATAGTTTGTTCTAGAGGCACATCTTTATCAAAAAACTCTATTACTTCTGTAATATTTTCTACTCCAAACACCTTTAAACCAGATACTATTGCAGCTTCTTTTACATTCTGTTTAGGCAATATAAATCCTTCAAAACCTTCTTCTTTAGCTTTAATAGCTATTGGCAAAGCACCGGTAATGGGTTGTAAACTTCCGTCTAAAGAAATTTCTCCCATTATTAAATACTTTTCTATGTTGTCTGATTTTATTTGTCCAGATGCACTTAAAATTCCTAAAGCAAGTGTTAAGTCGTACGCAGAACCCTCTTTACGTAAATCGGCCGGAGCCATATTTATGGTTATTTTTTTACCTGGAATTTTGTAACCGTTATTCTGCAAAGCAGCAGCAATTCTGTAGTTACTTTCTTTTATTGCATTGTCTGGCAAACCTACTAAATGGTAGCCAATACCTTTGTTAATATTAACTTCTACTGTAATTGTTGTAGCTTCTACTCCAAAAACAGCACTACCAAAAACCTTTGTAAGCATTCAATTTTATTTTTCTTAAAAGTAAGAAAAATAATCTAAAAGTTAACACTTGTATATTTTAATATGAATACACATATAAGATCCTGCTCTACTTATCTTCTGGCTTAAAAACTAATAAAGATTTTTTTGTTGCTATAATCTCCTCTTTATTCATCATCATTTTGCGAAACTCACCTTTTAAGTACATTTTAGCTTGGTCATTGTAATGCGAGCTAAATGGACTACCAGATTGCCCTGTTGGTAGTATACTTATACTGTTTTCTATATCAGAAAAATCTATAATTCTACGTGTAGATGGCCCTGAAGTTACTTTGTACACACTATCTCCACTATACGTAAAACCCATATTATTTATAACCTCTTTTGTACCATTTACAGGAAAAGGACCAACATTAAAATATTTTCTTAAAGATGCTACTTTGCCAATAGGATGCTCGTGTTCTAGTGTGTGTATTTTTCCCCAAGTCCATACATCTGTATTTGTCCCAAATTGTGTTTTTAATGAGGTTAGAGCATCTACAAAAGAAGCCTGAAAAACGTCATCTGCAGTTTCTACTTTAGTTGTGCTTACATTATCCCACCAAATAGAAGCTTTGTTGCTTACCAAGGGTGCAATTAGTCGCTTATGAAAATGTGTAGTTAGTAATTGTTTAAAAAGCTCATCACCCAACTCATCTTTAAATGTATTTTTAAGCATAAAAAATACCCAACGTTGGTAAATACTAGATTCTATGCTATTTGTGGTGGCACTGCCGTCCCAATTGGTTAGCTTATCTAGCAACTTAATATCATCATCTGTTAAATTACTAATATCTATATTTTTAGACATATTTTTAGCAACCATTGGATCTACAGCAGAAGTAATATCTGTAATCATTTTAGAAACCGACTCTTTATCCCAGTCATTTTTAGGTTTTAAAAGCTGCTCTATACGTTTTGCTCTGTTCTCTGGTAAGTAATATCCTGGAAAAAATCTTCCATTAATAGTATCTGGCTGGTTATTGGCAGAGTACACAAACTCCCAAGGTGGATTTTCTGCGTGTGGATTTTCAGAAAAATCTAAAAAATCTCCTCGCTCTTGCTCTCCACTTGCTCCATTTAAAATTAACTTTGTATTGGTACTATCTGGCATTGTATAAAGCTTAGCAGTTGCCCACCAAGCTACATTACCATCTGCATCACCATACATAATATTAAGGCCAGGTGCGTGTAGATCTCTTAAATGTCGCTTAAAAGTACTCATAGACTCAGAATGAGACATTCCGTATAAGGCACTTAGTAATTTATTATCTACCTGTGTGTATATCCAAGAAATTGTCACTGGACTTTCTCCTGCTACACTTGCAGCTAAACCGTTTAATACAGCTCCGTGCCTTGTAGATTTAAGTGTAAATTTTACATCGTCTTCTCCCTTTACTTTTATAACTTTTTCCTTGTAAGTGTATTTTTTCCAGCCGTTTTCTGTTTTGTATTCTGTAGTATCTTGCGGATTAGTTTCCTCGTAATAAAAATCTACATCATCATTCTCAAACATTGTTAAACCATAAGCCAACTGTCTGTTGTGTGCTAATAAAGGAAAAGGAACTCCTGCTAAATGGTACCCGTATTTTTTATAGGTTGGCGTACTCAAATGCGCCTCATACCAAACGGTAGGTTGTGAAAACCCAATGTGCGGATCGTTTGCCAGTATTACAGCTCCATTCTTTGTTTTATTTGGTGACAAAACCCAGCTGTTACTCCCCTCAAATTGTGGTACCGGCAGCTTTTCTAATGCAGAAGCTAGTTTACTAGCTAAATTTAGCTGCAGTGTATCTTTTAAAGGATCATAATTTTTAATATAGGTTGATGTTGGTTCCGATTCTATAGATAAATCCTGCAAATAAGCAGCGCCAAGCTTGTTTTTAATATTGCTAAGTAACGGGTCTGTTTTGTGTGCCATAGCAAAACTAAAAGCCATATACCCAATGGTATTGTGTATATCTTTAAGTGTAAAAGGGCGCTTATCTACTCCTGTAAGATAAAATTCTACCGGAGTTGGACCTTCTTCCATAAATTGATTAACACCATCTAAATAAGCCTCTGCAAGCTTTACATAGTCACTATTTGGATCTAAATTAGCTACAGTTTTTTTAGAGTAATCATCTATTCCTAACGCTAAAAACAATTTATCTGTTTCTACTAAGTCTTCACCAAAAATTTCTGATAATTCTCCTGCTCCAATACGTCTAAGTAATTCCATTTGCCACAACCTATCTTGCGCATGCACATACCCTAGTGTGCGTATTGCATCTTTTTCTGTAGCTCCATAAATATGAGGAATACCGTAATTGTCATAATAGACATTTACTTTTTCTGATAAATTTTTTAAATCGTTCTCCCCTTCATAAACAGGAGTTAAGGAGTAAAGAAAAATACAAAGTCCCAAGAATAACAATCCTAAGATTGGGATTGTTATTTTTAGTATCTTTTTCAATCGGCGCATGGCGTAGGTTGTTTGCCTAAAGGTAAAATTAAATTTTAAAAAAGAAAATCTATTTCAACAGCAAAAAATAAAAAAATAACGGTATTATTTTAACAATTTGATTTTAAGAATTTTAGATGTTTCGTCATCAACCTTAAATCTATTGTCTGCACGTATACCAACTACCCAAACTATAGCGGAGCCAGAACACAATAACCATTGTTCTTCTTTAGCCACAACACTTAATTTTATGTCTTTATAAAATTTACTTAGTTTCTTTTTTCCGTGCTGTCCAAATGGGTAAAAAACATCTCCTTCTTCCCTCTTACGCAGTACTAATGGAAATTTAAGCTTTGACTTATCTACAAAAATAGTTGTCACTTCTGGTTTTTCTATGGCAGCAACCTCTTTTAAGTTTATGTGTATTGGGTGGTCTAATGTATCTTGTTCTTTATTTATTAGGTAAACATCAGAATTAGGCTCTTTTAGCTCTTGTAATAACAAATTTTCTCTGTTTTTTACTAATCTGTGTGTTCTAGATAAAACCTGCTTACCGCTCATTGCTGTAAGTAAATTGGCAACATCTTGCCACTCTGTAAAGCCATAATCACTAAACAAGGCATACAAATAGGTTTTTAAGGGTGTATAACTTAATAGTTTTTGTACAGATATCTCTGTTATTCCCTTTTTTGATATAAATAGCTCTTTTTTAAGTAGTCTAATATAATCCTTTGCTAGTATGTTGGTTTCTTGCAAGTAAGTCTGTGTATTACTAAAGTTTTGCAAAAAAGTTGAATGCAGTTCTTTTAACTCTGGTACTATATTATGCCTTATTCTGTTTCTTAAATATTTGGTTTCTTGGTTGCTTTTATCTTCTCGCCAGCTAATATTATTTAATTTAGCATAGTCTAAAATTTGAGCGCGAGTAAAAGGTAATAATGGCCTAGAAAGTGAAGCTGTTTTAGACGGAATTCCAAGCAAACCATCTACTCCTGTACCACGAGATAAGTTTATTAAAAAGGTTTCTAAATTATCATCTGCTTGATGACCGGTTAGTAACGTATAAAGGTTGTTTTCTTCTATTAATTTGGCAAACCAAGCATACCTTAACTCTCTTGCTGCCATTTGAATAGATACTTTATTCTTATTAACATAACCACTTGTATCAAAATTAGTTACATATATTTTTTTATTTAACTGCAGTGCTAAATTACGAACAGATTCTTCATCTGCATCACTAGCACTATCACGCAGCTTAAAGTTACAGTGCGCTATAGAAAAATCTAAATTTAATTGCGCACACAAATGCACTAAAACAACACTGTCTACACCACCACTACAGGCCACCAAAAATGGACGTTGCAATAACAACGGAAAATTTGTTTTTATATGGTGTTTAAATTCTTTTAGCACACTACAAATGTAACTAAAGTTTAAGATACTTTACCCTCTAAAACCTGTCTCATTGCTTTAGCTTTTAGCAAACACTCCTCATATTCCTTTTCTGGACTAGCTTTTGCTGTAATTGCACCACCAACAGAGAATGACACATATTTTTCTGTGGCATTGTATAAAATACTACGTATAATTACATTAAAATCAAAATCTTGTTCTGGAGTAATATACCCAACGGTACCACTGTAAACACCTCTTTTTGTAGCTTCTAATTCTTCAATAATTTTCATCGCAGAAACCTTAGGTGCACCTGTCATGCTACCCATTGGGAACGTTTCTTTTATAATATCAACTACATTTCTATCACTTTTAACAGTTGAAGTAATTGTTGAAGTCATTTGATGTACTTGATTGTAAGTATACACCTTACACAACTCAGTAACTTGCACACTTCCTTTAATGGCACTTTTAGACAAATCATTCCGCACCAAATCTACAATCATTACATTCTCTGCACGTTCTTTTTCATCTAACGCCAAATTTGTTCGTAGTTTTTCGTCTTCTAATTTATCTAAAGAACGTTTTGCTGTGCCTTTTATAGGCTGAGAAATTACTGTTGTACCTTCTTTTTTTATGTAACGTTCTGGGGAAGCAGATGCCACATACTTATCATTCAACTTTAAAAAAACTGAGAAAGGAGCTTTAGATATTTTATTAAGTTCATTATAAGTTTCTAACGGATTAATTTCTGTGTCTTCAGCATAAAATTCCTGACAAAAATTAGCTTCGTAAATATCTCCTCTATGTATTTTTTGAAGCATTTTACCTACTCTATCAAAATAATCATCTTTAAAAATTCTCATTTTAATATGTATGTTTTTTTCTTTTGTCTCTTTTTTGTTTTTAAGGGTGATATTGGTAATCTCATCAAAATCAATTTTTATCTCATCATCAACCATATTTAGGTATAGAAAATGAGCAGTATCACCTTGTATTTGTATTATTTTTTTAGGCTGAAAAAAATATAATTCAGGAAAATGAAGTCCGTCAAAATTCTCAGATTTTAATCGTTCTACATTATTCTTTAAATCGTACGTTAGATAACCAAAAATCCAGTCTTTTGTTTCTGTTTGATACGTTTTTAAATCATCAAAAGCATTAAAACTATCTGTAGACAATGCGGTTAAGGCATCTACTGCCAACATACCATCAAAAGAACTATATTGGTTATTATGTGAGTTGCTGTCTAACCAAACAACCTCATAGAATTGCTGACTCCATACAAGTAATTTAGCTTTAAAAACTTGTACATCATCAACTTTAAAAGAAAAAGACT
Organism: Cellulophaga sp. 3_MG-2023; assembly: GCF_030546975.1. Taxonomy (NCBI): domain Bacteria; kingdom Pseudomonadati; phylum Bacteroidota; class Flavobacteriia; order Flavobacteriales; family Flavobacteriaceae; genus Cellulophaga; species Cellulophaga sp. 3_MG-2023. Next base: position 762,124 of record NZ_JAUOPS010000001.1, read on the forward strand.
TACGCAAGGGCTTATAATTTTTCTAAAAATTGATTAACAGCTGCTTGGTATTCTGTTTTTACATCAGACTCTATTAAAATACCGTCTTTAAAATTGTCGTTAAAAGATGGTAAAGCAAAGGTAGCTACTATTTCTGCTCCAAAGCGAGGCAATACACCTTCTGCTTGTTTTAAAGCGCTTAAAGCGCCTCTTTTACCTGGTGAAGTTGCCAATAAAAGTACTTTTTTACCTTCAAGAAAATTACGATCTAATCTAGATAGCCAATCAATTAAATTTTTAAAAAAGGAAGATAAACCACTATTGTGCTCATTTACAGAAATAACAAGAGCATCTGCCTTGGCTATAGCATCATTAATTTCTTTTAATTCTGATGAAAACCCGTTGTTTTTCTCTGCATCCTCACTATACATTGAGATAGTAACCTTGGCCATATCTAAAACTGTTACATCATTATTGCCTAAAATACCTGCTGTAAATGTTGCTAATTTATGGTTTATAGAGGTGCTAGAATTGCTACCTGCAAAGGCTAAAATAGTACTCATTTTATATAGTTTTTAACGAAAATACCGTAAAAAACAATCAATTGCGAGCATTTTAGCTAATTTTGCAAACGAAAATAATAAAACCAACTGTAAAACAAGCACATAGCTTTTTTTAAACCACTAATGGAGAATAAAACCAACAGATTATACTTTATAGACGCAATGCGTGCTTGGGCTATTTTAATGATGTTACAAGGTCATTTTATAGACGGATTATTAGATTTTGATTATAGAGATAAATCTATTTTAGCTTATGCCATATGGAGTTATTTTAGAGGAATGACTGCTCCCGTTTTTTTTACAGTTTCTGGCTTTATATTTACGTATTTACTTGTTAGAGGAGATAAAAAAGGATTAAAAAATCCGCGAGTAAAAAAAGGAATTAAACGTGGATTACAATTAATTCTAATAGGCTATTTATTAAGAATGAACCTTTTTAGTGTTATTTTTGGAGAAATCTACGACTCCTTTTTCTACGTAGATGTACTACATTGCATTGGATTCTCTATCTTAGGAATAATAGCTTTGTATTTACTAACAAGTAAAACAAAACCAGTTATTTTTACTACTATATTAGTGACAATTACAATTGTTTTATTTTTATTTGAACCAACATACGACAAACTACCACACTCTTATTTACCACAAGCTATTGCTAACTACATTACTAAATTATATGGTTCTGTATTTACTATAATACCTTGGTTTGGCTATGCTACTTTTGGTGCTTTTATGGCTATGTTATTTACAAAATATAAAAACTACCAAAAACTATACATAACAGCTATACCAATATGTGTTGTTACAGGACTATTTTTAATTTTTGGATCATCGCCTTTATTTGCTTTTATATGCGATATAACAAATACCAGTTTTTTGTATGCTGTGTACACTAACAATTATTTATTTATTAGGCTTGGAGATGTGCTCATCATATTTTTTATTTTTATGATGCTACGCTCCTACCTTACCAATAAAACTGTTTTAAAAATTGGTCAGAACACGCTTGCCATTTACGTAATACACTTTATTATTTTATACGGTAGTTTTACTGGACTTGGATTTTATCACTTTTTTAAATATTCTTTAACCCCTGCAAAAGCTATAATTGGCGCTGCTTTATTTATGTTTAGCTCTACATACTTGGCCTTATTGTATGATAAACACGAACTTAAAATTAAAAACAGAATACAAAAGGTAAAGTTTGCTACTTTAAAGCTATTTAGACTAGCTAAAAATTAAGTTTTGCTATTTTTTGATGCTTAGTTTTACGCTATGTTTACAGCCAAATAACTATAAAAATGAGCAACGACAAACAATACTCTCCAATTAAAGTAGAATTAGAAAAAGATAAAAACTACGGATGGTGTACTTGTGCACACAGCAGCAACCAACCTTTTTGTGATGGTTCTCACAAGGCACATAACGCAACACCGTCTATGCGTTTTTCTGTTGAAGAAGCAAAAACCTACAATATGTGTACTTGTAAATTAACAAGCAACCCTCCATTTTGCGACGGTTCTCATAAAAAATAAGCACACTACAACATAAAAAAAGTCCTTAAGTAATTTTTCTTGAGGACTTTTTTTGTGTTTTACACGTATGTTAATTAGAAACAATTTAGTACAAAAAACTACAAATTATATAGATTTGCATACTGACATTAAAATACGAATGAAAAACACTACAACCATTTACAACTCTGTATTAACTATTGCAGGGAGCGACTCTGGAGGTTGCGCAGGCATACAAGCAGATATTAAAAGCATTAGTGCTAACGGAGGCTTTGCAACTACTGCAATTACAGCTATTACAGCACAAAACACGTTAGGAGTTAATGCAATTTATCCAATTCCTACTACAGAGATTAAAAACCAAATAGTAGCTGTATTAAGCGATATAAATGTTGGTGCTATAAAAATTGGAATGCTGCAATCTGCAAAGATTATAAAAGCAGTATTAGAAACTCTAGAAGCTCATAAAGATATGCCTATTGTTTTAGACCCTGTGATGGTAGCATCTTCTGGAGATAATTTGTTAGACAATGCAGGCTTAGAGGCCATAAAGTTACTTTTGCCATTAGCAACCTTAATAACTCCAAATATACCTGAAGCACAAGTTTTACTTAAAATTGATACTATTTCTCCTGAAAATATGCCACAAATGGCAGAAAAAATTGGAAAAATGTACAAAACATCGGTTTTGTTAAAAGGCGGACATATAGAAAATAGTCAAACCTTAGTAGACGTATTATACAACTACCAAACCAACTCGTTACACAATTTTAGTAAAACACAGGTAAACACTAAAAACACACACGGTACTGGTTGTACATTATCTTCTGCTATTGCTACACATTTAGGACTTGGAAATAGTTTAAAAGACGCTGTACAAAAAGGAATAACTTACACACACCACGCAATAGTTGCTGGTAAAAGTAAAGAACTAGGTAAAGGAAATGGTCCTGTAGACCATTTTTACAAACTACATTAAACAAAAAAGGCTGCTCTGTTGAGCAGCCTTTTTTATATCTATTTAGATAAAAGCTTAAATATGTAAAGCTCTATCTCCTGTTGCAGCTAAAGCCGCCTCTTTAATAGCCTCTGTAAATGTTGGGTGAGCGTGAGACATTCTAGATACATCCTCTGCACTAGCTCTGTACTCCATAGCAACAACTGCTTCTGCAATCATATCTGCTGCACGTGCACCAACCATATGTACACCTAAAATTTCGTCTGTATTTTTATCTGCAAGTACTTTTACAAAACCGTCTAAATCCATACTAGCTCTAGATCTACCTAAAGCACGCATAGGAAACTGACCAACTTTATAATCAACACCAGCTTCTTTTAACTGCTCTTCTGTTTTACCTACAGCAGCAACTTCTGGCCAAGTATAAACAACACCAGGAATTAAGTTGTAGTCTATATGTGGTTTTTGACCCGCAATAGTTTCTGCAACAAAAGTACCTTCTTCTTCAGCCTTGTGAGCCAACATAGCACCTTTAATTACATCACCAATAGCATAAATATTAGAAGCGCTTGTTTGCAAATGCTCATTAACATCTACTAAACCTCTGTCTGTAAGTTTTACACCAGCAGCTTCTGCATTTAAACCATCTGTATAAGCATGACGACCAACAGCTACCAAACAGTAATCTCCAGTGAAAGTAACTTCTTCACCTTTTTTGTTATCTGCTTTAACTATAACTTCATCACCATTACGTTCCACAGATTTTACCTTGTGAGACAAGTTCATTTTAAATTTCTGTTTCTTTAAAACTTTATTAAGTTCTTTAGAAACTCCTTTATCCATAGTTGGTACTATACGGTCCATATACTCAACAACAGATACTTCTGCACCTAACCTTTTGTATACTTGTCCTAACTCCAAACCAATAACTCCACCACCAATAATAATAAGGTGTTTTGGAACTTCTTTAAGTTTTAATGCTTCAGTAGATGTTATAACACGCTCTTTATCTACCTTAATAAAAGGTAAGGTAGATGGTTTACTACCAGTTGCTATAATTGTATGTTTAGCTTCAATTTCTGTAGTTTCTTCACCTACTATAGAAATATGCGTAGCATCTTTAAAAGAACCAGTACCTACGTAAACGTCTATTTTATTTTTTTTCATTAAAAAATCAATACCACCAGTAGTTTGGTCTACAACGGCTTGCTTACGAGAAATCATTTTCTCTAAATTGATTTTAATTTCGCCAGGAATATCAATTCCGTGCTCTTCAAAATGCTTTACTGCATCTTCATAATGATGAGAAGAGTCTAACAACGCCTTAGACGGAATACAGCCTACATTTAAACACGTACCACCTAAAGTTGAATATTTCTCTATTATTGCTGTTTTCATTCCTAATTGTGCGCAACGTATAGCTGCAACATACCCTCCAGGACCTGAGCCAATTACGGCAACATCATATGAATTCATATCTTTTTCTTTGATTAAAGTTGTAAAATTAGCACTATTTTTTGTGGATAGGAAATTATAATACCTTCCTCTTTTTATTATAACAAATTTTTAGCGTTTTAGTGCGTATAAACACATAAACTAAACGCCAAGTTCTATAGCTGTAGTATGTTTTACCTCATTTATTACAAAAGAACTTTGCGTACTACCAATATGATTTAATGCTATTAACTTAACAAACATAAATACATTAAAAACACAATATAATTATCTCAGAATTAAAAAAAAGAATGGTTTACATCTATATCATTCTAAAATAAAAGAACTAATTAGACTTTCTAATGGTTTAATTAGACTATCTATTGTTTTAGATAATGATATTAAAAGAACTTATAATTTGATAAAAAAGTGTAAACAAAACTTGGCTATTTTATAATAATACAACCACTAGTATGAAGATATAAAACTTGCAAGAAACGCTCCAAAATTGTAATATTACAAGGTAATTAACTAACTCAATTTAATGCAAAACCAAAACTTAAGCACCTCAGACCCTAAAAATGAGCATATTGTAGATAATAAAGAATTAAATTTCTTTGAAGCTTTAATTCCGGTTTTAATTTTAATGTCGCTTTTAGCTTACAATATCTTCTTTGTAGACGGACAAGAATGGTTTGGTGCATACACAAATCAAATAATACTTTTAATTGGTGGTGTTATTGCTGCAATTGTTGGGTTATTTAATAAAACTTCTTTCATTACAATGGGAAAAGAAGTTTGGGAAAACCTAAAAAGTGTTTTTATACCTATACTAATATTGGTTATGGTTGGTGCTTTAGCTGGTACTTGGCTGGTTAGCGGTATTATACCTGCTATGGTTTATTACGGATTACAAGTTTTAAACCCTAGTATATTTTTACCTGCCTCTGTTATTATTGCTGCTATAATTTCTATAGCTACAGGTAGTAGCTGGACCACGTCTGCAACAGTTGGTATTGCACTAATTGGTATTGGTTCTGCCCTTGGTATTAACCCAGGAATGATTGCTGGTGCTGTAATTTCTGGAGCTTATTTTGGAGATAAAATGTCTCCTTTAAGTGACACAACCAACCTTGCTCCTGCTATGGCTGGCACAGATTTGTTTACACATATAAAATATATGACTATTACTACTGTGCCAACACTTATAGTTACACTTATTTTCTTTAGTGTTTTAAGTGCCAATATAGATACAAATGGCACTACAGATATTGCCTTTATATTAGATACAATAGATGCTAATTTTACCATAACACCATTATTATTTATAGTACCTGTGGCTGTAGTTGCTCTTATTTTATTAAAAACCAAACCTTTGGTTGCGTTACTTTCTGGTGTAGGCTTAGCTATTATATTTGCTTTTATCTTTCAGCCAAAATTACTAGATAAATTAAGTGATTCTAAGATAAACTCTATTGTTACTGCTGTTTTAACAGATACTAACGTAAGTATAGATGATAGTGAACAAGTAGCAAAATTTTCTACCGAAGAAATAGCAATTATTAAACAAAATAAGGACTTAAGCAAAGTTTTTACCGGTGATGATTTAGAAGGTATTTATACAAAAGAAGATTTAGCAGCTGTTTTTTCTGGTCTAACTAAAGACAAAAGTGTTTTAGCAAGTACTGCTGATAATTTAGATAAATTAATTACCAAAAAGCGATTACGAAAACTATTTAGTGCTGGCGGAATTAATGGTATGCTTTGGACTATTTTACTAATATGTTGCGCAATGGTCTTTGGTGGTATTATGGATGGTATTGGAGCCTTAGCAAGAATTACCAAAGCACTACTATCTATAGCTACAACTACCTTTGGTTTGTTTGCAAGTACTGTTGCTAGTTGTTTGGGTTTAAATGCTATTGCTAGTGATCAATATTTAGCAATTGTTATTCCTGGTAAAATGTTTAAAAAGGCATATGAAGATAAAGGTCTTGCACCAGAAAACTTAAGTAGAACCTTAGAAGATTCTGGTACTGTAACCTCTGTACTAATACCTTGGAACACTTGTGGAGCTTATCAATCTAGTGTTTTAGGCGTTGGGGTTGGCGAGTATTTTATTTACGCTATGTTTAACTGGTTAAGCCCATTTACTACATTATTATTTGCTGCTTTAAACATTAAAATAAGACAGTTACGTTCTAAATAAATATTAACATAAAGAATCTTTATTCTTCTATAAAGAATTAAAATTTTATTAAACTAAAAAAGCATATTTGTAGGTTATATTTGCAGTAACAAAATGTATAACCTTAAATAAAAAATATATGGCTTTTGTAGGAAAAAAATTCCCAGATTTAAACGTTAATGCAATGAACGAAATGGGTGATACTTTCAAACTAAACGTATTGGAAGAAGCTAAGAACAATAATAAAAAAGTATTATTATTCTGGTACCCTAAAGATTTTACTTTTGTATGTCCAACGGAATTACACGCTTTTCAGTCTGCATTAGCAGAATTTGAAAAAAGAAATACAATCGTAATTGGAGCTTCTTGTGATACTCCTGAAGTACACTTTGCTTGGTTAAATACGCCAAAAGATAATGGTGGTATAGAAGGTGTTACTTACCCAATTTTAGCAGATAGCAACAGAAACTTAGCTTCTACATTAGGAATCTTAGATATATCTAACGAAACTTATAATGATGAAACAGGAGTTATAACTGTAGATGGTGACAATGTTACTTATAGAGCAACTTACTTAATTGACGAAGAAGGTACTGTTTTTCATGAAGGAATTAACCATATGCCTTTAGGAAGAAATGTAAACGAGTTTTTACGTTTAGTAGATGCTTACACTCACGTACAAGAAAAAGGTGAAGTTTGTCCTGCAAACTGGGAAGAAGGTAAAGAAGCTATGCAAGCTAACGCTAAAGGTACTGCAGAATACTTAGCATCTAACGTAAACTAATTTTAGTATGTTACTAGAACTAGAACAAGACAATTTAGCAGAACTAATTGCTGAGCACAAAAAAGTGGTTGTGCAATACTCTGCTACTTGGTGTGGAAACTGTAGAATAATGAAGCCTAAATTTAAAAAAGAGGCTGCTGCTAACGAAGACATTACATTTATTTTAGCTGATGCTGAAAAATTTCCGGAATCTAGAAAATTAGCCAATGTAGATAATTTACCTACGTTTGCTACGTTTGAAAACGGAAACATTAAAAACCAGACGCAGACAAATAAATATGATGTTTTAAAAGAATTAGTACATGAAATTGCCAGTAATTAAACACCTTACAAGTTTTATAAAAGAGAACGATGAAGATTACGTTCTTGAAACAATTGAAACTTTAGAGGCGCTAACAGAAGTATCATCTATAAAAGATGAAGAACTAGATGTTATTGGAGAACTAATTTCTAATATGTATGGTGCTTTAGAGGTACAAAAATCTATTAAAGAAGGTGTGCCAGAAAAAGAAGCTCTAAACAGTTTTATGAAACGTGTATTAGGTTCTATAGACAAATAAACAGTAAAACACTGTTACATAATAAAGCCACAATTCTAGAAATTAGAATTGTGGCTTTTATTTATTAACGAAACTGTTACAACAAACTACTAAAAAAACCTCTGAAATTAATTTTCAGAGGTTTTTTTATTCTTAACTAGACTAAAAGAGATTCTAAATCGCTTAAACCTTGCATCTTTGCGTGATCTAATGCTGTATTACCTCTTTGGTCTGCTACAGTTTTATCTGCATTCTTATCTAATAACATTTTAATAATTGACTGTCTATTAAAGGTTGCCGCATAAATTAAAGGAGTAGCTCCAGATAAGTTAACTGCGTTTACATCTGCTCCTTCACTAATTAGATATTCTGCAATTGCATCAAAACCTTTAAAGCACACTCCCATTAAAGCCGTATTTCCAGAGGCATCCTTATCATCTATTGGTGCATTATTATCTAGTAAAACCTTAGCTATATCTAAGTAATTATAATAAGTTGCTAAAATTAAAGGTGTAGAGCCACGTGTATCTTTTACAGATACTAATTTTTGGTTCTCTTTTAACATTTTTGCTACTTCTTCTGTATTCTCTTCTCGTATTGCATTAAAAAATGCTGTTGTAGTTTCTGTCATTTTATAGTTATAAAAAAAGGGATAAGCACTAATGCTTACCCCAAATAATGCGTTATTATCTTAATAATTTTCTAATTCTGATATACCTAAAGCCTTACGTACTCCATTTCCATAAGCAGGATCTGCCCTATCAAAATGCACTAACTGTCTCTCTATAATTTCCATAGAAACACCTTGCATTGCAGCAGCTATATTGTTAAACAATCTGTTTTTCTGCCCCTCATCAAACATTCTAAACAAATCTCCTGGTTGCTTATACTCGCCATACGTATCATTTTCTTCATAACGTTTGGCATCACCACTAATTTTCATTGGTGGTTCTTCTACAGTTGGGTCTTCTACAGCTCCTCCTTTACTATTTGGTTCATAATAAGCATCTGGGTTACCAAAATCATTGGTGAAGAAACGCATAGAACCATCTTTATGGTAGTGATTAACTTCAGATTTAGCTGCATTTGCCGGTAAAGCTTCATAATGCGTACCTAATCTATACCTATGAGCATCTGCGTATGAAAAAATACGAGCTTGTAGTACTTTATCAGGAGAAAAACCTATTCCTGGTACTATGTTAGATGGTGAGTAAGCCGCATTTTCAATATACTGCCAGTAATTTTCTGGGTTTTTATTTAGCTCCAACTCTCCTACCTCAATTAACGGGTAATCTGCGTGCGGCCAAACCTTAGTTAAATCAAACGGATTGTATGGTGTTTTTTCAGCATCTGCCTCTGGCATTACCTGTATTTTTAATGTCCACTTAGGAAAATCACCTTTTTCAATAGCTCCAAAAAGTTCTTCTTGGTATTTTTCTCTAGTTTCTCCTATTATTTTAGCCGACTCTTCATTGGTGTAATGTTTGTGACCTTGTTGTGTTTTAAAGTGAAATTTCACCCAAAAACGTTCTCCTTCATTATTCCAAAAGCTATAGGTATGTGACCCGTAACCATTCATATGCATTGGAGTAACAGGTATACCTCTATCAGACATTAAAATAGTTACTTGGTGTAAACTCTCTGGAGACAAAGACCAATAATCCCACATTGCTTCTGGTGAGCGTAAATTTGTTTTAGGATGTCTTTTTTGTGTATGTATAAAATCTGGAAATTTATAACCATCTCTTAAAAAGAAAACTGGAGTATTGTTACCTACCATATCCCAATTACCTTCTTCTGTATAAAACTTAACAGAAAAACCACGCACATCTCTTTCTGTATCTGCAGCTCCCATTTCACCTGCTACTGTAGAAAAACGAGATAAAACAGGTGTTTTTTTACCTACAGATGAAAATATTTTTGCTCTTGTATATTTACTTATATCGTGGGTTACCGTAAAAGTACCCATTGCCCCCCAACCTTTTGCGTGTACCACACGTTCTGGTATACGCTCTCTATTTTGGTGTGCTAACTTTTCTAACAGCTTGTAATCTTGTATTAAAACAGGTCCTCTATCACCAGCCGTTTGTGAACGCTGATTGTTAGATATTGGAGCTCCTGCAGATGTGGTAAGTTTTTTATTTTCCATAACAGTCTATATTTTTATTGAGATAAAATTAGCTAAAAATCTTTTCGGATATAAGTTAAGAAATTGATAGATTTTATCAAAGAATAAGTTAACCTTATACTAAAAGTAAAATCAATAAATTTACACTATTAAAACAGACTCAATCTATGCAATATTCTTTTTTATTAAAATAGTTACATATCACTCATATATTTTTTAATTTCACACCAAAATTAAAACACGCACATTATGGCTACAGTAACGTTAAAAGGAAATAAAATAAATACATTAGGTAATTTACCAGAAGTTGGTGCTACAGCTCCAGAATTTAAATTAACTAAAAACGATTTATCTACTGCTACCTTAGAAAATTACAAGGGTAAAAAAGTAGTATTAAATATATTTCCAAGTGTAGACACTGGCACATGCGCACAGTCTGTTAGACAATTTAATAAAGAAGCATCTACATTAGAAAACACTGTTGTTTTATGTATTTCTAAAGATTTACCATTTGCACAAGCACGTTTTTGTGGTGCAGAAGGTTTAGATAATGTAGAAATGTTATCAGATTTTAAAGACGGTAACTTTGGTAAAGCTTATAATTTATCTTTTGCAGATGGGCCATTAGAAGCCTTATTGTCTAGATCTATTGTTGTTTTAAATGAAGAAGGAAACGTTGTTTACACAGAACAAGTAGCAGAAACAACTGAAGAACCAAATTATAAGTCAGCTTTAGAAGCTTTATAAGTATGCCAAAAGAAAATTTTGTATTAAACAGAATTCGTAGTGTTGGTTACGCTTTAAAGGGTGCTTTTTTACTTTTAAAGACTGAAGCTAGTATAAAGGTTCAGTTCTTTATATGTATTTTTATTACCATTTTTGGTTTTTATTATAATATATCTAATACAGAATGGATATTACAGATATTTGCCATTGGTTTAGTTATGGGCATAGAAGGTGTTAATACTGCTATAGAAAAAATAGCAGACTACATACAACCAGAGTTTGATGCAAAAATTGGCTTTATAAAAGACGTAGCTGCAGGTGCTGTTATGATAGTTTCTATAGCAGCATCTATTATAGGATGTATTATTTACATTCCAAAAATTTTTAACTTGTAACCAAATTTAAGTTACATATATTAAGGTATACATATTTAATGGCAAAAAAGACTACTAAAAAGAAAGCAGCTACTCCTAAGCAGAAACGCAGTATTGGCTTATCTAAACAAAATAAAATATTGTTAGGTAGTGTTATAATGCTTTTTGCTATTGCTTTGTTTTTCTCTTTTACATCTTTCTATTTTACGTGGCAAGACGATCAAAGTTTATTGTCTGAATTTGCTAATAGAAATGAACAAGCTAAAAACTTACTAAACAAATTTGGCGCAAGCATAGGTCATTTATTTTTATATAAAGGATTTGGAGTTGCTTCATTTATTTTTCCTGTTCTATTATTTTTATCTGGTTTAACTTTATTTTTTAGTTTACCTAAAAACGGACTTGTAAAAAAATGGATTTGGGGGTTAATATTTGTACTATGGTTATCTGTAGCACTAGGTTTCTTTACCGCTAAATGGCCTTTATTAGGTGGTTTAGTTGGTTTTGAAATGAACGATTTTCTACAAGACTATACCGGTAAAATTGGTGTTTTACTACTTCTAATTTTTGGATTGATATTTATTTTAGTCCGACTATTTAAGTTTACGCCAGAAAGTGCATTACAGTATTTTAAACAGAAAAAAACTGCTTTAACTGATGAGTTAAACAATGTTGATGATGAGTCTTCTACTTCAACAAAAAAAGAAAAGCAAACTGAAGAGGTTATTGTAGAGGAAACTCCTGCAGTTGTAGATACTTATACTCACAAAGAAAAAATTCCTCCTATAGAAAAGGAAAAACCTGTAGAGGATAATAGTTTTGAGGTTACTGTAGCCGAAGATGAAGAAAATGTAGAAGAAAGCTTAAATATAGAGGTAGAAAAAATTACTGAAGAAAAAGAAGAGATTGACAACCTAGCAGACAAACTAGTTGATGATTTTGGTGAATTTGATCCTACTTTAGAACTTGCAAACTACAAGTTTCCACACATAGAGTTATTAGACCAACACGGTGCAGGTGGCGGAATAACAATTAACCAAGAAGAGTTAGAAGAAAATAAAAACAAAATTGTAGAAACTTTAAAAAACTACAAAATAGGAATTGCACAAATTAAAGCCACTATTGGACCTACAGTTACATTGTATGAAATTGTACCAGATGCTGGTGTGCGTATTTCAAAAATTAAAAACTTAGAAGATGACATTGCACTTTCTTTAGCTGCACTTGGCATACGTATTATAGCTCCAATACCTGGTAAAGGAACTATTGGTATAGAGGTTCCTAACAAAAACCCTTCTATAGTATCTATGCGTTCTGTAATAGCAAGTACAAAATTTCAGAAAGCAGAAATGGAGCTACCAATTGCTTTTGGTAAAACAATTAGTAATGAAACACTTGTAGTAGATTTAGCTAAAATGCCACACCTACTTATGGCCGGTGCTACTGGGCAAGGTAAGTCTGTTGGTTTAAATGCTGTATTAACATCACTCCTATACAAAAAACACCCAGCAGAGGTAAAATTTGTATTGGTAGATCCTAAAAAAGTAGAATTAACGCTATTTAATAAAATAGAACGTCACTTTTTAGCCAAACTGCCAGATTCTGAAGATGCCATTATTACAGATAATGCAAAAGTTATAAACACTTTAAATTCTCTTTGTATAGAAATGGATAACAGGTACGAGTTGCTAAAGGCTGCAATGGTACGTAACCTAAAAGAATACAATGTTAAATTTAAAGCTCGTAAACTAAACCCAAATGACGGTCATATGTTTTTACCATACATTGTATTGGTAATAGATGAATTTGCAGATTTAATTATGACAGCTGGTAAAGAAGTAGAAACTCCTATTGCTCGTTTAGCGCAATTGGCCAGAGCCATTGGTATTCACTTAATTATAGCAACACAAAGACCGTCTGTAAATGTAATTACAGGTATTATAAAAGCAAATTTCCCAGCACGTATAGCATTTAGAGTAACTTCTAAAATAGATTCTAGAACTATACTAGATGCACAAGGAGCTGACCAATTAATTGGTCGTGGAGATATGCTTTATACACAGGGTAACGATGTAATTCGTGTACAATGTGCCTTTGTAGATACGCCAGAAGTAGAAAAAATTACAGGTTACATAGGCTCACAAAGAGCGTACGCAGAAGCTCTTTTACTGCCAGAATATGTTGGTCCAGATGAGTCTGGCACAAGTATTGCTAATGATATAGCAGATCGCGATAAATTATTTAGAGAAGCTGCAGAAGTTATAGTAATTGCACAGCAAGGATCTGCTTCTTTAATACAACGAAAATTAAAATTAGGGTACAACAGAGCAGGTAGAATTATAGATCAGTTAGAGGCTGCAGGCATTGTTGGTCAATTTGAAGGTAGTAAAGCAAGACAGGTTTTGGTACCAGATATGATGGCTCTAGATCAATTATTAGAAAACGAAAAAAAATAACAATTAATAAATCATATAAAATGAGAAAATTAGGAGTTTTAGTATTCATATTAATAGCAAATGTATCTTTTGCGCAAAATTCCGAGAAAGCAAAAGCTTTATTAGATAAAGTTTATAATAAAGTAACTAGCTATGATAATATTTTTGTGGACTTTAAACACTCACTTAACAATAGTGAAGCCAATATAAACAGAGAAACAAGAGGAGACGTTACTTTACAAGGTGAAAAATACTTGTTTAACTACCTTGGTTCTATGCAATTGTTTGATGGTAAAAAAGTCTATACTGTTGTACCAGATAACGAAGAAGTGACTATTGAAGATAAGTCTAATGATGACAATGCAATGACACCTTCTAAAATGCTTACATTTTACAAATCTGGACATAATTATGCTTGGGATAAATTACAAACTGTAAACGGAAGAAAAATACAATACATTAAATTAATTCCGATAGACTCTAATTCTGAGATAAAATCTAGGCTTTTGGGTATAGATGTAGAAACAAAACACATCTACAACCTTATAGAAACTGGTGATAATGGTACAAAAACCACAATTACTGTTAATTCTTTTAAAACAAATCAAACTTTATCAAAAAGCTTATTTACTTTTGACCTTAAAAAGTACGAGGATGACGGGTACTATATCATAAGAAATTAAGCCATTGAAATTATTAGATCGTTACATTCTAACAAAGTTTCTTTTTAACTTTTTCAGTTCGTTTGCAATATTGATGTTAATCTTCATATTCCAAACGATCTGGTTGTATATAGGAGACTTAGCTGGTAAAGGACTAGACTTACTTATTATTGGTAAGTTTATTTTTTACTTTATGCCAAGTTTAGTAGATAAAGTATTGCCTTTAACGGTGGTGCTTTCTTCTATTTTAACCTTTGGTACTTTAGCAGAGAATTATGAGTTTGCCGCAATGAAAGCCTCGGGTATTTCTTTGCAGCGTGCAATGCGTACCATTGTGGTATTTGTTTTACTTTTAGGCACTGTTGCTTTTTTCTTTGCAAACAATGTTGCCCCTGCTGCTGCTCATAAAATTTACAACCTAAAACGAAACATAGGTAACGTAAAACCTGCCGCCATAATTGCTGAAGGTATTTTTAGTGATTTTGAAGGGATGAACATCAAGGTTGATAAAAAGTCTGGAGAAAACGATCGTTTTTTAGATAATATTATCATTCACAAAAAAACTAGAAATAATATTAGCAATGTAGTTATAAAAGCTAAAAAAGGTGAATTAGTTAGTAGTGAAGATTCTGATATTGTAAAACTTATACTAAAAGACGGTAACTATTATGAAGATGTGCAGTCTAAAAATAGTAAAACCAAGCAAAAAGTTCCGTTTGCTAAAGCTAAGTTTAACGAGTACATTATAAACATTGTACTTTCTATGGACAATCAGGATTTAGAAGAGGATCGTAATGTAGATACCGAAAAAATGAAAAAGGTATCTAGACTTATTGTAGACATAGATTCTATTAGAGAAGATAACATAAAAACTATAAAAGCTTTTTCTAAAAATATAATTAGTAGATCTGGCGCTTTTAAAGCTGATTTTGGATTTAAAAAGCCAAAACCTATGTTAGACGAGGCTTCTAAAGAAGAAGTTGCTGCTGTAGTAAAAGACAAAAAAGCCGAAAAGACTAATAAAGATACCATTGTTTATACTGGAGATATTGCAGCGTTGTATGAAGAGCCTATGCAAATGCAATTATATAACTCAGCACACAGTTCTACTACCAATGTATTAAGCTCTGTTACTGCCAGAAAAAAAGAATTAGTTATAAAATACCAACGTTACAACATACATATATTAGCCCTACATAGTAAATATGCATTGGCTTTTTCTTGTATCATTTTATTTTTTGTTGGTGCACCGTTAGGCGCTATTATTAGAAAAGGTGGTATGGGATTACCTATGGTAATTGCTATTGTACTTTTCTTGGCATACTACTTTTTAGGAGTATTTGTTGGTAACTCAGCTAAAGTTGGTAAAATACCACCAGCACTAGCTGCTTGGATCCCTACTTTAGTAATGCTACCTCTAGGTGTATTTTTAACCATAAGAGCAACAAATGATAAGGGCCTAATTTCTTTTGGCGATATTATTTACTTGATAAAAAAACAGTTTATTAAAAATTCCAAGACTAAAACTAATGGAAAATAAAATACAGTTAAATACAATTGAAGAAGCAATAGAAGACATCCGTAAAGGAAAAGTTATTATTGTTGTTGATGATGAAGATAGAGAAAATGAAGGTGATTTTGTAGCTGCTGCAGAAGCTGTTACTCCAGAGATGATAAACTTTATGGCTACTCACGGTCGTGGTTTAATTTGTGCTCCTTTAACAGAAGGTCGTTGTAAAGAATTAGGTTTACACGTAATGGTAACTAATAATACAGATCCTATGGAAACTGCTTTTACAGTATCTGTAGATTTAAAAGGTAGAGGCGTTACTACAGGAATTTCTGCAGGAGACAGAGCTGCAACTGTAAAAGCATTTACAGAGAACGATATAAAACCTCAAGATTTAGCAAGACCTGGACATATTTTTCCTTTAATTGCTAAAGAAGGTGGTGTTTTACGTAGAACAGGACATACCGAGGCTGCAATAGATTTTGCTCGTTTAGCTGGATTTAAGCCAGCTGGTGTTATTGTAGAAATAATGAACGAAGATGGTTCTATGGCTCGTTTGCCACAATTGATAGATGTTGCCAAAAAGTTTGACTTAAAAGTTGTTTCTATTGAAGCTCTTATTGCCTATAGAATGGAGCACGATAGTCTTATTGAAAAGAAAGAACAATTTACAATTGAAACTCGTTTTGGTGAATTTAGACTACACGCCTACCAACAAACAACTAATGACCAAATACATATTGCTCTTACAAAAGGTAGCTGGAATAAGGATGAACAAATACTTACGCGTATAAACTCTACCTTAGTAAATAATGATATTTTAGGTACGCTTACCAATAATCCAGATCAGAAATTGGAGGATATGTTTGCCGCTATTAATAAAGAAGGTAAAGGAGCTATGGTTTTTATTAACCAAGAATCTCAGTCTCTTAATTTATTAAATAGATTATCTCAGCTTAAAAAACTACAAGGGAACGGTTTAGTTAAAGCACCTAAAGTAGATATGGATAGTAGAGATTTTGGTGTTGGTGCACAAATATTACACGATTTAAATATTAGCAAAGTAAAACTACTAACTAATACTACGCAATCTAGACGTGTGGGTATTGTTGGTTATGGTTTAGAAATTATAGATTACGTTAAGTACTAATTAACTTAACTACAACAAATAAAAAATCCCTTAAAACTTAGTTTTAAGGGATTTTTCTATTTTTAATAATCTATACTAAATTATAATACAGATTTTATTGCTTTAACCATATTAGCAGCTCTTTGCTCTACTTCCTCATCAGTCCATCCTAATTTTACTAGACAAGAAATTGTTCTACTAATCCATTGGTCAGATTTAGAAAAGTCTGACTTGCTATAATCTGGCAGTTGCTCTTTAACCTCATTAGGTAGCTTACCTAAAGATGTTAAATTAGTTAAGTGAGCCCATTTTTTATAGTAATGCCAATTATTTGCATACCAGTAAAAACAAGCATCAACACTATTTTCACCTAAAGCTTTATGTGCTTTTTTAGTTAATTCTTCTGTTGGTAAAAATATAGATAAGAAAGAGTAATTTTCTTCTCCTCCTTCTGGTACAGCTCTAAAAGTTACTTCTGGTATTGTAGACAATGCATTACGTAAAATAGTATACGTTTTTTTCTGTATTGCTATAAATTCATCTAATCTTTGTACCTGAGCTACACCTACTGCTGCGTGTAATTCTGAAATTCTGTAGTTGTACCCTAAAAATGGGTGATCTTCTGCTCCCCTATCTTTACCTATGTGATCATGACCATGATCTGAGTAATGGTCTGCATTTTTATAATACTGCTCATTGTTAGTAATTACAGCACCACCTTCACCACAAGTTATTGTTTTTACATAATCAAAAGAAAAACATCCTAAATCTCCGTAACTACCTAAAGGTTTACCTTCATAAGTACCTCCAATTGCTTGGCAAGCATCTTCTAATAACAATAAATTATGTTTGTCACATATAGCTTTTAACGCACTTAAATTAGCCATAGAACCACACATATGCACAGGCATAACTACCTTTGTTTTTGGTGTAATTGCTTTTTCTACCGCTTCTGGATCTAAGGTTAACGTATTATCTACATCAACTAAAATAGGAACAGCTCCTAATGCTAAAATAGACTCAAAACTAGCAACAAAAGTAAATGTTGGCATAATTACTTCGTCTCCTGCACCAATACCTGCACTAGCCAATGCAACTGTTAAAGCTGCAGTACCACTACTTACCAATTGTGCATAACCTACTTCCATTCTTTTAGTTAAGGCTTCCTCTAGCTCTAATGCCTTCCATTGGTCGCCACGCATACCGTCAAAACCATAACGCATTAAAACACCTGAGTCTAGTACCTTTTGTACTTCTGCTCTTTCCTTATCTCCAAAAAATTCAAATCCTGGCATATTGTATATTTTTCTTATTTTTTAATCTTAACAACGCTATTATAAAATAGCTTCAATAGAACTGTAAAGTTAGTAATTTTAGGCTATTTCTATCACACTTTCTACAGTCTCTTTACGTACTTTTTTAAAGGTAGAAAACACATCGTCATCTGCTCTTATACCTATTGGCATAACCAACACAGAAGCCAAATTTAGCTTATCTAATCCTAATAGTGTATCATATTCTGCAGGTACAAAGCCCTCCATTGGGCAAGCATCTACTTCTACCGCAGCACAAACAGTTAACAAGTTTCCTAAAATAAGGTAAGCCTGATTAATTGCCCAATGTGCTATTTCTTGCTCATTTTTTTTACTAAAACTAGCTGTTAATTGTTCTTTAAACGGATCTAAAATATCAGAACTAGTACCTCTTACTTGTTGTACTCGTTTAAAATAATTAGCTATATAAGCAGAGCTTATTTCAGTTTCTCTACATAAAACCAATACGTGGGACGCCTGCGATACTTGCTGTTGCTTGTATGAACTTGCTGCCAACTGCTGCTGTAACGCTTTGTTTTTAACAACAACCATTTTTATAGGTTGTAAACCATATGATGTAGCTGTTAAGTTAAAAGCTTCTTTTATTGCTTCTATTTTTGCATCTGATAGTACAATATCTTCATTAAACTTTTTAACAGCGTAACGCCATTCTAACTTTTTAATAATCTCCATTTTCATCAATTGTATTAAAAAAACCAAAGTTTAACAGCCATAACAACAATCATTAGCATTAAAAACTTTTTTATAAATCCGTCTCCCCTAGCTACAGAAACTCTACTTGCTACCCAAGCACCAGAACCATTACCTATTGCCAAAACAAGACCTATTTCCCAAATTATTTTATCATAATATATAAAAACCGCAAGCGCCGCTAAAGTATAGATTAAAACTACCGCTACTTTTGTTGCGTTGGCACGTACTAAGGTCATACGGTTGGCATAATGTAAAAACAGAATAACTATAAAACCTAAACCTGCATTAATAAAACCGCCATAAATACCAAAAAAGAAAAAGGCTATTACTCCAATCCACAAGTATTTACCTGTAATACGCTCGTGTATATCTTCGGTTTTTAATTTTGGTTTAAAAATAATGATGAGCAATACAACCATCATTACTACAGCTAAAATTCTATTAAAAGTTTCACCGCTTACCTCTACAGCTATATTTGCGCCAACTATAGAACCCAACATTGCAGATATACCTAAGTAAATATTAAACGGAAAAGTACTTACACCTTTACTTTTAAAACCTGCAACACCTAAGACAGACTGTATAGCTACTGCAACCCTATTGGTACCATTTGCTATACTAGGTGGCACACCAAAAAATATTAATACTGCCAATGAAATTAAGGATCCTCCACCTGCAACTGTATTAATAAATCCTACTGCAAAACCAACTACAATTAATAGTAGGTAATGATACCATTCTTCCATAGCGTGCAAAAATACGGTTTTATAGTGTTTTTATATAACTTTTGGATTATTAGTGATTTTTAACCGTAAAACTGATCAAAAAACACATTATTACAGCCAATAATACTTTTATATCTATTCTTCAAAAAGTACTATAAACACTTAATATATTAGAAATATGCTACTTAGTTTTTGCTCCATACTTTTTAAAATTTTTATTATTGCGCTTTAGTTGCATTAAAATAAAATAATAATATATTTGCACTCAGTTAACGCAACATAGTTGTAATATAAAAGTATTGTTTGTAGTAATTTATGAAATTACATCAGTTTAAAAATAGCATTACATATTTGTTACTTGCCCTTTTCTTTACAATGAAAATAGCAGGACTACACTCTATAACTCACTTAGACAATCATGATGAGCATACAGACTGTGCTATTTGCGACTTTATAACTGTACAAAACAATACTCCCATCCTTTCTGTAAACTTTACTTTTACAGAAGTTTGTAAGCTAAAACCTATTTTAGCACAAAAAATTACTAAAGGTTACAATGTTTACTTTTCTAACCCAGATAGTAGTGTTCAGTTATTTTGTAGACCTCCTCCGCCTTACTGCTAATTGTCTTTTATAGTTGTGTGATTATTTTGTAATTGAGCTAGTTTGCTTTGTTACAACGCTAACCTTATGAATGTTAAACTACACATAAAACTATAGACATATTTATTAGTTAAATAACATTATAACAATACATAACAGCTAATTATGCTTTATAAAATGCTGAGTATATGCTTATTTATTAGTATGTGCTCTACTGCAACAGCGCAAAATTCTTTTAAGATAAAAGGATCTGTGCTAGATGCCAATACCTTAAAACCTATAGAAGGTGCTAATATTACGGGTAATAATTTATTTGCCGTTTCTTCTTCTACAGGAGAGTTTATTATTAAAAACAACAAAAAACAAACTAGTTCTATTACTATATCTCACGTAGGTTATGCTTCAGAAACTGTTACTATTAATTTAAAAAATAATGCTAACAAACACATTAAAGTACTTTTAAAAGAGTCTTCTACCGTTTTAAATGAAGTAGCAGTTACAGGAAAAACTAAACGTAGAAAAGCAAAAGAATCTCCAATAGTTACACATATAGTTAGCAAAGAATTTCTAGATAAAAATAGAGAAAACAGTCTTATGCAGACTTTAAGTAAAATACCTGGTGTTAGTACTATAAATATTGGTTCTGGACAAAGTAAACCCGTTATAAGAGGGCTTGGTTTTAATAGAGTTTCTGTGGTGCAAAACGGTATTAAACACGAGGCTCAACAATGGGGTAACGACCACGGACTTGAAATAGACCAACAAGGAATTGAAAACATACAAATTATTAAAGGTCCGGCTTCATTACTTTTTGGGTCAGATGCTATTGCAGGCGTTGTTAATATTCAACCAAATAAAATACCATTACAAAACTCTTTTAATGGCGAGCTAAATATTCTTGGAGAAAGTAATAACGACTTACTTGGTGTATCTGTAGGCTTAACATCTAGAAAAGAAAAATGGTTTTATCGTACAAGATTAACATTTAGAGATTATGGTGACTATAAAGTACCTACATCTAAAATTAATTATGAAAATTACATTTTTGAACTTCATAAAAATAATTTAAGAAACACTGCTGGTAAAGAGGCCAATGCCAGTGTTAGTATTGGTTACGTTGCAGATAATATAAAAACAGAAACGCTATTTAGCAATGTAAATGCCAAAAACGGATTTTTTGCAAATGCGCATGGTTTAGAGGTTAGAACATCTAAAATAGATTATGATACCTCTAACAGAGATATAGATTTACCCTACCACAAGGTAAATCATTTTAGGGTTAGCAATAACACTACTGTAAACACAGGTGAACATATTTTACATTTTGATTTAGGTTTTCAGAACAACAAAAGAGAAGAACACTCAGAACCTATTCCGCATGGGTATATGCCTAAACCACCAAATACTAAAGAACGTGTTTTTACTAAAAATACCTACACTTTAAATGCCAGAGATGCATTTAACATTCATAACAAACACCATATGGTAATGGGTGTAAATATGGAACTGCAAAACAACACTATTGGTGGTTGGGGATTTTTAATTCCTAAATATAATCGTTTTACTGTTGGTGCTTTTGGGTATGATCAGTTTAAAATTAATTCTAATTTACACCTACTAGCTGGTGCACGTTATGACTATGGCATTATAGACACTAAAGCGTATTATGATTGGTTTCCTTCTACTGTAAAAAACAATGATGGCTCTAACTCCCAAGAATATTTACAACGCTCTAAAAACAAAAGTTTAAACTTTAATAACTTAAGTGCTTCTGTTGGTCTTAGCTACATTAACAACAATACAACTTACAAAATAAACCTTGGTAAAAGCTTTAGGATGCCACTAGCTAACGAGTTGGCATCAGACGGTGTTAATTATCATATGTATAGGTTTGAGAAAGGAAATTTAGATTTAAAACCAGAGGTAGCTTATCAACTAGACTTAGATATAAATCATACTAAAAAACAATTTAGTTTAGGCATTAGCCCTTTTATTAATTTATTTGAGAACTACATATACTTAAATCCAACCTCAAATTATTTTGAAACATTACAAATTTACGAATACACACAAAGCAAAGTTTTTAGGTTTGGCGGAGAATTTAATGCAAGTACCACAGTTATAAAAAATGTAACACTAAGCGCATCTGCAGAATATGTGTACTCTAGGCAAACTAGTGGGTTAAAAAAAGATTTTACACTCCCTTTTTCACCTCCATTATCTGGTCTATTTTCTGCCTCTTATCAATTTAAAGATTTTTCATTTTTTAAAAGACCTCTAATCTCTGTAGATTATAGAATTACTGCAGCACAAGAAGAAATTGTACCTCCAGAGCAGACTACAGACGGTTACAATGTGCTGCATATGTCGTTTACATCAAAAATGAACATTTTTAAAAACAGTGCTCCAGTAGATTTAAGATTAAAATTAAATAACGTATTCAATACCAAATATTACAATCACACTAGTTTTTATAGGCTGATAGATGTTCCTGAAGCTGGTAGAAACATTTCGGTGTCATTAACAATTCCATTTAAATAAATACAAACAACAATTAAAATTAAAAAAAATGAAAACAAACATTAAAAAGGCAAATTTTAAATTTTTAGCAATCGTTGCTTTTCTAGGACTCTTTTTACAATCATGTAGTAGTGATGATGATTCTAATGCTTTAAATGCTCCTTTAATTACAGATTTTGAGTATGGCGAAGGTGGTGACCATTCTACAGAACAGTACGTTTATAGAAGTTCTGACATTCATTTAGAAGCAAAAATTAATGCAGAAGCTACTGTAAAAAGTATTGCTATTAGCATTCATGCACACGACTTAGAAGTTGGTGAAGGTGAAGAAGAATGGGATTTTGAAAAAGTATATACTGGTGCAAACTACCAAGTAATTAATCCTACATTTCATGAGCACATAGATGTACCATCTAATGTACCTGCTGGTGAGTACCACATAGAGTTAGTTGTTACAGATGAAGAAGGAAATAGCACTGAAGTAGAAGGTCATATAGATATTAAAGATCCTATTGCTTTAAGTGATATCTCTTTAGATGCAAGCGTTGCTAGAGGAAAGGATTTTCATGCAGAATTTATGATTAATGCTGTAAACGGCATACATAATATTACTGTAGATATACACGCTCACGGTCTTACTCTTAAAGACGGTGAAGAAGAATGGGATTTTGAAAAAGAATACTTAGAAAAATACCATGAAAAAACTGAAGCTGAATTTCATGAGCATATAGACGTGCCTGCTACTGCACCTGCTGGCGAGTATCATATGGTTTTTACTGTTGAAGATGAAGACGGTAACACCAAAAAGTACGATACACATATTGATGTAACTGAATAATAAAAAATACCGCATAGAGGGTTTTTCTCTATGCGGTTTTAAAAATTCTGAAAAATGAAAATTAAATTAAAATATTTCTTCTTTTTACCATTATTAGCTATTATTTCTTCTTGTTCTAGTGATGATAGTAGTGATAAAGATGAAGAAAAACCAACAATTAGTATTAATTACACTCAAGGTTTTCCGCAACCGTGTGTGCAATTAGTAAAAGGAGAAACCTATAGTTTTAGAGCTCAGGTTACAGACAACAAAGCTTTGGCTTCTTATAGTTTAGATATTCATAATAATTTTGATCATCATACCCATGATGACCAAGAGGGAGAATGCAATTTAGATCCTATTAAAGATCCCGTAAACCCTTTTATTTATATGGAAAACTTTACGGTTCCTGAAGGTTCTACCAGTTATGAAATAAACGTGAGCTTAACAATTCCGGACGATATTGATACGGGTGATTACCACTGTGCTTACTCTGTAACAGACCAAACAGGTTGGCAATCTAGAACCTCTATAGACATAAAAATAGTAGATTAATTTTACCGTTAAGTAGTACAATGCTAGGTGTTAATTAAGTTAAAACTAAGCAGATTCTTTTTTTTTGCATTCCAGTTGCATTATTTTTGTACTATGGGTATTGTAAGAAAAACAAAGTCGGTTAAAATATTACACGATGAATTTGATAAAAGTTCAGCTGCAATTTCTGTAACTACTTTAATTGAGCGTTTTAGTGCTCAAATGAATAAAACTACTATTTATCGTGTTTTAGATAAGTTTGAAGATGATGGTTATTTACATTCATTTTTAGGCAAAAACGGTCATAAATGGTACGCAAAATGTAATGGATGTTCATCTAGCAATCATTCAGATGCGCACCCACATTTTCAATGTTCTAACTGTGGTAAGGTAGATTGCCTGCCTGCAGATGTTGTAATACCTAAAATACCTAACAGGGTTGTAGATGTTTCACAAGTACTTTTACAAGGTAAGTGCGAGCAGTGCCATACATAAACACAAAACATAACTTATAATTCTAAAAAAAAGAGGTAATTGTCATTATCTCTTTTTTTAGTTTTAAATAGTTTATACATTTACTAGCATACCCAATCATAAATAATAGCCACCAACCGATGAATCAAAATTTAGAAAACACGTATAATTTATCTAGCAGAAAAAGAAGAATAGTTGCATTTGCTATTGATCACTGTTTATTCACATTTTTAATTGTAAGTATTGTTTTTTTATCACTTGGGTCGGATTTTATAAACGAAACCAATTTTAGTAACATTTTGTTTAAGATGCTACCATCTATGGTTATTGGTTTATTAATTTACTTTTCAAAAGATACTATAAAAGGTATTAGTCCTGGTAAATGGATCATGGGAATTATGGTTCGTGATGAAAATAACCCCTCTGAGGTTCCTTCTTTTGGAAGGTTATTAACTAGAAACTTATTTTTAGTTATTTGGCCAGTAGAATTTATAGTTCTTGCTACCAATCAAAATAAAAAAAGATTAGGAGATAAAACAGCAAAAGCAATTGTAGTTAAAAACCCTAACAAACCATCAAAACTACCAAGAATAATAGCATTAGTAGCAACAGGATTTACCTTTTTTATATTTATATTTTTCTTTGTTGGCTCTGTAATGAAAAACTCTGACGCTTATAAGGTTGCTATTATTGAAATTGAAAAAAATGAAGAAATACAATCTGAAACCGGAGGCATAAAAGACTATGGTATGATGCCAACAGGGAGCATTAATATGACTAACGGCTATGGTGAGGCTCTACTAGGAATAAAAGTAATTGGCAATGATAAAGATATTAATGTAGATGTTTACCTAACTAAAGAGAGTAATGGCGAATGGGAACTAATAGAGCTTAGTAAATAATATTAAAAAAATACTATCCCTCTTACGGCATTTTGCAAATGCCTATATCTTAAAATCAAAAAAACCGCTAGAGTAAACTCTGCGGTTTTTTGTTTTCAAGCTTTGCGCTTGTTTGCGGAGAAAGAGGGATTCGAACCCCCGGAGGTGTGACCCTCAATAGTTTTCAAGACTACCGCATTCGACCACTCTGCCATTTCTCCAAGTGTCTCATAAGGTTATTCCCTTATTGCGGGTGCAAATATAAGAACCTTTTTTTATTCTATAAAACTATTTTGTGCTTTTTTCTGTAATTTTTATTGGCATATTAGATAACTCTTTGTTTCTTAAAAAATTAGACCCTAAAAAAAATTACAAATTAACTTCTTGGCTTATCAAGTTGTCTGTCATAAAGTACAATACTGCCCGCAACTGCTACATTTAAACTTAAGGTAGACTTAAATTTTACTAAAAAGTGCGACTCCTCTATGGCTTCTTTGCTTAAACCGTGATCTTCTGCTCCTAGTAAGTACACACAGCGTCTAGGATGCTCAAAGGTTTCTAAATCTATCGCAGTATCATCTAGCTCCACTCCTACTATTCTGGTGCCTACAGGAATGTTATTTTTAAAATCCTTAAACGTATTGTAATGGTAATACGGTATAGATTTTACCGCATTGTGTGTATCACAGGCTTGTTTTGCATACCTGTTTCCTATGGTAAAAATAAAACTAGCCCCTAAGTTTTGTGCTGTACGCCATAAAACGCCTAAATTTTCTGGTGTTTTACCGTTTTGTATGCCTATACCAAAGTATTCATTCACAAAATTATCATTCATACTGCAAAAATATTAAACTTTTGCTGTATTAATAACCAAAAGCAATAGTAGTACATTCAATAAAAACTTTTTTAATATTGCTTCTGTGAATTTACTCATTTGTATGATTAAAAACATTAATCCTCTAAATACAAAACTCTCCTTTGTGATATATTGGGAACTTTAACTTCTCTAATTCCTGTTTCTTGTTTATAGATAATTGCAGCGATACTTACTAAAACATTAATTCCATGCATATTGTCCGGGTTTTTAATACCAAGATACATTTGCTCTGAAAAACTGTTATTTACTTCTACATTTGCAGCTATAATATTCTCTCTTGTCCCTATTAATATATGATGGTAAGCTTTTTTGTTTAAAAAGAGACTATTATTATCAAAATTTAATAAATATATATCGCAATAATCTGCTCCAGGAGGAGTTGAAATCTGGTCTATAGCAAATTCTAAGCTTCCTGAACTGTCAACTAACCTAGTTAAATCTGCAACCAAATTTATTTGTTCAGAAGTACTCTCTATAACATTATTATCCCTAAAAGATGATACCGAATAATACCATTTAACTGTATTAGCTGGTAATACAAAAGGTAAAGAAACTCTAGACTTACCGCCTTTAAACATTGCATTAGAACCGCTATTCACATAAAAATGCTGATTTTTTGTAATTTCTTTTACTTTATACTCTTCACTTTTAACATAACTTTCTTTCTTTACTGTATACGTTGTATCTAGAACAGTACGCTCTTTTACCGTTGTATTAAATGATATTAGGTCTTTAGAAATTGGTATCCTATCAATTTTTAATTTACAAATACGTCTTGCCAAGGATGTACTCTCAAACTTGAATATGTATATACCTGTCCTTTTTATTGTAATTTCTTTATTATTAATAGAAACTAAATTAAAATCAGAAAAGATACTAGATCCATTATATTCAAAAACTGTAAAGTTTTTTAGCTTTTTGCCTCTCTCTTCAGAATAATTAATTATTACTTTATCTCCTTCTGCAAACCCATAAGCAAGTTGATGAATAGACATTGGTTGAATTCTAAAATTTAAATCCACAACATTAATTGGTGTTGTTTCTGCTTGTAATTGAATAGAAAATGTAAGTAATAGTAGAAGTAAGTAATTTTTTTTCAATTTGATTATTTTATTTGTGCGTTAATAAATTATTTATATATTAAAAAGGTAAATCATTATCATCTTCTACTAATTCTTCTTGAACATTATCTTTTAACCCTAAAAAGACTTCAAGGCTTTCTGGGAACAAATTTTCATGAAAAATAAATCTATCTGAATTTAACAACTCCCAAATTGCAAGACTACTTTTGTCATTAGAATCATAACCAATCACGCTTTCTAATTTCTTAACGTTAAAATGAATCTTATCAATACCTGCATCTTTTATTAAATTATAGTTAGTAGTAATCATTGCCTTTTTATCGCTTCCTGTATAGATTGAATCAGCTTTTAATAAGTCTAGCGTTAAAAAGCTTGAAATATCATCAATAGATAATTCGTCTGCTTCAAAATCCCAATCGTTAATTACAAAATAATCGACTTTAAAGTGTTTGCATAATTCAATCAAATAGTTTGCTGTAGCTTTTCCGTGATGGCAGACAATTGCAATATTCTCAAAATTCATAAAAGTATCTGCATGCCTTACTTTATTTAGAATTGCTTCATTATCTGCTATAAACTCTAAAACCTTTTGTTTTATAGCATATTTATACACTAAAACATCATTTGGTCCTTCAACCAGAATGACTTTTTTACTAAATAAAATCTTGCTTAAATTAGGTTCAATGGTTTTAATAAACTCATTGTACTTTGAGTAATTAATAGGTTCACCTGTCACTTCATCTTCAGTAATTACATCAAAGTCGTCTAGGGTGTTATATTTTTTAACCGTTTGGTTGTTCTCATTAATCTCCAATCTAATTAATCCTTTGGTATCAAAAGGGTTTATCATTTTATCAGAATGTGTTGTGTAAATGACTTGATGGTCATTTTCTGCTAATCCACACAAGACTGTTTTATAAAAATATTCCTGATGATTTTCATGCAGAAAACTTTCAGGTTCTTCAAATAAAAACAGGCATTTATCATTGTCATTAAATTCTGAAATAGACTGAACCACAGCCATTACAAACATTGATATATATCCATCACCAAAATGACTTATAGGCACTTGATTTTCTACATCACCATTTAAACCAACCTTAAACAACATTTTTAAGAAAATATCGTGATAATTAGGCAGACCAAAACTTACTGAACAATCATCGTTACGAAGATTGCTTGAATAATTTTTCTTAATAAGACTTATAAACCTATTTAACTCTGAATCTTCTAAAACCTTATCTGTACTGGCTTGTACTTCTTCTTCAAATTCGGCTTTTTTGTCATTCATTGGGACATCAGAATCTACAATCTTTTTTATGTGTTTCGCTAAAAAAGACCTTAAGTTTCCCCAACTTGTTTTATTGGTATTTATTTCTTCTTTAATTTTATGGAAATTGATATAGAAGATATTGAAGTATCTAGTTGCTCCAAATGCATCATAATTTATATCGTCCTTTGGTGCGCCATCATAACCTTGAATTTGTGCCAATCCATTTAAGGATTCAATTTTACTACCTTCAATTTCCTCTCCATCAACAAACATTTTTAAACGATGATAACCCGTTAAACTTGCAAACTTTTCACCATCAAACTTTTGTTCTCTAGTACTGGTTGCATTTAGAAGTATAAAAGGCACATTATCCATATCTCTATTATGGAAATCATCTTGCGAAAACGTATCCTTTGAAACAAAATTAACTTGCAAACCATATAAAATAGCGTTCAACAAATTTGTTTTACCACAATTATTATAACCAACAATAGCAACTGGCTTTTTATAAGTAGCATCTGGAAACACAAAGTTTTGTCTATCTTTAAATGAGCGATAATTTTCTACTGATATGGCATTAATTCTGATTTCTGACATGTATTTTTCAGTTTGTATTCTACAATAGAAAAAATCTTTCTATCTAATTTTAATAATTAAAAGATATAAACGTTTTGTTATAATTCGTAAATATCCTAAAAAACAATATACTTTTTTTACGCTTTTCCGTAATGCTCTCAAAAAAAAGTAAATCTACGTTACGCCATATTAACTACCGATATTCAAATTAATAACAACTGTAATTACAAACGCAGATACATTATAATTTTAGGTAAGTAATGTAATTCTATTTTATGTAAAACAAGACTACTAATGTATAAATGGGTACAAATACTTTATAGTTGGGAGTCTTAAACTCTTAATTGTAATTTTTACATATAAAAAACTACTAAACCATAGTTTAAAACATAAAAAAAGCCATTACAATGGTTTGCAATGGCTTTTTTTAGTGTCTAATATTTTTATTACTCTACAATTTCGTAATCTATATCTAATTTACGCAATGCTCTTAGGGCAGAGCCTGTATTTTTATCTTCTATTTCTATGTCTACAGCATCGCCTTCTAAAAGTATTTCTGTTAGCTCATTGGCTAAGGAGTTATCTGTTGCAGAAATTTCTGTTATGCATTTGGCTATAGCTCTTTTGTCTGGTCTTTGAGCATCACAGGATAATAGGTTTATTTTCATAATTGTGCTTTATAATTGTACCGGGTATACTTAGTGTTTGTGTGTTGTACACAATTTAGGCAATAAAAACCCAAATTAAGGATATACTTGGCTATTAAACACAAAAAAGCCCAAAAAGGGCTTTTAAACTAAATATATGGGGTTGCTTTAGTTTATTAAATTATGCAATGCTAGTATGGGCACATTGGTGTTGTTACCTAGGTCTTTTACCATAGGATTAGAAAATATACTACCAAAAAAATTGTGTTTTTTATTTACAAAGGCTATTAAACCGCTATCTCTACTTTGCACAAAAGACCGTACGCCATTGTGTAGGTTTTGGCTGTATAATTTATGGTGTGTAAATGTTGTTGGTTTTAGTATTGTATTTAATAGTGCTTTGTTTTCTATTTGTTTATTACTAAAATCTAAGTTTTTCTGTATATATAATACGCGTATTGGTGCATTGGTTAGGCTTGCAATTTCTACCAAAGTTGCCAACTCTGCCTTAGTATATGTTGTTTTAAAACTGGTAGGAAATACAATTTCTGATGGTGCTTTGTATGCAATATGCCCCGGAATGGCTAGTACTGGGCAAGCCCTAACTTTTTCCATAGTTACTACGGCATTACTACCTAAAATTAGGTGTTTGCTATCTGTTTCTCCTCTTGTACCCATTACTACCAATGCAATATTATTGCTTTTTATGGTCTCTTTTATGTT
Source organism: Cellulophaga sp. 3_MG-2023 (assembly GCF_030546975.1). Classification (NCBI taxonomy): domain Bacteria; kingdom Pseudomonadati; phylum Bacteroidota; class Flavobacteriia; order Flavobacteriales; family Flavobacteriaceae; genus Cellulophaga; species Cellulophaga sp. 3_MG-2023. The sequence continues at coordinate 792,806 of NZ_JAUOPS010000001.1, forward strand.
GTCTGTGAGGTCGCCAATTTTTATAAGATACTTAAAAGTATGGTTGGTGTTTGTAACGCTAAACGGAGGTTGTTTTTTTAATTCTTCCATTTTTACTGCTGCTGCTTCTTTTGCTGCCGCTAAAGTTTGGTCTACATTATCTAAACTTAAAAGGTTGCTTTTGGCATAACCTGGTACGTAGCAAGAATGTAGTATAAAAAACTCGCATTGCTCTTCTTTATAAAGCTGAATTGCATAGTGTATTGCGTTATTAGAATTTGCCGAAAAATCTGTAGGTAATAGTATCTTTTTTTTCATAACAACTGGTTTTTAAATGGTTAAAATTTCAAATTCGTGGTGCTGTAAAACACTGTGGTATACGTGTTTACTGTTTTTAAGCCTTAAACACATCAACCTATAAAAAAACAAACCTATTTTTATAATTACTAGTTATAAACTACTAACGACTAAGGTTTTGTAATACCAAAAATGGTATTTTAATTTGCAACCCTATTTCTTCTATAGTAGAACTGTAAAGTATGTTTTCTAGGTATGAGTGTCTGCGGTTTACCATTACTAACATATCTATTTTTTCTGCTGCTATGGTGTTATTTATGCTTGCTGTTATATCTGTACCAGAGGTTTTTAAATTGGTACAGGTATTGTCTTTAAATGTGGCGTCTAAAAACATTTTATTGTCTAACTGCCTGTGTGATGATGGTTTAAAATCTGACACATACAAGAAGTTTACCGTTGCACTGTAGTTTTTTGCCAAGGTACTTAGCAACTTTAACTCTCTGCGTTTATACGCCAGCATATAATCTGTAGGAAAAAGTATGTTTTTAGGATACTCTCTGTGGTATGCTACCGGTACTGCTAAAACCGGACATTCTACATATTTTATAACTTGCAATGTATTGCTACCAAAAGTTATATTGCGGTTGTTTGTTTTGCCCTTTGTGCCCATTACAACCAAGTCTGCATTTTGTTGTTCTACAATTTGGTTTATTTCATCTACCAAGCTACCAAAGCAAGAGACATAAGTGTATTTGTGTTTTGGGTTAGGAGATGCTTCTAATATATCTGCAACTTCTTTTTGTAATGCTGTTTCTATTTTTTGTTGATAGGCATTTTTGTACTCCTCAAAATCTTCTCTATCTAACGTGGTTGTGTTTTTATATACTTCGTCTGCAAAGGCGTGTATTATTGTTATTTGGCTAATATCATGCTTAAATAAATGTATGGCATACATTATGGCATTCATAGCTGTTTCTGAAAAATCTGTGGGAATAACTATTTTTTTCATTGTAGAGCGTTTTTTAATTACACTCTAATGTAACCTCTAAATACCAGATATAAAATGACTTATATCATACAAATTCATTTAAAAATGCGTTAAATTTTAAGAATGTCTGTAGGTGTCTCTATTAAAATGGTAATATCTCCTCTTAAAGCAATGGGCTGCTTCATTATAGTAGGGTTGTGTTGTATCATCTTTATCCAATCGTTGGTAGAAAAGTTATGAGGCTCAAAATTTTTCTTGTACTTTGGATGCTGCTGGTTTACCAATTCTGCAACCGTTATGTGTAACCTATCTGCCAGCTCTATAATTTGTATGCCAGTAAGTTTTTCTTTTAAAATGTCTACTTCTTGCACTATAAAACCTTCTGTTTTTGCATAAGCTAAGGTTTGTTTTGCCCTAATAGACTCAGAACTATAATACAATGTAATTTGCCTATTAGACGTAGCTATTTCTCCCATATTTTTGTCTTTATTGGTTATACCATATTTGTTAGGTATGATGTTTTAATAGTTGCTTTAAACGCTCTAAATAATCTTGAAGCGCTTTTTTGTTTAAATGCGAACTATGATTTTCTTTAAGCGTAATAGGGTTTTCATTTAAATTACGATAAAGCTCTGGGTAATTGGTCTCTATCTCTGTAGTTATATCTGTAATTTCTTTTAAAATGTCATCTACACTTTTCATAGCTTGTTACTTTTAAATTACTAATTAGTCTGCCAAATCTGTGTACTGCCTTACCAATTGCTCACCATCTATAATGTATTCTGTAATGCTAAAAACTTCTTTTCTGTTTTTTCTAAAGTCTTTTACAAATTTTGATAAATCGTCCTCTAAAACTCCGTGTTCTGTTCTAAATTTATGAGAGTCATAAGCAAAAGGGTTTTCTATAAGCTCTGTTAAATGATGTAAATGCTTTGTGGTACGCTCCAATAATGAGGTACATTGATGGTCTACTTCTAACAAACTAACTTCAATTTCTTTAACTAAATCTAAATTCTCTTTTTTAGAAATCCACACTAAATATTTTTTAATTAGTTGATGTAAAAATCTTAAATCGTCTTTATAAAATAATAGGTCTGACTTCCAATGTTCTGTTAAAGTGTAAAGCTCTTGCCAGTTAGCCTCATTAATGTAGTTGTCTTGTGGTCTGTTTCTAAAAATGCTCATACTAATTTATTTTGTAGTAAAAGTAGGTATGCAAATTTGTTTATAATATGACTTAAATCATTTGTGAAACAAAAAGAAGTCTGTAAATTATTCTGCTATTAATAATGATTTGAGATTTATGAATTGAATTATATGTAGTACTTTTGACACCCTAAATAACTTATAATTTTAGCTGTAATTTATGCCGTATAATGATGTTTTTGTTCAGTTTTGGGAACAAGTAAAAGAGAGTGTTGAAGAAAACCGTTTTGCAAAATTAACTATGGCTAAAACTATTGGTAAGCCAGACTTAAAAAATATTTTTGTGCGTCCTGTATATGCTGATGACGGATTTATGGTATTACTTAAATTACGTTACAGATCTAGAGAAACCGAGGATATTGAAAAAAAACTAACACTAGAAGAAGCTTTTCCAATAATACAAAAGCACTTAAGAACTTCATTTTTTTCGGTATTACTTTTTACAACTACAAAAGATGTTACTTTTAAAATAAACAAAAAAGGTGCTGGTAGTATTACAGAAGGTTTACCAACGTTTACCAATATTACCCAAGCAGAAATGGGAGAAAATTAAGCAATCTAATAAAACTACAAAATAAAAATACTAAACCTTAACACTGATTTTCTTACTTAATAGATAAATTAAAAGTTATTACCACAGGGTATTTTTAGTAGATAGTGTAACCAATTACCATCTACGACTTTTAGTTACTTTATGCTGTTGTTTTTTACTGTGTTGCTGTTTACGGTATTCTGATGAAGCAATATACGTCTCTACACTTGCTATAATTTGGTTTTTTACGCCACTTATAAGTTTGTTTTTATAATTCTTTTTCTCGTACCACCAAGCGCATAAAAATATAAGTACAACAAGAATAATTTCCCAAGGATTATTACCAACCACAGGTACATTGTAATAAACACTTACTCCTATAACTGGTTTTAAATATTTAATTCCAAAATACAACAATACCATAGCAGCAAAGGCAAATGATAAAAAAATGCGTTTTTCTGATTTTAGTTTTTTCTTTACTCTTTTATTTATTACCAAAATAGCTTCATCACTTAGCAAAGCGTGTTTTTTGTTGTAACTATCTGCTATAAAACGCAACCTAGACTCAATGTCGTTTTTTGAAACCCTGTCACTAGTATGTTTAACAAAATAGGTGTTATAGTCCAGATAATCTTGGTGTGTTAATTTTAACTTAGGGTATAAAGAGTATAAACTCATTAGTATTGATTAATGCTTTTGTGGTTGTTTAGCTCATAAATATAGAAAAATTGTCTACTCCTTACTACTAGTTCTGGAATAAAAAAACCTCAAAACACGTTGTTTTGAGGTTTATAGTTACTTTATATAAAATATATTTTATGCTGTAAACTCTTCTGTTACATTTAGCCAACTACTATAATCTACAGGTATTTTATTGTACATTTTTGTAAAATAGGCAAGCAATTCATTTTTATCTTTTGTGATATATCTATAATGGTTAAAATTTTCTGCGTTACCCGTTCTCAATTCTATATCATAAGATGAATCCTTATTGATTACGGCTTGTATATATAAAATATTTGCTATTTTTTTAGTAAAATCTAATACAATAAAAGAAGGATCTTCCTCTTTGTATTTCATATCTTCTATTGCATTTAAAACATCTGTTAAAGTAGGGTTATTATTATCTATTACATCAGTTTCTAAATAAAAATCTGCTATGCTTTTAGCTTCAATTGTTATTCCTTTGTTTTCTGAAATTAATTCGGCTACTTTATCAAAATCTAACAAATCTCTACCGTTTTCCTTGTAAATATGCTGCCATTTAAAATCTTGAATTAAAATTTTTGTGTTAACATCATTATCCCACTTTACGTTAAACCCTTTATTGGTTAAAACTTTTACTATTTTTTTACCTACTTCTAAAGTTACGTTGTTGTCTGAGTTATTTACTTTTTGAAAAGCAATATATAGACTTGGATTTTCAGTACTAAGTGCTCTTGATAGATCTTGTTCATGATAAAAACAATACCCATCTGAAGATGTTTGCTTTTTAAGTAAACTCCTTTCTACGTGTACAACTTCATATTCGCCATCACTAGTGGTATAACCAGCATTGTGCAATGCTATGATATTTTGACTACATAATTCATCAAAAGCTTCAATTAGCCGCTCTGTGTCTGTAGGATTTTTCCAATTTTTACTTTCTAAAACTAATTTATTATACTCTTTTTCAATAGTGTCAATAGCCCATTTTTCAGAAATTTCATCATCAAATTCATTGTCTTCAATTTCTTCTAATATATTTTCTTTTATTTCAGAAATAGGAGTAAAACCAGCTCTAACTTGATTAAAAATGGATTCAAATATGAATTCTTGATTTTCAGTCATTATTATCTCTTTTGTATTTCTTCTTTAGTAGTTGTACTCTCTTCTTCTTTAGGTTTTTTCCATAAAGCATAAGAAACACCTGCCCAAGATAGGTTTATGATAATCATTCCTATAAAAAATGGGTTACGCCCACGATCCATACTGTAATCTTCTATTCCAAAAAGGTAAACTGCCAACAAGACAAATAATACCACTATACCTACAAAATATCCTATTTTTCCTTTTTTAGTTAAATGTTTTAATAATAATCTTTCTAACATAATTTTTATTGATATGGTTATTTAATTTTAATTAATCTTACAATTGGCTACTTACCTAATAATCGCTTCCAAAAACTCTTTTTTACTTTTTCTTCTTTTGGGTTAATTACCTCTGTTGGGTTTATATTAGTAACCTCATACTCTGCCTTAGATGAGATATGACCCTCTGGCAAACCTTCCTTTTTTTCTATTTCTGCAAGTTGTTCTAGTGCTGCTTGTTGGTATAGCAACGCACCTTCTAGATCACAGTTAAACAGATTAGAATAACAAGCCGATTTATTTAAATCCATAGGGTTAGGCTCTACAACTTCCGTTGCTTCTAAAAGTCCTAAATTGTGTTCTTTTGCATAATTTAAAGCCTTTAAAAAAACTATAATTCTATCATATGAAAATAAATTATCTAGTTCACTTTTAACTTCTGCGTTTGTATCATAATCCTGTAACAACTGAACAACCATATTAGCTGGTATATAAACACCAGAACTATAATTAGTACTTATACTATTGCTTATGTTGTTTGAGTATTTGTCTTGATCTATTATTTGATCCCATTTTTTATAGTATTTTTCAAAAAATGGTTGTTCTAAAAAAGATAAAGCTGCTCCTCTAGTGTAAAAATATTTATTAAAGAAACCCTGTACAACAGCTACATAATAGCCGTGTGTCATATCAAAACTATCTTCTTTACTCGTTTCTAATGCAACTTTTATAACATCTATATATTTATCCTTGTAAAAATCATCTAGACTATGTTCTTCTGCAAGTGTATTTATTAAGTTTTGGTTATCTAATACATCAAAATACCAACTGTTTATTTGCTTTTCATTAATTGGATGATAACTTATATCCCAACCCATACGTTTACTAATTAATTATCTAATAATTTATAAGCTAAAATTACATTTAAAGTCTACAGTTTAAAATAGCGAACCTATAAACGTAAGCACAAAAAGTATTTTCGTGCTACTTTTTTAATTAACGGTTTAATTTTAGACATATTTTATTTTATAGATAGTTATAATTTTAATTTCTTATGCTATACTATTTGTTCACAAGTAATTGTTTTAAGCTTTACTACGCACTTCCTTGTTGGTCTTGCAAATGTTGCTACTTTTGTACAAATTAAACAACGCAATTTAATGTTAGATTATGTGGTTATTGGTGGTGCACAAGCAGGATTAGCTATGGCGTATCATTTAAAAAAAATGAATAAGAATTTCTTAGTTGTAGATGGCGAAGACCAAATTGGTGCATCTTGGCTAAACAGATGGGATTCTCTAAAGCTTTTTACCTGTACAGCCTACAATAATTTGCCTGGTTTAAAATTTGATGCGCCTAAGGGCCACTACCCTTCTAAGTTTGAAGTTGCTAATTACTTTAAAACTTATGTGCAAGAGTATAATATTCCGGTACAATTAAATACTCTAGTTACTGCAGTACGTAAAACCAACAAAGGTTTTTTTATTACGCATAAAGACGGAGAAATTAGAGCTAAAAATGTTATTATTGCTACTGGACCTTTTCATATACCTTACACTCCTCCCTGCCATACTAAGCTTGCAGACAGCATATTACAAATGCATAGCAACTACTACAAAACACCAGAACAATTACAAAACGGAGATGCTTTGGTTGTTGGTGCAGGAGATTCTGGTTACCAAATTTTAAACGAGCTCTCTAAAGATGGTTCTAGAACTGTTTATTTTTCTGGTGATATTACTGTAAAATCTATTCCGCAACAATTTTTAGGTAAAACCATTTGGTGGTGGTTTACAGTTACTGGTTTTTTAAGTTTTACCAAATATAGTTGGCTAGGTAAGCGTATAAATGCTGCCAAACAACCTGTAATTGGTACTAATGTAAAAGAAATTTTAGCTAGAGAAAACGTTATTCCTGTAGGTAGAACTAATGATGCTTTAAACGAAATGTTATTTTTTGAGAAAAAGAAGGTTTCTACCATTAAAAATATTATTTGGGCAACGGGTTACCGTCCTAATTTTAACTGGATTGAAGGTTTGGAATTAGATGCTGATAATTACCCAAAAAACAAACGTGGTGTTAGTAATATTAAAGGCTTGTACTTTATTGGCTTGCCGTGGATGTATACGCGTGGTTCTGCTACTTTAGGTGGTGTGCAAAAAGATGCTAGTTATTTGGCTAGTGTTATTGAATAATGTTTGTAAAAGAGGCATTGCCTTAAAACAGGCTTTTGTTCATTTTTTTCATTGATAAAAAAACGAAATCGCAGATTGAGATTGCCATTAGGCAAATCACAATATAGATTCACGAACTCCTTTAAAAACAATAAAAATCTTGTGAGCTATCCCAAAAAATCTAGACTCACGAACACATTGTGAAATTTATCTTCAATTAATACTATTAATTATTTAAGTCCCGATACTTTGAGATTCATTGATTAAAAAACGAAATCGTAAACTGAGAAAGCCTTAAGACAATTCTCAATTTACGATTTATATATGCGTTTTTAAACTGTTTTTATATTGATGCTACAAACTCTAAAAACACTTGTTTGTGTAGATCTAAGTCTAAATTAGGAGATAAAGATGCACGTACTATATAATCCTTATCACCTTCTTTTGTTGTTCCTTGTGTAGAGGTTGCTGGTATAGTCCAGTAGCACCCTTTTAATTGTCCGTAACTAACACAAAACTTACTCTCGTTTGGTATTTTAGTTATCATTAAATTAATCAATTTTAAATTTAATGCACGTTTGTATGTTTCTCTTTCTTCTTCTGTATTACCTTTTGTTGGTAGGTCTAAAGAAAAAACAGACGGTGTAAAGCCTTCTGATGCTAACTCTTTAGACACAAAGTTAATTTTTGCTCCTGGTAAATTAGCGTGTATAAAGTTTACAAAGTCGCGCGTATTTGTATACGCATCTGCAATTCTCTGGTTCATACTTGGCAATTGTTCTGCCAATATACTATACTGCAATGCCGTTGCTTCATTATCACAAAGCGTTAAATGCAACTCTATTTTCTCCATTAGGTCTGCTGCCTTAGTATTACCAACACAGTAACCAGCTGTACATTTTCCTCCACTAGGAAATTTTGAGCCACTTGCAAAAGAAATTATTCTAACAGAAGATAATACATCATCTTCTCCTAAAAAGTGTACGTTAGGGCAAAATGTCTGATCTAATATAAAAACAGGATCTATTGCTATTGCTCCAGATGGTGTTTTACGCTCCTTGCTTAATGCATCTTTTAACGCAATTAAATCTGGAACTTCTACACGTGGATTTGTTGGTATTTCTGCTATAATTAAAGGTACTGCATCCTCTGCTGCAATAGCGTCTAAAACAGTGTGTACGCTTTGTACCATATCATTATCACCATCTACAGGCAAATCTACTATAGCAACATTTTGTAAACAAGCTGCTACTCTCCTAGCCTGGTCATTTGTACCGCCATAACAGTTTGGTGGTACAATAATTTTTATAGCTTTTCCTTTATGGTTTTCTAACGCATCATTAACCAAGCCCATTAAAATAGCATATTGTATAGATAATCCGCTAGAGGCAACTAATGGTTTTGTACTTGCACGAGTAATATCTTTTATAGAAGCTAAAACACTTGCCTTATCTGCCTTTATATCTTCTTCTACATATACATACTCTGCTTCTGCTGTAAGTGAGTTTAAAGCTAAAAGCGAGTTTGCAGGTGTCATTGCAATTGTTTCCCTTCTGCGCACGTGCTGTATGTCTTTTACATATGCAGCAGTATTCTCTGTAGTATTAACTACTAAAACACTACCTAATTTGCCGTGTAGGCTTATGTAAAAATCTATGTTAGAATTTAAGGTAACTGCACCAATGGTTTTCTGATCTTCAATAAAAACTGTACTACCATTAAAAGCAGTAACATCATTAGCGCTATTTATTTTTTTTAGGTTGAAATTGTAGCCATAAACGTTTTTAATAACATCTACATTAAAATTAGTTGGCAACTCACCTGTATATAGTATTTGAGTTTCTTTTTTATCAAATAAATTTTTACGCAATATTGATAAAACAGGAACAGTGTTAGAGTCAAAACTTATTACATTTTGTGTGTCTAAACCGTGTAGTTTTGCTATTCCCCACTCTAGCACACAAGATAAAGGATGACCTAATCTAATGTAGTCATAAGCAGTGTGTAACTCACTTAAAGCAGTTGTAGTACTATTATTTGCTACATATAAAGCCTCTAGCTCATTTAAAAACTGAACTTTAGCTAGTTCTTCATTGTAGATATCTAGACGATGTGTAGTTAAGTTTAACCAATCTTTTGGCATATTTGCTACTACATCTTTTATATAATTTAGTGTTTTATTGTCTTGCATAAGATTCATCTTTAAATGAAGCCTGCAAGATACGTTAATTAGATTTTTTTATGAAGTGATACAAGGCGTATTGTTCTATTTTACCATAGATTTAACGCCTTGTGTTTTTTACTGTATTAACATCCTAATTATAATTTTTAGGTGTCTGTTGGTACACTGTCCCAATCATCACCATAGCCAATTATCCAACTAAGTGCATATCTTCTTTCATATACAACACTAGGGTTTAATTCTTCTGGCATTTCTTTACCAAATAATTGTGCGTCTCTTACTCGCCAATGCTGATTATACAACTCTGTTTCCATGGCCATTAAATCCTCATCAGACCTTAGCGTAACAGATTTTATAAATGCTTTAGGATTGCCTATTATTTCGGCAAGCTCTCTAATGCTGTACACATCAAACTGTGTATTTAAGGCTGGCATTTCTTCTATTAAATTTACTGCCCAAAACAAAGATGTTAAGGCCTCTGCTCGCCAACTAAAGTTTACAATGTCATTTTCTTCTGGCTCTACTGTATTTATAAATTCTGTTTCTTTAAAAGACAAGTAATTGTTTATGCCATTATTGGTAATCCAAGACTTAAAACTAGGTTCTTGTCCTTGATGAACCTTACCTATAATTGCTAGCAAACCTAAAATACGTTCTGCTACTGCAGTTTTAGTTCTTACTTGCATATCATCTTCTAACTCTTCGTTATCCATATCTAAGTTTTTATTATTTAAATCGTCTTTCATTACTGTTCTGGTATTACTTTTTTAATCTCTGCGCTTTTTTACTTTTAATTTTAATTGTGCTAATGCAACTAAAATAAGGCACGGGACTAGTATCATTATAAAAAATAGAATACTAAAAAACCACCACGGAATATCAAAACCGTGACTATAAGCGGTTCCTATATAAAGCCCCATTATTAGGCTCACAACTAAGCCTATAGCAGACACTACAACTATATATTTTTTAGGTTGTGTTACAGCATTTTTCCTAAACATACCTAGTGTTAATGCACTAATTATAGTTAGTATAATTATTATAATGTAAAACATCTTATATTGCCTTTTTAGTATTTGTAACTGCTATTAATTACTTTTATTTTGTATCTATTTTTGTTGTTTTAATTGTATCTCACTTAAAAACTCTTTGAGCAGTAATAAAATTAGCTGTTTTTTTATGTTCTAAATTATAACTAGCAATATTGTTATTAAATGGATGAAAAAAGTAGACCGTTCCTGTTTCTATCTTTTGAAAATCTGTAGTAACGTTGCTATTACTCATTAGTCCTATTCTAAATTTTGATGAATAAGCAACATTTATAATTGCAATAGGAATAATATACATTTTTCTATTTTGTTCAAAGTATCCATTTTTAATTCGGCCTCTAATTTTTATTGTTTTTAAAACACTATCATTTAACGTAACAGTTGCATTTATTCTTTTTTTGTTTACTGCTTTTAGTGTGATAAAAAAAGGTGGTTTTTCTTTGGACTCATTACCATAAACAGCATCACTCTCCTTTTTGCTAAAAAAAGATCCCCAAAAAAACTCTGAAGCGTAAGGCGTATTTTTTATGTTATTTTGATATGTACCATTTATTAAATGTAAATTATCTGCTGTTAACTCTACCCTATTTACTGCCGTAGGTGTATTTTTTAGTGTTGCGCAAGAGCACATTACCAAAAAAAAGCAGAAGTATGTAATAGTTTTATAAATACGCATATAAATTAAACGTTTTCCTGTTGGATCTTTACAGATATTAAGGTAACAAAGTTGAAGATATTTAGTGCTTAAAAATAACCTACTTATGGTAAAAACAAACTAGCAGTTTACAGGGTAATAAAGTCTATATTTTATACCTATAATGACCAATAATTTTAAAAGAAAAAAGGCAATCTTGTAAAACTTGGCCACCTCCAATATTGTGTACAATTAAGTTTCTTTTACCATCTTTAGATTTTTTATTTACAACAATACCAATATGTGTAGTGGCTCCTCCTAAACTCCAACAAACTATATCGCCAGCAACATAATCTTCTGCTTTTTTAGATATTAATTTTTCTTCTCCTTTTCTTTTAAAATAGGTCATTAAATTAGGTACTCTGCGGTGATCTATATTTTTATCTGTAGTTTTTAAACCCCATAATTTTGGATAGACATTAAAATTAGACTTCATATCTATATGTACTTTTTCTTGCAAATCTATTCCCAATTTTCGGTACGCTCTAATAATAACATCTGTACAGACACCTTTATCACTAGGCACATCGCCATTAGGATAGTCTATAGAAAAGTAACTAGGATCGTAGGTTACATTATCCTTGGTTAATTGCAATGCGGCGTCTGACAAGCTAATTTGTTTAACACTTGTTTGCGCAAAGCCAAATTGTATACCTAAAAATAAGAGTAAAAGTATTTTTTTCATCAATCTATAATTTTATTTACAATCTGAAGACTTTATATGTCTTACCTCTAAAACATTAACATACTCATATGTACCATTGTAATCTGCTGCAAAACCATACTTATCCTTGCCTTTATCTATTATTTCAATTTTAGCGTAAATAGGACTATAAGGTTCTTTTCCGTTTGCCAAGGCATAATAAAGTTTCTCTAATTTACCAGTTTTTTTATAGTTATCAGTAATCCAAAATATTTTATCACTGCCACAAGGCTGAAAAGTTGCAACTTCTACTCCAAATATTAATTTTCCGCTTACAACCTTTGATTTATAAGACGTTAAAGAATCTACCTCTTTTTTTAAGTCTCTAATGGTATCTTCTAATAGTTCTATTCTACTACTCATAAAAATATCTCCCTTACTTTTAGTTACATAGTTGGTTTGTATGTTAGAAGCATATTGCCGGTCTTTACAAGAAGTAAAAAACAAAGCTGCTAGTAATATTAGAGATAAAGTGTGTTTTAGTTTCATACCATCTTTTTAAAGTTGTATTACAATATTTAGATACTTCAAAGATGTAACTATTTCACTAGGATTATAAGCCTATATCTAGTGAAAACACCACCCTTTTTACAGGGAAATGATGTTGTCTACAGTATTTTGAACAGTTATTTTGTAACCGGAATAATTTTACCGTTAGACGCTATCTTAAAATACGTTATTTCTTCTTGTTTTTCATCAGTCCAAAGGATATCTGTAATTGTAAGTTTATCTTTTTCAATTTTAGATTCTATTCTAGACCAACCTTCTGCTATTTCGTCATAAGAAATTGTTTTAAAATCTATTAATTCACCATTTAAACTGTAGTTAATTAAAGTAGATTCCATTTCATGATCTCCTTTGTATGTAACTATAACTAGCGAATAAAAATCTTTAGAAAATTCTAATTTATATGATGCAATAGATTTGTTGTTATACCCTTCTTTAAAATAATCGGGAAATATTTTTTGTAACTGTAATAGTTTAACTGTTTCTTTTTTATAGAAGTTGGTTTTGCTAAAATTATCAAAATTAGTAGTATCTGCAGCTGGTAATGTTCTTGTTTTTATTAGACTAGTTATAGCTTTAAAATTGCGTGTATTCTGCGTTGTTGGTGTCTTATCCTCTATTTCTCCTGAATAATATGTTAGTCTAGGGTTCTTTTCTGCATAATCTTCAGGTAATACTACTGTGTAAACAAACTGAGTATCACTAACCCAAGTAAAACTATGAAACACACAAATACCATAATCAGGATTAAGCTTACCTAAATAAGTGTATTTACCATTTATACTTTTTTGAAGAGAATATGTAACACATTCCTGGCCACTATAGTAACCATTTAAGCGGTACTTACCTGTGGGAGAAGGAATTAAATACTCTGGATTACCAACAGTATTGTTAGACTCACCTGTTTTAACATTTATTACAATATCTGAAGAATGTCCGCCCTCTAGCAATAAAATACCTAGATCTGGATAATAACCAGACCACCCTTTAGAAAAACTATAGTCATTAGATACTTGATTTAGCAAAATCTTTTGTCCATTGTCCAATTTAATGCTCTCTAGAGCATCATCTCTTAAATATTTTTCATCATAAAAAATAGTTTTCCAAGTAACCTTATCTTTTAATAAGGTTTTTACTGAGTCAAGATCTACTATTTTTTTATATGTATGCGTAACTTTTGGAAGCTTAGAAACTATTTTAGTATACGCTAATTCGTTTATTTTTTTAGTAGAAATTTTTAAACTGGGATTCTTATATTGTTTTAAGTAGCCATCAAAAACATAACCTTCATTTTGTATTTGCTCTTTTTCGTTAGAAACCAAATACAAATAATTATCATATTTAATTTTAACCCATTTACCCATTACAGCTTTGCCATTATCGTAAATGGTTAAAGGAATAGCAGTGTCTTCAATTTTTTCTACTAAAACTCCATAAGGTATTTTAGCTACTTTTTCACCAGTTACGCTAGCTTTTTCTCTAACATTTAGTCCGCTTTCTGCATTAATTAGGTAATACTCTTGTGCTTGTGTAGTAAAACATACTAAAACGAAAATTAATACATAATGTAATTTCATTAAACGGTTCTTTAGGTTTATAATTTACAAATTAAGTAGTTCTACTTAATTTATACATCACTGCATTAGGGGATTATTGAATACAATAAAGCGTTTTAACCTTCTCTAAATTAGTTTTATGGTTAATAATATAAAAATATTTTAATTGCCACTCTTGGGTTTTTAAAGCCTGTTTACTTATTGGCACAACCCAACTAGGGTATACTCTAAATGCCCTTTTACCCTCCTTTTTCTCTGTAGATAGTATTCCTTTTTTTTGTAAAACAGATTTAGGAAAAACAAATTGCCCTAACTTATCTTGATCTGCTACGTTTACAATAAAAAAGTCTATGTTATTTGTGGCATTAAACGGCTCTATTGGTCCACTTTTACTTCTTTTCCAAAACGTAACAAACTGACCAAGTTTTTTAGGTGTTATTTTAGAGTTTCTGCTAATAATAACGTGTCCGCTTAACAAAAACCTGCAAGCATCATATTCCTTACTTTCTTCTTCTAATATAAAGTTGGTTATGGTGAGTTTACACTTATCGTAAATTTTAGTTTTAATTAGACTTAATTGGTTGTTCATTTATTTAGTTTGATATCAGATTATTTTTTAAGAAAATAAAACTAAAAAATTAATTAAGAAAGTAATGTTTATTATTCAATTTTGATACTATTTAAATACTTAAAACATAAAAAGCCCTGTAACATTTACGCTACAGAGCTTTACTTATTTGGTTTAGTTGGATTCTAATATTTAGAGTTTACCACTTAAGGACTGTAACCTTCCTAAATCATCAAACTCAGCCGTAACTACTTTACCATCTTTTTCTCCTTTTATCTCCTTATCAGACATACTAAGCTTAAAGTCACGATCTATTAAATAGTTTTTTAAAGCACTCACGTGCGCTATACTTATAGAGCTTATTAACTGAGGAAATACAGTTAAAACCTTCTCTAGTTTGCTCTTATCTATTGCTGGTATTTTATTATCATCTATAGTTACAACCAATGTTCCTTGTCCGTAATTAGCACAGTAATAGCTTTTAGAATTAAACAAACCACAAGCAACCATTCCCATTTTATGCTCAAAATTTTCATCTACATTAAAATGAGGTTCTATAAGCTCTTTAATAGCATGTTCTTCTCCAAATTCTTTCAACTTATTAGACTGTAACAATAAATTTTCTGGAATTCCGCTTTGCGTGTTTGCCCAGCCCCACATCCAAGAACTTGTATTAAAAGATAATGAACCTATTACTTGTATTGGAAAAGATAACTCTCCAAAAGCAATAGTAGCTTTACCCATATCTAGTTGCCAACCATTATCTCCTATTACATCGCCAAAAACATATTGTTTTTCAAAAGACAAACCTGCATAATTTTCAACTAAATCATTAAAAGATTGTGGTTTTAATTTCTCTATTATCTTAAAGTCAGCCATATTTAATTCTTGGTTATTTTTTTCGTTTTCCATTTACATTTTTAAGTATTAATCTTGGTTTTTTTAGTTTTATTTATTGGCTGTAAGTAAAAAAAGCTCTCCATCATCTGTCATTCCTATAGGGTTTTTAGTTCTCTCTAGCCATTCTTCTTCATATAAAAACACATTATAATCTGCTACTAAATTTCTTGAAAATCTCTTTTTTGCTAAGTTTATAATTTGTTCGTCTAAAGACATATTGCTCCTTTTAAAAAACACAACATAATCTTTATCTATATGAAGTAAAATAATATGTGTTTTATCTCCTGTTTTATATACATCTAACACTTTAAAAAAGCCAGGCGCCCTAACTACATAAAAGCCAAACTTAGCTACATCCGGATTAATTTTAGCCATATTTATGGCTTTGTTACTTGCAATTGTAAACCTAACCTTTTTAGACAAGCCTGCACTAAATGCAGATACGTCTGTAAAGCCTTCTTCTTTTAAAATTTGATTTTTTTTGTACTTAGAAATTAATGATTCATCTAAATCACAATCTCTATAAAACAACAATAAACCTGCATAGGTGTTATTTACTATTAACTTTTGCAGGTCTACTTTTCCCTTATCATCATCTGTCATTAAATAATTGCCTCTTATTTTTTACCTATGTTATACCTCATAGTTTCCATTATAGGCTCAAAAAAAGAAGTTTCTTTAGAATCTATTCTTTTTTGAACTATTGTATAAGGGAAAGTAGTATACACAGGATCTTTATGACGAATGCAAATTTCTGCACCATACTCATCTGTAATATGCTTCCAACTGGT
Organism: Cellulophaga sp. 3_MG-2023; assembly: GCF_030546975.1. Classification (NCBI taxonomy): domain Bacteria; kingdom Pseudomonadati; phylum Bacteroidota; class Flavobacteriia; order Flavobacteriales; family Flavobacteriaceae; genus Cellulophaga; species Cellulophaga sp. 3_MG-2023. The sequence continues at coordinate 809,001 of NZ_JAUOPS010000001.1, forward strand.
ACCAAACTCCTCGTTTAAGACTTCGCCGTAAGCACTTCCTAAACCAAACTCTACCATTTTAGGCGTTGGTTTGGTTAGACATTTAGAGTTAAAGCCTGCTATATCTTCATTAGCTACAAAATTTGACGAATCTGTTAACCAAAGTCCAAAAACTTTGGTTAACAGACTAGCTGTAAATGAACCACTAAAATCAGGTTCATATTTTTTACAAATAGAATACGCCAAATCTAAATCTAGCTCTAAATTATTTATTTCTCCTTGTGTTAAATCTCTTAGAGTAGTTTGCATATAACTTATATTTTACAAGTTATTCTCTAACAAATTTGTAAGTACTTTTACTCTGCTACTAACATCTGGAGCATTACTTACTGGGCAGTGATTTACTTCTAAAACACCATCTGTAAAAGTATAAGCTCTTTCTGGATTGTGGTGATTATCTCTGTTTACAATTACAACTTTTTTAAGCCCTTCTTGTAATGCTTCTTTACCCATATCATCTGCAGTAATTGCTGTAAAAGCTTCTACTAATGGCTCAAAATAAATTTGAGAATATGTATCCATATACAAATGCGTAAAACGGTCTTCAAATAATGTTTCCCATTCTATTTCTAAAGGAACATCAAAGCCAGCTGCTTTAGTTATTTGTTCTTTTAACGCAGGAAATTTTTCGTCTTGAAATGCTTTTGTAATTTTCTTTTCTTTAAGTCCCATAATTGTATGTTTTAAGTGTTAATTTTAATAATCTATGATTCTAAAATAGCACTAAAACACACTTATGTGATAAACGGTTTTACAAGCGTTGTTTTTTGTTTTAAATCCGTTTACAAATTGGCTAAAAACTGTTTTAAGTAGCTCTTTTTTCTAGAGGCTAACGGAATTTTTTCTCCGTCTTTTAATAAAATATTATTTAGCACAATAGACTCTATATAATTTATATTTATAAGGTGAGATTGGTGTACTCTAACAAATATTTGTTCGCTTAAAATATTCTCATAATACTTTAAATTACGGGCACTCATTATTTTTTTATCTGCTGTATAAAAAATAGTGTAACTCCCATCAGACTGGCACCTAATGATGTCATTTAAAGGCAATATGTGTTGCTCTTGAGTGGTTTTAATTAATAAATTCTTATGCTCGTCCTTAGTTTCTAAATCCTGAATTTTCATTTCTAAACTAAGCACCTTCTTATCTTGCTTGTATAAAGTTCTAAACCTGTCTATACACGCTGTAAGCTCATCAGAATCTATTGGTTTAAGTAAATAATCTATAGCATCTACGCGTATAGCTTGTATAGCAAAATCATCATAAGCAGTAGTAAAAATAATTCTAAAAGATATTTTATCTAATGCATCTAATATTGTAAATGCATTACCACCAATTAGTTCTATATCCAAAAAAACTAAATCTGGTGTATTTTCGTTTAAAAATAAAATAGCATCATTAACCGTATCTATTGTTGCTATTACATCTATATCTTTTTGAGTGTATTTTAGTAATTTAGATAAGGTATTTTGAGCATTAAACTCGTCTTCTACTATAACTACTTTTATCATGTAATACTTAATTTAAAGGCTATTTTTGTTCCTATAGGTTGGTTCTCCTTGTTAAATAAATCTTCAATTACAAAGCTCTTTTCTTCTGCTTTTTTACGCAATTTTAATCGTTCTATAAAAACATCTGTAGCGTGCAATTCTTTACTTTTTTTTGTTTTAGATTGATGTGATCTTCCCAAACCATTATCTGTAATAACAAAACACAATTTAGCATCTTCTTTATAAATTGATAACTCTAAAATACCGCCTTGCTTTTTTTCTTTTAAACCATATTCTATAGCATTTTCTAAAAACGGTTGTAACAACATTGGTGGTACTTTTAAAGTATGTACATCACAATCTTCAGCAACATTTAAAACGTAATTAAAAGCATAATCAAAACGTAATTGTTGTGTTTCTATGTAGTTAGAAATCATATTAATTTCTCGTTCTAAACTAATAGATTCTTTGCGTACATAGTCAAAATTCTGACGAATTAATTTAGCAAATTTAGCTATGTAGTTAGATGATTTTATAGGGTCTTTCTCTAAAGTAATATTTTGTATTGCGGCAAGTGTATTAAATATAAAATGCGGATTCATTTGCATTCTAAGCAAGCTCTGCTCTAGTTGTGATGCCTTATTGGCTGCCTTTAGTTTTGTAATGTACAAATAGGCACCTAACAAAACCAATAGTAACAATAGCGCAGCAAACAAACTACCGTAAAGCATTCTGTTTTTAGCAGTAATTTGCTTTAAAAATAGTAACTCAGCCTCTTTTTCTTTTGTTTTATATTTTACATTAGAAAAATTTAATAAACGCTCTGTTTCTTTTTTATGCTGCTCTATTTGTAGTACATCTCTTTTTTGTTGATACGCAAGTGCATCTTCTGGCTTATTAGTACGTATGGCAATAGTTATAAGCTTGTCTAAAATTTGTATTTGTTGTGGCGTGTCTTTATTCTGTTGGTAAATTTCTAACGATTGTTTGTAATAGCCTTCTGCAATTATAAAATTGTTATTTAAAAAGTAAGTATACCCTAAGCCTTTATATGGCGCACCGTTTTTAGCGGTAATGCTTTTATTTACCTTTATAGCTGCTTGTAAAAACTTTGCTGCAGATGCATAATTTTCTGTTTCTATATACGTAAAACCTATGTTATTTAAAATTTTAACTAAGGTTTGGGGTGACTTGGTATATTGTCCTAATTGCAGTGCTTTTTGGTATGCCTCTAAGGCTTTGTTATAATTTTTTTCCTTTAAATAAATGGCTGCAATATTACTTTTTATAGCAATAACAGATGTTGTATCTTTTTGGTAGGTAAAAAGGCTATCTGCCTTTTGTATGTAGCTTAAAGCTTTAGGGTAATCTTCTAAAGTAAAATGTAACTGAAACAATAAATTGTTAGCTTTAGCTAGCAGTCTTTTGTCTTTTAACTCTGTAGCATTGCTTAATGCTTCTAAAGCGTATTCTTGAGACTTCTCTAGATTTTTAAAACGCAAATTGGCAGCACTTAGCGTTATTAAACTCCTTGTTTTATTGTAAATATCTTTTTGGGCTGTAAATAAGCTATTTGCTTTTTTTTGTGCAGTTATAGCCTCTAAATACATATTGTTAACATAGTATATTTCGCCTTTTTTAAACAGAATTAAAGCTTCTTGCTCAGGTGTAATTCCTATAAAATTAGTTTGTAAACTATCTAATATTTGTATTGACTTTTCATACTTAAATTGCGAAAGACTGTCTGTTATTTTTATAGTGTTATTAAACTCTACTAGGTTGTTTTTAGGTTGTGTACAACTTAACACTAAAAAGAGTAAACTACTGTATATTAAACTATTATTTAAAAAGCAATATTTCATGTATGCGGTATGCGTTCTTATAAAAACGAAGCTAACCTTTTCATTTTAAAACAGGAATATTTTTAACATCTAAATAGCAAATACAAAACAAATAGTAACACTTACAAAAGGCATTTATAACCAATACATAATTCTTATATTTTTAAACAAAAAATATAATGGATTATCCAGAACATATACTAAAAATAACCACTGGTGGCGGCTTTGAGATTACAAGCAAAAAAGAAGTGACTAAAAAAGTTACTCCCAAAATTGGCGTAGATAATGCTATATTTTTAATTTATGACTGGCCAGATGATAAAGAAGGTGCCAACACTAGTATAATTATTGCCTTACACTACTCTTTTATTTTAAATGATAAAAAATACGAGATAAGCACAAAAAATACTTTTTACGATTTTGATAATAAGTTTTACAACAATCTGCAAGACTGGTTTTTTAAAGATATGTACCCTTTATTTATGCATAAAGCATTGGAGATTTCTAAAGAGAAAATAGAGAAAGAACTAGGTGTTTCTTTTTCTAACACTGCCCCTTTTAATACCCAAGAAACTAAAGCAAAAAGACTGGCAAATAAAGCTGCAAAAAACTATTTAGTAGATACTATTTAAAATTATACAGAATAAAAGTTAAATTAACGTATAAAATGAAAAACGATTTATTAGAGAAACAAAATGAATTATACGGCAATTTAAATTTTGCTGCAGAAATTAAAAAAGACAATATTGGTATTATAAAGCATTTTATAGCTAGTGAAAAAGAAGCTTATAAAAACAATTTTCAAGGGCAGTTTTATCCTTCTTATCATTATGAAATAAACCGTGTAATGAGTTCTAAAATGTCTAAAATTGATGATGAAGATATTTATTTGGCATTTTACTATCAACTTAAACTTGGAAACATATACAAACCCTTAGAAAAACATTATCCTTTATTTTTAAAGGCTGTAGCTCATAATATTGATGATAACGATTTAGATAATACATTTTTAAACCCAACTCATTTATATTTTTTATTTGGAATAATAAATAACGAAAATGCTGATAGTGTTTACGATACCGCTTATGAAGATTATACAGAAAGCCTAAAATTTATTACCCTATGTGGTTCATATACAACATTTCCTAATTTACGTAAAAAGAGAGCTCGCTTTATTCAGTTTTTAGAAAACGAAACAATAATGCGTCGTATTAAAAACGGGTTATCTCTTTATTTTAAGAGCGATTTTATAACTTCTGGTTCTTTAGTTCTTTTACTTTTAGATACTAATACTAGCTCTAAAGAAGTTTTATATAATCTGCATAAGTTAAATTTAAAAAACACTAACGTTTGGTTATTAGGTAGCTTTTACAAGGATTTTAAAAAATCAGATACTAACAAGAAACTATTAAAAGACTTGTATGCTACCTATCCAAAAGAATGGATTGATGAGTACCAAAAAACAGATTGGAATCAAATAGATTCCTTGTAATTTTTATGCTGTAAATCAACGGCCCTATTTTTCTTTTTAAAAATAAGGTTGTTAATTATCCTTGTAATAGAAGACCATAAGATAAACCCTAAAAACACAAAGAATAGTCTAATAAAGAAGCCTTCTTTATCTATATTAGGAATGCCAAATACATAAAAATAATTGCTGTAAAAATCAAACCCTTTGGAGATACCAATAGCAAAAAAACCAAATCCTATTACCAAAAAAACATACTTTATAAAAAAGTCTTTCTTTGGCAAATAGTAATCCTTTGGCGGGTTTTTAGGATTAAAATAAACAGGAGTTACATCTCCTATTTCTACTTTAGAGTTACTTCTTCCTTTAATTCTATGGCTTTGCAAGTTTCCGTTTTTATAATACTCAAAACTATACACAGGTACTTTTATAACACCAGAAAATCCTTCTTCATTTTCAGAACCTTTTTCTAGAGATATAGATACCACTTTAGCTGTAGTTAGGATTCCGTTTCTTTTTATCTTTCCATTTCTAATTAAAATGTAAAGAAAAGCAAGAATTAAAAATAATCCTATTATTACAAATATTGAACTTGCCACTATAGCCATATATAACTTACAAAATTAAGGAGTTACTTAGATAGTTAAGTTATACAACATTTATTAAAAAAGAAAGAAAAATGATTAGAATTATATAATAAAACACAATAAAAAGTAATCATAATTAAATTAATTAACAAAATGCCAGTTAATTACTACATTGTTTTTATTTTTTGTTAATGTATTTATTAAACTTTTCAGTTCTTTTATAGATGTTATGTCTATTTGGCATTTATCTGTATCTACAATTAATACGTTGTTACTAATAAATTTCTCTTTAAATTCTTGTGAGTTTGCCAGTAATGCAAACTCTTTAAGCGTATTAGAATTTATTTGCTGATTTTGTTTTACAGCTTCCTCCTCCTTTAGATCCTTATATTTTTTACTAGCACTAACTAATTTATAAAAATCTTCTTTTATTAGTTCAGAAATACGCTGTAAACGATTGTTATTTAAAGTGTTACCATACAAATTATAGTTATCTATATTGGCACTTATATACTTTGTATCTTTTGTTTTTAAGTATTTTTTAAAGTTACTATCATACAAATTATGCAACTCTATATTGTACTTATCTACAAGGTTATCTGTAATTAAGTTTTCTATATAAACACCATTAAAATTTACCCATATTGGCGTAGAGGCTATTAACTCTATATGAATATTTATAAAATTACCTGCGCTATCATTTGCTTTAAAGTGATATTCATATGCTAACGAAACCTGCTCAAAAGGTGTAAAATTATAATTGTCCTGAAGAAATTTAAAATGTGTTTCTACAGCATATTTAACCTCATAGAGCAAGTTGTTCATACATCTATTTTAAAAAGTAAAAAATTTAATTAGCTTGCTTGTGCTTTAAATTCGTTCATTTTTTTTAAAACTAACGGCACAAATAACGCAAACTTAGCATTAAAATCTTCTTGTGATGTAGCCTTGTTCATTGTAGCAACCATAGTAGACCAAGCTTTATAAAGTGCATCTTCAATAGTATTATTATTCTCCTGAAACTCTATATTTAATGCTTTAACAAGGCTTACAACCTCTTTTTCTTTGTAAAAACCAGTTTCTTTTACTTTAAAAAATACTTGTTCTAGCTTTTCTTCTCCTTTTAATAAATCATCAGTAGTTAAATTACCTTTATTGGCACCAACAACTTCAAAAGTATCTATCATTAGATTTTGTACTTCTCCATCTATTTTTTCGTCTAAACGTATTGCAATCATCTGTATATATTTTTTAGCTGTTATTACCCTGTAATAACAATTCCATTTTTCATTTCGTTTGCGCTTGGTTTTTCAAACCAAGTTTCCATAAAGTCAAAATTATCTTTTGTAACTTCAAACTCAAACGTCTCACCTTTTTCTGTATTTCTTTGTAAAACCCTTTTTAGTCTGGTTTCTTTGGGTATATCTAAAAAATGAGTTGTTAGTTTAAAATCATTTTCACTTGCAAATCTTCTAAACTTTTCTCTGTGTTCTAATTTAGATAACCCTAAATCTAAAATAGCATCTACATTGGTGTTTTGCAGCTGTGTTACCAGGTTTAAAATTACCTCTTCTGCCCTATTTATTCGTTCTAAAAACCACTCTAAACCATCTTCTGGCTTTTTATCTGCAAGAAACAATGTGTTATTCCATTTGTCTATAGAAAAAACAATTCCGCCAGTTTTATTTTTTAATTTGTTAGCGTAGGTTGTTTTACCAGAACCAGTGTTTCCTACAATTAAATGTATCATCTTTTGTAATTATTGATTTTTAGATAAAAAAATAAGGAAAATTATTTTTCTAAAGGAATTGTACCCACTATTTGGCCTTCTTTTAACACAAAAAGTAAATTTGCAATAGGAGCATTACCGTAACTGTCATCTTCCCAAGTACCAACGTGCAAGTTTATAAATGTGCCTAATAATTGTGTATCTGCGTGCCTAGCAACAACCATCATACAAGTACGTCTAGGTATACTAACCAAAATTTCTTCTGCTCCTAACATTTCATGTGCTTTACGCATATGTTTTGCAGATAATATGCGTTCACTACAAAAATCTAGTCCGCTAGAAGTTAAAACTTTATTGTCTAGCTTCTCTACTGCGGTGAATTCTGTCTCAAATTCTTCTAAATTTTTAAAAGCTTCTTGTAAAACTTCATCAGGATCTAATTTTTCTAAATGCTGATGAGTTAAAAACACAAAATTATCTGGAGTATCATACCCAAAACCTACAACAACTTTTAAATCGTCTTCTGTACCTATTAAGTTAGATTTTACAGCACCTGCCTTAATACCAACCCAGTCTCCCGGTTTAAGTATTGGGTAAATTTTATACGCACCACTTTCTGCTTGTTGTGCTAATTTTTCAATTTCTTCTTTAGATCTTTCATCGCCATGAACAGTGTCACTCATTCTTCTACTATTTTATTTAAACTGAATATTGAAAATACAGTAAATATTCTTAACTAAAAAAATGCTTTTATATGCGTAGTGTATAGTTTTATATTTGAAAAAAACTGGTACTAGTTTTAGTCTATATTTTGTTTTTAAGAAAGTTTAATTTACCCCTCTTGACTCTAATTCTTTTTTTATTTTTTTCATATTCATATAGTTTAAAGGAATCATACTTCCAGTAGAGAAAGCAACAACTAACAAGGGAGTAAAAACAGCATTATTACCTTTTGCTACTAAACCATAAATACATATAATAATTAAAAAAGAGACTACAATTGTTAATGCAGTTGTAATTACTTTTAACCCTTTTAGTTCTCCTTTTAATTTATCTGTTGGTTTATTTTTTAGGTCCTGTGTTTTCATCTTGTTTTTTTAGTTAAAACTTACCATTCTCTCCATAAATCGGCTAATCCTTCACCATCTGCATAATCATCTGGTTTTAAATCAGCTGCTATTGTAATATGATCTATAAGCTCACATAAATCTTCTCTTTCTCCGGTTTCTATTAAACCGTCAGCATTACTATTTAAATTATTTAGTTCAGTTACAGCAGTTTCAAAAAAGGAAACTTTCTCTATTTCTTTTCCATTTTCTCCTAAAGTAATTAAATTAGCTATTAAGGTATTAAAAATATGCCTTGCTGCACTACAATTTTCCTCTGTGTACTGCTCCATATTAAACTCTGTAAAGTTTGTTTGCCACATAGCAAAAGGATAATACTTTTTGGTTTCTAAAAGTCTATCTGCATAAGATAAAGATTGATTAGCAACCACAACAGGAACCTTGCTGGACTTTAAACTTTTAGTGTCGTTAACAACTGCTATATTATTCTTTTTCTTTTTAGGCATAATAAAAACAGAAAAAATTATAATTGCAGCAAATACAACAATAATTAAAATAATAGCTCTAGGCATATTTTTAGATTTTTATTCAATTTAAAATTTTAAGTGTCGCAACTAACATCATCCCACTGGGCATTGTTGTAATTTATAAGCCAGTTTAATGCGTAATGACGCTCGTAAACTACGCCTGGGTGTACTTCTTCTATTTGTAAACCATTAATTCTTGCGTCTACACAAGCCCAATCTAAACGGTAATATAAGTCGTTTGCATTTAATATTTCTGCTGTACTTTTTACACTAGTTTGTGCGTTTATAAAATTCCAAGGATCTTTATCTTTACCTACGGGATATTGCTCTGTTGGTATATTATTTAAGTCAGCCAATGCGTTAGGAAAACCTATTTCTGTTGTCTTGTCTAATGCCCAAAAAAGCACCCAAATACACTCGCATTTCCAAGTTTCTTGACTTTTTTTGTCTTCGGTAGGGTTTTGTAAAAAATCTAATTCTTTTGGTGTTACTAAATCAATTAAATTATATTTACTTATATACTCTAATGCATCTGAACCCGACATAGAATTAAATGCAACAAAATTAGTAACAGCTAGTATAGTTACACGCTCTGCTATTTCTTTTGCTGAACGAATTTCTACACTATCTTCACTCTCTACAAATGGTAAATTCTTATTTACTTTTATATTTTTTGATGCTATAAAGGCATCATTTTGTTCTTTTCTTAATTTTTGGTCCTCTGTAGCTTCTGTTTGAGGTTTGTCATAGTACTTAGAGTCTATATTTACAACTAATTCCTCTATTTCACAATTACCATCACCATCTATAATTAAGTCTAAATTTTTATCTAAAAAATGCTGACCATTAGATTTTGAAATTAGAGCATCTGGCTGTACAAAAAGTAAGGCATCTAATTCTTGTGCTAACTCTAATATTATTTCTTTTAAGTTTTTAATGGTACCCTCTTGCTGAATAGAAAACTCTGCGTTTAAAGTTTGTACTTTGGCTAAACACAAGCCTTTTACATTTTCATTATTGGTAGGCAAAGAATTTATATAACCATACAAACCTTTTAAGTTCTCGTTTAAAGGGCAATCTTCTGTTGCATGAATTTGATAATCTGGCTGTAACCGTTCTCTATAATTAATTAGTAATTTACTGCCTTTACCAAACAAACCACCTTTGGTTTCTGCTACTACTTTACTAGAGTTTCCTGTAGTATTTACACTTACATTAGAAATACTTTTTTTTAGTACTTCTACAATTTTATCTACACCAATTTTATGTGTGTATACGGTACATATCATATGTATTATTGTTTTTTATTAGCCATTGCTAAATTGTATTCCTTAATTAATTTTTTTAGTTTAAACTTTAAAGTAATTGTGTCTTTAAATCCTAAATCTAAGTTTTTCATAATATGATTAGGATTTTGCTTTCTAACATAAGCTGTTTGTATTATTGTTTCCTGTATAACTTTAGTACTAATATAACCAACTTTGTGCTTGTGAATCTTATTGCCTATTTCTACTTTTTCTTCGTGATATCCGTTATATAATAAAAATCCAAATCCACAATAAACGGCATTCAATTCTGTTAAAAGTTCATTCTCTTTTACAAACTCTTTTTTAATATTATGTTTTCTCATTAAATAATAATGCGACATTTCGTGAGCTAAGATTGCTATTTTTTGATGAAAATTTTGAGTATTTGTATTTGCATTGATATAAATACAATTAAAGTTATCTATCATTTCAAACTTTCCTGCTTCAACATTGTTGAGTGTTAAAATCCTTATGGGCTCTTTAATTAATAAGTGCTCACGCATTTCGTCTGCAATTATTTGCAGTTTTTCCTGAAGATTTAATTCGTAACTAAATGGTTTATGCAATAAATTTTGCGTAAGTTGATAATTACTTCTTGTACATTTTTTTGGTAAAGACTCCTTTAAAAACATTAAAATTTTTAAAATTCTTGGTTTCTCAACCTCATAAAAATAATCTTTCAAATCTGGGTATATTTTGAGTTATTTATGAACTTCTTTTATTACATATTCACATTAAACAAAAGTTTTTACTTTCAATAAAAAAAGATAGTTCTTACAGAGAGTAATTTAGAGATTGTTTTTTAATAGAGCAAAAAAATTATTCTATATACGTATTTATAGAGCAGTCTAATTTGCAGTTTTTAGCAAGCATTTTTCTAAAACCTACTGCTAGGTCGTACTCTTCAAAAATTAAGGCTTCTGTAATACTATCGCTAAGTATAAGTTGTTGCAATAAATACTCTACTACGTATTTATTGTCTGCGGTAAATAATACAAATTTGGTGGAGTCCAACCTTAAAGTTTATTTATGTAATAATTTTTCAAATGTAGTAAATACAATTTTAAAAGCTTGCCAAAATAAAAAACCCTTCTAAAAATTTAGAAGGGTTAATATAATTTAAAAATTGCTTATCTGTATAATGTAAAGTGACCCATAAATTCTCTTTCGTCACTTTCACCATTTAATTTAATAACATACCAATAATCACCCGTTGGTAAATTTGTATTTTGGTATAAACCATCCCAACCTTGTTCATTATCCTCTAATTTATATACTTCTCTACCATAACGGTCAAAAATAGTAATATAAATATCTGGGAACTGATCTATGTTTTTAGGTATCCAAAAATCGTTTTGACCATCACCATCTGGTGTAAAGAAATTAGGAATTTCAATATCTATAAATTCCATAAATATGGTTTGTATAGATTCACATCCGTTTTCATCTACAACTCTTACTGTATACGTATCTGTCTTTTTAATGTAAAATGTATTATCATCTCCATTATTAACATCGTTAAAGTAGTATGTATACCCTGGTTTACCACCAGTTGCTAAAGCTGTAATTTCATTAATACTTTGCTGCTCTGCAATTAGTTGTAATGGTGTAAAGTCTTCTATTTCAAAATCTACCGTGTTTACACATCCATTAGCGTGTGCAATAGTAATATAATGCATACCAGGAGACAAGTTTGTAAAGTCTGGATCTAATACCATTAACGCTGGGTCTGTAGTATCTAAACCATACAGTACATCTGCTGTAACTGTTGGATCTTCAAAAATTATAGCAACACTGTTATTTGGAGTATCACCAGTACACTCGTACATAACCTCAGCCGATGCTGTTAGGTTTGCACCTGCTGCAATTTCTACAATTTCATTAGTAATACAACCCATAGCATCTTTAACAAAAATTACATAACTATTGGCTGCTAAATCTGTATACGTCATTTTGCCCTCTACAAAATCTGCATCAGCATTACTATTTATACTAGTACTGTATGGCGCTGTGCCTCCAGTTACAGTTACTGTAATTGTACCATCTTCTTCACCTGCACAAATTTCTGGTGTAGATGCTAAACTCATTTGTAACTCTACTGGTTCGGTAATTGTAAACTCTATAAGATCAAAACATCCATTTTCATCTTGTACAATTACACTGTAATCACCAGCAACAAGCTCATCAAACATATTTTCATCATCAAATCTATTAAGATCTGGAGATATTGCATATTGATAATTACCTGTACCACCAGTTACATTTAATACAATACTACCATCATCATCACCATTACAACTCACATTTGTAATATCTGGTACTACATTTAATGGTGTTGGTTCTGTTATATTTATTACACTTGATAATGTTTCACAATCCTGACTCTGTACATTTACATAGTACGTACCCATTGGTAAGTTTGCAAATATTTCAGAGGTTTGGTATGCTCTAACTTGATTAGTTAACGTAGCGTCTGTAAATAATCCGTATTCATAGTTACCTAATCCGCCATCTGCTTTAGCAGTAATTACAGCTGTACTTTCTCCGTTACAATTAATAACCGCTGCACTTTCATCTACAACAAGTGTTAAAGGTGCAATTGGATCTATAACAACAACATTAGATACAGTAGAGATACAGTTAAAATTATCTCTAACATAATATTGATACGTACCATCTGAAAGACCAGTAAATACGTGCGTTCCTGGACCGTTTGCATTGTTCATTGCTGTAAACGTTACACCATCTGTACTCCAAGTATAAGGAGCAGTACCACCTGTAGCAGACAACTCTAATGCTGCACCTGTAGTACAACCTAATGATGTTTCTGTAGCCAAGCTAGCATTTGGCTCTAGTGGATCTACAATTTCTATAATTGAAGATTCAAAGTCACAGTACATAGCATCTACAACACTTATACTATAGAAACCTGCACTTAAATTACCAAATGTGTCTGCAGACTGACTAACACTACTTGTTTCTAATGTACTACCACTAGCATCTGTGTATTTATTTAATACATACTTGTAAGTAGTAGTAACATTTCTTGGGTTTACAGTTAACGTTACTGTTGCATCAGAATCTCCATAACAAACTAAATCTGTGTTTGTAATTGTTCCTGAAATAGGATCTGGAACTACCAAATTAAACGCATTAGAGAAAGTGTTAGAACATCCCAGAGCATCATCTACAGTAACGGTGTATTGGCCTGCAGCTAAGTTTTGGAATAAGTATGAGTTAACACCACTTACTGTTTCTGTAGCCAGAGTAACATTATTTACAATAGAAATTGTATATGGAGCTAAACCTCCTGTTGGTTTAATATTTGCCGTACCCATATCATTTGTACAGCCAACATCCTCTGTAGCTATAGGATCTAATGCTAAAGCAGCACTTGGAGACTTTACATTAAACAATCTATTTTGAGTACAATCTGGGAAACCATCTTGTATTACCTCTACTCTGTAATTACCAGCGTCTAGGTTTATAGGTGCAGTAGGTCCAAAATCTGCAGAACTACCACTTCTAATAGCCATACCATCATCTAAAGGATCTGCTGGTGTATTATTAGTTTCATAAATTCTGTATGTAAATCCTCCTGTATAAGTGGCATCACTTATAGTTAACCTAACTAGTCCTTCAGTACCAAAACAAATAACATCAGATACTATCTCAACATGAACATCAAAAGTATTAGGCTCTGCTACAATGTGCTCTGTAGTTATTTGACAACCAGTAGTTGTATTTTCTATTAATATAGTATGCGTACCTGGTTGTAAATCTGCAAACAAATTAGATGCTTGAGGTGTACCACTTGGCAATAATGTAAATTGATAATCACCAGGGTTAGCACCAGTAGTATAACTTGTAATGCTACCTGTAACATCTACCCTAATATCTTCGCCGGCATTAGAACAAGCTATTGCGTCTGTTACAACAGCATTGGCCGTTAGCAATTGATTGTATGCTAACACTGTAACTGTTTGCTCTGCACTACAACCTTTATCATCAATAACACGAACAATAACATCTCCTCCGGCAAATTCTGTATAGTTATATGTTGCATTTGTACCACTTTGCAATACAGTACCAGTAGCTACATCTTCAAACTCATAACGAACGTAAGTAGTACTACCTCCTATTATACTAGTTTCATCTAAAACAATAGTTGCATTGTTTGCAGTATTATCTGATGTACAACCAAATTGGTTAACAACTGGTGTAGCAAACGCTACTACATTTGGCTCACCTACCACTACAGATGTTCTAGTAGTTACACAACCGTTTGGCCCTGTACCTGTAACATCATAAGATCCTGCAGATAAACCAGAGAACGAATTTGTAACTGGATCATAAGTTGCTGCTGGTGATATTGTATATGTTAATGGGTTATTACCATTATTTACTTCGGTAATTTTAATAACACCATCTGCACTACCATTACAAGTTACGTCTGTTGGCGTAGCTGTAAAGTTAGGCTGTATTGCTGGTGCAACTACAACTGTAAATTGTCTTAAACATTCTGGAACAGAATAAGTGTCATATACAGTTACAGTATAGGTATCTGCAGTTGTTACTACTGCATTTACTGAAGTTGTGAAACCTGTTCTAGCTACAATTTCAGTGGCAGAAGAGTTAACAATTCTATATTCATAATTACCAGATCCATCTGTTGCCTTTATTAAAATCTCGGCATCATTGGTGCAACCTAAACTTTCTTCTAGAGTAGCAGACGCCTGCAATGAAGGATAAACATCTACAGTGCTAGAATCTATACACCCATTACCATCTTTTACAAAAATAGTATAGTTGCCCACAGCTACATTTGTAAATACACCTCCGTTAGAAACGTAATTTGCACCGCCATCTATAGAGTAAACTAAAGTTGATGAATCTCCAATAGTTGTATTCACTGTTACCGTTGTAGATGTACTACAGTTATCAACTTCAATACCATCAATTGTTGGATTAGCAGCTAATAACATATTAATTGTTCCTAAAGGATAATCACAACCATATTGGTCACTAATACTAACAGTATAATTACCTGCTACAGAACCAGCAGGAATTTCTAAAGGATTATCTGGTGTACCAGTAGCAATTACTGTTGCAGAAGGATCTGTAAGAGTAAATGTATATGTACCGCCACCACCTGTGATACTCTCTACTGCAATAAGTCCAGGAGTGTCACAAGCAATATCTTCTAATTTTCTTAAAGTAGCAGTAATAGGTTCTAATTCTTCTAACAGCACATTCTCTGATGCAGATATACACGTATCTGTAGCACCATCAATTTCTGTTACTACAATGTAATATTCATCTGGCACCAAATTGGTTATTTGTAAATTACTATCAAAAGTAACTATAGTACCTGCCATACCAGGAGTAGTACCATTACCACTAGATCTAATAATGTTACCTGCTATATTGTACAATTCCCATCTGTATTGTGATCCAAAAGGGAGATCATTATCTGTAATTGTAAAATCTATTGTTGCATTATCTGCTCCATCACAAGAAGGAGTAGATGTAAAATCTACATCTAAAGGAAGTGGATCTACAATATCATTTACATTCACATCACTCTGACGAACACAACCGTTAAAATCACGCACATAAAAAACATATGTTCTACCAGGAGTTAAGCCTGTCCACAAGTAATTACCGTGCCCTGCTGTAACCGGTACAGCAGATCCAGAAGAATCATTTACTGACCCACCAGCTATCCAAGTAGCAGCAGCAGGGTTAAAGTTTGCTGGATCTTCAGAAATTGCATACTCATAACCCGGAGTACCCTCAGAACCTTGTACTTTAACTTGTAACTCATTACAATTTACAACAACAGCATCTATCGTAATATCTAAATTATCTAAAGGATAAGGAATTGTATACCTTGGAAAATCTGTTTGACAAATTGTATTTCCAGAACCATCTACCGTTCTCATAGAAGGGTAAACGCTATCTCCAGATAAATAACCAGTTAACCTATCTGTCGTTCCAGGTACAGAGTTATCTGCAGTCCAGGTAGCACCACCATCTGCACTAAATTCTATAGTTCCTAAAGTAGATGGATAAGCATCAAATCTAAAACCAAAATCACTAGCAGTACCTGTACAAGTAACAGGTGTAATACCTATAATATCTGCCGTCAACTCATCAGGGTTATTAATGGTTACATTAGGAGTAGTTGTTACTGTACAACCACTAGCATCAGTAATATTAATTGTATAATTTCCTGGTGCTAAGTTGTAAAATGTTTTGGTGTTGTTAATTACATTGGTAACTGTCTCGTTAGAGGCACCAGCGTTATCTATATCTACAATCTCGTAGGTATAAGGTGCAATACCAGAAGTTATTTGTACCGCTATTGTTCCTAAACCATTATAACAATCAGGATCTGTTGGATCAGCTGTAAAAGTTAAAGGTGTTGCTGGGTTCACTGTAACAGTTTCCATATACTCACAATGAGGATCTGACGCTCCATTGTCCCAAACATACACATCATAACTACCTGCATCTGCTGCTGCTACAGCAAATGTATCTGTTCCTGAAAAATCTGCTGCAGTAACAGGAGTTGTTGCTGGTACAAAAGCATAAGCTAAATTACCATCTCCACCTCTAGCATCTACGGTTATACTACCATCTGCACAAGAACTTACATCTACAACATTTACAGTTGCATTTAAGTTTGGTTGTATAACTATTGTTTTTAATACTGATACACATCCAAAAGCATCTGTAACTTCAATATCATAACTACCATTTGGTAAACCTGTAAATGTATGCGTATTAGAAGTTGATGGGGTTGGAGTAATCCAAGCACCTCCATTTATTCTAAAATTGTAGTCGCCATTACCACTTGTAACTGTAACAGTTACAGTAGCGTTGTTTGCACCATCATAACAAGATGTAGCAGTTAAATCAAAATCTATATCTTCAAATTTATCTACTGTTACAGCTACTGTTGAAGCAAGCTCACAACCTTTATCATCCTTAACACGAACTACATAATCTCCTTCTGTAACATTTACAAAGTTAACATCTGTTTGGTATGCTCTAATTATAAAATTATCAGCAGCTCTTTCTAACTGATATTCATAACCTGGAGAACCACCTGTAGCAGAAGCTGTTAATGTTGCGCCTGTGTTAAAACAAGTATATGCAGAAGTCTCACTTAAACTTGGTACTATTGCTGCTGGATCTGTTAATGTCGCATCAATATCTGTAACACAAGCATTATCGCTTACTTTTCTAATAAGTACATTGTATGCACCATCTGCTAAATTAGATGCTGTTGTTACTGGTGATGTTAAAGATGTTACCCAGTTTGTACCTCCATCTACAGAATATTCAAATCCTGTTGCTGCATCAAAATTAGAAACCTCAAAACGGATATTACCATCTGAACCACCATTACAATTAGGATCTTTTGTTCCTAGTAATGCTGCACTAAACTCTTTATTATCTTCTACTACAACAGTAACATCTGCAGATTGCGCACAAGCTTCTGGTGCTTGTGTAGCTCTAAGGTCATCTATTATTAAATCGTTACCATCATTACTATTTACGTTATTACGTATAACAATACCTACAGTTGTATTAGCTCCTGGGTTAAAAGTAACCGTACGGTTATGCCAGTCGTCTGCACTTGTATTTTTAGGTATTTCTGCAGTTGCTACACTAGAAATAACAGTACCAGAACCATCTACTAATTCTATTGTCATTTCTGGGTTATTACCGCTGCTACCTACTTGCATTAAGTTATATGCCCATAATGAAAAAGTAATATCTTGGTTAGCTAATACTTCTATTCCGTTTCTAGACCATAAAACACCGTTTAAAACTGGAGCTGCATATACATCTGAAAATGTACTAACATCTATAGCTAAAAAACGACCGTCTGTTAAACCTGTATGGTCGTTAGGGCTTCTGAAGCTAGGAACCGGATTGGTAACAGTGTTAGTAACTGTGTACTCACCATTTACTAAAATACCAGCCGGACCACGGTTACAAGCTGTTTCTGCTCCACTTTGCGGTTCATAACAATAATCGGATCCTATTTCTGCTATTTGTGTAGTAGCACCTGCTCCAAAACTCTCATAGAACAATGTAGACTGACCAGCAGTTAATACACTTGCATAGTCTACAGTAACCGTATAACTACCATTACCAACTCCTGCAAATACATTATTGCTTGGTGGTGTATTGTCTATTGTATTTAACTTATAAATATAGCTAAAGTCTGTTGTGTTAGACGGTGTCATAGTTATTGTACCATCTCCAATACAGTCATACGTAACACTACTAGAAAATGTTGGTGCCGTAATTGGATCTGGAACTGTAATTTCCATTTCGTAAGTACAACCTAAACCATCTCTTAAAACTAGTTCATAATCTCCAGGAGCTAAATTAGCTGTATCTGTAGCACTAAAGCTTGTACCGCCGTTAAAACTATACTCGTATGTACCATCTCCTCCGTTAGGATTTAATATTTTTATTAAGGCTCCAGCCGGGTTACAAGAAGCGTCTTCTATAATAGATGCAGAAGCAGATAACCTAAAAGGTTGGTCTATTTCATAATCTTCGCTTACCTCACAACCTGTGTCTATAGTAGCTCCGCTAGAATCCATAACTGTAATGGTATAAATACCTGCAGCTAAATTATTAAATGTGTTTACTGTTTGGTAATTTGTACCACCATCTAGACTATATCTGTAAGGTGCTGTACCTCCTGTAACATTAACTGTTAGTGTAGATGTTGCAGAATCTGCACAGGTAATTGTACTATGTGTTGCTGTTATTTCTGGAGTTCCTAAATCTTCAACAATAACAGGAACAGACGTAGCATAACATCCATTCTTATCTCTTACTATAAAAGTGTACTCACCTTCCTCATTATCAAAATAAGTTAATGGCGCACCTCTGTATCCAAATAAGAAAGTAGTACTTTCTGTAAAGGCTGAATCTGGAATAGAAGCTTCATCGGCATATAATGCTACTCCGTCTTTACTCCAAATAGCCATTTCATATACAGGGCTAGGTAAACCTCCCGTAGGAGTTAAGTTTACAACACCGGCTGTACAAGTAATATTTTCTGTAGTAACGGCACCTAACTTAAGCTCTTCTATTTCACCTACTGTTATATCTTGTGAATTTAAACAACCATCTTGTGTAGTTGTAATTACAATATAATCTCCTGGTGAAACACCTGTAAACTCATATGTATTATCATTCACAGTTGGATGGTTACGTAATGGAGAACCATCACCTCCATTAGACCCATCATCTAAACGAAGTTCGTAACCGTAATTTGGTAATGCGTTAGTTACTTGTACTGATATTGTACCACCCGTATTACAATCTTCTGGAGTTGTAGTTATATTAACAGTAAAAATATCTTCCCTAATACCTATATCTTCAGTTTCAAAAATACAAGCACCTTCTATAGGTGTATTATCTGCTGGGTTTAATTGTGTTGCTTGCACTCTATATGTACCAATTGTAGCAATATCAAAGTTTGGTCCGTTGTTAGCTGAAAAAGGAACAACTACTGCACCACTAATTCCGTCTACCAACTGAAAACCGTAACCAGCACCTACATTAGTTACTCTTATGTTACCATCTGTATCACATAAGATATTTTTAGATGTAAATTCTATATCTAATTCATTTTTAAAAACTGTAAAGTAAAAACGACTAAAACAACCACCTGAGTAACGAACAACAACTCTATATTCTCCGCTTTCTGTAGCTGTATAGTTATCTACATTAGATACAGCATTCCAAGTACAGGTTCCATTTTTATTTGCACAGTCATCACCAGCATCAGAACAACTAGTATCATCTAATTTTTCCCAAGTAATACTTTCTGCATCTGTAATACCTAACTGTATTGTAGCCTCATCTGCTGCACCACATAAATATATTTTAGGTAATAAACTACCGTCTATAGGACAAGTAGCTATTTCACCTTGCATATCATTATCTGGGTTAGCATCACTATTTACAAAATTAAAATAGTCTAATACAGGGTTTGTTTGCGTAGTACCAAAACGTTCTACTTTTATACGCTCTATTAAATTAGGGCAAGTAGCATCTCCTGTTTTTTCTACAATAAAATTACCAATAACAGTTGTTAAGTATGTACTAGGATCTGTATCTGGATCACCATCATTTAATACCGTATCACCAGAATCTACAATGCCGTTATCATTATTATCTAATACCCAGTTGTAAGCCGTAAAACCAGTACCTGCAGACAAAACAACATCATCTCCACACAATTGTACTGTTCTTGCTTGGTTACATGCTGCTAAATCATCTAAAATTGAATTACTAGCCACTTCTGGATCTCTTGTACAAGCTCCTATAGAAGTTGCACCACCCTCATCTGAAAAAGTATTTGTATTTACTGTACCTTGGTAAGTAGAGTATGCTATGTTTTCTAATGTTGAAGAACAAGCTGCTACAAACTCAGAACAATTGGCTGTAATTGATACTTTTATTCTTATAATATATTCTGGATCTCCTACTTCTACTAAGCTATTTGGAATAGTAAAGTTTAATGTGTGATTAGCAACATCTTCTGTATAAGATGCTCCTGGAGCACCAGAAAAATCTACTCCGTCTAAAATAACATTCTCTGGTAGTATATTTCTAATAGTATAATTTGTAGCATCATCATCTCCTGTATTTTGAAAACGAAGTACATACTGCATTGTTTGCCCTAAGCTAACTGCATCACCATTAATATCGGTACCAGATAAATCTTCAACTGTATTTTCTAATAAAATTTCTGGAGCAAAAACCTGTGTGTATGAAGCAGCAATTACTGTACCGTCTGTAGGGTCTACAGCAGGTGTTCCTACACCATAAACACCATCATCACCTCCATCTGCATTATCATCTTTATAGTATTCGTTAGCATCACTACACCCATCACCATCACTATCTAAGTCTAGGTGATCTGGAATACCATCGCCGTCTGTATCTAAATTAGCACAAAATCCAGAGAATGAGTCTGTATTGTAAGCTAAAAAAGCAATGTCTGCATCACTAGATAATTCTAAACGTAAAAATGCAACATCACTTATACTGCTAGCTGGTATACCAAATTCAGATAATTCAATAGTAGCTAAACGATATTCTCTGGTTGTGTTTGCAAAGAAAACGCTACCATTTGGGTAATAGACATCTAAATTATAAGCCCCAACTACTGTAGATAATGCTCCACTACCTGAAGCTTGTATTTGTACAGCATTACCTAAAGGAGCACCTGTAGCATCGTACAAACTAATAATATGCCCTGCACCACCTGGTTGTGCAACTTGTGTTAATAAAATATCAGGAATACCATCACCAACTGTAGCTGCTACAATCGGATCTATTTCATAGGTCCAGTTATTTCCAATATTTGCAATTGCTGTACCTAAATCTAAACTATTTTGACCGTTAGTTAATAAAGGGTTTAGTGGGTCTGTTGTAGGGTCCCCTACTACTGTTAAACCTAAAGCATTATTTACATCACCATCGTTAAGACTACCCTCTATAGTCATTTCTCCAAAAATATTATTAGAAGGCGTTAACCCTAACCAATTAGATTCTGAAACGGTTAAGTCTGCAAAACCATCGTTATTAGTGTCAATACCATCCATTAAGCCATTACTATTAGCGTCAAAAAGATCATCATCTATGACACCTGTAGAAAAAGTTGTTCCGCCAGAAGTAAAAGCTAATAATTCATGAGATAAGTTTGGTCTTACACTATTTATACTTGTAGAAGAACTTCTCCAAAAATCATTAAAATTGGTAAAAATTTCTGTTATTGGTGTTCCTCCTTGTACTGTTGATGAAGGAGTTCCAAAAGTTACATCTCCAGATATAGTACAAAGTTGCTCTACAGAATCATAAATACCATCATTATCGTCATCTAAATCAATAGAGTCAATTACACCATCATTATCATAATCATTATGTACAATAATTCTTGCTGTTGGACTATCTGTAGTTCTATTTGTATCTGTTTGATCTTGTGTGTTAGTTACTGTATTTACTAAATTTAATAAAGGAAGTATGTCTATCTCATCTCCTCTAACCACTAATTCTAATTCAGCAGTTTCTCCTCCATCTAGTGTACCTATGTTCCAAACATTACCACTAAATGAACCTGTTATTGTAAAGTTAGATACCAATGTTAAGCCTGTTGGTATATTATCTGTTATTTGAAGATTGGTTAATGGCCCAAGACCTAAGTTACGAACCTTAATTGTAAAGGTCGCAGTTTCACCTTCTACTATCTCAGACTTGTCTACCGTTTTGTCTAAAACAACATCTGGGTCACAATAAAGAGCTTTGATAGGCTGAGAGTCATATGTACAAGGTCCTTTTGTTCCTCTTACAAAAAATTCTCCTGCTCCAGAAGGCGCATAATTAGGACTATTTGCTCCTGGTATAAGTACTCCATCTTCATACCATTGGTAAGCATCAAAATTATTTGTTGCTTCATATATTTCTGATCCAACAAAACAACCACTACCTCCTCTTATTTCTAAAATAACTTCTGGTACTGTATCAAAACCTGAAAAATATCCTGCAACACCTCTGGCTCCATTATAACCAAAAAAGCCAACAGCTACTGGTCCTGTAGATTGTACACTTATATTACCATCTAAGTTAGGAATAAAAAATGTTTTCCAGTCTGATGTTCCTGCAACTGCTACAGAAGCTGGCAT
Source organism: Cellulophaga sp. 3_MG-2023 (assembly GCF_030546975.1). NCBI lineage: Bacteria > Pseudomonadati > Bacteroidota > Flavobacteriia > Flavobacteriales > Flavobacteriaceae > Cellulophaga > Cellulophaga sp. 3_MG-2023. Next base: position 831,793 of record NZ_JAUOPS010000001.1, read on the forward strand.
AGATGTTATTTCTGTTCCGTTTTCATAAACTTTTATGTTTGCATCTGGAGTATTAGTTGCCGCAATAATAGTTACACCACCTGTTACAGTAGTACCTGCCATATTTCTAATATTAGGAATATTATCCATATTATCTGGCAGCAAACAGTTTACAGGAGCAACAAAGTTTAAACCTTGTGTATACACTTCTGCTGCACCTGCCATACATTGGTAAGCATAAGCATCTTTAGAGGTTTGTACAAACATATTTGCACCAACACTGTTACCAGAATAGTAACTGCTTGGCACCTCAAAATACTCTCCTTCATCAATTGTTGCTATTGGTGTTGTGCCTCCATTAACATATATATTTGTGTTATCTGCTGTTCCTATAATTAAAGGAAACTCTGTTGTACCATTTGTATTACCGTTACCTCTTACAAAAACATAGTCTTTTCCTAATCTATTTTCTGGTACAGGTTGATCTATACCTGCATCTCGGTTTGATGAACCTGCCTGACGACCAAAGTTCATACCACCATTACTAATTACAATATCTTTTGTAGATTTAATAGATGCTCCAATCCACCCATCTCTTTGAGCTTGAGTAGGAGAGTTACCAACGTAAGCTTCAAAAACAAAAGACTCATTTGCGTTTAATGTTATCTGATAAGTATTATCTGTATGACCATCTACATCATTACCGTTTCTAAATACACAATCTGGATCATAACCATATACATCTACCACAGTATTATCTTCTGTAGCCATTATACCTAATGTATTAGATTTAGATGAGTGCTGTCCTAAATTAGGAATACCTCCCCATTTAAAACTTGTTCCCATTGCAACTCTACCTTTAGATGTTAAAGATGCGGCCTGTGCTGCAGAATAACCTCTATAATTAACATAGAATTTATTTCCACTAGGAGATTCAAAACGTAAACCACTGTTGTTTAATACAACACCCGTATTTTCATTTGTAACCAACGTAATATTGTTGTCTCCGTTACCAAGTGTGTATACAGCCGGACTAACATTTGAAATGTTAAACGTTGCAATTGGTGTTGTATTTGTACCTCTGTAAGCATTAACCGTAAAAGTTGTTGGTTCTGGTGTAGATAAATAAACAGCCTGTTGTTGTACAGCTTGATTATTTTGACCTTGCTTTAATGGGGGCAAATAATGGAGATCACTTAATTGGGCTTTTATTGAAAAACTAAAGCCGAGAAGTAAGAAAAGTAAAATAAGTATTCTTTTGTTCATCAGATGGTATTTGTTTGTAACTTCACTATTATTAATACTATCAAAAAGAACATTTAGTAGGCATAATTGCAATATTTTGTTGTAAAACGCCATCAGAATGTTGCCACAACTACATTTGTGAACATCAAGAAAAATTAAAAGTTAAAATGATTTTTTTAAATATGTAAAAAACATCGGTGAACGTACTATAATAGAGCGCTCAAGAGAAAATGAAGAACAAAAAACACAAATGAATTTTATCGTGTTTTAATAGCTTTTTAACCTAAAAATTTCTTTGTTTAGGCTAAAATTTATAACAAGAAATTAAGTTGAATGACTTAAAATATGGGTTATTTTTTACGCCACAAATCATTCATTTCTTCCAATGTTTTTCCTTTTGTTTCTGGTATAAATTTCCACACAAAAAATGCTGCCAAAACTGCCATTAAACCGTAAACCCAATATGCAAAACCGTGATTAAATTTTTCAATTAAATAACTGTTTTTATCCATCATAGGAAAAGTCCAAGACACCAAATAATTAGCAACCCATTGTACAGCAACAGCTACTGCAAGTGCTTTACCTCTAATATTATTAGGAAAAATTTCTGCTAACAAAACCCAAGCAACAGGTCCCCAACTCATAGCAAAACCTGCAACATAAATTAACATACACAATAATGCAAAAACACCTAATGACGCTGTAAAAAAAGAGGTTCCTAGAGCAAACATAGACACTGCCATACTTATAGCTCCTATAATCATTAATGGTTTTCTCCCAAACTTATCTACTGTTTGTATAGCTAATATTGTAAAAAGTAGGTTTATGGCTCCAACAATAATGGTTTGTAATAAAGCCGTATCTGTTTCTGACCCCATACTTTTAAAAATTTCAGGAGCATAATACAAGACTACATTTATGCCTACAAATTGCTGAAAAACAGATAGCAATATTCCTATTATTATAACAGGTATACCATATGAGAATAATTTAGCAGAATTACTTGTAACCGTATTTTTAATTTGATTTAAAATATGTAAAGCTTCTCGCTCACCATTAACCTTAATTAAAACGTCTAGCGCTTTATCTGGATTAGATTTTAAAACTAAAGATCTTGGTGTATCTGGTACAAAAACCAATAACAGTAAAAACAAGCTTGCAGGTATTATTTCTGATGCAAACATCCAACGCCAACCAATTGTATTTAACCAATTTTCATCTCCTTGATTTGAAATAGAATAGTTTACAAAATAAACTATAAGCATACCAAAAATTATAGCAAACTGATTCATAGAAACTAACTTTCCTCTTTTATTAGCTGGAGCAATTTCTGCAATGTACAAAGGTGATAACATAGACGCTAAACCAACACCTATACCTCCAATAATACGGTATAAGATAAAAATATACATAAAAGTATGGTCTGCCTCTCCTATTGGTTTTATAAACAGCTCTGGCATAGCAGAACCTAAGGCTGATATTAAAAACAAAGTAGCTGCTAAGATTAATCCTTTTTTTCTTCCAAGGATTTTACTTATTAAACCTCCAAAAACACCACCAATAACACATCCTATTAGCGCACTAGACACTAAAAAGCCAAGTCTTACATTAGATGCTGTTTCAGACAACCCAAATGGTAATACAAAAAACTGTTCCAGAGAACTTACTGTTCCAGATATTACTGCAGTATCATAACCAAATAGGAGTCCGCCTAAAGTAGCTACCAAGGTTAGTCTCCATAAAAATAAAGTATTGGTTGAGGTTTTCATAAGTTTTAAGGTTGTTGGTTGGTACTTGTTAATAAAAAAAGGTGCAAAGCCAGTTTATGCGGCTTATGCACCTTAAGTTATATTTTATTATATATATTGATTTATGATATTCTCAAACAATTCTTGCTTGCCACTTTTTAAATCTAGCTCACCATTTTCTAATGCTATTTTATGTAAATCTTGAAGGCTTAATTTTCCGTTTTCAAAGTCTTTACCTTTTCCTGTATCAAAAGAAGCATAACGTTTTTTTCTAAGCTCATCATAAGCAGAAGAATTTATAATTTTTTCTGCTGTTAACAGTGCTCTAGCAAAAGTATCTGCACCACCAATATGTGCTAAAAAAACATCTTCTAAATCTGTAGAATTTCTACGAATTTTAGCATCAAAATTAACACCACCACCTTGTAAACCTCCAGACTTTAAAAATACTAACATTGCCTCTGTAGTTTCTTGTATGTTATTAGGAAATTGGTCTGTATCCCAACCATTTTGGTAATCACCACGGTTTGCATCAATACTACCAAGCATACCTTCGTTAGCTGCAACCTCCAACTCATGCTGAAAAGTATGTTGTGCCAAAGTAGCGTGATTTACCTCTATATTAATTTTAAAATCTTTATCTAAACCATACTTACGTAAAAAGCCAATTGCAGTAGCCGAATCAAAATCGTATTGATGTTTCATTGGCTCCATAGGTTTTGGCTCTATAAAAAATGTACCTTTAAACCCTTGTGACCTAGCATAGTCCCTAGCTGTAGTTAAAAACTGCGCCATATGATCTAACTCTCTGCCCATATCTGTGTTTAACAAAGACATATAACCTTCTCTACCACCCCAAAACACATAATTTTCTCCGTTTAGAGCAATAGTAGTATCTAATGCTAATTTTACCTGTGCTCCTGCTCTTGCAACCACATTAAAATCTGGATTAGTAGCAGCACCATTCATATACCTTGGGTTAGAAAAACAGTTTGATGTTCCCCAAAGTAACTTCACTTTTGAAGCTTCCATTTTATCCTTAAGATAATCTGTAATACTATGAATTCTTTTTTCCGATTCTACCAAAGTTGAACCTTCATTAATCAAATCAAAATCGTGAAAACAATAATAATCAAATCCCATTTTTGTAATAAACTCAAATGCAGCATCTGCTTTATCTTTTGCTGCTTGTAATGGGCCTGATGAAGAGTCCCAAGGAAAATTTTGAGTCCCAGGCCCAAAAGGATCTGAACCCTGACCACAGAAAGAATGCCAATACGCAATAGCAAATTTAAAATGCTCTTTCATTGTTTTACCAGCTACCATTTGGTCTGGATTATAATATTTAAACGCTAAAGGATTTGTAGACTCCTTCCCTTCAAACTTGATGTCTCCAATACCCTTAAAATATTCTTTATTGCCAATTAATGCCATATTATTTATGTTTTAAAATGATTTCTAATTCGTTTTTCCATTTCTCGTATGCCAAAACATAAGGAGTTTTATTTTTTAATGGTTTGTATGTTTTTATGTGATCATTAGTTGTGCTATTGTTTTTAAATACTGTAAAATCACCATTTTTTACACCCGCAGCCTTTGCTGCACCAACAGCGCCTGTGGTATTGTATATTTCTATTTCATAACCAATTAAAGTAGCTACTGTTTCAGAAAAAATTTGAGACCTAAATAAATTATCGTTTCCTGCTCTAATAACATTAATAGCTGTATTATCCTCTATTAATATTTGCATACCATACGCAAATGAAAAAGCAATACCTTCTAATGCTGCTCTATATAAATGTGCGTTTGTATGTTTATTTAGGTTTAGATTACAGAAATGAGTCCCTATAGTTTTATTATTAAACATACGTTCTGCTCCATTACCAAATGGTATTAAACTTAATCCATTAGACCCTACAGAAATTTTAGAGGCCATTTTATTCATCTCCTTATAACTAGTAGCTCCTAAATTCTGTTTTAACCAACGGTATTGAATTCCGGCACCGTTTATATTTAAGAGTTTACCTAATACAGGCGTATTTTGAGTATAATTTACGTGAGCAAAATGGTTAATTCTAGATGTTTCTTTAGACTGCAAATTGCTTGTTACTGCATATACTACACCAGATGTACCTCCGGTTACTGCAACCTCTCCGTGATTAAATACATTTAAAGAAAGTGCATTATTTGGTTGATCTCCGGCTCTGTAATTTACAGGAATACCAACAGGAAGTCCAGAAGCTAAAGATGCATTATTAGTTACAACACCCTGATTTGTAAAGTTTGATAGAATGGTTGGTGTTAACCCTTCATTTATCCCATAATGATTTAATAAAAACGAAGCCAATTCATCATTTTTAAAATCCCACAAAATCCCTTCAGACAATCCGTTTTTTGTAGTGTTTACTTCCCCTGTAAGTTGCATTGCAATAAAATCTCCTGGAAGCATATATTTATAAATTTTACTATAAACATCTGGTTCATTATCTCTAACCCATTTTAGTTTAGATGCCGTAAAATTTGCAGGTGAATTTAAAAGTCTTGCTGCACATTCTTTTTTACCAATTTTATTAAAAGCATTTTCCCCTATTTCTACAGCTCTACTATCACACCAAATAATAGAATTACGTAATGACTTTAACTCTTTGTCTACAATTACTAAACCGTGCATTTGATAAGAAATACCTATTGCAGATATTTTAGATGCGTTAATACCAGATTCTTTAATTGCTCGTTTTGTAGCGTTGCAAACGTGTTTCCACCATTCATTAGGATCTTGTTCTGCCCAATTTGGTTGATGAGCAATAATTTCCATTTCACTTTCTGGCTCATTAACAATAATTATTTGTTTGCCTGTATCTGCATCTACCAATGCTGCTTTAACAGAAGAACTACCAATATCATACCCTATATAATACATACTTATAAAGATTCTCTTAATATTAATTTTGTTGGAATATAGCTTTGCAAAGGCTTATCATTAGTAACGAAAGAAGCAGCTGTAGAACCTAAGGCTTTAAAATCTGTAGATACAACGCTAATACCTTTATATATAAATTTTTTCATTGGAGTTTCATTATAAGACAAGAAACCTACATCTGTACCTGGCTCCAAATTTTGATCTTTACACTGTTCTAAAAAATTACCTAAAACTCTATCACTTACACTTATGTAAGCTTCATTATTTATAACCTTAAAGTCATTTACATCTAATACAACATCAAAATCTAAATTGTTTTCCTTACAGAATTTCTTAAAATATGTAACCGTTTCAAAAGGATGAAATGTGAATGTAGGATACACAAATACCAGCCGCTTGTATTTTTTTAAATTAGAGATAGCCTCTTTTAAAGCATTAGAAAAAGAAACGCCAAAATCTTGAAATACATAATTGTTATATTCTTTTGCGTGTATATTCCAATCTATTAAAAGCAGGTCGTCATTATCAAAATTAGACAATACCTCGGCAACTTCATTATCATTAAAACTCATAACAACATACTTAAAATACTTTCCTTTGCTGTTGTTTAATATGGTTTTAAAGTTTTCTATTTTGTAATGGTGAAACTGCACATCTACAATTACATTTTTAGGCAAGTTATTTACAAAAGAATGATATAAAACTTCTTTGTACGCTTTAAAAGTATCTAAAACTAGAAGTACTTTTTTGGTATCATTTGCTATATAGTATCCTTTATTTGGAACAGATATTATAACACCATTTTCTTTTAAAATAGAATATGCTTTAAATACGGTATCTCTAGACAAACTAAAATCTTTACATACATTGTTTACAGAAGGTAAAGCATCACCACTAGTTAAAGCATTACTAGCTAAAGCATCATTAATTGCATTAACCAATTGTAAGTATTTTGGAATATCACTGTTAGAGTTAATTTTAAATTTCATAAACCGTTCTGTTCTGTTCTGGTTAGTCAAATATAGAAAATTACTTTTAATTAGTAAATAAGTCATAATTAGTAAATATATATAGTAAGTAAATTCTTAAACAAAAGATGCATTTCAACGTAATTAAAAGACCTTATAACTAAAAAACATAATAAATAACTGTATAAATGCTTTTATTAAAAAAATGTTAAATTGTAAGATCTATAATAATGGTATTTACGTATATAAACTGAGTCCCATCGAATATATATTTATAATCGACTTTACTCCTATTAAAGAAAATTAATGAAAGTAAATTCCTATATTGGCCTCTAAATTCATTTTGTTAAACCCTACTTATGAACTACAAAAAAAGATTCAACTCTAGTTTTTTGTTATTAATTTTATTGATTTTACCTTTTATAAGTTTTGGAAAACTAAACCCAGACTTACCAAGGGTTACAATAGATAGTATTTTAAAAAATACCACTACTAGTAGTTATTTTTTGGATATAGAAAATTCTAAAAATCTATTCTCTTTTTTTAATATTAGAAACGAATTTCCTGTACCTACTCCTATCGTTAATGATAGAAATGAAGCTGCAGCTGTACTTGAAGAAATAGATCTAAAAGACACTTGGGTTAATACTATATCTAACAATGATATAGTTACCTTACCTGTAGGTATTAAAACAACAGTTAGTGAAGTAGAGTACTCTATAGGTATAGCTAAAGCAACAATACACAAAGATTATACAGAACTAACAGTTTTTGCTAGAGTTAGATTACCTCAAACAGATGAAAGCGGAGATCCATTAGAAATATTTTTTGGAGCAAATAATGTAAAACTATCTCACGATGGTGGTATTTTTGGTGACGCAAATCTGGTTCTTTTAGGTGATGTGCAAATACCTTTTAATGCTGGCAACTGGCTATTAGAACTCAAAGGTGGTTTTGACTATAAAACAGGAAATACAGATAACCTAACATACGTTACTATAGACTGTAATGGTGTAAAAGAAATGGGACTAGCAGCAGATGTACAGTTTTCTAGAAATTTAATTATTCCTGTGACGGATCTTGGTGAACCAGAAAAAGAATTTAAAAACGTACAAAGAATAGATGGTACAACAGCTCAGGTGCCAAATAGAGTTACCGGAAAATTTGATATGGTTGCTAGTGGATGGAATGATATTGTTGCGACGATAGATCTTCAACCGTTTGCACTTACAAAACACCCTGAAAAGTTTGTTTTTAATTTAAATGAAGCCACACTAGATTTTAGTGATACTAGAACTCCTGACATTCCTTTTCCACAGCATTACCATGAAAAAGGTTTATTATTGCCAAATGTTGAATTGTGGCGTGGAGTATATGTTCAGTCCTTAGAGGTTTCATTGCCAAAGACTTTTAAAACATCAGAAAGTATAGCAAAACAAGAGCGTGTTAAGTTTGCTGCTACCAATATGATTATTGATAACAATGGTGTATCTGGACTATTCTCTGCTGAGAATATTATTCCACTAGATAAAGGTAGAACTAATGATAAAAAAGCTTGGGCTTTCTCTGTTGATTATATTGGTGTAGAACTTACCACTAACCGCATAACTAGTGCTGAATTTGATGGACAAATAGTGTTACCTATTTCTGCTAAAAAAGAAACAACTTCTTCTACCAAAGAAGATAAAAAACTTGGTTTATCTTACAAAGGACTAATAAGTGAAGAAGAATATCTTGTACGTGTTGCTACTGCAGATACTTTAAATTTTAACGTTTGGCAAGCTAAAGCACAATTGCTACCTAACTCTTTTATTGAACTTAAAGTTGCAGATAATAACTTTAAGCCTAAAGCTGTTTTAAATGGTCGTATGGCAATATCTGCTAGCCAAAAAGAATCTTTAGAAAACGAAGGCACTAAAGATGCTGATAGTAGTATGGTTAACTTTAAAGGTATAGAGTTTCAGAATTTAGTACTGCAAACAGAAGCTCCTATTTTACAGGTTGATTATTTTGGATACAAAGACGAAGTTAAGCTTGCCAACTTCCCTGTTTCCATTGCAGATATTGCTTTTAACTCTAATGACCAAGAAGCTGGTATTTCATTTGATTTAAAGATAAATCTTATGGGAAAATCAGATAAAGGATTTGCTGCGGATGCAAGATTGGGTATTATTGGTAAATTTCAAGAAGAAAACTTTGTCCAAAAATGGAAGTATGACCGTATAGACCTTTCTGAAATAAACATTGAAGCCAATATGGGCGCCGTTAAAATAAAGGGAGGGTTACTCTTAATGAATGATGATCCTATTTATGGCAATGGTTTCTCTGGTAATATAGAAGGTACTTTTAGTGAATTTGGACCTATTACATGTAAAGCTATTTTTGGAAAAAGAGAATTTAGATATTGGTATGTAGATGCTGCTGTTCACGGACTTAAAATAAATGCTGGCCCTATACAACTATCTGGTTTTGCTGGTGGCGCATTTTATAAAATGACTAGACAACCAAATGCTGGTCCAGATTTTTCTCCTTCAGGACTTTCATACATTCCTAATGATGATACTGGCTTAGGTGTAAAAGCAATGATTTTTGGAGGAATTCCTGATGAAAGTGCAATAAGTATTGGTGCTGGCTTTGAAATTGAATTCAATAATAACGGTGGTGTTAATAGATTAGGTTTCTTTGGTGAAGCACAAATGATGAAAGCTTTTGATATTCCCAACCCTGTTGCTAAACTTACAGATAAGCTAGGTAAAATGGTAGATACCGAGGTCTTAAATGGTGTTATGGATAGCAAGGTTGGAAAAACATTTTTAGATAAAGCTGATGATGAATATGAAAGTGAAGTTGTAGGTGAAGCTGGTATAACGGCTAAAATAGGTATGGAGTTCGATTTTGTAAATAAATCATTCCATGCAAATATGGATCTTTATGTTAATGTAGTAGGTGGCGTGTTACAAGGAAGAGCTTCTGGTGGTAGAGCTGGTTGGGGTGTTTTTCATTCTTCTGAAGATGAATGGTATGTACATATGGGTACACCAACAGACAGACTTGGTCTAAAATTAGGCGTGGGTGCTATTTCTGCAGAAGCTGGCGGTTATTTTATGTTGGGTGACAATATCCCTGGTAGTCCTCCTCCCCCTGCAATTGTTGCTGAAATTTTGGGAGTAGATGCCGAATCTTTAAATTATATGAGAGATGAAAATGCATTAGGTGATGGTCGTGGATTTGCATTTGGCTCTGATTTTTCTATAGACACAGGTGATATGAACTTTTTAATGTTCTACGCTCGTTTTCAAGCTGGTTTAGGGTTTGATATTATGCTAAAAGATTATGGACAAGCTCAATGTGTAAATACAGGAGACCAAGTTGGTATTAATGGTTGGTATGCAAACGGACAAGCATATGCATATTTACAAGGAGAATTAGGTATAAATTTAAAGTTATTCTTTGTTAAAAAGCGTATTCCTATTATAAAAGCTGGTGCTGCTGTATTATTACAAGCCAAAGCTCCTAACCCTGTTTGGATGCGTGGTTATGTTGGCGGACATTATGATTTACTAGGAGGTTTGGTTAAAGGTAAGTTCAACTTTAAAGTAACTCTTGGTGAAGAATGTGAGTTTGACAATGCATCCCCACTTGGAGGATTAAAAATAGTTAGTGACTTAACTCCAAGAGATGGTGAAACAGAAGCCGATGTATTCTCTGCTCCGCAAGCTGCGTTTAATATGGCTGTAGAAAAAGCATTGACTATTCCTGAAGCAGATGGCGACCATATTTATAAAATTACCTTAGACGAATTTAAAATTACAGATGAAAGTAATACTGAAATTCCTGGTACTTTAGAATGGGGAGAAAATAGTAACAATGTAACTTTTATTCCTGAAGATATTTTACCTCCTTCTACACCTTTAAAAGTTAGTGTAACGGTTGGTTTTAAAGAGAGAGTAAATGGAGTGTACCAAATAGTAATGGTAGATGGTGCTCCTGCAAAAGAAACAGAAGAACGTTCTTTTACCACTGGTGGGGCTCCTGAGTACATTCCATTAAAAAACATTGTATACTCCTACCCTGTTATAGATCAAGAATATTATTATCCTAAAGAATACAACAAAGGTTATATACAACTAAAACAAGGTCAAGATTACTTGTTTGACGATTCGCAGTGGAAAAGTGAATTGGCATTAATTAATGAAACTGGAGAAGAAGAAAAACCCGAATTTTCATACAATAATGCTAGTAACACAATTAATTATGCTTTACCAACATTGGACAAATCTACTACGTATTCTTTATCTATTTTTAGTAAACCGAAAAATGCTAGTTCAGAAACTACATCTAGTAGAACAGAAAACAATACAGATCTAGGAGATGATAATACTATGACTGTGACAGATAACAATGCGCAATCTGTTTCTAAAGATGGTAGTATTGAACGTATTGGCTATAATTTTACTAGTAGTGCTTACAACACTTTTGCTAAAAAAATAAAAGCAATAAAAGTTAATAGCTATGGTTGGGATAAAATTACAAATGATGTGGTTTACCTATACAACGCTATAGATAACCATGAGGCTTTTGATACCGCTGAGATAGTAGGTACTGCTTATACAGATAATAAACCAATGATAGTTGCAGAATCCGACTTAAATGATAGTTATTTTAAGCAAGATATCAACCCTATTCTATATCAAAACTACAGTTCAGGTGCATATAAAATAGAACGTCCAGAAGATCCTTATGGTTTACCTCCTAAAAGAGCATTACCGTTGTTTACAAATTATGTTACAAACATCGCATATGGCATTAATAAAGGATGGACAAGAACACATTTTCCGTTTAGATACAATTTACCAGAGATTTACAAATTAGACTACACTACTACTAAAACTAATGTTTTAAATGATTATGTAGATGGTATAATTACGTTAACTAATCCAAATTCAGCAATATTAGATACAGAGTATACTTTTATTCCAAAAGGGACATATACTATAAAAGTACAATATGTTTTACCTGGCAATAAATTAGGTACATCTGAAACTGTAAACTTTAAAAATCTATTAGACTTAGACTAATGATAAAAAAAATATTTTTCCTTTTTTCTTTATTTGTAATGTTCTCTGCTTATTCACAACAACAAGACAGCATTGCAACGCCTTCTATACAAGCTATTGCCAGAGCGCAACAAGGCAAAATTTTAGTGCGTTGGGCACCAACAGATGCTGTTGTATGGCAAAGAGCAAATACTTATGGCTATACACTAGAACGCTTTACAGTATATAGAGATGGTAAAAGGTTAGATGCACCAGAACAAAGAACCATTGTTACTGGCACTTTAAAACCTGCTCCTGTAGAATCTTGGGAAGAAATTTCTATGTCTAATGATAATGCCGCTATACTAGCACAAGCAATTCACGGTGAAGATTTTGAAGTAGGTACAGATGAAGGTGAACTAATGGCTATTGTAAATAAAGTACAACAATTAGAACAGCGTTATTCTTTTGCTTTATTTGCTGCTGATATGAATTTTGAAGCTGCAAAATTAGCTGGCTTAGGTTTTGAAGACACAAATATTAAAAGTAATGAAGGCTATTTATACCGTGTAAAATCTGCAATTCCTGCAGAGTTAGCAACTAATGTAAAAGAAGGTTTAATTTATATAGAAGCTTCTAATACAGAGCTACTACCCGCTCCTATAGATTTAGTGGGTGTTTTTAAAGACAAAGAAGTATTACTTACGTGGGAATATGAACTATTTAAAAGCATTTACGCAACTTATTATGTAGAACGTTCTGAAGATGGCACCAATTATAAACGCTTAGATGACTTACCATTAGTAAATCTAAACAATACAGAAGATTCGCCCACAAAACGTATGTATTATGTAGATACTTTAACCCAAAACAACAAAAAATACTACTATAGAGTATTAGGAGTTTCGCCTTTTGGAGAGCAAGGTGAGCCCTCTAAATCTATTGTTGGTCAAGGGCAAAAAGCATTAACTGCAACGCCTTTTATTACCAATCATAAATTAATTGGAGACACCAATGCCGATATATTCTGGGAGTTTCCAAAAGAAAAAGAATTAGAGGTAGCTGAATTTCAAATAAGAGCAGCCACTAAAGATAATGGCAAATATGAAATTATTAAAAAAGGTATAAATCCGCAAGTAAGGTCTGCTAATGTAACCACACCATACGCTACCAATTATATAAAAGTTATTGCTATTGGAAAAGATAGTACAGAAACAGCATCGTTTTCTGCTTTAGTGCAGTTTGTAGATTCTATTCCGCCTGTAAAACCAGTTGGTCTTGTTGGTGTTATGGATAGCTTAGGAATAACCACAATTACTTGGGAACCAAACATAGAAAAAGATATTTTGGGTTATCGTGTTTTTAGAGGGAACATAAAAAACGAAGAATATGCACAAATTACTATAGATCCTGTTACTACAAATAAGTTTACAGATACAGTACAAGTTAAATCTTTAAATAATAAAGTATACTATACTATAGTTGCTGTAGATAACAGATACAATAACTCAGACTACTCTGAGGTGTTAGAAATTAAAAAGCCAGATGTTGTACCTCCTTCCTCCCCTATTTTTAAAGAGTATAAGGTTCATAAAGATGGAGTTTCGCTTTCTTGGATAAAAAGTGTTAGTACAGATGTAGACAAACATCAACTATACCGTAAAAATACTGTGAGCGAATGGGAACTTGTTTTTGAAACAAATGACACTATTACAAATTTTGAAGACACCAAAGTAACTGCAGCTACAAAATACACCTATAAAATTCAGGCTGTAGATGATAGCGGATTAGTCTCTGCGGACTCACCTACCCTAACCATAGAAACAGCTTCTAATACAGAAGACAAAGTTTTAAAGGGATTAAATGCAACAGTAGACAGAGAGCAAAACAACATTACGTTATATTGGCGAAAATTACCATCTGAAATTAAAGAATTGGTCATTTTTAAATCTAAAAAGGAAGAGAAACCTTCTACTTGGAAACAACTGCCGGCAACACTTACAAAAATTACAGATAACAATATATCTCCTAATAACATATACATATACCAAGTACGCCCTGTATTTACTAATGGTAGTTTTGGAACTTTGGAGAGTATAGAAGTAAATTATTAAGCTATGAAAAAACTATTTCTTTTATTAATTCTCTTTTTAGGTGTTTCCAACTCTCTATTAAGTCAATCATATGAATTAAAAATTTACAATTATGTATTTGACGAATATCATGACGATGGTAGATGCGGCACAAACAATTTATGGATTGACATAACTTACTACGACAATACACAAGAGAGAATTTATGAAGCTTATAATGATGATAAAACAGCTAGCTTACTCTTGACAAGAATAGTTAATAAAAGAATAAAAAGTGTTTTCTTCCATTCTTTTCTCCACGAAAAAGGAGGTTTCCCTAGAAATTGTAACGGAGACACAGCAAGTTTAGATATTACAAGTAATGTCCCTACAACTGGGTGTGTTTTTCAAGGAAATATACAAGGAAGCGATGATGGAGGAGATGCTAAACTATCAATTAGCTTGAATTACGACATAAATCCTATATTAGAACTAGAAACCCCACCTAGTGACCTTATTGGTTATGAAGATGAATTTGATGTAAGTGTCACAGCTAATTCAATGGGCTTTAACACATCTATCTACAATTGGCAATATCAAGTTGTAGATAACGAAAGTGATATATCTAATAGCAATTGGTTAAATATGCCCTTGTCAACTGCGACTCAAGGTGAAACTTCATTTTCTTTAACACCTTCAAGTTTTTTAAATGAAAGTACCATTGGTAAATTTTTAGCAATTAGAGCTAATACGTGTGGAGATTTAGAATCTCCAACTAATAATGTATTTAAAATCCTCCCATCTGCACCAAATATTACTGCGATTGAAAATAACAATGGGTTGCGCTGTAACGGTACAGATGATGCCGAAATAACTCTTGTTTTTGATGAAAATCTAGAATCTGGTGAAAGTTTTGGTATAGTAATAAGAGATTTATCTAACTCTAGCCCAATAAAAAACATCAATAATATTATTGCTGATGACATCATTAATGATAGATTAACCATAACAGATCTACCTGGAAGTACTGACGATGGTTTTCGTATTGAGTTTGTTGGTGGTACTACCCTTTTTGCTGATGGTGATAATCATAAAATTGATTTTAATGTTTATGAACCAGATTTTGTGCAATTTACTCTTACAGATGCAACCAAAGTATACTGTAAAGATGGACAAGATGGTACCGTTTTAATTACAGCAGAAGGTGGTACCAATGGTAATTATCAATACCAACTAACAAGACCAGATGGTACTATTGAAGATTGGGTTAATTTTGATAATACATATACACATACAGTTAGTGACTTATCTGCCGGACTTAATAAAATTAAGGTTAGAGATGGCAACCAATGTGTCGCAAAAGAATTAGTACCTGATGATGATGGCAATGATACTCCCGATCATGATACCGATTTAACTTTAGAACAATTAATTGAAGAACCTAACAACATATTAGCTTTAGGATTTTTACAAGTAACAGTAGATAGATTAAACGAAAGTAATGACGCTACCGCAAATGGCTTCACTGATGGCCGTATTATTGCAGTAGTTACTGGTGGTACAGCACCTTATAATGTAGTATGGACGAATAAAAATACTGGAGTTGAAGTTACAACTGTTTCTAGTTCTCCATATGATGCAGTTGAAGAAAGTCAAACTTTTACTTTAAACAATATTGGAGAAGGCACGTATACTTTAACGGTAACAGATGCTAACCATACGCAAGCAACACAAAAAACTACTTGTTTTGCTGAAGGAGAATTTTCCATTGAAGATCCTGATGAATTGTTACTTACTATTGAAGAAACAAACCCTGTTTCTTGTAACAGTTTAAATGAGTTTAACAATCCTGTTGGAGACGGACAATTAGTTGCCCACGCTTCAGGTGGTATTAAATTAGATGCTTTAGCAAATAGCGGATTACCATATTATTATACTTGGAAAAAAGAAGATGAAAATGGCATTTTTCAAGAACTCACAGAGGAAAAAGATAGCATTATTAGCAATTTAACTGCTGCTCGCTATGCTGTAAATATTAGAGATGCAAACGGTATTGTTATTGGCAATTATGTAAACAATAGTTTGGTTAATGAGACGGATGTTATTCACGACTTACTAGATCCAGAACCTTTTGTAATTACATTTACTAAAGGAGATTTATTATGTTCTGATGGTACTGAAGGTTGGGCAGAAGCTACAATTACTGGTGGAACTGGTTCGTATACATTAAACTGGTCTAATGGTTCTACTGAACCTAGAATTGAAAATCTTGAAAAAGGAACTTACCTTCTTTTTGTAACTGATGAAAAAGGTTGTCAAGCAACTAGTCAGGTTATAATTGATGCTCCTAACCCACTCCAAGTAGCTATTTTAGAAGAAAACGATCCTGTTTGTAACAACGGATCAGACGGTGTAATATCTTTAGGTATAAGTGGCGGATTAGAAGATTACACATACAATTGGCTTAAAGATGGTAATGTTATACCTAGTCAGACTGGTTTTTACGCAAACAACTTAACGGCAGGCACATATACAATTACAGTTTCCGATGCTAATTTATGTTCAGAGACAGTTGAAATTACATTAGAAAATCCTAGTCCAGATTTAATTAGTTTAGGAGAAGACAGATTACTTTGTGGCGGACAAAGTGTTGTTTTAGATGCAACATACCAAAGTAGTGGAACTACATATCTATGGACGTCAGATAACGGATTTACAAGTACGGATCCTAGCATTGAAGTAACAGAAGCTGGCACGTATACTGTAGAAGTTACAACATTATTGGGTTGTAATGGTGGTGATAGTATTGTAATTACAGTATCTGATACGCCAATAGATGCCCACTTTATTGTAAGTACTCAGGCTTTTGCTGGTGAAGAATTAGCTTTGGTTAATATTAGTGAACCTATAGGTGATAAAGTAGAATGGTTTTTACCAGAGGAAGCTGTAATTATTGCTAAAACAGATGAAAATGTTATTCTTTTGTTTGATGAACCTGGTTCTTATGATATATTGCTACGCTCTAACCAAGGAACTTGTTTCTTAGACTATATGAAAACTATTATTATTGGTGAAGCGGCAAACATTCCAGATATTGGCGATGCAGAAACGCCGTTTATTCAAGATTTTAAAATATATCCTAACCCTTCTAGCGGTCAATTTTATGTAGATATTTTACTTTCTGAAGCCAGTCCTATTTCACTTAAAATATTTAGTATGGCGTCTCAAGGTTTGGTAAACGAACGTCAAGAAAAAGCTGCTGTTAATTTTAATTTAGAATACGGTACAACATTAGCCTCTGGAACCTATGTTCTATTATTAGAAACTGCTAAAGGGAGTGAAATCAGAAAAATTATTATTAACTAATATGCTTAACTCTAAAAAAATAGCGCTTTACTATTGTAATTTAATTGCAATTTTACTTTTGTATACTGGTTGTACGCAAGAGCAAGCTGTACCAGTAGTTATAGATTTTGAAATTGCTATAATTAATGAAGATTACTCTATACCTGTTACTGTTAAAGTGTTAAACAAAACTGTTGGTGCAGATTCTTATTCTTGGTCTTTTATAGGTGCAGATAGGGAATCCAGTACAGATAGAAATCCTGGGGCATTAGTTTACAACAATAAAGGAGAATATACTATACGTTTAGACGCATCAAACAAAGATGGATCTGTAGATAATAAAGAAATTACTTTTAGTATAGATGCTGCTGTAGAAGTTGCTTTTGATGCCGAAATACAAACTAATAATTTTGCTCCTGCATCAGTACTAATTACAAATAACACAAAAGGAGCCACAACTTATAATTGGACGTTTACAGGTGGTACTCCAGAAACTTCTACAGAGGAACAACCAGGAACGGTAGTTTTTAATGAACCTGGAAATCATCTTATAACATTAGTGGTTGGTAACGGAAAAGAAACGCATCAACTAGAAAAAACAATAACGGTTGCAGATGGTTTGGTAGCAGATTTTGATTGGGAAGTTGCTTTTCAGGATGATGATCTTCAAATTCCGGTAACCCTTACAATGCAAAATAATAGTACAGGTGTTTTAACCTACAACTGGACTTTTACTAATGCAACGCCATCAACTAGTACAGAAGAAAACCCAAGTGTTACTTTTACTGCTGAAGGCACACAAACACTAACATTAACAGTTTCTAACGGCAAAGAATCAAAATCTATCTCTAAAACAATAGAACTGTTAGCTGATACTAATATTAGAACTTTAACGGATGTAAAATTCGGAATTAACACTGCTCATAACAACAATACTATTGGTGCTTTTTATTCTGCCACAACCAGAGAAATCTACACTAAAGAAAAACTTGGTGCCATAGATGGTAGTCTAATAGATATTGCATTTTTTGGCTTGGGCGAAGATTTTACTTTTAACAAGTTTGTTTCACCAGACGATTTAAGCACTACTACGTTCCCTGCATTAGCAAATGCACAAAACACACGTATTATAAACTCTCAAGAACAATGTGGCTGCTCTACATTACAAACTGTTGCTGAATTTGATGCTATGACAGATGATAGTATTTTAAGCAGTTTAACCGTTACAGAAACCAATGGTGGTTCTCAGCATTTTACAGATGCTACAGTACCTAGAATTGTTTTGTTTACTACGGCAGATGGTAGAAACGGAGCTATAAAAATAAAAGAATATGTAAAAGACGGACAAGCCTCTTACATACTAACCGATATTAAAATACAGAAAAAATAACCTTTTAATTAAATATAAAAATGAAAAACAACAAAACAATACTATCATTTTTAATGCTTTTTGCTTTAGTATTTAGCTCCTGTTCAAAAGATGAACAATTTGAACCCGAAATTGACGCTAATGGAATGGTGACCTTAGTGTCTAATAGTGGAACTGAAGCTACCGTTAGTTATTCTGGTGATTTAATTAATGAAAGTACATATTCAATAAATTTCGCTATCAGAAAAAAAGGAGAAACAGAATATATAAATTCAGTCTATACAAATATTAATCCATATACATTTGAAGGGCTTAGTCCTTCTGAAACTTATGAAGTAACTGTCTTAGTAGATGGACTTAAAGAATCACCTTACAATACTGTTGAATTTACAACTGCACCTTTTCAATATGTACTTAAATCAAATATGGAAGAAGGTACCTTTTTACAAACAGAGCTAGGTTATAACGCTGAATTTGAAGTGGATGGAATTTCAGGTAGTGATTTAGGTAACACACAATTATTTTTAGTTGATTTAGAAAATGAAGACTATAAAGTAAAGTTAAATGTAACAAAAGAAGGAAACATTTTAAAATTTGAAGTACCGCAGGAGGCTCTTCCTACTTTAAGATCTTACCGAAAAGTATATGCATTAAATTACGGAACAAATGCAAATAAATTAACACCTTTAGAATACAAATATAATAATGATTATAAAAGAAGCATTCGTATTGATGTATATAGACCAGAGACTTACATTGGACATTTCTTTAGTCAAGATATATACACTAATACCAATTGTGGTTTTAATAAAGCTTTTAGAATAAGTTTTGAAGGTTCTTTCTATTGGCTAAGAGAAGGTCCCCAAAGTGTTCTTTTAACTAATTTAGACAATGGGACAGAATTATTAATGTTAAGCACAGAGGTGGATACTTGTAATACATTTTCACAAGGAATTATTGAAAAGCAAAATTCTTGGAAGGGACTATATCATAGTGCTCTGCATATAAATTTTTTAGAATCAATAGATCAAGGGCTTGTACCTGGAAATTATTCTGTAAAAATAATGTATAATCTAGATGATGGATTTCATGAATCCAATACATTTGAGTTTGAAATAACAGAATAAAAGTCTTATAACTTTTTAAAAATTGAAAATGAGTAAATTATCAGGTATATTATTTAAGTCTCTTTCTGCAAGAGTAATGTCGTCTTTTGCAAAAAGACAATGGCTTATATGTTTCTTTTTTACAGTAGTATCTGTACAGTTTACTCATTCTCAATTATTCCCTGTACAAGTATCGCCACAGTTAACACCTCCTTACAGTTTAAAACTGTCTGACTATAGCACTTCTACCACAGAAAAAATACTGGTAAACTTGCTTTTAACAGATGTTAATGAGGCCGACTTACAAGTGCGTTTACGATTTTCTATCTCTGGTAATAGTGTAAACATACAATCTAAAGATTTTGTTCAAAATGCTGCTCCAATACAATTAACTGGAGGTATTCCGTTGCGTTTATCTAACCTAGATTTGCAACCGTATTTTGATTTACAAAACTTAGATGGCATTACACCTAGCGAATACAGCAAACCGCTACCAGATGGCCTATATCAGTTTTGTTTTGAGGTTTTTGATTGGACTACAGGTAGACCTTTATCAGAAAAAAAATGTTACCCTGTTTACTTAGTACTTAACGATCCTCCTTTTTTAAATTTACCACAAAACGGAGAACAAGTACCTGCTCAAGACCCTCAAAATCTTATTTTTCAATGGACACCAAGACACGTAAATGCAACAGGTGTAGAATATGAGTTTGAGTTAAGAGAACTTTGGGATACTAACGTAGACCCACAAACGGCTTTTTTAGCTTCGCCTAACTTATACCAAACTACAGGTTTTGCCAATACCCTACTCTACGGTCCTGGGGAAACTAGCCTTTTAGAAGGCAAAACATACGGCTGGCGTGTGCGTGCTGTTGTTAGCGACGGTATTAGTGAAACTGCTGTATTTAAAAATGGTGGTTATAGTGAAATTTTTTACTTTACCTATACTGGCAAGTGCGATGCTCCACAGTATATTTTAGCAAAGTCTGAAGGTACAACCACAGAAGAAATTACGTGGCAACAAAACCCAGACCATATCAACTACCAAATACAATTTAGAAAAGAAGGCGGTAGTAATAATGTTTGGTTTGAGTCTGAAACTGTAGAAACTAAAAAGAAATTATTCTTTTTAGAAGCAGAAACTACCTATGAGTATAGAGTTGGTGGCCAATGTGTACAAAATGGAGGATACAGCTACTCTGCAATAAACACATTTACAACTCCTGGTAAAGAAGACGCTAGTGAGTACAATTGTGGCATACCTCCAGAAATTGTAATTACCAACCAAGACCCATTACAGCTACTAGGTGTTAACGATGTTTTTACTGCGGGTGATTTTCCTGTAACCGTAAAAGAAGTAAACGGTGGCAATGGCAATTACACAGGTTGGGGATTTATTGTAGTTCCTTACTTAGGAGACACACAAATAAGGGTTAGTTTTAACAACATACAAATAAATACAGACAAGCAATTAACAACTGGCCTTGTAGAGACAGAGTATGATGAAAAGTTTGCTACTACCGGTGGTGCTGGTATGTCTGATGTATCTGAACTAACTGAGCTTATTGAAGGTGATAATGATATTGATAATATAAATGTAAACTTTGTTATTCCTCCAGATTATTTTGAAGATTACATTACTGTTGAAGACGGACAAGTTGTAATCACGAACCCTAATGATGCACAAGTTAGAACTTCTCCTTTAGGTGATGATAAAGTTATTGTAGATAGTGCTGGCAACACCTACCACGTAGATGCAGAAGGTAATGTAACCAAAGGTGGTAAAATAGACGAAGGCGGACCTGTAAATGCAGATAATGTAGAAGGTGTAACCAAAAACGGAGAAATAGAGTCTTTAACTGCCAAAGGTATTACTGTAACTTTTAATACTAAAGGAACTTACGGTTATGATAAATTACCAACAGGAATAAATAATACCAAATTAAATGAAGAATACAAAACTATAAAAGATGCACAAGGTGGCAATTATGAGATTGTAAACCACGTAGCAGAAAAAAATACACCTTCTTTAATTACAGCAACGGTTGCAATATCTAACTCGGACTACACCATTGATGATCTTATTTTTAAGACCAAACAAGGAGAGTTATTAACGCATACAAAAGCTACTAACAACACTATTAACTTAAGTGTACAAGGAAGGTATACTTTTGAGAACGAACCTATTTACGCTGTTGTAAAATCTAAACAAGATACTACCAAGCAGCAAACAGCTGGTGCCTTTAATTTGTGGCATTTATCTAGAAAAACTGTAGATGTTGTACTCGTTTCTGTAAACGGTGCACAGCTACCTACAGCAATAGAGTTAAATACAATTTTTAACCAAGCAGCAACTACGCTTAATATAGAAACTAAAAGTGTTTCTTTAACTAATGGCTTATTAGGAGCCGATAATAAATTAGAAATTGGAGACAAACCTTGGTTAAACACCTATAACCAAGAGCAAAAAGCAATTATTGGCGATTTAAAACAAAAAATAGACTACCAAAAAGATAAATACTACGTCTTTACATTTAATTCTAGTTTTAATACAACTAAATCTATAGCTGGCTTTATGCCACTAAAACGCCAATTTGGCTTTGTATTTAATGGTGGGTTAAGCTCAGATGAAGAAGGCAAAGAAGATTTAGCAAAAGTAACAGCGCATGAAATTGCTCACGGTATTTTTGCCTTACAACACCCTTTTACAACTTATGGAGATGATATAAAAGGAAAAACTCCTTGGCTTATGGACTATGCTAACGGTGATCTTTTAAGCCATATGGACTGGGCACAAATACACAACCCAAATTTAAAGTTCTATATTTTTCAAGATGAAGAAGATGGGGAAAGTGTTACGTCAGAAAATTTAGTCACATTAAATTTTGAAGATGTATTTTTTAGCAACAATATAGGAATTGCTCCTAATGGAAAAACAATAAAAAACATTATACTTCATAAGCCAAATGAGTACAAATATGTTAAGATGATTTCAAGTGCAAATCCATATTTAATCTCAGGGTTTAAAATTTATAAGAAAACTGAGCTTACTAATCCTATTTTTGTTTCTAAAGCCTTATTTTCTAAAGGAAAGTTTCAAAATTATGAAGGCTTAAATGATTATTGTGTAATTGAATATGAGCCAGAAAATATTGAACATAGCACTGTAATCTATAGAACTACAGGAGACGGCTGCTCCTATTACTCAGCTAAAATAAATTGGATTTCTAATGAAAATTCTTCCGTGAATGAAGTAATTCAAAAAATAAAGTCTAAAACACCTAAATTTAATGAAAGACATATTTTAAAAAATGCTAGTTCATCATGTTCATACACCTTAAGGTCTTTAGAAATTTCTAATAATGATAAAAATACAGTATGTGGTAATATTGAATATTTAGATAAAGAATTTAACGCAATTTTAAGTCCGCTATTTGATTCTACTTCAATCAAAATCGAAAATGCTTATGAAGCAATTAACTCTGCTTGTTTAACAAACTTAAGAAGACTTAGTTTTGAACAAATTGAAACTCTATTCTCACTTTTATCTAATTCAGAGGGAAGTATTTGGGAAGAACAAGAAATTGCCATTAATAGATTAGCAAGTGTAATTTCAAGTGATGATTATGGAAGGTTTTTTGATTTACTTGAAGAAAACAACAATGAAATAATTAAAAACTTAATAGGTAAACTACAAGATAAAAGTCTTGACCCTTGGGATGGAGATAACTATACTAATTTCTTAAATACATTATTATATATGTATCAAACCAATCCATTAGCTTGGATGAATAGAATTGAAATTGAAGATATAGAAAGTGTTGGTGGTTATTTTGCAGCAAGATATTTTACAAAACCAAATATAAAGATTGAATCATTAGAAGAGTTAATTACAGGAAGTTCGGAAATTTATTCACGTACTTTTATGTATAATTCAAGTAACGGAAATATTTCTATTAGTGAAGAAGCTGAGACAATACAGGCAATAGCTGGAAATAATGAATACGCTTGGTATACTGTTACGGGTGTAAAAACGTTAAATCAGTTTGAGACATCTCCCCTATCTCCAATAATGATTGATTTTAATGAGGGTGAATTAAAGGTTATTGAAATGGCCCTTTATAATAATGGGTTTAGCAAGAATTCAATAGCTATTATTCCTTCTATATTTTTGAAATTTAGCTATGATAAAATTAGAAATGATATTATTGAAAAAAATATATACTTATCATTAAACGGAATAACGATTATTACAGGAGCCCCAGTAATTGTATCAGGAGCTTCTTATGCGGTTAGACTATATGCATTGGCAGAAGTTGCTGGGGCAATTGGCGATATAACAGTTAATAGTACTGAGTTAGGTACAAACAACCCAAATTTAAAAAATGCCACTAATATTTATAATAATATTATGGCTGTCATCGGTGTTAAAAATTTACTCAAAAATGGGATTAAAGCAATACCTAAAAAACTTCCAACACAAATTAAAGAAGCTCTTAAAAAGAACAATAGCATAAGAGCACTAGTATTAAAAGCCCATTTAGATTGGCAGGCAGCAACTCGTAATTTAGACGGTTTATTACCAACTGAAAAACAAATAATATTAAAACAAGGACAAGTTTGGAGAAAACTTTTAAATATTGGAAATTCTTCAAGTGAGTTACTTATTAAAGCTAAAAACACTTTAAGAGCAGCTGGAATAATTGATCCAAAGATATTATCTAAGTTAGATGATTGGAAGCCATCAACACTTACAAAGTTTGATGATTTAGTTAAAAATCCTAATTATACTGGACTTTTAGATGAATTCAAATTAAATACAGATTTATTCGATAAGTTTAAATTAGTAGAAGAAACTTGGTGGTCTAAATATTCAATGGCAGGAATCTCTAAGCGTTCAGGTTCTACTGTTCCAACTCAGTTTAAGAAATATATTGGAGATATTGAAGTGTCACCTGTTGGAGGCGGCAAATTAAAATTAAGAGATGCTAAATATGAAACTCTTGATAATTTATCTCCTCAATATATAGGAAAACTATTTGATGATGCCGTTACACAAAATGTAAATTCATCGTGGGTTTCAGGAGATTTTTCAAATTTCCCAACAAATATTTCTAATTATTTAAGTGACTTAAAATCTAAAGGGTATAGGCTAGCAATTGAGCCACAAGTAAGCACTCTTGGAAAAAATCCTAAACCAGATTTATTACTTTTTGGAAATAAGAAAGTAGGTAGTATAACTAAAAAAAATGTCATTTACCTTGAAATAAAATATCTAGATGATGTTGAATTTACAAATTCACAAAAAGCTATTACCAAAAATTTACCATCAACAGTTGTTGAAAAAAACGGAAGAGCAATTGTTGATAAAATTTCTGGGGAAGAAATTATTCCTGCAGGACAGGATTTCATTATCAATGAAGCAAAAAAACTGACTGTAGATAAATCAACATTAAAAATGATTTTTAAATAAAATGAAAAAAAAAGATTTAGATATTAGATTAAATGATGCTTTTGCTGAAATATGTAAACATAATAAGTATTCAAATAAACAAACTATTGATGGTAATACTGGAGGAACAAACATTAGAAAGAACAACAAATTTATTCACTCTTTAAGCCTTTCTCAAACAGTAACCCTTGGTGTGTCTAATAATCAATTTGAAGTTACTTTGAGTGGAAATTGCACAATTCTTGAAATAGAAAATATATGGAAAGATTTATATTACTTAACTAAAGGAGAATCCGAATTTACAGAATGGAATAAAAAATATACTCCTCCTACTTATTCAGTATATTTTGACAAAAAACAAATTCAAGAAAAATTTCCTCAAAATGTTAAAGAAACAGGATGGTTAACCTTTGAAATTAGTGACAATGGAATAGAAGAATTTAAAGAGGTAATCAAATATATTATTGAACAAGATTTAATACCTAAACTCGAAAACGTACGTTCCTTACAAATTTTAGATAATCAGCTAAATTCTTCTATAGAATTGGATAATTTCGAACAATATAATATTAATGATAATGGTGTTTTATTACGAAGAATTATTATTGCAAGATTGACGAACAATCCACTCTATGAAGAAATTTGTAAGCATGAAAGAAGTTTTTTTCCTGACTACATAGAAGCATCAAAAGAAATAGGTTATGAATACTTTAAAAATATACCTATTGTTTTTGAAGAGGTTTACAACCGTTTAAAATCCAATAAAAACTATTAGCCCCACTAGCCCTCCCCCCGCTAGCGCGAGCGTCACGCTAGTGCCGTAAAGATTAAGCAGAGCAACAAATCAATATAAAAACAAAAAAATCACCCAAATAAATTACATATAATTATGAAAAAACAATTGCTTATTGCCTCATTATTTTTAGTATCTCTTGGTGCTACCGCACAAAAAATAAAAGAAAAAAAAGGAGAGATATTTTTAGATAAAGTGAAAATTGCAAACATAGAAAAGGTAAAAACAGAAAAGCCTAAATACTATCAAATATCAGACGTAGATGGTAATCCGCTTTTTAAAGTAAAAACTATAGTTTACAAGTCTATCTTATTTCATGATGATGAAACTAAAGACTACCACGTGGTTACAGGAGACAAAATACAAGACACACTTGCTATAGTAGAAAAAGGCTTTTATATTACGCAAAAAAGAATTGTAAAGTACTTGGTAGAAGCTGGTTTTTTAAATAGTAACGGCTATAATGAAGCTAATATTCCTAATTTAATTGCAAAATCTACCAAAATACCAACAAAATTGGTAGAGTTACAAAACAACGAAAAAGAGCTTAAAAAACACATTGGCTACAAAGTTGAAAGAGACTTTGAAAATCGTGATATTTTTATAAAAACCTATGCTCCTAAACAAACAACTAGTATTAAAAGTACTATGATGGTTACTGCTACTGAGTTAGAAATTTACCAAAATACTGCTACAGAAGAAAACCCAGATAGTGAGCCTTTATTAATTGGTTACGGTGTGTATGAGTTTAAAACATTTGCAAATAATACTACGTATAAAAAAACGTACTTATTAAATGCTAAAAGGGTGCCTCTGGCATCATACGTAACCTATAATTACAAAACATACGTTCCTTTTAGAAAAGAAGAAAGTGACAAATTAGACAAGTTAAAAACCAAAGAAGAGGTTTTAAAAGCTATGGCTATAAACCATATTTTAAGAGAAAAACTATAATTCTTGTTTTTACTATTACTATAAACACCAACCAACTTTTTTCTTGAAAAACTTACTACTTTCACTTTTTATACTACTACCTACACTTGCCATATCGCAAAGTGTAGATTTAGAGACTTTTGGAAAATCTTCGCCTTTTAAAGTAGGCGGAGGTATTTCCGCTAGTTCTGTATTTTATAGTAGCAACCAAAGAAACAACAGAGAACCTTTTACATATTACGCACAAGGAAATTTAAATTTTAGCTACTATAATTTTTCTATTCCTGTTAGCTACAACTACTCTAACCAAGGGGAACAGTTAGGCTACCAATTGCCTTTTAATTTTAACAGGCTAAGCTTACACCCTAAATACAAATGGATTACTGCCCATATTGGAGATGTAAATATGACATTTTCTCCTTACACCTTAAGCGGACACCAATTTACTGGTGGTGGTGTAGAACTAACACCTAGCAAAGGTTTTACATTTAGTGCTATGTATGGCAGACTTTTAAAGGCCACAGAGCCTGTAGAAGATGAGCGTGCTATTGTTGCCTACCAAAGAATGGGTTATGGTTTTAAAACGGTGTTTGAGCAAGATAAATACAGTGTAGGCGTGTCTACTTTTTATGCATCGGACAAAGAAAACTCTATTGATATTAACCCAGATGAAGAAGGTGTGTTACCTAAAGAAAACCTTGTTCTTGGTTTTGAAGGTAGTGTAGACCTATCTAAAAACTTAGAGTTGCGTGCAGAATATGCTACAACTGCCATAACACAAGACACTAGAGCACAAGAAACCTCTAGCGGTAAAAAAGGATTATTGGGTAGTTTTTTTAAAAACCGAGCTTCTACAGAATATTACAATGCTTATAAATTAGGTGTAAATTACTCGTTTTACCAAGCAAATCTTGGTGTTAATTATGAGCGTGTAGATCCTGGTTATGAGACTTTAGGTGCTTATTTTTTTAATAACGATTTTGAGAATATTACACTAAACTTATCTAGACCGCTATTTAACAATAAAGTTAATTTAAGCTTTAATGTCGGTTTTCAGAGAGATGATTTAGACGACCAAAAAGCAAATCCTACAAGCAGATTTGTTGGTGCTGCAAATGCAACGTATACGGCATCAGAGCGTTTAACATTTACTGGCTCCTACTCTAACTTTAGTACTTATACCAACGTTAGAACCAATCAGTTTGATGATATTAACGATGATAATTTACTAGACAACGCTACAGACTCTTTAAACTACAAGCAGATATCGCAAAATGCAAATTTAAATATCAACTATATTTTATCGAGCTCTAAAACAAAAAAAGAGAATATAAATTTAAACTACAATGTAAGTGATATTGCCAACGAGCAAGGCGGAATTGTTAGAATTGGTGATGCGTCTACTTTTCATAACATAGCTACCTCCTACACTATTGGTTTTACAGAATTAAACCTAAATATTACACCATCATTAAATGGTACATACAATACTATTGGTCGTGAAGATGCTACTACTTGGGGTCCTACTCTAAGCGTTAAAAAAGGTTTTTTTGACAATAAGTTAAAATCGGTTTTAGCATCATCCTACAATAAAACTGAAAACACTGGTGGCACTACTAACATAACTAACTTTAGAGGTGGTGTGTCTTACATATTATTAGAAAAGCACAATTTTAGCCTAAATGCAGTTCAACTTTTTAGAACCACACCAACGGTTTCTGGTCTAAAAGAATTTACAGCAACCTTCTCTTACAACTATTCTTTTGACGTTAAAAAACCTAAAATTAAATGGGAGAAAAAAGACAAAAAACGTAAAACTAGAGACAGTATTATTACTATTAATTATAAAAAATACAAATACGTAGATTACGCCAATAATATTACAGACACCATTTTACAACTAACCAAAGATCCTAACTTTGGAAAAATACCAGACGATAAAAACCTTGAGTTAAGAGGCTTGGCAGATAATATGATTAAGGCTATTGGTAAAAAAGATGCCGTTTACAAAGAGCAAGCTATTATCTATTTAAAGTCCTTAGAAGATTTTAAAGATTTTCAGGAAAAATACAACGACTTTGTACTACGTGCTTATAACAAGTTGGTTAAAGATGCAGAAGATATAGACTACAAACTAGAAAAAGAGTTTATACGTTTAAATGCTGAGAATAACGACCCTAAAGTTAAAAAAACAAAAGCTTCTGTAGAAAAACTAAAGGTTGTTAATGAGCGTTTTGACAACCATAGAAATATGTTAGAAGGTATGCGTACTTGGGACATTATGGATGAAATTAATAGTACACGTTTAACTGCCTTTAAAGACAAGCATATAAACAAAGTTTATTTAATGTACACCAATGGTAAAACCGAAGTAGACATTGTAAACTTTTTAGAGTATTATTTAGCTGATTTATACCATAAGCAGATTAAGAAATAGGTTATAATGAAACTCTCAGAAAAAACACAAGAGCTGTTACATAACTTATTTTCTATACTCTGTTTAGAGTTTCTCTACTATATTTATGACTTTTGGACTCCTATGGAGGAATTTCCTTCTAGTTGGAGAGCCGGTTTGTTAGAAGCAATATTAAGATACCTACACAACAACAAATTTGGTGTATTTTTAGGTAAAGGAACTTTACTTGTTTTAAGCAGCTATTATATTTATAAAATAATAAGGGACTTTAGTAAAAATAAGTAACACTTTTTGTTTGTTTAACGGCACAAGCAAGATGCTTGCGCTAGCGGGGGTTTCATAAAAGTAAAATAATGTACAGACTTCTAGAAAAGAGAGATAAAATAGATAGCTATAATTTAGAAGCTGAAGAACTTTTTTTTCAAAAGACTTCAGATAATAAAATTACTATTCTTACTAAAGATAGTTCAGCAAAAATTGATAAAGAAGTTTTTGGTATTCCCTTTTATTGGAATAACTATTTAGTTTTTTCAAATGTAAATAAAAAAAAATCTTCTTTTTGGAATAATGGAAAAGAAATATTTAGAAAAGAATTTGATTCGGTTAGTCATATAGGAGATTATTTGATTACTCTTTATAAAAAAGAAAGAAAAAAACACATACAATTTTTAAATAAAAAGCTAGAAGTAATTTTTGAAAAAGAATTTAACACAGGAGGTCACTATACTGCGGAGAACTTGTTTGTATCTCTTGAAGTTGCCACAGCTAATAAAATTAATGTTTTCCTTGTTTCCGATACTATTAAATTTTACTCCATAGATATTACCAATCAACAATGGTCTAACTTAGAAGGAGAAAAGTTTGATGGAGAAGTATTTCAGATTATAGGTCAATGGAAAAATGAGCTTTTGGTATCCATAGGAAGGTTTAGAATTGTTTCGTTTGACTTAGAGAAAGGGAAAGAGCTTTGGAGGATAGATGATTTTATTGAAGAAGTATCATTAAACCCAATTATTGAATCAAAAAAGCGGAATAGTATTAAATGGCTCCTTTCAGAAGTAGAGAGCAAAGCTTATTTATTAGTCCTAAATTATTTATTCGAGTTAGATTTAAATCAAAAGAAATCGCAACTTATAAAGGATTATAATAATTTAGGAGAAAAAGAGTGGTATTTTAAGTACAGTAGGTTATGTGATAATTATATTACTTTTTCGGGAGCAAATGTTTTAGGTAAATTTCCAATGGTTGCAGGGGTTATAGATAGAAACACAAAAGAAATACTTTGGACTACTAAATGTAAACCTGGTATTTACTTTGAAGAAGCGCCACAAATTAAAGAGGGTAAACTGTACATTCTAGATAGTTCTAAAACTCTCCACATTTTTGAGGAAATTTAGAAAACCCCGCTAGCGCGAGCGTCACGCTCGTGCCTTAAAGAGTAAGCAGAGTAAAAGCAAATTAAAAAACCACCCAAATGTTACATTCAGGTGGCATTTTACTAATTTTTAAAGTATTACTGTTTATAAAACTGTTTACTTTCTGTTCCTGGTATAGAAATAATATACATTCCAGTTTTTAAATTATCTAAAATAATAACTGCTTCTTCTGCTGTTGCATTCATCTCTTTTACAACAACACCATTCATATTCCTAACTACAAGCTTATCTCCTACTTTTACTCCTGCTACTTTTATTAATTCACTTGCAGGATTAGGATATACTGTTAAAACAGCTTCACTGCTTCTTAAACTAGCTGTTGTTGGTACTATTTTCCATTTTTGGTTGCCATTTCCTTTTTCATAAGTATAAGTTATTGCATTGGTATTAAGTGTTCCGTTATTACGGTCTAAACCTTGTGTTTGGCAGTGGTTAGGCAATAAGCCGTATACATTAGTTCCGTTTTCTATAACTTTCCATTGTTGATGTTTGCCAGCAGCACTTGTATAAGTTGCTACTTGAATTCCGTTTTCACATTTAGCATAAGGCACTTCTAAAAATCTATTGTTTGCTTTGTTTTTTATAGTATATACATTATCACCTAAATGCGTAAAAATCCATTTTTGATCATCATAATTACCCGGATTTACCATTTTAGCGTTAAATGTCTCTAAGGCTCTAGACAATAATCTTTGGTTAGAAGTTACAGACTCTATAGTATACATTCCATTATCTATTAACTGAGAGGTTACTGGCGAACCTGCATCTGCTTTTCCTTTTAACAATACAATAGCAGAATAAGGAGCTACAGTTATATTTCCTGTGTAATTATTATGCTTTGCATCTACATAATCTGTAGATCCTAAACTTACAGATTTTGCCACACCTGTTGTATTTACTACAAATTTTATAAAAGTATTTGGATTTGCTGTTGCTGCAAAAGTAACCGGAGCACTCTTTCCTTTTTTCTCGTAATTAGGATATTTTGATTTAAATTCATTTAAGTTATACTCTGTATTTTGTCTGCCAGCTCTTATACTAATTTGTTTACTTCCATTAAAGGGCATACAATAATAATTACTATTTACATCTCCTAAAAAAGTATTAAAACCAGCATCTGTAATTTGGTTGGTATACCTTGCAGAAAACTGGTTTGGTTTTTTACAAAACAATATATTATTAGTAACTGTATTATTTGTTGATTTTGCTACACTACCACCAGCACCAAAACTATTATTATAGGTAGATAGTACTAACCCATTATCACAATTATAAACCGTATTGTCTTTAATTGTATTTTTACTAGACAGGTTTGCCATTAACCCCCAGCCTACAATGTTGTATACCGTATTTTCATAAATTAACTGGTTTTGAGAGTCATTATCTATGTAAATACCAGCTGTTTTAACACCTCTTCCGGCAGGTATACCTCTAATGGCACCAGGAGAATCATGTACCATATTGTTATAAATACTGTTATTTCCGTTTTTATTACCTACAGAATATATACCACCACCATCATCTTTGGTATAGCAAAAGTTACTTATATCATTATATCTAATCTTTAAGTTTCCGCCAGCAAAAAGCATTGCATGGTATCCAATATTTTGTAATACATTTTTTTCTATAATATTTACAGATGATCCAGATCTGCTTACAAATCTAGCTCCTGTATACCCAATAAAACTACGTGCTCCCATACCAGAGCGCATACCTATATTTTTTATTGTGTTATTTTTAAAGGTTAAACCACTAACACCTTCCCAACGTAAAGCTATATTATTACTCTCCTCAAACGTATTGTTAGTTGCTGTAATATTTGTTAGTGTATATCCTAAAGACAAGTAGTTATTACCATTGTAAAAATTACAGTTTGTAATAGTTAAGTTAGATGCACCGCTAATAGATAAAGTCTGACTTAAACCTCCTTCTACTCTTAAATCCTGAATTTTAATATAATTGGTATTATTTAAAGCTAAAGCCTCTTCCCCTGATGGTATTTCTACATTTAAATTGTTAGGGTTACCATTGCTATACAAATACAAAACACCAGCATTGGTATCGTGTGCCCATTCTCCGTTTTTGTCTAATGTGTTAACGTGATTCTGAAAAAAGTATCCAAAATTGTTTTCCAAATTGTTTTCAAAACCTGCACTAGGATCAGATAAACTAAAATTTACCGTTGTACCTCCGTGAGATGTAACTGTTTCTACCTTTACATTATCGTCTGTAGTTCTAATAGTAATTTCACCGCCTTTAAACCTATTTGATGCATATGGTAAACTTGATGCTTCTGAAATAGATTTATTATTTCCTGCGTGAGATTTTATTGTTCTGTAACCACCATTAGCTGCACTAACATTTGGCTCCCTACCTATTTGCTGTGCTTGGTTGTTTAAAAACAGAGACGCAATTCTACCATTATTTACCTTACCTAGGTTTGTTTTCCAGATATTACCACTGTGGCGTGTCCAGTTATTAACCCTTTTTGTTGCTCTAATTACTGGTTTTGCGCCAGAACCATACGCCTTTAACACAATAGATTTACCAGATGATCCTTTTTTTCCTTTCAAATCCAAAGAACCATAAAAAACGTCTCCTTTATTAAAATTGATAATATCACCTGCGTTAATATTGTTTTTTGAGTTATTTACTTTATTTATTGTTTTCCATGCAGATGCTTCAGATGTTCCGTTGTTAGCATCGTTACCAGAAGCACTAACGTAATAGTTTTTTTGTGCAACTACAGATAGTGCGCTTAATAATAGAAAAGCACAGAACAAATATGCTTTTATTTTTTGTTTATTTAATATCATAGTAAGAGTATTAAAAAGCCGCTTAACTATAATAGCTAAGCGGCTTTTGATTATTATTTTTTTATAAATTGAATGCCTTTTTTTCCTTGAATTGAAATTATATATTTTCCTTGTTTTAAACCAGAAGTATCTAAGGTTTCTGCAGAACTATTAGCTACTTTTTTAAATACTACATTTCCTGAAAAATCATATATAATAAGCTCCTGACCTGATTTTATATTAGAAACTGTTACATAATTTTGCGCAGGATTAGGATATACTTTTATAGAAGATGTAAGTTCTTTTGCCTTTAAACTTAGTATTCTTTTAGAAGCAGCTGAATTACAACTTAACTTTAGCTCTAATTTTGGTGGTTTTACACCTTCTTTAGACCAAAAAGAAACATCGTTACCACTAACTTGTTTTACAACTAAGGTTAAAGTTTCTCCTGGTTGTAATTCCGTTAGTGTCCAACTATAAGTTTCACCCTTTGCATAAGTAGTTGTTAATGTACCTAATTTAGCACCTTGTAAAGGTTTGTTTGTTGTAGACAAATTATCTTCTGTCCAACTATTAGATTTACCTTTTAAAACATCAATACGGCCACTACCACTATCTGTAGACACAGTTAATTGCAACTTAGCATTTACAATAGATGCAGAATTAGCAGGTATTTTAAACTGCAAGTAACTAACTCGTTCATTGCCCTCTACTCTTAACTCATTAGTATTATATTTAGCTGATTGCTGTAAGTATGCATCATTAGCCCCAGCAACCGTTACTGTACTATTACAAGCATTAGAGCCTCCTGTATTTTTACTCAAAATTATAGGATACAATGTACCTCCCTTAGGTGTTAAACTTGCAGATAATGCAGGGAAATTAGTAGCAGGATTAGATGGCTTTACTTGTCTAGGTCCCTTATATAATAAACTAGGATTAGACCAAGGCTTAGCATTATTATGGTTTTTTTCTAAACAGTTATTTTTAAAAATAAAATTAGGCTTTTCTGAGTTTTGATGCTGACTAGACCAAGGTCCCATAATAGCATAATAGTTAGGTTCATTACTATTATTATAAACCGCATTAGGTGTATCTGCTTTAGAATTTGGCATATCAAAAGGCAAAGTAATTTTATTATTCTCTATTAAATTATTGCCTTTATCTCCGCTATGGAAACTTACCTCTTGTCTAAAATCATTATCATAAACCACATTGTACTCTACATTACCTCCTTGTAAAGAAATATGTCTTAAATGTGTAACCTTACAACCCGTAATTAAGTTATATGCACCTTGAATAAAAAAATATCCTTGTGCGCCACCTGCTTTTTTATGCGCACCATCAACATTTAAATCTCTTAACGTTATATGATTTGCTGGTACTCTAACAGGATCTCTAGCAGAATTTAAAATGTTAACTTTATCTAACCAACAATCTTCAGAGTCATTAAATTTAACAGAGATATTATTGTTACTTTTTAGCTCATCATTAGCATCCAAACTATAGTTCCAGTCGTATTTTGGTTTTCCCCAACTACCTTGTATAGTTAGTGTGTAAATACCACTTTTACGAACCTTATAAAAACTAAAAGCATCACCACTGTTCATTTTTATAATACACTTTACATTATCTCTGCTTTCTCCTATTAAAGAGACATTAGATTTCATTTTAATTCGCTTATTAATAGTATAAGTTCCATTTTTAAGTAAAACTGCTACTAACCCACTTTGTTTAGATGCATCATTTATAGCACTATTAATAGCGTCACTATTTGCTCCGTTTGTAAGTGTTTTTACAATTTTTACATCTTTTAAAAACGGAATACCACCTCTAACACCGGCTTTTTGCCATTCTTTCATTTGAGGGTAACGGTTATCATACTTACTAGCATCAAACGTTACTCCTGGATCACCTACTTTTAATTGAGCACTTACTTTTTGACCTATTAATAATAAAAAAACTAAGCAGCTAACAACATTACAAACTTGTTTAAAAAGAGAAGTTTTCATAATTTTTAATTTTTAAAAAAGCTATTTGGGATATACTCCCAAATAGCTATAGGTTAATTATTTTTTTAAAAAATGAATGCCTTTTTCTCCTTGAGTTTTAATTATATATTTACCCGATTTTAAGGTTGATACATCTAAGGTTTCAGCTGTAGTACTAGCTACTTTTTTAAGTACTACATTGCCTGTAAAATCATATACAATAATTTGTTCTCCAGTAGTAACACCAGAAACAGTTATATAATCTTGTGCAGGGTTAGGAAAAACTTTAACCTCACTACTCATAACTTTTAAAGTAACAGCAGCACTTCTAGAACTAGAACTAGAACAGCCCTCTAAAACTTCTTCTGGTCCAGACCCAACAGGTTTAGTATACGTCTTAGAAAGCACAAACTTATCCATCTCAAACCCATCCTCTCTCATTGAAAAAGAAATTGTATGCACTCCTGCACTTGGTACATCAATAAATATTTTTTGTGGTTCTCCACAATGATTTGCATTTGTACGTTGTTTGCTTTCCCAAGTCCATTGTTGTTTACCAGAACACCATTGCATTTTTTGTCCTGAAGCTGGCCAAGTACCATTAATACCAACGTGTACACCATTATCTTCAGATCCTGTAGAATGAGCTCTTACCCATACAAAATACTTTCCTGGACTAGTAAACTTAACTTTGTAATCTACTATTGCTATTTTTCCTGGTTGATTAGAGAAACTCTGAGCATTAAGAGGATCACTGTGAGTTACCCTTGTATCTGGTAAAATTTCTAAATACCCATTACCACTTGCTCCGTTATAGTGGTTTGCATCTGGATCTGGAGTTGGAGTACCTGTTGTAGTTTCATTAAAAGTATACCATTTTCTATCACCATCTTTAGACTGACTATGAAAATGTTCTGCTTCTACTGCTACTACTCCATTTTTTTCTACAGCAACACAATCATTGCCAGGCTCTACAGTAATAACATCTTCTTCAAAAATTAGCTTATTTACATTAAATAAATAACCAGAACCACCTGTAAAATTTAATTGAAGTGTTTGCTCACCTGCTTCTAAATTAACAGTTGTGCTTACCGTTTGCCAAGTTTGCCAGCCTCCTGTGTTTGCAACTGTTAGTTCACCAACACTGGTACCATCTGCATTAATCTTAATTTTACCTCCTGTAGTTTTTGTTGCTACTTTAGCCTGCACTTTATAAACACCTGCTTCTGCTACACTTACTTTGTAGCTGGTAAAATCACCACTTTCTACATATCCAATGTTTTTTCCTCCACCAACATCAGATGTGTTTTCTACTTCAATACCTAATTGATCTGTAAAACTTTCTGCTTCTAAAACTCCTGGTAAAGAAATAGAAGTATCAACTGCACTACTAACTTCATCACACTCAATATTTAAAATAAGTCTTGGAGAAGCCACTCCTTCTTTTGAAGAAAAAGAAACATCATTACCACCAGTTTGCTTTACAATTAAAGAAATAGTTTGTCCTGGTGTTACGTTAGATAGGTTCCAAGTGTATGTATTACCAACACTGTAATTGGTATTTAATGATCCTAATTTAACACCTTCTGATGGTTTGTTAGAATTAGACAAGTTAGCCTCTGACCAACTGTTTGCACTACCTTTAAAAACCTCTATTAAGCCATTACCACCATCACTAGAAACTGTTAACTCTAGTTTTGCACTTGTAACCGTTTTAGTTGTTGCTGGTACGGTAAATTGTAAGTAAGCCAGTCTTTTACCACTCTCAACTCTTAAATCGCCGTTATTAAACCTTGTTGTTCCTTGCAAATAAGCATCTTGAGCTAGTGTTGCTGCTAGGTTATTAGTACAACCACCTGCATTACCGTCGTCATTTTTACTTGTAACTAAAGCAACCCAGTCATTATTATCTGGAGCTACTAAATTAGAACCCAAAGTAGTTTTAGCTGTTAAATTACCTCCTGCTCTAGGGTTAAACCATTGCACATTATATTTATTGTTACCACTAGGTAAGCTTAAAGATGTGCTTCCTCCGTTTGGTCTGTAAATAGCATATGTTTTTCCTTCTTCAGCAAAAACATAATCTTTACTATCTGCAGTAATACCATCATCAGAAACCATTTTTGTTATACCAGATAAAAGGTTTTCATTAAAAAAGTTAAGAGCATAGCTTCCTTCTTTATATTTAGCTCCTCTTTTTCTATGATCTTGACCATTAAGATCTCCATCATCACTAGTGTAACCACTGTAATACTCTACACCAGCACCACCAGCTAAAAATGTTGCCCAAAGCACTTTTTCTCTAACCTGCTTGTCAGACACCATAATACCTTGTGTTGCACTACCTTGCTCATCATTTGCTACCACCCATTTTCTACCAGCATTTCTTGAGTTTATTACCCATCTACGTATATCTTTATGTACGTTATTTTGACTTGTTTGTACAGATACACCTGTAAGGTTAGATTTGTTACCAATTAACGGATTGTATCTTTGGTCTTGTTGTCCTGGATATGTGTGTAATACAATATGGTGCTTATACGGATCTAGATTTTTTATGTAATTAACTGTAGATTTTACAACTTCATCTTTAAGTGTCGTTTCTTCAGATAAGTTCCAGTTTAATGCCAAATGGTGACCAAATCTAGCAATTAACTCGCGGTAATACAGTTTTCTTTCTCTACCAAAAGTGTGACCATCCATTTTTTCACAATTCTCTGTTTCCATTGTTTTAAAATGCAGATACATTCCTTTTTTATCAGCGTATTCCATCACTTTCTCCCACTGGGCAAGTTTAGATACATCAAACCTATCTTTATGTAATTTATTCCATTGTCCAGATTTACCCGTACTAGAATAATCGCTTGATGAAACTTTTAGTATATGAGGAAAAACAGCTCCATCATCACCACCAGCTGCCCATGTTAAAAAAGATATCACATTTGCTCCCTGACCAGATAAGTAATTAATAGAACCTAGCAAACCTTTTCCTTTACCACCGTTCCAGGTATAAGCACTAGCATCTGTAGCTACATAATCTCTAGTATGTGCTTGCCAAGTTTTACTTTTGTTACCACCTGCTGTGTTACCAGGTGTACCATCAAAATCTACGTAGTGAAACCTATTTTCTGGAGAATCTGCGCCTACTTTTAAAAACCAAGGACCATTTGGTTTATTAGGGTTAGTACCAGTATGTTTTAAATAGTGTTCTCCCACATACTGTAGCCTACCTAGGTTTTTTCTTCTAAAATCTTTACCAGATTTATCAGATTCTGCAATGTTAAAGGTTCCGGTTGCACCATTCATAAATCCTGCATTAGAGCCACCACCATTAATAGCTACATTTGATCCTGACTTAAAAACAGCTGTCCAGTTCCAAGCTCCAATATCATCCGGAGCAAAATTTACTCTCCATTTATTACCAGAGCTACAACCTGTGTTTTCTGCATCACCACAAGCTGCAAAATAACCAGGCACAGTATAACTTCTGCTACTGCTTATGTGTGTAAATGTAACGTCTAACCTGTAATCTGAAAATGGATTTGGATTAGAGGTCTCTGTTGTACTTGGCCCATTAAATGTTAACGATAATTTGTGCCATCGTTTTAGTTCTCCGTCTGGAGTTTGAGCCTTTAAAAACACGCTTACAAACAAGCATGTAACTAATAAAAAAGGTTTTAATAATTTCATAGTAGTAAAATTAAATTAAGAATTAATTAATTGATAATAAATTACTTATGACCTAAATAAAAGATTTTGACTTTGTTTTTAACAGATAAGAATAGACATACCAGTCCTATTGCCCTTGAAGATAAATTATAAAATTTACGCACAAGGAACTTTCTAATGTCTATACTTTTTTGTTTAAAAAACTTTAGTAAGTAGTCATAAGATTTATTATATTTTTATGTAAAAGCAAAAGTCTGTTTTCATAAAAAAAGCACAGCTACAACTAATAATATAACCTGTTAGAGTATTAACTATAATCTAAAAAGCAGCTATATTGTATAATTACACACTATATGTTTTTTATAAAACAAAACTTTAAGCTGTACAGCCTAATAAAGAATGACTAAATTTTAAATAGTTATTATAGAAAGAGTTACAAGCCAAAAACTTGTTTTTAGCAATAAAGTAGAATTTGAGTACAATTTTCTTCATATCGTAAATAATTAAGTTTGTAAAATGCTTGGGGAATTCAAAGGTAAGTAATTTCTTATAAAGAAATAAAAATAAATACTACATAATTTAATTAATTTAATTAATTTAAAACAAAAGGATTAAGCTATTCTATAATACAATACATAACTACATTTTATGTAAGATAAGACTATATTATTAAAAGAATAATCTGTAATAAATAAGCAAACTTACAGATAAATAATAAATATAAAAGTTCATAAAAACATAAACAATACAAATATCAAATAACTAATTAAGAAGTCTTTAACATTTAGGTGAAAAAAGAACAAATTAGTATTTACCAACCATACATAAAAAGATACAGTCTATAATTAAATGCCTGCTTTCTATACTATTGTAACAAAATAGTTGAAATTTTAGGTGTTAAAAATACTACATAAACAAGAAGTATTTTGTAGCTTTATAGTACCATTTAAAAGTTACAAACCTTTAACCCCCTTTTTTCCACCTATACTATGGGCAAAAAACTCATACTCATATCTGTAGTACTATTCTTGATAATTTCTGTGATTATATGGAACGTTTCATATAATCAAGTACAGTCGTACACAAAAAATATAGTTTTGGTAGAGAGTATTAAATCTACCAACAAGCTAGTAGAATCAGAATCAAAACTAAATGAATTATATAATATTAGTAGAAAAAACGTATTATTTATTAGTCAATTAGTAAAATTAGATTTAGAAAATAACGTATCTATCTTAGAAATTGAAAAAAAATTAAAAAGTTTTATTGATGTAGACTCAAATTATTTTCAGGCTAGATTAATTAACACTAAAGGTATAGAAGTTATACGTGTAGATATAGACTCTTTAACTTCATCTGAAAAATTTCAAGATAAATCTAACAGGTATTACTTTAAAGAAGCTATACAGTTACATAAAAACGAAGTTTATGTTTCTCATTTAGATCTTAATGTAGAAAAAAAACAAATTGAAAAACCATACAGGCCAACTATACGATTTTTTACACCAGTATATGCTAATAAAAAATTACAAGGAATTGTTGGTTTAAACTTAAATGCAAAAAACTGGTTTAAAAACTTAGATAATTATAATCTA
The DNA here is from genome assembly GCF_030546975.1 of Cellulophaga sp. 3_MG-2023. Classification (NCBI taxonomy): domain Bacteria; kingdom Pseudomonadati; phylum Bacteroidota; class Flavobacteriia; order Flavobacteriales; family Flavobacteriaceae; genus Cellulophaga; species Cellulophaga sp. 3_MG-2023. Next base: position 872,661 of record NZ_JAUOPS010000001.1, read on the forward strand.
ACCATTTTAAATGCAAAAGGTGAAATATTCTATGGAGACAGTAAAAAATTATATAAAAAAGATGACGTAGACTTTAATAAAAAAGATGAAAATGGTAATAATTTATTTTTTACAAAACAATTAAGCTTAGAGGGCAACCACAATTGGACCATATATACAACACACAAAACCAATAACACCAAAGAAAAAATTGCTCTGTTTGAGTTTGAGACCTATAAGAATGCTACTTTACTTAACTTAGGATTGCTCATTTTTTTAATTATTGTATATAGCCTATACATTAAAAACGAAAATATATCTCAATTAAACCATACAGTAGAGTCTAGATTATCAGAAAGAGATACACTTTTAAAAGAAATACACCATAGAGTAAAAAATAATTTACAGGTTATAACTAGCTTATTAAGCCTGCAGTCTAGCTTTATTAAAGACGAAGAAACTAGAGCTTTATTTAGGTATAGCCAATATAGAATAAACTCAATGGCTATTATTCATGAAATGTTATACCGTTCTAATGACTTAAGTAGAATTAATTATGGTGAGTATATGAGCCAATTAGCAAACACAATGCTAATTTCTATGAAAGGCAATAACACAAACATAAAATTAGACGTTAAAGCAACAGATTTATTTTTAAATATTGATACCTCTGTACCATTAGGTTTAATGATTAACGAGATAATTACAAATTCATTAAAGTACGGCTTTACAAATACAGAAGAGGGTACTTTAAGTATTGAAGTAAAAAAACTGGTGTACCCAAATTTTTTACTATTAATAGGAGATAACGGAAAAGGATTTCCAAAAAGTATAAATTTTAGAAACACAAAATCACTGGGTTTAAAACTTATACACAAGCTAGCCCTACAACTTAGAGGTAACATAGAAAAAGACAACTCTAAAAAAGGAACAAATTACATCATCACATTTCAAGAAATAGAACAAACATCATAAATTATGGCATTAAAAGTACTCATAGTAGAGGATAATATGATTATCCAAATGTTTATAGAGAGCATTATAGAAGGTATAGACAATAATATTGTTAGAACAGCAAGTAATAGTAACGAGGCTATGTCTGCCTTACGCTTTTTTTCACCAGACATTATATTATTAGATATAGGATTAAGCGGAGATAAAGACGGTATTGAAGTTGCAGAGGTAATAAATAAAGATTATCAAATACCATTTGTTTTTATAACTGGTAACTCTGATGCATCTACAATAGAAAGAGCAAATAAAACAAACCCAATGCACATAATTCGTAAACCTATTGATGAAAATCAGTTAAAGGCTGAGTTTGAAATTATATGTGGAAAACTAGTCGAAAAGCTTTAAAAAGTGCATTTCAGCATATAAAAAATGATTTTAATCGATGAAATGAGCCTTTTTTACAAAAACCTATGAATATTTACTAGTATAAGTAACGGGTTAATTCTAGATCTTTGATGTAAGAATAATATAACCCCTTATCTTATGAAAAATTTAATAACCCACAAAGCAGCAATAGTATGTATATCTACTTTCTTTTGCTATTCGTTATCAGCACAAAAATCAGTTGCTCATAACTCTTCAAAAACTACAACCGTAGAAGTTCAAAAAAGAATTGACAACTACAAACAACTTAAAAACTTAGGTTACGCAGACAAAGAGATTTACGAAGATCTTGGTAACGCTAACTTTTTAGTAAAAAAATACAAAACAGCTATTTTTTGGTACAAGAAACTAAAAGATGTTAGCAAAGATAAAATGCTTAACAATAGCTACCAAGAACGTTACCAATTTGCACTTAAAAAAGTTGGTGTAAGCACTACAGACAATGCTAGTGACAATAAAGATTGGATGAAAGCTGTTGCTAGTGATTATAAAACTACAAAGCAAAAAAACAATACTACTTATGCTGGTAAATATGGCGAGTATAGTTTTAACCCAAGAGGTAATTCTTCTTTAGAAACAGTATCTCAGCAAAATAATTACTTAGAAGAAATTAAAGATAAACACAACGCATACAAAACACCAGTTGCAGTAACTGCAGATGGTAAAACAGCTTACTTTAGTAAAGGTGTTTATGTGAAGCCAGCTACCGGAATTTTTTCTAAAAAAGAAATAGTTCATAAAATATATAGAGCTGAAAATGTTAACGGAAAATGGAAAAACGTAAAAGAAATTGCTTTAGCACCTAAAAACTACTCTGCAATGCACCCTACTGTTTCTGAAGATGGTAAACGTTTATTTTTTGCTTCTAATATGCCTGGTACTTTTGGTAAGTTTGATATATATGTAGCTTCTATTAACTCAAAAGGAGAATTTGGAGTTGCTAAAAACTTAGGAAAAAAAGTAAACACAGAAAAAAACGACTTGTATCCTAAAGTAGTAAACGGAAACTCTTTATTTTTTGCATCTAACGGACATAAAGGATATGGCGGACTAGATATATATATGGTAGAAGTTGGACAACGTAAAGTTGGTATTGCTGCAAACTTAGGTAGTAAAATTAACAGCGACAAGGATGATTTTTCTTTAGACTTAAGATCTAAAAACGGAATGGGCTATGTAATGTCTAACCGAGGACAAGGTAATGTAGAAAAAGTAGCCTTTACTTATACCAACAGTAACAAAAGAGATTTTAACTCTTTAGAGGCTGTTAATGATGAATCATCAATAAACTATTCAACATCTGTTTTTGAAGATTAAGAACCAAGTATTATAAACCACCCCCTTAGTTTATAATTCTTTTACAGTACTTAAGTAAAAAAAAGTACTTATCACTTTCACCCCAAAAATAACCGTAATTTTTACTACTATGAAAAGTCAAGTTTCATCATCTAACAAAATCTATTTACTAGCTTTAATATGTATTGTATTAGGCTTACAAACAGTAACTGCACAAGAAGCTACTGTTTCAGAAAATAGTTCAAGCAATTCGTACCACAATCAAATGTTTTTTAATAGATTTTTAATAAATCCTACCTTTTCATTGGTAAGAGAAAATAAATCTTACTTAAACATTTTGCATAGAAACCAGTACGCAACTTTTGATGATAACGTACAAAACTATTTTGTAGGTTTTAGTAGTAAAATTAACGACAATGCCGCTTTTGGTATTGGTATTTACAGTCAGTGGGCTGGTGTTGTACAAGAGTTTGGCTTTAATGCAAATTATGCAACTGCTGTACAACTAGGTGAAAAGAGTATGCTTACATTTGGCGCTAATGTTACTTATTTTAACGAGGGATTAGATAAAAACAGAATTGTAGCAGACAATAACGATTTACAGTTAATAGATGCTAAAAAAGAGAGTAAATTGGCTATACAACCTGCTATTACACTATCTGTTGGTAGATTTGATGTTGGTATTTACGCTAAAGATTTAGTAAGATATAACCAAACAACAAATGCTTTTTCTACTAACTTTAATGATAAAAGTGTAAAGGCATCTTTACAATACACACAACCATTTAATGCTACTAGAGGTTTATTTGCAGAAGCAAGGTTTATGCCTCTTGTACAAGTGGGTAAAAACGAAAACGGAAATATATCTTATATAGGTTCTATGTTATTAGATTTACCTAAGTACGGATGGTTACAATCTACAATAGACAACGAACACGGAGTATCTATGGGGTTAGGATTTAACTTAAACAATAAAATGTCTTTAGGTTATTTGCTAGAAAAAGATATAATGAACAACGAAACAGATTTAGGGTGGAACCATGAGTTGTCTTTAGCATATACATTTAAAAACAACGGTCCTGCATTTGCTACTAATGATAAGCAAGAATCACAAGACCGTAAAGTAGACAATATTATAAGAAATTATGAAGAGCAAATTTTAGCTCTTATGGAAGATCAAAAAAGAGATAAAGAAAGAATTGTAGCATTAGAAAGCGGTAAAGATGCTACCAGAATGGCTATTTCTAGCAAAAAAAGAGAAAATGAAATATTAGCATTAATAACAAAGCAAAATAGCTTAAAAAGAGAGCAAGACAATACTCCTAAAAGTAACACTACTAACAATAGCAACATAAACACATACGCTAGCACTACAAATACTCCAAAAAACAAAGTACAAGATAAGTTTAATTCAATTGTAAAAAACTTTGAGTCGCAAAGTGTTACATTAAATAGCAAAAAGAAAAAAGACAACCGTAAAAATAAAAGAGCTTCTAAATCTAGAGCTGTTACAGAGCAAACAACTGTACAAACAGACGTAAACTCTTTAGCTTATGAAAACAGATTAATTTTAGATGAACTTATTTTAAGACAAGATTCTATTGAAAATGCTAGAAGCAGAGATTTAGAAAAAAAGTTTGAGTCTATAGTACGTATTTTAAGAAACGATATTAAACAAAACCTACAAACTACAGCACAAGAAGTAAACACAGTACCTAACAGCGCTGTAGCAGCTACAACAACTAAAAAGGTTACTTATAAGTTAGATGCAGATAAAAAAGTTGCTGCAACAACAGAGAACAAAAAATTTAAGAAGATTCCTTTAAAAGTAGTAAACCAATCAGATATGGATGGTGTTAAGTCTGGCTTCTACGTTATTGCAAATGTGTATAAAACAAAAAAGTACTTAGATGCTTTTATGGCTAAACTTAAAAAAGAAAATATAGATGCTAAGCAATTTTATAATAAAGAAAATGATCTTTACTATGTATACTTAGCAGACTACAGTTATATGCAAGATGCTGAAGATGCATACGCATCTAACCTAAACGGTAAATACCAGGATGAAAAATGGATATTAAAGGTAGACAAACCTACATATTCTGCTTCAACTGCTACAGCTTCAAATATATATGAAGATTAATACAATATAAGTTGCCTCTCCCAAGAGGAAAAATTGGGTTATTTTATAAGTGAAAATTACGCATCGGGGGTTGCGGGTAGTCCTAAAAGACAAAGTATATAACGTTCTTATACTTGTCTTTTGGACTATTTTTTTTTACAAAAAAGTGTATTTCATCTAATAAACATACTTTAGAATTATTCTAAATAAGCTGTTAATTTTTTAACACTTTATCGATTAGCCCTTTCCTGATAAACGCTCAAAAGCACAAAAGTGACGTTGAAATGCAGTTTAAGTATTTTTAAATACGATTTTACTTACTTTTAAATTTTGCCAGATAACGCAAAAGTCATATCTTTAGTATAGAGATACAGATAAATAGTATAGAACCTATTTAATAAATAAAGCTTTTTCTATAAAAATGAACGTTAGGAAAAAGCTTAAATCAATTAAAATATAATATTTATCTACTCTAAAAATTAAATTTAGAAGCTTGTAAAAAGGTTTCTTTAACCCCCGAAAAACCCAAATTATATGACACTTTTTTACACTTTAAAAAGTAACCAAAAACAAGCCTACAAAAACTGCAATCAGCAGTCATTTTTACCCCTACAAAAAAATGATCACCTACGCTGTAAACGGTATTTTAATCTCAGTATTTAATTTTTTTTTGACTGTCTAGAAAACTATTATTTATATAGTATTGTAGCTAAAATTAAAAAAAAAGAGTAACCCCTACCCTTTTAATTTTAAGTATAATATTTATCTATTAAATAGTACTTAATTATTGTAAAAAATAGTTAAGAATGGATTTCTATGGCCTATTTTAAAATAAATACTACCCCAAATTTCACTTATAAACTTAACCTGCATGCTTTTAAGTATGCAAAAACCCCCAACTTATGCAAACTAAAAATTTAAATGTTATTGTAATAGATAACGATCCACTGTTTAAAAAAACGTACAAGCACTATTTTGAGTTATACTCAGACTATAACCTAATTGGTATATATGGTTCTGCAAAAGAAGCTTTAAGATCTTCTACAACTGTATCACCAGATATTATTATTACAGATATTCCTGAAGAAGAATTAGGTGGTATAGACGTACTTATTAAATTTAAAAAGAAAGCAATAAATGCTAAAATTATAATTGTTAGTGAACAAAATGATTTTACGCTAATTAAAAAAGCTTTTAAAAACGGAGCAAATGGTTACCTAACCAAACCACTTACAGAAATGAGGCTTTATGATGCCTTAAACTCTATTAAAGTTGATGGCGCTGCACTTAGTAATGATATTGCTAAGCAAGTAATATCTATGTTTCAGCGTAAATCTTTTAGTGAGTTTTCTAAAAGAGAAAACGAAATTATAGATTTATTGTTTGAAGGAGCTACGTACAAAACAATAGCAGAAAAATTATTTGTTACTGCAAGTGCAGTAAACTTTCATATTCAAAACATATACTTAAAACTTAATGTAAATTCTAAGTCTGAAGCATTGGACAGGCTAAGACAGTTAGATTGTGCTTAAAAGCACACAAGCAAAGCAAAAACATACAAAAACCTACTTATGCTATTTGCTTATGCTAAAATTTAAATAGTCTAGGCTATTTATGTAGATTGTCCATATTTTACCATAAGACCCTTGAAATTGTTGATTTTTTCAGGGGTTTTATACTTTTAATCAGTAAAAATAGTTTCTCCTTTTACTAACCAAGCTATTCCAAAACACTCTATAGCAACGGTCTCCATCCAAAAAGTAATGTGGTTTTGGTAATACACATCTTCTGGTATTACTTTTAATAAACCTAGCACTATTACAGTTAATGCAGACAACATTAATATTCCGCTTATTTTATAAATTGTATTGCGCTGCTTTTTCTCTTTAGTGCGTTCTGCCTTTGGTTTGTTAGATCTTGTAAAAATAAAGAGCGACATATAGTTAAGACTTAGCAAAAATATAGCTGCTGCTATGTAATGAAAACGTACACGCCAAACACTATCTTCTATATATGTTACACTATATGCTGCATCTGCATCACAACACGTAACCGCTATATTATCTGTAGGAAACAGTAGTAATAAAATTGCAAAAAGCCCTGCTATAAAAGAGACATAAAAATCTATAGGCTCTCTGCCTTTATATACCATTAAAAATATAGCCATAATACTTACAACTATAATAAAAATAGGGTTTGCACGTGTATAGTAATAATGACTAATAGATTCTAATGTGCTTGGATGCTCTGTTGTAAGCCATAAAAAACCAAATAATAGCACAGGTAATATAATGCCTAAAACACCTATTAATTTACGTAAAGTCTGAGTATTAGTTAGCCAAATATCATCATCCCTATCATAATTTAAATGTAACATTTTTTGCATTTTAGAAGGCGATGTTTTTTCGTTCTCTAACTTCATAACAATACTATTTAGGTAATTGTTCTATTATATAATTATATCCCAAAGCTATTAAAATAGCCAACCCAAAGCTTATTAAAGTTCCTATTAATATGTATTCTGTTAACTTACGATCATTTGCTTTAGATAAATCTCCAAACCTAAAAACAGATTTAGCTGTTAGTAAAAACCCTATTCCACTCCATTGCCCCAAAACAATAAACATAAAAATAAACAAGCGCTCTAACACACCTATGTAAGCACCTGCATTTTTTAGTGATTTTTTAGTATCGTCCTCTAATTTCCATTTAGAAATTATAACTTTCATTAAAATAGAAGACACATTTGTAAGCAAAAAAATAGCTATTAAAAATAAAATTACATTAGGAGTAGTTAAATAAGTAAGGTCTAAACTATAATCTGTATAAGTAGTAGCTACCAATACTAATATTACCAAGTGCAATGCTTGATCTAAAAAAAATAACACTCTTGCATTGGCATCATTCTGTAATATAAGTTTTGCTAAGTCTATTAAATAATGAGTAATTATAATTGTTCCTATTCCTAAAAAGTAGGTTAAGTTAAACTCAAAAATTACAAGTAAAGCAATTAAATGTACAAGTATGTGCAAATAAAGGTATACAGATTTTTGTTTCTTTTCTTGCTTGTCTTTTATCCAACTATTGGGTTGCAACACAAAATCGCCTAAAATATGAGCTAAAAGCAACTTTAAGGTAAATACTAACATAGTTTTTCTATTTGTGTGTTATAGTAATCTAATATTTTTAAAATCTCATCAAAGCCAGCTTTTTTTAAACTAGTACTTATGTTACTTTGTTTTTTATCTAGTTTTTCTGCCAACTCTTTTTGTGTTACAGTTGTATCCTCTAAGCTTTCTTTTATTAAAAGCGCGTAATTTGGCGTCCAATTATTAACAGTCAGCTCTAACACATCTAACACTAAATTTAAAACTACATTAAAATCTTTCCAAGGAGTTTTAATTGCTAAAGTTTGCTTTTTTAACTCTTCAAAACACTCGCCAGAATTTACATAAGCACTACCATTTGCTTCTGTAACCTTATCTGCAATATAGCTCTCTTCTCCTATCCCTATTGCCATTCTAACATCTAATGTTTTAAACTGCTTTAGTGCCGTTTTTAGTTTAAAAGCTACTTTTAACGCCAACTTTGGTGTTGTTTTTAATTGAAAACTGTCTCCTCTGTATATTTCCCAATCATTAGGGTCTGTACCTATTTTTTGTAATTCTGACTTAAGTACTGGCAACCAAACAGCTACATCCTCTGTCCTAGAATTAATAATATCACCTGTTATAACTGCTATCATTTTTTATTTTTCATCAAATATATGCTATTTAACATATAAACACAATTATATGCTATATAACATATAATTTAAAATATATGATTTTAGACATATAAATTGGTTTTCTCAAAAAAACTACGAATCTAAAAACAACTATTTTAACAATACTAAGTTTACAAAAATAGCAATTATTATAAATTGAAAACGGAATTACATCATCAACCTAAAATAATTCAAAAACAAAAAAAGAGAAATTCTTTTAAAATGGTACTTTTGCGGTATGGTAAGAAACATTCAGCTTAGAACAACATTAAAAGAAGAACCTATAAAAGGGATTCTAACTAAAAAAGCTGCAAAATATTTAGGCATTCCAACATCAGAAATTACGGCCGTAAAAGTAGATCGTAAGTCTATAGATGCACGTAAGCCTACCATTTACTTTAATTATAAAGTATCTGTTTACATAAAAGAACCTGCTCCAGAAAGCAGTAATTATACATTTGACTATAAAGATGTTTCTAACGCCAAAGAAGTTCATATTATTGGTTTTGGTCCTGCAGGTATGTATGCCGCACTACGTTGTATAGAGCTAGGTTACAAACCTATTGTTTTAGAGCGTGGTAAAAATGTACAAGACAGACGAAGAGATTTAAAAGCCATTAACCAAGAGCACATTGTAAATGAAGACTCTAACTATTGCTTTGGAGAAGGTGGTGCCGGCACATACTCTGACGGTAAACTATACACTCGTAGTCTTAAGCGTGGTGATGTACGTAGAATTTTTGAAAATCTAGTGTATCACGGAGCAACAGACCAAATTTTGGTAGATGCACACCCACATATAGGTACCAACAAACTACCTAAACTTGTACAAAATATTAGAGAAAACATTATAAAATATGGTGGCGAAGTACATTTTGATACTAAAGTGGTAGATTTTGATATACAAAACAATACTTTAAAAGCCATTATCTTAGAAAATGGTGATGAAATGCCTGTAAATAGTGTAATTCTTGCTACAGGGCACTCAGCCAGAGATATTTACTATTTACTACATAAAAAAGAAATTGCACTACAAGCAAAATCTTTTGCAATGGGTGTACGTGTAGAACACCCACAACACATAATAGACAGCATACAATACCATTGCAGCGGACAAAGAGATGAGTTATTGCCTGCTGCTGCATATAGCCTTGTAGAACAGGTAAAAGGCAGAGGTGTATACTCTTTTTGTATGTGCCCTGGCGGATTTATAGTACCTGCAGCAACAGCTCCGGGAGAGGTTGTGGTAAATGGTATGTCGCCATCTAAACGAAATAATTTATATGCAAACTCTGGTATTGTTGTAGAAATTAATGTTGATGAAGATATTCCCAAATACAATAAATTTGGTGTTTTAAAAGGGCTAGAATATCAAAAAGATTTAGAAAAACTTGCTTTTACCGCTGGTGGAAGAAGCCAGGTTGCACCTGCACAGCGATTAACAGATTTTGTAGAAGGAAAATTATCTACAACACTAAATGAAACATCATACCAACCAGGATTAAAGTCTGCTCCTATGCACTCTCTATTTCCAAAACTAATTGGCAGTCGCTTAAGAGGCGGATTTAAAGCATTTGGAGATAAAATGAACGGCTATTACACCTCTGAAGCTAATATAATTGGTGTAGAATCTAGAACCTCATCTCCTGTTAATATTCCAAGAACAGAAAAATTAGAACACCCAGAGATAAAGGGCTTGTTCCCTTGCGGAGAAGGTGGTGGTTATGCAGGTGGTATAATTTCTGCAGCTATGGATGGCGAAAGATGTGCAGAAGCTGCTGTTGCAAAAATATAATTTATTTATAGTGTCTAAAACTAGCCTTTAGCAATAAGCTTTAGGCTATTATAATATTACATTGTTTTTAAATAAACAATGCCACAACATAAGACTTAATGCGTTTTACTCAGTATTCCCTAACTTTCTTTCTCTTGTTGTGCTTTTTTAATAATAGCTTTAAGGCGTTCTTTACGCAGTGCCTCTTCTTTTTTCTTTTTATTAATTTTTCTGGCCATTAGCTTTGTGTGCTTTGCCTTATTTAATGTATTTTTTTCTCTTCCTTTTTTTGCCATAACTAGCTAAATTTTAAACACTTTTACATATACCAAAAATAAAAACTTATATTTTTTTTACTTTTTTTAAAACCCTACCTCAAATTATCTCGTTAGTATGGCAAGAGTGCATAAGTTTTTATAGCTTTGGTAGCTGCAAAAATAACACTTAAATACAGAACAATAACATAGTGTTTTAAAGCAAAAAATGGCAAATATTAAGCAACTTTTAGTACAAATTATAGCAATAAGCATTAGCTTGTTGTACGTGCTACATCCGTTGCAACACCAAATTAAAGATGGTTTACACGCTATTTCTCACGCAATAGAAGCACAAAATACAGTTACAACACACTCGCACAGCCATACCTCAACAAAAGCACATAGTCACTCTCACGCCATACATCATGAGCATCAAATTATAACCTTTTTTAATGACCTGTTTGGCGCACCAGAAAACGACTCTAATGATAGTCTTGTACAAGAAATTAAAATAGACAAGCATATTGCAGACACATATGCATACAACATTAAAAATAACACTACACTAACCATTAACTATATATACACTAGTACAAATAAAACTGCAAAAGGCTATATAGCAATTGTAGAAAAACCTCCTAAAAGCGCACTAGCTTAATACTGCTTATATAAAGCAGAAAAACAATTATTTATATAAGAAACGCCAGCTACTATAGGTTTTAACAAACCTATGGCTATACTATGCGTTTGCAATTCTGGTATCTAAGTGTAAAACTGTGTTATAGTTCTATACAGGATACCGCTTACAACAAACTACAATAAATGAAATATATTATAACAATACTACTGCTCTTGGCAACCATTGGCAGTATACAAGCACACGAACTAAAAGGTACTGTAATGTCTAACAACAATACACCTATACAGGGTGTTAGTGTGTACAACCAAACAACTGGTAATTACACCTACTCTAACACCTCTGGTTTTTTTAAGTTAAATGATGTCTCTTTAAACGATGTTGTTTTCTTTTACAACCTTGGGTATGCTACAAAACAAATTACAATTACTGAAGAACATTTAAACACAACTATAAAAGTAAACTTAACAGAAAGCGCTGTCTCTTTAGATCAAGTGGTTTTAGTATCTAAAGTAAACTCCCTTAGTACGTTTTTAAATGTAGATGTTAAAACCAACCCAGTAAAGTCTTCACAAGAAATTTTACGTAAAGTTCCTGGGCTAATTATTGGTCAGCACGCTGGTGGCGGTAAAGCAGAACAAATATTTTTACGTGGTTTTGATATTGATCATGGTACAGATGTTGCCATAAGCGTAGATGGTTTACCTGTAAATATGGTGTCTCATGCACACGGACAAGGATATGCAGATATGCACTTTATTATACCAGAAACGGTAGATAATATAGATTTTGGCAAAGGTCCTTACTATGCCAACGTAGGTAATTTTAACACTGCTGGGTTTGTAAACCTAAAAACTAAAAAGAAGTTAGACAAAAACTTACTTTCTGTAGAAGCCGGACAATTTAATAGCTTACGTGCTGTAAGTATGCTTAAGTTATTAGATGAAGAACAAAGTAATATGTATTTAGCATCTGAGCTTGTACTTACAGATGGTGTTTTTGATTCTCCTCAGAATTTTAATAGAATAAACTTAATGGGGCGCTATAACTTTAATAATTACAAAGATCAAGAGTTTACTATTACGGCTAGTCATTTTCAAAGTAAATGGGATGCTTCTGGTCAAATACCACAACGTGCAGTAGACCAAGGTTTAATTGGCAGGTTTGGTGCAATAGACGATACTGAAGGTGGTAAAACTAGTAGATCTAACCTATGGTTTAATCATACCAAACAATTTAACGAGCACGAATCTCTTACCTCTAAGGCGTTTGTATCTAAGTACGATTTTGAGCTGTTTTCTAATTTTACTTTCTTTTTAGATGATCCTGTTAACGGAGATCAAATAAAACAAAAAGAGTCTCGTAGTATTTTTGGAGCCGAATCTGTTTATGCTCATCATTTTCATTTTGATAAAGACAATTCGCAATTAAAGTTAGAAGCTGGTGCTGGCTTTAGGTATGATGATGTTAATGATGTAGAACTATCACACACAGCAAACAGACAAACCACTTTAGAAACGTACGCTTTAGGTGATATTGATGAAGTAAATATGTATAGCTTTTTAAACGCTACCTACAAGAAAAATAAGTGGACAATTAATCCTGGCCTACGTTTAGATTATTTTAAAAACGATTATATAGACAAGCTACAAACAGCTTATACTAGTTTAAGTGAAGACAAGGTTTTTGTTAGTCCTAAGTTAAATTTTATTTATGCTGCTTCTCCTAGCGTACAGTTATTTTTAAAATCTGGTATTGGTTTTCATTCTAACGACACGCGTGTGGTTACAGCTAACAATGGTAAAGAAATATTACCTGCTGCTTACGGTAATGATTTGGGTGTAATTCTTAAACCATCATCAAAACTAGTTATTAACGCTGCTCTATGGAGCTTATTCCTAGAACAAGAGTTTGTATATGTTGGTGATGCTGGTGTTGTAGAACCTAGTGGTAAAACACAACGTTATGGTGTAGACTTAGGTTTTAGATATAATATAACTCCTAACCTGTATTTTTATAGTGACGCTAATTATGCCTACGCCAGAAGCACAGAAGAAGCAGATGGTGAAGATTACATACCATTAGCACCTTCATTAACTGCTGCTGGTGGTTTAACTTTTAAAAATGTTGGTAAGTTTTCTGGCGGACTAAATTACAGGTATGTAAAAGACAGACCTGCCAATGAAGACAACTCTATTGTTGCAGATGGTTACTTTTTATCAGATTTTAACCTAAGCTACAATACTAAAAACTGGAGCTACGGAATTATTATAGAGAACTTGTTTGACACAGAGTGGAATGAGAGTCAGTTTGCCACAGAAACAAGATTGTTTAATGAGGATAGCCCTGTAGATGAAATTCACTTTACACCTGGTACTCCTTTCTTTTTAAAAGCCAAAGTTTCCGTAACTTTTTAAAAACGGTATTTTTATTACACTTAGTAAACCCACAGCTTTTGTTGTGGGTTTACTTTTTTATCAACCTAAAGTAGTTATACCTCTTTTATAAAATTTATAGTATATTTAGTTTAATGATTAAGAAACTTGCTTTTATTTTATGCTGCATAATAGTCTCTTCTTGTTCCAAAACAAATTTAAATAAGAAAGAGTATCCGTATGTTTGGAAAACTCTAAGTGTTAAAGCCACAGCATATAATTCTTTAGCTTACCAAACATCTTTGCAACCAACTATTGCTGCTTGGGGAGACAGTCTTTCTCCTGGCGATAAATACATAGCCGTTTCTAAAGATTTACTGCAATTGGGATTAAAAAGAGATACCAAAGTTAAATTAGAAGGTTTTAGTGGTATATTTTTAGTTAAAGATAAAATGCACTCTAAATGGCGCAACCGCATAGACATTTATATGGGCGTAGATGTAGAAAAAGCGATAGAATACGGAGTTAAAAAAATTAATATACAGTACAAAACTCTTAAAGATAGCTTAAATACGCCTTAAGTCTATTTAGTTCTTCTTATCTTTAAAACTATTGCTGTTTTACGTGTTGTAACATAATTTCTTCTTTATTTTAATTTGATAGGAATTTGCTTTTAGTACGACAAAACACACAAGTAATATAACAGTATCATAACAATTGTAAAGTAGAAAGGAAATTGGTTTATGCTAACTTGGAAAAATGTAATTCATTTTGCTGTAAAAGGCAATTTAGAGCCAGATTTTAAAGTTGAAAAGTCGGAAAGTGAGTGGAAACAGTTGTTAACACCAGAACAATACAGAATTACACGTAAAAAAGGAACCGAACCAGCACACACAGGTGCTTTATGTAGTTCTTTTGTAAACGGTAACTATAATTGTGTTTGTTGCAATACGCCATTGTTTAACTCAGACATTAAGTTTAAGTCTAACTCTGGTTGGCCTAGTTTTACACAACCCATTAAAGAAAATGCTATTAAATATGTAAAAGATAGTAGTTTTGGAATGATACGAGTAGAAGTTTTATGCAATACATGCAATGCTCACTTAGGTCATATTTTTCCAGACGGACCAGAACCTAGTGGTTTACGCTACTGCATAAACTCAGAAGCTTTACAATTACAAAATAGAAAGGAAATACAAGAATGAAGAATAGAAAATTAGAAACGTTAACTGTTGGTGGAGGATGCTTTTGGTGTACAGAAGCAGTTTTTAATGAAGTTAAAGGTGTAGAAAAGGTAGTTTCTGGATATACAGGTGGTATTGCGCCTGGTAGACCAACATACAGAGAAATATGCTCTGGCTTAACTGGGCACGCAGAGGTGGTACAGGTTACCTACAATGCCGCAGAAATATCATACCAAGATTTACTGGTTATATTTATGACCACCCACAACCCTACTACATTAAACAGACAAGGTGCAGATGCTGGCACACAGTACAGATCTGTAATTTATTACCATAGCCAAATGCAAAAAGAGGTTGCTGAGGTTGTTTTAGCAGAAATGGCTCCGTATTACGCAGACCCTATTGTAACAGAACTTAGTCCCATAGGTGTTTTTTATGATGCCGAAGAAGACCACCAAAGTTTTTATAAAAACAATAAAACAATGGGCTATTGTACGGTAGTTATAGATCCTAAATTAGCTAAACTACGACAAATGCACGCAGATAAATTAAAAAGCGTAACAGCTTAATACAACATACAATACCTGTAATTCTTTATGACTTGCAGGTATTTTAAATTTTAAAAAGAATGAAAATTATACACAATAAAGAAAATCAAAAATTTACTATGGATGTAGAAGGTGCCACTGCATTTGTAGATTACAAACTTAAAGATGGCAAAATGTATTTGGTCTATTCTGAAGTACCTCCTAGTTTAAGAGGAAAAGGCGTTGGTAAAGTATTAGTAGAACAAACTTTTGAGCTACTTACTGCACAAGGGTACAAAGCTGTAGCTGTTTGTGGCTATGTAAAAGCTATTGCCAAAAGAAGTGATAAGTGGAATACTATAATTGATCAAGCTTAAGTAATGAAATTTAACTTAAAAAATAGATTTACATCACAATTACCCGCAGATCCTATTTTAGAAAACTCTAGAAGACAGGTTTCTAATGCGTGTTTCTCTTATGTTACTCCTAAACAAACAGCTAATCCACAGTTAATACACGTGTCTGATGATATGTTGCAAACTCTTGGGCTAACTAAAAAAGATAGTGCTAGTAAAGAGTTTTTAAACGTGTTTACAGGTAATAGCGTTATGGCAGACACTAAACCGTATGCTATGTGTTATGGCGGACACCAATTTGGCAATTGGGCCGGACAATTAGGAGATGGTAGAGCTATTAACCTTGCTGAGGTAGAACACAATAATAAAATATGGGCTTTACAGCTTAAAGGAGCAGGAGAAACTCCGTATTCTAGAACAGCAGATGGTCTAGCTGTATTGCGATCATCTGTACGAGAGTATTTGTGTAGCGAAGCTATGTACCATTTAGGTGTGCCAACTACAAGAGCCCTCTCTTTAGCGCTTACAGGAGATAGTGTATTAAGAGATATGTTGTACAATGGTAATGCTGCTTATGAAAAAGGAGCTATTGTTACCAGAGTTGCGCCAAGTTTTTTACGCTTTGGAAATTTTCAATTATTGGCAGCAAGAGAAGATATTTCTACACTAACTACCTTAGTAGACTACACTATTAAAAATCATTTTTCGCATTTAGGCAACCCATCTAAAGAAACATACATTGCATTTTTTAAAGAAGTTGCAGAACGTACGTTAGATATGATTGTGCATTGGCAACGTGTAGGTTTTGTGCACGGTGTTATGAACACAGATAATATGTCTATCTTAGGTTTAACTATAGATTATGGTCCTTATGGCTGGTTAGACGATTATAATCCGGACTGGACACCAAATACTACAGACGCCGAAAATAGGCGTTACCGTTACAACAATCAACCTAATGTTGGGTTATGGAATCTTTTTCAATTGGCAAATGCTTTGTTTCCGTTGGTTAATGAGGCCGCTCCCCTAGAAGCCATTTTAGACAATTACAAACTTGGTTATGATAAAGCTTCTTTAAAAATGATGCGTTCTAAAATTGGTTTGTATTCTGAATTTGATTCCGACTTTAAACTAATTGAAGAGTTAGAAGCTAATTTGCAGCGTTTAGAGACCGATATGACCATCTTTTATAGAAACTTAACTGCATTTAACACAGAAGCTCCTAAAGACGCTCTAAAACAGCTTAAAGAAGCTTTGTATACTCCTACTGCACTTACAGATGACATCAAAGCACATTGGATTAATTGGTTTACAGCATATGCGAGCAGGTTAAAGTTAGAAAAAACTATAGATTCTGAACGTAAAGTAAAGATGAATTTAACCAACCCTAAGTACGTATTACGCAACTATATGGCTCAATTAGCAATTGACGCAGCTGATAACGGAAATTATAGTGTGTTAGATGAGTTATATCAGCTATTAAAAAATCCGTACAAAGAACAACCAGAACATCAAAAGTGGTTTGCCAAAAGACCAGATTGGGCAAAAAACAAAGTAGGTTGTTCTATGCTATCCTGTAGCTCTTAATATCTGGTCAAAACTAAAAAACAGATCCTATGCAAAAAACAGATTTTAGTAATTTAAAGGCAATGTACATTAACTGTACGCTAAAAAAATCACCATCAGAAAGTCATACTTCTAAACTTATGGAGGTTTCTAAGCAAATCATGCGCAAAGAGAATGTAACTGTAGATCAATTACGACTTGTAGATCACGATGTTGCTAGTGGTGTTTATCCAGATATGACAGAACATGGCTGGGAAAAAGATGAATGGCCAGAACTATTTAAAAAAATTATAGACGCAGATATCCTTATAATGGGGACTCCAATTTGGTTAGGTGAAAAGTCTTCTATTGCTCAAAAACTTATTGAAAGACTATATGCTATGAGTGGTATGACAAATGAAAAGGGACAGTATTTGTTTTACGGAAAAGTTGGTGGCACAATCATAACAGGCAACGAAGATGGTGTTAAGCACTGCGCAATGGGTATTTTATACTCTTTACAGCACATTGGATATTCTATACCACCACAAGCAGATGCTGGTTGGATTGGTGAGGTTGGCCCAGGACCTAGCTACGGAGACACCGAGTGGAAAGGAGAAAAACTAGACACCCCTGTTGGCTTGCAGTCTGACTTTACCAACAGAAATACCACTTTTATGACCTACAACCTTATGCATTTAGCAAAAATGCTGAAAGAACAAGGTGGTTACCCAAGTTATGGTAATTCTCGTGAAGGCTGGGATAATGGCAAAAAGTGGAGCTTTGAAAACCCCGAATACCGCTAACAAAACAGCTAATTAACTGCTAAGCAACACCATAGTTGCACTGTAATTTTAAACCCTTTTTTCCGACAAAATAACCAATAATAACAAATAAATTAAAAACCACATTTATGAAAGCAATTTGGAACAACACTGTTATCGCAGAGAGTAACGATACTATAGTAATAGAAAACAATCATTATTTTCCTAAAGAGAGCATTAAGCAAGAGTTTTTTACAGCATCAACTACACATACTACATGTCCTTGGAAAGGAAAAGCCCATTACTATAGCCTTTCTGTAGATGGTAAGGAAAATAAAGATGCTGCTTGGCATTACCCAGAGGTGTCAAAAATGGCAAAACCAATAGAAGGTTATGTTGCTTTTTGGAAAGGTGTAGAAGTTGTAGAATAGTTTTTTTAGTTTAGAATGATAGAAAAACAACTTTATATAACTGCATTAGATGGCAGATGCCATTTGTGCACAAAAGCTGTTTATAAATTGTTCATTGGGGTGCAGAGTGTCCAACAAAGTTTTATTTCTTCAATAGGATAAAATACAAATTTACCTCAAGTATTCATTATTAAACTTTATATTCAAATTAAAACATTTAAAGTACTGGATAACAAATTTTTAAAAATCATACAAAACATTAAAAAATATGTGTTTTATAAAAAATACCGATCGGAATTATATGTGTTTTCCATCACTAAATTAAAACCACTGTAAACGATTTACAACCTGAATTTGAAAATGAAATTATCACAAAAGTTTACACATTTTTAACCTTTTAACCATCAAAAAAAAGTTTAAAAATTACTATCAAAAAAAACTAATAAACCCTTTTACAAAACACACATTACACATAAAGTACAACTGTTACTAAACAAGTTTTCTAAGCACGTTAACACATCAAAACTAACTTATGAAGAGCACTAGATTACATATAAAAAATAAAAATGGATTACAGCTACAAGGATATTTAGAGCTGCCTGCAAACCAAAAACCAAACTATTTTGCCATTTTTGCTCATTGTTTTACTTGTAGTAGCACATTAACAGCAGTAAAAAACATTAGTAAATCTTTAACTAGTCACGGTTTTGGTGTTCTTAGGTTTGATTTCACTGGGCTTGGACGTAGTGAAGGAGAATTTGCAGACAGTCATTTTTCTGCCAACGTAGAAGACCTTATTGCCGTAAATAATTACTTAAAAGAACATTATGATGCTCCCTCCCTACTGGTTGGACACTCACTTGGTGGGGCAGCCGTTATTGTAGCAGCATCAAAACTAGATAATATTAAGGCAGTTGCTACCATTGGCGCACCTTCTACAGCTAGCCACGTAACACATTTATTTACTCACGATGTTGGTAGTATACCAGAAAAAGGTGCTGTTGAAGTTAATATTGGGGGCAGGCCATTTAAAATAAATAAAGAATTTGCTGAAGATTTTAGCAAAACCGATTTACCTAAAATCACGAAAGAGCTGCGTAAACCTATTTTAATACTGCACTCACCTATAGATACCATAGTTGGTGTAGACAACGCTCAGGAGCTTTATTTAACCGCACACCACCCTAAAAGCTTTGTAAGTTTAGACCAAGCAGACCACCTACTTACCAACCCAAAAGATAGTGTTTATGCTGGTAATGTAATTGGTACTTGGGTACAGCGTTATTTTGAGCCTAAAGAGAATAAGATGCTCTCTACAGATGGTGAACAATTGGTTGGACACCTTAACTTACTAGAAGACAATTTTACCACAACAATACAAACCAAAAAACATACTTTAATTGCAGATGAACCAGAAGATATAGGTGATGATTTTGGTCCGTCTCCTTACGATTTTCTAAGTGCAGGTTTAGCTGCTTGCACCGTAATGACTTTAAAAATGTATGCGCAGCGCAAAAAATGGGATTTACAAGAAGTTTTTGTTTATATTACGTATGCAAAAAAACACAGTGCAGATTTAATGCTAGATGTTGATAAACCAACTAAATATGACCATCTTTCTAAAAAATTAAAGTTTATAGGCAACCTAGATGAAGTACAAAAACAAAGACTTAAAGAGATAGCCTCTAAATGCCCTGTTCACAGAACATTACAAAGTGATATTATTATAGATACAACCATAGTAAATGACTAATATAAAAGACGCATACCTAAATACTCGTAACAAATTTACAGACATATGTAAAGGCCTAAAAACTGAAGATTACTCTGTTCAACCAACAGAATTTGTGTCGCCACCTAAATGGCATTTAGCACATACCACTTGGTTTTTTGAGCAGTTTGTTTTAAAAGAATTTAGCCCAGAATATACCGTTTATAATGACGATTTTGCATATCTTTTTAATAGCTACTATAACAATGCTGGCGAACGTGTTTTACGTCCTAATAGAGGATTAATGACTAGGCCAACTGTAGACGAAGTTTATACTTATAGAGACTATGTAGATAACAAAATGAGCGCCTTTTTAGATGCTAACCCACCAAAAGAAGCCATAGAGATTATAGAACTAGGTATAAACCACGAGCAGCAACACCAAGAGTTGTTTTATTATGATATTAAATACATTTTTGGTAATCAGCCCACCTTCCCTACTCTTAAAAACAATATTATACTAAATGATATTACACAAAAACAAGAGTTTATTAACATAAAAGAAGGCGTATACCAAATAGGACACAACACTTCTGGTTTTAGTTTTGACAATGAATTAGGTGTTCACAAAACTTATATTCATAATTTTAAAATTAGCAACAACTTAACTACTAATGCAGAGTATATTGCATTTATAGAAGCTGGTAGCTACACCAATTTTAACCTTTGGCACGCAGAAGGCTGGGATTTTATTACCAAAAACAACATTACTGCTCCTTTATACTGGCACAAAGTTAAAGGTGTTTGGCACTACTATACTCTGGACGGTTTTAAACCCGTAGAACTAAATAAACCGGTTACACACATTAGTATGTACGAAGCTTATGCCTATGCAGAATGGAAACAAATGCGCTTACCTACGGAATTTGAGTGGGAAGTTGCTGCAGAACACCTAAACTACGGTCAGCTTTGGGAATGGACCAATAGTGCCTATTTGCCTTACCCTAACTTTTCTAAAGCTCCAGGTGCTTTAGGTGAGTATAATGGTAAGTTTATGATTAACCAACACGTGCTTAGAGGAGCCTCTATAGCAACACAAGAGAACCACAGTAGAAAAACATACAGAAACTTTTTTCAGCCAGATATGCGTTGGTTATTTTCTGGAATAAGACTTGCACAATAAATTATGGATTATACTTTTGATAAAGATATATTAGACGGCCTAAGCACGCCAAAAAAACACCTTTCTTCTAAATACTTTTACGATGATGCAGGTAGCAGAATTTTTCAGGAAATTATGCATATGCAATCATACTATTTAACAGATAGTGAATTTGAGATTTTATCGCTTCAAGCAAAACAAATTGTTGATGCGCTAGAGTTTAACGTACCGTTTAACATTATAGAGTTTGGTGCTGGCGACGGGTTTAAAACTTTTAAACTATTAGAATATTTAGAGAAAAACAACATTGCTTTTCACTACATACCAATAGATATCAGCAAAGAAGCAATAGATATGCTTACCCAAAAACTAAAAGAACGCTTACCAAGTGTATCTATTAAACCTAAAATTGGCGACTATTTTAAAATGCTTAAAGAGCTTAAACAAGACACTACACCAAGTTTACTGCTATTTTTAGGAAGTAACATTGGTAATTATGCCTATGATGAAGCTACAGAGCTACTACAGCTTTTTAATAAGAATATGAAGCCTAAGGATAAGTTACTAATTGGCATAGATCTAAAAAAGAACCCTATTACCATACACAATGCGTATTTTGACAAAGACGGAATTACAAAACGTTTTAACCTTAACCTATTACTGCGTATTAACAGAGAGTTAGAGGCCGATTTTAAAATTGATGATTTTGATTTTTATTGCCATTACAACCCAACAAACGGAGAAGTAAAAAGTTATATTGTAAGCCTTAAAAAACAACAGGTTTACCTTAAAAAGTTAGATAAAGTGATTAATTTTAATCAGAACGAGCTTATTTGGACAGAGTTATCTAAAAAATACGACCTTAATGAGATTGAAGATTTAGCCACAAAAACAGGTTACACTCTTGCTACAAACTTTTTAGATTGTAAACATTATTTTACAGACAGCCTTTGGGTTAAGTAATTTAAAGAGTAACTAAGACACACACAAAACCTTTTTTACATACCACAGTTTATGTGAAAAAGGTTTTTTATAGACAATTACAATTTAATTAAACTATAAAAATCAATAAACACTACTCTACATTTTTATCTTTTGTAAAACCGTATAAATTCTGCTTTACAAACCCTTCAGGAAAATGCTCATCACCCTTAAAACCTAAACGTATTGTACCACTATCTTCTGGTATGTAGTTTGTTTTAAAAATATAATCCCAAAGACTTAAACTAATTCCAAAATTAACACCATAAGAACCTTCTGGTATTGTGTACGCATGATGATATAGGTGCATTACCGGATTATTAAATATATATTTTAATGGTCCCCACGTAATTTTTATGTTAGAATGATTAAAATGCCCTATGGTTATTGCAAAAAAGTGAACTATATATGCTTGTTCTGGCTCAAAACCACCTAAAATTAAAACACCAAAGGTTTTTAATGGCTTATACAATACGTTTTCCATCCAATGGTAACGTAAATGAGCAGCAAAACCCATTTCTTTAACACTATGGTGCACTTTATGAAAGTTCCACAATACAGGAAATTTATGCAACAATACGTGTGTAAACCACTGCACAAAGTCTAAAACTATAAAGAAAATTAATAATTGCCAAGCCATATGCAACTTAGACACATCTACAATAGCTAAGCTTTTAATTGTAATACCACTAGAGTTAAACAATAACTCTAACACTTTGTAAAAACCACTAATAACTATAGAAAAAACAAAGAAATTAAAAAACATATAGAAAAAATCTAACCAAAAATCTTTTCTAAATATAGACTGATTTTTACGCCAAGGAAATACAATTTCTAAACTCCAAACAACTAAGGAAATAAGTAATAATCCCCAAAAATAGTTGGTGTACCAAGGCACATCAAAAATTATAGACTTCCAGGTCCAACTTAAAGAACCTGAAAAAGCACTAATAAAAGCATCTAAATATTTTGTCATACTATAATTAAGAGTCGTAAATATCTATATTTTCTAACAAATAGAACGTAACAAATGTTACATATTAATTGCATTTGATGCCACCCAATAATATTTTTAAACATTTTCTATTTTATTTATTTAAATTTACCCAAAACCAACAAACTATTTATGGCAATTTTAACTTCACTAGGACTCATATTAATAACCTGTATTATAATTTGGAGAGCCTGTGATGGCTTTGAAATGGCATCTAATTACCTAGGCAGAAACATGAAAGAAGGTATAAAAGGCGCCACTATAAACGCTATAGGCAGCAGCTTACCAGAATTATTTACTACACTGTTTTTTTTGTTTGTATTAAAAGATAAAGACGGGTTTTCTGGTGGTATTGGCACAACAGCTGGTAGCGCTGTTTTTAATGCAATGATTATACCTGCGGTTGTAATTTTAGTTGTAATAGGAAAAAAGATAACTTCCAAAATAGAAGTTTCTAAAAAAGTAATATACAGAGATGGTATAGCATTAATTTTAGCAGAGTTAGCTTTAATATTTGTAATTAGCGGTACATCTTTAAATTGGATCCACGGTTTAATTTTAATGGCACTTTACTTTGTTTACGTTGGCTATATGCTACTTAGTCAAGGACCAGGTGAAGTAGAAAACGACTACGAAGAAGAGGCTGATGGCGGCAACAGAGCCGTTGCCTTATTTAAAGGTGATTTAGCTACTGTTGTTCTTGGAGATTCTAAAATAAACCAAGTAAAAGCTATTGGATTACTAATTGTTTCCGTTTTATTTATAGGATTAGCTTGTTTTTGGCTGGTAGAAGCTTGCCAGGAATTTGGTGCTGCAACTGGTATGCCTATTTACTTTGTTTCTGTTGTTTTAGCATCTGCTGCTACAAGTGTACCAGACACTATTATATCTTACAAAGATGCAATGAAAGGTAATTATGATGACGCTGTTGCTAATGCTTTAGGTAGTAACATATTTGATGTTTGCTTTGCTTTGGGTTTTCCTTTATTCTTGTTTACATTAATATACGGACCTATAGAAATGAGTGCAGACACTATTGAAAACATAGGGCAATTGCGAGTGCTACTTTTAATACTAACCGTAATTGTATTTTTTATATTTATACTTTCTAAAAAAGGCATAAAAGGAATA
Organism: Cellulophaga sp. 3_MG-2023; assembly: GCF_030546975.1. Lineage (NCBI taxonomy): Bacteria > Pseudomonadati > Bacteroidota > Flavobacteriia > Flavobacteriales > Flavobacteriaceae > Cellulophaga > Cellulophaga sp. 3_MG-2023. Next base: position 897,030 of record NZ_JAUOPS010000001.1, read on the forward strand.
CACGCAAAGTTACTATTACTACTTTATGTGTTATTTGTAATATATTCTGTTGGCAAAGGTTTAAGCTATGACATTCCTTTAATTAATGAAGTTTCTAATGGTCTATCTCATATATCACACTGGTTTACGAGTATTATTTAAGATAATGTATCATATAAAAAAAGGAGTTTATTTTGTAAAATAAACTCCTTTTTAATGTTTTAAAGTCACTATTTTACAGCTCGTCTTCAGATAATACAATTAAAAAATCATCTTCTAATAATTCTATTTCTGTGTCTTTAGATAAGTTTAAAGTAATACCAAAATTATTTTCTAAGCTTTTGCTTAAATTACCTTTTCTAATTCCTAGACAAATTTCATCTCTCTGTTGTGCACAAAAAATAGCATCTGCAAAAGTTATTTTCTGCGGAAAAGTATCAAAATAAAGTGTTGCTGGTTTTACATAAATTTCACTTCCATCTTCAGAGAAAATATCATCGTAAAAAGTCTTCATTAAAGCCTCTTCACTTAATTGCGCTAATATCATTGTAATTAGCTTATTACTAATTATAAAATCATCTACATTTGTTTGTGTAATTATTTCTTGATTTTCAGAATTTAAAACCTGAGTAATTATATGTAGTCCGTCTGCGCTTTGTACTAGTTTACGTAGTAACAGTAAAATAATTAGGGTATCAGAATCTATTTTATCTGCAGATTGCTCTTCCATACTCTGAGACAATATTACAACAGTATCATAACCCTCTGGATTAATTTCTTCAAGCTTATGTAGATCTAAAGGATTAGAATTATGCAAATTGATATTAAAATCTGGATATAAACCTTTAATTTCTGTAACTATCTGCGTTAATTCATCCGTAGGTTCATCAAACAAAATATCAAAATCTGAACCTTCTAATAAGTAATCCGTAGCCTCCTCTATAAAAACTTCGGCCACTTTATGCCAACCTAAGATTAAAATTCGTTTTTTCTTCTGCTCTAAACAAACATCAATAATTTTTTTATCTCTATTAGGAAAAAAGTATTGCTTCCCCTCAAAAGATATTGTAGAATCATCTTCTGCTAAAATTACAACAGAATCTCCATTGTTTAGTACTTTATCTACTGGAGGCCTAAGCACCAAACCTTCTTCCTCTGAGTAAATACCCAACGGAATACCGTCTTTTAAATAATAACTTAATTCTCCAAAAGACACCTTATTCCAATCATCTTCATAAAAGTATATTTCACAGCCATCAAAAGATAAAATCTCTTTATAAACAGAATCCAAGCCACTTGTTAAAGATGTCTGTATCAGAAGCTTACCCATAATATTCCAGCTATCAATAGCAATAATATTATCATCTTCAAAAAAGCTTATAATATCTCTTTTTTCTTTGGTAAAAATCTCTGCAATAATTGGCAACTCGTTTTTACCATTTTGACAGGCTGTAATTGCCAAGATAGATTTAACAGATTGTACATCACTAGCTTTCTTTTTACTTAAAGTTGCACTTTCAGAACAACCAGCAAGTATTATAATAGACCTAGCCGAGTGTAAATTAATACGTTTTAGTTCGTTAATATTGGCATAATCTCCTTGAGTTGTAATTACCTCTGTCGTCATCATATCTGGCAAACGCTTAGTAATTAAGTTATCCATTTCTTCTTTATCTGTGTTAGATAAAATAACAACAGACGCTTTAGACTCGCTCTCATTAGCTAAAATCAATTCTCTTATAACATCTACTACACGCTCATTCCATCCTAAAATAATAGTGTGGTTACTTTCTATAACCTTACCCCTACCTTTTCTAAAATCATACAACATTGTATCTAAGGCAGTTGTAATAAAACCAATAAGCATAGACAGCAAAATAACACCAGTTAAGCCAGATAAAACCGTTAAAACCTTTAAAAAAGTTGGTGCATCATTATCCTGATTCATATTACCAGGATCTGTCATTTCTAAAAAAGTAACCCAAATATCTCTAAAAATGTTTCCTGTATAATCTAGACTAGGAAAAAGATTTATAAGTAATAATCGCAGTCCTACCAGAAATACAAATACAACGATAAATATAATTAAAAGACTCTTAAAGATTGATGAGCCTCCTTTGCTTAAAAAGCGTTCTGCCTTGTAGTTTAAGCGTTCAGAAAAAGAATTCTTCATAAAGAAAGGTTGGTTAGAGGTTTTGTTATGGGTTGTTTTTATTTTTTATTCTAACATTAATAATATCAATTATTTTACACCTGCTGTAAACCCCAACATAATCTCTTCCATTTTAAAACAACTACAATATGTATTATTGCTTAGTAAAATTTTAATCAAATAATTAGTCATGCACCTAAAAGCAGTGGCAATAATCTAACTTTTATTAAAGGTATAAATACTTACTATTTAATATGTTAAATAACACAAAATACATTAAAATATTGCAACAGAAGTAATTTTATTAACTAAAGGTTAATACAAAAGCTGAAATATTAATAAAAAAACAAGAAGTTATCTAACAAAGACTTAAATAACCATTAAAACCACTGTAAAGCCTTTAAAAAAAGACTGTAACAGAATAAACAAAACACATTATTGCTATAAATTTAATTATAAAACTAACAATAACATACGTAAAAACAACCTACACTTGCAAAAACACAACAAAAGAGCATTGTTATTAAAATGTTAACAAACAACCTAAAGCATAACTTATAATTGCCCATTTTTTAGTACTTTTCAAAATACAAGAACAATTAAAAATCCAAATATGAAAAAACTAGCATTTATGGCCTTAGCTTTGGCTGTAAGCTGTAATTCGACTCAGAAAACTACAGGCGAAAAGAAAACGGAAAATGCTGTGGAAGCTAATCCAGAAACTTATGGTAACACTATTACCGAAGCTGAATTAAAAACACACTTATACACTTATGCTTCTGATGAATTTGAAGGCCGTGAGACAGGAAAACCTGGACAAAAAAAGGCAATAGAATACATTAAAAAAGAATATATAGGTTTAGGTATTAAACCAGCTAAAGCAGATGGTAACTACTTTCAAGATGTTCCTTTAGAGATATCTAAACTACCTACAGGTTCTCTTAGCATAAACGGAACGGAATACAAATTAGGAGAGGATTATGTTGCTACTACTGCTGCTTCTGGAGACTACACTAATGTTGTATATGTAGGTTTTGGTATAGAAGAAGAAAACTACTCTGACTATAAAAACTTAGACGTTACAGATAAAATTATTGTAGCCAAAGTAGGAGAACCTAAAAATGATGATGGTACTTATGTATTGTCTGGTTCTAAAGAAAAATCTTCTTGGAACAACCCTTCTGAAGCATTAGCAAAAAGAGTTGAAACTGCAAAAGAAAAAGGTGCAGTAGGTATTATTTTTTACGACGAAAACAACTACCCAAGATACCAGCAATATTTTGCTCAAATGAAAAAAAGCGGTAGAGAAAGAATTTCTCCTAAACCTGCAACACCTAATAAGTTTGCAACAATTTTAGTTAATTCTAAATTAGCAAACGCCATTGTTAAAAACATTGCTACAGATAACACACCTAAAGTTGTTAACACTACTTTAAATGTAGATTTAAAAAGCGGCAATAAAGATGTAAAGTCTGAAAATGTAGTTGCTTACATTAAAGGTTCTGAGAAACCAGATGAATACCTTGTTATATCTTCTCACTTAGACCACATTGGTGTATCTGCAGACGGACAAGTTAATAATGGTGCTGATGATGATGGTTCTGGTACTGTTGCATTACTAGAAATTGCTGAAGCTTTTAGAAAGGCTGAATTAGATGGTAACGGACCAAAACGTTCTGTTGTATTTTTACACGTTACTGGTGAAGAAAAAGGTCTATTAGGTTCTCAGCACTATACAGATGTAGATCCAATTTTTCCTTTAGAAAATACTGTTGCTGATTTAAATATTGATATGGTTGGTAGAATTGACCCTAAGCGTGAAGGAGACAGAAACTATATTTACCTTATTGGATCTGATAAATTAAGTACAGAATTGCACAACTTATCTGAAGAAGTAAATAAAAAATACACCAATGTTGTTTTAGATTATACTTATAATGATGAAAATGATCCTAACCGTTTTTACTACAGAAGTGATCACTACAACTTTGCTAAAAACAACATCCCTATTATTTTCTATTTTAACGGTACTCATGATGATTATCATCAACCATCTGATACTCCAGATAAGATTAACTACGATCTATTAGAGAACAGAACTAGATTAGTTTTTTACACAGCATGGGAAATTGCTAACAGAGCAAACAAACTAGTTGTAGATAAACCTACAGAATAGATTAAAAACCTAGCTTTTTAAAACAAGTAAACCCTTTACTAAATAATTAGTAAAGGGTTTTTTATTTATTATTCATCTATTAAAATCAAAAAAGCCTTATCAAAATTGATAAGGCTTTGCTTTTGGGTGGAAGACCGGGTTCGAACCGGCGACCCTCGGTACCACAAACCGATACTCTAACCAGCTGAGCTACATCCACCATTTGTAAGCGGATGCAAAGATAATTTTTTTTATTTTATCTATCAAAATATTTTGCATCATATTTTAATATATTTAAAAAATAGATTGTAACGTACTAATTATCAATATTTATCGTAGTTTAGCCCCTGTTTATTATTTTTCGGCAGTCGTTAACAAGTACAAAAAAGCAGTTCAAACACACAAAATATGTTATTTCACAACATTAATTAGCCAATGCATATGCTTACTATTAAATTCACGTTTTAGTTACAAATACAGAATAGCAATAAAATTAATGGTTATAAAATCACAATATAAAGTGTATTGTTTAAATATAAGAAGGCCGTATTATCTACTGTCTTTACTTTGTACACTATTATTCTGCTGTATTACAAAAGCAAATGGTGTCAATACTCCTACTATTAGTAGTGACTTGGTTAAAAAAGACACAATTTATGTAAATGCCTTAATAAACAAAGCAGAGAGACTTCGTTTTTATAATTCTGACAGTTTACTAATTTTAGCTAATGAGTCTTTAAAACTTAGCGAAGAATTAGAGTACAGTTATGGTATAAGCAATGCTCTTTTACAAACAGCCAATTACTATTCTGATGCCGGTAATAGTGAAAAAGCAAATACATTATATATAAAAGCTCTAGAAGAAAGCAAAAAGACAACAGACAGTAATTTACAATTGTCTATAATGAATAATTTTGCAAAGTCTTATTATTATTTTGGCAACTACGCCAATTCTTTGGCAATATATTTAGAGGGAGTAGAATTAGCAGAAAAAAGCAATAACAACAGAATGCTTTCTGTAATGAACGAAAATATTGCCAACCTCTACTCTGCTCAAAAAGATTACAAACAAGCATTATTGTTCTTAGAAAAATCTATAAAACTAAACCTTATTATTAAGGATGATTTTTACTCTGCAAAAACGCTATGTAATTATGCTTATTTACAAAGTGAAATAGGCAACATTAATAATGCTATGTTTAACATTAATAAGAGTATTAGCATTTTTGAAGAATACAATAATATTAGATGGATAGCAAAGGCCTATAGAGTAAAGGGAGACATTTACTTAAAACAAAAAAAATACACATGGGCTATACGTTGGTATGACCAAAGCTTTCATTTATATGACCAAATAAAAAACAACAGAGACAAGCTAAATTTACTTAGCGGTTTAGCGTATGCACATTTTGGCAACAAAAATACAGATACAGCAGAATTATACGCACTTACAGCTTACAATAACGCAAAAGAACTTAACTCTATTAAAAACATAGAAAGCGCTTCTGACATCTTATATAAAATAAATAAAAACAAAAAAGACTTTGAAAAATCATTGTTTTTTCATGAACTATATAAAAAAGTAACAGATTCTTTATCCAGAAAAGAGAACAAGCGTAGTTTATTAATGCTTCAAACAAAAATTGAGAGAGATAAACTAAAAGAAACTAAAGAAGTTGTAGATAAACTGGAGAATGCAAGAATTAGGAGTGCTATTTACATAGGCATCTCTATTTTAATAATATGGGGTATTATAACCTATATGATGTCTAAAAGTAGAAAAGCTCATAAAAAGCTTAATACAGAGTTGCAATTAAAGCAAGTTGTTTTAGAAAACAGAGAAGAAGAACTGCAAGAGATTAATGAAACAAAAGATAAATTATTCTCTATTATTGCACATGATTTAAGAGGCCCAATAGGTGCATTATTAGATGTTTTAAAAATGATGAAGTCTGGCGATTTGGCCATAACAGAGTTTAGAGACTTTGTTCCTAAACTTATAAAAGATGTAGATCATATATCTTTTACATTAAACAACTTACTATCATGGGGACAAACACAGATGAATGGTGCAACTACCAACACTACATTAGCAGAATTAAATACTTTAGCAGAGAACAACATAAATTTATTAGGCGAAACTGCTAAAAAGAAATCTATTACGTTAGTAAATGAAATTCCAGAGAATACTATGATATTTTCTGATCCAAACCAAATAGATATTGTTATTAGAAACATAATTAGCAATGCACTTAAGTTTACTCCTAAAGGAGGAAAAATAACAATAGACGCACAAGAAAAATATCAATTTATTGAAGTTACCATAAAAGATACTGGCATAGGGATGAGTGAGGAAGACTTAAGTAAAGTATTTACCCCAAACCAAAGTCACACTACCTTTGGCACTGATAATGAAAAAGGAACAGGCTTGGGCATCTCTTTAAGTAAAGAAATGGTAGAAAATAATGGAGGTAATTTATGGGCAAAAAGTAAATTAGGAAAAGGAACTATATTTTATTTTACTGTTCCAAAGGGAGAAGACAATTATCAATACACACTATAATTAATACTAAAATTTTTAAATTCATAATACAGGATTACATTTACTAGTTATACCATATTTTTTAACTTAAAAACTTGTTAAACTAGTTCGTTATCAATATATTGCTAGGCATTTTTATACATTTTTCACTGTCACATGAACAATAGTTTACAAAGTAATTTACTTAAAAAAATAATTACACTTACACTTGTATGCTTTTCTGTGCTATCTGCAAATTCTCAATCTAAAATAGACAGTATTAGAGCATTAGTAGAAAATGCATCTGAAAAATTAAAAACTAAAGAAGACAAACAAAACTACATAGATTTACTTACATCTTTAGCTAGTTATTACAGGTATGAAAACGTAGATAGCTTAAAAGCTATATCAGACAGAGTATACAAACTAAGTGAAACTATAAACTACAGCAAAGGTAAAACAGATGCTTTATCTCATTTTGCATACTACAACTCTTACCAAGGAGACTTTGATTTAGCCATAAAACAAATTACAGAAGCTTTAAACATAGCAGAGAAAATTGATTATATAGATGGTCAAATTAGTTTATCTAATCAACTTGGTTCCGAATATGCATATATTGGAAAAAATGGAGAAGCTTTAAAAGCTTATTTAAAAGGTGCAGATTTAGCTCTAGAAAACGATGAAAAAGTACTTTTATCTTTCATAAAAGATAACACCGCTAGTTTATATGCTTCCCAAAAAGACTACAAACAAAGTATTGCCTTATATAAAGAAGTAGACAAGCTAAACAAAGAAATAGGTAACCCTATATACATTGCAGAAACATACGCCAACATGTCTGACATTTACATAAGAGTAAATGAATTAGACTTAGCCACTAAATATATAGATAATAGTATTGCCACTTTTGAAAAAAAAGGGGATAAAGAATGGCTATCTTATTGCTATATAAATAAAGGAAGAATATTAATTGAACAAAAACAGCCGGAGTTAGCTTTAAAATGGCTAAGTATTAGTGAAAATATTTTAAAAGAATTAACAGACGATAGAACTGTAATGTCTTTAGAGAACGCAAAAGCTAAAGCTTACTTAAGTCTAAAGCAGATGAACAAAGCTGAAACTGCCGTTAACAAAGCTATTGAAATAGGAACAAGATTTAAACTACTAGAAGAACTAGAGGAATCTTACGAAACACTTTACCAAATACACAAACAAAATAATAAAACAGATTTAGCATTAGAAAGTCTGGAATTGTTTAAAAAAACTTCTGATTCTATATTAAGAAGAGAAAACAGCAACAGCTTAGGTGCATTTAAAACAAGAACAGAATACGAAAGGCAAAAAAGAGATACAGAGGCAGATGCTAAAAAAGAAATAGACAAACATCAAAATTACCTTTATATAGCAATTGCTGCTTTAGTTGTATTAAGTTTTATTTTACTACTTATAAAAATACAGGCTAATACTAGAAAAAAATTATACAACCAGCTTATAGAGCAAACCGAAATATTAAAAAAGAGAGAGAACGAATTAGAAAACATAAATAAAACAAAAGATAAACTATTTTCTATTATTGGTCACGATCTTAGAAATCCTATTGCTGCTTTACAAAGCCTTTTAGATATGTTTGTTTCTAAAGATGTAGAAGCAGAAGATTTTATACGTTTTATACCAAAACTAAAGAGTGATGTTGATGCTTTATTTTTTACGCTAACAAATCTGTTATCTTGGAGTAGAACACAAATGAACGGCGGCTCTACTTCTCCTTCAAAAGCCAAAATAAACAACCTTACTCAAAACAATATTAACTTATTAGCTGAGCTCGCTGAAAATAAAAACATTAGTATCACAAATAACATACCTGCAAACGCTATTGTTTGGGCAGATAAAAACCAAATGAGTGTTGTTATACGCAATCTACTTAGTAACGCTATAAAGTTTACTAAAACAGATGGCAACATAGTTTTAAACGCTAAAGAAACTGAAAACACCTGGATTGTTAGCGTAAAAGATTCTGGCATAGGAATTAAACCAGAATTAATTGAAGAGCTATTTACCAACGAAAGTGCAATAGCAGTGTCTTATGGTACCAATAATGAAAAAGGTACAGGACTAGGACTTCCCTTGTGTAAAGAAATGATCACCAATAACAAAGGCACAATCTGGATAGAAAGCACCTTAGGTATTGGTAGTACATTTTATTTTGAATTACCAAAAGAAGAGATTTAATCCCTTAAATTAAGTCATCCAAACTATTTACAGCTACAAAGCGCTCTACTGTAAAACCTTCTGCGTGGTCCACCCCTATTAAACGCCCTAAATCTTGAGCTCTATAAGTTACACTTTGTAAAAAATTCTGACTCGTAATAGGTGTTTGTGGTGCATTACTATTTGTATCGTAAAACTGAGTTTTGTATGCTAAAACAGACTTTACTTTGGTATCTATAAAGCCCGTAACATCTACCACAAAATCTGGCTCTATATTTTTCCACTGTATATAATGATAAACGTTTTTAGGCCTCCATTTTTCCTGAGCTTCTCCATTTATTGTTGTTTCTATTTTTAACAACCCGCTTAAAAAACAAGCATCACTAACAAGTTTACTCCCTTTACCGTGGTCTATATGCCTATCATCAATAGCATTACATAATACAATTTCTGGCTGGTATTTACGTACCATTTTAATTACTTCTAATTGGTGCGCCTTATCGTTTACAAAAAAACCATCTTTAAAAGCTAAATTTTCTCTAACAGAAACACCTAAAATTTTAGCAGCTTCTGTAGCCTCCTCATCTCTAGTTTGTGCTGTTCCTCTAGTACCTAATTCACCTCGTGTTAAATCTACAATACCAACTTTTTTACCATTTGCAATTTCTTTTGCTATTGTAGCTCCTGCTCCCAGCTCTGCATCATCTGGGTGCGCCCCAAAAACTAATATATCTAACTTCATTTTATTCTAATCTATTTTACCTTAGCTAATGCTTGTTCTATATCAGCTATTAAATCTTCTACTTCTTCTATACCAACAGAAAAACGAATTAAACCATCCTTAATACCTTGTTTTTCTCTTTCTTCTGCACTTAATAAAGAATGAGATGTTTGCGTTGGCGACAAAACAGTACTCTCTACCCCTGCCAAACTCATAGATGGTTTTATAAGTTCTAATGCATTTTGAAAGTTCATAGCATTTATGTCGTCCTTAAGCTCAAAAGATAACATACCTCCAAAACCTTTCATTTGTGACTTTGCTAGTTCGTGGTCTGGATGCGACTCTAAACCAGGATAATACACAACTTTTACATCTTTATTTTGATGTAAATATTCTGCCATTTTTTGTGCATTTTCATTCTGAGCTTTTACTCTAATTCCCATCGTTTTCATACTACGTTCTAACAACCAAACTGTATAATCACTTAAGCTACCTCCAAAATTCTTTGCTAATTGAAAAATCTTATCTATATATTCTGCTGAAGATGCAACAGCACCTGCACAAATATCAGAATGTCCTCCCATATATTTTGTAGCACTGTGTATAACTATATCTATTCCAAAATCTATTGGGTTTTGGTTTACAGGACTTGCAAAAGTATTATCTATCATAGATACTAAATTGTGCTTTTTAGCCAAATTTGCAACCGCCTTTAAATCTGTAATCGTAAGCAAAGGATTAGATGGTGTTTCAATATAAACAACCTTTGTATTTTCTTTTATTTTAGCTTCAAAATCTTCAGCCTTTAAACCCTCTGTTAAAGAGTATTCTATTCCAAACTTAGCAAACTCTTCTTGTATTAAGTTATACGTGCCACCATATAATGTTTTTTGTAGTACAACGTGGTCTCCAGCGTGCAAAAAAGCCAATAAAGATGTACTTACAGCTGCCATTCCACTTCCAAAAATTAATCCGGCTTCTGTATGTTCTAATGCAGCTACCTTTTTGCAAAGAGCCTCTTGGTTTGGTGTATTAAAATACCTTGGGTAACGCTTAACATCTACGCCTTCAAAAGCATAGGAAGAACTCATATATAAAGGAGATACAGCGCCTTTAAACTGTTTATCTTCTACCTCTCCTGTATGTGTGCATATTGTGTTTAACCCTGCTTTAGATTGCTTCATTTTTTTAGTTTTAGTGTTATTTAGTTGCTCTACCAAAGTTACAAATTTAGAACCTAAACAACCTAACAAAACTATTTGGCATTATTAGACGTATATAAATTTAACAACACTATTATAATTTGAATAAATAACAACATAATGAACCTTAAAACAACTGTTTATTTCCTTTTAATAATTAGCTTATTTAGCGCTTGCTCTATAGAAAGCGAATCTGACGCATCATCTACTGATAATAACAACGAAGTTATTACTGAAGAAATGAAAGACAGAAATAGAAAAAATGTAGGTGACTCAGCAAACGATTTACTGGCTAATGACAAATATAAATCTACTGTTTTTGAAATATTCTACGTAAAAGATTATAAACCTACAGATGAAACTGTAGAAAATTTTAAAACTTTTGTTACAGAACGATTAAATAAATCTAAAGGTTGGGAAATTCGACTTGAAGAAATTACTGTACCCGCAAAATCTGCTTACACGGTTGATGATATTATTGCTATGGAAAAAAACTTGCGTACTCAGTATAATACAAATGATAAAATTGCTGTTTTTGGTATTTATTTAGATGCAAAATATGCCGGAAATACAGAAAATGGCTCTGTTTTAGGAATTGCCTACCAAAACACATCTTTTGCTATTTTTGAAAACACTGTAAAAAATTTCAGTAACAAACCACTAGCACCAAGCAGAACAGTATTATCTACTACCGTTTTAAATCACGAATTTGGACACTTACTTGGTTTAGTTAATGTTGGATCTGAAATGCAAACAGACCACCAAGACATAGCACACGGTAAGCATTGTGATGTAGATAATTGCTTAATGTACTGGACTGCAGAAACAGGGGAAGGACTTTTAAACTCTATTACAGGAGGACAAATACCAACGTTAGATCCACAATGTATTGCAGACCTAAAAGCCAATGGCGGAAAGTAAACTATTTAGAATAGTTTACTTTATATCTCCAGTAACTTATTAAACCAAGTACCACAACACCTGCTGCTGTATACCATATAAACATAGGGGTAATAACTTGCGCTCCACTAGCATAACTATGCAAACCTGCTAAGTAAAAGTTTACTCCAAAATACGTCATCATAATACTTGCAAAAGCAACAATACTTGCAAAGTTAAACAACCACTTACTACGTAAACCAGGTACAATTCTCATATGCACAACAAAAGCATAAATCATAATAGATACCAAAGCCCAAGTTTCTTTTGGATCCCAGCCCCAATAACGTCCCCAACTTTCATTGGCCCACATACCTCCTAAAAAGTTTCCTATTGTAAGCATTACTAGCCCTGTGGTTAAAACAAGCTCGTTAATTATAGTTAACTCTTTTAAGCTAAGGTCCATACGTTCCTTGTTTTTTTTGTTTGTTAGAATTATAAGTATTAATGATGTAACACCTAGAATCATACCAACGGTTAATGGCCCATAACTACCAACAATTACAGCAACGTGTATCATTAACCAATAACTATCTAAAACAGGCACAAGGTTAGATATTGAAGGGTCTACCCAATTTTGGTGTGCAATCCATAATAGCATAGCTGTAACAAACGTAGCTGCAGCCATTGTTAAGTTACTTTTACGTGCAAATAATAATCCCATACCTAATGTAGCCCAAGCAACGTAAATAATACTCTCGTAAGCATCACTCCAAGGTGCGTGTCCAGATATATACCAACGTAATATTAAACCTGCTGTATGCCATAAGAATAACAAATATATTGTTCCTTTAAAGAAGTATATAGCTACACGCCAAACACTACGATCTTTAAATATTTGAAAAATAAGAATTAAGAACAAAAATAAGCCCACAACCGCGTAAGACTTATACAACACATTAAAGATGTTAAGCTTGTTGTAAATTACCTCTATTTCTATTTTTTTTTCTGATGGTAAAACCTCTTTACCATTATTTAACTGGTTTTGCTTAAAGGCAGATAGTATTTTATTAGCCTCGGTATAATCCCCTGTTCCTTTTGCTTTCTGAAGCGCCATAACGTAGTAAGGAACAGAGTTTTTTATAAAGTTACCATATAAACTATCTTGCGCAGGAAATTGCTCACTATTACTTCTATATTCTAAAGCAGATATCCACTTATTATTATCTACATTTAATAACGGAAATATTTTAACTATTTCTCCGCTTAAAGCTCTATTTAAAAGACCCAACCTAATATTTGCATCTTTATAATCTTGTTGAAATTTATTAGGATTATTAGTAGATGTAGCCTCATTTAAAAAAGGATCTAACTTGTAACTTTGGTTTTCATCAAAAAAGTCCATTAAAGTAGCATAACGCTGTCCTTCTGGAACTCCAATTATTTTACGAATACTATCGTTTTGCCCTTTTTTATCTATAGCTATAATGTGTGTATTTGCCCATAATTGCTGATTAGTCATCATAGATAAAAACACTTGGTCTGATGTTAAACCTAAGTATTTATCTTTTAAACTTAATTTACGCAGTAATTCTGATGTAAATGTGTTTATAGGCTTCATACGTCCACCTTCATCTTGTATCACCAACTTACCAAATTCCTCTGCGTGTTCTTTAGATACTGCAGTTGCTAAAATAATAGAATCTACAACCTCTTGACTTGGTAGTTCTGCGTGGTTGTGACCATCTCCCGGACTATGTTCTTGTGCATTTATACTTTGAGATGTTAAACTTAACAAAGCTCCCAAAACTAAAACAGATGTAAGCTTTGCTTTTTTAGCTTTAATTTTATCTAAAGAAACTCCTAAATCTTTAAATCTTGTTTTTCCAAAAAACATAATACCCATTAAACCTGCATATAACATAAAATAACCAATATAAGTAATCCAAGTTCCCCATTGGTCGTGATTAACAGAGAGTTTAGTTCCTTGTTCATCCGGATCAAAACCTGCCTGAAAAAAACGATATCCCTTGTGATCTAAAATATGATTCATAAAAATATCATAGTCATATGGTTTTTCATCTTCAATAGTAACCTTACTCATAAAAGACGCATACCCTTTTTCTGTACCAGGATATTTTTCTGCTATAAAATCATTCAACTTAATAGCAAAAGGCAATTCGTACATTTTAGAACCATAAGCCATCCTAAACTCTAAATCGCCAATTTTAAAAGGATCTGCAAACTGCATCATACCTTTAGACCCTAGTAATTTTTTACGTACAGTTTTACCATTTACAGTAACATCTAAAATTAAGGCATCTGCCATATTTTTTGTACGTTCCTCTTTTGGTATAGGTATAATTCCGTTTTTACCTTTAACCAAAGAGTCTGGCATTACAAACTGCATATCTGCCATTTGATATAAAGAGCGTAATTGCAGTTTTTGTACCGTATCTTTTTTAACGCCACCTTGTAACCTATCTGCCATTCGCATAAAAGTACCTTCAAACGGAGATTGTATAGTGTAACTAGAGTCTGTTGCCGAAATATTAATAGCACCTTTGGTTGGTTTATTTAAAGCAAATAAAATATTATGTATGCTTTGTACAACACCTTCTTCTAGATAATGATCGTGACGACCACCACTACTAGATTCTACTATTTTTAAAAAGTTTTTTCCTTCTTCACCAATAATTAATCCTTCTTTAGCTCCATCAATAAAACCAGCATATTTAATACTGTATTCTGTTTTATCAAAATTTGTATGAATTGGCAAACTAGACTTTAAACCTTCTGCTGTTACAAGAATAGGATACTCTTGCTTTTTCTGCATTTTTACTCCGTCTTTTTCACCATAAACTATAGTAGAAATGTATGTTTTATCAGAATAAAATACATTTTCAGTTTCGCCTTCACGTATAGGCATCATCCCCTCAAAACTAATGTATCTTGTTACAAATGCACCAATTATTATAAATATCCAAGAAAGGTGTAACAACAATACTGCCCATTTTTCTTTACGCAATAATTTATATCTAGAAATGTTTCCTAAAAAGTTAATTACAAAAAAGGCCATTATAGCCTCAAACCAAGTGGTATTATATATCCAAATCCTTGCTGTATCTGTGCTATACCAGCTTTCTATAAATGTCCCAAGAGCTAATGCTGTTGCAAAAGCAATAAAGAGAAATGACATTAAACGTGTAGAGAAAAAGAACTTCTTAATTAAATTTACCATCTTGGATAATACTATGTGAATTTGGTTTGCAAAAATACGCCCTTTTTGTGTTTTTTTGTACCTAAAACAACAATAAATGTGTTAATGAAACCCTAATATTTAACTATTTATTAGCTAGTCTTTGGTCTAGCATTAAAAATATGAATATGAATGTTAGACCCCATATTACGAGCCCTGTTTTTAGCTATATTTACATTATCGCCTTCAAAAAGCTCATCTAAAGTTGCAAACCAATGATTAAGCCAAATACCAAAATGCATTTCGTTTATGGTATTACCTGTAAAATTATCCACTTTATTATGCACGGCAATAGGGTTACCTTTGTATGTACCCCGCTCTATAAATAACTGATTGCTCCAAAAATTAGTAAGGTGTTGTAAATGATGGTCCCAATCTGTAATTATACCGTTAAAAATTGGACCTAAAGTTTCATCCTTTCGTATTTTATCATAGAATGCAGAGACCAATACATATACATTCTCTTTAGTTGTAAGCTCTAGTTTTTTCATATTACAAATTCTATTTAATACATTAGCAAATAATTAAGAATGTATTAGTCACAAAATTAAGCAACAAAGTATTAATAAAAGACAAAAAAAGTATTATTATGATTAGCGTTACACCTTTAAAAAAGTTTATTTATTTTGCCTTTGTTGTTGCTGCCGCATTCTTAAATTTTAGTTGTTCTAGTGATGATGATTCTGACGCAGATACAGAAGAGGGGCCAAAAGGAAATTGCATAGAAAATGGAGCTGAAATTACTATTACAGGCAATCACAATCATACCTTAGAAATTCCTAAAGAAGATATAATTAGCGGCACCACAAAAGTATACCCATTAATTGGCGCTACAGGACACGAGCATATGCTTACCGTTACAGCAGAAAATTTTGCAACCTTAAAAACTAATAATGCTATAACCATAGCTGCAAGTACAAATGCAGGGCACACACACGCTATAACAATTGGTTGTAAAGAATAATTTTTTTTGACAGATTAACTGTACTTTTGTAATATGATTAGTGTAGTAATTTTAGGATTAGGGAATATTGGCACACACTTATATAATGCATTTAGTGAGCTAAAAAACGTATCTATTGTAATGGTATACAACCGTACAGAAACAGCATTACTCCCTTTAAAAAATAGTATAAATACAACTACTGACATTAGCAATTTACCTAATGCAGATATTTATATTATTTCTACCACAGATGATAGTATTGCCAATATATCTTCACAATTAGTCTTAGAAAATAAATTAGTAGTGCATACATCTGGCAGTGTTGCTATTGCTGCTTTAAATGATAAAAACCGAAAAGGATCTTTTTATCCACTACAGACGTTTAGCAAAGGTGCTACTGTAAATTTTAAAGAAATTCCTATTTGTATTGAAGCAGAAAATAATGCTGATGAAACATTACTTCTTCAACTAGCAAAAAGTGTTTCTAACAGTGTGCATAAAATATCATCAGAACAAAGAAAATCTATACATTTGGCTGCCGTTTTTGTCAATAATTTTAGCAATCATATGTACCAAGTTGGACAAGAAATTTGTGAAGAAAACAAGGTTCCTTTTTCAATTTTATCACCCTTAATACAAGAAACCGTTACAAAGCTACACAAACTATCTCCTTACGATGCACAAACAGGACCAGCAAAACGTAATGACATAGGTACAATGCAACGTCAATTAACCCAATTAACAAACAATACGCATAAAGAAATATATAGCGTTATTAGCAAATCTATTACCAACACTTATGGAAAAAAGTTATAAAGAATACTTACATAATATTACCACTTTTGTTTTTGATGTAGACGGTGTTTTTACAGACGGAAATGTACTTATTACCGAAAACGGAGAATTACTACGTAAAATGAATGTTAAAGATGGTTACGCCCTTAAAACTGCTATACAAAAAGGTTTTAATGTTTGTATAATATCTGGTGGCACTAGTGAAGGTGTACGCACTAGATTTAAAGGTTTAGGCGTAAAGGATATTTATTTAGGCGCTCACTTAAAAATAGAACCTATAAAAGAATATTTATCTACCAACAACATAGACCCAAAAAATGTTTTATATATGGGTGATGATATGCCAGACGTGCCACCTATGCAATTAGTTGGTATGCCTACTTGTCCGCAAGATGCTATACCTGAAATAAAAGCTGTAAGCAAGTATATTTCTCAAAAAAATGGTGGTAAAGGCTGCGCTAGAGATGTTATTGAGCAGGTTTTAAAAGCACAAGGTAAATGGAATGATAATTACAGCGCTAAAAACGACTAAATGCTTTCTGAAAAATTAAAAGATTACAACATTATATTGGCTTCTGGTTCCCCAAGAAGGCATCAGTTTTTTAAAGAATTAGATATTAACTTTAAGGTTGATGTTAGACCTATTGAAGAGGTTTTTCCTAATCATTTACAAGCTGAAGAAATTACAGATTATTTAGCTGCTTTAAAAGCAGAACCTTTTAAAAAATCACTCCAAGAGAAAGATATTTTAATAACATCTGATACTATTGTTTGGCACAATAATGAGCAACTAGGCAAACCTAAAAGCACTGCAGATGCTATTGCTATGCTTACAAAACTATCTAACTCTTGGCACCAAGTAGCTACATCTGTATGTTTTACATCTAAAAATAAGCAAATTACAGAAAGTCATATTACAAAAGTAAAATTTAAAGAGCTTAGCTTGGATGAAATTACGTATTATGTAGAAAACTACAAACCACTAGATAAAGCTGGAGCTTATGGTATACAAGAGTGGATTGGCTTAATTGCTATTGAAGAAATTATTGGCTCCTACCCTAACGTTGTTGGCCTACCTACGCATTTAGTTTATAAAACTTTGCTAACTATAGCTAATGCATAACATTTTAAGTAATTTTACTTAAAATGTATTTGTTATGAAAAAATTAGCTGAATTGGGTATAATAGCAATTACGCTATTAATGTCTAATGCCTGTAAAGAAAAAGTACACAACCAAGATATAGCTGTTACTACTCCTAAAAAAATTATAGAAAAAGAAAAGCCAAAACCAGTATCTAACCAATTTAAAGAATATTGGTATAATGGCACTGCAGAAATAACATCATACAATTTAGAACAAGCTAGGTATGGCGAGTTAAGACAAGGTTCTGCTGTTTTGGTTTTTGTAACAGAGCCTTTTAGCGCTAAAAAACAGGTAAAAGCAGATCTACCTAGTAATACAAACATTCCTGTTTTAAAATTAAATAGTACCAAGAAATTTTTAACTGGTGTTTACCCATATTCTGTAATGTCTAGCACTTTTTATCCTGTTGGTGATAATTCTGCTTCATTAAAAATAACAAATTCTGTACAAGAATGGTGCGGACAAGTATTTTCTCAGCTAAACAATAAAGAAAAATTTGAGATTTCTTCTTTTTCTTATTTTGAAAGCGAAGGAGATAAAAATTTCACCCTTGAAAAAAATATTTTAGAGAACGATCTTTGGGCAAAAATTAGAATTAACCCAGATAGTTTACCAACGGGAAATTTACAAATTATTCCGTCTTTTACATACATTAGGTTTTCTCATAAAAAATTAAAAGCATATCCAGCAAAGGTCACTAAAACCACTAAAGATAATGTAACCATTTATAGTTTAGATTATCCTGATTTGCAGCGCAACTTAACAATAACGTTCTCTACAGCTTTTCCGCACACTATAGAAAGTTTTACAGAAACACATAAAAGTGGTTTTGGGTCAAATAAAAAAACACTAACAACTACTGCAACTTTAAATAAAAGAATACAAACAGCCTATTGGCAACAAAACGGAAATAAAGATTTACATTTTAGAGATAGCTTAGGATTATGAATGAATTTATAGACACACATCAAAATCAATTAATAAACAGCTTAATTTGTATTTTGGGCTTTATAGTATTGCGCTTTGTTACGGCAAAAGCAATTAGTAAAATAGGAAGAATTAGCGACATAAATAAAGTACGTACAAAGCTTATAATTAGATATGTTACCATATTACTTATGGCAATAAGTTTTATAGTTCTTGTTTACATTTGGCAGGTAAATTTTGAGGATTTAGGCATTATATTTTCATCTGTATTTGCTGTGTTAGGTGTGGCACTATTTGCTTCTTGGTCTATTTTAAGTAATGTTACTGCTGGTGTAATTTTATTTTTTTCATTCCCTTTTAAAATAGGTGATCGTATAAAAATATTAGATGGCGATTTTGCTGAGGAAGTTGATATTTTAGACATAAAAGCTTATCATATTTATCTAAAAAAAGACAACGGAGAACTACTTACCTACCCAAACAATTTACTTTTACAAAAAGGTGTTGTACTTATTAATAAAGAAGATAACGACGATACTACAGAAGGAGATTACATTTAAAAAGTAATTGTATGAAAAGAAAAAACAGACGTAAAGTAAACCCGTATTCTGATAAAAAAACTTTTAATATTGAAGAATTTAAAGCTAATTCATCTTTAATAACCTACTCTAAAGAAAGTTGTCATTTATTAAAAGGAGAAGAATTAAATGAAATATCTATAACAAAAGATACTTCGGTTATTTCTTGGTTAAACATTTATGGTTTTCAGCATTCACAAGCTGTACGCAAAATAATTGCGGACAACAATATGGATGAGTTTTTAATAAACCTTGTTATAGACAACAATCACAGAAATAAAGTAATAGAACTAGACGATTGTTTCTTTTTAACCTTAAAATCTCCTTATTATTCTGCAGAAAGCAATGAAACAAAATTTGAACAAATGGTTTTTATTGTTGGCGAAACTTACGTTTGGAGTATACAAGAGCTTGAAGGCGATCATTTTCAACATTTAAGAGAACGAATAGAAAAAAACTTAGGTGTTATAAGAAAAAAAGGAGCAGATTACCTGTTTTACTTACTAATGGAAGCTATTATAGATAATTATTACATTGCTTATGATAAGTTAACAAAGGCTAATATTGGTTTAGATAACTTAAATGAGACTAAACCAACTCCCGAATTTGCAATTAAAGTTGAAAACAAGAAAAGGCAACTTAACCAAATTAAAAGAATGACTATAAGCATAAAAGATGCTATTAACCAATTAGAAAATATAGATTGTTTTGACTTTGACATAAAGTATTTTATTGAAATTAAAGAACAAATTGGTTTAATGGGAGATGAAATTGATTTTAACCTTAGTCAACTAGAGAGTTCTTTAAACTTAATGTTTAGTATTCAAAACCACAGATTAAACGAGGTAATGAAAACCTTGACTATATTTTCTGTGATTTTTATACCGCTTACTTTTTTAGCAGGTATTTACGGTATGAACTTTAAAAATATGCCCGAATTACATACGGAATATGGTTATTTTATACTTTTAGGCGTAATGGTTTTAATTTCTCTGGTGTCCATATTTTTTATCAACAGAAAAAAATGGTTCTAACAATTCTTCCTTAAAATCATCAAATGTTAATAACCCGCTTAAAAACGTTGTTAAAGAACCTTTAAAATTGACATTCTAAAGCGTAGAACTTGTTATATTTGAGCATCAACCAAAATTAACATTTATGCGCCAACTACTGGTATCTTGCATAATTTCTGCATTATGCATCAACTTAGGATTTTCACAAGCTCCTAAAAAAAGTTCATCTGCAGAAATTTACCATTCTTTACAAAAGTTAAACTTCTTAGGTTCTGCATTGTACATTGCAGCACATCCAGATGATGAAAACACAAGGTTAATATCTTATTTATCTAATAACGTAAAAGCTAAAACTGCTTACTTGTCTTTAACCCGTGGAGACGGAGGACAAAATTTAATTGGACCAGAAATTAGAGAGCAATTAGGTGTATTACGTACTCAAGAATTACTTGGTGCACGTAGCAAAGATGGTGGAGAACAATTTTTTTCTAGAGCAAACGATTTTGGCTACTCTAAACACCCAGATGAAACATTAGATATTTGGGATAAAAAAGAGGTTTTAGCAGATGTTGTACAAATTATAAGACAGTACAAGCCAGATGTTATTATAAACAGATTTAACCACAGAACACCAGGAACTACACACGGTCACCATACTGCCTCTGCAATGTTAAGTGTAGAAGCTTTTGACTTGGTTAACGACCCAAAAGCATACCCAGAACAACTAAAACTAACAGAAACCTGGCAACCAAAACGTATGTTTTTTAACACTTCTTGGTGGTTTTATGGTAGTGAAGAAGCTTTTAACAAAGCAGATAAAAGTAAATTAATGAAGTTAGATGTTGGTGTTTTTTACCCAATGCTAGGTGTTTCTAATAACGAGATTGCATCACTTGCCAGTAGTCAGCATTTATGTCAAGGTTTTGGTCGTATATCTACAAGAGGAAGCCAAGATGAGTATATTGAGCTTTTAAAAGGTGATATGCCTAAAGGCGATGATATTTTTGAGGGCATAAATACTACGTGGTCTAGAATAGATGGTGGTGTTGCTATTGGAAAAATATTAAACAAGGTTGAAGAAAACTTCAATTTTAAAAATCCTTCTTCTCACTTATCAGAACTTATAGAAGCTTATAAGTTGTTACAAAAATCTACAGATACACACTGGAAAAATATTAAATCTAAAGAATTAGAAAATATGATTTCTGCTGTAACTGGTTTGTATCTAGAGGCCAATGCAAATAGTACAAATAGCACACCATCTGGCAGTTTTAAAGTATCTATAGAAGCTTTAAATAGAAGTAATACCAGCATCACTTTAAAATCTGTAAAAGTTGCAGCTACTACCCTATCTCCTAATGTTTCTTTAAAAAATAATACTAAAGAAAACCTAGAATTAGATGTTGCCGTGCCTGCAAATACAAATTTCACTAGTCCTTATTGGCTAATGGAAAAAGGCTCTTTAGGTATGTATACTGTTGCTGATAAAAAATTGATAGGTAAACCAGAAACACCTAGAGCTTTTAAAGCCGATTTTGAACTTAGCATTAACAACTACACAATAACAATTACTAAACCAGTTGTTTACCACTACTCTAAACCAGATAAAGGTGAACTATATAGACCTTTTGAGGTTTTGCCAGAAGCTAGTGTTAGCATAAAGGACAAGGTTTTTATTTTTTCTGACGGATCTACTAAGCAAATCCCTGTTACTATAAAAGCTTTAAAAGATGATATTACAGGAGAATTAGAATTAGGCTTTTCTAAAGGGTGGAAAGTTAATAATACAAAACAATCTTTTACTATTGCTAAAAGAGGAGATACAAAAACATTTATGTTTACTGTTACTCCTCCTGCCACTGAAGCACAGAGTACCATTTCACCATTTGTAACAATTAACGGTAAAAAACTTAGTAAAGAGTTGGTTGTTATTTCTTATGACCATATCCCAACACAGTCTGTTTTACTACCATCTGAAGCTAAAGTGGTACGTTTAGACATTAAAAAAACAGGAAAAAATATTGGTTATATTACTGGTGCTGGCGACAAAATACCAGAAAGCTTAACACAAATAGGCTACAATGTGTCTACCATAGATCCAGACAATATTAATACAGAATCTTTAAAAGGTTTTGACGCTATAGTTGTTGGTATTAGAGCTTATAATGTTGTTACACAATTAAAATTTAAACAACACTTTTTATTAGATTACGTAAAAAACGGAGGCAACTTAGTTATACAATATAATACTGCTGGCCGTAGAGGTTTAGATTTAGATAACCTTGCTCCTTATTCTTTAGAACTATCTAGAGATAGGGTTACAAATGAATTTGCAGAGGTTAGCATTTTAGCAAAAAACCATCCTGTAGTTAATACTCCTAATAAAATTGTACCTACTGACTTTAATAATTGGGTACAAGAACGCGGCTTATACTTTCCTAATAAATGGGGAAAAGAGTTTACACCTATTTTATCTATGGCAGATAAAGGAGAAGATGCTAAAAAAGGTAGTCTTTTAATTGCTCCTTACGGCAAAGGAAACTATGTATATACAGGCATAAGCTTTTTTAGAGAGTTACCTGCCGGTGTTCCTGGTGCTTACAAATTGTTTGCTAACTTATTATCATTACCTAAAAACAACTAAGACACTATGGAAGATAAATTTGTTTGGAAAAAGGAATATTCTTGGGTCTTACTTTTAAATTTAATGTATGCGATTGTATTTTTTATTATAATGAAAACTTACAATTAATATGGCTAGTATAGATTGGTACTTACTTATAGGAACATTATTATTTATTGTTGGCTTTGGGGTATATAAAACAAAAGGAAGTAAAAATGTAAACGATTACGTTTTAGGAGGAAACCAGTCAAAATGGTGGACAATTGGACTCTCTGTAATGGCTACACAAGCCAGTGCAATTACATTTTTATCTACACCAGGACAAGCATACCACGACGGTATGGGCTTTGTTCAGTTTTACTTTGGTTTGCCTTTAGCTATGGTGGTTATATGCATGGTATTTGTACCATTATACCACAAATTAAAAGTTTATACAGCTTATGAGTTTCTAGAAAACAGGTTTGATGTTAAAACTAGAACGTTAGCAGCATTTTTATTTTTAATTCAGCGTGGTTTGGCCGCTGGTATTACCATTTATGCTCCGTCTATAATATTATCTGCTGTACTTGGTTGGGATTTAAGAATATTAAATATTTTAATTGGTATTTTGGTAATTATATACACTGTTTCTGGTGGTACAAAAGCAGTAAGTGTTACCCAAAAACAACAAATGTTTATAATAATGCTGGGAATGTTTGTTGCATTTTACTTTATTTTAGATTACCTACCAGATGATATTACGTTTAGCAAAGCCTTAAAAGTTGCTAGTGCAAGTGATAAATTAAATATTTTAGATTTTAGTTTAGACACTCAAAGTAGATATACTGTTTGGAGCGGACTAACAGGCGGATTTTTCTTGTTTATGTCTTACTTTGGTACAGACCAAAGTCAGGTACAGCGTTACTTGTCTGGTAAATCTGTAAGAGAGAGTCAACTTGGCTTAATTTTTAATGGTATTTTAAAAATACCAATGCAATTCTTTATTTTATTGGTTGGTGTAATGGTTTTTGTTTTTTATCAATACAACTCATCACCTTTAAACTTTAATCCTGCAGCTACTTCTAAAGTAGAAAATTCTGTTTACGCAGAAGATTACAAACTATTAGAAAAAGAACATAAGGTAATTGCAGAACAAAGAGTAATTATACAAAACAAATTATCTGAAGCATTAGACAATAACAATACAGCAGCGCAAGCTAATGCTAAAAACAAAATTATTGCTTTAAATGCTAAAGAAAAACTAGGCAGAGATGCCGCAAAAACATTAATTACACAAGCAGATGCCTCTGTAGAAACTAATGATACAGATTATGTCTTTATTCATTTTATACTAAACTACCTACCACAAGGTATTATTGGTCTTTTGTTAGCGGTAATATTATCTGCTGCTATGTCTTCTACTGCATCAGAATTAAATGCTTTAGGCACCATAAGCGCCTTAGATATTTATAAAAGAAGTATTAAACAAGGACAAACAGAAGAACACTACGTTAAAGCCTCTAAAGTACTTACTCTAATTTGGGGTATTATAGCCATTTTAATTGCCTGTGTTGCTAGCTTGTTTGATAATTTAATACAGCTAGTAAACATTATAGGATCTATATTCTACGGCAATGTATTAGGAATATTTTTACTGGCATTCTTTTTTAAATATGTTAAGGGTAATGCTGTATTTGTTGCTGCAATTATAACTCAAGTAATAGTAATTATTGGCTGGTGGTTAGACTGGATGTCTTACCTATGGTTAAATGCTTTTGGCTGTGCTTTAGTTGTATCTATTGCTATGCTTTTAGAAGGTTTTGACAGAATGATGAAAACCGAAAATGAAATGAAAATATAACAAACAACTAGACGATATAAAAAAAGCCCGTAAAACAATTGTTTTACGGGCTTTTACTATTTTAAAAACAGAGCTTATTTTGCTCCCCACTCTTTTAAAGAATCTTCATTCATTTTAACGTAGTCTGCGTTACCAGCCGCTTTAGAACCAACTAAAGATTTTTTAGCTGTCTCAATAGCTTTTTTCTTATCTCCTGCTTTAGCGTAAATTAAAGATAATTGTCTTAATTGGTAAAATGCAGGTTTCTCCATCATACTCATAGCTTTTTCCATCCAAGTTTTTGCTTGGTTAATATCTTTACCAGATTCTTTGTAATATACAGCAGCTGCATAATAATCTTGTGCGCTAGGACCATTCATAGTTTTTGCAATAGCAGCAGAAACAGTTTTATCCGTAGGAACTTCAAATTTAGCACCTACATATACATCTTCCCATAAAATACCCAATACAGCAGAACCAGAAGTTAAATCATCAAAAGTCATTGTAAAAGTTTCTATTTTCATTGGCATTTTTACAACATCTGCTTTAATTGTAGCAGCAACTTTAGACTGGTCCCACTCTCTTGGTGTTCCCCAGTTATTTGTATCTGCGTAAAATATTACTTCCCAAGAAGTTTCTCCTGGCTTAGTAAATATAGCGTAAGAACCAGCTTTTACTTCTTTACCACCAATAGTTACATTATTACTAAATGTAATAACAGTATTTTTATTAGCTCCCGTTCTCCATAATTTAGAAAAAGGTACTAGATTACCAAAAACTTCTCTACCTCTTGCAGATGGTCTAGAATACTCTAAAGTAACATCTGTTAAACCTACTTTTTGTTCCATTTTAGTAAACGGACTTGGTTGTGGTGTTTCAATCTGTGCTTGTACTCCTGTTAAAGCAAACACTGCAATTAATACTAATGCAATTTTTTTCATTTTGTTTGTAGTTTATTAAGTTTCCTCAAAATTACGGTACACGCACCCCTTTAAATGTTAACAAAATCTTAAACTTTAAGAGCTCAAATTAGATAAAAAAATACTGTTTAAGCTATTTTAGCTTATAAATACTTGCATTAGCCCCTAGTTTTGTAAAAGATTCTGAAGATAAATAATATGTATCATCATTAAACTTTGTAATTCCTTCTATTTGAGCAAAACCTATTTCTAATGGTGTTTTTTTTACTGTACCTGCAAATAAATTAGATGCAGTACTATTTTCTATTTCTATTACAAATGGCAACATAAACATATTGTAACCAACTAAAACAATCTTATTATTACTATTGTTATATGTTGCTCCTGTTACCATACCGTTTGTATTATATTCCCCTACTTTAGATGCTATGTGTTTGCCTGGTTTTGCAGGTATTTTATAAGCAACAGTACCTTTAGACCTCCATTGCTTTGTTAAAATATACAGCTCCCCTCCTTTGTAAAAAAGAGATTCCGCATCATAATCACTTCTACTTTTTCGTGTATTACTTGTTTTATCAGAATAGTTAAAGTAAATTTTTTCTGCAGTAACCTTATCTAATAATTTTAGGTCTTTTTTAGCTATTCTATAAATAACAAGATCTTCTCTATCCCCCCAATAATTTCCAAAATCGCCAACATATACATAATCTTTATCTTGTGTAATGTCTTCCCAGTCTATATTCTTTGCGTTTGTTACCTCTACTTTTTTTTCAACCTTAAAACTGTTTTTATTCAAAAAATATAAAGTTGGTGTGTTACCAGAATCGTTGTGTGTAATTAATAAATCATTGTATAGTATTAATCCGGAAGATTCTGATACAGCCTCTGGCAAAACTCCTACCAACGAGCTACTAAACTGTCCAAAAATTAGACCTGCAGTTAAGGCAGACACATATATGAGTATTATTTTAATCTTCATTAGTAGGTACTTAATTTTTAATAAAATGCAAAGCTAAGGGTAACAATTTAAACATTATATATATTTAAGTAAACACTAACATTTAGGTAAATAAAACCCTGTAAAACAGGTATAATTGCATTTTTGTCTAATCTTTAACTAAAATAGTTAGACATTTTTGTATCTTTGTTTTAGAAATAAAGAAATTATGGCAAAGAAAAAGAATGTAACAGCAGAGGATATTATCAATTTTTATATGGATTTTGTACTAGAAAACGAAAAGCAACCGTCTTCTGTCTATAAATTTTCTAAAATTAATAATTTTGAAGAATCCATTTTTTACAACTTCTTTAATTCCTTTGATACCTTAGAAAAACACATATTTAACGCTTTTTATAATCATACTATCAAAGCTTTAGAAACAGACCAAGCTTATAGCGAGTTTGACAGTAGAACTAAACTTCTAAGTTTTTATTATACCTTTTTTGAAATGCTAACTGCTAATAGAAGTTATGTAGTTTATGCTTTAAATAAACACAAAAACAAATTAAAATCTGTAAGTATGTTGTCTAATCTTAAAAATAGTTTTAGCAACTATATTATTGGTTTAGATATAGATACAATTGATTTAAAGCAGGAAAAATTAGAGAAAATTCAGCAAAAAACATTAAAAGAATCTGCTTGGATACAGTTGTTAATTACAATTAAATTTTGGTTAGATGATACTTCTTCATCTTTTGAAAAAACAGATATTTTTATTGAAAAAAGCGTTAACACTACGTTTGACCTACTAGATACCAAACCCTTACAAAGCATTATAGATCTAGGAAAGTTTATTTATAAAGAAAAAATTAATATGAACTTGTAGCCTATGAAAACTATAGACAAAATACCTACTTCTAAAATACAACGTGCCAGCAAATTAGTTACTACTGGTGCTAAAGTTGGTGTTAATTACCTTAAATATTATGGTGATAAGCTAACTAAAACAGAAATAGAAGCAAAAGAACGCCTAAATAAGAACAATGCTGAGGATATTTACGATAGTCTAAAGCAATTAAAAGGTAGTGCGCTAAAAGTAGCACAGATGCTAAGTATGGAAAAAAGCATATTGCCACAGGCATATGTAGAAAAATTTTCTTTAGCTCAGTTTTCAGTTCCTCCTTTGTCTGCTCCTTTAGTACAAAAGACATTTAAAAAATACTTTGGTAAAACACCAAATGAAATATTTGACACTTTTAATGTTAACTCTGTAAATGCAGCTAGTATTGGACAAGTACATTATGCTGAAGCTAATGGTAAAAAATTAGCGGTTAAAATTCAGTATCCTGGTGTAGCAGATAGCATTTCTACAGATTTAGCTATGGTAAAACCTATAGCTATTAAAATGTTTAATATAAAGGGTAAAGACTCTGATAAGTATTTTGCTGAAGTAGAAAACAAACTAATAGAAGAGACCAATTACTTGCTAGAAATAAAGCAAAGCAAGGAAATGGCAAAAGCTTGCGAACACATACCAAACTTAAAGTTTCCGCAGTATTATGAGCAATTTTCGTCGGAACGCATTATTTCTATGGATTGGATGGTTGGTGAGCATTTGAGCGAGTTTACAGCCCATAATACAAACCAAGAAAAAGCAGATAAAATAGGGCAAGCATTATGGGATTTTTATATGTACCAAATGCACGTGTTACGCAAAGTACACGCAGATCCTCATCCTGGCAATTTTTTAATTTCTAAAGAGATTGAGCTAATTGCTTTAGATTTTGGATGTATTAAAGAAGTGCCTACAAACTTTTACGTACCCTATTTTGAGTTGGCTAAACCAGAGGTTATTAATAATCCTGTATTATTTTCTCAGAAAATGCACGAATTAGAAATTTTAAAAGAAGATGACTCTAAAGAAGAAATTGCCTTTTTTTCTGATCTTTTTTATGAGATGTTAAGCCTGTTTACAAAACCTTTTCATAATGATACGTTTGATTTTTCTGACCCAGTTTTCTTTAATCAAATTGCAGAATTAGGAGAAAAATATAGTAAAAGTACAGAACTACGTAAAATGAACGGAAACAGAGGTTCTAAGCACTTTATTTACATTAACAGAACATTTTTTGGATTGTATAATTTAATGTTCGATTTAAAATCAAAAAACATTAAAATTAATAATTATCTATCGCTTTAAGTAAATGATAAAATATACTAATGACAATATAAAAGAGCTAGAGCATTTGTTCAAAATTAATTTGATAAATAGTGTCTCGGGCTATAAGTCTGCCAATTTAATTGGTACTAAGTCTGTTAACGGACAAGAAAATATTGCTGTATTTAGCTCTGTTATTCATTTAGGTTCTAACCCTGCTTTATTAGGCTTTATTTGTAGACCTACTACTGTACCTAGACATACTTATAAAAATATTAAGGAAACAAAAACATACACCATTAATCATATACACCAGGATATTTTAGAAGATGCTCACCACACTTCTGCCAAATATCCAGAAGAGGTATCAGAATTTACAAAGACTAAATTAGTACCAGAGTATAAAGACAATTGTATTGCTCCATTTTTAAAAGGTGCTCCAGTACAATTAGAACTCAAGTTTATAGAAGAAATGCCTATAGCTGCTAACAATACTATTTTGGTTATTGGTGAAATAATGAATTTATATGTTAATGAAGACCTTTTACAAAAAGATGGATTAATAGATTTAACAAAAGGGAAAGTAGCTGCAATTAATGGTCTAGACGCCTATGCGGTTCCTAAAACAAACAAAAGATTTACATACCAAAGACCAAAATAAATAAATGAAAATACTAGTAACAGGTACAACAGGCTACATAGGCAAAAGACTAGTGCCCCTTTTAATAGAAGAAGGGCACAATGTTGTATGCGCTGTTAGAGACAAGTTACGTGCAGAAGAATGGTATAAAAACGAGCCCCTAATTACTGTTGTAGAAGCAGATTTTTTACAAGAAAGTACGCTTTCTAATATTCCTAAAGATATAGACATTGCTTATTATCTAATACACTCTATGTCTAATTCCTCAAATAATTTTAAATCTTTAGAGGAGCAATGCGCCATAAACTTTAAAAAGTATATTGAAGATACAAATACGCAACAGGTAATATATTTAAGCGGAATAACAAATGACCCTAAATTATCTATGCATTTATCTTCAAGAAAATTGGTTGAAGAAACTTTAGCTTCTAAAGAATATGCATTAACTACCTTTAGAGCTGGTATTATTGTAGGTTCTGGAAGTTCTTCTTTTGAAATTATTAGAGATTTAGTAGAAAAATTACCTGTAATGATTGCTCCTAAATGGTTAGATACTAAAACACAACCGTTAGCCGTAAGAGATGTGTTATTATTTTTATCTAAAGCCATATTAAAAAAAGAAATTTACAATAAAGGAATAGATATTTTTGGACCAAATGTACTTACATATAAACAAATGTTATTACAATTTGCAGCAGTAAGAGGCTTA
Organism: Cellulophaga sp. 3_MG-2023; assembly: GCF_030546975.1. NCBI lineage: Bacteria > Pseudomonadati > Bacteroidota > Flavobacteriia > Flavobacteriales > Flavobacteriaceae > Cellulophaga > Cellulophaga sp. 3_MG-2023. The sequence continues at coordinate 927,322 of NZ_JAUOPS010000001.1, forward strand.
AAAAGAAGCATTATTACCGTGCCTGTAATGACACCTAAATTATCATCATACTGGTTGTATTTTGTAACATCAACATCATACAAACTAGCCTCTACCCTAGTAAAGAGTATGGGCGTAGAAATTATAGGCAAACCAAGTGATATTAATTCAATTTTAAACATAGAACCAATTAGCTACAAAGAGGCAGTAGAATTGGCTTTTGAAAAAATAGAACAAAATAGTATTGTCTCTAGCTGGAAAGATTCTCTTGTAAGTAGTGGCAGACTTAAAGGTAACTTACATAAATATGTAAATGTGCCTAAATACGGTTGTTTTACAGATTATAAAGAGCGTAAGGTTACAGATAAAAATAAGACTATTAATAAAATTTGGGCTATAGGAGGATCTACAGGATGGTATTACGGCACTATTCTTTGGAAATTTAGAGGTTATTTAGATAAGTTATTTGGTGGTATAGGCTTGCGTAGAGGAAGAACTAGCACTACAGATTTAAGTGCAGGTGATGCTTTAGATTTTTGGCGTGTTATTTATGCTGATAAAGAACAACAAAAATTGTTATTATATGCAGAAATGAAATTACCTGGAGAAGCTTGGCTAGAGTTTAAAATTGAAGATAATGTACTTAAACAAACAGCCACCTTTAGACCAAGAGGTTTGGGAGGTAGATTATACTGGTACAGTGTTTTACCTTTTCATATATTTATTTTTAACGGAATGATAAACAAATTAGTAGCATAAAAATGAGTTTAACCACACTACAAATAGACCGTGTAATTGAAATGGCTTGGGAAGACAGAACTACTTTTGATGCTATAAAACATCAGTTTGGCTTGTCTGAAAAAGAAGTAATAACAATTATGCGCACAGAAATGAAACCTAGCAGTTTTAAAATGTGGCGTAAAAGAGTGCAAGGGCGTAAAACCAAGCACGCAAAACTTAGAACTTTTGTTAGCGGACGTTTTAAATGTAGCAGGCAAAAACAAATTACCAATAACACTATAAGCAAAAGATATTAAACAAACTGTTTTATCTAAATAATAAGTGGTTTATTGTAAAAATAATTTTATAAATTATAATGAGTATAGATACTATAAATTTAATGAGTACAACAGATAAGGTTTCTGTAGAGGATATTGGAGATGACCACCTGTTTACAGGTTTAGAAACTCCCTTAAAATCAGATGCTTTTGCGTTATCCGATGAGCAAAAAAAGGAAAAAATAGAAAACCTTTTTGGGCAAATTATGGATGTTATGGGATTAGATTTAACAGATGATTCTCTGCAAGGAACACCAAAACGTGTTGCAAAAATGTATATTGATGAAATATTTTGTGGTTTAAACCCAAAAAATAAGCCAAAAATTGCTTTATTTGAAAATAAATACCAATATAACCAAATACTTGTTGAAAAAAACATTACTTTTTACTCTAATTGTGAGCACCATTTTGTTCCAATTATAGGTAAAGCGCATGTTGCCTACAAATCATCTGGTAACGTAATAGGATTGTCTAAATTAAACAGAATTGTACAATACTATGCTAAAAGACCACAAGTACAAGAGCGCTTAACCAACCAAATTGGTGTAGAGCTTCAAAAAATATTAAAAACAGAAGACGTTGCTGTTATAATAGATGCAAAACATTTATGTGTAGCATCTAGAGGTGTAAAGGATGACACCTCTACCACAGTAACAGCTTTTTACGGTGGCGAGTTTAATAACGCTACCAAAATAACAGAAATACAAAACTATTTAAAACATTAACAATATGGAGATTATAGATAGAGCATTAGAGTTTGAGAAGAGAAAGATGAAGTCATTATCTAACAGCGAAAGAGTAGAAATTTCTCGCGAAGCTAAATCCCTTATTCTTGAGCTTAATACTATTTACAAAGAAAATAAGGACGAAGAGATTATGGATTTAATGAAGCGCCTTACTGCAATTAAACGTAAAGTAGAAAAAAGGCTAAATATGCAGCCGCTACCATAGTGTTGTTACCATAAAACACCCGTAAATATCTACAAATAATTGGCAAATTTTACTTGTCCAACAGGTATACCTTTGCTCAAATTTAAATAATTATTGATGAAAACTACCGTTATTATTGGTGGTAGCAAAGGAATAGGTTTTGCTATTACAAAAGAACTTATTGCTACCCATAAAGTTGTTGTAATTAGCAGAACTGCGCCAGAATTAGAACATCAAAATCTTACACATTACGCCTGTGATGTGCTTACAGACAATTTACCAGAGTTAGAGACTGTTGACAATCTTATTTATTGTCCTGGGAGCATCAATTTAAAACCCATAGGACGCTTAAGTATAGAAGACTTTAAGCAAGATTTTGAAATTAATGTTATTGGTGCAGTAAAAACAATCAAGCATTATTTAAACACTGTAAAAAAGGGAGATGCCCCATCTATTACACTATTTAGTACTGTAGCTACAAAATTAGGAATGCCTTACCATGCTAGTGTTGCAACATCAAAATCTGGTGTAGAAGGCCTTGTTAAATCTTTAGGAGCAGAATTAGCACCTACAGTGCGTGTAAACGCAATAGCACCTACAGTTACAAATACAGATTTAGCAGCTAAGTTACTTCGTAATGATAAAATGATAGAAAACATTAAGGACAGACATCCTTTAAAGCGTTTTTTAGATCCTACAGATGTAGCACATATGGCTAGCTTTCTAATTAGTGAAAAAGCAAGAAGCATTTCTGGTCAAATTTTAGAAGTAGATTGCGGAATTGTAAATTTTAAATTATAAATGAAACAATTAGCTATGATTACATTACTTACTATATTTTCTTCTTGTGCGTCCAAGCAAAAAGCAGAACCTAAAACAAGTATTTACGATATTAAAATAACTGGTTTAGAGGGCAATCCTATTAATTTATCTGACTTTAAGGGTAAAAAAATACTTTTTGTAAATGTTGCTTCTAAATGTGGATTCACAGGTCAGTATGAAGAACTGCAGAAGCTTTATGATACTTACAAAGATAATTTAATGATAATTGGCGCTCCTTGTAACCAATTTGGAAGTCAAGAATCTGGAACTGAAGAGGAAATAAAAACTTTTTGTCAGAGAAACTATGGCGTCACTTTTTTAATGACCGAAAAGTTAAATGTAAAAGGAGATCAACAACACCCTTTATACGCTTGGTTAACTAAAAAAGAATTAAACGGAAACTCTAGCACCTCTGTAAAATGGAATTTCCAAAAGTATTTGGTAGACGAAGAAGGCAAATTTGTAGACTACTACTACTCTACTACAAATCCGCTTAGTAAAAAAATAACAAAGCATTTAACACCATAAATTATGTTTGGATTATTTAAAAAGAAATCACCCATAGAAAAGTTGCAAAAGCAATACCAGCAATTAATGAAAGAGTACCACGCTCTTTCTACCAGTAACCGTGGAGCTAGTGATGCCAAATTTGCAGAAGCAGAAGCTATACAAGATAAAATTGCTTTATTAATGAAAAAAACCAATGAAACTAGCTAAATACATTATTCTATTTTTAGTACTAAACTTTGGTGCGCTTGCACTAGGTGTTTTATTAATGGATAATGGTGCACAATCTAATTGGTATTTACAACTAAATAAAGCTCCTTGGACGCCTCCAGGATGGGTTTTTGGTGCAGCTTGGACAATCATTATGGTTTGTTTTTCTATCTACTTGGGAATTTTAGCAAAACTTAGTAAAAATTTTAAGTTTATCTTCTTATTTGTTATTCAGTGGTTTTTAAACGTAGGTTGGAACTTTGCTTTTTTTAATCAACATAATATTAGTATTGGCCTTGTTATAATTACAGCTTTAACTTTTTTAATACTTTATATACCAACTAAATACAAAAACATTTTAAAATATAAATCACTTTTACTTTTACCCTACATAATTTGGCTGTTTATAGCAACATCTTTAAACGCTTATATCTTAATTTATAACTAAGTATGAAGATTTACACACTACATAAAAAACAAAAACTTCCTATAAGCGTAGAACAGGCTTGGGAGTTTTTATCAAAACCAGAAAATTTAAAAACAATAACTCCAGACTATATGGGGTTTATTATATTATCTGGTGCAGACAGGCCAATGTATCAAGGGCAAATAATACAATATATTGTTACTCCTGTTTTAGGTATAAAAACCAAATGGGTTACAGAAATTACCCATATGGTAGAGAATAAATATTTTGTAGATGAGCAACGTTTTGGTCCGTATGCGTTATGGCACCATAAACATTTTATAAAAGAGATAGATGGTGGCGTAGAAATGGAAGACATTATAGACTACAAGGTTCCGTTTGGGATTTTAGGACAACTAGTTCAGCCATTTTTAGTTAAACCAAAACTTGAAGAAATTTTTAGCTATAGAAAAGAAAAACTAGAAGCTCTTTTTGGAGTGTATAACAAATAGTAAGTAGCATTATATTTCTATTACAATTGTTATTCTGTTTTTTTTGAGTATCTTTTATTTTCGTTTAAATTTTAACAGTATTTTTTTTAAAGACTACTGCATTTAAAATAAGTGTAAATGATAGACATACTTAGGTTAATGTTTGAATTTTGTGCTGTAATTGTATTTAGTATGCTACAGCTTATAGTTTATCCTTCTTTAATGTTTTACTCAAGAGAAGAACTAATAAAATGGTATCATTCTGGTAGGGACCGTATATTTATATTTGCTATTATACTAACTCCAGGACACCTAATTACATCTGTTTTACAACTTATAGACAGACAAAATATGTATACAATAGTTAGCGTTTTATGTATTGCTTTTATGTGGTTTCAGCACATTGTAATTATAGAACCAAAACACGGTAAAATAATAGCAGGAGTAGATTCTTCTGAAGAAATAAGAAAAAGTATAGCAAAACAAAACCTAGTAAGAATAATTATAATTACATTCTTACTAGGTTGGACTATTTATAATACTATACAAAGTACTACTATGTGGTTATAATAAAAATTATACTCGCGTAATTTTTGCTCCTATAGCTCTTAAACGCTCGTCTATATTTTCGTAACCTCTGTCTATTTGTTCTATATTGTGTATTGTAGATGTTCCTTTTGCAGATAACGCTGCAATTAATAAAGATACACCAGCTCTAATATCTGGAGATACCATAGTTGTAGCCTTTAACGTAGATTTAAAGTCGTGCCCAATTACTGTTGCTCTGTGCGGATCACACAAAATAACTTTTGCACCCATATCTAGTAACTTATCTACAAAAAATAAGCGACTCTCAAACATTTTTTGATGTATTAAAACTTCTCCTCTTGCCTGTGTAGCAACTACCAAAATAATACTTAATAAATCTGGTGTTAATCCTGGCCAAGGCGCATCGGATATTGTTAAGATAGAACCATCTATATAGTTCTGAATCTCGTAACCATCTTTATGCTCTGGTATATAAATATCATCTCCTTTACGCTCTAATGTAATACCTAATTTTCTAAAAACAGTTGGTATTTGTCCCAAATCATCCCAGCTTACATCTTTAATTGTAAGTTCACTTTTTGTCATAGCTGCAAGACCAATCCAACTACCAATTTCTATCATATCTGGCAACATTCTGTGCTCTGTGCCACCTAGTGCATCTACTCCTTCAATTACTAAAAGGTTAGAACCTACACCTGTGATTTTTGCCCCCATACGGTTAAGCATTTTACACAATTGCTGCAAATACGGTTCACAAGCTGCATTATATATAGTAGTTGTACCCTCTGCTAAAACAGCTGCCATTACTATGTTTGCTGTACCAGTTACAGAAGCTTCATCTAAAAGCATATATGTTCCTTTTAGCTTATCTGCTTCTACACCATAAAAGTATTCTTCTTTATTGTATCTAAACTTTGCTCCTAGGTTAATAAAGCCCTCAAAATGAGTATCTAATCTACGACGCCCAATTTTATCCCCTCCTGGTTTAGGAATATATCCCTTACCAAAACGTGCTAATAGTGGACCAACTAGCATTATAGATCCACGCAAACCACGACCATCTTCTTTAAACTGGTCTGACTGTAAGTAGTCTAGGTTTACATCATCTGCTTTAAACGTATAAGAACCTTTACCTCTTTTTTGAATTTTTACACCCAAATCTTCCAATAAAGCTATAAGTTTATTAACATCTACAATGTCTGGTATATTATTTATTTGCACTTCCTCTGGTGTAAGTAACACCGCGCAAAGTATTTGTAAAGCTTCGTTTTTAGCTCCTTGCGGAGTAATTTCTCCTTGTAGACGTTGACCGCCTTCAATTTTAAATGTCCCCATTTAAGATTCTATTATTTAGTACCGTTTTTTACCTCGGTTGTTGTTATTTCTTTGATTGTTTTTTGAGTTTGTATATCTCGTGTTAGATTTTGCTACTTTGTTCTTTAAAAACTGACCACTATCAGTAAGTACTTCATTTTTTGCAGCTAAATCTATTCTTCCGTCACTTAACTCATATAAATGTTTAAAAATAGCTGTATCATCTACAACATCTTTATTCCAGTTTAAGTAACATTTTTTCATATGGTTTGCAATTGCATACTCTAAACCATCTCTCATATCACCTTTTTCCCACTCTACAGCAACATCAATCATACGTTTAATGTTATTACCGTAAAACCTGTATTTTGGAAAATTTTGAGGATAATCTAATGGCTCTGGACGTTCTTGCAACATTTCCTTTGTTGTAATAGGAAAAGGAGATTCTACATCTAATTTAAAATCTGACATTATAAATAGCTGATCCCAAAGTTTGTGCTGAAAATCTGGTACATCTCTAAGATGTGGCTGCAAATTACCCATTACGCTAATAATAGCCTTAGCTACTTTATTACGCTCCTCTGCATCTTCTATAGATACGGCGTAGTCTACCATTTTTTGAAAATGACGACCATATTCTGGAATAATGAGCTGATCACGCTCAGTATTATACTGTAAGTTTTCTACTAAATTCAAACTAAAAAAGATTTATGCTAATTTATATTCTAAACGTGAAGTTATACGCTTATGTTCTGCAAAGTACTAAAATAAATAAAACAAACACCATTTATGGGTAGTTTTATAAAGATATTACTCCTTTTACCTTACCAACTTCTACATATTTAGCAATAACAGCATCCGGATTTTTCATATTTACAGTAATAGAAACACTTGTATATTTGCCGTTTTTAGACTTTTTAGACTCTATAACTGCTCCTGTATTATTAAAAATCTGTTCTATTTGCTTAAACTTTTCTTCATCTGTAGGAATAATAAATTTATACAAGTAATTAGATGGCCAACTGTTGTTTAACTCTAGTTGCTCTTTTAGCCTTGCGTAAAATTCTTCTGGGTTATCTGTATTCATACTTTATTTTTTACAAAGATAATGTAATGCTATATTTTATACTACTTTTTGTGTAGTTCCTATTTTAGTTATCTTTGTTACTTTAATCTAGTATATTGAAACCAAAAAAAATAGTTATTACAGGCGGTCCTAGTACAGGAAAAACAACAGTTATTAATAAGATTGATGCTCTTGGGTACACTTGTTTACACGAGATATCTAGAGATGTTACCTTGGCTGCCAGAGAAGAAGGTATTACACAGCTTTTTTTAACCAATCCTTTGCTTTTTAGCGATAAATTATTAGAAGGACGTGTAAATCAATACCATAACGCTAATAGCTTAGAAAAAGATATTGTTTTTCTAGATCGTGGCGTACCAGATGTTGTTGCCTACTTAAATGGTACAGACATTAAATATGGAGAAAACTACAACCAAGCATGTGCAAATACCAAATACGATGTTATTTTTATTTTTCCACCGTGGGAGGAAATACATTCTAATGACAATGAAAGGTATGAGGATTTTGAAGAAGCAAAACGGCTACACAGTCTACTAGACCAAACATACAGAGATTATGGCTACACACCTATTATTGTACCTACCGGAACTGTAGAGGAACGTACTAACTTTATTTTAAATACTTTAAACATTAGCTAGTGCATAAAAGTCCGCAAGATATTTTACAACAATACTGGGGCTATGCCAGCTTTAGAGGCTCGCAAGAAAAAATTATTACTACTGTTTTAGAGCAAAAAGATGTTTTAGCTTTATTACCTACTGGCGGAGGAAAATCTGTATGCTACCAAGTACCTGCTCTTTTACAAGAAGGCATTTGTATAGTTGTGTCTCCTTTAATTGCTTTAATTGAAGACCAAGTAAATAGTCTTAAAGAAAAAGGCATAAAAGCTTTAGCACTTACTGGCGGTATTTCTTTTGAGGAAGTAAATAACCTTTTAGACAATTGTGTTTTTGGTAATTATAAGTTTTTATACTTATCTCCAGAACGCTTACAACAAGATTTGGTTAAAGAACGCCTATTACAAATGAATGTAAACCTTATTGCTATTGATGAGGCTCACTGTATATCTCAATGGGGAAACGATTTTAGACCTGCTTACCAAAACTGTAGTGTTTTAAGAGATATTTTTCCTATTGTACCTGTAATTGCTTTAACCGCTACAGCTACAAAAAAAGTAGCATCAGACATTGTAGAAAATCTTCAATTTAGAGACTCCTTAATTATAAAAGATTCTTTTTCTAGAGATAATATTACCTACAAGGTTATATGGACAGAGGATAAACTTTATCAATTAAAACAACTTTGTAAAGACAGTAACAACAGTGCAATAGTATACGTTAGAACAAGACGTTTGGCAGAACAAATATCTAACTACCTTAACACAAACGGTTTTTCTACTACATTTTTTCATGGAGGAGTACCCAAAAAAGACAAAAAAACATTACTCACAAATTGGCTTAAAAACAAAACTAAAATTATTGTTGCAACCAATGCTTTTGGTATGGGTATAGATAAACCAGATGTGCGTTTGGTTGTGCATTATCAAATTCCAGATAGTATAGAAAACTACTACCAAGAAGCTGGTAGAGCCGGTAGAGACCAACAAGAGTCTAGCGCCGTTTTAATTTTAAATAAAGAAGATGAAAACCAAGTAAAACAACAGTTTTTAAGTGTTTTACCAGATGTTAAGTTTTTAAAATTATTGTACAATAAGTTAAATAATTATTTCCAGATATCTTATGGTGAAGATACCCAGGAAACGTTTCAACTAAATTTTAATAATTTTTGCAATACCTATAAGTTAAAAGGAATGTTAACATATAATGCTCTAAAAGTTTTAGATCAGCATTCTGTATTAACATTAACAGAAAATTATAACAAGCAAGCAACTGTACAATTTACAGCAACAAAACCAACTTTAAATCAATATTTAAGTACACACCATAAACTAGTGCCAATTATACAAACCCTACTAAGAACATATGGTGGTATTTTTGAGTTTCCAATAAAAATTAACACAGCTCTGTTATCTAATAAAATAAATATTGATGAAAACACTATTTTACAAGCGTTAGAAAAATTACAAAAAGATGAAATAATTAATTACACTGCTCAAAATAGCGATTTAGAAATAACTTTTCTCGTCCCTAGAGAAGATGACCAAACTATTAATTCGTTCTCTAAAAAAGTAAAAGAGTTACAACAAGTTAAAGTAAATAATATAGAAGCAATGCTACAATATATTAATAATGATAGCATTTGCAGAAACATACAACTCCTTGCTTATTTTGGAGAAAAAAAGAAAAGGTGTGGTAAGTGTGATGTTTGCCTAAGCAAAGGCCCATCTACAAATAGTAGTATTATAGATCTTGTTTCTACAGAAATAATTACAAAATTAAAATCTACTAATTTAAGCTCTAGAGAGTTAATACAACTACTACCCTATAAACAAGAAGTTGTTTTAGAAACACTGCAGTCTTTACTAGAAGATCAAAAAATAGATATAAACACACAAAATAAATATACCCTACAATAATATGAGCAATTTACGCATTGTTTTTATGGGAACGCCAGACTTTGCCGTTACCATTTTAGATAGTTTAGTACAACATAAATATAACGTAGTTGGTGTTATTACTGCTCCAGACAAGCCAGCGGGTCGTGGCAGAAAAATACACACTTCTGCCGTAAAACAATATGCAGAAAAAAACAACCTTAATATATTACAACCAACAAACTTAAAAAATACAGATTTTGTAGCAGAACTAAAAGCATTAGATGCTAACCTGCAAATTGTGGTTGCTTTTAGAATGTTACCCAAAGTAGTTTGGCAAATGCCTAAATACGGTACATTTAACCTGCATGCTTCTTTATTACCACAATACCGTGGTGCTGCTCCTATTAACTGGGCTATTATAAACGGAGAAACAGAAACAGGTGCTACTACTTTTTTTATTGATGATAAGATTGATACAGGAGAAACTATTCTTCATAAAAAAACAAACATCTCTTCTACAGAAAATGCAGGTACTTTACACGACAGATTAATGCATTTAGGGGCAGAACTTGTTATAGAAACCGTAGAACTAATTGAAAAAGGAAATGTAACTACTAAAAAACAAGAAGATCATAGTAATTTAAAGTTAGCTTACAAAATACACAAAGACACTTGTAAAATAGACTGGACAGCTGATGCCACAAAAACCTACAATCTAATAAGAGGACTTAGTCCTTACCCGGCAGCTTGGACAACCTTATATAATGATGATAACAAAACTGATTTAAAAATTTACGCTACAGAATTAGAAGAAGAAGCTCACAATTTAAAACCAGGAAAATTAATTTTTGATAAAAAAACAATAAAAGTTGCTGTACCTAATGGCTACCTAAAACTACTAGAAATACAACTTTCTGGTAAGCGAAGAATGAAAACTAGCGATGTTTTAAACGGTTTACAATTAAAAGAAACCGCATATTTAGACTAGCTAAGCCCATTTTTAACAGAAAAAGTCGTAGAAAAAGCCCTACTTTATTAACAAACGGTCTTAGTTATTAACAAAATGATGCATTTCCTAGCGATTTACTTGTGTTAACGCTAAATCCATATAAATTTGTTAGAAGAATATAAGTTATTAAAAACAACAATTAATTTAATTTAATTATGAACAAAACAGAATTAATCGATGCTATGGCAGCTGACGCTGGCATCACTAAAGCAGCAGCAAAGAAAGCATTAGAGTCTTTTTTAGGAAACGTAGAAGGATCACTTAAAAAAGGTGGTAGAGTTTCTTTAGTAGGTTTTGGATCTTGGTCTGTAACTAGAAGAGAAGCAAGAGACGGTAGAAACCCACAAACTGGAAAAACTATCAAAATTGCAGCTAAAAACGTTGTTAAATTTAAAGCAGGTACTGAGTTAAGCAACTCTGTAAACTAAGCTTTACATTTTAATATATAAAAAGCGCTTCTATACGTAGAAGCGCTTTTTTTTTGTAGTTATCTTTTATATCTCGTAAAATTTATTTAATTTAATCGTACAAACCCCACTATATGACCATTAATCAACCAAAAAAGGGAAACCTTCTCATAGCAGAACCATCACTAACTGGTGATGTTTCATTTAACAGATCTATTGTTTTATTAGCAGAACACAATACAGACGGATCTGTGGGTTTTATTCTTAATAAACCCTTAGAATATACTATTAACGACCTTGTTGAAGGTATAAAACCGTCATTTAGAGTATATAATGGTGGACCTGTAGAGCAAGACAATTTATACTTTATACATAAAGTGCCTCACCTTATAGAGGGCAGTATAGAAATATCTAATGGTATTTTTTGGGGTGGTGATTTTCAAAAAATAGTAGGTTTAATAAACGATAATACTATTACCCAAAAAGACATTCGTTTTTTTCTAGGTTACTCTGGTTGGGATTCTATGCAGTTAGATTATGAGTTAACTTCTAAATCTTGGATTATTGCTACAAACGAACATAAAAGCTTAATTTTAGAAAAATGCACCAACAACCTTTGGAAAGAAAAAATGGACCAATTAGGAGGTGATTATCTGCTTTGGTCTAACGCACCAGAAAATCCTGCCTTAAATTAAGACAGTCTAGCTACTGCATTTAACTTACCTAGCAAATCTTTAGCTACTGTATTTGTAAATTCCTTTTTTCTGTATTTTGTTATAGACTGTATCCCTGTTATTACATTGGTTACAAATAATTCGTCTGCTTTTTGCAATTCAAAGGGAGATATAGAAGCTTCTTCTAAACTGTAATTTTCTAATTTTTCTAAACTAGCAATTAGTTTTTTTCTTGTAATACCGTTTAAACAACCATCTTTTAATGGTGGTGTTTTTATTGTATGTCCTTTAACTAAGAATAAATTACCATTTAAAGCCTCTACAACTTGTTTTTGGTTATTTAGCAGCAAACAGTTGCTGTAACCATTTTCCTTAGCGTAGATGCTGCCTAAAACGTTTATAATTTTATTGTTAGATTTTAATGTAGATAACAAACCAGAGTTTACATAATGGTCTTTAAATAGCTCTACCTCATAAGCTTCATCAGAATGTATATAAAAAGCATTTTCCAATACTTTAGTCTCTATAATAAAGCTTACATTATTAGTAGTTGGCAAATATAAACCTCCATTGTTTCTAAAAACAGTAAGGCGTATACGCACAGCATTATTTTGTAGGTTATCTGCATTAATAGTTTCTAGAATTTGCTCTTCTAGATATTCCATTGTAAAGTTCATTGGAATTTCCATACGTAAAATACGCATAGACGCCATTAAACGCAGGTAATGATCTTCCCAAAAATAAATTTTTCCGTTTACAACACGTATGCTTTCAAAAAGTGAATCACCATAACGTAATCCCCTGTTTTCTTCATTTAAAAATAAAGTGTTGTTTTCTACTAATTCTCCGTTAAAATTTATCATAAAAAAAGCCTTGAAAAAAATTCAAGGCCAAAGATATTGTTTATTTCATAATTTTTAGGCAGATCCTAAGACTTGTTTTAAACTAGAAATTTGATTTGTCCATAATAACTTCCCTTCTTCTACTTCATCTTCTTCTGCAAAGTCAGAAATAAATAAAGATACATCTGAAGTAATGTCGTCTACTTTAATGCGAAGTTCAAAATAACAATCGTCATCATCATCTTCCCAAGCAAAACGAATAAATTCGTCGCTTTTTTTCTTTAGTAAATTAGCAACTTCTTCAGATCCGTCCCAAATAAAAGTAAATTTCTCTCCTCTTGAGTTAACGTTGTCTGCAAACCATTCTGATAAGCCAGAAGGTGTAGATATATATTGGTAAAGCATTTGTGGTGAGGACTGTATCACAAACTCTAGCTCATAGTTAATTTTATCACTCATTCTCGTAATGTTTAGAAAAGGCAATATATATATTTCTGTATGATAAAAAAACTAAAATAGCTATAATATTTTTATCAAAATAAATTTTGATAAACAGAAAAAAGATACATATATTTGCACCCGTTAAAAAAAACACCTGGCGAGGTAGCTCAGTTGGTTAGAGCGTCGGATTCATAACCCGGAGGTCACGAGTTCAACTCTCGTTCTCGCTACAATAAAAGCGATTTAGTTTCTACTAAGTCGCTTTTTTTTATTCCCTATTGTTTTAAATAGACCACTTTAAATGCGCATAGTTTAAAACTCAATTTAAACTTTGTAACCTAAGTTACTTACAAAAAGCATAGCATTTTATAATTTTACTACTGTATTTTATGTAACTGCAAATTTTTAACTATGTCTATATTAACATACCTATTTGGATCTAAAACAAACACAAACAAGGCCATTACAGTACTAAATTCTGCTGAGTTTAAAAATAAAATAGAGCATACAAATGTGCAACTAATAGATGTAAGAACACCTAATGAGTATAAAAACGGACACATTAAGAATGCTATAAATATAGATTTTTTCTCTAGAGATTTTATATCTAATTTTGATAAACTAAATAGAGATAAAGCTATATACATTTATTGCAGAAGCGGTAGTAGAAGTCGTAAATCTGCAAATAAATTAGCTAGCGTTGGTTTTACCAAAATATACGACTTAAAAGGTGGTATTTTAGGATATAATTAAAGTTTAGATTAAAAAATAGAATAATTATGAGCAAGTTTTCAGAATTAATAAATAAAGATACACCTGTTTTAGTAGATTTTTATGCAGAATGGTGTGGGCCTTGCAAAACAATGAGTCCTATTTTAAAAGATGTAAAAGATAGTTTAAAAGACAAGGTCTCTATTATTAAGATAGATGTAGACAAAAACCAAACATTAGCAGCCAAATACCAAGTAAAAGGCGTACCTACAATGTTACTTTTTAAAAACGGAAAACAAATTTGGAGACAATCTGGAGTGCTCCAAAAAAATGAACTTATTTCTATAATTACAACGGCTAATTAATGATTTTAGATGAAGATTTTTGGGATAATAGATATAAAACAAGTGATATTGGCTGGGATTTAGGAGAAGTATCTCCTCCTCTAAAATCTTACTTTAATCAATTAACCAACAAATATTTACACATTTTAATTCCTGGCGGTGGTAATAGTTATGAGGCAGAATACCTACACAGCAAAGGTTTTAAAAATGTGTATGTTGTAGACTTATCTAAAACAGCGCTTCAAAATATAAAATCTAGAGTTCCAACATTTCCTTCTTCACATCTTATTCACTCTAATTTTTTTGATTTAAATATAACCTTTGATCTAATTATAGAACAAACCTTCTTTTGTGCAATATCTCCAAGCCTACGCAGTAAATACGTAGAAAAGGCATTTAACCTTTTAAACACAAATGGTAAAATTGCAGGACTCTTATTTAACATTCCACTAAACAGCACGCATCCTCCTTTTGGCGGTAATAAAGAAGAATATATAATGCTTTTTAAACCACACTTTAATATAAAAATAATGGACACTGCTTACAACTCTATAAAACCTAGAAGCGGTAACGAATTATTCATCATTTTACAGAAAAAATAACAAACCAGCTTACCCCCAAAAAAACTTTTTTTAAAGCTCTTTTTGTTACTAAAGTTACATAGCGTTTAACGTTTGTGTCGTATTTTTATGGTCTAAAACCCAGGATATGGAAGACATGATCTTTTATGATAGATTGCAATTTGCTTTTACTATCACTTTTCACTACATATTTCCGCAATTAACAATGGGCTTATCATTATTAATTGTTTTTTTTAAATGGAAATATCTTAGAAACAACATTGAAAAATATAATAATGCAGCAAAATTTTTAATGAAAATTTTTGCTGTCAACTTTACAATGGGAGTTATAACTGGTATTCCTATGGAGTTTCAGTTTGGCACCAATTGGGCAAAGTTTTCTGAGCTTACAGGTAGTGTTATTGGTCAGACCTTAGCAATGGAAGGTATGTTCTCTTTCTTTTTAGAATCGTCTTTTTTAGCATTATTTATTTTTGGTGAAAAACTAATGGGTCAAAAATTACACTTTTTAACTGGTTTTTTGGTGTTTCTAGGGTCCTGGGCAAGCGGTTGGTTTATTTTAGCTACCAATGCGTGGATGCAGCACCCAGTTGGGTACGAGGTATTAGAAAACGGAAAATTTGTTTTAAATAATTTTTCTGCCTTGTTTAGCAATCCTTGGCTACTACCTGCTTTTTTACACAATCAATTGGCATCCGTTGTAACATCTTCTTTTGTTGTTGCCAGTATAGGTGCTTTTTATGTTTTAAGAAACAAACAAACTGAATACGGAAAACTGTTTTTAAAAACAGGGGTTATTTTTGGTTTAATTTCTAGCATACTAGTTGCTTTCCCTACCGGAGATTGGAATGCTAAAAACGTTGCAGAATACCAACCAGCATCTTTTGCTGCTATGGAAGGTATTTTTGAAACAGAAGAAGCTGGGGCAGAAATTGTTTTGGTTGGGCAACCAAATATGGTTGAAAAAAAATTAGACAATAAAATTGCCGTACCCAATGTATTAAGTTTTTTAACCCACCAAGATTGGGATAAACAAATACCAGGAATGGACCAGTTTAAAAAAGAAGAATTACCAGATAACATTCCTGCACTTTATTACTCTTACCACATAATGGTTGGCTTAGGCACCATATTTATTGGCGTTATGCTTTTATCCGCCTTCTTTTTATGGCGTAAAAAAATATACAAAATTAAACCGTTGCTTTGGACAATTATGTTTTTAGTGCCGTTCCCGTATATTGCAAATCTTACAGGTTGGTATACGGCAGAATTAGGAAGACAACCCTATTTAGTATATGGTTTATTAAGAACTAGCGAAGGTGTATCCCCTACTGTATCATCTGGTAATACCTTATTTACCTTACTTGGTTTTGTTGCCTTATATATGCTACTTGGATTATTGTTTTTAGTCCTAGTGGGAAAAACTATTAACCAAGGTCCAGAACCTAAAACACATTAAACTATGGAAGTATTTTGGTATATTACAATAGCTATTGTTTTAGCTGTATTTTTTATTTTGGATGGCTATGATTTTGGTGCAGGGATAATTCATTTATTCTTTGCAAAAAAAGAAGAAGACAAAGAGGTTATTACAAAATCTGCAGGACTATTCTGGGACTCTAATGAGGTTTGGCTGGTTGCTGCTGGTGGTATGCTTTTTATGGCTTTCCCCACATTTTATGCCTCAGTTTTTAGTGGCTTTTATTTACCATTAATAATAGTGTTATGGCTTATTATTTTTAGAGCAATAGGATTAGAGTTTAGAGGTCAATTTAATTACCAAATGTGGAAAGATATTTGGGACAAATCTTTTGGCGTTTCTAGTTTACTATTAGCCCTTTTCTTTGGAATTGCACTTGGTAATATTGTTAGAGGCGTAAATTTAGGCAGTGTAGAAAATGGCGTATCTGCTCATGAAGGGCATTATTTTTTCTTACCATTATGGGACAGCACTTTTAGTCCGTTAAGTAAAACACCAGGTATTATAGATTGGTTCACACTAATTATAGGTATAATATCTGTGGTTACACTTGCTATACACGGTGCTAATTGGATTATTTTAAAAACAAATTCATCAATAAATAACAAGCTTAAAGGTATTGTTTTTAAGTTAAACATTATACTTGCTGTACTTACTGTATTTTCTTTAATTGTATGGCAAATAGTTAATCCTAGTTCTTTAAATAATTTTGTAGACAAACCATATTTAATAATATTTCCAATTATATATTTAACTGGATTAATTGGCTTGTTTTTTATCAAAAAAATAAAGAAAGATATTTATAGTTTTATATTATCTAGTCTAATTATTTTAGGCGGAATAACATCTTCACTAGCATCGTTATTCCCTGTAATTTTACCTTCTATTAATACTGTTAATGAGCCTTTAACAATATACAATACAGCCGCACCTGAATATGGATTATCTGTAGCTTTAAACTGGGGAATAATTGGCTTTATACTTCTTTTTGTATATTTAATTATACAAAAAAGATTAATGGGTGGCAAAATAGATAAAATGGATTACGGACACTAAAATAAATTATTAGTATGACGGGAACATTAATTTCTTTAATTAGTATTATCATAGGTATAATAGCTGCAAACCTAACTGCTTTTTTTTATAAAAAATACTCTTTTGGTTTTACAGGAAATACTCTAATTGGTGTTTTTGGTAGCGTGTTTTTAATTAAATCTTTTGGCAGACTAGGCTTTGATGCCTGGTCTATAATGCAATATGGTACATTTAATAATAGTTTATTTATAATTAACTGTTTCGTTTCTGCTTTAGGTGGTGTATTAGGACTTTATTTATTAAAAAAAATAAAAAATAAAGTAAACAAAACAACAATAAATTAGCTTTAGATATACGTAAACAGCTTATAAGCAAATAAGTACAATAAATTGAGTATAAATAAAAATACAAGTTACATTTTTTAGCTACAATTAATTGCAATTATTGTTTACATTTGTAGCATTATGATTTTTATTGCTACAAATATTCGCCATTTAAGAAGCTTAAAAGGTGCTACACAAGAGGGTTTAGCTAAAAACTTAGGTATTACAAGAGCCCGTGTAAGTTCTTATGAAGAAGGCCGCTCTGCACCTACCATAGAAACCCTTATCCAATTATCTGATTATTTTAAATTACCTATAGATATTCTTGTCCGTAACGACCTAAGTAAAGCTGCAGATGCATCTTTTATAGAGATTGGCAACCAACGTGTTCTTTTTCCTATTACAGTAGATGTAGACAATGACAATCTTATAGAAATTGTTCCTGTAGCTGCCTCTGCAGGTTATTTAGCAGGCTATGATGATCCTGAGTATATAGAGCAATTGTCTAAAATTAAACTTCCTTTTTTGCCAACAGGCAAGCACAGAGCTTTTCCTATAAAAGGAGACTCTATGTTACCTATGAAAAATGGAGCTTTTGTTATTGGTAAATTTATTGAAGACAGAAGAGATATTATAAGTGGAAAAACGTATGTTTTAGTTACACTTAACGACGGTATGGTTTATAAAAGAGTATACAACCAAATTGAAGAAAACAACACCCTAAAGTTAGTATCTGACAATAGTGATTACCAAGCTTATGAAGTATCTATTGATGAAATATTAGAAATATGGGAATTTACCTGTAGTATTAACACACAAGAATACACAGAGGAAGAGCTTAAAATAAGCAGTATAATTACAATGTTTAATACGCTTGGTGTAGAATTAAAAGCATTAGAAAAGTCACTATAATGATGTATACTATTATTGATGTAGAAACTACCGGACAAACTAATAGAATTACAGAAATTTCTATTTTTAAGTTTGATGGCAAAAAAGTTGTAGACGAGTTTACCTCTTTAGTAAACCCAGAATCCGTAATACCTTATTACATTACTACACTTACAGGTATAGATAATGCAATGGTTGCCAATGCGCCTACTTTTGCAGAAATTGCTCAACAAGTGTTAGATATTACCGAGGATACCATATTTGTAGCTCATAATGTAAATTTTGACTACAATGTAATACGCAATGAGTTTAAGGCTATAGATAAAGATTTTAGACGTAAAAAACTGTGTACAATTCGTTTGTCAAGAAAACTTATACCTGGCCACAAGTCTTATAGCTTAGGAAAAATATCTAAAGACCTAAACATTACTATAGAGGGCAGGCACAGAGCAAGAGGCGATGCAGAAGCTACCGTTACACTTTTTAAAATTTTGCTAGCGCAAGATGATGCAGAAACTGTTTTTAATAGTTTCCTTAAAAAAACATCTAAAGAAGGTGCTTTACCTTCTCACCTACCTACAGAGGTTTTTAATAAAATACCTAATACACCTGGTATTTATTACTTTAAAAACAAGAAAGGAAAAATTATCTACATTGGTAAAGCAATAGACTTAAAAAAAAGAGTACTTTCTCATTTTTACAGTAAAACACAAAAATCTTTAGATATGTGTAGGGAGACTACAGATATAGATTTTGAACTATCTGGTAGCGAATTGCTAGCATTATTAATGGAAGATGCTGCTATAAAACAACACTACCCAGAGTACAACCAATTAGCTAAAAGAAACCTAAAAAACTATGCTGTTTTTAGTTACACAGACCGTAAAGGAATAATGCATTTGGCATATAACACCTTAAAATCTAGTCCTAATCCTTTAAAAATATTTTCTAATATAAGGCAATGCAGAGCTTATGTAGAAGAACTGTGTTTTTTATTTAACTTATGTCCTAAATACTGTCATTTACAAGAGGGTGTAGCCGCCTGTAACCACCATAAAATTAGTTCTTGTAATGGTATTTGCAGAGACAACGAAGCTCCTGAAGCTTACAACCAAAGGGTTAACCTTGCAATACAACACATTAAAGATGTAGCCGAGTTAACGATTTTAAAAGAAAAAGGCCGCACCGAAGAAGAAGAAGCTTTTGTTTTACTAAAAAATGGCACATATATGGGCTATGGCTTTATTGATAAAACAGAAACTATTAAAAATAATGAAGATATAGAGAACTATTTGATACCTCAAAAAGATAATTTAGATATTCAAAAAATATTGCGTGGTATTAAAAAACAAAAACTAGTTTAACTTAGTTACCATCTACATAAACCCAATGTCCATTTTCTTTACTAAAGTTAGAAATTTCATGTAAAATTATAATGTTAGAATCTTCCATATAATAAGCTTTAAACTCTACCTTACCTGTAGTATTGTGTTTGGCACCTTTATCTGTGTCTAGAACAGATAACTTAATCCAATGAACAGAGTTTGTCCAATCTTTAATTTCTTTTCTCCCTCTCTTTCCTGGTCGTGTTTTACTATGGTGACTTTTTTGCAAATAATCAATATTTGCAAGCACAAAAGCACTATATCTAGAACGCATTAACTGTTCTGCTGTTTGTACCTTAGTGATGTCTAAATGAGCTTTTTCACAACAATTTTTATAAAGCTGTGTTGGTGTACAAGGACATTGCATAAACTGAGTTATTTGCTATAATTAGCTGATTACTAAGTGATAAAATTAATAAATACTTTCTAAACTTATAGTATATGTAACTTTTTTTTAATTAATTGTATTATTTTACAATCTAAAAATAAGGAGTTTTATATATAAAACTCCTTAGTATTTTTCATTTTTTTCAAGTATAATTTGATTTATCTGTAATTATAATCTTTCAAAATAAATATAAACAACTACTATTTAACAACTTAAAGTAGTCTTTTATCGAAAACAAATAAACAATATGAACATTTATTAGTAACAAGGCTCAATAATTTCAATAAAATGGTTATTTTTAGAATGTTGTATCCCCCTACCAAAACAACATTTTCGCTTACAAAGTTTATAAAAAAAATATAATGCATAAGGCTATTGAAAATAATCCTAAAATTAAAAATACACTAGATCGTATTAATAATGTTGCTCGTATTGGTATATGGGAATTGAATTTAGACACAAAAAATTATAAACTAGACAAAATTACTTGTGAGATTCTTGATTTAGAAAATAGAGAAGTAATAAATCTAAAAGAAACAATTACATTATTTAAAGATAAAAAACATAGAAAAAAAATAACAGAATTAATGTCCAACTTAATTAATAGTGGTATTAGTTTTGATGAAGAAGTTGCTCTAGAAACCGTAAAAGGTAAAAAAATATGGGCGCGTAAAATTGGCTTAGCTGATATAGAAAATGGAGTCATAACCCGTGTTTATGGTATTTTTCAGGAAATTACCGAAATTAAAAAGACAGAACTTCAATTACACTCTGTAAATAGTGAATTAAAATCAATTATTAATTCAAGTGCTGTATCAATAGTATCTATAGATAAAGAAGGCAATGTAAGGCATTTTAATTCTGGAGCAGAAAATCTATTAGGCTTTAAAGCACAAGAAGTTATTGGAAATCTTGCCCCTACTTCTATTTTATTAGAAAACGAAGTAAAATCGTTAAGTGAGGAATTTGCTGCAAAGTATAATAAAGAGTATATGGATAATTTTAATCCATTTTACGAGTTAGCATTACAAAATATTAAAGACACAAGAGAATGGACTTTTCGTAAAAAAAATGGAACATTATTTCCTGTAGAACTTTCCTTAACTCCGCTAAGAAATGAGTTAGATGAACACCTAGGAATTCTAGGAATTTTTTATGATATAACAGAAAGAAAAAACGCTGAAAATGAACTCATAAAAAAGAATCAACTCCTAAACTACGCAGAACAAATTACAATGATTGGTAATTGGAGTTGGAATATGATTACCAACGAAATTAATTGGTCTACAAATATGTATAATATTTTTGGCAGAGATGCTATATTATACCCAACAATACCCTTTGAAACATACTTTAATCATATACATCCAGAAGATAGAGAAAAAGTTTCTAACTTTATAGATGACACAGTAAAGGTAAATAAGTTTACTGATGTATTACACCGCATTGTTTTAGAAGACGGCACAACAAAAACAGTACATTTATTAGGAGAACTTATTACTAACGAGTTAGGAGAACCTATTGAAATGATGGGCACCTGCCAAGATGTAACACAGTTACGAATGGCCGAAATTAAATTTAGAGGTCTTTTAGAATCTGCTCCTGATGCCATGTTAATTATTGATGAGAATGGAGTTATACAAATTAGCAATAAACAGGCAGAAAAATTATTTGGCTACCCATCTGCAGAATTATATCATAAGCCTGTAGAACTTTTTATACCTGAAAAGTTTATGCACAGATATGAAACAAATAATAATAATTTTTTTACGAGTGCAAAAACAAACAAAATAGAAGGTAGTGAAGAGTACTTTGCTGTTAATAAACAAAAAGAAAAAATTCCTATTCAGATAAGCTTATCTCCTTTAGAGACAGAAGAAGGCTTACTTATATCTGTAGCTATTAGAGATATTACAGAACAAAAACATAATGAATATAAAATAACTAAAGCCAAAGAAAGATTAGAGGTTTTAACAGATAACCTATTAAATAAAAATAGGCAATTAGCAGATTTTGCACATATTACATCGCATAATTTAAGAGCTCCTGTTAGCAATTTAAATTCACTTTTAGGCTTTTATAACAGTGCTACAGATGAAGAAGACAAAGCAGAGGTATTTAGTAAGTTTGAGATAGTTATAGGGCACTTAACAGAAACCTTAGACACACTTGTTGAAGCTTTAAAAACATCTAACGGAGCACCTACAGAACTAAAAAAATTAAAGTTTGAAACCATTTTAGACAAAACTAAAGAAATACTAACTGGTGAAATTCAAAAAACCAACGCTACTATAATAAGTGATTTTTCTATAATTCCATCTGTATTATATAGTCAGTTATATTTAGAAAGTATTTTTTTAAACTTAATTAGTAATGCATTAAAATACAAGTCACCAGATCGTGACCCTGTAATACACATACAAACACAATTAGTTAAAGACCGTATAACATTAACCGTAGAAGATAATGGCTTAGGCATAGACCTAAAAAGACACGGACACAAATTGTTTGGTCTTAACAAAGTATTTCACAGACATCCGCAGGCAAAAGGAATTGGTTTATTTATGACCAAAGTACAAATAGAGTCTCTTGGAGGAACTATAACTGCTAAAAGTGAAGTAAATAAAGGAACAATTTTTATAGTAACCCTAAACTAAAATAATTATGAAAAACCATTTTAACATCTGTATTATTGATGATGATGACATCTATCAATTTACAATAGTAAAAACAATAAAAGCCTTAGGCTTAGCAAAAAAAATTATGGTTTTTTCTGATGGAGAAGAAGCAAAAGATTTTATGCTAGACAATCTTGAAAATAATTATGAATTACCAGATGTAATCTTCCTAGACAACAATATGCCAATTATGGACGGTTTTCAGTTTATGGAAGAATATGCAAAATTTAAACCTAAACTAGATAAAAAAATTACTGTTTATATGGTTTCTTCGTCTGTTGACCCTGTAGATATAGAACGTGCTAATAATGTATCTGAAATTAATGGATATATTATTAAGCCTATTAAACCTGGTCAATTAAAATCTATTATAGAAAATTTAGAAGTATAAAAATAAAAAAGACCGCTATAAAATAGCGGTCTTTTTTTTAATATTTTACAGTACTATAATGTTTTTAAACAAGCTAAAACATTAGTTTCTATACGGTTTTGTATATCTGTTATATCTGCCTTTACAAATGTTTCACCTGTAATATTCTCATATAATTCTATATATCTCTCAGATACAGATGCTATATATTCATCTGTCATTTCTGGTAGTGTTTGTCCCTCTAATCCTTGAAAATTATTACTAATTAACCATTGACGTACAAACTCCTTAGATAATTGTTTTTGTGCCTCTCCTTTTTCTTGGCGTTCTGCATAGCCATCTGCATAAAAGTAACGAGAGGAATCTGGCGTATGTATTTCATCAATTAATACAATTTTACCATCCTTAGTTTTTCCAAACTCATATTTGGTATCTACCAAAATTAAACCGCGTTTAGCTGCTATCTCTGTACCTCTTTTAAACAAAGCAAACGTATACTCTTCAAGCTGTTTGTAATCTTCCTCAGATACTATACCGCGCTTAATAATATCTTCCCTAGAAATATCTTCATCATGGTCTCCCATTTCTGCTTTAGTTGCTGGCGTAATAATTGGTGTAGGAAATTTATCGTTCTCCTTTAAGCCATCTGCCATTGCAACACCACAAAGCATACGTTTACCAGCTTTATACTCGCGAGCTGCGTGCCCAGACATATACCCACGTATTACCATTTCTACCTTAAAAGGCTCGCAAGCGTGACCAATAGCAACGTTAGCGTCTGGTGTTTGTAGCAACCAGTTAGGAACAATACCTGCTGTATCATTCATCATTTTTGTGGCAATCTGGTTTAGAATTTGCCCTTTGTACGGTATTCCTTTTGGCATAACTACGTCAAAAGCAGAAAGCCTATCTGTTGCTACCATTACCATAATATCATCCTCTAAACGATATACTTCTCTAACCTTACCCTTATAAACGTCTACTTGTTTAGGAAATCTAAAATTGGTATCTGTAATTGTATTCATTAGTACATTTTAATTTTGATGCTCTATATTTTTGTATGCTTCTATAACTTTTTTAACCAATTTATGCCTTACAACGTCTTTATCATCAAGGTAAATAATTTTTATACCTTCTACATTGCCCAGCACTAGTAAAGCTTCTTTTAATCCAGAAATTACCCTACGTGGCAAATCTATCTGCCCTGGGTCTCCTGTTAATAAAAACTTTGCATTTTTACCCATACGTGTTAAAAACATTTTCATTTGGGCGTGTGTTGTATTCTGTGCTTCATCTAAAATAACAAAGGCATTATCTAATGTTCTACCACGCATAAAAGCCATAGGAGCAATTTGTATGGTGCCATTTTCTATGTAATGTGCTAATTTTTCTGCAGGTATCATATCACGCAAAGCATCATATAAAGGTTGCATATAAGGATCTAGCTTTTCTTTTAAATCTCCTGGTAAAAAACCTAGGTTCTCCCCTGCTTCTACTGCTGGTCTTGTTAAAATAATACGCCTTACTTGTTTTTCTTTTAGCGCTTTAACAGCCAATGCTACACCAGTATAAGTTTTACCTGTACCAGCTGGTCCTATAGCAAAAACCATATCGTGGTTTTTAGCAGCTTCCACCAGTTTACGCTGGTTGGCGGTTTGTGCTTTTATTAGCCTACCGCTAACTCCGTGTACCAAAACGTCTCCACTACTTACCTTTGTAGCATAGTCGTCTTGACTATTGCTAGTAAAGACTCTTTCTATAACATTTTCGTCTATTTTATTATACTTAGCAAAATGTGTCATAAGCATTGCTAAACGCTTATCAAATTCTTCTAAATGCTCATCATCTCCGTAGGCTTTAATTTTACTACCACGAGCAACAATCTTCAGTTTAGGAAAGTATTTTTTCAATAAATCTATATGCGCATTTTGATGCCCAAAAAATTCTCTGGGACTTATTTCTGTGAGTTCAATTATGATTTCGTTCAAATGAAAAAATGTATTAAAAGGTTAGGACGTAAATATAAATTTTAGTTGGCTATTTTTTTATGTAATTTTGTATAACAAATTTAATCAAAATCACTGCACCACGGTAAAAAACATATCAACAGTCATAAATGACAATACTAACACTAACTACTGATTTTGGATACAAAGACCATTTTGTTGGCGCACTTAAAGGAGCAATCTTCAGCGAGGTTGAAAATGCTACCATTGTTGATATTTCTCATAGTATAAACCCATTTAACATACAGGAATGTGCCTATATTCTTAAAAACTCTTATAAAACGTTCCCAAAAGGAACAGTACATATTGTTGGCGTAGATGCCGAGTTAACAAGAGAAAACGAGCATATAATTACTTACGTAGACGGACATTATTTTATTAGTGCAAACAACGGTGTTGTTTGTTTAATAACTTCTGAAGTTAAACCAGAAAAAATAGTTTCTATTAATATACCAGACACTAAAGATGGGTCTTTCCCAACTTATGATGTGTTTGTAAAAGCTGCTTGCCACTTGGCACGTGGCGGAAAAATGGAAGTTGTTGGCAAACCGTTTGATAATTTAAAAACTTTTAAAGATTTTGTACCACAACTTATAGACGGTGGCAAAACTATTATAGGCAACATTGTTTATATAGATAACTATGGCAATGTGGTAAGTAATATTCAGAAAAACTTATTTGACGCTTATAAAAACGGTAGAGATTATGAGGTTAGAGTACGTGGCAAGGTTTTAAAAACAATACATAATAAGTATAGCGATATTATTAATTATGAGGTTGAAAAAAATAGACGTAATGGTCCTGGTGACTTGTTAGCTTTGTTCAATTCATCTCAATTTTTAGAACTTGCTATTTATAAAAGTAATTTAACTACAGTTGGTGGTGTATCTACCCTATTAGGGTTAGATTATAGAGACACAATAACCATTAATTTTTTATAAATGATAGTACGCATTGTAAAATTGACGTTTAAAACTGAAAATATTGTTAGCTTTGAAAACATATTTAATGAGTCTAAGCATTTAATTAGAAATTTTGATGGTTGTAATTTTTTAGAATTATACCAAGATAAAAATAACCCAACTATATTTTTTACTTATAGTTACTGGGATAATGAAAATGCTTTAGATGTCTACAGACACTCAGATTTATTTACTGGTGTTTGGGCAAAAACTAAAATATTATTTGCTGCTAAGCCAGAGGCTTGGACTGTAAATAAAAATGAAACTTTAAATTAATTAGATGTACGCCATTTACAAACGAGAAATACAATCGTTTTTTACGTCGCCAATTGGCTATATGGTCATTGGCTTGTTTTTAATATTTAGCGGCCTGTTTTTATGGGTCTTTAAAGGAGAATATAATATTTTTGATTACGGTTTTGCAGACCTTAGTAACTTCTTTTTTTTAGTGCCTTGGATATTTTTATTTTTAATACCTGCTATTACAATGAAAAGCTTTTCTGAGGAACGAAAAACAGGAACTTTAGAGTTACTTTTTATAAAACCAATTTCTTTATGGCAAACGGTTTTAGGCAAATTTTTAGGTACGCTTACCTTAGTTATAATTGCTATAATACCTACCTTTTTATATGTGTACTCTTTGTCTCAACTTGGGCAAACAATTGGCAATATAGATATGGGAGTTGTGTTTGGTTCTTATTTTGGACTTTTATTTTTAATGGCTAGTTACACAGCTATTGGAATTTTTGCTTCTACCCTTTCTCAAAATCAAATAGTTGCATTTTTACTGGCTTTAATTCTTTGTTTTGCCTGCTTTTACGGTTTTCAAGGTATTAGCACATTGTTTACAGACGGTAGCACATCTGTTGCTATAGCCTCATTAGGAATGAAAGCACATTTTGAGAGTATTGCACGTGGTGTTATAGATACAAGAGACTTAATTTACTTTATTAGCTTAACAGTGTTTTTCTTGTTTTTAACAGTTATTCAACTTAAAAACTTAAACCAGTAATGAAAAAGACTTTTACCTCCGTAGCCATTGGTTTTATTGCTTTAGTTGTATTAAACATAGCATCAAACTTTATATATACAAGAATAGATGTTACAGAAGATAGTAGATACACATTATCTAATGCTGCATTAGAAACTGTACAAGATTTTACAAACCCTGTTATTATAGATGTTCTTTTAGAAGGCGAAATGCCAGGCGAATTTGTAAAATTACAGTCCGAAACCAAACAAATATTAGAAGAATTTAAAGCAGAAAATAGCAATATAAAATTCAACTTTATTAATCCTTTAGAAACCACAGGGTCGTCTGAAAATGCAATTGCAGAAATGCAAAAATTAGGATTAACGCCTGCTAATGTTACTGTAGAAGAAAATGGTAAAGTATCTCAGGAATTTGTTTTTCCTTGGGCAATGGTTAACTACAATAATAAAACGGTAAAAGTTGCCTTGCTTAAAAATAAACTAGGCGCAACTACAGAAGACCGTGTTACTAACTCTATACAGCATTTAGAGTATTCTTTTGCAGATGCTTTTAGTAAATTAAGTATTAAAGAAAAAAAGAGAATAGCTGTTATTAAAGGTAATGGTGAGTTAAAAGATATTTATTTAGCAGATTACCTGTCTACCATTAAAGAATACTATAATATTGGTGCTTTTACATTGGATTCTGTTGCTAGTAATCCTCAAAAAACCTTAGAGCAATTGCAAGAGTATGATCTTGCTTTAATAGCTAAACCTACAGAGCCTTTTACAGATAAAGAAAAATACTTGCTAGACCAGTACATTATAAATGGTGGTAAATCTATGTGGCTTATAGATAATGTAAGTATGGAGTTAGATAGTTTATTTAACCAAGAAGGGCAATCTTTAGCTTTTCCTAAAGACTTAAATTTAAAAGATTTTTTCTTTAAATACGGCTTACGCATAAACCCTGTTTTAGTTAAAGATATATACGCTACACAAATTGTTTTAGCACAAGGAGACGGTAACAACTCTCAATACAATCCTGTACCTTGGCCATTTAACCCAATGGTTTTTTCTAGAAACGATCATCCTATAAACAACAATTTAGAAGCATTGCGTTTTCAATTTGCAAATTCTATAGATGTTTTAGATAATAACGAATATAAAAAGGATATTTTATATTACAGTTCTCCATTATCTACAGTGGTAGGTACACCAAATATTATTAGCTTAGATTTGGTTAATAAGGCTCCTAATAAAGAAGAATATAACAACGGAAATAAACCTTTAGCTGTTTTGGTAGAAGGTAAATTTAAATCTGTATACAACAACCGCGTAAAACCTTTTTCTTTAAAAAACAGCAAAGAAGTTGGTGCAGAAAATAAAATGTTGGTTATTGCAGATGGTGATGTTATAAAAAACCAAATAAGCAAAGGAAAGCCTTTACAACTTGGTTATGATAAATGGACAAACAACGCTTACGGGAATAAAGATTTTATGGTGAATAGCGTAAATTACCTGTTAGATGATAGCGGACTTATAAACATCCGAACAAAAAAAGTTGCAATTCCGTTCCTTGATAAAGAAAAAATAGTGGCACAAAAAACCAAGTGGCAACTTATAAACATAGCATTACCAGTGGTTTTAACGCTACTATTTGGTTTTATATTTAATTATTACAGAAAGCAGAAATACGGTAAATAAGTGTTAATAAGTTTGTTTTCGTTAAAAGGACAATTAAAATATCTTTGTTTCAAGGATTTTTTAAGATTTTTAAGAAGACTTTAAGGCATTTGAGAGCCTAACCATAAATGAAGAAAATTATATAGCTGATGAAATTTATAGTATCTAGTACTTATTTGTTAAAGCAATTACAAGTTTTAGGCGGTGTTATCAATAACAGTAACACATTGCCAATTTTAGATAATTTTTTGTTTGAATTAAAGCAAAACAGTCTTACTGTTTCGGCTTCAGATTTAGAAACTACAATGAGTTCTGTTCTAGAAGTAGATTCTGATAATGAAGGTACAATTGCTTTACCTGCAAAATTATTATTAGAAACTCTTAAAACTTTTCCAGAGCAACCATTAACATTTGTTGTAGAGGAAAACAATACAGTAGAAATTAGTAGTAACCACGGTAAATATGCTTTAGCGTATGTAGATGGTGCAGAATTTCCTAATGCTGTAGAATTATCTAACCCAAGTACTACAACTATTTTAGGTGATATTTTAGCTACTGCAATTAACAAAACAATTTTTGCTGCTGGTAATGATGATTTAAGACCAGTAATGAGTGGTGTATTTTTTCAGTTTTCTCCAGAGAATCTAACGTTTGTGGCAACAGATGCTCATAAACTTGTAAAATACCAACGTACAGATGTTACAGCTAGCCAAGTAGCAGAATTTATTATGCCTAAAAAGCCTTTAACATTGTTAAAAGGTATACTTGGTGGTAGTGAAAATGATGTTACTATAGAGTATAACGAAAGTAACGCTAAGTTTACTTTTGATAAAACAGAACTAATTTGTAGATTAATTGATGGTAAATACCCTAACTATGAAGCGGTAATACCAAAAGAGAATCCAAATGTATTAAGCATCTCTAGAACACAGCTTTTAAGCTCTGTTAGGCGTGTTTCTATATTCTCTAACAAAACTACACACCAAATACGTTTAAAAGTAGCTGGTGCAGAATTAAACATATCTGCAGAAGATATAGATTACAGTAACAAAGCAGAAGAACGTTTAACATGTTCTTACCAAGGAGACGATATGCAAATAGGGTTTAACTCTAGATTTTTAGTAGAAATGCTTGGTAATTTAAGTTCTGATGATGTTTCTTTAGAAATGAGTTTACCAAACAGAGCAGGTATTTTAACGCCTATTGATGGTGTAGATGAAGGTGAGCACGTAACTATGCTTGTAATGCCAGTTATGCTTAACAACGCATAAACTAAAATACCCAACATAAAAAACCAAAAAAGAGGACGTAATGTCCTCTTTTTTTATTCATAAAATTAAAACTAAACTATTGTTTACGTTCTAATTTATTAAGCTTTACATTTTCTTTTACCAATTTAAGCTTTTGCTTTGCTATAGAAGATTTTAGCTTTTCTATAGCTACAGGAGATAATTTACCAGCCGCCGTATCCTGAGATAGTTTGTTCTCTAACTTAGCAATTTTTCTTTCTACTTTAGAAATGTTCTTGTTTTGCTTTGCTATAGAACTTTTAAGCTTTGCTGCTTTTTTAGCCTCTTTTTCTTTCGCTTTAATTTCTTTTGCTTCTTTCTTCGCTTTTTTATCCGCAGCCTTTTGTTCTTTTTCTGCTTGTTTTGCAGCTTTCTCAGCCAATTTAGCGGCTTCTTCTGCTTTTGCAACTGCTGCTAATTTTGCAGCCTCTTCTGCTTTTAAAGCCTCCTCTGTAGTTTTAGTAGTTTCTGTGTTTTCAGTTTTTTCTACTTTTTCTGTTTCTGTCTCTTGTGCTACTAAACTTGTTGCACTAAAACTCAATAGCATTGCTGCTAATACAATCTTTTTCATAGTTTATATTATAGTTAATGTGTGATGTGCAAAATTAGAACATAAATTTGATATAAAAACAAAAAAAATCTACCTCTAAAGATAAATTTAGAGATAGATTATATAAAGTGTTTATTATTAATTTGTTATGAAATAAAAGGAATGGTCATAAATTTACTTGGCGACTCTCCATTTGCGGCTCTAACTGCATTTACTATTGGCATTATAAAACCAATAATACCTACAAATAAAAATCCTAAAAGTCCTAAACCAAATAACAATATACCTGGCACGCTAATTACAATATATAAAAGTAAGCTTAGCTGAAAGTTTACTATAGACTTCCCGTGCTCGTTCATACCATCTACAGTGTCTTTTGTTGTTAACCAAAGAACCAAAGGAACTATAAAGCCCCCTACTCCTGTGCAGTAGTGTAATAGTTGTGTTAAATGTGTAACTGCTAATAATCCGTTATCAGACCTTGTTGTTGTTTTGTGTTGATTGATGATTTCCATTTTTTGATTGATTTTGATGTTATACTATATCAGTAGCATAATTATTTAAAATGTTACATTAAAATCTTAAAATTTTATTTTAATTTAAAATTACTCATCACCCTAAAAACAAAAAAACGCCTGTATTTATTACAATACAGGCGCTTAAATAAACTATTATGCTTTTATATAATTAGTGCTTTGGTTTAGCTCTATTCATTTCTAACATATCTACATTTGTAGCTTCTACACCTAAAAAGTGTTTGCTAAAATAATCTGCTTTTAGCCAAAAGAAATACTCCGTCATACTACCAAAACCGTGTCTTTGACCAGGCATCATCATAAAATCAAATCTCTTATTTGCTTTAATTAATGCATTTGCCATTCTAATTGTAGCTCCTGGGTGTACATTATTATCTACATCACCAGTTACTAACATTAATTTTCCTTTTAAGTTTGATGCTAAAGTCTGGTTTTTATCAATATCATATTTATAACTAACTACACCTTTTGCATCTTTAACCTCTTCTACACCGTGGTGCGTTTCACTCCACCAACTGTTATACATAGAGTTATCATGATTACCTGCAGAAGAAACCGCTACTTTAAAAAAGTCTGGATAAACTAACATTGCTGCTGTAGACATAAATCCGCCTCCAGAGTGCCCAAAGATTCCTACTTTAGAGATATCTATATAAGAATGTTGGTCTGCCAATTGCTCTGCAACATATTTTTTATCTGCTAAACCATAATCTCTTAAATTGCCATAACCGTAATTATGGTACCATTTAGACCTGTTTGGGTGGCCACCTCTGTTACCTAAACTAACCACAACAAAACCAACTTGCGCTAGCCTATCTAATCTGTTCATAGATACAGAAAAAGCTTTGTTAACAGCTTCTGTTTGTGGTCCTGGATACACATACTCTATAAGTGGGTAACTTTTAGTTTCATCAAAATTAAATGGCTTATACATAACTCCATAAAGATCTGTAATACCATCATCTGCCTTTACTTTAAACGGTTCTGGAAATTTGTACCCCGTTGCCATTAGCGCAGACAAATCTGCCTCTTCTAACTTTAAAACAACCCTACCGTTGCTAGATCTAAGTTCAGATTTAGGTACAGTATTTACTCTAGAGTAGTTACTAACAAAAAATTGGTTAGAATCTGACATACTAGTGTTTGTAGTAAAATCTCCTTTATTAAGATTTTTTAATCCTGTACCATTTAAATTAATCTTAAATAAGTGCTCATAATATGGGTCTTGGTCTGGTGTAACACCATTTGCCGTAAAGTATAATGTGCGCTCTTTTTCATTAACACCTACAAAACTGTTAGAATGGTAGCTACCACTTGTAATCTGGTTTTTTAAATTTCCGTTTGCATCATACAAATAAAAATGTGCCCAACCGTCTCTCTCTGACCACTGAATTATTTCTTGTTCATTATTAAATAAAACAATGTCTTTAGCCTCTACATAAGTATTAAGTTCTTCTTTAATAAGTGTTTTAACATCACCTGTATTAATATCTGCAACGTTAATAGTTACTTTTTTACGATCTCTGCTGGTGCTACTAAAATAAATTTTTCCTTTTTTTGAAAGCAATAACGTTGGTCTAAAA
The DNA here is from genome assembly GCF_030546975.1 of Cellulophaga sp. 3_MG-2023. Lineage (NCBI taxonomy): Bacteria > Pseudomonadati > Bacteroidota > Flavobacteriia > Flavobacteriales > Flavobacteriaceae > Cellulophaga > Cellulophaga sp. 3_MG-2023. The sequence goes on from NZ_JAUOPS010000001.1 coordinate 960,315, forward strand.
TCATCACTATAATTCATTTTTTTAGTAGGTGCATTGTAAATATCAATGCTCTGTTGTATTGTAGTGTCTAACTTTACTGTTAGCATTTCTTTAGAAGGTATATCAAAAACCAAAATTTCTGGTTTAGAGAACTCTTTTTCTCCAGGCATATGGTATTTATAAGTTTCTAAAGTTGGTCTTTTTTTGGCAACCGAATTTATAACCCACAAATCTTTTAAATCTCTAGAATCAGATCGTTGATACACAAACTTTTTAGAATCGTGAGACCAATATCCTCTAATACCTTTTCTGTCGTCTTTTTTCTCCTCTTTAGTTTCATTGTTTTCTCCCCAAGAACCACCACCGTAACTATAGTTTTCTACACCATCTTTGGTCCATTGGTGTTCTACAATTGTAGTATCTTTTTCGTCTTTAACAGCTTTTAAATAATTAGCTTTATCCATCCAATACAAATTGTTTTGCTTAGAGAATAATACAACTGTACTATCTGGAGAAATATTAGCCCAACGTTTTCTGTTTTCGTCTTCCTTTTTATTATTTATAATAGTTAAGCCATTACCACCTAACTTATATTCTAAATAATAAACTTTGTTTTCTTTTTTAGGAGCTTTTTTAGGGTCTTTAGCTTTAGTAGAGTCTTTAGAAATGGTATCATTCTTTTTATCATCTTTTTTATCCTCTACTACATCTACTTTTTCTTTAGATGTTACTCTAAAACGTATTGCAGTTTCATTTTTAACAAACTTAAAATTTAAGCGTGGTAAATGTTTAGCATCGTATGGATCTTTAGTAATTAAAGTAAGCCATTTTGCCATTTTAGCATTATCAAATAATTTGGTTTTAGTACCACGATCGGCATCAACTAAATAAAAATTAGCACCTTCTGTAGTTTTATACTGGTACCAAAAACGATTTCCTTTTTTTAACCAGTTTGGACGAACGGTTGTAGAATGTACAATTTTTCTTAAATTATCTGGTGAAAATTTTGCCGCTTGCCTATAGTTAGGTGTTGGCACATTGCTAGTTTCTTCTTGTGCAAATGTTACCGTAGTACATACGGCAAACAATAGCAACAAGGCCATTTTTTTAATCATTTTTTAGATTTTTGAGTTTGTTAGGTTTTTGTTAGTTGTTAACAAAAATATAATTACACATCTTAACTATATGAGATTTAACTTTTTGTTATGATGCATAGTTGCTTTTTTACCGATTCACCATTTATTTAACAAGTTACAACTTACGTTATCATGTTAGGCACTGTATTTATTTAATGAAAAATGAATACTCATCAACTTTAATAATTTGTATTTTTGCATTTATGTTTTCACAAGATACCATAGTTGCATTAGCAACACCTTCTGGCGCTGGTGCCATAGCAGTTATTAGGCTTTCTGGGCCAGACGCAATTACTTTGGCTAACGCTAAATTTAAGTCTGTACGTAACAAAGATTTAACCAAGCAAAAAACGCATACCATACATTTGGGTCATATTGTAGATGATACAAAGGTGTATGATGAAGTTTTGGTGTCTTTATTTAAAGGTCCTAACTCGTATACAGGTGAAAATGTTATAGAAATATCTTGTCACGGATCACAATACATACAACAACAAATTATACAGTTGTTTTTACGCAATGGTTGCCGCATGGCAGATGCTGGTGAATTTACGCTACGTGCCTTTTTAAACGGTAAGTTAGATTTGAGTCAGGCTGAAGCCGTTGCAGATTTAATAGCGTCTGACAATGAGGCTAGTCACCAAATTGCAATGCAGCAAATGCGAGGCGGATTTTCATCAGAAATTAAAAAACTGCGAGAAGAACTTTTAAATTTTGCCTCTTTAATAGAGCTAGAGTTAGACTTTGCAGAGGAAGATGTAGAGTTTGCAGATCGCACGCAGTTTATAACGCTATTGTCTAGAATACAAGAAGTTTTAAAACGATTAATAGATTCTTTTGCTGTTGGTAACGTACTTAAAAACGGAATTCCGGTTGCCATTGTAGGCGAACCAAACGTGGGTAAATCTACCTTATTAAATGCTTTTTTAAATGAAGACCGAGCTATTGTAAGTGATATTGCTGGTACAACAAGAGATACTATAGAAGACGAAATAGCTATTGGTGGTATTGGTTTTAGATTTATAGATACGGCTGGTATACGAGAAACTGCAGATGTTGTAGAAAGTATTGGTATTAAAAAAACATTTGAAAAAATAGAACAAGCTCAAGTGGTATTGTATTTAAGTCCGCTTACACCTGCTATTGAAAACTTAGAAAGTATTAAAATAGAAATTGAGCGAATAAAAAATCAGTTTCCTTTAAAAACACTTGTAGTAATTACTAATAAAAAAGATTTATACACACCTAAGCAAATAGAAACTATAGAGGCCGAAATACCTTCTACTCTATTTATATCTGCCAAAACAGGCGATGGCGTAGAAACCTTAAAAAATAAGCTTTTAGAGTTTGTAAATACAGGCGCGTTACGTAATAACGAAACTATTGTTACCAATACTAGGCATTTTGATGCTCTGTTAAAATCTTTAGAAGGTATAGAAAGAGTACAACTTGGTATGGATGGTGGTATATCTGGAGATTTACTAGCTATAGACTTAAAAGATGCTTTGTACCATTTGGGTGAAATTACAGGTCAAGTATCTAATGATGAACTACTTGGTAATATTTTTGCTAATTTTTGTATTGGGAAATAAATAATCATATATAGTTTAAAAAAAGAGTTAGTTAAACTCAAATTTTTAGTATAAAAAAACCGAGCAAAAGACTCGGTTTTTCTTTTATAAAGTAAGTTATTTTTAGTGCTCTATATCGTAAGCTAAAACTTTAAACTGGTAAGGAGTAATATTTAATTGAAACTCATTACTAATCTCCATATCATCTAAACTGTATTGTATTACTTTTTTAGTAGACGGTACAGAAACAAATAAATAATTGTCATAATAATCTATTGAGCTAGTTACAGATGTATGTCCTGTAGATTCTGTATCCATATCTACAGATAAAACAGTATTAAATACTGCTGTTTTTGTAGATACATCTGTTACTTTTAATTCTCCACTTTTAGTTAAACTTACAATTTCTTCTTTATCCTTAGAAACCATACATTTAAATAATTCTGTAGTTTCATGTATTGGTGTTATTTCTTCTGTGTCTATGTTTATAAAATATACACCTTTACTTGTGGTATACCCAACAAATAAATTAGATGAGCTAGTTGCTAAAAGGCTACCAAACCATACATTTTCTTCAAAACTAGATGGGTAATCTATAATTTTTTGATCTCCAGAATCATCTACAACTAAAACTCCTGTGTTAGAACCAAATATTGCTGTAGTATTATTGCCTGCACTACCGTGAATACCAGATGTAACTAAGCTTTGCTCTTCATCTGATACAACTTCTCCGTCTTCATTTATAATGTGTACTTTTAAGGGTAAGCTGGCGCCATCTCCTAAATTAGTAACTGCTATAGTACCATTTTTAAAAAATACCATAGCACCATGGTGAGCAACTGTACCTGTTGGTATGTGTTTAACAGCACTACTATTTACAATTGTTTCCTCATTAAAAATACTAAGCGTAGCATCCCCATCATTATAAACCGCTACGTAACCATGTTCAGATTTAAAATGAGTTGGTTTTTCACTTTCAAAACCTATAGCTGCTAAACCGGTTTCACCTAAATCATGACTATGATCTCCGTGATCAATTTCTCCTCCAATATTAAAAGTTTCTGTGTAATTATTATCTCTATGTGTTATAACACCATATCTACCAGATTCTGTAGCATATACAGCACCTTTAGTATAAGATGCTTGGTAGGTTTGAACCTCTTTACTATATGGGTTTAAAAAGTTAATTTCTGTAGAATTAACATCAGAAATTAATAACGAAACGTTTTTATGATCATCATTATGATCTACTTGATCATCTAAGCTGTCATCATCTTTAGAGCAAGCTGTAAATAAAATAGTTGCTGCCAAAAAAGGCAAAAAATTAATCTTTTTCATATTATGTTTTAAATTATTTATTGGTGTGCAAATATATATAAAGCAATTACTAATGCAACAAAGTTGCGTTTAATTTTTATTAATGCTTTAGGATATGCGTATTTAATGTAACAAAACCGCTATACTTTTGATTGTTATATTAATTGATGAAACTGCTTATGCAAAGATTAACTCAAATTATAAAGGGCTAAAATTAAAACACTTATAGGTGTGCATTTAAAAAAAAGGAAGCTTCTATACTTATAAACCTTATATTCTTTACTATATTAGAATAATTACAGCTCATAAAAATTGAAAGATACAATGAAGGCATATTTAGAATCATTTAATTTATTTAGTAATGAAGAGATTGAAAATTTTCTTGATATCTGCGAGTATAAAACATTAAAAAAAAATGATTTTTTTTTAATGGAAGATGAAATATGCGACAATATTTCTTTTGTTGTTTCTGGCATCTTTCGCTCTTTTTACCATTCAAATTCCCAAGATCAAATTACCTATTGCTTCACTTTTCAAAATAGTTTATTAATGGCTTATTCATCTTTTATATCAGGTGAGGGATCTAAAGAAAATATACAAGCATTAACCAATTCTAAAATAATTACTATTCCAAAAACAACCTTAAATAACTTAGCAAAATCTAATACTAATTGGCTACAGTTTTTAAAAATAATTGCAGAACAAGAATATCTAGAACTAGAAAAATGGATTTTTAATCATCAAAAAGATAAAGCACAACAACGCTATTTAGATTTAATAACTAAACAGCCAAAGTATATTAAAGAAATTCCTTTAGTTTATATAGCTTCTTACCTAGGAGTTACACAAAGACATTTAAGCAGAATAAGAGCTAATATAGATTATTAGACAAATGTCCTAGTCCTACCCCACTAACTCATAATAAATTTGCATATGATTTTTAACACAAAAAATATATCATATGAAAACAATAATTTTAATTGGAGCAAACGGAAAAATGGGACAAGCAGCGTTAACTGGTCTTAAGAAACATAAAATTATAACCGCAGGACGTTCTGCCGGAAATTATGACTATCAGGTAGATATTACTAGTGAAACATCTTTAAGAAAATTATATACAGATGTAGGTCATTTTGATGCTGTTGTAAATACAGTTGGAGTATGTGAATACGCAAACTTTACAGAAATGACAGAGGAGCAATGGATGAGCACTATACTAAGTAAAATGATGGGACAAATAAACATTGTGCGTATTGGCCAAGAATATATTGCAGACAAGGGCTCTTTTACTTTAATAACAGGAATTTTAAATGTAAAACCTATTCCGTTTGCAATTGCAGATGCCACTACTAGTGGAGCTATAGATACTTTTGTAAAATGTGTTGCTTTTGAAATGCCAAGAGGTATACGCGTAAACTCTATAAACCCAACTGTATTAGAAGAAGCTTGGGATGTTTACGGAGAAATGATGCCTGGTTTTGAACCAGTACCAGGGAGACTGGTTGGTAAAGCTTTTGAAAGGTCTGTAGATGGTTTTATAACCGGACAAGTTTTGTATGTAGATGCATATTAAAAACTAAATTTATACAAAAATAAAGTGAAGCGCTTGGTTTTATAACTAAGCGCTTTTTTGTTTTTACTTCGTTTACTCCGTATAAACCATTACATTTAAGACTTCTAATACATAAATATTTATATTTAGCTACATAAATAAACACCATAACTTATACCAATTAAAAAAAACTCCATAATGAAAACAGTAAAAACGTGCTTAACAATACTTATAATAGTAATTGCCATTTCTTGTGGTAGTAATAAAGTAAAAACTGATAAAGGAGAATGGCGTAGTTTATTTAATGGCAAGGATTTAAGCGGGTGGACTCCTAAATTAAATCACCACGTTACAGGAGATAATTATGCAAATACCTTTAGAGTAACCAATGGCACTATAGCTGTAAATTATGACGATTACACAACTTTTGATAAGCGCAATGGGCATTTATTTTACAATGAGCCATTTTCATCATATCATCTTAAATTTGAATATAAGTTTACAGACCAATGGTTAAAAGATGCTCCTAAATTTACGTACAGAAACAGCGGTATTATGTTTCACTCTCAAGATCCTAAAACTATTTTAAAAGAACAAGACTGGCCAATATCAATAGAATACCAAATACTTGCAGAGGAAAAAGAAGGTGAACCAAGACCTACAGGTAATATGTGCTCTCCTGGTACAGATATAGTTTTTAAAGGAAAAGAAGATGCTCGCCACTGTATTAGATCTACTTCTAAAACATTTAAATGGGACCAATGGGTACAAGGTGAACTTATTGTTTACAGAGACTCTCTAATTATACACAAAGTTAATGGCGTAAAGGTTTTAGAATATACCAAACCAAAAATTGGTGGCGGTGTTGTACACGGTTATAATCCAGAACTTAAAATTGATGGCACTCCCCTAACCAGTGGCTATATTGGACTACAAGCAGAAGGCCAAGGCATAGCTTTTAAAAATATTATGATTAAAGAACTAGAATAAATGCTCTTTTAAACTTAATGTAAAATGAAATTCTACATAAAATTAACTTTAGCACTAGCTTGTATTTTCCTTTTAAGTGGTTGCCTAAATCTAGACTTAAATTTAAGGTTTGATACTTTTTATATAATCCCTGAACTAGAAGACACGCTAAAAATACCTACTGATGAGGACATTAAAAATTTAATTTCTGAACCATCAGTTTGTAGGTATGTAACCGAAGAAGATAGAAAATTATTAGTTCCTATAAATTTTAGAGCTTTTAAAAGTACTGTTGGTAAATACAGAGTTAAGGTAGGAGATTTAATTATTACGGAAGAGGTTAATAAGTATAATCCAATACGATTTTTAACCCAAGAAGAAGATTTTAGATCTGATGGGATGAGAAATACTTTTTTGTTTTTTTTACCTAGTGAAGATTCATTAGCTATAACTAAAGAAAAATTAATAAAACAACATAATAGGATTGATTATGCAGATAGTACAAGTATAATATCTGGTTTAGAGTTAATACACTTTAAATACAATAGGTTAAAAAAAGGATTTGACCTTTTTCATAGTCAAAAAATACCAGGTTTTAATAAAGACATTACAGATACTGAAATTTTATATGAAAGTATTGACATACTACGTATGGCAAAACATTTAAATGATAAAAACCAAAAAGAACTAAATTGGGAAAAACTAGACAATGTTGTTCCGTTACATTTTCCAAGGTATTTTAGTAATTCTCTTATAGATACTATAATTGTGAACACCAAAAGGCAACCTAAAAATTTTAGGTACACTTACGAACCTAATAAGTTAGATTTTGAATTTTCAATTGTTAAAGATTCATCTTTAGCTAAATTATTAAAAGACTTAAAGCAAACGCCAGTTAAAAAAGAAATCAAAATAAAAAATAAATACACTAAAGAATCTTTACGTGTTCTTAAAGATCAAATTAGTTACTCATCAGACTATATTGAAATTTTACACACAGAAGATACAAATACGTTTATTATAGATGATGGTTTTGAGAACATTATTTTATCTTTTTTACCAGATAAAGAGCTTTTATTTTTTTTAGAGAACGACAATTCGGGCTATTATAATGATGAAATTTATTATAAATATTTTAAAGAAGTACTGCTTACTAAATTATAATTAAATACAGTGAATTTAATATGCCTTTAGATTTAATTTATACCAAAACAGACAAGTTTATTTTATCTAAAATTACTGCTAATTATAAAATTTGGCAAAATAAATTGTACTACTACAAAACCTCATTAAACTTTACAGATTTAGAAAAATTAGTCATCTTTTTAAAGGTAGATTATAAGCTATCTGATAAAAACAAATCAGAAATATTTAACTATGTAAATAATAGTAATCAAGATTTTTTTGAGCTATCTGTACTAGATAACAACATAAGTATTAAGCAAATACACTTGCAACTATTAAAATCTAAAGATACCCTTATACATTGGGAAGATTGGTTTTATATATTTAGCAAAACAAGTACAAACAATTACCTTTTATGGGTTTTTCTTGGTGGTATAGCAAACCAAGTTAGAGAAATAAGGTTGAATGCTGCACAAGTTAGTGAGTGGGAAGATTTAGGTATTACTTATATAAAAGCATTAGCAACAGATCTACAGTTAAGAGATTCAAAAATTTATAAAGAAGCTATAAATAAAAACAATAAGATTTTATAATTCTAAGCACATCATCACTCAAAAATACAATAATACCTTACGAATATTAATTGGTTAATTACCGCTCAGGGTAATATACTTAATATTGATAGTTGTAATAGTTCTTTCATTAAAAAACAATGCTAGAACTAAAAAACAATCAAAATTAAATCCAATGATAAAAAAAATTATAATTGCTCTTATTATTACTCTGGTTATTTCTTGTAAAAAGACTAGTACTAATGATAAAATAGTTGAATTAGAAAAAGTAATTGAAAAAGAAAAAATAAGAAGTAGTACCAAAGAAAGACAAAATGAAAGATTAAATAATACTATTGCTGGTCTAAGAGATGAAATAGCTAAAAATAAGGAAACTGAAGAGTCTAAAAATTCAATAATAGCAGAATCTATTGACATTTTAACTGATAAAAAACAAATGATTCAGCATCTCTTTGATAGTTTTGATCTAGATAATAGTGATGCACGTAGAGGTATTGCAGTTAGCTATTTTTTTTACTCTTACAATGGGTTTTCTGATTTTGAAACAAAAAGCGAATATTATTCTTATATAGTTTCTAAAATTGATAGAAGTCCAGAAAGTTTAAAAAAAATATTTACTCCACAAGTTAAAGATAATATTTACAAGCTTTTTGAAAATAATAAAATTTATAAAAACTCTGGTGCAGAGGCTATGTTAAAATCCTCATTATTAATTCATGATGATATTGGAGAAAATGAATATATACTGAAAGAAATATATTCTATGGCCAAAGAAGGTAATAATATTGAAATTGATGACTTTATTTCTAAAACTGTAGATGATAGCATTTTAAAAGAATTAAAAACTATTTTAAAGTATGAAAACTACTCTACCTATAAAAAAGAAACTTATTTAACAACTGATTTAAAAACTGAAGACAGATTAACTTATTTATATACATTTTGGGCTAGAAGACATCATGAAGGTAATGCAGATTATGTTTATGAGTTACTTAAAGAGTTTCATATTAATGTAACTACAGAACAACTTGAACCAGAAGAATTAGATGTAGATGAACTAAACGCAGAGAGTTTAGAATATTAACTTGTTCTAGCTAAAAAATTAAATAACAGAAAACAAACTAACATTTAGTTAAAAAAAATTATTATGAAAAACATTGTACTAATACTAACCTTTTTGCTTGCTGTAACTACAAATGCACAAGTAAACTACCTAATGTGGGAAAACGTAGATACACAACGTTTTGGTAAGGAAACATTATTTAAAACAGACAATAAACTTTTAAATGGAAGCTACAAAATTGCAGAAAACAGTGGTGCATATACAGAGGTAACGTTTGCAAATGGTAAAATGGTAGGCACTAAAAAAAACTATGATTTTTCTGGTAATTTAGAACAAGAAATGGTTTTTGATGAAAACGGAAAAGCCAATGGTAAAAGTACATCATACTACACTAACGGTGATGTTTTTGAGGATTTTAATTATAAAAACGGACTTAAAGATGGTGAGTGGAAAACCTTTGACAAAAAAGGAAAAGTACAACGTTTAGAAAATTACAAAAAAGACTTAAAAGACGGCAAGTGGGTTACCTATTTAAAGGATGGGAATACGGGTACTAAATTGGTAGAAACATCTTTTTACAATGCTGATAAAGCAACAGGAAAATGGTCTCAAAAAACAGAAGACAACCGTGTAATTTGGGAAAAAGAGTATAGTGCTCCCAAAAATTATATTAGAAAAGAATATTACCCAAATGGTAAGCTAACTTCTGTAGAAACATATGTAAATAATAAAAAAGATGGTAGTAGTACATATTATAGTTCTGCCGGACTTTTACTGAGTGAAAGAACATATGCTGCTAGCTATCCAATAACAGAAACTAGTTTTTATGATAATGGAAATAAAAAAGAAGTAGTAAACTCCAAAGACGGTTATAAAGATGGTTTGTACCAAAAATATTCTAAAACCGGAAATCTTGTTACAGAAGGTGATTTTAAAATAGGATATAAATCTGGCGAGTGGAAATACTACAATAGTGATGATATGCTAGAAACAACCTATACATATATAGATGGAAGAAGAAACGGAATTGCTAAAACATATAATGAAGCTGCAAAAGTAGAAAGTGAGGGTTTATATAAGAATGATGAAAAAACAGGCGTGTGGAAATATTATAAATTAAATGGTAAAATTTCTAAAGAAGTTGAGTACAAAAATGATAAAGTAGTTTCAGAGAAGACTTATAACTAAAAAAGAGGTTTGCAAAAGTTTATATTTGCTGCTTAAAAGCAATTAATGTCATACCAACTATTATCATCCCCGTTACAAGGGTTTACAGATTATAACTTTAGAAATGCGCACCAAAAGTTTTTTGGTGGTATAGATACGTATTATGCGCCTTACATTAGGTTTAATAAAAAAATGGTGATAAAAGGTTCTTACCAAAGAGATTTAAATCCGGAGGTAAATACATCTTTAAACCTTATACCACAGGTAATGACGGCAGATGCAGACCAATTTATATTTGCTATAAAATACATACAGTCTTTAGGGTATAAAGAACTTAATTGGAATTTAGGTTGCCCCTATCCTATGGTTACAAATAGTGGTATGGGATCTGGACTTATTTGTAATCCAGAGAAAATAGATCATATTTTAGATCGTGCACATAGTGAAACAGATGTTACCGTGTCTATGAAAATGAGATTAGGATACGAGAATAGTAACGAAATACTAGAATCTTTTTCTGTACTAGATAAATATCCACTAAAAAGTATTGCCATACACGCCAGGTTAGGCAAACAATTATATAAAGGTGGTGTAGATTTAGAAGGTTTTCAAAAATGTGTAGATGTTGCCAAACATACATTGTATTATAATGGCGATATAACAACAGTGGATCAATTTAAAAAAATGAAAGAACAGTTCCCTAGCATACAACATTTTATGATTGGGCGTGGATTAATTGCAGATCCGTTTTTACCAAGTATGATAAAAAACAACACAACAGAATATCCCAAAAATAAATGGCAAATTTTTAAAGAATTTCACGATACTATTTACCATCAGTATGATGAATTACTATCTGGACCAACACCAATAAAAATGAAAATGTTAGGGTTTTGGGAGTTCTTTTCATTAGCAACTAACAACCCAAAAAAAACATACAAAGCAATAAAAAAAGCTGGCAACCAATTTAAATACAAACAAGCTGTAGCTGATATTATTAAAGATCAGAAATAAAATTTTAATAAACACCAAATGTAATATTGCGTATAATTAAAAAGAAAAGCTAATGTCAATGATTATCCCTTTACTACTTATTTTATTTTTTGTCCTCATATTTTTTACTGTTAAAGCATTAAAAAAGAATAAAAAAGGCATAAGTAATATAGAGGTTACTGTATTTGTTTTGTATTTGCTTTCTTTTCTTTTGTTTGCTCTGGGTATACTTACACATATACACCAGCATACAGAAGCCATAGACCCTATAGACCCAGAATGTTATATACCGTTTGGCGGCAAACACATACTAACGCTTATTGTTTATTTTATTTTATTTAATATCTCTGCTGGTTTTATATGGATTAAAGGCCGTAAACTACCTCCGTTATCGCTTGTATTATTCTTAGTTTTTTTAATAATCGGCATATGTATTAATACTGCTATACTTATACAAATAACACATCATAACTTAGATAGCTTTGGCATTTATGCTGAAAACACAGGTACATTCTTATTTGTATTTACACCTGCTATAAGTTTAATTATTGCCGTAGGACTTCTGTTAAAAATAATTAAAGAAGAAAAAATACAGGCTAAAAACAAAGTATACAAAAATAAGTTTCTTAATAGTTGCAATACCTTTTTAGCTAGTAGATTTAACGAGTCCGTTTGGGCATTACTACTTTTTATTCCTGTTTTTATTATTGTTACAGTAATATTACTATTATTTGGACAAGATGTAAACTCTATTACCAAAGTTTTTACAGAAACTACTACTTGGGCTTTCTCACAAAAAATGCACCCTCCTATTCTAGACCATAAAGGTCATTATTTATGCACTGTAGCTGCTAAAGGAGATCCCAAAATTGTAAAGCCCATTCGTTTAGGTAAAAGACACAAGAATACTATTATTGTAAACAGACAGTTACAAATTGCCAATGCCTTTGAAGAAATGATTACAGATATATCTCCTGGCTTACACTCTTTTATCAGAAGAAATTATGACAAGTATGGCTATAATCTTTCTTTAAAAATCAACTCAAAAATGGGGTCTAACATCACCTATATTTTAATGAAACCCTTAGAGTGGATTTTTTTAATATCATTATACCTACTATGTGTTAATCCAGAAAAAAAGATTAATAATCAGTATAAAATGTAACTGTAAAACTAACCAAAGTACCTATGAAAAACATAATACTAGTAACTCTCTTCTTATTTATAACTATACTCAAGGGTAATGCGCAGAGTATTGAAGAAATTGTTAACGATAAAGCTTCAGCTACTTGTAATTGTATAGAAAAAATTGAGTACATAGATAGTCAAGCAGATTTTGAAATAAAGCTAAAATCTTGTGCAGCGCTTAGTACAAAAGACTCTACAAAGGTAATTAAACAAACTACTTTTAAGGAATACGATAAACTTTTACAATCAAAATTATTTGAAAATTGTAATGCTATAGAAACCAAATTAACAAAACTTAGAGAAAGTTACTTAATTACTAATATGGACTCTTTATATAACACAGAAAAACAATATAAAAACATAGAAGAAGACTTACTTGGTAGTTATGGCTTATCTTTTGGTAATAGATCTCCAGAAGGTAGCCCAACGCTATTTCTTTACCATAATAATAAATATGTAATAGCTTCATTTGGAGAAGTACAAACAGGTACTTGGCGCGTAGTAAAAGAAAAATATTTGCACTTAAACCCTAATAAAGCTAAATATCCATTTAGTGTATATGGTCGTTACAATCCTAGTATTGGAGACTCTACTAAAACTTCTTTTTTGGGTGATAGATTTAGCTATAGAACACTTATTACGTACAGTAAAACTAATGAAAGCCCAGTAAACCTAACTCCTATTTTTAATAAAGATGCCAATTGTTTTGATTTTCCTTATGTGCACAAAACAACTAGTGTACCCCAACAAATATCTTTAGCATTTAATCAATCTTATGAGGCATCTGAAAATCAAAAAATAATACTATATAATTTTAAAAACACTACTAATTTTAATGACTTTATTATTTTTGAATATACAAGAGCAGAAAATAAAATGCCCATTAGAGTATTAATAGATGGCAATAAATTAGTCTTTGGGGAGTATCAAATAACAGAAAAATCTCCTTTGCCAAAACCAGGCTCAGAAAATGACAACTTCATAAAAGAAATGTCTACAATTAACTTTACTCCCAAAACTATATATTACAACTTTGGGTATAAAGAGTTTAAAAGTGAAGAGATAAACTCTAAGAGTTATAAGTATAAGAAAAAGCTAAATAATTATATTTACAAAGGAAAAGTTCCGCCTACTTACGAAGAAGAAACAAGTGACTATCATAACTTTTTACAAGTAAATAAATATGTAATGTTACAAGATGTAACAACACAGCAAAAACAATATAAAATAGATCCAAAATCTATTATTTATACTGTTTGTGATTAAAAATATAGATTTAAAACTACAATGGGATTAACTATTACAAGCGGAATATTAGCAGACTTTATAAAAAATGAACCTGAAGGCTATGAAGCTTACAAAGCTGAATTTGAACAAGTAAACAAATTACTAGAGTTAAATGGGTACAAAATACACTTAGAACCTAATAAATTAGATGTAGAGCCTTTAAACGTTGGTGGTTTTCCGTATTCTTTTCTTCATTATTTAAGACGTTTTTTTGCCTATCATATGAATAATGAAAATTGGACTCCAACTCCTTTTGATGAAAATTTAGATCCTGCAGCAGATGCTATTGTAGAAGAAGAAACATCTATGTTTTATAGTCATCTTTTAGTGCACTCAGACTGTGTTGGTTATTATATTCCTATAGATTTTGAAGATGTAATTTTTGATACAGATGAATATCCTGTTCCCGGTGCAATGATTGGTTCTTCTTATGGTTTATTAACAGATTTAAAAAGCGTTGCAAAAAAGTTAGGTGTAGAATTAAATGAAAATTTAGAAGTACAAAGCAAAGAAACACTCTATAAAACTATTGATAATCAAGGTGATTTTTGGATAGAAAAAATAGTTTGGCTAACACTTTTTGAAGCTGCCAACTACAGCATAAAAAACAAGACAGCTATTGTTTTTAATTAATAAATGATATGTATAAAAAAGCCTCAATATAATTAATATTGAGGCTTTTATTATTTTAAAAAGTTAAACTGAAAAACTATAAATTACCCACAACTTTAAATGCTTTACCATTTGGTGTAATTACAATCTCATACAGTTTACCGTCGTAACTATAGTATTCTTTATTATCTATATAAACAGCGTCTGCCTCATCTGGTAAACTATAAACAATAGCGTCTGTAGGAGCTTCTACCACTTTATAATTACTACCAGATTTTATGTAAAAAGTACCCCCAAAATAATAGTATGGTTTATTTCTAATTACTACTTTTCTATATCCTGTAGGTATTGTTTTTATTTTTAATCCTATTGGTGGCGTAACAGCAACATAACGCCCATTATTATGTCTGTAATAATTACCATTAGCATAGTGGTAATTTACTCCGTTTCTTTTTACCACAACTGTTTTTGCTGGTAACGTACGTACAACTCTTACTTTAGGTTTTGGAGTTTTGTAAACAACCTTAGTTTTAGTTACTGTTGTTTTGGTTACTGCTTTTTTAGATGACCTACGTTGCGCATTAGCAGAAAATGCAATAAAAAATACAACTAAAGCAGCAACAACTATTTTTTTAATTTTAAAATCCATAATCTCTATATTTTAAAGTTAATTACTATTTGGACTCCAAAAAAGAATTATGGTTTAAGTCTTTAAAACATAAAAATTGTTAAAAGGGTTTTTGTAAAACAATATAATTATAATAATTTTTCTTTTTCTATCTCTAAAATTTCTACTCTGGTAAGATGTTCTTTTAGAGGCATAAACGCAATGTGTTGCGCCTGTTTTTTATAAATATTCCAATAAACAACAACATAACCATTTATTGGTGATACATATACTCCTTTTTTAGCCTCTTCTATTTCTATTTTTGTTCTTTTCTCCTCTGTATACTCTACCCAAATAACCCTATTAAAGTCGGACTTGTTTACCAATGTCCCAAAATAATTACTTAGTATTAATTTAGGCTGCGTCTCTTTTAAATACTTATGTATTGCTGCTTTAACATCCTCATTTATCTTATTAAAACTAACTTCGTCTTCATTAAGTTTTATATCTTTTAAAACCCATACACTTTCCTCTTTTTCTATGTAGTGCGTTAAACTAGCATAAGTGTCATTTAAAAACATTAATTTTAGATTAAAACTATGGTAATAACCAAATTTATCTGTGTCTTCTTTACTAAATAAGTCTAAAAAACACTGTTCTTTGTGTGTTATTTCTGTTTCTGAGTATTCTTTATCAAAAGTAAGTATCACTAGATCATAACTCCATTCTAGAGAAACACCCATAGCTAACATTTTATCATCTATTATAGTTTGTGATGCAACTACTTCTTGTTTTTGTATATAAAATTGATGAAAAGACAAACCGTCTGGATACATAGATTTAACATCTTTTTGATCTGCAATTTTGCTCGCATCAAAAGTTAAATGCATTTCTATTTTTGGATTTTCAACTTCATAAATTACAGCTTTAAAACAATTAGGATTCATAGTTGCCGTATTAAAAAACCTGTATAAATCTGTATATTTTAGTGTAGAACCATAATTCGCCTTTAAAAAAGTATTTAAGTTTTTGGCTGCCATTTTCTCTGACAGCATATATTTAGATTTTACTGTGTAAAATAGTATAACAAGCAAAACTAAAAGGCTAATAACAATTTCTTTAAATCCTATATTCATAATAGCAAATATAATGCAACAATTACTCTAGATTCCCCCTATAAATAGTGATAGTATAATTTAGTTTTTTATTAAGACTACTAGATTTTTTAAGTTCTACCTTTGTCATAAATATTTAAAATAAATCTTCTCATTTTGAATTTTTTAAATAATTACAAACAGTATTTTAAACAACTATACCGTATTACTTTTATATGTAGTGTAATTGGTTTGTTCCTTTTTGTTATAGATTTTGGATATAACAAATCTCCTCAACTACAGTACGTTTTTAATACCTATTACTTTATAGTTATCACTTTAGGTATTTTAGCCACACTGTTACGCTATATTAAGCGGCATAAGACCATAAAACGTGGCGTTCTTATTTTTGATAGTGCTACAATACTTATCACCTTAACTATTTTATATGCTCATTTTTTAGGCGAAGAAGCACACAAACATATTTCTTTTTTATATAATGACACTTGGGTTAAGTTTGCCATTATACTAACTTTTATAAGAGAATTTTCTGAGCAAAATGTAAACTACAAACGTACCGTATTTAATCCGGCACAACTTTTTATAATTAGCTTTTTAGGTATTATCTTTATTGGAACATTATTGTTAATGTTACCTAACGCTACCTATACCAGTATCTCTTTTTTAGATGCTCTTTTTACCGCTACAAGTTCGGTTTGTGTTACAGGTTTAATTGTAGTAGATACTGGCAGTTATTTTACCACATTTGGGCAAGCCATAATATTATGCCTTATACAAGCTGGTGGTATTGGTATACTTACAGTTGCTAGTTATTTTAGCTATTTTTTTAAAGGCGGTGCTAGTTATGAAAATCAACTTTCTTTACGCGACATTACTGGTGCAGCTAAGCTAGGCGAAGTATTTTCTACCCTTAAACGTATTTTAGTAATTACATTCTCTATAGAAATTTTAGCAACTTTATTAATTTATAGTAGTGTAGATAAAACGTTATTTAGTTCCTTTTTTGAACGTTGTTTTTTCTCTCTTTTTCATTCTATTTCTGCATTTTGCAACGCAGGTTTTTCTACGTTACCAAATAGTTTATACCAAACAGGATTTAAACACAATTATATGCTTCATAGTATTTTAATTGCTTCTTTTGTTTTAGGTGGATTAGGATTTCCTATAGTCGTAAATTTAATTAAATACTTAAAGTACTTTTTTGTTAGAAAATTATTTTATTTATCAGGAAAAACAGAAACCCACAAACCTTGGGTGTTAAATATTAATAGCCGTATTACACTAGTTACAACCATTTCCTTAACGGTTATTGGTACTATTATTTTTTATATTAATGAATATAACAATACGTTAAAAGAACATAGCGGTATTGGTAAGTTTATAACTGCTTTATTTGGTGCTGCCACCCCTAGAACAGCGGGTTTTAATACGGTAGATATGTCTGCACTAAACTTTTCTACTATAATGCTAATCTTTTTACTAATGTGGATTGGTGCATCACCTTCATCTACCGGCGGTGGTATAAAAACAAATACATTTGCTATTGCTACGCTTAATTTTTTGAGTTTAGCCAAAGGTAAATCTAAAATAGAAATTTTTAGAAGAGAAATTGCAGACATCTCTGTACGTAGAGCTTTTGCTGTTATTTCCTTATCGCTATTAGTTATAGGGTCTGGAATTATACTGGTTTCTATTTTTGATAGTGAAAAAAAACTGCTAGACATTGCTTTTGAGTGCTTCTCTGCTTACAGCACTGTAGGTTTAAGTCTTGGTATTACAGCGCAATTAAGTGCGCCTAGCAAACTTGTTATTATTGGCATTATGTTTATTGGTAGAGTTAGTATGTTAACCTTACTTATTGCTTTGGTTAAAAAAACCAAACATAGAAATTATAAATATCCAACTGAAGAATTGACTATAAATTAAGCTAATATGAAATATATAATTGTGGGCTTAGGAAGTTTTGGGGCTTCAATAGCTATAAAACTAACAGAACAAGGTAACGAGGTTATTGGTATAGATACTAATATGAACCGTGTAGATATGTACAAAGAAAGTATATCTCATTGCATTTGTATGGATGCTACAGATGAGCACACTGTATCTGGATTACCTTTAAAAGATACAGATTTGGTTGTTGTTGCCATTGGCGAAAATAAAGGAGCAAATATTATGGCAACCGCTTTATTTAAAAACTTACAAGTAAAACGATTAATTAGTAGAGCTATAGACGCTTTACATGAAAAAGTTTTACACGCAATTGGTATTGATGAAATTGTACACCCAGAAGAAGAATCTGCAGAAAGATGGGCTAAAAAACTATGTTTAAAAGGTGTTTTAAACTCTTTTGAACTTAATGATGATTTTAGTATTGTTGAAGTAGAATTACCTTTAAAATACGATGGTAAAACCATTAGAGAAATTAATATAAGAAAAAAATATAACTTGCTTGTATTAACAACAATAGCTAATAAAGAGGTAAAAAGTATTGTGGGTAAAACTAAAAATATTACTAAAGTACAAGGTGTTGCTAACCCAGATAATGTACTTAATAAAGATGATATTTTAGTAATTTACGGAAGTAATAAGGACATTAAAAGATTTTTAGACTAACTATCTTCTAATACGTATTCCCGTACCAAAATAAATGGTATTTTTTTTATCTACGGTAGATACCTTGTCGTTGTCTTTATTTCTTAACTCTGCGGTTTCCATAAGTACTCCAGAAAAATTACAAAAAAGTTCTAGGTGATCTTTTATTTTAAACTCGTAGCGTAACCCACCTAAAATAAGAGATACATTTATTTTTTTAGCTAAATCTTCTTCGTTATTAACAGGTAAGCCTTCTTGTATATTGGCTGTAAAACCGTCTAATTCTGTTACCAGTTTTAATCTAGATTTTTTAGAGATATGGTATTGTAAGTTAGACTTAGGAACGCCTAAATTATAAGACCATTTTGGATGAAACTTACGGTAATAACTAATAAAAGGCAAAGGAAATGAAATACCTCTGTTTTGCGAATAAGATACTCCTACTATTAAACGGTAAGGCTTATCAATAGTAGTATCATCTCTTTTATCATTAATAAAAACTACATCACCTGCAAAGACAGCATCTTCAAAGGTAATTTTACTGCCTAAATTAGAGCTAAATCCGGGAGTAAAACGTACACCCAAACGCCAATCGTTTTTTAATTTTTTAATGTATGCTAGGTTAAACTCTAACATCTGAAAATCCTGAATAATGTCTGTATTAAACTTTGCTATTTTAGGGTCAAAAGACATTTCTATATTGCTATAATCTAAACCTAACAAAAGGTAATTGCTATTTTTAAGTTCTATTGGGTAATTAACAGCTGCACGAGCTCTACTGTATCCAAAATTAGAACTACCTCTAGGTAAAACTTTATATTCTACCCTTGCAAAATCTGATATTTGTGCAGACACGGTTACAAAACACAATAACATTACAAACAACAGACTTTTACTCCTCATTTAAATTTATTAAATTACTACTGGGACCTATAAAACCTTGTAAAGTTATTAATAATAAATGATTAAGTATGCTTATGTCTTTAACTGATTACTTGTTACAAACAACATTTTAACAAATTCTATACCAATAACCACAAAAGCTTATAGATAACGTAAATAAAAGAATTTTAAATAAAGTAATTGCCAAACATTAAATGACAAGCAATAAACCCTATAACAGCCAAAATAATACCAATTAAAAAAACGTGAAAAGAGGCTCTTAGCAATTTAAATTTTCTATCAATAGTTTTCCCTAAATGATACGTATCCTTGGCAATAGCTTTATAAAGATCGTCTCCTTTGTACATTAAACTAGTAAGTTCCTCTGTATATTGCTCTTCCTCCATTGTATTAAAGTTACCGTAGAATAATAAATTATTTGTATTCTTATTTCCGTGTGTAAGCTCTGGTCTTGTTGCAAAAACAGCATACCCAATTGAAATAAGATTGGTAAGCAACATAATTGTAGCAGGAAAAATTAAATGCGGGTCTTTATCTAACTGGTTGAGTACAGTACCTAAAGTTATAGAAAGAATAAGTGCATTAATAGAAATGAGAATATTAGATTTTCTATCAATCATTGTGTTTAAAGTGTACTGATTTTTAGACACCAAACGAAACAATGTTTCTGCACCACGTTCAGAACGTGGCTCTACTTTTAAAAGTTTTTTCTTTAGCTCTTTTAGCTTCTCTTTATCAATACCCAATTCTTTTCGTAATTGCTTATCAATTTCTTTCGCTTTTTCTTTATCGTTTATCATATCACTTTATAAAGATATCAGTTGGTTTTCACTAAAATTAGGCATCTTAATATTAAAATGCTCATAAACCGACTTTGGAATTCCTATATCTGCTACAAACACTTCTACACCACTTGGCAATTTTTCTAGTATTGTTTTAGGAGCTGCCAAAGTCATTATTTGGTTTGCTTTAAACCCAAATAGTTCCCCATCTTTAGAAATACCCACAGGAATATCTAAAGAAATTTTAAAGGCTGATGATGCATTTGCTACTTTAATTTTATTAGTAAATACAGCTGATAATGGCAGTCTTTGAGAGAAACCCAAATAGGCATCTACCCAAATATCTGTTTTCTTTGTAATGCCTTCTTTTGCACCAAACAATAACGCTCTTTCTAATTGTGCTTTAGGTAATTCTTTAGTGATAGAAACCGCTAAATCTAAATTAATATTAAAACCCCAAGCAGCAAGTCTACGCGCGGCTACTAATCCGCCACCTCCATTGTTTCCATTACCAACACCTATAGTAATAACTGAGCCTTTTGTTGCTTTTTTAGCCACTAGCCTAGCCAATTGTAAACCTGCATTTTCCATCATTAGAGCAATAGACAAATTGTACTTTTCTACAGCCCAATAATCCATTTCTTTAAAAGCATCCAAAGAAAGACTAGTTACTTGCATGCTATTTTTTATAGGTATTTATGGCTTCAGTAAAAAACTTAACCACTTGTTCTTCATTAATTTTTGTGGTTGGTAACACTGCTCCTTTAAATCCAACGTTTTTCCATTCGCCTAATGAGAGTGAATCAAACTTAGAAGTATCTAGCCCAGCGTGACCTTTGTAGCCACTAATGTAAAAATAATGCTCGTTAACCATACTATCTGGCACAGCCAAGCCAAAACCTACAGCTATATCCTTGGTTAAACTGGCATAAGCTCCAGAATCAAAATGATGCGGCCAAACTCTAATACTAGACTCCAGTTCTGTTTCTTTTAGTGTTTTCTCTATACTAATCTGCGCTAAAGTTCTTAACCCTGCTAATTTTTTTAATTCTGATACTTCTAGTTTATAAGTAAAAGAACCTTCAATTGAATAAGGCAAATCGTAATGAAAATCATAGGTATATTTCTTACCTAAAAATTTATCCGCATAACTAACTAACCATTCCAACACTTGTGTATGTGTTTTATTATCTAATAAAAAAGAATCTTTTGTTTTTTCTGAAATCCATTCTAAGGAAAACGTTTTGTAATTTAAAATAAGTACGTCGCCATTTTCTGATAATGGATGTGTTTCTAACTGCTTTTTTTCAATTGACCAGCCAAGATTTGTATGGCTATCATCATCCTTTTTATTAACAAAACTTATTCCTGCAGCAGCTAAATATTGTGCCGCTAAGTGCATCATTTTTTCCATTTTTTTATCTTTTTAGGCGTTAATACCAGCGTAGTTAATTCCTGTTAGTTTATGCATATCATAATTAAAAGTAGATAAATCATCAAAGTTAAACTTAGAAACATCATCGTGACCACATGCTCTTGCTACTACTTTTATTAAATTGTTTGTTGCATCAAAATAATTGTGTAATTGCTTTGCAGAGGAGTCAATAATTAATCTACTACGTAACGATTCTTTTTGAGTGGCAATACCAACTGGACAGTTATTACTGCCACAAGCACGCATTCCTAAACAGCCAATAGCCTGTAAAGCAGAATTAGATACTGCAATGGCATCTGCGCCTAACATCATAGCTTTTGCAAAATCTTCTGCAATACGTAAACCTCCTGTTATCACTAAGGTTACATCTGTAGCGCCTACTTTATTTAAATATTTACGGGCTCTTGCCAAAGCCGGAATTGTTGGGATGTTTATGTTATCTCTTAAAATAGTTGGAGCAGAGCCAGTCCCTCCTCCTCTACCATCTAAAATAATATAGTCTACGCCTACATCTAGTGCAAACTGTATGTCTTTTTCTATATGACTTGCTGCAATTTTAAACCCTATTGGAATACCGCCAGTACGTTCTCTTACCTGCGCTGCAAAAGCTTTAAAATCTTCAACTCCGTGAAAATCTGGAAAAGTAGCAGGTGATATTGCTGTTTCACCCTCTTTTAAACCTCTAACCTCTGCAATTTCTTTACTTACCTTAGAACCAGGTAAATGCCCGCCAGTTCCTGTTTTAGCTCCTTGTCCGCCTTTAAAATGAAACGCCTGCACGTTGTCTAACTTATCCCAAGAAAAGCCAAATTTTGCTGATGCTAACTCATAAAAATACTTGCTATTGCTTTCTTGCTCCTGGGGTAACATACCTCCCTCACCAGAACAAATACCTGTACCAGCCAATTCTGCTCCTTTAGATAGTGCTATTTTTGCTTCTCTAGATAATGCTCCAAAGCTCATATCACTAACAAATAAAGGAATATCTAAATGCAAGGGCTTTTTAGCTTTAGGTCCAATAATCACTTTAGTTACTACATTATCTTCATCTAACAGCGGTCTACTTGCTAATTGCGCTGGTAAAAATTGAATATCACTCCATTTTGGTAACGTATTTCTATCTACCCCCATAGAGTCCGAAAACCCGTGGTGCCCTAAATTCTTTAATCCGTTGGTAGCTAATTCCTTAATGTAACCAGTGTATGGCTCTGTCTCTTCTGGGTGCGTATCTGCATAAGCTCCTAAATATGCATCTCTATTAAATGGTTGTGGACTATCTACCAAATAAGCATCTATCTCTGCCTCATCTACAAAAAGGCTATCTCCATCAATTTTTGTGGTAAACTTATGTAGTACCTCAGCATTATTATACTCGGACACTCCTGTATCAACTCTATAATCCCAACCATGAACACCACAAATAAGATTATGACCGTCTACGTGACCATCTGACATTAAAGCTCCTCTGTGCAGACATCTGCCGTACAATACAGAAATATCGTCATCAAATTTTACTATTACTAAATCCAAACCATTTACTAAGGCGTGTTCTGGTTTTTTATTTTCTAAAGAGCTTACTTGGGCAATTGCAATTGGTTTTTTCATAGAATATGTGGTTCTGGCTGTTATTAGTGGTTTTTTTCTATTGCTCAAATTACAAAAAGAATATAATATTGGACGAATAAATGATAGAAGCCTTTCAATACTAAAAAAACAAATCTTACATAAATAACAAAAGCACCGCTTTTGCGATGCTTTTAGTATAAAGTAACCTTTAAAATAACTCCTTATTTAACTATTAAAAACCAATTTAATTTTAATCTCAATTGTAATTTTACAACATCACTATTAAAATTACTTTTTTAATAACTCTTTCTGTTCTAATGCCTTATTATAATCTGCCTTAATTGTAGGGTGACTATTAAAAAATCTTTTACCGTTTTTACGCTTTAACGTAACCTCAACATTACCATCTGAGTTTGTATTAACAGCTGTAACTACAACAGTTAGTTTTTTTAAACTCTTATAATTTGCTAGACCACCACGTTTAATAATAAAGTTTTTTCTTGGCAAAATTAAATGTTGATAAGTAGATGAAGAAGCCTCCCCTATTTTAAGCTCTGTACCTACTTTAACTTCAGTTAAACTTGGTTCTGTATTTGCCTTACTAGCAATTGTTAAACATAAAAATACCACTACTAACATTATTTTTCTCATATTCATAAAATTTTACTTTAAAAATAACGAAATGATATAAATTAGACTAGTATTTTAAACATATTTTAACAAAAACAAAAGCACCTTTTTAGGGTGCTTTGTGTTCAAGATTTGAGGGGAACAGTCGTATTTTACTTAGAAACAATTATAAAATCAGATCTTCTGTTTATTAAATGCTCTTGCTCTGTACATTTAACACCATTGCTACATTTATTTTTAAGCTTTATTTCACCAAAACCATTGGCACTTTCTATGCGGTCTATGTCTACACCTTTAGATATTAAGTATCTTCTAGTAGATTTTGCTCTGTTGTCCGACAACTCTAAGTTATAAGCATCTTTACCCCTAGAGTCTGTATGCGATTCTATTTTTATTTTAGTCTTTGGAAACTCGTTTAAAACAAAAAGTACTTTTTGTAGTTCTATTTCTGCTCTTGGCGTAATATCGTATTTATCATAATCAAAATAAATAGGTTCTACGTTAATTTTTTCTACATTATCCTCTTTCACAATTAAGCTCTCATAAGGTGTTAAATAAACTTTGTTGTTTATTGATGGTTCTTCTGGGTTTTCTTGTGTTGCTATGGTAATTGTCTTTTTTGAAAACTTATCCTTAGCAAATACAATTTTACTTGTTTGGTTACAAGGCAAAACAAAATTATAATATCCATTTACATCTGTTTTACTATTTTGTATTAGCGTGTCATCTTCATCATAAATAGCAACCGATACTCGCTCTAATGGCTGTTTGGTTAGCTTATTATATACATTACCAGAGTACTCTAAACAGTTTACAGGTTTTGCACCTTCAAAATGATAAATATCATCATCTCCCATACCACCATAACGGTTAGATGCTATATAGCCACTGTTTGAAGCCATTTCTCTAATAAAAGAAAAATCGTCCATATTACTGTTTATAGGTTTCCCCATATTTAATGGTAATGAGTACTCACTATTGGGTAGTATTTTAGATGCAAAAATATCTAAGCCACCTAGTCCATAATGTCCGTCTGATGAAAAATACAACTCGTCCTTATCTACAAAAGGAAACATTTCTCTACCTCTTGTATTTATAGTTGGTCCTAAATTTACAGGTTTCCCTACCACATCTCCAGATGCAGATAGCTCTACAACATAAATGTCACTAGAACCATAACCGCCATCCATATTAGATGTAAAATACAAGTGCTGCCCATCTGCACTTAATGCTGGGTGACCACAAGAATAGTTTTTACTGTTAAAGCTTAAAGACATAACGTTTACCAACTTATTATCTGCAATAGTTCCTTTTAATATTTGCATATTAGACAAACCGTCTGCATTGGCATTAAGTTTATTTTTTTTAATAAAATTACGCGTAAAATATACTGTTCTTCCATTATTAGAAATTGCTATGGTTGCGTCATGAAAACTAGACTCCATATTTTCTAAAAACTTTTCTGGCACAAAGTCTTCTTGTTTTGGGTTTGTAAAATACAAATCTAAATACGGTTGTTTGTTCCAAGGGTATAGTTTGTTAGACTTAGCAGTGTCTCTTGCAGATGCAAATACCAATCCTCTTGAGTACATAGCAGGTGCAAAATCTGACTTTGAGCTATTAAAAGGCATATTTTTAATAGTGTATTTTGGTTTTGTCTTAGAAATACTATCTAAATACGCCTTTTGTAATAAAATCATTTTTAGTTTGGTAGGATTGGTATAATACTCTTTTAAAAGCTCATCTGCCCTATCTACATCCATACTAGCTTTTAAACTTTGCACCAATTTTATAAGGTTGCTTTCTCCTACTTCTTTTCCTTTTATGCTATATAACTTACTATACCAATCTTTTGCATTTTGGTAATCGTTTATATTAAAATAACTATCTGCTAAACGTTGTATAACGTGTAATGATGGTTTTCTTTTTTCTGATGCTGCGCTCGAATATAATTTTATAGCTTCACTAAACTTAAAATCTTCAAAATAAACATCTGCTCTTTC
The DNA here is from genome assembly GCF_030546975.1 of Cellulophaga sp. 3_MG-2023. Lineage (NCBI taxonomy): Bacteria > Pseudomonadati > Bacteroidota > Flavobacteriia > Flavobacteriales > Flavobacteriaceae > Cellulophaga > Cellulophaga sp. 3_MG-2023. The sequence goes on from NZ_JAUOPS010000001.1 coordinate 986,479, forward strand.
CTCTTTACTTTGTGCTACAGATAATGAAGCAAAAAGTATACTTAAAATGAATAAACTTTTTTTCATATCTATATTTTTAAAAGAATCTTGGTGATAATGCTCTCTTTTTAGAGTTGAAAACACTGTACTTTAAAATAACTTCATGAGATCCATTATTATAATCTCCTAAATCTGTTAACGTATAGTCATACGCATAACCAACAAATAGTTCTTTGGTTATATTAAAACCTGCTAATGCACTAACGGCATCGTCATAACGGTAAGCAGCTCCTAAACTAAATTTTTCATTTAGTAAAAAGTTACCAGAAACATCTACAGTAATTGGAGCTCCAGATACGTGCTTTGTTAAAATAGTTGGTTTAAATTTTAAGTTTCTAGATAAATCGAACACATAACCACCCATTACATAATATTGACTTTTACGGTCTGTAACAACCTCATCATTATCTTTTAAAATAGATGAATTAAAAAGGTTTTGCGTAGATACACCTGCGTACCATTTTGTGCCGTACATAAATGCACCTACACCTAAAACAGGACGTACATCTTTATTGTTTTCATTAAAAACAGGATCCATATTATCTTCATAAGATCCTTTAGACCAATCTATGTTTAAAATATCTACGCCTGCATTTATACCTAAAGATAGTTTTGTAACATAGCCTAGAGGCAGTTCATAAGCAAAATTACCGTTTACAGTAATGTTGTTAGATGCTCCTAGCTTATCATTAATAGCACTTAATCCTAAACCAACTTTTTCTCCAAATTTACCTTGTATAGAAAAAGACTGGTTGTTTGGTGCCCCTTCTAAACCTACCCATTGAGAGCGGTGTAAAATGGTTGCTTCTAATTTGCCACTTGTTCCTGTATAACCAGAGTTAAGTGCCATAGTGTTGTGCATATATTGTGTGTACTGCGGTGCTTGCTGCGCATTTGCAACACTTAATCCAAACAGACTAAGTAATAGCAGTGTATATTTTATATTTTTGGTTAACTTCATTTTGATACTAATTTGGGGTTGTTGTGTAGGTTAATTTTATCTTGCTATTTGCAGCCAGCCCTTAAGCGTTCTGTTTAACTCCGGAATAGCAATAATGTAATAGTAAGTACCAGATGGTAAATGGTCTCCTTTGCTTAAAACACCATTTACATTGGCAACACCGTTCCAGTCGTTTCTGTAATTAACAGCTTCAAAAACTTGGTTACCGTTTCTGTTAAAGATTTGTACTGTATTAGACGCATAGTCTTCAATACATTTTACTTTAAAAAAATCGTTATAACCATCATTGTTTGGTGAAAACTCATTGTAAACAAATAAGCAAAATTCTTCACCTAAAACCTCTCCACAAGAAATGACTCCTACTTCTAACGTTTCTTGTTCAGATGTACATCCTGTAGCACCATCATAAGTAACTGTAATTTCTGTATTTGATAAATCTTCCCAAGTAACAGTTACAAAGCTATCTGTACTTGTACCACCTTCTATTATTGTACCTCCAGTAACTGTCCAAACATAATTTTGCTTGCCTGTTTCTGTAGTATACATATAGGAATCTTCTAAACAAGCTTCTTCAAAAATACCTGTAATTGTAGCTTGTTCTGCTTCTTCTATTGTAATAGTTATTGCTAACCTATCATCACTCTCACATCCAGATGTTAAGTTTGCTACATAGTATGTTGTACCATCTTCCAAAACTGTATCAGAAGCTAGCATTGTACCTCCTGTTTCTGCATCATAATAAACAACAGCCGTTTCGTTTATCTGTATATCTGCCAAGGTAGCATTACTTGTACTACAAAATTCTTGTGCAGTGTTACTTGTTGTTGGTGCTGGTTGTGTAAAGGTTACTGTAATAGCTAATCTTGTACTACTTTCACAACCATTTTCTGTATTAGCAACATAATATGTTGTACCATCTACTAAAGCTGTAGAAGGATCTAACATTGTACCTCCTGTTTCTGCGTCATAAAAAACAACACTAGTTTCATTAACTTGTAAGTCTCCAACTACCGGATTGTTTGCTTCGCAGAAAACTTGCGTAGTGCTTATAGTAGTTGGCGCTGGTGTATCTAATATTGTTACTGTAATTTGTATACGCGGTAATACAGATAAAGGAACATTTAAAAGTCCTACATAGTAAGTACCACCATCTGTTAATACTGTATTAGCATCTACCGTTGCACTGCCTAAAAGGCTATCAAAAAACACAACATTATTACCATTTACATCTAAATCTAGTAACGTTGCATTATCAGAAGCGCAAAAAACCTGATTTAAATTATCTAGTATAAAGTCTGGAATTGTAACTATAACATCATCTGTAATACTACAAAGACCTCCTGATATAAAAACTTCTAATAAATTATCTATATCTGATAAAAGATCTGTACCATCTACTGCAATATTAAATTCTAAGTTAGCGTCTAATATGCCTGTGTAAGTTGTACCGTTTAGCGCAACAGTAATTTCATCACCAGCATTAACATCTCCTGTTACAGAACCTGTAATGTTTGTTGCTGGGTTTACCTGGAAAATATTAATTAAGTTAGCTAAGCTAATATCTGTATCTAAAGTAACATCTACTGCTGTACTTGCAGAATCTACTATAGTTACTTCTACAGGTTTTAAATCGCCATCTGCATTTTTACAACCAGCAAGGTTTTCTGTACTACCTACATAAAAAGTATAGGGACTATTAACATCTGTTAAACCAGTAATAGATAATACTCCATTTTCATCTATATTGTATGTTGCACCGTTTAAAACCATACCATCTGTAATTGGCATTGTTTCTGCGCTGTCTAAAAACCAATTGTATGTTGCATCTATAGCACTAGAAGGTACTAATACAACTGTACTTTGTGAACATATAGGGTTTTCATTACCAATTACGGTAATATCTGCAGCTGTAGGTGTTGCTATTACATTAACAGGAACCTCTACTCTAGCAGATTCTTCTGGACAACCAATATGAGCAGATGCTACATAGTAGGTTGTACTACTATTTAAAGCAGGAGTAGTAAACGTATCTCCAGAATTTACAGTTGCTAGTAAATTACCACCTGTTTCTGCATCATACCAACGTAATTCTACTGTTGCACCTTGTACCGTAGCTACTAGGTCTGCTGTAGAACCACTACATATATTTATATCTGTAGTAGATGTAGATAAAATTGGTTGCTCTGGAGCTCTATAAATATCATAAATACGTATTTGCTGACCAACAGCTACGTTTAATAACGAAGACAAACTAACGGTAATCCTATTAACAGATTCTCCTGGCTTAAACGCTAATACTGTACTATTTCCATTCTGTAATAACCCTAGTAAGTCTAAAGACAATAAGCTTGATGCATCTGAAGTATAAACTTGCTCTGTACCATTACTTGCACTAATACTTACATTGTTTAATAAGCCTAAATTAACAAGAGAAGGGTCTACAGCTAAACGTATATATATAACATCGTCTTGGTCTGAACCCGAATCAAAATAAATAGTTTGCTGTATGCTTGCTGCAACATCTAAAACTCCTAATCCTAATTCTGAGTAGGTTGATGCATCGCCATCTAAAGCAAAGTTAGGATTTGCAACACCTGCACCTCCTAAATTTAATAGGTCTAAAGATATTCCGCTACCACTAAAAGAAGTATAACTTGGTAAGCCGCAACCAGCTGTTCCTGTAGTATAGTAAGACTCATAAACACCTAATTGCCTAGTGTTGTTTAACCCTATTAAAGATCCCATAGAATTGTCAATACGTATTCTATTGTATTCCTGGTCTGGTGTAACTGCTAAAAAATAGTTATTGTCTTTGTCTGCAACCACACGAACATCTTCTGTAGAAAAGCCATTAGTTGCATTAGAAAATTTTTCTAATACAGTAACTGCATTATTTTGTGCTTTTACAGCAAACTCCTGGTTACCTAAAAGTAAAACTCCTGTAATGTCTGATAGCAGGCCTCCTAAACTACCACCCAATAGACTAGACAGTATATCGTCTTGAGTTTCTATTTTAGTGTAACTTGTAGTATTTGCAGGTAAATTTGTAGGGTACTGCAACTCTAAATGTCCTGTGTAAGCACCTATACCTACAAGTATTCCGGAGCTAGCATTTATGTCTGCTTTAGTTAATAAATTACCGTCTACTGCATTATTAGCATTGTCTACCCTATCTTGTATAGGAACTGTTGTAGCGTAATTTTTTGTTTGTGATTTTAAATTTGTGGTAAGCGCGAGTAAGACTCCCACAAAAATGATTCTAATTTTCTGGGGTAAAATTATTTTCATTTAAGCTAGATTTTGGTTAAGAACTAATTTGGTATGGTTATAACGTAACCTAGCTCATAAGTATTCTCCACTTATTGTGTTTACTCGATGAAATACACCCCATTTCGATGAAATACACAAAATTTTAAGAAATTGAAGATTATGCAAACGTTTGCAGTAATTTTTAAAAATAACTCAATCTTTTAAAAATTAACTATTTATAAAATATGTAACAAAAAAAACACTTTTAAAACAATTTACATTGTCTTAAAAGTGCAGCAATAAAATAGATTTTAACCTAAAAAATCCTATTTAAAATATAATTGTGTAAAGTATAATTTTCCGTTTTCATCAGCTTTAATATTTATAGCTGTATATGTAAAATCACCTTCCATTACTTTTTTGTGAGTTGGACTATTAATCCAAGCTTTTACAACACCGTTTGCTGTTCTAAAATCTTTAGCTAAGTTTTCTGATACAAAATCTGCTTTTGCCTCTACAGCTAAATTAGATGCACGTAAATCAAAATTATCGTGGCTAATTTTTCCTGCATCAATCATATAATCATTGTGCTGTGCTGCATAACCGTATGCTACTTTACCATATTCTAAAGTATTTAAACCCTTAGAAACTCTGTACTCGTTTACCAACGCTATTACTTCTTTCTCTAATTCACTAGAAGTATCTACTTGTGCGTAAATAGCATCTTCTTGCTCAACGCTCTCTGTAGTACAAGAAGTCATTGTTATAAATAAAGCTAAAAGTCCTATTGGTAAAAATTTAAATTTTGACATGGTAAAAAACATTTGTAGGTTAAATCTGAGACAAAGTTACCACGCCTTTAAAGCCTTTTTTAAAATTATCAAATGAACGCACTATTTTAAACGGTGAACTGCAGAATTGTGTCCTTAAAGCATCTATAAAAAAAATCGTCAAAATTTTTCATCCCTAAAAATATGCAGATTATCTAGGGTTAGCCACTTTTTAATTAATAGTAAAAAAGTTAAAAGGAGAATACATTTTTATTCTCTACAGTAATTATATACTTTTAGATCTGAACTCAACTACAACTCAAAAATGAAAAAATTAGCGTTTTTAAAAGTCGTTACCGTTTTAGCGGTATTTAGTTTTACTACACAAACAAAAGCTCAAGATTTAAAAATTGCTGTAGATACTACAGTAGTAACAAACCACACTGCTACTATTAACAGCACTAAACTTACCTACTCTGCCACTACTGGTACGCAACCCGTTTGGGATAAACAAGATAATGTGGTTGCTACGTTATTTTATACCTATTATAAAAGGACCAATGTTAATAAAGGAGAAGAACGCCCATTGGTTGTATCTTTTAATGGTGGTCCTGGCTCGGCATCTGTCTGGATGCACATTGCATATACTGGACCTAAAATTTTAAATATTGATGACGAGGGTTACCCTGTACAACCGTATGGTATTAAAGATAATCCGTATTCTATTTTAGACGTAGCAGATATTGTTTACGTAAATCCTGTAAATACGGGTTACTCTAGAATGGTAGCACAAAAAGACGGAAAAATGCCAGACCGCAAACAGTTTTTTGGTATTAATGCAGATATTAAATACTTGGCAGCCTGGGTAAATACTTTTGTTACACGTAACAACAGGTGGCAATCTCCTAAATATATTATTGGTGAGAGTTATGGTGGTACGCGTGTATCTGGTTTAGCCTTAGAACTACAAGAGTCACAATGGATGTATTTAAATGGTGTTATTATGGTATCACCAGCAGATTATAAAATATACAACGCAGACGGACCTTTATCTTCTGGTATAAACTTACCTTATTTTACTGCTGCTGCTTGGCACCATAAAATGTTACCTGCGGCTTTACAACAAAAAGACTTGTTAGAGGTATTACCAGAAGTAGAAGAATATACCATAGACAAGCTTATGCCTGCCATTGCTAGAGGTGGTTTTATAACAGATGCCGAGAAGCAAGAAGTTGCAGAAAAAATGGCGTACTACTCTGGTATGTCTAAAAAAGCAATTTTAGACCATAACTTAATGGTGCCTACATCTTTCTTTTGGAAAGATTTACTACGCAATAAAAGCGGACATACAATTGGGCGTTTAGACTCTAGGTATTTAGGTATAGACAAAATGGCTGCTGGCACAAAGCCCGACTATAATGCAGAGCTAACCTCTTGGTTACACTCTTTTACACCTGCAATTAACTTTTACCTTAGAGAGCACTTAAACTTTAAAACAGATCTTAAATACAATATGTTTGGTAGTGTACACCCTTGGGACAATAGCAATAATAATGTTAGAGAAGGTTTACGTAAAGCAATGGCAGAAAACCCATACCTAAAAGTATTGTACCAAACAGGGTATTATGATGGTGCCACAACCTACTTTACCTCTAAATATAGTATGTGGCAAACAGACCCAAGCGGAAAACTAAAAGACAGGTTTACTTTTAAAGGCTACAGAAGCGGACATATGATGTACTTGCGTAAAGAAGATTTACAATCTGCTAACCAAGACATAAGAGCATTTATTAAAAATAGTGCTGCTAATGGTAAGGCTGCCAAGTACTAGAGTTTTGTAGTGATATTAAATAATTTTAGTTTGTGTAACGGCACAAGCAAGATGCTTGCGCTAGCGGGGGATTATCCAGAAGAAATATCACAAGTAATTATTGAAGCTTTAAACTATATCAATAATTTTAATTTAATTTTTAAATGAAAATTTTCACTGAAATAAAACAATTTGAACTACTAGATGATAGTAAATTGATTACTTTAGAAGAGAACAATGAACTTATAATCAGCAATAATGGTAAAAAACACAAGATTTTAAGTGTTAAATCTTTTGCCTGTATCAAAAACTATTTAATTTATATTGATTGGAATAAAAAAAACACGATTTTATATAATTTAATCAGTAATTCGATAATAGAACTAGATACTTTAATTAGTTTTCAAAATATTACCAGTGTTATAAATGATTACTATATCATTGGAGTTAGTCGGGAGAATGGGATGAAATTTAATATTAAATTAAATTTAAAAAATTTTAAAACTTCAGATAAATACCCTATAAATTATGGCTTAAACGGAATTTGGAAAATTTTAGAAAATAATACATTTCTTTCTAAAAATGACACAGATATAAACTGTTATTATTTAGATACAGAAAAAGAAGTGTGGAGTTTTAACTTTCTACAGTATACTAAACAAATTAACAATCACTTAATTTCTAACGAGTTATTAGTAATAAATAATTTGTTGTTTTTATCTTTTGCAAATAGCAGTTTAAACGCCACAGGAAGTATTGTTATAAACACAAATACTGGCAAAGTACACAAAGAAATACCTAGCCTTAAAGGCTTTTTATATAATAACAATAACAAAAAAGTTATTGCTACTTCTGGCATTTTTAATAACATACAAACGTTAAGTATTTTTAATCTAGATACAGAGGAGTGCAAAACAACAACGCTAAACACTATTTTTCCTGCTAATAATTGGAGTATTAAACACCAATCTAGTGTTGTTCTCAATAATAAATTATACTTAGCTATACAGCAAGGAGAAACATTAATAGCCAGTATATTGGCTGTCTTAGACCTTAAAACAAATAAGATTATAGATTATTATGAACTCTTAAAAGATCCCAAAAAAATATCTAATGAAGATAACTGGTATCATATAGATAAAATTAAGGTAAATGATAGTATGATTGCTGTGTTAACAGCAAGTGGAACTCTTCATATTTTTGAGAAAGAAGAAACTGATTTAATTTAGTTAGATGCATTCAACGGCACAATCAAGATGCTTGCGCTAGCGGGGGAAAGCCTACATACACACTTTGCTGTCCTATTAGGAATTTGTTCGAATTCTATATAAATTTGAAAAAAACACATATGGTAAATGTATATTAATAAAATATCACTAATTTTTATTGGATTTTTTTTTATTGTTTCCTGTAATAGATCTAATAGTCAAATATTTTCTTGCTTTACAGATGACAATTTGTTAATGAATATTTCGATTGCAGAAGAGAAACTCATAAGTAATAAGTTTCTTGTAGATAATAGCCCAGAGAGTTATAAAAAATTGTTTATTAGAACTATTACAGATTATGATTTATTTAAAGGAGATTCCTTTGAAGAATTAAAAAAAATAATATTACCTCTTAACCTTTCTCAAGATTTTTCTTCTAAAGAAGTAGAAGCTTGTTTTATAGCTGCTACAAAACAAAACCCTAATATGTCAAAAATCTTAGAAGCAACTTCAAAAATTGATGAAATTAGAATGTCAGGAAATCTTCCAGAAGGTTTTACTTATGAAAATTTTGATATGACCCAGTTTATGAATGACAAATATAAAGTTACTTGGTTTGAGGGAGAAGAATGTAAGTTAATAATCTTAATAAACATCTATCAGAATATTAAATCTTAAATTATAAAATACAAATTGAGTGTGAGACCGCCCTGCTAACGCGAGCGTCAGGCTTGTGCCATAAAGAGTAAGCAAACAAGTAAAATGTGTGCACTAACAGAGAAACTAATTTACTATAATTCTACAAAAAAATAACTCTTAAAAATTATCAGTATCAGCTTAATAGCTACAAAACCCTTACCATTGTTAATAAGTAGTGCTTGGTAGTAAAGCAAAAAAGGGATAATCGTTCTATTTTTGCTAACTCTTTGTAAAATAAATTATGCGATATTTAGAAGTTGGCGATAAGCTTTTTAATGTAAAACGAGATGGTTTTAACGACTTTGCACGTTACTCTTTCTCAGAGGTTATTTCACTTACCAAAACCTTAGCTGTTTTAAAAAACGGAGTAAGATTGGTAAATCAGCCTCGTAAATCTTACATTATTAGTGATGTTGGTTATCCTGTTTCTAAAAACAAAGGTGCGCATTGGCACATTGTTACATTAGAAGCCATAAGAGATGCACAGGTAGAAAATGCCAAAATTGAAGCTTACGACTGGTTTCAAGAAAAAGAATTTTCTTTAAAAGAAATTATGTTTATTCACAGAAAGTTTAAAGAACTAGAAAAGCATTTAGAATAACCTAAATGCTTTTCTAGTTTCACTATACGCTTTTTAGACTATTTCTTTTCGCCATTGTAAAAGTGTCTTTACTAATAATACACTTACAACTCCCATTAAAGCTAGTATTAATATTTCTGATATGTTAGAAGCTTCATAAGCTATAGCTGTTATAAAGTGGTATATATTAAAAATGCCTAATAAAATTGCCCAAATTATAGAGGTTAGTCTAAACCACTGTTTAGATATTTCTAAAGTTGCTATACAAAAAAGCATTGCTATACCTTCAAAAAATATGCGGTACAAGTGGTGTTCTACGGGTACATCTCCTGTAGCACCTTCTATCATTAAACTCTCATTATAATACACACCAAATAAACCGTAAACGTGGTGCAGTATAAAGCCTACTACAATTAGCAACCAGTATATTGAAATTTTTGTTCTCATAAATTTTATTTTTTTAGATTGATCTTTTTCTACTTCTTGTTGGTTTTCTTGTTCTTTTCTTTGGTCTAAAACTGTTTTTTGATATTCAGCTAGTAGTTTAGCGTGACTTACCTTTGGTACTTTACGTTCTAACTTAAAATATATAGCCAAAGCAACTGATGCTAATACCAGCCAAAAGGCATCTATTGTAAAAACATCTAATTGGTTATTTGCAAAGGTTTTCCAAAACCAATTACCAGATACCAAACCATTAACTATTGGTATTAAAAACCCTAAAATACTGCCCCATAACAAGCTGTATTTGTTAGTAATGTAATTGTCTCTTTTGCTTTTAAAATAAATGGTTAACAATAGCCAACCTACAAAAAACACTACATATAAAATAGTTTGTCTGCTAGCATCTAAGTCTCTTGGTATTAGTTTAGATGCTATAAATGATAACGCTGTTATAGGAAACATACTTAAACATATGGCCAAATACACGTGCCCTACTCGCCTATTGTACAATTGCTTTGCTGCAGATATATTTTTTTTATTACGTGCCTCTAACCAAATAAGTACACCTGATATAATTACAAAACAGGTTATTAAGGCTAGTATAAAGTATATTACCTTTAAGTACATACCTCCAAAATCTCCAAAGTGTAATTTACGTATGCTAAGCTCTACATCTTCTACATAGCTATTTTTATATGGGTTTTTCTCAGATTCAATAGTATTGGTTGCCATTTTATAAACAACTCTTCCGTTGCCTAAAAACTTTTCTTTAGAAGCTAGTAAACCATCAACCTGAAACATCATATTAGTTGCCCCGTAATTCTTAATATAAATTTGCTGAGCTGTAAAGTTTTCCCATTTTTTATCGGCCTTAGCCATAAAAGAATTTACATCTAAAACAGTATCCATTTTTCCTTCTAACGGATAAGTTTTCATCATTGGACGTATATCCTCTAATAACTTTTCTTGGTTATTATTATATACATAATTAGCTGGTAACAACACAAAAACAGACATACATAAAAAGCAACTTGTAACTGCATATACAAACTGAAAAGGCAAACCTATTACGCCTAATGCCGTGTGTGCATCTGTCCAAACAGTTTTTAGCTTAGTTTTAGGTCTAAAAACATAAAAATTAGACACCATTTTTTTCCAATGTACAATTACACCTGTTACAATTGCAAACAAGAAAAAGAATGCTACAAAACCAGCTATGTAAATACCTATTGTTGGTAGTTGATGAAAAAAATGTAACCTGTATAATAGCTCTCCCAAACTATAAAATGCGTAATACTCACTTATTTTATACGTTTCTTGATCCGCATAAAAGTAAGTTGGTTTTTCTGGTACATTAACAACTGTGGTGTCTTGTGAATCTGTTAATTGTACATAAATTTCTTTTTTAGCATCTGGTGGTATTATACGTATATCTCTACCGTAAAGTGTATGCCCTTCTGCTTCTATACTTTTAATAAGCCTATTAAAATCTATGTCCTTTGGTGCTAAAATTTCTGCTGTATTTCCTTTTTCCCATGCAGTAATTTCATCTTTTATAAGAGCAAAGGCTCCTGCAAAAAATATAATGTATAAGGCTACACTAATTACAATACCGCTAACGGTATGTGTATGAAAAAAAACATTGTAATTACGTTTACTCATTATACTAAAGGTGAATTAAGTTTTCCTAGATAAATTGCAATAGCTAACAGTAGACTTAGTACTAAATACACTAGCCAAACCAACCATCCGTTTTTAAATAAAAAAGGAACAACCATTAATGCTCCCCAAACTATAAATATGGTATAAATAGATGTTGCCAAAATTACTTTTGGATCTGGTAACCAAAGCGCTAATGCTATATGTACTAATGATGCTACAATATAACCGCCTACAATACCTGCAGATATTTTAGCAAACTGTTGCCAAGGATTTGTTGTTAAATATTTAGAATTTGCTGGCATAATTTATAGTGATTTTTCTAATAAAAAGGCTACTAAAAAAAGTAGTGTTAGTAATTTGTAGTTTACAATTTTTAAAGGAGCTAACAGGACAATTAAACTCCAACTTAGCATTAAAATAATTGTAAAAATTATAAGCCCTGCTCCTAATCCAAATGCATAAACAGCTAAAAACAAACTATATAAAAAAAGCACAATTGCTGCTATTTTTACACTTTTGGGTTTGTTATGTAACCAAAATAATAGTTTAAACTGTTTTGTAATTACGGCTCGTTTAGAGGTACTATAATGTAGCAAACAAGCAAGGGTGGTTACTAAAATTAATATGGTCATTTTTTAATTCTGTTTAATGTAAACATCCTAGCCTGGTACATAGCCAGACTAAGATGTTACTGCAAAAAATCCAACTTAAACTATTTTTAAAACTTATATGTAAAGTTTGCTAATAATGCTCTTGGTTGTTGTGGCGTAATGGTTGTCCACCCTTTGTAATAGTTTTCATTAAACATATTATTAAGCTTTAACCCTACTCTATATTTATCTGCTTGGTAAAAAACAGAAGAATTGTAAATTGTATAGCTTGGCAAATCAAAAGTTCCGCCAGGGCCATAGTTAATTATAGAACTTTCACTAGCACCGTTTAAACCAAAACCTACTCCAAAACCTTCTAAACTACCAACCTGAAACTCATAATTTGCCCAAAGGTTGTATAATGTTTCTGCTCCTGCTTCTACAGGGCGTGTACCTGCTAAAATAGCATTATCGGTCTTTGTAATTTCACTATCATTATTACTAAAACCAGCTTTAATATTTAATCCGTTAATAGGGTTTGCATTAATTTCTATCTCTAAACCTTTACTTTCTACTTCACCATCTTGTATTTTATTAAATGCAGATGTTGGGTCTGTCATTACTTTATCAGACACTGTAATATCATAATAACTAACCGTTGCATTTAATTTGCCATTAAATAAGTTTGTTTTAAAACCAAATTCTACTTGGTTTGCTTGCTCTGGATCAAAAGATTTAAGGGTTTGTGGTCCATCTGCAGGATCACCAACTAAGCTAGGCGCAATGTTTGTAAATCCGTTTTGATAATTTGCAAAAACAGATAACTTATCTAAAATTGGTTGGTATAAAACACCAAACTTAGGTGAAAATGCCGTTTGCGCATAGTCATCTGCATCTGTAGTTACATCACCTTCATTATCAAACCTATCTACACGTAAACTTGCCATTGCAGATAAAGCTGGCGTAATATTTAAAACATTAGATACATAAGCACTGTAGGTACTAGTTTCTGATTTTATATTGTTAGCTGTTTGTGATGCCAATACAGACAATACTCCTGCCTCTGTTAGCGGGTAAGCATCAGTTTCTACTTCTGGTGTAAAAGGGTTATCTCCGTTTGTATCTCCGTTTGGTAATACGTTACCATAAAAAGAGTAACCAGAACTTTGGTTTATGTTTGTTGCTTGGTAATAATCTAAACCAGCTACTACTCTATTACGTAAAGTTCCTATTTTAAAATCTCCTATAAAATTTTGTTGTATGTCTGTTGTATTAGTTGTGCTATTCTCTTTATTTATCATTCTAGAGAATGTATTAGGATCTAATGTTCCGTACTCATATAAATAAGAGTAATATCCTTTTGAAGATGTATTACTTTTAGATAATATGGTTTGCGATTTCCAAGCATCAGATAACTTATAATCCATTTCTACCCTGTAATTAGATGTAGGATTCTCTATAGACAAATCATTAGAGGTGTATGATAATTTATTATTATACCCCAACTCTGAAATGCTTGAAGATGCAGATACTGCTGCTCTATTTAAAAACAATGATGTTGCATTTGTTTGTTCAGACTCAGTAATCTCTGCGTAAACAGAAAAAGATAATTTGTTATTTACACGATAAGATAAAGAGGGTGCTACAAAAAACGATTTTTGAAAACCAGCATCTTGGAAACTATCTTCTGTATGGTATGCTGTATTTAATCTAAAATAGATGTCATTATTTTTATCTAACGCTGTATTAAAATCACCAGATATAACAGACAATCCATAAGAACCTGCTGTTAAAGAAATTTGACCTCCGTATCCTTTGTAAGGCTTTTTTGTAACTGTATTAATTAAGCCACCGTAAGAAGTTACAGAGCTACCAAATAATGTAGCAGATGGTCCCTTTATAACTTCTATACGCTCTATATTTGCTGCATTTATAGTACCATTTGTTAAACCTGGCATACCATTAACCAACTGCGGTTGCACACTAAACCCACGAATACTATAGTACCCAGATCCATCACCACCACGTCCTGTAGAACTCCATAATTTATCTACACCAACTGCATTTTTTAAGGCATCATCAAACTTTGTTGTTATTTGAGACACTAATAAATCTGATGTGATTGTATTGTAAACCTGAGTGTTTTCTAAATCTTTTAAAGGTAATTTTGCTACATACGCAGTTTCTTTTCTAGAGAACTTATTTCTTCGCTCACCATTAACTACTACTTCTTTTAAAATTTCATTACCCTCATAAAGTTGTACTGTATCTAAAGTGTTTTCCACTCCTGTGGTAATAGTTACTATTACCTCTTTAGTTTTAAACCCAATATAAGAAACTAAAACTGTATAACTACCTGCTTCCAAATTTGATATACTAAAAGCTCCATCATAATTTGTTTGTGCTCCTAAACCTGTACCTACTAAAGAAACGTTTACACCCATTAACGGGTTATTTTCTACATCTGTAACTTTTCCTGTTAGCTTACTTTCTTGTGCATTTGCAACAAATAATGCCACAAATAAAAATGCTAACGTAATTAAATTTTTCATTATTCTTATTTAGATTTATTTAAAATAATATTTATAATGCAAACATATTACAGGAAACAATACGAACCAAACATTATTTTTATTTATTCTAAATAAACTTAAAATCATACTATGTATTACTTTCACAACTACATAAAAAAAACAGAAATATGGACTTTTAACAGTTGTCTTACTCACTATTTATTAAATTTGACATACTATGATAGAGGAACTAAAAAACAGCTACGGTAATTTATTTGAAAAAGAATTATTACAAGAAATTCTTGAAGTTGCAACCTATAAAGAAGTTCCTGAGGGTTTTAAAATGATAGAAATAGGAGACTATGTAAAATCTATGCCTTTGCTAGTTTCTGGTGCCATAAAAATACTTAGAGAAGATAAAGATGGTGATGAACTACTACTCTACTATTTAGAAAAAGGAGAAACTTGCACAATGACAATGGCTTGTTGTATGGGACATAAAAAAAGTGAAATTAGAGCTATAGCAGAGACTAACGCTAAGTTAATTATGGTTCCTATAGAGAAAATGGAAATATGGACCAGCAAATATAAATCTTGGAGAGATTTTGTTTTTGAAAGCTATCACAATCGTATTAACGAGCTCCTACAAACAGTAGATAGTGTTGCTTTTTTAAATATGGATCAACGACTTTTAAATTACTTAAAAGAAATGTCTCGTGTAACCAAAAGTATTACAATAAACAAAACGCATCAAGAAATTGCTTATGATCTTCATAGCTCTAGAGTAGTTATATCTAGACTATTAAAAAAATTAGAGAAACTTGGTAAAATAGAATTACATAGAAATAGCCTTAAAATCATAAATCTAAGTTAAGTGTAACATAAGTTACTGTAACACATATTAATAACTCATAAGTTTGTAGTCCAAATTTAAAACTACATAGTTATGATTATTGAACAAATATATACAGGTTGCCTATCTCAAGGCGCATACTACATAGAAAGTAATGGCGAGGCTGCTATTATAGATCCTTTAAGAGAAACGTCTCCTTACACTACAAGAGCTGAAGAAAATAACGCTACAATTAAATATATTTTTGAAACTCATTTTCACGCAGATTTTGTTAGCGGACACGTTACATTAGCTCAAAAAACTGGAGCTCCTATTGTATATGGACCTATGGCAGATCCGTCTTTTGATGCTATTATAGCTAAAGACAATCAGGAATTTAAAATTGGTAATGTTACAATAATTGCCTTACATACGCCTGGTCATACAATGGAAAGTACTACCTATCTTTTAAAAGATGAAAACGGAAACGACCACGCTATTTTTAGTGGAGACACCTTATTTTTAGGTGATGTAGGTAGGCCAGATTTAGCGCAAAAAGCAGGTGAAATTACAGAAGAAGATTTAGCTGGCTTTTTGTTTGATAGTTTACGTAATAAAATTATGCCTTTAGCAGATACTGTTTTAGTATACCCCGCACACGGAGCTGGTTCTGCTTGCGGAAAAAACCTAAGTAAAGACACTGTTGATACGCTTGGTAACCAAAAAAATACGAACTATGCTTTACGTGCTAATATGACTAAAGCTGAGTTTATTAAAGAGGTTACAGATGGCTTATTACCGCCTCCTAGTTACTTTCCGTTAAATGTAAAAATGAATAAAGAAGGATATGATGATATTGCCGATATTATAAAAAGAGGTACAATAGCATTAGACCCAGATATGCTTGAAGCTTTAGCTAACAGAACAGGAGCTATTATTTTAGATGTTAGACACCAAGACGATTTTGCAAAAGGGCACATTCCTAGATCTATTTTTATTGGTTTAGATGGTAGTTTTGCTCCTTGGGTTGGCGCATTAATTGCAGATGTAGAACAACCTATAATTTTGGTTACTCCAGAAGGTAAGGAAGAAGAAACAGTTATAAGATTATCTAGAGTTGGATTTGACAATACTTTAGGGTATTTAAAAGGCGGATTTAATGCTTGGAAAAAAGCCGCTAAAGAGTATGATACTGTGAATACTACAACTGCGTCTAATTTAAGTAATGAATTAGATAGTAGTACCAAAGTTTATGATGTTAGAAAAGAGAGTGAGTACCTTTCTGAACATATGATTGGAGCTATTAATACTCCTTTAGATTTTATAAATAAGTATATAAAAGATTTTCCTTCTAATGAAAACTTTTATATTCACTGTGCTAGTGGTTACAGAAGTATGGTTGCTGCATCTATCTTAAAAAGCAGAGGCATACATAATTTAATTAATGTAAACGGAGGTTTTAATGCTATAAAAGATATTAAAATACCTGTAAGCAACTATGTTTGCCCATCTACATTGTAAAAAATAAAAAATGCTAAGGCTCTATTAATTTTATTGCTTTAGCATTTTTCTTTTTTAATTAATTACCTTTAATACGTTGCCACAAATCTGCTAATAGCTTTTTAGCCTGAGCTCTATTTTTTGGCTTTTCTTCAAAAACAATAGTCCCATTCTCATAAGTGTTTATTTTGTAGCTAAAAACAAAATCGTGTGCCTTATAATTCATACTTAATGTTCCAAAACGCAAATCATTAAAATACAAGTTATCGTTATAAATATCTACGGTATACCAACCTTTACTAATAGCAATCATCCTTTGTACTTTAGTATTGTTAAGTAAATCACCTAATAAATGATGGTTTTTAGTGTATTTTGAAAATTTGATTGGCTTTGTATCAAAAAAAGAATAATGTCCAATATAATAAGCATTTTTAGTCTCTACATTGGCAGTCCATAAAATTGTATTTAAGGGAGATGGTTTTGTTTCAATTTCTGTATAAGCTATATTTTGTTCTTCTAATTGTTTTTTAAATTGATAAAAAGCAGCACCTTTTAAAGCAAAAGTTAAAGCCAAATAACTACTACTTATTATTAAACCCAAGTTATTGTATTTTCTACGTTTAGGATCTGTTTTCTTTTGAAACATTGTTAAAATAAGAAACACTAAAAATGGTATTGTATACAAGGGGTCTACAACAAAAATAGTTTTAAATGCCAATCGGTTTTCTAAAGGCCAAAACAACTGTGTACCCCACGTTGTATGTGCATCTAATATTGGGTGCGTTACAAATGCTAAAAAGAAAAGCCAACACCAACCTTTAAAATCCTTGTACTTTTCAAACCTAGTAACCAACCACGCAAAAATTGGCGCAAATAAAACTGAAAATAACACCGAATGTGTAAAACCACGATGTAGTTCTAAGCCTGTAACAGTATCTGTATAAAAAGATGCAAAAGTATCTAAATCTGGTATTGTACCTGCAATAGCACCATAAAGCATTGCTTTGTTTCCTATTTTTTTTCCTAAAACAGCTTCACCTACTGCTGCTCCTAATACTATTTGCGTTAAAGAATCCATATATAAATTATAGTGTCACAAAACTAAACTATTAAGTTTAAAAATGTCTAAAACATTAAATTACTGTGCTTAGTAACATAAGTTACTTACCGTCTCAATAAAATAAAGTTACTTTGTAAATATTATAACTATTTTATTAGCAAAAATGGATTCAATTTTTCAACCTTGGCCGTGGTATGTGTCTGGCCCCTTAATAGCCTTAGTATTATTTTTATTACTCTTTGTTGGTAAAAACTTTGGTATGTCTAGTAATCTTAGAACACTGTGTACCATTTGCGGAGCAGATAAAAAGTCGGACTTTTTTAAGTTTGATTGGAAAAACCAAAGATGGAATTTGATTGTGATGATTGGAGCCATCATTGGAGGCTATATTGGTGCTAATTTTTTAACAGAAACTACTGCCGTAGACATAAATCCAGAGACCATAAAAAATTTACAAGAACTTGGCTTTTCTAGTGCTGGTAATGCTTACTTACCAACAGAACTTTATAGTTTAGATGCCTTAACAGATATAAAAAGTATTATAATATTAGCCATAGGTGGACTTTTAGTAGGTTTTGGAACTAGGTATGCAGGTGGCTGCACATCTGGCCACGCAATATCTGGCTTAAGTAACTTACAGTTACCATCTTTAATAGCTGTTATTGGCTTTTTTATTGGTGGTTTATTTATGATTCACGTATTATATCCTTTAATTTTTTAAGACTATGAGAACCCTTTTATATTTACTTATCGGCATTTTATTTGGTATTACTATGTTTAAGTCTGAGGCCGCATCTTGGTTTCGTATTTATGAGATGTTTCAACTACAGTCTTTTCATATGTACGGTATTATAGGCTCTGCTGTTGGACTAGGTATTATTATTACACAACTTATTAAACGCTATAAATTAAAATCTATTCACGGAGAAGAAATAAAGTTTATTCCTAAAAACAAAAGTATTAGCAGGTATCTTTTTGGTGGTATTATTTTTGGTTTAGGTTGGGCATTAGCAGGTGCTTGTCCTGGACCTATGTTTACTTTAGTAGGCGCAGGTTTTGCTCCTATTTTAATTGTAATTGCTTTTTCAATCTTAGGAACATTTTTATATGGTATTCTTAGAGATAAATTACCACACTAAATTTATTTAAAATCTTTAGTTTAATGTTTTATAAGTAAAACATCACGCTAAAATTACATCATACAATAAAAAAAGGCTTCATAATTAAATGAAGCCTTTTTTGTTTTTACTTTAAATTTAGAACAATAATTATTCTTTATCTAAAACTAAATGCTCTATAAAAAATTCCATCATTCTACTGGTATCCATTGCTGTGTGTCCTTTATCCGGACCAATTTGTACTTCAAAACTTTTACCTGCATCTTGCAATGCTTTTATAAATTGTAAAGAGTTTGCTGGGTGTACATTGTTATCACTAGTACCAAAGAAAATCATTAACTCACCTTGTAAATCTTTAGCCATAGTAATTAAACTACTTGCCTCATACCCTTTTTTATTTTCTTCTAATAGGCCCATATAACGCTCTGTATACACGTTATCATAATTACGCCAATCTGTTACTGCAGAGTTTGCAACAGCTGCATGGAAAACCTCTGGGTAACGCAATAATAAAGTTGCAGATGTAGTACCACCGTATGATGTACCATAAACACCAACTTTATTTTTATTAAAATAAGGTCTGTTATATAAAGATTTTATACCTGCTGCAAAATCATCCATTTCTGTAAAACCTAAGTTTTGGTATAAATTATCTAACAATCTTTTACCTCTACCTTTTACGTTTCTACCATCTACCTCTGCTACTAAAAAACCAAATTCTGTTAATGGGTTTGGTGTTGTAAAACGCTCTGTAAACTCGTTAGTTGCAGGACCACCGTAGTTACTTAAAAGAAGTGGATATTTTTTATTAGGATCAAAATTAGAAGGAAAATGTAAAAACCCGTGTAGTTCTGTTTTACCATCTGCAGAAGTAAACGTAAATGCTTCTACAGTTTTTAAACCTAACTTTTTAAATTCTGATATATCTGACGTACCAACTACAGCAACTTTTTTACCTTTAATAGTTCTTAAAGTAGTAACTGGTGCAGTATTATGAGTTTGTGCAACATCTACAAAGTACTTATTATTTGGTGCTAAAAATACAGAATGATTAAAAGCCGGGTCTGTTAATCTCTTATCTCCAGAACCGGTTAGTTTTACACTATGCAACTGTATTTTCATATGGTTTTCTCCACTACGCGCTGTGTAGTACATCACTTTTTTAGCTTCATCTACACTTACAATACCGTCTACCTCAAAATTATGTTTGGTTAATTGTTTAACTAGTTTACCACTAAAATCGTATAAATAATAATTGTTAAAACCAGACCTTTCTGATGCCCAAATAAATTGCTTTCCGTTTTTTAAAACGTGCATTTCCGGACTATTTTCTGTGTAACTAGGCAACCATTCTTCTCTAATTACGGTTCTAGAAGCTCCTGTATTAGGATTTGCAGCTCTAAGTTCCATTATATTTTGCTTACGGTTTGTGCTGTGGTACAATAACTCCTTACCATCTGGTGTCCAGCTAACGTCATAAATATAAGTACCTAAATCACCGTCATTATAAGGTTTACCATCTCTAAGATCTAATTGTTGTACTTTTTTAGTTTCTAAATCATACACCATTAAATCTACAGGTAAATTTTTAGCTCCAACTTTAGGGTATGCTTCAATTTCTACTGAGTCTTGTATTTGTGTTTGATCATATAAAACATAGTATTTTTTAGATTCTTTTTCATCAAACTTATAAAAAGCAACCTTTTTACTATCTGGAGACCACCACATTGCTGTGTTTTGACTTAATTCTTCACCATAAACCCAAGTAGCAATACCAAACTTTAATTGGTTTTCATCATTCCCTTCTGTAGTTATAGCAACAACATTAGAGCCATCAGCATTACTAAAAAACATATTTCTATCTTTAGTAAAAGCTTTGTATTTACCGTTTGGCGACTCTGCAGATGCATATTGTCTACCACGAGCTGGCCTGTTAGCCCATTTAGCGTATCTATCGTCTTTTAATTTAGTTGTAGCAGTTGCTTCACCTTTACCAATAGTAAACTCTTTAGCTTCTCCGTCTTTTATATATTGAAAAGTAGTTCCTGCATCATTCCATTTAACGTAAGTTGGAGACGTATTTACAGCTCTTCTAATTTGCGGAGCAACTTTTACATATTGCTCATAACCAGGCATTTTTTTTAGCTTATCTTGTGCAGACACGGCTGTAATTGTACCTAGAGACAATGCTGCAAAAAATGCAGTTTTAAAAGTGTTCAATTTCATTCTTTTGAGTATTTAATTTGGTTGCTAAATTTACAATTATTAAACTAATTTGTAACTATTACATAAAATAAGTTGTGTTTAGCGGTGCTTTTATATCATTTTTTTAATTCTATCTAAGTAAACTTTTAAAATACAATAAACCATAGAACAAACATTATCCTTATTTTTGTTGAAAATTGATTTTTATGCTTAATGTTGGAGTTTTGGGAGCAGGTCATTTGGGGAAAATCCATTTGCGCTTGCTTAACGAATCAGAAAAATATTCTTTAGTTGGATTTTATGATCCAGATGTTATAAACGGTAAAAAAGTAGAAGCCGAATTTGGTTATACATATTACGATAACATAAATAAACTAATGGATGCCGTAGATGTTTTAGACATTGTAACACCTACCCTTTCTCATTTTGAATGTGCAAAAAAAGCTATTGAAAAAGGTAAGCATATTTTTATTGAAAAACCAATTACAAATACTTTGGCAGAGGCCGAAGAACTTATAGAACTTAAAAACAAATACAATGTAAAAGGGCAAGTAGGACACGTAGAGCGTTTTAACCCAGCTTTTTCTTCTGTAAAAGACAGCATTGTAAACCCAATGTTTATAGAAACACACAGATTAGCAGAATTTAACCCTCGTGGTACAGATGTGCCGGTGGTTTTAGATTTAATGATACATGATATAGATGCTATATTAAGTGTAGTTAATTCTAAGGTTAAAATTATTAATGCTAGTGGCGTGTCTGTAATTAGTAAGTCTCCAGACATTGCAAATGCACGTATAGAGTTTGAAAATGGTTGTGTTGCTAACCTAACCGCAAGTAGAATTTCTTTAAAAAATATGCGTAAATCAAGATTTTTTCAGCAAGATGCCTATATTTCTGTAGACTTTTTGGAGAAAAAAGTTGAAGTTGTAAAAATGAAAGATGCGCCAGAACAAGCAGGTGATTTTGATATGATTTTACAAAATGCTGAAGGAGAGAAAAAACAAATTTATTTTGAAAACCCAGAAGTTGCAGGTAACAACGCTATTTTAGATGAGCTTGAAACTTTTGCAGACGCCATAAACAATAACACTACTCCTATTGTAACTTTAGAACAAGGAACAAACGCATTACGAGTAGCTTTACAAATTATAGAATCTTTTTAATATACATAAAATGAAAAATATAGCAGTTATAGGAGCAGGTACAATGGGTAATGGTATTGCCCACGTTTTTGCACAAAATAATTATAAGGTTAACTTAATAGATATTGCACAAGCATCTTTAGATAAAGGTTTAGCTACCATTACTAAAAATTTAGATAGAATGGTTGCTAAGGAAAAAATATCTGAAGCAGATAAAAATAATACTCTAGCTAACATTACACTACATACTGTACTTGCAGATGGTGTTAAAGGTGTAGATTTAGTAGTAGAAGCTGCTACTGAAAATGTAGACTTAAAATTAAAGATTTTTAAAGATTTGGATGCTACTTGTGATGCTAAAACTATTTTGGCTACAAATACATCATCAATCTCTATTACACAAATTGCTGCTGTTACTAACAGACCAGAACAAGTAATTGGTATGCACTTTATGAACCCTGTACCTATTATGAAATTGGTAGAGATTATTAGAGGTTATAACACATCTAATGAGGTTACTGCTACTATTATGGAGTTGTCTACTAAATTAGGAAAAACACCTACAGAGGTAAATGATTACCCTGGTTTTGTTGCTAATAGAATTTTAATGCCTATGATTAACGAGGCTATAGAAACACTTTACAATGGTGTTGCTGGTGTAGATGAAATTGATACCGTAATGAAACTAGGTATGGCACACCCAATGGGGCCATTGCAATTAGCAGATTTTATTGGTTTAGATGTTTGTTTAAGCATTTTAAATGTGATGTACGACGGATTTAAAAATCCTAAATACGCACCTTGCCCACTACTTGTAAATATGGTTATGGCAAAAAAATTAGGTATAAAGTCTGGTGAAGGTTTTTACGATTATTCAGAATCTAGAAAAGCAGAGAAAGTAGCTTCTCAGTTTGCTAAATAAAATCTATTGGCTAATATAAAACCATTTAAAGCAGTACGTCCAACCAGAGATAAGGTTAGTTTAGTTGCTTCTCGTTCTTACCAAAGTTATACGCAAGCACAGCGCGAGGCTCGGCTAGACCATAATCCGTATTCTTTTTTACATATTGTTAACCCTGGTTATAAATATGATAAAGAAATATCTGGTGTAGAACGTTACCAATTGGTAAAAAATAGATATTCAGAATTTAAAGAAGACGGAGTGTTTACACAAGATTCTACTCCGTTTTTCTACATTTATAAAGTTGTAGACAGAGACAACCAAGTGTTTAATGGTATTGTTGCTGCCGCCAGCGTAGAAGATTATCAAAACAATGTTATAAAAAAGCACGAGGACACTATTACTAGTAAAGAGATTGTTTTTAAAGATTATTTAAAAACAGTTGGTTTTAATGCAGAACCAGTACTTATTACCTATCCAGATAATAAAGAGGTTACAACCATTATGAGTAATAAGCAAAAAGAACGTGCAGAGTACGAGTTTACAACTACATATAGAGACACACATTACCTTTGGCTTATTACAGAAAAAGAAGATATAGACGCTATTGTACAAGCTTTTAAAAATATACCTACAGTTTATATTGCAGATGGGCACCACAGATCGTCATCATCAGAATTACTTTGTTTAGACTGTAAAGAGCAAAATAAAGAACATAATGGCACAGAAAACTATAACTATTTTATGAGTTATTTTATTCCTGAGTCAGAGCTTAAAATACACGAATTTAACAGACTAGTTAAAGACCTTAATGGTTTAACCAAAGAAGAATTTTTAATAAAGTTAGATGCTGTTTACCGTATAGAAAATAGAGGTGCAATACCATACAAGCCCAATAAAAAACATCACTTTAGTATGTATTTAGATGGCGAGTTTTATTCTTTACACCTACGTAAATCTATTTACACATTTAAAAACTCTTTAGATAAATTAGATGCACAACTACTTTACAATACCATTTTAAAACCTATTCTAGGGATTACAGATTTACGTAAAAATGACAGAATAGATTATTTAAGTGGTAAAAAAGAGATTGTAAGTTTAGTTAATAAAATAGATAGTGGTAAATTTAGGGTTGGCTTTGGTATGTTACCTGCCAATATTCAAGAATTAAAAAGTATTGCTGATGATGGCTTGCAAATGCCTCCTAAAAGTACTTTTATAGAGCCTAAATTAAGAAGTGGCGTTACTATTTATGAATTTTAGTTTTTAATTAAAATTATGTCAATTAAAGAATCCTTATTAACAATAAAAAAAGAATTACCAGATACGGTTACACTTGTAGCTGTATCTAAAACAAAACCTGTTTCTGATTTAGAAGAAGCCTATGCTGCTGGTCAGCGTATTTTTGGTGAAAATAAAATTCAGGAAATGACCCAAAAATGGGAGGTTATGCCAAAAGATATACAATGGCATATGATTGGCCACGTACAAACCAATAAGGTAAAGTATATGGCAGAATATGTTTCTTTAGTACACGGTGTAGACAGCCTAAAACTGCTAAAAGAAATAAACAAACAAGCAAAAAAACACAACAGAGTTATAAACTGTTTGTTACAAATGCATATTGCAGAAGAAAGCACAAAATTTGGTTTGGATAAAGAAGAATTAAACAATCTTATAGATTCTGACATTTTTAAAGCATTAGAAAACATAAACGTTGTTGGCCTTATGGGAATGGCAACATTTACAGATAATAAAAACCAAGTAAAAAAAGAGTTTGCTACGTTAAAAGAAATATTCTCTTCTTTACAAAGCATAAAATCTACTAACTTAGATGTAAAAATACTATCTATGGGTATGAGTGGCGATTATAAACTTGCTATAGACCAAGGAAGTACAATGGTACGTATTGGCAGCAGTATTTTTGGAAGTAGAAATTATTCATAAACAACAGGCTAGAACAAATTTGATGTACGTAATCTTAGATATTGAAACCACTGGTGGTAAATTTAATGAAGAAGGAATAACAGAGATTGCCATTCATAGGTTTGATGGGCATAAGGTTGTAGACAAATTTATTAGCTTAGTAAATCCGGAAAAAGAAATACAGCCATTTGTTGTAAAACTTACTGGTATAAACGATAAAATGTTGCGTACCGCTCCTAAGTTTTACGAGGTTGCCAAACGTATTGTTGAAATTACTGAAGACGCAGTTATTGTAGCTCACAATGCTCAGTTTGATTATAGAATTCTTAGAACTGAGTTTAGACGCTTAGGTTTTAACTTTGAACGTAAAACGCTTTGTACCGTTAATTTATCTAAAGAATTAATACCAGATAAAGAATCTTATAGCTTAGGTAAATTAGTGCGTTCTCTTGGTATTCCTGTAAGTGATAGGCATAGAGCCAATGGTGACGCCCTAGCTACATTGCAATTATTTAAATTGCTACTTGCAAAAGACTTAGATAAAACCATCATAAAAAGTGTTATTAAAGAAGGTTCTATGGGAGAACTATCAGACAGGCAAATAAATCTTGTAGAACAATTGCCCAATGATACTGGTGTTTATTATATGTACGACAAAGATGGCGACTTAATTTTCTTAGGTAGATCATCAGACATTAAGAAAAAAGTAAACAAACACTTTACAGGAACTTCTAATGTTGCTAAAAAGTTACAAAAGCAAACACGTAAAGTTACTTTTGAAAAAACAGGAAACGAGCTAATTTCAACCTTAAAAGAAAACGAAGAATTACGTAGAGTAAAACCTAAATACAATAGTAGTTTACGTAAAAACTTGTTTAACTACGGCATTTTTCAAAAAGAAAACGAAAATGGTTACATTTCACTTCAAATAGAAAAAACAACTACAACAGAAAATGCTATTGGAACTTTTAGTAGCTTTATTTCTGCTAAAAATTTTCTTCATAAAATATCTAAGGAATATACTTTGTGTAATAAGGTTAATCTAATTTCTGAGGCTAAAACAAATTGCGGCAATTATGAAGATGGCAATTGCAATGGTGCTTGTATTAATAAAGAAGACGCAACATCTTACAACCTAAGAGTACAAGAAGTAATTGCTAGATATAGCCTTGTGGGTAAAAATATTTTAATAAAAGATAAAGGAAGAGAAATAGGCGAATATTCTGCTATTTTAATAAAAGACGGAGAGTTTAAAGGTTACGGGTACTATAATTTAAACCATCAAATAAATAATATTCATATCTTAGAGTCTATTATTACAGAGATGAAAAGCACTCCAAATACTATTCATCTTATTTTAGCTTACCTAAGAAAAAGTAAAAGAGTACAACAAATACAACTAGACTAACCATTGAAAAACGAAAAACCATCTAAACGCTGGAAAGCCAAAATACACGAAATAATTTACGGTACGCACACACCTGCTGGTAAATTGTTTGATATTTTATTACTTGTACTTATTGTTTACAGCGTTATTATTGTAATGCTAGAGAGTGTTCCTAGGTTTGACACCAAATATCACGAGTTTTTAAACATATCAGAATGGGTAGTAACTATCTTATTCTCTATAGAATACATATTACGCGTTATTATTATAAACAAACCTAAAAAGTATATTTTTAGCTTTTTTGGTATTATAGATTTTTTATCTACTGTGCCTAAATATTTAGCTTTCTTTTTTATGGGATCGCAGTATTTTACAGCATTTAGAGCACTAAGGTTATTACGTGTTTTTAGAATATTAAAGCTAGTGCGTTTTGTTGGTGAATCTAATAAACTTATAAATGCATTAAGAGCAAGTAGAACCAAAATATCAGTTTTTGTATTTTTTGTATTGATAATATCTGTACTATTAGGTACATTAATGTATTTAATTGAAGGTCCAGACCACGGATTTAACAGTATACCACATAGTGTCTACTGGACAATAGTTACATTAACTACTGTTGGTTATGGTGATATTTCTCCGCAAACACCACTTGGGCAGTTTTTAGCCACTTTAATTATGATTATTGGTTACGGAGTTATTGCTGTACCCACAGGTATTGTATCTGCCGAGTACGCATCAAACTTAAACACAAATAAAACTATGGACGAAGGAAGATCTTGTCCTAATTGTAGTTGTGAAATTAAACGATCTGATGCTGATTTTTGTAGAAAATGTGGTTACGATTTAAACCAAGAAGATGAAGATGAAAACGAAAAAGAAGCATAGTGAATACTAAAACTCTACTGTCTGTTGTTGGCCCTACCGCTATTGGAAAAACAAAATTAGCAATTACATTAGCACAACATTTTAATACAGAAATAATATCTGCTGATTCTCGTCAGTTTTTTAAAGAAATGGCTATTGGTACTGCTGTTCCTGATAAAGATGAACTTGCTGCCGCACCACATCATTTTATTCAGCATAAAAGTATTTTAGAATCTTATTCTGTTGGCGATTTTGAAAAAGAAGCGCTTAAAAAATTAGATCTCCTTTTTAAAGAAAAAGACATTGCAATACTGGTTGGCGGTAGCGGTTTGTATGTAGACGCTGTTATCAAAGGCTTAGATAGTTTTCCTAAAGTAGACACTAGTGTTAGAGCAGGTTTAAATACTTTATTTGAAGAAGAAGGTGTTACTGCCTTACAGCAAAAACTAGAAGATTTAGACCCTGAATATTACAACAAAGTAGATAAAGACAATCCGCATAGATTAATACGTGCTTTAGAGGTTTGTATTGGATCTGGGAAGCCCTACTCTACTTTTTTAAATCAGGAAAAACCTAAAAGACCATTTAATGTAATTACAATTGGTATTACGGCAGATCGTGAAATTATTTATGACAGAATTAATACTAGAGTGGATCTAATGGAGCAAAATGGCTTATTAAACGAAGCCAAAGCACTAACAGAACACCAAAACCTTAACGCACTACAAACTGTTGGCTACAGAGAGCTATTTCAGTTTTTTAATGGTAATTGGACGCTAGAGTTTGCGTTATCTGAAATTAAAAAAAATACCAGAAGATTTGCTAAAAGACAACTTACTTGGTTTAAAAAAAATAAAGAAACACTTTGGGTAAATTTTAATGATGATCCTAAAAACATAATAGCAACTATTAAAGAAAAGTTACAGGCATAAAAAAACCATCCTTAAATAGGATGGTTTTTTGTTTTATATATTTTATAATAAAAATATTTTAAGACTCTTCTTCAGTTTTAATTACCAAACGGAAACCTTCACCGTGAATGTTTAATATCTCTACATTCTCATCTTTCTTTAAATACTTTCTAAGCTTAGCTATATAAACATCCATACTTCTAGATGTAAAATAGTTATCATCTCTCCATATTTTAGTTAATGCTAATTCTCTTGGCATTAAATCGTTTTCGTGTAAAGCCAACAAACGTAAAAGATCGTTTTCTTTTGGAGATAATTTAACAGCTTCTTCTTCTTTAAATTTTAAGAATCTAAGTTTAGAGTTCAATTTAAAATCACCAATTGTAAACTCAAACTTTTTACTATCTGCCATAGTATTAGAAGATTTTCTTTGTAATATAGCTTTTAGCTTCATTAAAAGAACTTCAGAATCAAAAGGTTTATTTAAGTAATCATCTGCACCTGCTTTATAACCTTTTAGTACATCTTCTTTCATTGTTTTAGCAGTAAGAAAAACAATTGGCACGTTTTCATTCTTTTCTCTAATCTCTCTAGCTAAAGTATAACCATCTTTATAAGGCATCATCACATCCAAAATACAAACATCATAAATGTCTTTTTTGAACTTTTCAAAACCTTCCATTCCGTTTTTAGCTAATACTACATCAAAATTATTCATTCCTAAATAATCTTTAAGAACTATTCCAAAGTTTGGATCGTCCTCTACCAAAAGTATTTTCTTGTTTACTGTTTCCATATCTCTTAAATTATAGGTAATTTAATGTAGAAAGTGCTTCCTTTTCCTTTTTCGCTTTCTGCATAAACTTCACCTTGGTGATCATCTATTATTTTTTTTACGTAGGCCAGTCCTAAACCGTGCCCTTTTACATTATGTATATCTCCTGTGTGCTCTCTGTAAAATTTTTCAAAAACTTTTTTCAGAACAGCTTTACTCATTCCAGACCCTTGATCTTTAATTTTTATAACAATACTATTTTTAGTACTCTCTGTATACACATCAATTTTTGGTGCTTCGGGAGAGTATTTAATAGCATTATCCATAACATTTACCAACACGTTGGTAAAGTGCATTTCATTAGCCAAAACATCTGTACGCTTAGCATTTAGGTGTGTATTAATATAACCACCTCTATCATCTACTATTAACTCTACGTGTGTAATAGCATCTTCAATTATGTCGTGTACATCTACTCTTTCCTTACTAATATCTAATTGATTCTTCTCCAATTTAGATATACGCAACACATTCTCTACTTGTGCGTGCATTCTTTTATTTTCGTCTCTTATCATTTGTAAGTAACGACCAACTTTTTCTTTATCTCCTATGGTTGCAGGGTTTTTAATGGCCTCTACTGCTAAATTTATAGTAGCAATTGGGGTTTTAAACTCGTGCGTCATATTATTAATAAAGTCTGTTTTTATTTCAGATATTTTCTTTTGTCTAATTAATTGATAAATAGCACCTACATACGTTATTAGTATAATAGTGGTAAATAAAAATGTAATTAATGCCATTCCTAAAATAGAACCAATTAAGTATTCCTTTTTATCGGGAAAAGAAACTAGCAACGAAAAATCTGTTTTCCCTTCGCTATCCCTAAAAATTGGTGTTCTATTTATTGTTTCTGGGTCAAATTTAAATTTTCTAGATTTTACAGATGTTGGTAGGCCTTTGCTATAAATACCATACTCAAAATCAATATCAATTTTTCTATTTTTAAATTCTTTTTCTAAAGCTGTTCTAATCTCTTTTTTAGAAACCCTTTTATACATTGGCCTTCTGTTTGCCTCATCTCTAAAAGATTCCTCAAACTGTAATTTTTCAAACCTAGAAATATCTCCAAATTTTGTTATTTTTTTTATGGGTGTAAAGCTGTAACCTTTACCATCCATACCAAAATTTTCTTTTAAAACAGTTTCTACAGTTTTGCTTGTATAACTAGTAATAGTTGTTGTACTATCACTTAAAAGATCATTGTCAAAGAACGAAGGTGGAACATTGTAATTCTCTTTTAATATTCCGTGATTATAAATAGTTACTTCTCTAGAGTCTTCATCTACCTCTCTATAAAAAATATCTCTAATTTGGTATTCTGATGGCTTACCAACACTATCTTTTAGCGCTATAAACTTATCTCCATACTCATTTATTTCTCTTGTTTCTATTTTGCTTGCTACATTATCTAGTACCTGAGATACTGTCTGATAAAATTGCTCTTCTTTGTCCTCTATAGATTTTTTAATCCAATACGCCTGAACAAATATTATTCCTAGCAAAGACAAGGTCATTAACACAATAAGTACAACCAATAACTTCTTGTTCATTTGGACAAAATTAAGATTTTAACATATATAGTCTCTCCTGTTTAACCTAACCTTAACACTAATAGTTAAACTTTAACGATTATTAAGATAAGCTCCTTAATATAGAGTGAATTTCATTTATTTTTAACTCTAAATTTACAATATCTTCATTTATTAACTTAAAATCAGACATTTTTTCTTTCTTTTCATCTGTCCATTGATTGTTCATTCTAGAAAGAATTTTTTCTCGTGTAGTATTATCCCTTTTTAAAATCCTATTAATTCTGACTTCCAAAGGTGCTGTAACCAAAATTATGTAGTCGTAGAAATCTTGGTTTTTATTTTCAAAAATAATTGCGCTTTCCTGTATAACATAGGGTGCGTCTTGTTTTTTAGTCCACTCTAAAAAGTGCTCTCTTACAACTGGGTGTACAATATTATTTAGCTGCTCTAACAAACTAGCATCCGCAAATACCTTTTCTGCTATATATTCTCTATTTAAAACATTGTTTACATAAGCATCTTTACCTAATAACCTTGCTATTTGCTCTTTAACACTAACAGAAGTATGCATTAACTGTTTAGCTTCTAGGTCCGAATTATAAACAGGAACACCTAAATCTGCAAACATTTTTGCTGCTGTACTTTTTCCACTACCTATACCTCCTGTTAAACCTACTATTTTCATTTTCTGTTTAAAATAAATTCTACAGCTTCTTCTTTTAACTTAGCACTATATACACCCTCTGGCTTTTTACTTAGTTTTAACTTTAAAATTGGTGAGTTTTCATCTACATAATCATTAAAGTCTGCAGTTAAACTAAAATCAGACACTTTAACCTCTTTTAAATCTGTAACTTTTGCTTTACACAAAATAGAAACTTTATTAGGAAACGTTCTAATACTTACGTTTTCTGGTAAATTTAACACAGTAACTGGCACTGTAATTATTTTCTCTGAAAAACGAAAGACCTCACCAGAAACAACAACACTCTCGTTAGAAAACTTTGTATTGGTTAGATCTTGAGGTAACAATAAACCTAGTTTTTGCTTAAAGTTTGAAGAAATATTACTAAAATCATATTCTTCTGATCTAACATAGTTAATAGAATCTATCTCTGTTTTTGGTCCTGAAATTTTTATGGAATCTGGTGTTATTTTAAGCTCTTTATCTAGCACATAATTTTGCGCTAAATCTACTTTAACACTAGATATAACAGGAACTTTTTTTGTATGCAACTTATACAAATCTAAATACAAAGTGTCACTAAAACCAACTTCTGTTAAAGATAATGAGTTGGGCAATTGTTGTTCTATTTGCTTCCTAAACACAGACTGTCTAAGAAAAAACTTATCTCCTTTATGTTCTACACTTTTTAAATCTACTTTAATATTTTTTCTAAAAGTATTTAAACGTAACAACTGAAAACCTCCAGCGTGTACTTTTACCTGAACTTCTTTCTGGTGTTTTTCTGCAAAAAATAAACTATCTGGTACGTTTATGTACTCTAAATTAAAATAAGTATTTGCGGTATAAGAATCAGACAAATTACTAATAAACCACGCCATTGTAGCACATAGTAAAAACAGTGAAAATATTTTCACTTTACGTTTATTTAGTCCGTTTTTTATTTTACTTAACACCTTTATAATTTAAAAAATAATTTAGGAAATAATTCTTGTGCAGTCTTTTTACTTGAGTTTAAAGTTAAAGTAGATTTTAAAAAGCCATAACCATACCCAACAAATTGTATTGTTACAGCTACCAAAGATAAAAACGCAATTACAATACTTTTATTTTTTATAAGCGAATCTATAAATAACAGCGTAAAATACAAACTATAACAATATAAAAACCAGGGTAGTCCTAAAAACGAAGCCAATAGTGAAACTAAAAACCCAAAGCAAAATAAAGCCGGAAACCAATACGTAATTTTAGCTGTTTCTGGATGCCATTTATTTAATATTGGGCGTACCATACCAAACTTGTTTACCTGAATGTAAAATTTATTCCAGTCTATTCTACGCTTATGATACACGTAAGCTTCTGGTATTAATTTGGTTTTAAAACCGTTATTCCAGATTCTAATAGTTAAATCTGGGTCCTCACCAGGATGAATATTACCATAGCCACCAGTTTGTTCAAAAGCCTCTTTAGAAATACCCATGTTAAAACTACGAGGCTGAAATTTATCTACTGCCTTTTTACCTCCGCGTATACCACCTGTTGTAAAAAACGATGTCATTGCGTAATTAATTGCTTTTTGGACTGTAGAAAAAGATTCATGTGCCGCATCTGGCCCGCCGTAACAGTCTACATAGTCTTTTTGCAGTGATGCTTCTGCAGTTTCTAAATAATGTGATGGTAAAATACAATCTGAATCTAAGACTATAAAGTAATTACCCTTAGCTTTTCGCATTCCGTAATTTCTAGAATCTCCTGGTCCTGAATTCTCTTTTTTATAATATGATATTGGTAAACTAGAAAAACGAGAAACCTCTTCTTCTGAGCTAATAGTAGAACCATCTTCCACAATAACAATCTCATAAGGTTTTGTGTAGGTTTGCTGCTCTAAACTTTGCAACAACTCTCTAATTTCATTAGGCCTGTTATAAACCGGAACTATAAAAGAAAACAAAAAATTCATGTAGTACCACTGTAAACATAAAAGCCACCCCAAAAAAAGGATGGCTCTTACTATATTATATTATTCTTATTCTTCTGTAAAATGCTCTATTACCTCTTGGCTAACTCCTGTGTTAGAAAAACCTCCATCATGAAATAAGTTTTGCATAGTTACTTTCTTTGTAAGGTCTGAAAACAAAGAAACAGTATAATCTGCACAATCCTGAGCAGTTGCATTACCTAAAGGAGACATTTTATCTGCATAAGCAATAAAACCACCAAAACCTTTAACACCTTGACCTGCTGTTGTTGGCGTTGGAGACTGAGAAATTGTATTTACACGTACTTGCTTTTCTTTACCAAAGAAATAACCAAAACTACGAGCTACAGATTCTAAATATGCTTTATTATCTGCCATATCATTATAATCTGGAAATGTACGTTGTGCAGCCATATAAGTTAAAGCTACAATACTTCCCCACTGGTTCATTGCATCTGCTTTATATAAACTTTGCATTACTTTATGAAAAGACAATGCAGAAACATCCCAACCTTTTGCAGTAAAATCATACTTCTCATCTGTATAAGCACGACCTTTTCTTACGTTTACAGACATTCCTATAGAGTGTAAAACAAAATCTAATTTACCTCCCAAAATTTCTGTAGCCTTTGCTACCAAGTTGTTTAAATCTTCTTCGCTAGTTGCATCTGCAGGTATAATTTCTGATCCTGTTTTTTCTGCCAACTGCTTTATTTGCCCCATACGCATTGCTATAGGTGCGTTAGTTAACACAAAAGTACCACCTTCTGCGTGTACTCTTTCTGCAGTTTTCCAAGCAATAGAATTTTCATCTAATGCTCCAAATATAATACCTCTTTTTCCTTTTAATAAATTGTATGCCATTTGCTGTTTATTTTGGTAATTTTTATGTGCGCGTAAAGATATTCAAAAAAAGTAGAATGCAATGCTTCTAATTCAATAACTGCCTTGCGTGTGCAATAGCAGAATCTGATAAATCTTTACCTCCCAACATTTCTGCTAACTCCACTACTCTTTCTTCTGTAGTAAGTTGCTTCATTTGCGTGTGCGTTACGTTATTTTTATCTTCTTTATATACTTTGTAATGATGATTACCTTTAGATGCTACTTGCGGCAAGTGTGTAATAGAGAATATCTGCATACTACTACTCATCTCTTGCATAATAACTCCCATTCTGTTAGATATTTCTCCAGAAACTCCTGTATCTATCTCATCAAACATAAGGGTTGGTAAATCTTCATATTTAGCTAAAACTGCCTTTATAGCTAACATAATACGAGAAAGCTCTCCTCCAGATGCCACTTTTTTCAACTCACCAAAAGCAGATCCTTTATTTGCAGAAAACTGAAAAACAAGTTCGTCTTTCCCATTATACATAAAACTTTGTGCTGCACTTATTTCTATCTTAAATTCTGCGCTCGGCATACCCAAAGACTCTAAAATTGCTTCTAGTTGCTTTTTTAACTCCGGTACAATTGCCTTACGCTGCTTAGATATTTTTGCACAAATTGTATTTAGTGCTTTTTCTTTGGCCTCAATTTCTGCTTCTTTTGCTTTTATTGTTGCATCTATATTCTCTGTAGCATCAACCTTGACAGCTAATTCTTCTTTTATTTTTAACAACTCTTCAATCTCTAAAACACCGTGTTTTTTTTGCAAATCGTACAACAGTTGCAATTTAGTGTTTACCTCTTCAAGCAATTTAGGATTAGCTTCTACGCTATTCTCTAAACTTTCAAACTCCTCAAAAATATCATCAACCTCTATAAAAACAGATTGTACACGATCGTTTAAACTTGTGAATTGCGAACCAAAACCTGCCAATTTGCTAGATGCTTGTTTTAATTCTGTTAATAAATTTAAAATACCAACTTGCTCATCAGAAATTAACTGGTGTCCTTTAGACAAGTGCTCCATAATGTTTTCTACATTATTAAGCTGCTCGTACTGCTCTTCTAATTCTTCTAAAATTCCTTCTTTTAAAGGGGCACTTTCTAACTCACTTAACAAAAAAGTATTATAATCATGTTCTTTAATACCATCTTGTTTTTCTTGTAGCAGTAACTCTAATGCTTTGGTTTCCTTTTTAAATGAACGCAAATCTTTTTCATAAATAGCTAAAAGATCTGCATTAGAAGCTAAACCATCTATTACTTTAAATTGATAGGCATTATCTCCTAATTGTAGCGTTTGGTTTTGAGAGTGAACATCTATTAAACTATCTCCTAAAGCGGTTAAAGTTGCTAACCTAACAGGAGAATCATTAATAAAAGCTCTAGACTTACCACTTGGCAGTATCTCTCTCCTAATAATAGTGTGTTCTTCATAATCCACATCATTATCATTAAAAAAAGACTTAAGATTGTATTTGCCTATAGAGAACTCTGCCTCTATAACACATTTTTTTTCCTTATCTCTTAATGATGATAAATCTGCTCGCTTACCTAGCACCAATGCTAAACCACCTAATAAGATAGATTTACCCGCGCCAGTTTCTCCGGTTATTACCGTAAAACCATTGGTAAAAGACACATTTAAATGGTCTATTAAAGCGTAATTTTTTATAGAAAGTGTTACTAACAATTTGTGTAATTAAAAATTACATCAAATATAATTATAATATAAAAAGTGAGGGTTAATATTTTATTTTATTCCACGTACTAGAATAAAAAGGCGCTGCTGTATTTAAAACTTCTTTAAGTTTTACAACATCCATTTTAGGGCCATCAGAAAAAATACTTACAATTTCATCTGACTTTGCATCAAAAAAAGTTTGCAATACAAACGCATTAGTTCTACGCTTAGCTATGGTAGACAGCAAACGTATAGTACCAGAAATTACTTGTTTTCCTGTACTGTTATTATCTGCAAGCACATCCATACCTTTTCTATGGTAGTTATACATTGCAACTCTATATTCCCTGTAAGCGTTAGATAAAATGTTATCTACAAGTTCAAAACGAGTTCTTTCACTAGAAGACTGACTCCACCCTGCTGCACTACTACCCTGAGCTTGAGTAACAATACCTTGTGCTTTTTTAAAATGTTCTGTACCTCCCTCTAGAGCAAAACTATCTGCATCTAAACCTAACATAATATATGCATAGTAAGACATTACTCCTACCAAATTAGAATCAAACGTATTTTGGTTATACACCAATGGCTGAAACTCTATATAATTAAAATTAAACTGATTGTCTTTATAATTAAAAATAGGTGTCTCGTATGATGTATTAAAAACAGGTCTAGAAGATTGTATTTGAATATTTGCTTTAAAACTATTAGATGAGTACTCTGTAACAGTAATAAACATTCTAGAGTTTACACGTTCTTGTTCTTTATAAATACGATTTGTCCACTTAGTTTTATTCATAAAATCATTAAGCGCACGCTCTAATGTTTTAAAAACTTGCTGGTTTGTTTGCCCTACTTGGTCAGAGTTTACTGTTACTGTACAGTTAAGTTCTTGTGCCGTGGCAGTAGAAAAAATAGCAAAACAAAAAAAAGCAATTATAAATTTATACATTCGTTTTTATAATAATTTCATTTACAATATCTAAGGCAACATCTGCCTTTGTCTTTAGTTTAAACGTTTTTATATCTAATTTCTTATCTATAATTGATATTTTATTGGTTGATTTTCCAAAACCAGCTCCTGTATCATTTAAAGAGTTAAGTATTATAATATCTAAATTCTTCTTTTTAAGCTTTTTTGTAGCGTTTTCCACTTCGTTTTGAGTCTCTAACGCAAAGCCTACTAAAAATTGATGCTTCTTTTGTTCTCCTAAAGAAAATAAAATATCCTTATTTTTAACAAGAGTTATTTGCATCTCAGCATCATTCTTTTTTATTTTTTGATCTGCAATAGTTTTAGGCTTATAGTCTGCAACTGCAGCAGCACATATAGCAATATCAAAATGCACATAATGTTTATGTACTTCATCATACATTTCATCTGCAGATTTTACACGTACAAGTGTAACATTATCATGAGAAATAGTTAGGTGTGATGGGCCAGAAACTAAAACTACTTTAGCTCCTTTGTTTGCTGCTGCCAAAGCAAGCTCATACCCCATTTTACCAGATGAGTGATTGCCTATAAAACGCACAGGATCTATTGCTTCATAAGTAGGACCAGCTGTAATAATTACTTTTTTACCACTTAGCGGCAAACCTGTATTTAAAAATTGTTTTAAGTGCAGCACTATATCTTCTGGCTCTGCCATTCTACCTTCACCGTGTAAGCCACTAGCTAACTCACCTTCCCCTGCAGGTATCATAATATTACCAAAAGAAGTAAGCTTATCAAAAGAAGCCAAAGTAGACGGGTGCTTATACATATCTAAATCCATTGCCGGAGCAAAAAACACAGGACATTTAGCAGATAAGTACGTTGCCAATAATAAATTATCACAAACACCATTTGCCATTTTAGACAAAGTGTTTGCTGTTGCCGGAGCAATAACCATTAAATCTGCCCATAATCCCATTTCTACATGATTGTTCCAAGATGTTCCTTCTTCTTTATCCTCACTAACAAAAGATGTTAATACTGGATTTTTAGATAGCGTAGCTAAGGTAAGTGGAGAAACAAAAGAGCTGGCGCTATCCGTTAAAATAACTTTAACGTTAGCGCCAGCTTTTATTAGTAAGCGAACAAGAAATGTAGTTTTGTATGCGGCAATACCTCCGGTTATTCCTAAAAGGATATTTTTACCACCTAACATCTCTATGAATCTTTCGCTGTATTTCTATGGTATATTCTATCCTCTAACCACTCTGTTACTGCTAACGCGTGCGGCTTTGGTAATTTTTCATAAAACTTAGAAACTTCAATTTGCTCTTTGTTTTCAAAAATTTCATCTAAACTATCGTTGTACGTAGCAAACTCTTCTAACTTTTCTAAAAGTTCTTTTTTAATATCAGAATTAATCTGTATTGCTCTTTTAGAAACTATAGAAATTGCTTCGTATATATTCCCTGTACCAGCATCAAACTCATTTTTATTAATGGTAGTTGTAGATACAGCTGCTTTTGAATTCTTCAAGTCGTTCATATTCATAGCCTAATATTTATTTTGAATAATTTTGTAATTCTTTATCTATTTTCTCCTTCATATTATTTGCCTTTTTAGCAAATTCTGTTTCAGGAAAAGTCTTCATTAACTTACCGTATGCTTCATTAGCATTTTTTAAACGTTCTTCCTTTTTATAAGGATGACTGTTTATTGCTAAATTATAAGCTGCAAGCGTTTTGTAATATAATGCTTCTTCTTTATAAATAGAACCTGGATTGTCTATCATAAAGTTTTCTAATGCTTTAATTGCTGATATAGAGTATTCTAAATCATAAAACTCACCTAATTTAGTAAATTGCTTTGCAATTTCTATAGATTTTTTTTCTTTTTTAGTTATTAGCTTAGCAGCAATCTCATTTGCTTCTGCTAAATACTCAGAATCCGGGTATGTATTTATAAAATTCTGCATCTTTAACAATGCCTTATCTGTATCTGTCTGATCTAAAGAATAGTTACGAGACAAGTGAGCATAACTCTTAGCTCCCATAAAAGAAGCTTCTTGCACTTTTTCACTCCTAGGATATGCTTTTATAAAACGCTCAAAATGATAACCTGCATCATTGTACATTCTTATTTCATAGTAGCTATTTGCGTTAAAAAACATTACACGCTCACCTTGTGGCTTACCTACATATTTAGGTGTTATTTGCTCAAACAAACGGTTAGCTCTTTTAAAATCGCCTTCGTTGTAAAACTTTTCGGCCATTTCATATTTAGCTTTAATATCTTGGTTTTTTAATACTTTTTGGTATTCACTACAAGAGCCCAAGACTAACACCAATAATAAAAGAGGTAATATTTTCTTCATTCTTAAAAACATTTTGCAAAATTAGTCATTCTATACGGATATAAAAAACATTTTTTATACCGCTAAAATAGGAATGCCAATATTGTTTGCACTAGTTTTTGGCTAAGTTTTAACTTAATATTTTATTAAAATGATAAAAAGTTAAGCCATTTGCTTATTAAAACTATTCATAAACCCATTTATTGTTGACTTTAATTCTGGCGTAGCTTCTAATAAAGGTAAACGAACTTTAGCTGTAGATAATTCTAAATAATCAAAAATTGCTTTTATACCAGCAGGATTTCCTTCTCTAAAAATATAATCTATAATATCATGTACTTTATTATACAACAAATGTGCATCTGCCGCATTATTTTCTAACCCTAAAGATATAATTTTAGAAAATTCTGCAGGTATGCCTTGTCCTATTACAGAAATAACTCCAGAACCTCCTGCTAAAACAGTAGATAATGCTGTAAAATCGTCTCCAGAAATAACCATAAAGTCTTTTGGCTTATCTTTTATGATAGACAGTATTTGTACCATATCTCCGCAAGCTTCTTTAATAGCAATAATATTACTAAAGTCTTTTGCTAACCTAACCGTTGTAGATGCCAACATATTGCTACCTGTTCTGCCAGGTACGTTATACACTATAATTGGTTTAGGTGAAGCTAAAGATATAGCTTTAAAATGCTGGTAAATTCCATCTTGAGTTGGCTTATTGTAATAAGGAGAAACAGATAAAATTGCAGCAAAATCACTTAAATCTCTTTCTTTAAGTTCTGCAACAACAGCCATTGTATTATTGCCTCCAACACCTAATACTAAAGGTAATCTCCCGGCATTTACTTTAACAACAGTATCTATAACCAACTGTTTTTCTTCTGCTGTAAGTGTTGCAGGTTCTCCTGTAGTCCCAAGAACCACTAAATAATTAATACCATTAGCTATATTGTATTCTACAATATTTTGCAACGCTGTAACATCTACAGACAAATCTGACTTAAAGGGCGTAACTAGCGCAACACCAGTACCAACTAACTCTTTCACACGTATAAATTTAATCATCAAAATTTAAGAACGTGCTTTACATAGTAGTACGTTCTTTTTATATTTCATTTAAAACTGAGAGATATTTTCCCAGCTCTTTTTTAAAAATGCTAAAATCTTTAATTGGTATATTTAAGATTAAATCATTCAAATTTTCATCAACTTCTCCAAAACCAACTTTTAACCTGGCTTTAGACTGCATAGTTACCAATTGCAACAATAAGTTATCTTCTGTATAATAACTAATAAGCATATCATACTCATTATCTAAAAATTCTAATGCGTAACTATTTTCTATTTTTGCTCCCCAACCTAAATCTTCCTCCGAAAAAACCGGAGTTGAATAAGGAGAGTTTTTATCATGCTCTGCTTTGTAACCTATAATTTTTAATGCATTTGGCTGCAAAGAAAACTCCTTAATAAACTCATTAAAAACTGTACCGTCTGGAACATTGTCCAAATCTACAATACAACCAACCTTACTTATTCCTTTTTTTATTCTAGAACAAGTAACACGCTTGTTTTTATTTTCGTTTAAAAATTTTACCGCTGCCTTGCGCTTAAATTTATTTTTTATGCCTTTTAACATGCAATTTTACATTTACACAAATGTAATTATTATCTAGCACAATTTAATGCAAAGATACAAAGCTACTTTGTTTTTTAAATAAAACATTTTGTTATAAATATAACAAATATTAAATCACACAAGGAAGCTAATTACAAAATATTGATTTACAATCTATTACTATTTTTAAAATTTAACCGAGCTTTGTTAAAAAATCTTTCTCTGTTATAATTGGGACATT
Source organism: Cellulophaga sp. 3_MG-2023 (assembly GCF_030546975.1). Lineage (NCBI taxonomy): Bacteria > Pseudomonadati > Bacteroidota > Flavobacteriia > Flavobacteriales > Flavobacteriaceae > Cellulophaga > Cellulophaga sp. 3_MG-2023. The sequence goes on from NZ_JAUOPS010000001.1 coordinate 1,027,616, forward strand.
TAAACTCTCTGCCTTTGTACGTTTGCTAGGCCCCATTTTATCACCAGCTATTAAAAAAGAAGTTTTAGATGAAATAGAAGAACCAACTTTACCTCCATTATCCTCTATTAATTTTTTAAGGTCGTTTCTACTCATTTCAAAAACTCCAGATACTACATATGTTTCTCCTTTTATTTTTTCAGTCTGATTTAAAAGTTTTTCTGCAGACACCTGAAATTGGAGTCCGTAACTTTTTAACCTATTTATACTCTCTAAATTAATTTCATTCTGAAAAAACTCTACCACACTAGAAGCTATACGCTCTCCTATTTCATCTACTGTAGCTAATTCTAATGCAGAAGCATACATTAAAGCATCTATATTTTTATAAGCCTTTGCTAATTTCTTAGCTACCGTTTCACCTACAAATCGTATTCCTAAAGCAAACAAAACACGCTCAAAAGGTATCTCTACAGAAGCCGCAACACCTTTTACAAGATTCTCTGCAGATTTTTTTGCCATACGCTCTAACGGCAGCAATTGCTCTACTGTTAATGTATATAGATCTGCATAATTTCTTATCAATCCTTCTTTAAATAGTAACTCTACCGTTTCACTACCTAAACCATCTATATCCATTGCTTTTCTGGATATAAAATGCTGAATTTTACCTGTTATTTGTGGCGGACAACCATATTCATTAGGGCAATAATGCTTTGCATCGCCCTCTGTTCTAATTAATTCTGTATTGCATTCTGGGCAATGTTCTATGTAATGCGTAGGTAAAGAATCTTGTGGTCTTACCTCTAAATTAACACCAACAATTTTAGGGATTATCTCTCCTCCTTTTTCTACAAAAACAGTATCTCCTACTCTAACATCTAATTTTTCTATTTGATCTGCATTATGCAATGATGCTCTTTTTACCGTTGTACCTGCCAACAAAACAGGCTCTAAATTAGCAACAGGAGTAATTGCTCCTGTACGACCAACTTGGTAACTTATTTCATTTAAAACCGTAGAAACCTGCTCTGCTTTAAATTTATAAGCCATTGCCCAACGTGGAGATTTAGAAGTATATCCTAGCTCTTCTTGGTAACGTAATGTATTTACTTTAACCACTACTCCATCTGTTTCATAAGGCAACTCATGCCTATGAACATCCCAATACTCTACAAAAGCCATAACTTCATCTACACTTTTACAAAGTTTAGCTACAGTTGGCACTTTAAACCCCCAGGAACGTGTTTTATCTAATGCATCAAACTGAGTTTCTAAATTTAAGTTAGCCCCAACAACACTATACAATAAACACTCTAAAGGACGTTGAGCAACCAAAGAACTATCTTGTAATTTTAAACTACCAGATGCTGTATTTCTGGGGTTCATGTAAGGATCTTCGCCATTTGCTACTCGCTCTTCATTCATTTTATGAAAACCTTCAAAAGGCAATACAATTTCTCCTCTAATATCAAATTTAGGAGGGTAATCTCCTTTTAACTGTAATGGAACAGATTTTATGGTTTTAATATTAGTTGTTACTTCATCTCCCTGAAAACCATCTCCACGGGTAACTGCACGTACTAATTTACCATCTTCATAAGTTAAACTTATTGAAGCCCCATCATACTTTAACTCGCACGTAAATTCTATATTAGAATCTCCTAATATTTTTTCTACACGTTTTTCCCAGTCTAACAAATCTTCTTTAGAGTAAGAGTTATCTAAAGAATACATTCTATGCTCATGCACAACTGTATTAAAGTTTTTAGTGATTTCTCCTCCAACACGTAATGTTGGCGAATTAGCATCATAAAATTCTGGATGCTTAGCTTCTAAGGCTTGTAATTCTTTTAACTTGATATCAAAATCGTAATCTGATATCGTTGGTGTATCTAAAACATAATAATTATGATTGTGTTTGCGTAGCTCATCACGCAATGCTTCAATTTGCTCTTTTACAGACATCCTTACTTCTATTTTTTCTTATTCAGTATTTTTAGTAGACTGAATGAATATTTTTTATTAAAACTAATTTTCAATTTCCCCTTTTAACATCCTATCATTACCAAACATATCTTTTTTTAAAATGATGTTTTTATAATCTTGCTTCTCTAAAAGGACCTTTGTTTCTTTTCCTAAATATTGGTTAATTTCAAAATACAACTTACCACCATCTACCAAATAATTTACTGCAAAATTTGTAATTGCATCGTAAAACACAAGTGGCTTACTATCAGAAACAAACAATGCCAAACTTGGTTCGTTATCTAATACGTTTGTATTCATTTCTGCTTTCTCTAACTCCCTAACATAAGGCGGGTTAGACACAATAACATCAAATTTTTGCTTAAGATTTGGTTCTTCTAATATACTTTTTTCTATAAAAGTTACCGATACATTATTGGCTTCTGCATTATTTTTTGCAACCTCTAAAGCATTTTTAGAAACATCCAAAGCAAACACCTTTGCCTTAGGCAAGTTTTTAGCCAAACTAATAGCTATACAGCCACTACCTGTGCCAATATCTAGAATAGTAATTTCTTGATTAATGTCCACTTCACTTAAAATCCAACTTACCAATTCCTCTGTTTCTGGCCTAGGAATTAACACATTAGAATTTACGTTAAAATCTAACCCCATAAAATGTGTAGTTTTAAAAATATACTGTATTGGCACATTTTTTTTTAACTGTTCTATGGTAGAAAACAAAACACCTTCCTCTTCTTTTTTAACCACATAATCTGGTTGCATAGCAAGTATAAATCTTTCTAATTTAAGATAATGCTCTATAGTCATATAAAAAAAACTATCTACCTCTTCTACAGGATACATAGCATCTAATTCTATATGAAAAATTTTCTTTATTTCTTTTAACAACATACTAAAAAATCAATATATAAAACCTACCAATTAAAGTTCTAATAACATAAAAACAGGGCAAGAATAATGCCCCGTATCTCCCATACGGCAATCTATATACTTAAAACCTGTTTTTTTATATAGTTTTTGAGCATCTTTCATATATGGCATTGTCTCTAAATAACACTTTTTAAAACGATACTCACGCGCCTTAGAAATACAAGCATCCATCATTTTACTACCCAAACCTTTACCCCTTGCCTCTTCTAAAAAATACATTTTTTGCAATTCGCAAGTATCAGTATCATAATTTTCTAATTGTGCTACTCCTGCACAACCTAAAATTTTGCCATTTACTTCTGCTACAAAATAAGTTGCTTTGGGTACATTATAGTTTTCATACATAGAATCTAATGCTTTATCTGCATAAGCAGTACCAACTTTTGGAACACCAAGATCTACCAACACTTGCCTAATTACCTCTGCTACAGATGCATTATCTTTTTGTAAAATAGGCCTTATTACTACATTATCCATGAAACAAATACTATATCTTAATATTATTCTATTTTTGCGAAGTGAAGATACATGAAAAATACATTTTACGTTGTATAGAAATTGCCAAAAACGGTTTAGGTTCTACTTTTCCAAACCCAATGGTTGGAGCAGTAATTGTGCATAACAATGTAATAATTGGAGAGGGTTTTACTTCTCCGTACGGAGGCTCCCACGCAGAAGTTAATGCAATAAAAAACGTTAAGGACAAACTAGCTTTAAAAGAAGCTACTATATATGTTACCTTAGAGCCTTGTTCCCACTACGGAAAAACTCCACCTTGCGCAGATTTAATTATAAAACATAAAATACCTAATGTTGTCATAGGCTTAAAAGATCCGCATGAAAAAGTAGCTGGTAACGGAATTAAAAAACTTAAAAATGCAGGATGTAATGTAACAATAGGTGTTTTAGAGAAGGAATGTAGAGATCATCATAAGCGTTTTTTATGCTTTTACGAGAAAAAGAGACCTTATATAGTATTAAAATGGGCAGAAACTAGTGATGGCTTTATTGCCCCGTTACAAGAAAAACGAAACAATACTCCAGAACCTTTTTGGATAACTAATAAAGCATCTAGACAACTTGTACACCAATGGAGAAGCGAGGAACAAGGAATTTTAGTAGGCACAAATACAGTTATAAAAGACAACCCTAAATTAGATGTTAGAAATTGGTACGGCACACCTCCTACAAGAATTGTTTTAGACAAAAATCTAAAGATTGATATAAATAAAAACATATTAGATACATCTGTAAATACGATTGTACTTACCGAGAAAGCTAATCATGAAAAGCAACTAGATGGTATTAACTACGAAGAAATAGACTTTAAAAAACCATTAGCTACTGAAATCTGTAGAGTTTTACACAAAAAAAATATCCTTAGTGTAATTATAGAAGGCGGCACTAAAACATTACAAACGTTTATTGATGCTAACCTTTGGGATGAAGCAAGAGTTTTTAAAGGAGTATCTACATTTAAAGATGGCATTAAAGCTCCAGTGTTTAAAGGAAACTTAAAAACCACAACCAACATTAAAACCGACACTTTAAAGATTTACAACAATGATTAAGAATATAATTTTTGATTTTGGCGATATTTTTATAAATCTAGACAAAACAGCAACCGCTTTAGAATTGAGTAAATTTGGTTTTACAGAAATAACTCCAGAATTAGACACACTAATGAAGAGTTATGAAAAAGGGTTAATCTCTTCTGATGATTTTATAGCTGATACAAATAAAATTTTTACAACAGCTACACCAGAACAACTTAAAATTGCTTGGAACAAAATTATATTAGATTTTCCTGAAGAACGATTAACGTTTATTGAAACTCTTGCCAAAGAAACTAATTACCGCTTGTTTTTACTTAGCAATACCAATAAATTACACATAGAACAAGTAATTAAAAATATGAATATTGACAGATACAATAGGTTCAAAAATTGTTTTGAACAGTTTTATTTGTCACACTTAATAAATTTTAGAAAACCAGACGCTGCTATTTATGAGTTTGTATTAAAAGAAAACAACTTAAAGGCTAAAGAATCTTTTTTTATTGATGATACCAAAGAAAATACAATTGCCGCAGAAAAATTAGGAATTAAAAGCTGGAATTTACAAGTTGGCAAAGAAGACATCATCAACCTAAAGAGCAAATTATAGGTATGATAAATTTAGTATTAAGCATTTTATTTTCTAGTTTAATCTTTATAGTATTTAAGCTATTTCATATTTATAAAGTACAAACGCTATATGCTATAATTACAAATTATTTTGTGGCTTGCCTAGTTGGACTATCATTTTACAACACCCCAATTAAACCCACAGAACTACAAAATGAGTCTTGGTTTGGAGGTGCCTTATTTTTAGGAATACTATTTATATTAGTTTTTTACATTATGGCAAAAACGTCTCAAGAACTAGGCGTTTCCGTTGCTTCAGTTTCTACAAAAATGTCTTTAGTAATTCCTGTACTTGGCGGTATTTTTATGTATAATGAAAACCTAACCACGCTAAAAACAACAGGTATATTACTTGCGCTTTCAGCTGTTTATCTTGCTTCAATAAAAAAAAATACTGGTACGTTTAATATAAAATCTCTTCTACTTCCTTTTTTAGTATTTATTGGTTCCGGAACCATAGATATTACTATTAAATATTTAGAAGAAGCACACGTAGATGAGCAAAAAATACCCTTATTTTCTTCAGTTATATTTATAGCCGCTGGTTTATTTGGTATCATTTTTATACTAGTAAGAGCAAAAAAACACCCCCTAAAAATTAACTTAAAAAACGTTATAGCAGGTGTTTTTCTTGGTATTCCTAACTTTTTTTCAATTTATTTTTTAATAAAAGCATTACGTGGATCCGATTTTTCTAGTGCTTCAATTTTTACAATTAACAATGTTGCAATTGTTTTGTTTACCACACTAATTGGTATATTATTTTTTAAAGAAAAACTAAGCGCTAAAAACTGGATAGGGATTGGCTTGGCTATATGTAGTATAATTTTAATGGCATTGTAATATGAATAAAGAAAAAGACACGTATTTAACTATAGACAATCCAAGCCCAGAAATTTTATATAAAGACAGAAAAAGCAAATTTTTTGGTTACGTATTCCCCATAACTACAGAAGATGACGTTAAACCTATTATTGAAGAATTAAAGAAACAACACCACACCGCAAACCACGTCTGCTATGCGTGGCAATTAGGCACAGATAACGTACGATATAGAGCCAATGATGACGGAGAACCTAACAATTCTGCAGGCTTACCTATTTATGGCCAAATACAAGCTTATGACCTTACAAATGTACTTGTTGCTGTTGCTCGTATATTTGGAGGCACAAAACTAGGTGTTGGCGGATTAATAAGCGCCTACAGGACCGCTGCACAAATTGCATTGGACGAAGCAGAAATTAAAAAGAAAATAATAACACAACTATACACTCTTACTTTTGATTACAAAGATATGAATAGCGTAATGCGCGTTATAAAGCAAAAAAAACTAGACATTATATCTCAAAAATTGGAAGCTAACTGCACTTATGTAATTTCTGTTAGAAAAACAAAAGCCGAAGAAGTTTTCAACATTTTTGATACCATGCAGTATATAAAAATTCAAAATTAAAGGTCGTAAAAATCATCAATCTTTTTTAACACATAATCCGGACATTTTATAGGTCTTTTTGTCTCTTTATTTAAGAAAGCCAAAACAGTATTTGCAGTTACTAACAAATCACCTTTTTCATTAAAAATTTCGTAATCAAATTCAATCTTAACAGCTGGTCTTTTTTTAAGTCTTGTAACAACAGTTATAGCATCATCGTACAACGCAGATTGCTTAAAATTTATTTGTAAGGAAATTACTGGCAATATAATACCGTTCTCTTCCATTTTCTTGTAGGAAACGTCTAAATCCTTTAGCCAGCTTAACCTCCCTAGCTCCAAGTACTGCGCATAATTGCCGTGATACACCACACCCATTTGATCTGTTTCTCCGTATCTTACAGTAAAAGTAATTTCATTTTTTCGCATATTATATCAACAAAAATTATATATTTAAAGGGTGAAATATTTTGTGAATACAACATGCAAAAAAAAAACTTGAAATTCAATAGTAATTGATTTTTTTTTTAGAAATTTTGTTCACATATTTGCCTCCCCTGATAAGGAAGTTAACACCCCTTTATTTTCTTTCAGATTAGAACAAAAATACTAACCAAAAAAAAGATTATCTTATAATGAGTGTTACTGCAGAATCAGTATGGAATAATTGTTTGTCTTTTATCAAAGATAACATACAACCCCAAGCATTCAAAACATGGTTTGAACCCATAAAACCAATTAAACTATCTGATAACTCTTTAAGTGTACAAGTTCCTAGTAAATTCTTTTACGAATGGCTAGAAGAGCATTATGTTAAACTATTAAAAGTTTCCCTAACTAAAGAGCTAGGAGAAAGCGCTAAACTAGTTTACATAATAAGAATGGAGAACACATACGGCAACAGAGAGCCGTTTACAGAAAAAATACCAAGTTCTAACAGAACTACAGTTTCTCCTCAAGAATTAGATGTACCAATTAAATCTAAAAATCCTGAGCTAAGAAACCCTTTTGTTATACCAGGTATTAGAAATATTAAAATTGAATCTCAATTAAACCCTAACTATAACTTTGACAACTTTTTAGAAGGTGACTCTAACAGGTTAGCTAGATCTGCAGGTATGGCAGTTGCCAACAAACCAGGCGGAACCTCTTTTAATCCGTTGTTAATTTTTGGAGGTGTTGGTTTAGGTAAAACACACTTAGCACACGCAATTGGTGTAGAAATAAAAGATAAATACCCAGAAAGAACTGTTTTATACATTTCTGCTGAAAAATTTACACAACAATATATAGAGTCTGTTAAAAAGAACACTAGAAATGATTTTATTCATTTTTATCAATTAATAGATATTTTAATTATTGATGATGTACAGTTTTTATCTGGTAAATCTGGTACGCAAGATGTATTTTTCCACATATTTAACCATTTACATCAAAATGGCAAACAGGTAATTTTAACTTCTGATAAAGCTCCTGTAGATATGCAAGACATAGAACAGCGTTTGCTATCTAGATTTAAATGGGGATTATCTGCTGAATTACAAACTCCAGATTACGAAACTAGAGTTTCCATTTTAAAGAACAAGCTTTATAGAGATGGCGTTGAAATGCCTGAAGAAATTATAGATTACGTTGCTAAAAACATCAAATCTAATATTAGAGAACTAGAAGGCGCTGTTATTTCTTTAATTGCACAATCATCTTTCAACAAAAAAGAAATTACAATAGAACTAGCACAGCAAATTGTAGAAAAATTTGTTAAAAACACCAAAAGAGAAGTATCTATAGACTACATACAAAAAGTGGTTTCTGATTATTTTGAAATGGATGTTTCTACTCTACAGTCTAAAACTAGAAAAAGACATATTGTACAAGCTAGACAATTAGCAATGTTTTTTGCAAAAAGATTTACAAAAGCATCTTTAGCTAGTATTGGATCTCAAATTGGAAAAAGAGACCACGCTACAGTATTACATGCTTGTAAAACTGTTGATAATTTAGCAGAAACAGACAAACAGTTTCGCAAATACATAGAAGATCTTACTAAAAAATTCTCTTAAACTTTTAAGATGAAAACAAAAATACTAATGGTTTGCCTAGGAAATATATGTAGGTCACCATTGGCAGAAGGGATACTTAAAAACAAGGTAGACCCTACTACTACTTTTGTAGATTCTGCAGGTACTGCTGGCTACCACATTGGTAATGCACCTGATCCTAGATCTATTGCTGTTGCAAAAAAATATGGCATAGATATTAGCAAACAAGTTTGCAGAAAATTTACTGTAAAAGATTTTAAAGAGTTTACTAATATTTATGTGATGGACAACAGCAATTACAATAATGTAGTTGCACTTGCTCAAAACCAAGAGCAAAAAAACAAAGTTTCTCTTTTATTAGAGCACACAAATACAAGCACCACAGAAGTACCAGACCCATATTACGGAGGCGACCAAGGTTTTGAAAATGTATACAACTTAATAGACCAAGCCTGTAACAATATTGCCAAAACACTTAAAGACCAATAGCTATGGACAACACAACCAAAACAGGAAAAATATACTTAATCCCTACTACCTTAGGAGACAATGAACCCTTAGAAGTGTTGCCCATTTCTATTAAGCGTACTATTGAACAAATAGATTATTACATTGTAGAAAACGAAAAAACAGCAAGAAGGTTTATAAAAAAAATAAGCTCAGGAAAATCTCAACCAAGCTTACATATAGAATTAATTAACAAATTTACAGACCCACAAACAATACCTAGCTTCTTAAACCCTTGTTTTGAAGGAAAAAACATAGGAATAATATCTGAAGCTGGTTGCCCAGGAATAGCTGACCCTGGTGCAGAGGTAGTAAAAATTGCGCATCAAAAAAACATACAAGTTGTACCTTTAGTAGGACCTTCTTCTATATTTTTAGCACTAATGGCTAGTGGATTAAACGGACAAAGCTTTGCTTTTAATGGCTATTTACCTATTGATAATGGAGAAAGAAAAGCTACTATTAAAAAAATGGAACGCATCTCCAAGGATAATGATCAGTCACAGATATTTATAGAGACACCGTACAGAAATGATAAATTGTTAGCTGAGTTTTTAAAAACACTTGCTCCGCATACATTATTATGTATTGCAACAGACATTACTTTACCAACAGAGCAAATAACAACTAACACTATTGCTGATTGGAAAAAAATTAATGTAGACTTAAACAAAAGACCAACAATATTTCTTTTTCAAGCATAAAAAAAGCCTCGCATTACGCTGAGGCTTTTTCCATTTTCATTGTGTAGTACTTTAAATTCTTGGGTTTCTTACCGACTTTACCGCAGATACATCGTATCCTGCAAAGATTTTCATGTAATAAACAATACTAGATCCATAAGCATCTTGCACTGTATGAGTACCTCTAGAACGTAAAAACTTTTTTACGTTACCTGGTCCTGCTAAATGTGCTGCTGCCAAGATTCCAGATTCTGTTATTTCCAATCCGGCTATTTTACGACCTGCAAATCGCTTAATATCTCTACGCAAAATCCATTTATTTCTACACAAGTTGGTATAAAATACCTTTTCTTGTAAGATTGGATTGCTTAAAAAGGCTGTTACATTTGTAACCCCTAATAACTGCAGTGTTTCTGTACCAAACTGATACTTACCTAAGTACCCTAACGTATTGGTTACAAAATAATCTCCCTGAGACTCCTTAAATGCAAGAGCTTCTTTAAATGCATTGTATGAACCCCCTAAAAAAGGTGGATTTACACTCAACATTTCATCATCATCATTTACAATAGTAGTTTTGTATTTGGGATACAAAACTTCAGTAGGTTCATCTATTTTAAGTGTTTTAGGCAATGCTACAGTTCCTATTTTTGGCGCAATAATATTGTAACTAAAACTCGTTAAAATAAAAATCATGATTAGGGGGATTAATTTACTAATCCACTTTCTCATATAGTTTCATTTCTTAAGACTTACAGTCTAATATTAAATTAATATTAAGTCAGCTTAAATTTCTCGGGTGCAAATTTACCTCTCATATTGTTCTTAGAATGTTAAAAAAGCATAAAAGATGAGATTTTTAGGATATTCGACACCAATTAACGGATAAAGTGCTTATCTGTTAATGTTTTGCTTATTTATCCATCGGATATACTGCTCTTTATTTCGGTTATGTTGCGATAATGTCTTCGCAAACTTGTGATAACCAAAGTTTTCTACGTTAGCAACAAAGTAATAGTAGTTGTGCTTTTCCGAATTTAAAACAGCATTTACAGCAGAAATATCTGGCATTGCAATTGGCCCAGGAGGCAATCCTGAATACTTATATGTATTATATGGAGAGTCTAATTCTAAATCTTTATAAAGTACTCGTTTAATTACTTGGTTAAAGTTATTTTGATGCAATTTTAACGCATAAATAACAGTTGGATCTGCCTGTAATAGCATTCCTTTACGCAACCTATTTAAATACACACCAGCAACTCTTGGTCTTTCATCTACTTTTGCAGTTTCTTTATGTACTATAGACGCCAATGCTACAACTTGGTTTTTAGACAAACCTAAAGCTTTTGCTTTTGCCTTTCTACTATCATTCCAAAAACGCCTGTACTCTGTTAGCATTTTAGATCTAAAAGTTTCTGCAGAACTATTCCAATAAAACTCATAGCTATTAGGTATATACATTGCCAACTTATTATCATTGGTAAAGTTATTTTCTTTTAAAAAAGACTCATCATTAAACGCATTTAATAAAGATAAGCTATCAGCTTCTATCTGCACAGCAACTCTACCTGCCAAATCTTCTAAGGTTTCCTGATTGTTAAAAGATACTTTTACAGGAATATTACGCCCACGAAGAGAATTGATAATTTCATTATTATTCATTCCTTTTTTAACAACAAACTTACCAGACTTAACATTAGAAATATATCCTTTACGTTTTGCCGCAGCTTCAAAATCTTCAACATCTTTAAGTAAAGGCGTAATTTGTTCTTTTACATCTTTAAATGTATCAGTAGATTTTACATATAAGTATGCATCATCATTATTAAAATTAGTGTTATCTGTAAAAAATACACCATATACCATATAGGCAAACACACTACAACCCACTAAACCAATTAGCAAAATTGCTACTAAAATCTTCTTTATGTACATTAATTATTTATCTTTTGATATAATATTTCGTCCTTAAATTCTCCGCCTGTAAAAATCCAATCTTTTTTAACACCAACAGCAACAAATCCCATTTTTTTAAACAAATGCTTACTAGCTTCATTGTCTACTAAAACATTAGCATAAATTTGATGCAAGTGCAATACTTTAAATACATAAGAACAAACCAACTCTAAAGCCTCTGCTCCTATTCCTTTATTTCTTTTCTTTTTTTCTGATACAATAATACCTAAACCTACTTTTTTATTTGCAGGGTCAAAATCAAACAAATCTACCAAGCCTAAAACAGTATGTTCTGCATCGCAAATACAAAGACGTAGTTGTTTAGCCTCATAAATATCCTTGTATGCGTTTTGCAAATACAACTCTAAAATATGCTTTGCATATGGAGCCGTAGTACCACTAATTTCCCAAATAGCTGTATCGTTCTCTAATTGATACAAAAAATCTAAGTCATTGGGCTCTATTGCTCTTAAGTAAACACGTTCTCCTTGTAGATTTAACATACTATTTCACCTTTAAAAACTTGTTTTGCTGGTCCTGTTAAAAAAATATTTTTATAACCTTCTTCTTCTACAGTAAAGCTAATTTCTAAATTACCTCCCATAGCTTTTATTGGTATTGTAGTTGCATTTGTATCTCCAGATTTATGCATTGCCAAAGCAACAGCTGTAACACCAGTGCCACAAGACAAAGTTTCATCTTCTACACCTCTTTCATAAGTTCTAACCTCATAACCTTTATCATCTTTAGTTACAAAATTTACATTACTACCAGCAGCTCCATAAAGTCCGTATCTTATTTTTTTTCCTTCAGCAAAAACATCAAAATCTGTAACATTAGGCACCAATTGCACGTGGTGTGGAGAACCTGTGTCTAAAAACAAATACGATTCTTTTTCCTTAATTGTTTCAACATTTATCATTTGTAAGCTTACAACATCACCATTAATAGTAGCATTATGCAAACCATCTACAGCATTAAATGCAGCCTCATCTTTTACTACTCCTAAAAAATTAGCAAAAGCAACAAGACATCTTCCGCCATTACCGCACATAGTACTCTCGTTACCATCTGCGTTGTAGTACACCATTTTAAAATCTAAATTATCATCATTCTCTAATAATATTAAACCATCTGCCCCTACCCCAAATCTGCGGTCGCAAAGCTTATTAATTAGCTCGGTATCTTTTTTAGGAAAAGCTAGATCTCTGTTATCTATCATAACAAAATCGTTTCCTGTTCCCTGATATTTATAAAATGTAATTTGCATAGTCACAAATATATAATTTGTTAAGGTTTTTTTAGCAGTTAAAAAGACGTTAAATTAGATCTTTTAAAATATAAAATCTATAATTTTACGGTTGTAAATGTTAATATATTGAATGATTATGAAAAAAATAACAAGTTTACTAGCCGTTTCTGTGCTTGCTGGCACAATTACATTAGGAGCCTATAAATTATTTTTGGAGAAGCAAAATTATCACATTATAACAGAAGATTCTAATGCGTCTACTTTTAAAACAAGTAACACTCCTGTTTCTTTTAGAGGAGCAGGTATAAACGAAGTAGATTTTACATCTGCAGCAGAAAATACGGTTAACGCAGTAGTACACGTTAAAAATGTATCTATAAACGAGGAAAAAAATAGAGTATTGCACTTTTTTTACGGACAAAGTGTTTCTGCAGAGCCACAAGTTGGCACTGGTTCTGGGGTTATAATCTCTGAAGATGGCTACATTGTTACAAACAACCACGTTATAGACAATGCTACACAACTACAGGTTACTTTAAATAATAACAAAACATACATAGCAGAGTTAGTTGGCACAGACCCTAATACAGATATTGCCCTTTTAAAGATTGATGCAAAGAGAAAATTACCATATTTGGCTTTTGGTGATAGTAATAATGCTAAAGTTGGTGAGTGGGTTTTAGCTGTAGGCAACCCATTTAATTTAACTTCTACTGTTACCGCTGGTATTATAAGCGCTAAGGCTCGTAACTTAGACACTAACAACAAGACACAATCTTTTATACAGACTGATGCTGCTGTAAACCCAGGAAACAGTGGTGGTGCATTAGTAAATACTAATGGAGATTTAATAGGTGTTAACACAGCTATTACATCTAGAACTGGTTCTTACGTAGGCTATTCTTTTGCCGTACCAAGTAATATTGCTAAAAAGGTTGTAGATGATATTATTGAATATGGTAATGTTTTAGACGGAATTTTAGGTATTTCTACTCCTAAAGTTAACTCTAGATACGCTGTAGAAAACGGCTTAAATGAAGTTGATGGTGTTTATATTGAAGATGTAACCGAGGACTCTGGCGCTTTTGAGGCTGGCTTACAAAGTGGTGATATTATTAAAAAAACTGATGAAGTTGATATTCACAAATTAGCAGATCTAAATGGTTATTTATCATCTAAAAGACCTGGAGACACTATACAAATAGCTATTAAAAGAGATGATGAAGAGATTCTAAAACCAGTGATACTAAAAGAAAGACAAACTATAATTATTGAAGGTCTTGGCCTAGAAGTTAAAAACCTTAACGACAAGGATAAGAAAAAATTTAGAACTAAAAACGGAGTTAAAATTATAGGTGTGCCTGAGCTATACAGAATGTACAACCTAGAAGGTAAAGTACTAATAGCTGTAGGAAAAAAAGAAATTAAAAATGTTTACGACGCTAAAAACCTTTTTAGTGCTATTGGCAGATACGGTTACACAAGTATTACTATGGTAAACGAAAAAGGAGAAAGAGAACGTCTTATCTTTCAATAAGTAACAAACACAATCCTTTTAAACGGTTAAAAATGCAGACTTAACGAAGTCTGCATTTTTTTTTACCAAAACACTTTACGAAAACGTTTGAAATATAGTACTTTTGCGCAAAATTAAATTCATTTTTAAATCATATTTAATGAGTGCCAGTAAATCGTACGAGAAAGAATTAGCTTTTCAAGCAGACCGTAGAAAAGCAACTACAGAGTTCATAAAAATTGTGAGCAACCTGTGGTATGACAAGTCTATTGAGGTAGTTCTTTTCAAAAATCAGATTATTGATAAAAATGTAAGCGACATTATTAACCTACACGAATATGCAGGTGAATTTGTACAAAAACCAATTTCAATTTTTGATTCTGTTGAAATCTTAAGAGCAATTAACGACATTAAATTACCACCTGCAAAATTAGACATAGGTAAATTAACTTATGAATACCACGCAGATGACAACAACTACAGCAATGTTAAAGCATTTGTTTTAGACAAATTAAAAGATGCTGATGGCGCTAAAACTATTAAACCAAAAGACGTTGTTCTTTACGGTTTTGGTAGAATTGGTAGGTTAGTTGCCAGAGAGCTTATGGCCAAAACTGGTAAAGGAAACCAATTAAGACTTAGAGCAATTGTTACTAGAGGTACTGTAAACAAAGATGTATTAGAAAAAAGAGCTAGCCTTTTACGTACAGATTCTGTTCACGGTCACTTTACAGGCACTATAGATGTAGATGTAGAAAACAGTGCATTAATTATTAATGGCACAACAGTACATATTATATCTGCACAAAAACCAGAAGATATAGACTATACTAAATATGGTATAATTAGCGCCTTAATTATAGATAATACTGGTGCATTTAGAGATAAAGAAGCCTTAAGCAGACACTTACAATCTAAAGGAGCGTCTAGAGTATTATTAACAGCTCCTGGTAAAGGAATACCAAATATAGTACACGGTGTTAACCACCTAGAGCACAATCCAGACACTACTAAAATATTTTCTGCTGCATCTTGCACAACAAATGCAATTACTCCAATTTTAAAAATTGTAGAAGATTCTTTAGGTGTTAAAAAAGGACATTTAGAAACTATACACGCCTATACTAACGACCAGAATTTAGTAGATAACATGCATAGCAAATACCGTCGTGGTAGAGCAGCTGCACTAAATATGGTAATAACAGAAACTGGTGCTGGTAAAGCAGTATGTTTAGCGCTACCTAGTTTAGAAGGCAAATTAAGTTCTAATGCAATTAGAGTTCCTGTACCAAACGGGTCTTTAGCTATATTAAACTTAGATGTTAATAATAAAACATCTAAAGAAGGTATAAATACTATTCTTAAAAAATACGCTTTAGAAGGTGACCTTGTAGAGCAAATTAAATACTCTTTAAATAATGAGTTAGTATCATCTGATATTGTTGGCACTTCTGCCCCATCAATTTATGATAGCCCTGCTACCATAGTTTCTAAAGATGGTAAAAACATTATTTTATATATCTGGTATGATAATGAATATGGATACTCTCATCAAGTAATAAGATTAGCTAAGTACATCTCTAAAGTAAGAAGATTTACTTACTATTAATCGATTATGTGTTGGAAAACTTCGTTGTAACTCATAAATTGGAGCTAATTTTAGGAGAAATCCTATATTATTCTCCAAGTTTCAGCGGAGTTTTTTTCTTATCTAAAAATATTAAATTACTTTAGCCGCTTCATTAGAATTTTTTAAAACACAACATTATATGAAAGGCTTAAAGCTATTACCAATATTTATTGCTTTACTAGTATGGAACGTACAGTTTGCTCAAGAAGAAAACGAATCAGAAGATGAAGAAACTACTTTTTCTTTAGAAAGTGGTCCTATTGAATCGCAATTTGAATACGTTGCCAAAAAATCTGGTAACTATAGAGCTCTTGGTGTTAAATATGAAGTTGTAAAAGTTACAAATTTAGCTAAGCTAAAGAAGAATGTATTAGATTCTTTGTCTGCTTACGGTAAAACTGAAACATCTTTAAAAAGCACTATTAAAGAAAACGAAACTACCATTAGTGATCTAAATCAAAAATTAGACGCTACAACCAAAAACCTTTCTGCAATTACAGAGGAAAAAGACAGTATGTCTTTTTTAGGTATGCAAGTATCTAAAGTAACATACAACCTTATATTGTGGTCTATTATTGGTGGTTTACTTACGTTATTATTATTATTTATCTACAGATTTAGAAAAAGTAATGTATTAACGCAAGAAGCTAAAACAAACTTAGCAGAATTAGAGACTGAGTTTGAAGACCACCGAAGAAGAGCTTTAGAGCGAGAACAAAAAATAAGCAGACAGCTTATGGACGAACTCAACAAGCAAAAAAAATAATTTTTACTAAGCTCCTTTATAAGGAGCTTTTTTATTTTAAAAACTATGGTAACAGTAAAAAAAGCAACACTAGAACACATAGCTTTAGTAGCTCCTCTATTTAATAATTACAGAATATTTTACAAGCAAGAATCTAATTTAGAGGCTGCAATTAATTTTTTAAAAGAAAGATTAACCAAAGAACAATCTCATATTTTTATTGCTTTTAAAGGTGATGAAGCCGTTGGCTTTACACAACTCTATACCTCATACTCATCAGTATCTCTACTACCTATATTTATATTAAACGATTTATTTGTGGATGCAAATTACAGATCTAAAAATATTGGTGCTGCCCTACTCCAAAAAGCACAAAAGTTTTGTTTAGAAAATAAGTATAAGGGAGTTGCATTAGAGACTGCAACAGACAACCCTGCACAAAAATTATACGAAAAATTAAACTGGAAAAAAGACACAAACTCTTTTCACTACTTTTGGACAGCCAAATAGCAAAATCTAAATTGTATATTTGCTGCCAATAATTTAGTATGAGAATAGATATTATTACGGTTTTACCAGAGTTATTAAAAAGTCCGTTTGAGGCATCAATTTTAAAAAGATCTATAGAAAAAGGACTTGTAGAAGTTCATTTTCATAACTTAAGAGATTACACAGACAAAAGCTACAACCAAATAGATGATTACCAATTTGGTGGTGGTGCCGGTATGGTTATGATGATAGAACCTATAGACAAATGCATAAGCAAGCTAAAAGCAGAGCGTACTTATGATGATGTTATTTATATGACTCCAGACGGTAGTACTTTAAACCAAAAAATGGCCAACACACTATCCTTATCTGAAAATATAATTATTCTTTGCGGACATTATAAAGGTGTAGACCAAAGAGTAAGAGATACCTTAATTACTAAAGAAATATCTATTGGAGATTACGTATTATCTGGAGGAGAACTTGGTGCTGCAGTTTTATGCGATACCATTATAAGGTTAATTCCTGGTGTATTAAATAATGAAACATCTGCTTTAACAGACACTTTTCAGGATAATTTATTAGCCCCACCAGTTTACACAAGACCTGCCGAATACAAAGGGTTAAAAGTACCAGAAGTATTACTTAATGGTAACTTTCCTAAAATAGAAAAATGGAGAGAAGACCAAGCCTATGAAAGAACCAAACAATTAAGACCAGATTTACTAGACAATGATTGATAATTTTGAAATATTATACGGAATAACTTCAATATTTTACGCCCTAATAGCCATAACAACAACTATTGGAGCTATAATTTACACCACCAAAAAGAAGGATATAGCTGGTGTTTTTATGATTATTGGTAGCATTGTAAGCTTTTTGTGTACAATAGCATACCCAATAATAACAGCACTAACAAGCGCACTTAATTTAGACATGGAGCAACTAATGCTAGCTAACTATAGTGTTAATGTATTAAGTTGTTTCTTCTCTATTATTTTTGTCATAGGCTTTATTATAGCCGTTAGCAAATTAAAAAAAGAGTCATAATAACTATTTTAAAGCAAAAAATACAATTCAAAACTTGCTATATGTAATTAATAATGTATTTTTGCACTCGATTTAAAATTAACCTCTGGCGAAACACGTGAACTGTTGATTTTAATAAACTTATATAAAAAAACACAAGATGGAAGCATTAATTAAATTTGTTGAAGACGAATTTGTTCCAAAAAAAGATTTTCCAAAATTCTCTGCTGGTGATACAATTACTGTATACTACGAAATTAAGGAAGGTGAAAAAACTCGTACTCAGTTCTTTAGAGGTGTAGTTATTCAAAGAAGAGGTAGCGGTGCTACAGAAACTTTTACTATTCGTAAAATGTCTGGTACTGTTGGTGTTGAGCGTATTTTCCCTGTTAATTTACCTGCATTACAAAAAATTGAAATCAATAAGAAAGGTAAAGTACGTAGAGCTCGTATCTTCTACTTTAGAGGTCTTACTGGTAAGAAAGCAAGAATTAAAGAAGTTCGTAAATAATACAACTTCTAATACAATAGTAAAAAGTCTACCTAACGGTAGACTTTTTTTTGTTAACACAATTACCAAATACACAGTTAAATTTTAAAATAAATAGAATATGTTAAAATTATAGGTTTATTAATTATTTTTTATTAATTTTAAGTGTTGTTTACTAGTAATATCATTTTTAATGGTTAAGTGTTTAGTAAATTTCTATAAAGTTGCGTTCTTTATATTGTTACAAGACCTCAAATAAACTAATTAAGGCACATTCTTAATTGCTTTAACAAGAAGGCCTACAATAAGTTGATAAAATTTAATTGTAGATTTTTAATTTAATAAATTATATGTTTAATTAACTTAAAGGTGGTAACAAGAAGAAATATAATGATTGACTTGATTTATATGAAGTATTCATTTTATTTTAAACGTAGAAACAAAAGTTAACTGCAATCAATGGTTGCCGTTTTATAGAAGGTATAAAACAAACAAAAGTTAAGAATTGTTTCTA
Source organism: Cellulophaga sp. 3_MG-2023 (assembly GCF_030546975.1). Classification (NCBI taxonomy): domain Bacteria; kingdom Pseudomonadati; phylum Bacteroidota; class Flavobacteriia; order Flavobacteriales; family Flavobacteriaceae; genus Cellulophaga; species Cellulophaga sp. 3_MG-2023. The sequence continues at coordinate 1,046,990 of NZ_JAUOPS010000001.1, forward strand.
AAAGCCATATCAATGTATACATTACAATGATATGGCTTTTGTTTTTACTGATTTATTGCATAATAATCACAATTTTTAATAGTTTTTTAAAAATATCTCATTCCTTAAGATAGCTGAAAATTGTATATTTGTTTCGCTTAAAATAAATCAATATAATATGCCAAAAATAATATATACAAAAACTGATGAAGCTCCTGCTTTAGCAACTCAATCTTTCTTACCAATTGTACAAGCTTTTACCAAAACTACAGGTATAGAAATGGAAACAAAAGACATCTCTTTAGCAGCTCGTATATTAGCTGTTTTTCCAGATTATTTATCTAAAGAGCAACAATTTGAAGATGCTTTAGCTCAACTAGGAGAATTGGCAAAAAGCCCAGAGGCTAACATTATAAAATTACCAAACATTAGCGCTTCTATTCCTCAACTTAAAGAAGCCATTGCAGAATTACAATCTAAAGGTTACGCTATTCCTAGCTATCCAGACGATCCTAAAGACGCTAAAGAAAAAGAAATTAAAGGTCGTTTTGACAAAATTAAAGGTAGTGCTGTAAATCCAGTATTACGTGAGGGTAACTCTGACCGTAGAGCTCCTAAAGCTGTTAAAAATTACGCAAAAGCAAACCCACACTCTATGGGACCTTGGAGCCCAGATTCTAAATCTCAAGTTGCCACTATGTCATCAGGAGATTTTAAAGCTAATGAAAAATCTATCACACTAGATAAAGCAACAGATGTTAGCATTGTTTTAGTAAAAGAAGATGGCTCTAAAGATGTATTGAAAGAAAAAATTTCTTTACTAGATGGCGAAATTATAGACGCAACAGTAATGAGCAACAAGGCTCTTTTAGCTTTTTTACAAGAACAAATGAAAGAAGCTAAAGATGCTGGCATATTGTTTTCTTTACATATGAAAGCAACTATGATGAAAGTTTCTGATCCAATCATTTTTGGTCACGCTGTAGAAGTTTTCTTTGCTGATGTATTTAAAAAGTACGGTAAAGTTTTTGAAGAAAACGGAATAAGCGCAAACAACGGCTTAGAAAGCTTATTAAATAAATTAGATAAAATATCTAATGGTGCTGAAATTAAAGCTGAAATTGAAAAGACTATAGAAAATGGTCCAGATTTAGCAATGGTTAATTCTGACAAGGGAATAACAAACCTTCACGTACCTAGTGATGTTATTATTGACGCTTCTATGCCTGCAATGATACGTAACTCTGGACAAATGTGGAATGCAGAAGGAAAAGCACAAGACACTTTAGCCGTTATACCTGACAGTAGTTATGCAGAAATTTATTCTGCTACTATAGACTTCTGTAAAAAACACGGCGCTTTTAATCCTACAACAATGGGTACAGTCCCTAACGTTGGTTTAATGGCTCAAAAAGCAGAAGAATACGGATCTCATGATAAAACATTTGAAATTGCAAACAACGGAAAAGTACAAGTTATAGATGCTAGCGGTACGGTACTTGTAGAGCACAATGTGGAAGCTGGTGATATCTGGAGAATGTGCCAGGTTAAAGATGCTCCTATTCAGGACTGGGTTAAATTAGCAGTATCTAGAGCTAGAGCAACTAATACACCTGCTGTTTTTTGGTTAGATGAAAAAAGAGCTCACGATGCAGAATTAATTAAAAAAGTAAAAGCTTATTTACCTAATCACGACACTTCTGGCCTAGAAATTTTAATTCTTTCCCCTTTAAAAGCAACAGAATACACACTTGCCAGAATTAAAGACGGTAAGGACACTATTTCGGTTTCTGGTAATGTACTTAGAGATTACTTAACAGATTTATTCCCAATTTTAGAAGTTGGCACAAGTGCAAAAATGCTATCTATTGTACCTTTAATGAATGGCGGTGGTTTGTTTGAAACTGGTGCTGGTGGATCTGCTCCTAAACACGTGGAGCAATTTACAGAAGAAGGTCATTTACGTTGGGATTCATTAGGCGAATTTTTAGCCTTAGAAGTTTCTTTAGAACACGAAGCTGAAAAATCTAATAATAAAGACACACTTGTTTTAGCCGAAGCTTTAGGTGATGCTACAGAAAAGTTTTTATTAAACGATAAATCTCCATCTAGAAAAGTAAATGAAATAGACAATAGAGGTTCTCACTTTTACTTAACACTATACTGGGCAGAAGCATTAGCTAACCAAACTAAGAGTCCTACACTGCAAGCTAAATTTAAAGACGTTTACACTTCATTAAAAGATAATGAAAGCAAAATAAACGAAGAGTTAATTAACGCTCAAGGATCTAGTGTAGATATAGAAGGCTACTACTTACCTAACCAAGAGATTTTAGCCAAAGCTATGAGACCTAGTAATACGTTAAACACTATTATTAGTAGTATTTAATATATTTATTATCATACAAAAGCCTATTCATTAACAACGAATAGGCTTTTTTTGTTTTAAATAAATGTTAACTATTATATTCTAGCAACAAAAGTGGCTATTTTTACAAAAAACCACACCAACTATGCACAGACCCATTGTCTGCTTTTTAATATTTTTGTTCGCATTTACAGCAACTAAAGCTCAAGAAAAAATTACGTTATTTGGAACCATTACAGAAGCCTCTAGTAATGAAACACTAATTGGCGTATCTATAGCAGTACCAGAATTACAAACAGGAGTTATTACTAATGAATACGGGTTTTACTCCTTAACTTTACCTAAAGGAAACTACACAATAATTGTAAGCTATATTGGTTTTAATGACATTAAAAAAGAAATAAATTTAACCAAAGACACTACATTAAATCTTCAACTTAATGAAGCCGTTGAGCAGTTAAACGAAGTTGTACTTACTGAAGACATTGAAAAAATTAGTATTAGAAAACCACAAATGAGTGTAAACTCGCTCTCATCTAGCAGTATAAAAAAAATACCCGCAATTTTAGGAGAGGCAGATGTGCTAAAATCAATTTTACTACTACCTGGAGTTACTAGTGGTGGCGAAGGAGCATCTGGATTTAATGTACGTGGTGGATCTGTAGATCAAAATTTAATCTTATTAGATGAAGCTACTATTTACAACTCATCACATTTATTTGGTTTCTTTTCCGTTTTTAATCCTGATGCCATAAAAGATTTAAAGCTATACAAAGGTGGCATACCAGCAAAATATGGAGGTAGAATTTCATCTGTACTAGATATTTATCAAAAAGAAGGAAATAGCAAAAAATTTAAAGCTAATGGTGGTATCGGCATTGTATCTAGTAGGTTACTACTAGAAGGACCATTAAAAAAAGATAAAGGTGCTTTTTTAATTGGTGGTCGTAGCTCATACGCTCACTTGTTTTTACCCTTATTAGATAATGACAACAAGGCGTATTTTTACGATTTAAACACTAAACTTAATTATAAAATAAATAAAAACAATAACATATACTTATCTGGTTACTTTGGTAGAGATGTTTTTAGTATTGCTAATAGTTTTGAAAATACATACGGTAACTCTGTAATTAATTTAAGGTGGAATCATTTATTCTCAGATAAACTATTTAGTAATTTATCCTTAATTTACTCAGACTACTTTTACGGATTAGAACTAGATTTTGTTGGCTTTAAATGGAACTCTGGAATACAAAACTTTAATCTTAAATACGATTTTAAAAATTACATTTCTAATGACATAAAGTTAAATTACGGAGTAAACAATACTTACTACAGATTTAATCCTGGAGAAATAAAACCAAACCGAGGCGATTCTGGCATTCTAACTAATAAATTAACAGACAAATATGCTAACGAGTTTGCCGCTTATATAGATGCAGAACATAAAGTCACCAACAACTTAACACTACAGTACGGCGTACGTTGGAGTCATTTTACCAGACTTGGTCAAGATGAACTTTTTATATATGAAAACGACCAAGCTGTAAATTTTAATACCGATTTTCAGATATACGAGAGTGCAGAACCTATAGGAAAAGAACGTTTTAAAAGGTCTGCACAAATTACCACATTTAACAATTTAGAACCAAGACTAGCCTTATCATATGCTTTAAACAATAACAACTCTATAAAAGCCAGCTACAACCATATGGCTCAGTACCTACATTTACTTTCTAATACCAGCTCCCCTACTCCTTTAGATGTATGGTCTCCTAGTGGAAAATATATAAAACCACAAATATTAGATCAGTACGCAATAGGTTACTTTAAAAACTTTAAAAACGATAGCTACTCTTTAGAAACTGAAGCTTATTACAAAGATGTAAAAAACAGAATAGATTATATAGATGGCGCAAATTTAATTGCTAATGATGCTATAGAGCAAGTAATTTTAAATGGCAAAATGAGATCTTACGGATTAGAATTTATGTTTAAGAAAAATAGCGGTAAATTAAACGGCTGGCTATCCTACACTTTATCTAAGTCCGAACAACAAACTCCACCTAGAACAGTTAACGAAACAGGAATTAACAATGGTAAATGGTACACCACATCATTTGATAAAACTCACGATTTATCTATAAATGCAAGTTATAACATAAATGACAAATGGAGCTTTAATAGCAATTTAATATACCAATCTGGGCAACCTACAAATTACCCAATTGGGCAATTTGAATACAAAGACTTAAGTATTCCTATTTATGGAGACCGTAATAATCAACGTCTACCAAGCTACAATAGGTTAGATATATCTGCCACACTAACTCCTAGAAAAAATAAAAACAGAAAATTACAAGCACAATGGGTATTTGGCATATACAACGTTTATAACCGTAAAAATGCTGCTTCTATTAATTTTTCCAGAAATGAAGACACTGGAAACAATGAAGCCTTACGTACCTCAATATTTGGTATAGTACCATCTGTAACTTATAATTTTAAATTTTAATAATAATGAAAAAGTTAGCATACATTATACCACTTTTATTATTTTTTGGATGCGAGGATGTTGTAGACATAGATGTACCAAGCACAGAACCAAAATTAGTTATAGATGCTAGTTTTGATGTATACACTACAGAATCTCCTGTAAGAACAGATGGCTTTGTAAAATTATCCTTAACAACAGATTATTTTGCTAATGAAAACAAACCAGTAAATGATGCAAATGTTACAATTACAGATTTAAATTCTGGTACTTTATATCCATTTACCTCCAATGGTAACGCAGGCTATTACCAATCTACAACAAATAACTTTACTCCCGAGTTTAACAAAACATACCAACTAAATGTTGTGTACAACAACAATACATATACTGCAGAAACAACCCTAATACCCAGTGTAGCTATTGACAATGTTGAACAAGGAGACGCTACACTTTTTGATGAAAACGATACAGAGTTAATTGTTTCTTTTACAGATGATGCTAGCAGAGAAGATTTTTATGTTTTTGATTTAGATTTTGGTGAGTTTTTAACCACTTCAGATGAATTTTTTCAGGGAGAGACATTTAAATTCTCTTATTTTTATGATGATCTATCTTCTGGCAAGGAAGTTGTTATAAAGTTAAATGGCGCAGATGAACAATTTTACAATTATATGGATTTAATTTTAGCTCAGAGTGGAGAAAGCTCTGGAGGACCATTTCAGACAACACCAGCTACTATTAGAGGCAACATAATTAATACCACAAATGAAGACAATTACGCCTTAGGATATTTTAATTTATCTGAAACATACGAATATACAATTACTATAAATTAATAAATACCATTATACATATGCCCACAACACAGTCTGACTCTTTTTACAAAAGCATTAAGTTTTTTGGGTTAACAATATTACTTATGTTTTCTGGCCCTGGAGCTATATACGAAGCTTTTAAAAATGAAAATCACCCTTTATATTTACCTGTGCTTATACTTGGCTTTATATTATCTTTAGCTGCTATGGGTTTATTTTTATACAGTTTACGCTTAATGATGCATGCCATTTTTGGCAATAAAAAGAACAATTAAAATCTAAAATATTAAGCATTAAAAAAGCCTCCATTTAGGAGGCTTTTTTAATATTATACTATGTGGTTAAAAATTACTTAGCAACGTTAACAGCTCTAGTTTCACGTATTACAGTAACTTTTACTTGTCCTGGATATGTCATATCTGTTTGTATTTTTTGCGAAATCTCAAAAGATAACTCAGCTGCTTTATCATCATTTACTTTTTCACTCTCTACAATAACACGCAACTCTCTACCCGCTTGTATGGCATATGCTTTTTGTACACCCACAAACCCAAAGGCTACTTCTTCTAAATCTTTTAAACGCTGTATATAAGAGTCTAAAACTTGTCTTCTTGCACCTGGTCTAGCACCACTAATAGCATCACAAACCTGTACAATTGGAGCAATTAATGTTTTCATTTCAATTTCATCGTGGTGAGCACCAATTGCATTACACACATCTGGCTTTTCCCCGTATTTCTCTGCCCATTGCATACCTAAAATAGCGTGTGGAGTTTCTACCTCTACTTCTGTATTTGGTACTTTACCTATATCATGTAATAAACCTGCTCTTTTAGCTGTTTTAGGGTTTAAACCTAACTCTGCTGCCATTACACCACAAAGCTTAGCAACTTCTCTAGAGTGTTGCAGTAAGTTTTGTCCGTATGAAGAACGATATTTCATACGACCTACAGCCCTAATTAACTCTGGGTGTAAACCGTGAATACCTAAGTCTATAATTGTACGCTTACCAACCTCTACAATTTCTTGTTCTATTTGTTTTTCTGTTTTACGCACAACCTCTTCAATACGTGCTGGGTGTATACGGCCATCTGTTACTAATTTATGTAAAGATAAACGTGCTACTTCTCTACGCACAGAATCAAAACAAGAAAGTATAATTGCTTCTGGTGTATCATCAACAATAATTTCTACTCCTGTTGCAGCTTCTAAGGCTCTAATGTTTCTTCCTTCTCTACCAATAATACGTCCTTTTACATCATCAGACTCAAGGTTAAAAACAGATACGCAGTTTTCTACAGCCTCTTCTGTACCTATACGTTGTATGGTATTTATGATAATTTTTTTAGCATCTTGTTCTGCAGTAAGCTTAGCTTCTTCCATTGCAGTTTGCATAAACGCCATAGCATCTGACTTTGCAGTTTCTTTTAAAGAATCTACCAATTGCTCTTTTGCTTCATCTGCAGATAAACCAGAAATTACTTCTAATTGCTGCACTTGATTTTTATGTAGTTTATCTAACTCAGACTGTTTCTTTTCTAAATAGTCATTTTTATGATCTACAGATTGTAATTTAGACTGCAATTGATCATTTAATTTTTTCCCTTTTGCAAGCTCATTACTTACTTGAGACTCTTTATCTCTTGTACGCTTTTCTGCTTCGGACATTTTTTTGTCCTTTGCAATAATAACTTTTTCGTGTTCTGCTTTAAGTTCTAAAAACTTTTCTTTTGCTTGTAATATTTTATCTTTTTTTATGCTTTCACCTTCTGTCTTAGCATTTCTTAAGATTGACTCTGCTTCTAGTTTTGCACTTGCTATTGTTTTAGAGGCTTTGCCTTTCTCTAAAAATTTGGCTATCATAAAACCAATTGCTAAACCTACTATAGCTCCTACAATTATAAATGTAATATTCTCCATGGTTGTTTATATATATTAAAAAACCCACATTGGGGGTGTTTTGTACAAACTCCTATAAAACAGGATTAGGGCTAACAGCATGATCAAGGATCCTTATACTAGTAAGGCTTGCTTTTACAAACTAAACTCACCCTTTAAAAACAAATTAATGTTGAGTTTGTCAAAAAAATACCAATGTGGGCAGTAACTTAATGTTATGTAATGAACGTATTTGTACTATATAGAGCTTAGCTTAGAATCTACAATACTCTCCAAAGCTTTCAAACGCTCTGTCACCTCTGTTGTATCTTCTTGTTTATCAATACTTTTTTGTTCTATTTTAGAGGCAAACTGCAAGGCACACATTGCCAAAACATCTTGTTTATCTCTAACGGCATAGTTTTGCTCAAACTTTTTTGCTAACTGCTCTATATTTTTTGCAGCTTTACGTAAACCTTCTTCCTGACTAGGATCTATAGTTAATGGGTAAACCCTGTCTGCAATAGAAAGTTTAATTTTTAGCTTTTCTGCCATAAGTATTAATATTACACTATTCAGCTAGTTGAGCAATACAATGATCTAACTCTCTAATTAATGTATTTATTTTAAGCTTTGCTTCTGTTTTATTCTTATTACTGCCTAGCATAGAATTTGCAAGTTTAAGAGCATTGTACTTTTCTTCCCAATCTAAAACTAAATTAGAAGTAGCAGCTTGTTCTTTTTTAAGCGATAGTAATTCTCCATACAACCTACTATTAGCTTGCTGTAATAACTCCATTTTATGAAGTAGCTTGCTAACTTTGTTTTCTAAAGAATCAACAATTTCAACTAATTCGCTCATTTACAAAAATCGATGCATTTATCACAAAGTTAACATAGAATAAACTACTTCGCAATACTTTTTTGAATTATTCTTGTAAAGAATTAAATCTTAGCACTTAACCTCTTGTAATAAGGTGTTTTGTAATTTTTAAGACGTATTAGTCTTTTTCAATTAAGCGGGATTGGTTATTTTCGTATCAACTTTAACAATACATATGAGAATTTACGCATTTATAGCTGCATTATTTTTACTTACTTCTGTTAACGGACAAGAAAAATATCCACAGAACAAATTTCAATCTCCTTTAGACATTCCTTTAATATTAGCTGGTAATTTTGGTGAGTTACGCTCTAATCATTTTCATTCTGGTATAGATATTAAAACCCAACAAAGAGAAGGTTTAGCTGTTTACGCCATAGATGATGCCTCTGTTACACGTATTAAAATATCACATTGGGGCTATGGCAAAGCTCTATACATTACACACCCTAGCGGTTACACATCTGTGTATGCTCATTTGCAAAAATTTTCTCCAAAAATAGAAGAGTATATAAAAAAAATACAATACAAAAAACAGTCTTACCAAGTAGAAACTTTTCCTGATTTTGGTGAGCTAAAAGTTAAAAAAGGTGAAATTATAGCTTATTCTGGTAATACGGGAGGTTCTTCTGGTCCACATTTACATTTTGAAATTAGAAGCAACACAACCAGCAAACCTACAAATCCGCTTTTGTATGGCTATGATATTAGAGATGCAACAGACCCTACAATATTAAACCTTTACGCCTATCCTTTAAGTGATAATGCACAAATAAACCGCAATGCAGACAAAACACAGTTAAAATTTAAAAGGCAAGCAGATGGGTCTTATTTAGCAGATAAAGTGTATGCTGCTGGTACCATAGGAATTGGCTTTAATGGATATGACAGGCAAGATATGGCTGCAAATAAAAACGGTATTTATTCTATAGAACAACAAGTAAATGGTAAAACCTATTCTAAGTTTAAATTTAATACTTTCTCGTTTGCAGAGTCTAGATATATTAACACTTTAATAGACTACCAACACTACGGTAAATACAGTCAACGTATTGTAAAATGTTTTAAAGAGCCTAGTAATAAACTTAGCATTTACTCTGACTTACATAATGATGGGAAAATAACTGTAAATAATGGTCTTAGCTACAATGTAGTATTACTTTTAAAGGACTGGGAAGATAACACAACTAAAATTATTATTCCGGTTGAAGGTAAAGTACAAGAATTAAAATCACCTAAAAAAGTAGAAATCACAGATAATTATCTAATTGCAAAAAAGCCAAATAACTACAATTTAGATGGCGCCAAAGTTTATTTCCCTGCTAATACATTTTATAAAGATTTTTATATCGATTTAGAAAAAGGTGCAGATACTGTAAAAATTCATAATGGTGAAGTTCCTGCTCACCGTAACTTTACAATTACTTTTAATGTTAGTAAATATTCTGCATCAGAAAGAAAAAAACTTTTTATAGCAAGACTAAATAGCAGAAAACAACCAATACACGCTACAACATACAAAAGAGGAAATACATTTACAACAAGAACAAAAAACTTGGGCACATACACACTTGCTAAAGACACAATAGCACCCGTAATTACTCCTAAAAACTTTAAAGCAAAACAATGGCTTAACAATTACAAGTATTTAAGCCTTAAAATTGTTGATGACTTAAGTGGAATTGACACCTACAACGCTTACTTAAACGGAGAGTGGATTTTAATGAGCTACGAGTATAAAACAAATACAATTACATATAATTTTGATGATAAAATTCTTGATAAAAAAGAGTGTAATTTAAAAGTAGTAGTAACAGACAATGTAGGCAACTCTAAAACTTATGAAACTACTTTTTTTAGAAAATAAACTTCCTAATACCAACTTTAAACATAGTTAAACCAATAATTAAACAGATTAGCATAAATATAACAGTAGATTAAATTAGTATAAGCGTGTAGATTTAGGAATTTCATATATTTTTGCAAGCAGAAACTCAATTACAAAAAGAGTGTGTTTAATTGATTTAAAAAACACTGTTATCACAGAATTTTTAAGCCTTTTAACATACAATTACTCAAACCAAAACTAGAGATACGTAAAGCAACTAGTCATTTCTGATTATAAAAGTAGAGTTTTTCAAACTCAATATACAGGAATGCAATTTTAGAGAATACAAAAATGAAAAAAACATTACTTTTTATACTATTATTATCTTTTTGTGGAGTTAATGCACAAAAAAACATTTATGAGAATCAGCATTTTGACGCCATTAGTAAAGACCATAAAATACTTGCCATTATACCTTTTTTAGCCAATTTAGAGTTAAAAGATGACATTACAGATGAAGAGCTAAATGCTTTAAAAGAAAAAGAAGGCTATGCAGTACAAAATGCATTAGAAACTTATTTTTTAAGAGGTAAAAAGAAAAAGAAGTACGCAGTAGAGTTTCAGAACATAAAAAATACTAACGCCCTATTAGCCAAAAACAACATTACATTTAAAAACATAGATATACACACTACAAAAGAATTAGCTAAACTTTTAAATGTAGACGGAATTATAAGCGGTAATATTGATTTAAACGTACTACTATCTAATGGTGTTTCTACATCTTTTAATTTCTTTGATTATTTTGATGGAAACGCCAATTACGGGCGTATTGGAATAAAAGTCAGTGACGGAGATTCTGGTAAATTACTTTGGAAATACGAAAAGGAAATTAACAAGAAGACTGGTAAAAACACCATAGACCTAATTGATGGTATGATGAAAAAAGCTACTCGTAAATTTCCTTATGATAAAGAAAGAATTAAAAAGAGCAAGAAAAACTAGCTCTCTATAAATTCTTTTAAAACTTGTATTGTATAATCTAACTCTTGCTTAGTATTGTACTTAGAAAAAGAAAAACGTACTGATGGTTTTTGCAAATCTTCAGCAGATAAAACCTCTGTTAACACGTGAGACCCTAAGCTACTACCAGACTGGCAAGCACTTCCTTTAGAACAACCAATACCTTTTAAATCTAAATGAAATAAAAGCATTAACCCTTTTTTCTCATCTACAGGTAAATTAACATTTACCAATGTATAGGTACTTTTTTCTATATCACCAGATAACCCGTTAAATTTCACTTCAGGAATTTCCGCTTTAATTTTATCTATAAAATATTGCTTCAACTCTGTTACGTATGCTTTTTCTTCTGTTAAGTTATCATAAGATCTAACAAAAGCCTCCTCTAGACCAACTATGTTATGATAAGGCTCTGTACCCGCTCTAAATCCACGTTCTTGAGAACCACCAAAAATTAAAGGTTTTATATTTTTATCTTTTTTAATATAAGCAAAGCCAATACCTTTTGGTCCATGAAACTTATGTGCTGCTGCTGTTAAAAAATCAATTGGAGTTTGTTGCACATCCCAAGTATAATGACCTACAGATTGTACTGTGTCTGAATGAAAAAGTGCATTATGTTCTTTACACAATACACATACAGTACCTATATCTAATTTATTACCTATTTCATTATTAACGTGCATAAGACTTACTATTTTTTTAGTATCATCTTGTGTTAGTAATGTTTTTAAATGTTCTAAATCTGGATTACCATCTACATCTAAATTCACATAATGTAAAGCAATACCATACTCTTTTTCTAACTCTTCTACTGTGTGTAAAACGGCATGGTGTTCTATTTTTGATGTTATAATAGTACGCACCTCTAAATCTCTAACTGCTGCACGTAAAATCATATTATCTGCTTCTGTACCGCCTGAAGTAAAAATAATTTCTGCCGGATGAGCATTTAAGTACTTTGCTATTGTTTTACGCGTTTTTTCTATAGCAGTTTTAGCTGTTCTACCAAAACTGTGTGTAGAAGATGGGTTTCCGTAACATTCTCCTAAAGCGTCTTGCATTTTTGCAATAACTTCCTCTCTAACCTGTGTTGTAGCTGCGCTATCTAAATAAACTTTTTGCATCAGAATTTATCAAAAATTATAATCCCCCAAAAATAGGGGATTTAAAATTAAATAATTCTAAAAAACGTTAAAAACTACAACTAATCAAAAGAAAAACTTTTACATTTGGAGTATGAAGAAATATTTCCTTTTTAGCGCACTTTTTACATTATTATCTTGTAGTGATGGTGACTTGCAAATTGAAACTTTAGACTTTAGTACTGTTGCTGCTCAAAACTGTGGTACACTAACTGTTGATACTAATTTATTTTTTAAAATAAATAGCAATGAGGCTTTAATACTAACATTAGCATCTGGCTTATTAAAAAATGAAGCTTCTACCGAGGAAATAAAAAGTACCATACCAACAGCATCTAAACTAGCATACAGAACTTTTTCTGGAACTGTTACCAGCAATTACTTTTGTGATTCTCCACCACCTGCAACACCTAGTGTAGCTGAAGAAATTAATGCCACAGCAGGTACTGTTACTATAAATACTGTTGCCGGAGAAACAGCTGGTACTTTTGTACACACCATAAAACTTAAAGACATTACATTAGATACAGGTGATGGATCACGTATTACAAATTTAAATATTGAAGATTTTGCAGTGATAACAACTACTGTTCCTCAATAATAAATTTTAATTCTGATAAATATAAACTTCGGTAGCTCCTAATCCGTATTTTTGATAATCTGCATCGTAAAATTTTAAATTATCATATTTATTAAACAGGTATTGCAATTCTTCCTTAAGCACTCCCTCACCCACTCCGTGTATAAAAACAACTTTTTGTATTCTTTTTTGAATAGCAAAGTTTAATTGGCGTTTAGCAGTTTCTAGCTGTAAATTAAGCATATCAAAATTACCCATTCCTTTGCTAGACTTTACAAGCTGATTAATATGTAAATCAACTTCCATCTTGGGAATATTACGCTCTTTTGGTTTTATAGCAGGCTTATTTTTACGTTTTGGTTGTTCCTTTTCTTGTTTAATTTTAGCTACTTCATAATTAGATACTCTTATTGTATCTGCATTTGCAATTTTAATTAGCTCTTTCTCTAGATAAGATATTTCAAAACCCAAATCAGTTTCAATAGTAACATTACCACCAACTACAGCAGTAACTACCCCAGAAATAGTGTCATCTAAAACCTCTACTTTATCACCAATGTTAAAATTTTTCATACCTAATATTTACATCTTTTATCCTTTAATTTTTAAAAAATAATAAGACGTTTATTTTCTTTCCACAAAAATAGTAGTATTTTTCCAGTTCAAAAATAGATTACAAGCCTAAATGCTGCTACCAAGACTAGAATTTAATATTAATGAGTACATGCTTCCTTGTATGAACAAGAAGCTTTTAGGTGTAGACTGCCCCGGTTGCGGTATACAAAGATCTATAGCATTAATATTACAGGGAGATTTTAGTGGTGCTTTTCAAATGTACCCAGCAATCTATTCTCTGTTATTTTTATTTGCGTTTGTAGCAGTAAACTATTTTTACAAAATAAAGAATGCAAGCAGAATAATAACTGCCTTAGCCATTATTAATGTCTTATTAATATTGACTAATTATATATATAAATTTATTTAACCAATTACTTTTAAAATTATGGAACAAGAAAAATTACCAAATGGCACAATGATTATAGTATTAGGCGTACTAGGTTACTTATGCTGTTGTTTAGCAGGTTTGGGTATTATACCGTCTGCTATTGCTTACTTTATGGCAACTAAAGCCGAAAAAATTTATGCTGAAAACCCTGACGGGTATGACAATGCCGGACAAATTAAAACAGGTAAAATTGTAGCTTTAATAGCTGTTATTTTAAACGTATTAATGATTATTAGATGGGTTTATGTTATTGCAACTGGCGGTCTTGAAGAAGGTATGAACCAATGGCAAGATGTTATGGACCAAATGGAAGCTGGACAATAAATTAAAATTATGAAAGAAGAATTACCAGGTGCTAGTAGCGCCTTAACAATGGGAATATTAAGTATTGTATTAACACTTTTTTGTTGTGGACCTTTTGGTGCTATATTTTCATTTATTGGTTTTGCAAAAGCAAAATCTGCAAAAAAATTATTTGAAGAAAATCCTGACAAATATATAAGCGTAGATAGTGCCAATACTGGTAGAATACTATCTATAGTTGGCTTAGTACTAGCTTGCGTAATATTATTATTTACTATTCTTTACTTTGGAGTAATAATTGCTGCTATAACAGCAGGAAGTATGGATGGTGTGCAATACTAAATTATTCTTAAATATTAATTATAAAAAAATCCCAAAACTTAGGTTTTGGGATTTTTTACTTTAAACTTATTCTTAAACTAGTTAGCTACTTCGCTAATAAATTTTATTCTGTACAAACGTAACTCTTCATCTTCATAGTCACCATCAAACTCCTCTATAGCAGTATCTATATTGTCTGACTCTGCTTCTAAAAAGTAATCATGTATTTCCTCTTGTTGGTCTTCATCTAAAGTTTCATCTACCCAATAAGTAATATTTAGTTTTGTACCACTATATACTATTTGTTCCATCTCTTTTATCAGCTCTGCTAACTCTAAACCTTTAGCGTCTGCTATATCTGTTAATGGCAACTTACGGTCTACATTTTGTATAATGTATAATTTTAAAGCTGAATTTGCACCTGTACTTTTAACAACCAAATCATCTGGACGAACAATATCATTATCATCTACATATTTTGTAATAAGTGCTAAAAATGGCTTTCCATATTTTTTTGCTTTACCTTCACCTACACCATGTATGTTAAGCATATCCTCCATATTAATAGGATACTTAAGCGCCATATCCTCTATAGAAGGATCCTGAAATACTACAAACGGAGGTACACCGTGTTTTTTAGCTTCGGATTTTCTTAATTGCTTTAATAATAACGATAATTCTTTATCTGCTACACCGCCAGAACTTTTTGCTGCACTAACAATAGCATCATCATTCTCTTGACTGTACACATGATCTTTTGTCATTAAAAAAGTAGTAGGGTTTTTAACGTAATCTGCTCCGGCTGGAGTTACACGTAAAATACCGTATTGTTCTATCTCCTTTTTTAAATAACCAGCTACTAATGTTTGCCGTATTAAAGCCATCCAATAACCAGCATCTTTATCTTTACCGATGCCAAAAAATGGTTTTTCATCTGTTTTATGAGATGATATTAATGCATTTTTTTTACCTATTAAAGTATTTACTATTTCTTTAGACTTAAATTTTTCTTTAGTTCCCTGTACAACACCTATAAGTTTAGCCACATTTTCTTTTGCTTCTACTTTTTCTTTTGGTGTGCGGGTATTATCATCCATATCTGCACCTTCGCCATTTACCTCGTCAAATTCTTCTCCAAAATAATGAAGAATAAATTTTCTACGAGACATAGATGTTTCTGCAAAACCAACAACTTCTTGTAGTAGTGCATTACCAATTTCTTGTTCTGCAACCGGTTTACCAGACATAAACTTCTCTAACTTTTCTATGTCTTTATAAGAATAAAAAGCCAAACAATGCCCTTCTCCTCCATCTCTACCTGCTCTACCTGTTTCTTGGTAGTAACTCTCTAAACTTTTAGGAATATCATGATGTATTACAAAACGTACGTCTGGTTTATCTATACCCATACCAAAGGCTATAGTTGCAACCACAACATCTACCTCTTCCATTAAAAACATATCTTGGTAACGAGATCTTGTTTTTGCATCAAAGCCAGCATGGTAAGGCACTGCACTAATACCATTAACTTGTAATACTTGCGCTAATGCTTCAACCTTTTTACGGCTTAAACAATAAATAATTCCTGATTTACCAATGTTTTGTTTTACAAAACGAATTATATCAGCCTCTATATTTAATGTCTTTGGTCGTACTTCATAAAATAAATTAGGCCTATTAAATGACGCTTTAAAAAGTTTAGCATCAGTAATACCTAAGTTTTTAACAATATCTTCTTGTACTTTTGGTGTAGCTGTTGCTGTTAAACCTATCATAGGAATATCATCTCCTAACCTACCAACAATGCTTTTTAAGTTTCTATACTCAGGTCTAAAATCGTGTCCCCACTCAGATATACAATGAGCTTCATCTACTGCAACAAAAGAAATTTTTACAGATCTTAAAAACTCAACATACTCTTCTTTTATTAAAGATTCTGGAGCTACATATAACATTTTAGTTACACCATTTACAATATCTTCTTTAACCTCTTTTACTTGTGTTTTGGTTAATGAAGAGTTTAAAACGTGTGCTATACCGTGCTCAGAAGATATACCACGTATGGCATCTACTTGGTTTTTCATCAAGGCAATCAAGGGAGAAACTACAATAGCAGTACCCTCTTGCATTAGAGCAGGTAATTGATAGCAGAGAGATTTTCCTCCGCCAGTAGGCATTATTACAAATGTATTATTACCTTGAAGCAAGTTATTGATAACATCTTCTTGAAGACCTTTAAACTTATTAAAGCCAAAAAACTTTTTTAAGGAAGCATGCAAATCAATCTTAGAATTACTCATAGTATATTATAATGGTTGTATTCCTGTTTTTATAAAATAAATTTCAAGATACTCAAATTTTAGGAATCCAAACAAAATTTAAGTCAATTTTAATTTCCATCAAATTACTGTATCACATAAAAATAAGTTTACGTAATTTTGTATTCTTAAAGATAATACATCTTTTTTAAAAGAACACATAATTTAAGATTACATTGAGCAACTCCAAAACAATTCTAGATATTGCAAGGCGTACAATTTCTAATGAAGCTGATGCCATAAAAAATTTATCTAACCTACTAGATTCCAATTTTACAGATGCTGTAAATGCCATTTACAATTCTAAAGGCAGATTAATAATTTCTGGTATTGGAAAGAGCGCTATTATTGCACAAAAAATAGTAGCTACTTTAAACTCTACAGGTACACCATCTATATTTATGCATGCTGCAGATGCAATACACGGTGACCTTGGTACTGTTTTAAAAGATGACGTGGTTATTTGCATCTCTAAAAGTGGTAACACACCAGAAATTAAAGTTTTGGTTCCATTAATAAAAAGAGGTGGTAATATATTAATTGGAATGACAGGCAATACAGATTCTTTTTTAGCGCAACAGTCTAACTTTGTACTAAACACATATGTAGAAAAAGAGGCCTGCCCAAATAATTTAGCCCCTACCACTAGTACAACTGCACAATTGGTTATTGGTGATGCTATTGCAGTATCTCTTTTAGAACTAAAACGTTTTACAAGTAAAGATTTTGCTAAATATCATCCAGGTGGAGCTTTGGGTAAAAGACTATATTTACGTGTAAATGACATTGTAAAAAATAACCAAAAACCAGAGGTTACTTCAAATACTCCTGTAAAGCAAGCTATTGTAGAAATTTCTGAGAAAATGCTTGGAGCTACAGCTGTTATAGAAAACAATGAGGTTGTTGGTATTATTACTGATGGTGATATAAGACGTATGCTTAACAAGTATGATAATATTGGTAATTTAACTGCTAAAGATATCATGTCTAAAAGTCCAAAAACAGTAAATACAGACGTTTTAGCGGTTGATGCTTTAGAACTAATGCAACAGCAAGGAATATCACAGTTAGTAGCTTTAGAAAATAACAAATATGTTGGTTTGTTACATTTACATAACCTAGTAAACGAAGGCATTTTATAATGGCAAAAAATAAAAAAAGTCCGGACGAAATGTCCTTTTTAGACCATTTAGAAGAACTTAGATGGCATTTAATAAGGTCTACATTAGCCGTAGTAATTATTGGTGTTGTTGCTTTTGCAATGAAAGAATTTATTTTTGACACGGTTTTACTAGGTCCTAAGAAAATGGATTTTCCTACCTATAAATTCTTTTGTTCTTTAGCTACTTATTTTGGAATGGAATCTAGCTTTTGTGCAGAAACTTTACCTTTTACTATACAAAGTAGAACTATGGCTGGGCAATTTTCTGCTCATATATGGACATCTATTTGGGCTGGTTTTATACTTGGTTTTCCGTATATTTTATATGAAATGTGGCGTTTTATTAGCCCAGGTTTATACGAAAAAGAAAGAAAAAACTCTAAAGGATTTATTTTTGCTGCATCATTTTTATTTTTCTCTGGTGTGCTATTTGGTTACTACATTGTAACTCCTTTTTCTATTAACTTTTTAGGTACATACCAAGTTAGTAAAGAGGTATTAAATGAATTTGATTTAAGCTCTTTTATATCTACCGTAAAAGCATCCGTAATTGCATGTGGTATTATGTTTGAGCTTCCTATAATTATATACTTTTTAACTAAAGTAGGCTTGGTTACTCCAGAGGTACTTAAAAAACACCGAAAAATAGCATTGGTTGTAGTATTAATAGTTGCTGCTGTTATAACACCACCAGATGTTGCTAGTCAAATTGTAGTAACAATACCCGTTATAATACTATATCAAATTAGTATTTATATTTCTAGAAGAGTATTAAAAAATGAAGCAAAAAAGTTAGGTAAGAATGTCACAAAATCCAGTTAAAGAGTTTAACGAATATCGTTCTAAAATGAACGATAAAATATTAGCAGATAAAAATAAGGTTATCAATAGAATTTTTAATCTTGATACTAACGCATATAGTAAAGGAGCTTTAGATGTAAAAACTAAAGAGTTACTTGGACTTGTTGCTTCTGCGGTTTTACGTTGCGATGATTGCGTAAAATATCATTTAGAGAGTTCGCACAGAGAAGGTGCCAATAAAGAAGAAATTATGGAAACCCTTAGTATTGCAACTCTTGTTGGTGGCAGTATTGTTATTCCACATTTAAGACGCGCACACGAGTATTGGGAAGCTATAGAGGCTAACCAAGAAGGTTAAAAAAACGGTAAATCTTCTCTGTTTACAAGAAGAATAACTTAGATTTGGATATTCTATGGAAAAAATGAAGCTTAGAGCAGACAATATTATGAAGTCCTATAAAGGACGACAAGTAGTAAAAGGTATATCTTTGGAAGTTAACCAAGGAGAAATTGTTGGTTTACTAGGCCCTAACGGTGCAGGTAAAACAACTTCTTTTTATATGATTGTTGGGCTTGTTAAACCAAATGGCGGTAATATTTATTTAAATGATATGAATATTACACAATTTCCTATGTACAAAAGAGCACAAAACGGAATTGGTTATTTGGCACAAGAGGCTTCAGTTTTTAGAAAACTTAGTATTGAAAAAAATATTTTAAGTGTACTACAACTTACAAAACTGAGTAAAAAAGAGCAACATATGAAAATGGAGTCTCTTATTGAAGAGTTTAGTTTAGGGCACATACGTAAAAACAGAGGAGATTTGCTTTCTGGTGGAGAGCGCAGACGTACAGAAATTGCACGCGCTTTAGCCACAGATCCAAAATTTATATTACTAGATGAACCATTTGCAGGTGTAGATCCTGTTGCGGTAGAAGATATACAACGCATTGTTGCTCAGTTAAAAAACAAAAATATTGGTATCCTAATTACAGACCACAACGTACAAGAAACTCTTGCCATTACAGAAAGGTCTTATCTTATGTTTGAAGGTGGTATTTTAAAATCTGGAGAACCAGAAGAACTAGCCGCTGATGAAATGGTAAGGCAAGTATACCTTGGTCAAAACTTTGAACTACGTAAAACTAAAATAGATTTCTAAACCACTACTCTATTTAGTTTAGGCTTTTTTTATTGCCAATTTACTAAACGTAGATAATAGCACATAAACTACTATTATAATTGGTACTGCTAAATACTTTAGTGTTGTTATTAATACAATACAAAGTATTAAAAAGATATAGCGTATTGCATTGTCTTTAAAATTCCACGTTTTGAACTTTAAGGCAAATAAAGGTAAATTAGCATTTAGTAAAAATGCACTTAAAGCTGTTATCGCTAATAAAAACCATTGATTTAAAATTAAATCGTTTAAAACAGGATAGTTTTGATAAACTAATATTAATGGTAATGATATAATTAATAACGCGTTTGCTGGTGTTGGCACTCCTATAAAAGACTCTGTTTGGTTTTCATCTATATTAAATTTAGCCAATCTATAACCAGATGCTAAAGTTATTATAAATCCTAAAAAGGGAATTACAGATGAAACTGTAAAAACAGAAGTATGAAAACCACTTTCTGTAGCTGTAAACATAGATGAACTCCATCCGCCAGTAGTAGCCATTAACAACAATTTATACATAACTACACCTGGTACAACACCACTTGTAACCATATCTGCTAAAGAGTCTAATTGCAAACCAAGCTCACTCTGTACTTTTAACATGCGAGCTGCAAAACCATCAAAAAAATCGAAAAATATACCTAAAAACACAAAAAGAGCTACCATCTCAAAAAGTCCGTGTACAGCAAAGAGAACCGCTAAACAGCCACAAAATAAATTTAAAAGGGTAATTAAGTTTGGTATATGCTTTTTCATTCTAATTTATTTAATAGTATTTCTGTAGTCATCAAAAATACGGTAATATTAGTTGCGTTGGTAAAAATAGTATTTCTTTAAAAAAAACAATTTAAAAAGCTGCTTTTTTAAAATCCATACGGCAGTTCTGCTAATTTGTTCGATATTTGTTACTTCTAAAAAATAATGAGCTTGAAAAATTACATTAAATCTATCGTTTTTATACTTTTATTGAGTTGCTCTGCTTTTGGATATTCGCAAAATAGCTCAATATCTAAGAACGCTCAAATTAGTGTATTAACTTGTGCTCCTGGTAGTGAGTTGTATTCTATTTTTGGCCATAGTGCCATTAGAGTTTGGGACCCTGTTACTAGAACAGATAAGGTTTATAATTATGGTATTTTTGATTTTAATGCTCCTAATTTTTACCTAAACTTTGTTAAAGGAAGGTTACTTTTTAAGGTTAGCAAACAAGACTTTTCTAGGTTTTTATATGAATATCAATATGACAAAAGAGGTGTTAAAGAACAAGTTTTAAATTTAAATATCGATCAAAAAAAACAGCTTTATAATTATTTAGAAAAAAACGTAAAACCAGAGAACAGAGACTATTTATATGATTATTTGTATAACAATTGTGCTACTAAAATTGTTGATGTTTTAAACATATCTATTGGTAAAGACATTAATTTTAAAGAAGATTATTTAGAAAAAAAATATACGTTTAGAGAATTATTAGATCAAAAGCTAAGTACAAATACTTGGTCTAGCTTTGGTATTGATTTAGCTCTTGGCTCTAAAATAGACAAAGAAGCTACAGCTTTACAGCATACATTTTTACCAGACTATGTATGGTCTCAACTAAATAACAGCACTATTAAAGGTAACCCTTTGGTATTGTCTAACAGAATAATTTTAAAGGAACACAAAAAAGTAGACAGTATTAATTTTTTAGTAACCCCAATGTTTTGGTCTATTTTACTTTTTGCCTTAGTCCTATTTATAACTTACATAGATTTTAAAAACCATTTATGGTCTAAATGGTTAGACGGTTTTTTATTGTTTGTTACTGGCATAACAGGTATTGTTTTAAGTTTACTTTGGTTTGCCACTG
Source organism: Cellulophaga sp. 3_MG-2023 (assembly GCF_030546975.1). Lineage (NCBI taxonomy): Bacteria > Pseudomonadati > Bacteroidota > Flavobacteriia > Flavobacteriales > Flavobacteriaceae > Cellulophaga > Cellulophaga sp. 3_MG-2023. Next base: position 1,068,936 of record NZ_JAUOPS010000001.1, read on the forward strand.
ACCACACAGCAACAACCAATAACTTTAATTTACTATGGGTTGTACCGTTTAATTTAATTGCTTTATTTTTTCTACTTAAAAAAGAAAATACAGCATCTAAACTACACAAATACAGCATATTTTTACTTATATTATTATTAATTGTACCTGTTGTGCAACTAATCGGAATTCAAAAATTTCATCCAGTATTTATTCCTATACTGCTATCTCTTGCCACTAGATATATATTTATTTGGCAAAAAACAAAATAAATAACACTCGCAAATGAACCTACTTACGGTTGAAAACATATCAAAATCTTACGGAGAACACGCTCTATTTTCAGGCATTTCTTTTGGTGTAAACAAAGACCAAAAAATTGCTCTTATTGCTAAAAACGGAAGTGGAAAAACATCTATTTTAAATATTTTATCTGGTAAAGACACTCCAGATAGCGGACAAGTAAACTATAGGAAAGGAACTAGAGTTTCATTTTTAGAGCAAGAGCCTAATATGGATCCAGACTTAACTATAGAACAAACTATTTTTGCCTCTGACAATGAAGTTTTAAGGGTAATTGCTGATTACGAAAAAGCATTAGCTAATCCTGAAGATGCAGACAAATACCAATTAGCTTTTGATGCTATGGACAGGTTTGAAGCTTGGGATTTTGAAACACAATACAAACAAATTTTATCTAAACTTAAGTTAGATGATGTTACCTTAAAGGTTGGCTTACTTTCTGGAGGACAAAAAAAGCGTTTAGCTATGGCAGATGCGCTTATAAACAGACCAGATTTACTAATTTTAGATGAGCCTACCAACCATTTAGATTTAGAAATGATTGAATGGCTAGAGGAGTATTTTGCAAAAGAAAATATTACTTTATTTATGGTTACGCATGACCGTTATTTTTTAGAACGTGTTTGTAACGAAATTATAGAGTTAGATAATAATACTCTTTACCCTTACAAAGGTAATTACTCTTATTATTTAGAAAAAAAAGAAGCTCGTTTAACACAAGAAGCTGTAGAACACCATAAATCTAAACTTTTATATAAAAAAGAACTAGGTTGGATGCGTAAACAACCTAAAGCACGAACTACAAAATCTAAATCTAGAATAGACGATTTTAACGATATTAAAGCCAAAGCTCACCAACGAAGAAAAGAACATAAGGTAGAGCTAGAGATTAATATGGAACGTATGGGTAGTAAAATTATGGAGCTTGTTAAAATCTCTAAATCCTATCCAAACAAACCTATTTTAGATAAATTTGAATACAACTTTTTAAAAGGAGAACGTATTGGAATTATTGGTAAAAATGGTACCGGAAAATCTACCTTTTTAAATATTATTACAGGCACAGACCAACCAGACAGCGGTAAAGTAATTGTAGGAGAAACTATTAAGTTTGGGTACTACACGCAAAAGGGAATAAAAATAAAAGAAGGCCAAAAAGTTATAGACGTTATACGCGAGTTTGGAGATTATATTCCGCTTAAAAAAGGGCATCAAATCTCTGCACAGCAATTGTTAGAACGTTTTTTGTTTGATAGAAAAAAACAGTATGATTTTGTTGAGAAACTAAGTGGTGGAGAACGTAAAAGATTATACTTATGTACAATACTTATACAAAATCCTAATTTCTTAATTTTAGATGAACCTACAAACGATTTAGATATTGTAACGCTAAACGTTTTAGAAAGTTTTTTAATGGACTTTCCTGGTTGCTTATTGGTAGTATCGCATGATAGGTACTTTATGGATAAAATTGTAGATCATTTATTTGTATTTAGAGGCAATGCGGTTATTGAAGATTTTCCTGGAAACTATTCAGACTTTAGATCTTATGAGGATAGCGCTGTATTAGAAAGCAGAGAGAACAAAGAGAAGGAAGCTAAAACAGAAAAAAAATCTTGGAAGACAGAAGGTAAAACCAATAAACTATCTTTTCAAGAGCAAAAAGAATACAACAACATAGAAAATAAAATAAAGAAGCTAGAAGAGAAAAAAACTGAGCTTCAAAATAAGTTTTCTGACGCTAACCTTAGTGGTGATGAAATTGATGCTTTATCTAAGGATTTACAACTTGTTATAGACGAAATTGAGACAAAAACAGAACGCTGGTTTGAGCTTTCTGCAATTGTTGAAGGTTAGATTTTAATTTTATGTTTCAGTTTATTGCTCATTTACAATTTTTGCTAAAAGCAACAAATCAGCACGGAGTACACTCGCCTTTTATATATAATTACGTAACCAAATGTTTATATAGTAAAGAAAAGACACACCCTAACAAAAGCTATAATGTTGTACTTAAAAGTATTGCCTATTTTAAAATAAAAACGGCCTTTGTAGCATCAGAAAAGCTCAAAAAAAATATAACAACTAATTTAAACTATACAAAAACTAGTGTAGATTTTGGATATTTAAATTATCCTGATCTTGATAAGTTTACCGCTATTAACTACCATAACAACACTATGGTTTTTGTTGATAATATTTACAGTAGCAAACAGACAAAAGAAACTTGGGAACAAATAAAATTACTTAAAAATGTTACTGTTACCGTAGATGTTTTTTATGGCGCTGCTGTATTTTTCAGAAAAGAGCAAGCAAAAGAACATTTTAAAATTAGATTATAATACTGTATTTTTAAATTTAGAAAAAAAATAAAATGGACTATACTACTTTTATTGTTGGCGGAATTGTACTTGTTATTTTTCTTGTTATAAACTTTAAAAACAAAAAGAAAAGTAAAGAGAGAAAGTCGCGTAAATTTATGGACAATTACAAACGTAAAGAATAAGCTATTTGGATTTTAGTAACCCTTTATTTCATATTCCGTTTGGTTCTGGCTGTATTTTTATACTTCTAGGACTTTTTCAACTTAAATTTCCTCCTAAAAAAATAAATAGTATTTACGGTTACAGAACTAGCAAGTCTATGTTAAACCAAAACAGGTGGAATTTTGCGCAAAAATATGCATCAATACAACTTATAAAAATTGGTTTTGTACTTGTTTTACTTTCGTTATTAAGTATAATATATCAACCTAATAAAGAAATAAGTATTTTAATAGGTATAGTTTTACTGCTTACAAGTGTTATTACTTTAATTTTAAAGGTAGAAAAAGCTATAGACTCAAAATTTAAAGAAAATAATAAATGAAAATATATACAAAAACAGGAGATAAAGGTACTACTGCCCTATTTGGTGGCACCAGAGTTCCAAAACACCACCTACGTATAGAGTCTTACGGTACAGTAGACGAGTTAAATTCTTGGATGGGATTAATACGTGACCAAGAGATACACAACCACTATAAAGATGTTATTGCAACCATACAAGACAAGTTATTTACTGTTGGTGCTGTTTTAGCTACAGATCCAGAAAAAATGGTGCTTAAAAACGGCAAAGAACGCCTAAATATTGAAAAAATTAGTAATACAGACATAGAGTTACTAGAGTTAGAAATGGATAAAATGAACGAATCTTTACCACAGATGACACATTTTATTTTACCTGGCGGACACACAACCGTGTCATACTGTCATATTGCGCGTACTGTTTGTCGTAGAGCAGAACGTTTAGCATCACATTTAAATGAGAACGAACCTTTTGAAGCAAATGTTTTGTCATTTATCAATAGGTTATCCGACTACTTATTTGTATTATCAAGAAAACTATCAAAAGACTTGGATGCAACCGAAATAAAATGGATTCCTGAGAAAAAAGTCTAATATTTACTTTTTTACAACGTTATCAACATATTGAATATCAACAATTTTAAAAAAATAAATTAAAAAACTACAAAAAAACTTGCTTTTCTTGTTTAAAAATTTATTTTTGCAAAAAATTAAAATTAACTATTACCATGTATTGGACATTAGAACTAGCATCTTATTTAAGTGATGCGCCTTGGCCAGCGACCAAAGATGAATTAATAGATTACGCCATTAGAACTGGTGCACCATTAGAAGTTGTAGAAAATTTACAATCTATGGAAGAAGAAGGTGGAGAAATCTACGAATCTATTGAGGAGATATGGCCTGACTATCCTACAGAAGAAGATTACCTCTGGAACGAGGATGAATATTAAATAAAGAAATACACAAAAAAGTCTCCTCGGAGGCTTTTTTTTTATGTAATTTTGGCAGACGCAGGTGGCTATTTGTACATTTTTAAAAACTGGAATACCTTTTGCGTAAGAAATTACATTCCGCAGTTTTACGGAACATTAATCTAAATAGTTGAGTGTGTTTACATTGTAAACAACAGACTTTATAAATTATAAAATATATGAGTTTCATTAATTCCGTGCTAAAGGCCTTTGTTGGTGATAAAGCCAAAAAAGACGTTAAGCAATTACAACCATTAGTTGATAAAATTAAAGCATTTGAACAAAGTTTAGAGGCTATTAGCTTAGATGAGTTAAGAGCAAAAACAGTAGAGTTTAAAGAAAAGCTAAAGGCAGATACTAAAGACTTAAATGAACAAATAGAAGCTCTTAAACTAGAAGTAGAAGCGTCTACAGATATAGATAAGAACGAAGATCTTTATACAGAAATAGACCGCTTAAAAGAAGAAGTATATAAAACATTAGAAAACTCGCTTACAGACCTTTTACCTGAAGCTTTTGCTGTTGTAAAAGAAACTGCTAAACGTTTTACAAATAATACTACCCTTACTGTTACCGCTACTGAGTACGACAGACAATTATCTGGAATTAAAGACTATGTTAGCCTAGAAGGAGACAAAGCCGTATGGCAAAACTCTTGGGATGCTGCTGGTAAGCAAGTAACCTGGGATATGATACATTATGATGTACAGCTAATTGGTGGTATTGCTCTACACCAAGGTAAAATTGCAGAAATGCATACTGGTGAAGGTAAAACTTTAGTTGCAACATTACCTGTGTACTTAAATGCACTAACTGGTAATGGCGTACACCTTGTAACAGTTAACGATTACCTTGCAAAAAGGGATAGTGCTTGGATGGCACCTATATTTCAATTTCACGGTTTTACTATAGACTGTATAGATTATCACCAACCTAATTCTGATGCACGTAGAACTGCTTACAACGCAGATATTACTTATGGTACAAATAATGAATTTGGTTTTGATTATTTGCGTGATAATATGGCACACAAACCAACAGACCTAGTACAACGCCCTCACAACTTTGCTATTGTAGATGAAGTGGATTCTGTTTTAGTTGATGATGCACGTACGCCATTAATTATATCTGGTCCTGTACCAGAAGGAGACAGACATGAGTTTAACGAGTTAAAACCTAAAGTTGCAGATATTGTACAATTACAAAAACAATATTTAACCGGCGTTTTAGCAGAAGCAAAAAAATTAATTGCTAGTGGCGACACTAAAGAAGGTGGTTTTCAATTATTACGTGTATTCCGTGGTTTACCTAAAAATAAAGCACTTATTAAATTTTTAAGTGAAGAAGGTATTAAACAGTTATTACAAAAAACTGAAAACTTTTATATGCAAGACAACAACCGTGAAATGCCTACGGTAGACGAAGAGTTGTTGTTTGTAATTGATGAGAAAAACAATCAGATAGAGCTCACAGACAAAGGAATTAAACACATCTCTGGAGATGTAGATAGTGATTTCTTTGTAATGCCAGATATTGGTTATGAGATTGCTCAAATAGAAAACCAAAATCTAAACATAGAAAAAGAAGCAGAACTTAAAGAAGAGTTATTTAAAGATTTCTCTATTAAAAGTGAGCGTATTCATACTATGAACCAATTACTAAAAGCTTACACTCTTTTTGAAAAAGATGTAGAGTATGTAGTAATGGACAATAAAGTAATGATTGTAGATGAGCAAACAGGTCGTATTATGGACGGTCGTCGTTACTCTGACGGTTTACACCAATCTATTGAAGCTAAAGAGAATGTAAAAATTGAAGCAATGACACAAACATTTGCTACAGTTACATTACAAAACTACTTTAGAATGTACAATAAGCTTGCAGGTATGACAGGTACTGCCATTACTGAAGCTGGTGAATTCTGGGAGATTTACAAGTTAGATGTTATGGAAATACCAACTAACAGACCAATTGCTCGTGATGATAGAAACGATTTAATCTACAAAACAAAAAGAGAAAAATACAATGCCATTATAGAGGAAGTTACACAACTATCTAACTCTGGCAGACCAGTACTTATTGGTACAACTTCTGTAGAAATATCAGAATTGTTATCTAGAATGTTAACTATACGTAAAGTACCGCACAATGTACTTAACGCCAAGTTACACAAGAAAGAAGCAGATGTAGTTGCGCAAGCTGGTAATGCAGGTATTGTAACTATTGCAACCAATATGGCAGGTCGTGGTACCGATATTAAATTATCTACAGATGTTAAAAATGCTGGTGGTTTAGCTATTATTGGTACAGAGCGTCACGATTCTAGACGTGTAGACAGACAGTTACGTGGTAGAGCTGGTCGTCAGGGAGATCCAGGAAGTTCTCAGTTTTATGTTTCTTTAGAAGATAACCTTATGCGTTTGTTTGGTTCTGATAGAGTTGCAAAAATGATGGATAAAATGGGCTTAGAAGATGGTGAAGTTATTCAACATTCTATGATGACAAAATCTATAGAACGCGCACAGAAAAAGGTTGAAGAAAATAACTTTGGAGTTCGTAAGCGTTTGTTAGAGTATGATGATGTTATGAATGCCCAAAGAGAGGTAATTTATAAGAGAAGACGACATGCATTACAAGGAGAGCGTTTAAAGTTAGATATTGCTAATATGATTTTTGATACCTGTGAATCTATCGCAGAAGGTAACAAAGGTGCTAGTGATTATAAAAACTTTGAGTTTGAATTAATTAAGTATTTCTCTGTAACATCTCCTATTACCGAAGATGACTTTGCAAAAATGACCAGTCAAGATATAGCAAGTAAAACCTACAAAGTTGTTTACGAGCACTATCTAAACAAAATGGAGCGTAATGCAGCTACTGCATTTCCGGTAATTAAAAATGTTTATGAAGACACGGCTAACAATTTTGAACGTATAGAGGTTCCTTTTACAGACGGTATTAAAGCTCTTAAAATAGTTACCAACCTTAAAGAAGCTTACGAGAGTAATGGTAAGCAATTGGTAAACGATTTTGAAAAGAATATTACACTTGCAATTGTAGATGACGCTTGGAAAACTCATTTACGTAAAATGGATGAGTTAAAACAATCTGTACAACTAGCTGTGCACGAACAAAAAGATCCGCTATTAATTTATAAGTTTGAAGCTTTTGAACTTTTTAAATCTATGGTAGATACTGTAAATAAAGATGTAGTATCATTCTTGTTTAAAGCTGAATTGCCTACTGGTGACACATCAGACATACAGGAAGCAAGAACCGTAAGAAAGCCACAAGCAAATTTACAAACTACAAAAGAGGAAATACCTAACAGTGATGAGTTAGCTGCACAGAACAGAGCTGCTAGCCAAACACAAGGTAATAGACCACAAGTAACAGAAACAATTACTAGAGAAAGACCAAAAATTGGTAGAAACGACAGAGTTACAATTAAAAATGTAATGAATGGCGAATCTAAAGTTGTTAAATTTAAACAAGCAGAACCTTTATTAACAAGAGGTGAATGGGTACTAGTTGAAGAATAAAACTAGTACTTAATAGTCATAAAAAAAGCAGCTCTTTTAGAGCTGCTTTTTATTTATATGCAGTGTAAAACTGCTGTCGTCGTTAGTTACTTTTTAATATGTTTATTACGAACAGGAACTTTAATAGCACGCATAGCTGGTTTATTTTTAGATAATAAGCCAATTGTTATAGCTGCTACGGTAATTAAAGTTATATATATCATAATTAAACTAATTTTGCTTTATTTGCTTTTGTTTCAAAAGATAACGCTTTTATAATTTTTGCATTTTTTATAATATACAAACGTGCTACGCTATTCTTTTTAATATTCTTATTAACTGTAGTTTCTTTTACTATTGAAGCTACCTTTACTACTTCAACTTTATTAAGAGGTGACTTTTTAGCTTTTTGTGCTTGTAAAGAAAAACCAACACAGAGTATAAAAGATAAGGTTACTAGAGTTTTCATAAATAGGTTTTATTTACTATAAAATTACAACCCAAGCTCACTCATCTATTTTCAAACTCGTTTAAAAACACTTTTTTATCGTTGATCTGCAACAACTTAGATGAACTACCTATTAAAAAATAGTAGTTTTTATGTTAACTAACACTTTATCCAAAAAAACAAGCACTACAACTGTTAACTAAAAGGTAATCAAAAACTCACTAAATAATAACTATCTAACTGATATTAAGCTATTTTACTTTTAGCTTTCTTAGTTGTAAAAGCTAATGCTTTTTTAATTTTAGAGTTTTTAAACTTATACAAACGTGCTACTTGATTTTCTTCTTTTAAAGTTTCCTTTTTAACTTCAGTAGCTTTTACTTCTTTACTATCCATTTTTAATACAGGAGCAACATTAGCATCTTGTGCTTGTGCTGTAATGCTTACTGTAATAACGAATAATAAAGTGATAATAGCTTTCATAGTAACTTTGTTTGTTGATGTAAAATTACTACCAACATAAAGCTATAGAAATCTAAATCGCTTAAACCCCCATATTTTTCGCTGTTTAACAAAAATTATGATAAAGTGTAAAAAATCGTCGATGACTGTAATTTGGGTAAAATCTGCTAATCGAAAATTATGTGCATTACAACAGATATTGTGCAACAAAGAAAATAAATATGCAGTTTAGGGTAAGACATATTTATGTAAAACAAAAGTTATAGTATATTTAATTAAGCTGTTTTAGTTACCACATCTTTAATTGTAAATGCTAAAGCTCTTTTAATTTTTGCATTTTTAAACATATACAAACGTACTACCTCAACTTTTTTCTTAACTACCTCTTTTTTAATTACCTCTTTTTTTACTTCTCCTGTTTTTACTTCCGTGTTTTCTACATTTAAAACAGGTGTAGTTTTAGTTTCCTTTGCTTGTGCAGTTAATCCTAATACAATAACGAATAATAAAGTGATAACAGTTTTCATAATACTTTTGTTTTGTTTTACAAAGCTACCAACCAAAAACAACTTAAATTGATGATTGCAGATGAGTAACACTTAACTATAGATGAATTGTAAAAAAATAAATGTTGTTAACATTCATCTTAAATTTTATAAATACAAAGTAAAACCTGTTAGTGGTATTGTGGAGATTTTTTTTTGATAAACGAAATATCTATCATCTTAAAAGCAAAGAGAATTATAAAGAGTAAGAAATTTATTAAGCTATTTTAGATGCAGCTTTTTTAGTAGTAAAAGCTAAAGCTTTTTTAATTTTAGAATTTTTAAACTTGTACAAACGAGCAACTTTAGCTTCTTGTTGCAATACCGCTTCCTTTACTACAGTTGCTTTAACCTCTTTAGTATCTGATTTTAATACAGTAGAAACATTAGCTTCTTGTGCTTGTGCTGCAACGCTTACTGTAAGAACAAATAATAAAGTGATAATAGCTTTCATAGTAACTTAGTTTTGATACTGTAAAATTACTATCAAGCTTAGGGTTACTAAATCTAAATCGCTTAAACCGACTTATTTTTCGGTGTCTGACAAAACTTATGATAAACGGTAAAATAACATCGATAACTGTAAAAAAGCAAAAAACTGCTAATCGATCTAAGGTGCACTTAATCTTAAAAAAGAAGCTATATTTTAAGTAACAAATTAGGATTAGGACAGTTTTTCTTATAAAAATCTAAATCTTTTGTAGTACAAACGCCAGGATAATCACCCATATAATCTTTAATATCTATAATTATTTGAAAATGCAAATGTGGCGCATAACCTACATTAACCTCAGCTGTTCCCAAAGTTGCTAAAACAGCCCCTTTTGTAAATTCTTTACCAACATACATATCATTTAAAGAAGAAAGTGCTAAATGTCCGTACAAGGTGTAAAATGTTTGGCCATCTACAGTATGCTTTAATATAATAGTAGGTCCATAATCTCCAAACACAGCATTATTTTTAAAACTATGCACTACTCCATTTACAGGAACTATAACTTTTGCTCCTGCATCTGCCCAAAAATCTACACCTAAATGTATGTTACGAGCAGCCTCTTCTAGTTTAGAGAAATTTGCATTTTTAGCATACAAATTTCTTTTCTCCAAATAGCCTCCAAATGCAATTGTGCTATTTGTTTTATTTAAAATTTGCTGAATATAAGATTCACAATCAGTTGCATTTGTAATATCTACTGTAGCTAATTCTTTATTATCTATAGACAAATCTAAAGCTGCATAACTATCTTTGTTATTAGTTGTTTTTAATATTGATGTAGAACCAGTTGTTACTGACTGTAATAAACTCTCTATATTTTGCATAGGTAAAATGTTAATCTATCTTTAAAATAGTTATGCCTTTGTAAGTATTTTTAAAAGCAGCGCACTAATTTATAAAAAGGAAATTTATGAGAACAGTAAAAATTGCATTTGTACTATGTACTATATTAATATCTACAAGTTGTTCATCTAAAAATAAAACTAAGGATGAAACAAAAGCTAATACAGAAATCCTAAATCAAGATTTAAGCTCATACGAAACCGCTTATTTTGCTAGTGGTTGTTTTTGGTGTGTAGAAGCTGTTTTTGAAAGCGTTAAAGGAGTTAAAGAAGTGGTGTCTGGCTACGCTGGTGGTAAAGAAAAGAATCCTACTTACGAGCAAGTTGGTAGTGGTAATAGCACACACGCAGAAGCTGTGGTTGTATATTATAATCCTAAAGAAGTTTCTTATGCTAGTTTAGTAAAAGTATTTTTTGGCTCACAAGACCCAACAACGCTTAACCGTCAAGGACCAGACAGAGGTGCACAATACAGATCTATTGCTTTTTACAAGAATAAAGAAGAGAAAAAAATTATTACAGATTACATTGCTAAACTGACAAAAGAAAAAGTGTACAGTTCTAAAATTGTTACTGAGGTTACTGCTTTTACAACTTTTTACGAGGCAGAAGATTACCACCAAGATTACGAAAAAAAACATCCTAATAACTCTTACTTAAAAAATGTATCTGTACCTAGGTTAAATAAATTTAAAAGTAAGTTTCCTGAGTTATTAAAAAAAGGTACTCATTAAAGCAAGGTTACTTTAGAACAACATCACTATATGATGCATCTATATTAATAGACTTTGCTGTGTTTTTTGAGGTATTGTATCCTTTATGCACTACTATATTCTGATTTACAGATTTAGTTAAAGATAAAGACGTTGGCGTTGCTATTTTAGAAGATTTACCTTTTACATATATAGTATAAGAAGATTTTGGTAAAGCGGCTTCTAACTCACCGTTAGTAATGGTAATATCTAAATCTTTAAAGTCTGAAGATATAGCGTTTATTTGCACATTGCCAAAATCGTTTTTTACAAAAGCAGATTTTAACAACTGGTCTATAGTAATGTTAGATGATACAGAACTTAGAGTAAGTTCTTTTACCATTTTTAGATCTACATCTTTAGCATAACTGGTTTTTAATTGCCCTACGTTCCAGTTATTCACATATATTGGAGAATAAGACGCATTTACATACGTCTTATCTCCGTTTATAGTAGAAGCCAGCAAACTTGAGTAAGTCAAGTTTGCGTTTATATTTATAGTATTCTCGGCTAGTTTTACTTTACCGTGACGTACATCCATTTTTATGGTTGCAGATTTAGGCATTTTAATTTTAATTGTCTTTTTAACCTTTAAACTCTTTGTACCACCATCCTTAGAAATATAAAATGTATTTGGACTAGTGTAAAACTCATTAGAGTCTATATAAATTACATCTCCTTTGTGATGCGCTTTTAACACTTTAGCTTTTACCTTTTCTGCAAGCACCTTATGTCTCGCTGCTAAAAGTTTAGATTGTTTTTGAGTTAATATAGCTTTCTTTCTTACTTCTGCTACCCATCTTTGTATTTCGGCTTCGTTTTTAGCTCCCATATCTTTTTGAAACTCTTTCTGCCACTTTTGTATGTACTCCTTACCTCCTTTTTCATATTCTTCATAATCAAAGTCTGCAAATTTTAAATCTTTTAAGTCATAGTCTACCATTATGGTATCTATACTTATGGTATCCATATTAAAAGAAAAACGAGTAGGAAAATTAGACGTATTAAAATGTATTGGATGGGCATTAGCAAAAGTATCTGTTTTGCTAAAAAAATTATTCCCGCCTGTAGACACAGTAACTTTAGCAGAATTTCCTAAAATATCCATCTTATTACGTATAAAGTATTTTTCTGCCTCATCTGCAGACATACCCTCTACTTCTATTGTAGCTTCTACCTGTATAACACTCTTGTTCCAAGTATCAAATTCTATATCTGCATTATTGGTATCTAAATCTAGAACAGCATTTTTATCTACATTAAACACTTCTTTAAATACTTTTGTTTGCTTTTGGGCATATATGCTTGTACTAGCTAATATTGCTACCGCCACTATACTTTTACACACTAATTGTCTCATTTTTATTGCTTTTTAATTCGTTTAACTTTTTTCTTAGTTTTTGTAGCAACTGCAATCGCAATTGCAAATTATTAATTAAAGCAGAAATTAATTGATCATTAGGCCCAATGGTATTTAACTCTGTATTAAGGTCTTGGTATTCTTTATGTAACTCCGCTAGGCGCTCCATATAACTATCTACCAATGTTTTATTATCATTAGAAACTTGTAATTGTGACAGCTCTAAGTTGATGTTTACTTTGTAATAATCTTCAATCTTTTTTAAATCTGGAGATAAAGCTCCAAGTGTTATACCCTCTTGGTCTTTAGATGGTTTATCTATGTCTACTACTGTACTTTTTATTGTTGTTTTTTTAGATTGATTGTTATAAACCAAAATAGAAATAGTAAGCAATACAATTACACTTGCTGCAATTTTGTAAACAAACCATTTATTTTGTTTTGGTACAGGCATAGCAGCGTTTAACTTATCTTCAAACCTAGAGATATGCCCTTTGTTTAAGGTGTGCTTTTCTTTAGCTCTTTCTTCCTTAAATATTTTTCTAAGATCCTGTCCCATATCTTTTCTCTTTTAAAAGTTCTTTTAATAACCCTTTACCTCTTAATAACCGAGTTCTACAAGCAGACTCCGTTATGTTTAATATGCCCGATGTTTCTGCATGATCATACCCTTCAATCAAATACAACTGCACCACACATTGGTAGTTACTTGGCAATTGCGCTATTGCAAATTTTATTTGTTGTAGTGTTACCGTATCTTCAACCACCCAATCATCATCCTCTACTACTCTTAAATTAGTTTCTGTTAAAGCTACATACTTGTCTTTTTTCGCTTTAATAAAATCTAAACATTTATGTACAACAATTTTTTTTAGCCAAGCTCCAAAGGTTACATCTCCACTAAATTGTTCTATTTTTTCAAAAGCATTAATAAAAGCTTCTTGTACTACGTCTTCTGCATCACCTTCGTTCTTTAAAAATCGCATAGCCACGCAATACATACCATTACAGTACTGTTTATAAAGCTGCATTTGAGCTTTGCGGTTGTTTGCCTTGCATTTTTTAATAATATCAGACGTAAACATTAATTATTTATTGGGTTTGGTTTTATTTGTTGCTTAAAGGACGACATAAAATAACAGATGTTGCAAAAACATAAATTATTTTTAGATTTTTATAGTTATCACTATAAATTTATAGCAATTTTACACTTTATATAAAACGCAAGTTAAAGTACAATTTTGGGTATTCTTAATTAAGCAAGATTTAGTAACTTAGAAAAAATCTAAAAAAATAACCACAATATGAAAGTTATAAAATGGATGATAATTACAGTAACTGTACTTGGTTTACTTACTGTATTTGTTGGTATGCCTATGATGAAAGAGCAAACAAAAAAGTTTAGTCCAGAGGAGACTGCTACCTATACTAAAAAAGGTTATAATTTAAATGTAGTTTATTGTAGTCCGTCTAAAAAAGACCGTCAAATTTTTGGTTCTCTTGTACCTTACAACAAAGTTTGGAGAACTGGTGCTAATGAGCCTACTACATTTAAAACTTCTTCTGCAATTAAAGTAGATGGCAAACAACTACCCGCAGGTACTTACTCTATATGGTCTAGACCCAATAAAGATAGTTGGGATATTATTTTTAATAAAGAGGTTCCAGATTGGGGAGTTACTATTTTAAGTGGTGGTGCAGAAACTACCAGAAATGCTTCAGAAGATCTTGTGACTGTTTCTGTACCTGTAACAAAATTAGATTCGGTTAAAGAAAGATTTACTATTAACTTTGAAGACAAAGAACAACCATACTTAACTTTAGCTTGGGATAAAACCAAAGTTAACGTACCTATTAGCAAATAATATTGAGCACACATAAAAATATAAGTTCCAAGAGTGCTTCTAAAATTAAAAAATTTAGAAGAGAGTTACCGTCTACAAATAGTTTAACCAATGGTATTTTAAAAGGCGATAAAACCGCTTTAAGCAGAGCTATAACACTTATAGAAAGTACCAATAGTGAGCATACCAAACAGGCTAATGAAATTATTGAGCGCTGTTTAACTCACAAAACAAAAAGTGTTAGAATTGGTATTACCGGAGTACCTGGTGTTGGTAAAAGTACATTTATAGAACGTTTTGGAAAACGACTTACCGCCCAAGGAAACAAAGTAGCTGTGTTAGCTGTAGATCCTACAAGCACTGTTACTAGAGGTAGTATTTTAGGTGATAAAACACGTATGGAAGAGTTGGTAAAAGATGAAAACGCTTTTATTAGACCATCGCCATCTGGTAGCTCTTTAGGTGGTGTTGCCCGTAAAACCAGAGAAACTATTGTACTTTGTGAAGCTGCTGGCTATAATGTTATTTTAATTGAAACTGTTGGTGTTGGCCAAAGTGAAACCGCCGTACATAGTATGGTAGACTTTTTTCTTTTGTTAAAATTAGCTGGTGCTGGTGACGAGTTGCAAGGCATTAAGCGTGGTATTATGGAAATGGCAGATGCTATTGTAATTAATAAGTCTGATGGTGATAATGTACAACGTGCCAAAAAAGCGCGAGTAGAATTTGCTCGAGCATTACATTTATTAAAAACACAAGATAATGGTTGGGTACCAAAAGTACTTGCCTGTTCTGCCTTAGAAGATATAGGTATTACAGAGGTCTGGGAAACTATTAAAGGCTACGTAGACACCAATACTAAAAATAGCTTTTTTGATACAAAAAGACAACAGCAAAACAAATATTGGTTATTGCAAACTATAGAAGACCAGCTAAAGCAACAGTTTTATGATGATAAAAATGTAAAAGCAGAATTAAAAGGCGCTATAAATGCCGTTATAAACAATAAAACATCTCCTTTTGCTGCTGCAGACAAATTATTAAAGTTACATAGTAAATAAGACCAACAATTAGTTTGTATATTATGAAGTATGAGTTTACTATAATTGTACCTATTTACAATGAAGAAGATAACATTAACAGATTAGATAAAGAGCTAACTGAGTACCTTAAAATTGCTACAAAAAAAACTTGTGTTTTATTTATTAACGATGGCTCAAAAGACGGTAGTCAAATATTATTAGAGCAAATATGTGCAAACAACTCTAATTTTTCTTATTTACTTTTTGATAAAAATTACGGATTAACAGCTGCTATAAAAGCTGGTTTTGATGAAGCCACAACAGAACTAGTTGGTTACATTGATGCCGATTTACAAACAAGCCCCTTAGATTTTAATTTACTATTAGAATACACACCAAAGTACGACTTAGTTACTGGCATTAGAATAAACAGGAAAGATTCCGGTTTTAAAAAACTATCCTCTACCCTAGCAAATAAAATAAGACGCTCTTTTACCAATGATGGTGTAGAAGATACAGGTTGCCCTTTAAAAGTGATTAAAACAAATTACGCAAAGCAAATACCTATTTTTAATGGTTTACATAGATTTTTACC
Source organism: Cellulophaga sp. 3_MG-2023 (assembly GCF_030546975.1). Lineage (NCBI taxonomy): Bacteria > Pseudomonadati > Bacteroidota > Flavobacteriia > Flavobacteriales > Flavobacteriaceae > Cellulophaga > Cellulophaga sp. 3_MG-2023. The sequence continues at coordinate 1,084,925 of NZ_JAUOPS010000001.1, forward strand.
TGCAATGATATTATTACAAAACGGAAAAATAAAAAAAGTTCCTGTGCAACACTTTCCTAGAATTGCAGGCAAGACTAAATTTGGTTTTTGGAACAGATCTTTAGGACCCTTAATAGATTGTTTTGCTTATTTATGGATGAAACACAAATACATTAATTATAAGGTTGATAAAAGAAACTACTAAGCTTAAAAGTTAAAATCTTACCAAAGTATAACTCACCTTTTACAACCAATTATTACCTTTGAATATTACTAAATAAATAAAAATGAAAACAAGAGATAAAATAGTATACGCAGTTTTATTTGTAATCTGTAGTGTTGGACTATATTTTGGTTTAACAGACAGTGCCTTTTTTGATCAATCTTATGCTCAAGAAGACGGACTTGTAGAATACGGTACTGCATTAATGCTTTTTATTATAAGTCTTATTTGTATTTATAGGTTATTTACCATCTCTAAAGGAAAATCTATTACTTGGAAAATTGGAACTTTATTATTTGCTATTTTGTTTTTATTTGGTGCTGGCGAAGAAGTTTCTTGGGGACAAAGAATATTTGAAGTACAGTCTAGCGAGTTTTTTATAGAAAATAATGCACAAGGAGAAACCAACTTACACAATATGGTCGTTGGAGAAACCAAGGTAAATAAACTAATATTTAGTCAATTACTAATGGTGGTTATGGTTTTATACCTAATTGTATCTCCTTTTTTATACAGAAAACAACAATGGTTTAAAAACCTTGTAAATATGTTTGCTGTTCCTATTGTAAAATGGCACCATACCATAGCTTTTTTAGCTGCAACAGCCTTAGTTATAAGTAACCCATCTGGCAGAACTTGGGAAGTTTATGAACTTGTTTTTGGAGCAATATTTATCTTAATATTTTTAGCTCCACTAAACGATTACATATTTAAAAAAGAGAATTAATTACAGCTTTAATTTTACTGACATAAGTAGCATTAGCTTATAAAAAACAAATCCTAAAAAGCTACCAATTACAATACCTGTAGCAACATCTAATGTATAATGCACACCAATGTATATTCTACTATAGGCAACAAATGCTGCCCAAGTAAGCAGTAATACTTTTACGTATTTAAATTTGTTTTTAAGTACATTTCCAAAAAATACGGCTACAGCAAAAGAATTTGCTGCATGAGCAGAAAAATAACCATATTTACCACCACAAGAGCTCTTAACTAAGCGCACCAAACCATCTAATTCTGGATTATGACAAGGTCTTAAACGTGCTACTCCGTATTTAAAAAAATTAGCCAACTGGTCTGTTGCTCCTATTAAAATACCTATAGACACTAAAATTACTAATGTTTTTTTAATACCTACTTGCTTGTATGTAAAAAATAACAACACGGCATACAATGGTATAGAATTTACTTTATTAGTTATAAATAACCAAAAACTATCCCAAGTAGAAGTACCAAGATTATTTAAATATAAAAAAAAGTTAGTATCGTACTGTATTAATTCTTCAAGCATAATAGTCTGTTATTCTTCGTAACGAGCAATTTCTCTGTCATAAAAAGCAGTAGCCTCTGCAATTAGTTTTTCTGCTTCTTCAGTTAATTCCTCTTCATCTTCTTTAGTAAAATCTTCTAACCACTCTACTTCATCATCCTCTAAATTAATTATAAACCTAGGGTAATCTGTATGTATAATAAATATAGCTGTTGGGTAGTCTGTGTTATCACCCAATAAAAACTTAGGAAAATCCATAATTATTCTTCTGTATTAAGTATTAATCTTTTTGTTAAGTAATTAAATCTAATATATAGTAAAACGGCAGAAGCAGTTAAACCAGCTAATAAACCTATCCAAATTCCAGTGCTTTTTAAAGGGGTGTATAACCCTAAATAAAAACAAATAGGAAAACCAATTAGCCAATACGCAACAAATGTTATTGCCGTAGGTATTGTTACGTCTTGTAAGCCACGTAATGCACCAAGTACTACAACTTGCAATCCGTCTGATATTTGAAAAAATGATGCTACTAACAATAATTGAGCTGCTATTACTATAACTTCTGTATTATCTACTATGTTTACGGCATCATTTACGTCTAAATACACTGTTGGTAACCAATGTCTAAATATTAAAAATAAAGCTGCAAAAATAACCTCTAATAAAAATGTTAGTAAAAATATAGATTGTGCCATTCTACGTAAATCTTTAAAATTACCCAAACCTTTTTGGTTACCTACACGTACCATTGCAGCTACACCTAGTCCCATACCTACCATAAACGTCATACTAGACAAGTTTAAAGCTATTTGATTAGCTGCTTGCGGATTTTTACCTAAAACACCGCTGATCCAAATTGCAGCTGTAAAAATAGCTACCTCAAAAAACATTTGCAATGCAGACGGAAAACCAATTTTCATAATCTTGTTCATTACTTTGCTTTCTATTTTTCTAAAATTGAAACCAGTAACGTATTTATGAAACTTTTTAGTTTGTTTTAGCATTATCCATATTAAAACAACCATTGCAACTCTAGAAACTAGTGTACCTATGGCAGCTCCTATAATACCCAATTTTGGAAAACCAAAAGTTCCAAAAATCAATAGATAATTTAAAAATATATTAATAGCATTACCTATTAAAGTAACATACATAGGGTATTTGGTTTGTGATAAACCATCTGAAAATTGTTTGAATGCCTGAAAAATTACTAAAGGAACTAACGAAAAAGCAACTAAATCTAAATAAGGAATTGCTAATTCTACCACCTCTGGAGGCTGTTTCATTAAGTACATTAATGGTTTACCCAAGAGTATTACACCAAACAAAAAAAGTCCTAAGACAGTACATAAAACAATTCCGTGTTTAAGAGCACTTTTAGCATCAGTTACATTATTGGCACCATCTGCTTCTGCTACTAATGGTGTAATTGCAGTAGAAAAACCAATACCAAAAGACATAGCTATAAACACAAAGCTATTTCCTAAAGACACAGCAGCCAATTGTGCTGTACCTAATTGACCTACCATTATATTATCTGCGAAACCAACAAAAGTGTGACCTAATAACCCCAATATTACAGGGAATGCCAGTTTTAAGTTATATTTAAATTCTTTAGTGTATTGTTTCAATTTATTTGAATACTTTAAAAAAAATGAAATTAAATCATTTTTTAGTTTTACTTACTATTAGTTTTCTTTTTTTGCTTCATTCCAAAAAACATCCATCTCTGCAAGTGTCATATCTTCTAAAGATTTCCCCATTTCTTTAGCTTTACCCTCTAAATACTGAAACCTTTTTATAAATTTTTTATTAGTACGCTCTAAAGCATCTTCTGGGTTTACCTTTAAAAAACGTGCATAATTTATCATAGAAAATAAAACGTCACCAAATTCTGCTTCTATTTTATCTTGGTTAGCAGCATCTACTTCTACTTGTAATTCTGCTAACTCTTCTTGTACTTTTTCAAATACTTGTTGTGGCTCTTCCCAGTCAAACCCTACGCCAGCAACTTTATCTTGTATTCTACTTGCTTTTACCAATGCTGGTAAACTTTTAGGAACACCTTCTAAAACACTGTTTTTACCTTCTTTTAGTTTTAATTTTTCCCAATTACGTTTTACCTCTTCTTCATCCTCTACCTTTACATCTCCGTAAATATGTGGATGACGATGAATTAGCTTATCACAAATCTCGTTTGCTACATCAGCTATATCAAAATCACTAGTTTCACTACCAATTTTGGCATAAAAAACAATATGCAGTAATAAATCTCCTAACTCTTTTTTTACTTCTTCCAGATTATTATCCAAAATAGCATCACCCAACTCATACGTTTCTTCTATGGTTAAATGACGTAAAGTTTGTAAGGTTTGTTTTTTGTCCCAAGGGCATTGCTCTCGCAATTCATCCATTATGGTAAGTAACCTATCTATTGCTTGTAACTGTTTGCTTCTGGAGTTCATCCTGTAAAAAGTTTTGGTAAAAGTACAAATACTATCTTTTTTAAAAACATAAAAAAGACTAGTAATTTACCTTAAAACAAGCACAAGGTTATTGTTTCTCTTTTTCCTGCAACAATTGTAAATACATCTCTTCTACTTTGGTACGCGCCCAAGGTGTTCTACGTAAAAAATGAAGACTAGATTTTACTGTAGGTCTATGGGTAAAACAGCGTATATTAACTGTGTTACCCATATACTCCCAGCCGTAAAAGTCTACTAGATCATCTATAATAGTTGCTAGTTTTACACCGTGTAAAGGGTCATTAGACTTTTGCATTATTATTAATTACGTTTATTATTAGACCTGCGGTCGTTATTACGTTTAGGTTTACGATTATTACTAGAACCATTTTTAGATCCTGCTTTTTTAGGTCTGTTACTAGAGTTTCTAGAACCTCCACGCTGCCCTTGTTTTATGGGTTTTGTTGATGCATTAGGATCTGGCTCAAAACCTTCTACTATTTCTACAGGAATTTGCATTCCAATTAATTTTTGAATGTCTTTTAAGTAAGATGTTTCATCTGCACTTACCAAAGATACAGCCTCACCACTTGCTCCTGCTCTACCTGTTCTACCAATTCGGTGCACATAGTCTTCAGATATATTTGGGATCTCAAAATTAATTACGTGTGGTAACAAAGGAATATCTAAACCACGAGCAGCAATATCTGTAGCTACTAAAACACGTAGTGTTCCTTTTTTAAAACCTTCTAGTGCTTTTGTACGCGCACCCTGACTTTTATTACCGTGAATAGCCGCTGCAGAAATACCTGCTGCAATCATTTTTTTACACAAATTATTAGCTCCGTGTTTAGTTCTTGTAAAAACTAAAACTTGTTGCCAATTACCATCTGATATTAACTTGATAATTAAACCTGTTTTTTTACCTTTTGCAACTCTGTACACTTTTTGCTGAATTACTTCTACGGCAGTGTTCTCTGGAGTAGCTTCAACCTGCACAGGGTTGTTTAAAATACCGTGAGCTAGTTTTTTAATGTCTTTAGAAAAAGTTGCAGAAAACATTAAATTTTGACGCTTTGCTGGTATTAATTTCATTACGCGTTCTATATCACGTAAAAAACCCATATCTAACATACGGTCCGCTTCATCTAAAACAAAAATCTCTACTTTGTCTAAAGATAAAAATCTTTGATTATGAAGATCCAATAAACGTCCAGGTGTTGCCACCAAAACATCCATTCCTCTTTTTAAGTTTGCTATTTGTGGCTTTTGGTTTACTCCACCAAATATTACTGCAGAGCGTAAATCTAAAAACTCACTATATTCTTTTACGTTAGCAAATATTTGCGCTGCTAACTCTCTTGTTGGTGTTAGTATTAAAGCTCGTACTGGCCTATGTCTTAACGTTTTCTCTTCTGATAATAAATGTAATAATGGTAATGTAAAACCTGCAGTTTTACCTGTGCCCGTTTGTGCAGATGCCAAAACATCTTTGCCTTCTAAAACTGGCGGTATTGCTTTTTCTTGTATTGGAGACGGAGTAGTATACCCCTTTTTCTCTATTGCTTTTAATAGATTATTAGATAAACCTAAGTTCTTAAATGTCATAAATTAGTATTGATAAACCATAACTTTTTAATAAAGTCTGTTCGTAAAATTAAATGCAAAAGTAATGCTATTTTTATGGTTAATCGTTTCTTTTAGAAAATGTTAAGACGCAAACCATAATTAATTAAAAAAGAGCTTGTTATTAATATGCTTTATATTCTACTAAGTACATTGTAATGTATGTGCAAAATACCTGTATCGGGTAATGTACGTTACCTGTCGAAAAATAAACACACATCAACAACATAGAACTTATATTAACATTATATTTGAAAGTATGAGAATTTTACTATCACTTTTTTTATTTGTATCCTTTTTAGGACATAGTCAAACCACACATCGTTTTTACAATGAAGTACAAAAGCTTCAAAAAAAATATGAAAGTAAACGTAATAGCACAGAACCTACTATAGTTTTTACAGGCAGTTCTAGTATTAAATATTGGAAAACTATAGAACAAGATTTTCCTAATAAAAATATTATTAACACAGGTTTTGGTGGCTCTACAACCGAAGATTTACTGTTATTTACAGATGATTTAATTTTAAATTACAACCCCAAACAGGTTTTTATTTATGAAGGAGATAATGATATTGCAGGTGATAGAAGTTGCAAGTTAGTACTATCACAACTAACAGAAATAATTAACAAAATAAAAAAAGCCAATACCAATACACAAATTGTTTTAATCTCTGTTAAACCTAGTATTGCTAGGTGGCACCTAAAAAGAAACTATAAAAAACTAAACAGAAAATACAAAAACTTAGCAAAGAAAAACCCTAACATAACTTATGTAGATGTTTGGAAACCTATGCTAAATGGCAAACAGTTAAAACCAGATATTTTTACCCAAGACAACCTACATATGAACGCCAAAGGATACCAAATTTGGCAAAGTGTAATTACAAACTATATTAACTAACCAATTTAAATGAAAAATTCTATTTTATTTAGAACCTTATTAACCCTTATCGGCATTTTTACAATAATTGCTTGCCAAGAAAAAAGAGTAATTATTAACTACCCAACTACAGATTTATCTGCAGAAAGTATGGTTCCCTTACCGCTAAAAGTTACACCTACTAATAGTGCATTTGGATTAGATAAAAATACGGCTATTTATACCTCTAAAAATTCTGGTTTTGAACAAGTGGGTTCTTTTTTATCTAATAAAATTAGCTCAAAAATTAACTTAGAGGTTCCTGTAAATAGTACAAACCCTGAAACATCTAAAATTATATACATAAATAAAACAGATAGCTTAGAGTTAGATAATAAAGAGGCTTACCAAATGTATATTACACAAGACTCTATAATTATTAATGCAAAAACAGCTGCTGGTGCTTTTAGAGGTATACAAACTCTAAGGCAAATTATACCAGAAGAAAGTAATGACACCCTTACAGCACACAAAATGTGGTTAATACCTAGCGGAAAAATACTTGACCAACCAAATTACGAGTACAGAGGTGCTATGTTAGATGTTGCTAGGCATTTTTTTAGTGTTGATGATGTAAAAAAATACATAGATATTTTAGCTTACTATAAGTTTAATGCTCTACACTTACATTTAACAGATGACCAAGGCTGGCGTATAGAAATTAAATCTTGGCCAAAATTAACAGAAATTGGGGCTAGCACAGAAGTTGGCGGTGGTCCTGGAGGTTTTTATACCCAAGAAGATTTTAAAGAATTAGTGCGTTATGCTCAAGAAAGACATATTATTATTGTACCAGAAGTAGATATGCCAGGACACACAAACGCTGCTACAGTTGCTTACCCGCAATTAAATGGCAACGGAAAAACGCCTAAAATTTATACAGGTATGCGTGTTGGCTTTAGTACTCTTGATACAGATAAAGATCTTGTTTATGCCTTTGTAGATGATGTTGTAAGAGAAATTTCTGCTATTTCCCCTGCTCCTTATTTTCATTTAGGAGGAGATGAGAGTCACGTTACAAAGAAAAAAGATTTTAAAAAGTTTATTTTAAAAGTTTCTAAAATTGTAGAAAGTCACGGAAAAACACCAATAGGATGGGATGAAATTGCTACAACAGATATTAGTAGTAATTCTGTTGCTCAATTCTGGAGAAGCGAAAAAAATGCAAAATTGGCATTAGGAAAAGGGATGAAAATTATATTATCACCAGCTAAAAAAGCTTATTTAGATATGCAGTATGATACGTTATCTAAACACGGGTTGCACTGGGCAACATATATTCCTGTAGATTCTGCTTATATATGGACACCAGAAACATTTGTAAAAGAATTACCTAAAGAACAGGTTTTAGGTATTGAAGCCCCTTTATGGTCTGAAACTATTAGTAATATTGAAGAGTTAGAATATTTAGCTTTTCCTAGAATTATTGGTTACTCTGAGCTTAACTGGACCATAAAAGAAAATAGAAATTGGAAAGACTATAAAATAAGATTAGCTAACCAAGCTCCTTATTTAGAGAGGATGAACGTAAAATATTATCCAACAAAATTAATAGATTGGAAAAAAAGCAAACATACTTTTAAAGAGATAGATAAAGATTAAAAAAATAAAATTTATTATAAAAACTAGATTTAGTATGTTACCAAAACAATAAGTCTAGTTTTTTTATGCAATAAGAAATACAGGTAAGAGTTATATTACATATCATTACAACATCATAAACCTAGAATATTTAATTTATGCAAAACATTCAATTTCCTGTTACTTTTCAGTTTAAAATATCTACTTTTTCTAATGATTTTACAGCAACAGATGCTACTGGTAAAACTATTGCCTATGTAAAACAAAAGATGTTTAAATTTAAAGAAGAGATTAAAATTTACAATGACGAATCTAAAACAAAAGTAAATTATAGCATAAAAGCAGATAAATGGTTAGATTTTTCTGCAGCATATGCCTTTAAAGATGAAAACGGAAAAGAATTTGGTAAAGTAGCTCGTAAAGGGTGGAGATCTATTTGGAAAGCACATTACAATATTATTGATGAAAACCAAAAACAACAATATAACATAAGCGAAGAAAACCCTTGGGTTAAGGTATTTGACTCTATGCTAGGCGAAATTCCTGTTTTAAATTTCTTTACAGGTTATTTATTTAATCCGTCTTATATGGTTAAAGACAACCAAGGAAAATCTATTATAAAATTAAAAAAGAAGCCTTCTTTTTTTGGTAGAAACTTTGAGCTAAGTAAGCAAGGAGAAATGGATAATGATGATGACGACCGTATAATGCTAGGATTAATGATGATGATTTTACTAGAACGCAGAAGGGGATAATCTATAATATTTAAAATGCCTTGTGTAATACAAGGCATTTTTTATTTTAAACTCTCTCTTAAAGACTTTAATATTTTTTGTAATTTATCATAATTTAATGGTTTTTCTAAATAGCTTATTACATCTAAAAATGTTTCTGCTTTTTCTTTATCTGATGGTCTCCCAGAAGAAGTTACTATAACAATAGGAACTCCCATACAAATACAACTTTGCTCTTTAACCTCCATAAATTCAAAACCATCCATAATAGGCATATTAATATCTAAAACAATTAAGTCTGGCTTATTATCTTTTAAATAATCAATAGCTTCCTTACCGTTTTCTACAGCTGTTATATTTGTATATCCTAAATTATTTAACTTACTAGTTGTTATAAAGTTAGTTACTACATCATCTTCAATTAGTAGAATTTTACATAAGTTGGTTAATTTTTCGTCCATTAAAAATATATTTTAAATTGAGTTCCTTTGTTTTCCTCACTCTCTACTAGCACTTTACCTCCATTATTTACAACTATGGAATGTAGTATGTATAGGCCTACTCCTAAACCTTCTACGTGAGTATGCATTCTTTTGAATAACCCAAAAACTTTAGTTGAGTCATTACTGGTATCAAAACCTAAACCATTATCCTTTACTATTAAAACTGGTTTATTATCTTCTAATTGTGTTGTAACCGAAATTATTGGTTTTCTACGCGGATGTTTATACTTAATTGCGTTAGAAATTAAATTATGTAAAATGCTCTCAAATTGTACAGCATTGTAATTAATTTTAGGGTAAGCCGCAAAATCTTCCTTTATTATAGCTCTAGTATTTATAATTTTTTCAGAATGTATTGCTTTAATCTTTGCAACTACTTCTTTAAAATTTACAACCTCCTTTTTATCTTCTAAACTAGACTTTAAAGCTATTACATTGTTTAATGCCTTTAACTTATCGCACATAAGTTTACCAACATATTTTAGCTTATCAAATATAGGTTTTACTTCATCAGTAATTACATTACTAGACTCTAACATACCAAAAAGGCTCTGCATATTGGTTAGAGGAGCTCTAAGGTCATGCGCCGCAACATAAGAGAACTCTTCTAATTCTTTGTTTTTTTGTTTAAGATTTTTATTTACTTTTTCTAAATTATTTTGTGTGGCTTTTAATTTATCAATTGTAGCTATTAAATTTGTAACATCTAAAGTAGTAACCCCTAAACCTTCACCTACTTTAAAGGCTCTAACTATAAAAACAAAAGTTTTGTCATCTGTGTAAAAAGATATTTCATCTAAGCTAATAGGTACTCCTGTCTCTATTACTTTTTTATATGACTCTAATCTTTCTGTACCTTCTAAATAAGGAAAAGCTTCTAAAATAGATTTACCAATAAAATCATCCTTTTTTATATTTAGAGTAGATATGGCAGCTTCATTCATATCTAAGAATACCATATTTTTATCAAATATTACACTTGGCGTATGTGCCATATCAAAAAAAGCTCCTTTAATCTCACTGTCTACATTAATAACTTCTACACTCATACTACTTGTTTTTTATTTGGGGTTAAAACTGTAATCTGTAGCAAATTTGAGGTTAATTAAACGTAATAATAGTTTGGTTGCTATAGAAAGCTATAAAGTATAGACCAATGGTAAAATAGTTTAGTTAAATAAAAAAAGGCAACATATAAATTATATGTTGCCTTTTTCTTTTACTTAAGTTTCTGTTGTTATTCTGCAGCAGACTCTTTTGTTTCTTTATTTTCCTCTGGTTCAGAAAAATCTGTGATACCATGTTCGTGTAATAAGTTATACCACTGTATTACTTTTTTAATGTCACTAGCATACACACGATCTTCATCGTAATTAGGTAAAACTTCAAAGAAATATTCTTCTAATTTTAACTTGTCATCTTTATGCTTAACAGATGTTTTTTCTCCGTTTTCTTTTGTTTGTATTTTATTAAATACCTCTCTTAAAGGAACTTCTTCCTCTAACGTATAAATAGCAATTTCTGATAAAACACTAACATTTGTACGCATATTAACAGTACTTCTTTTTCCGTCCATTAAAGACTCTGCTATAAAACCCGTACGTGTTTGTGTTACCAACTTGTGTAATCCTGGTTTTCCAGAAATGGATAAAATTTTATCTAAACTCATATTTTACTTTATAAATCTTCTACAAATATTATATTTTTTATATCGATAAAAAAGGAATCTATCTTCCTTTTTTCATTTCAGGAAAACGCATTCTGTATTCTACTCTAATTTTTCCTTTAGAAATGTTACTTAACTTACTCTTTAACAACCTTTTCTTTAATGATGATAATTTGTCTGTAAACAATATACCTTCTATATGGTCATACTCGTGTTGTATAACCCTTGCTAATAAACCGTTATACTCTTCTGTGTGCTCCTTGAAGTTTTCATCTAAATAAGTAATTTTAATATTTTCTTTTCTAGATACATCTTCTCTAATATCTGGTATACTTAAGCAACCTTCATTAAAGGACCACTCATCCCCTGTTTCTTCAGTAATTTTTGCATTAATAAATACTTTTTTAAAGCCACTTAAAGCTTTTTGTTCTTCTTTAGACAAATCTTCATCGTCTGAAAAAGGAGTTGTGTCAACCAAAAAGATACGTACCGGCAAACCAATTTGTGGTGCAGCTAAACCTACGCCACTAGCGTTATACATAGTCTCCCACATATTTTCTAAAAGTTCCTTTAACTTAGGATGATCTTGGTTTATATCTTTTGCTTTTTTTCTTAGCACAGGGTCGCCATATGCTGTTATTGGTAAAATCATATTACTACTTAATTTTTATACATTGTTTTTATAAAACAATTAAAATTTTAATTTCTATTTAAATAAGACTGTAAAATAATTGTAGCACTAATTTCATCTACCAGTGCCTTATTTTTACGCTGTTTTTTATTTAACCCACTATCTATCATTGTCTTAAATGCCAATTTAGATGTAAAACGTTCATCTTCTCTTTCTACTGGCATATTAGGAAAAATAGTTTTAAGTTTTACTAAAAAAGGTACAATTAACACTTCGGACTCAGAAGCGGTATTATTCATCTGTTTAGGTTCACCTACTATAATTTTGTCTACCTTTTCTTTAGCAATATAATCCTTTAAAAATGTTAAAAGATCTTTGGTTTCAACTGTTGTTAGCCCAGATGCTATTATTTGCATTTCATCTGTTACAGCTATACCTGTACGTACTTTTCCAAAATCTAAAGCTAGTAATCTACCCAAACTGTTTTTTTTGGCAAAAATAATATATAAATTGTTATATGTTTACATTTGATTAAATTATTAAGCCTCACCTATTATCTTTGCTAAAATTGATTTTAACAAAAATGACAGAATTACAGAAAACTATAGAAGCTGCTTGGGATAACCGAGAATTACTAAAAGAAACAGCTACACAAGATGCTATTAGAGAAGTTATAGACCTAATAGATAATGGAAAACTTAGATGTGCAGAGCCTGTTGAAGGCGATTGGCAAATTAATGAGTGGGTAAAAAAAGCTGTTGTTCTTTATTTTCCTATTCAGAAAATGGAAACATTAGAAGCTGGTATTTTTGAATACCATGATAAAATGCCTTTAAAAAGAGGTTATAAAGAAAAAGGAATTCGCGTTGTACCTAATGCAGTTGCAAGGCACGGAGCTTACATATCTCCTGGCACTATTTTAATGCCTAGTTATGTAAACATTGGCGCTTATGTAGATGAGGGTACAATGGTAGATACTTGGGCTACAGTTGGTAGTTGTGCTCAAATTGGTAAAAACGTACACCTTAGTGGTGGTGTTGGTATTGGTGGTGTTTTAGAGCCTTTACAAGCATCTCCTGTAATTATAGAAGATGGTGCTTTTATTGGGTCTAGATGTATAGTTGTAGAAGGTGTTAGAGTAGAAAAAGAAGCTGTTTTAGGTGCTAATGTTGTTTTAACAATGAGTACTAAAATTATAGATGTTACTGGTGATACTCCAGTAGAAATGAAAGGTAGAGTACCTGCACGTTCTGTAGTTATACCTGGTAGCTATACTAAAAAGTTTGCTGCTGGTGAATACAACGTACCTTGTGCTTTAATTATTGGTAAACGTAAAGAAAGTACCAACAAAAAAACATCTTTAAATGATGCTTTAAGAGAGTATGATGTTGCTGTTTAGTATATGTCTACTAGAGAAACAAAAAGCCCACAATTACAATTGTGGGCTTTTGTTTTTTATAAAAAACACATTTTAGTACTAATCTTTTATAATACCAAATTTAGTTACCTTATGTTTTAAGGTACGAGTTTCTTTTCTAATATCGTTATTTATCTTCCAGCTTTCTTTGTTTGCATAACCTCTTGGATGGTCTAAGTGAACAACAATTGCGCTATATCTTATTTGTTTAGTTTTTATACCTAAATTTACTAATCGCTCACCAAGTTCTCTGTCTTGCCCTCCATATTGCATACGTTCATCAAAACCATTAACAGCTAAAATATCTTTTTTCCAACCTGAAGAATTATGGCCATTCCAAGTTGCCTTGGTTGTTGTAATTGTGTTTAAAAATTTAGCACCAAAACCTACGAATCTTAGTTTATTATTTTTAAAAGAAGCTTTTAGTCCATGCTCTTTTAACCAAGGGATAGAGAAACAAATATTAGTTTCTATTTCTTCTTTAGAAATTAATTTTGAGATATTCATAGGAAGCTTAAAATAACCTCCAGATAAAAAATAACCTTCTTCTTTATAATTGTTATGGACCTCTACAAAGTCTTTTCTTGGAATACAGTCACCATCAGACATTATAATATATGGCGCTTTAGATTCAACTATTGCTTTATTCAAAATCTGAGATTTTTGAAAACCATTGTCCTTATGCCAAACATGATTTATATGATAGTTAACCTCTTTTTTAAATTCATTTATTACATTTCTAGTGTCATCATTAGATCCATCATCTGCTATAACTACTTCAAAATTGTTAACTGTTTGTGCGTTATATCCCCAAAGTACTTTTTTTAACCATTCTACAGAATTGTAAGTACTTATTATAACGGAAATTTCTGGTGCTCTCATATTAATTTAAAAATGATAACAAAAGTACTAAGGATTATTTTAATAATCTTTACTTTTGAAAAACAATACTAAATAGAAAAATGACATTAAGAAAAACTTGGGTAAAACTTATTAAAACATTTAAATTTTTGCCTCAAAAATTTTATGTTAGGCATTATTACGAGTACTATACTGGTAAAAAACTAGATTATGATAACCCTGTAGAGTTTAATCAAAAACTATCTTGGTATAAAGTTTTTTACAGAAATCCCTTACTTCCTAAATTAGTAAACAAATATGCAGTAAGAGAATTTGTAGAAGAAAAAATAGGAAAAGAATTCTTAAATGACTGTATAGGTGTTTATAATTATCCTAAAGATATTGATTGGAGCAAATTGCCTGAAAAATTTGTAATAAAGGGAGTTCATGGTTGTAACTTTAACTTAGTTGTAACAGACAAATCTAAAATTAACAAAACCAAGGCTAATTTAAAGATGTATAAATGGCTTAACAAAAACCAATATTATAGAGGTGGCTTAGAGTGGGCATATAAAGATGTTAAACCACAATTAATTATTGAAAAGTTTATGAAAGATGATATAACTAATGATCTAATAGATTATAAGTTTTATTGTTTTGATGGTGAGCCTAAATTTCTAGTTGCACAGTCTGATAGCCTAGGCAGGTATTTTTATGATTTAAAATGGCAAGAGCTACCTTTTAGATGGAAAAAAGAATATAAAAATTCTATTTCTAAACCTTCTAACTTTAATGAATTAATTGAATTATCAAAGAAATTATCAAGTGGATTTCCATTTGTTCGTGTTGATTTTTACTCAGTAAACAACAAAACTATTTTTGGTGAAATGACCTTTTATCCGACAGACGCAAGAGATGATTTTTATCCAGAAAAATATAACAAAATTATAGGAGATTATTTTAAATTACCAACTGTATAATTATTTGAAACAATAATTTAATACAAAAAAATAAAATTCAAATGAAAGTATTTAAAGAGTTGCCAAATTCTATTTATTACAGTTGTTATTTAAGATTAAAAACACAAAAACAATTAATAAAAAACAAAAAAAACATACCTGTAATAGTATCATTAACATCTATTCCATCTAGGCTAAATAATATAGATATTGTAATAAAAAGTATATTTAACCAAACTATTATACCAGAAAAAATAATACTGTGGCTACACACATCTTTAAAAGATAATCTTCCTAAAAAACTATATAAACTACAATCAAATTTGTTTGAGATTAAATATTCTAATTTAACGTGTTCTCACCGTAAACTAATACACTCTTTAAAAGAAAACCCAGACAAAACAATTGTTACTTGCGATGATGATCAGATCTATAGAAATGATTGGCTTGAACTTTTATACGATGATCATTTATTAGATAGTAAGTCAATTATAGCTCATGCCACAACGCAAATAAAAATAGACGAAAATGATAATTACCTACCGTTTATAAAATGGCGCGTTAAAGAAGACAGTAAATTATATAATTGTCTACTACCTATAGGAGCTTGGGGTATACTATATCCTCCAAACTCTATGTCTAATATTATTTTGAATGAAGAATTATTTTTAAAATTAACGCCAAAAGCTGATGATTTATGGTTCAAAGGAATGTCTTTGTTAAACAATACAATTTCTAAAAAATCTACTAAACAGCCTAAACAACCAATACCAATAATTGGAAGTCAAAAAGAATCTTTACAGCTAGAGAATGTTAAAAAGAATAAAAATGAAATTCAGTGGCAAGCACTGTCAGATCATTTTGATTTAATTTCAATATTAAAAAGCCAATAAAAAAAGTAAGTTATTTCTGAAATAAAAAAGAAAAATCACTAAAAAAACAAATAAAATAATTTAAGTTGCTAACTTATTTAAGTTTTATGTATCTAATGCTTAAGTGATGAAAAAAAACTTAAGCCCCCAAATTATTAAATTACTGAAAATGAAAATAGTAATACTTGCTGCTGGTATTGGATCTAGATTAGGAAATCCATTTCCTAAACCACTTACTAAATTAAGTAATGGAAAAAGCATTATGCAAATGCAGATAGAAAATTTATCTGCTATTTTTAATGTAAATGATATAAGTATAGTTGTTGGTTTTAAAAAAGATTTAATTATGGAAAGATTTCCTGAATTAAACTACATATACAACCCCTTTTTTGACTGTACAAATACATCAAAAAGTTTATTAAGAGCATTATTAAAAAATACAAAACAATCTGTTTTATGGCTAAATGGCGATGTAGTTTTTGATGAAAATCTTTTAAATACATTAATACCTCACATTAAAAAAGATAATTCTTTTGTAGCTGTAAATACAAATAGTGTTGCTGAAGAAGAAATTAAATACACCTTAAAAGATAATTTTATCTTTGAACTTTCTAAATCTGTTAAAAATGGGCTAGGAGAAGCTGTAGGAATAAATTTTATTGCAAAAAAAGACATTAATTCCTTTATTAAAAGATTAAAAGAGTGTGATGATAATGATTATTTTGAAAAAGGTCTAGAATTAGCAATAGAAAAAGATAATATTGCACTATCTGCTGTTGATATTTCTAAACATAATTGTATGGAGGTAGATTTTAAAGAAGATTTAGTAAATGCTAATAATTTATTTTATAAATGAAAGTAATTTTATTTTGTCAAAATGCATATGCCTTTGGAATCCTGAACCCAATTAAGAATTTATTGATTGAAAAAGGAGATGACTTTTTATGGTACATTGACTCTAAACTTACACAGAAATTCCCGTACAAAACAGATAATTACACCACTAGAATAGCAGACTTACAACTTTACAAAAGCGATATTATATTTTCTCCAGGAAATGAAGTTCCTTATTACATACAAGGTGTTAAAGTACAAATATTTCATGGCTTAGCAGGAGAAAAAAAAGGTCACTTTAAAATAAGACATTATTTTGATTTGTACTTGACACAAGGACCGTATTTTACAAAAAAATTTTTAGAGTTTAAACGTAAATATAAAAACTTTGAAGTAGTAGAAACTGGTTGGCCTAAATTAGATATCTACTATTCTGAAAAAAATAAATATGATACAGAAAAAAATGAATTATTAAAAAAGTATACCGCTAAAAAAATAATTCTTTATGCTCCTACTTTTTCACCTAGTCTTACTTCTGCTCCTTTTTTAGTAAATGAAATTAAATCTACTGCTAAAAATACTGACTATCTAATACTCATTAAATTTCATGATCTAATGAGTAATGATTTAATAGACACGTACAAAGCTGTCGCAAAAGAAAATACAAACGTTATTTTTGTAGAAGATAATAATATTATAAAGTATTTATTGTTATCTGACTTAATGGTGAGTGACACTTCTTCTGTTATTTATGAGTTTCTACTACTAAATAAACCTGTTGTAACCTATAAGAACATAAATAAAACTATATACTGGGATAATTCTACTAGCTACAATAATCTAGAAGAAAAAATAATCACTAATCTTAAAAATGATCCCTTTTCTAGTCAAAGAAAATACATTCAAGATGAGTACCACCCATACTCAGACGGTAAATCTGCAGAGCGTATGCTTAATGCCGCTAAAGAATTAGCACATAAAAATGGTGTGCCTGCCAAGCGTAAGCTTCCTATAGACAGAGCGCTTAAAATTAATTCTATTTTTGGTAAACCTATAAAAAACACCTTTAAGGGTACCAAATCTGAAAAATTGAGCGCCTTGTTAATTACATACAATGAAATTAGAAATATAGACGCTGTTATTGAGAATTTAAAATTTGCTGATGAAATTATAATTGTAGACTCTTATAGTACGGACGGAACAGTTGAAGCGATAAAAAAACATCCTAAAGTTTCTTTAATTCAGAGAGCATTTAAAAATTATTCAGACCAAAAAGCGTATGCCCTTAGTTTAGCTCAAAATAAATGGGTTTTATTTATTGATGCAGATGAAAGAGTTCCTGATAATTTGCAGCAAGAAATTTTAATAACCATAAATAACAAAAACATAGATGTTTCTGCCTTTTTTGTTTACAGAACATTTATGTTCAATAATAAAATATTACGTTTTTGCGGTTGGCAAAACGATAAAAACTACAGACTATTTAATAAAGAAAAGGTTGCCTTTTCTACAAAAAGGATTGTTCATGAAACCTTAGAGGTTAACGGAAATTCTTCTATCCTTAAAAACAAATTAATTCACTATGCTTATTTTGATTATAACATATATAAACAAAAAAGAATTAAGTATGAGCAATTAAAAGCTCAAGAAGATTTTATTAAAAATAAAAAAGCTACTCATTATCATCTCTACATAAAACCTATAGGTAAGTTTTTAGAGCATTATATTGTTAAATTAGGTGTTTTAGATGGTAAAAAGGGAATTATAATAAGTTACCTCTACGCTAACGCAACAAAAAAGAGGTATATAAAATTACGACAATTACATAATGGCACAAAGAAATAAACCAGATCAGAATTTTATTGATGAAATAAATAAATGTATTACTGTTTTACAAAATGGTGGTGTTATTTTATATCCTACAGATACTGTTTGGGGCATTGGTTGTGATGCAACTAATGAAGATGCCGTAAAAAAAATATATCAGCTTAAAAAAAGAGTAAATACTAAAACAATGATTTGCTTGGTTGCAAATGACTTTATGTTAGAAAAGCACGTAGAAAAAGTACCTGAAGTAGCCTTTGACATTATAGATATTGCAGACAAACCAACAACAATTGTATATGATAATCCAAAAAATGTAGCTCAAAATCTTATAGCTAAAGACAATAGCTTAGCAATTAGAGTTGCAACAGATAAATTTTGTCAATACTTAATAAGTAAGTTTAAAAAACCTATTGTTTCTACTTCTGCTAACCTTTCTGGTGAACCAACAGCTAAAAGTTTTAAAGAAATAAGTTCTGATATTTTAAAAGGTGTAGACTATGCCGTAAATTTGCAGCGAAACATACAAAAAGTCACCCCTTCATCAATTATTAAATTAAGTAATGATGGTAAAGTAAAGGTGATTCGGAAATAGGAATGACGCAAGACAACTACAAAGACGCAATTAAAGACCCAATTTTTTTAGTAATAGCAGAAGCTGCTGCAGAACTTAATGTAGATAGCTATGTTATTGGTGGCTTTGTGCGAGATTTTTTATTAAAAAGAGGAACTCCAAAAGATATAGATGTTGTTGCTGTTGGTAGCGGTATAGAGTTAGCTCAAAAAGTAGCCTCTAAACTACCTACAACCCCAAAGGTTTCTGTTTTTAAAAACTTTGGTACTGCTATGCTAAAGCATAACGACTTAGAGCTTGAGTTTGTTGGTGCGCGTAAAGAAAGTTACCATACAGATAGCAGAAATCCTATTGTAGAAGATGGTACGCTAGAAGATGATCAAAATAGAAGAGATTTTACCATTAATGCAATGGCTATTTCTTTAAATAAAGACTCGTATGGCAAGTTACTAGATCCATTTAATGGAGTTAATGATTTGCAAAGCAAAGTCATAAAAACACCTTTAGAACCTGGTATAACATATTCTGATGATCCGTTAAGAATGATGAGAGCTATACGTTTTGCTACTCAACTTCAATTTAATATAGAAAATAACTCTTTTGCTTCAATATTAGAAAATAAAGATAGAATCAAAATTATATCTAAAGAACGTATTGTTGACGAGTTAAATAAAATTATGAATAGCCCAAAACCGTCTATAGGGTTTGCTCTGCTTCATAAATCACAATTATTACCTTATATTTTACCAGAGTTAAGTGCCTTGCAAGGTATAGAAGAAATTGAAGGGCACAAACACAAAGATAACTTTTGGCATACTTTAGAAGTTGTAGATAATATATCTGAAAATACAGATAATTTATGGCTACGTTGGGCAGCATTACTACATGATATTGGTAAAGCGCCAACAAAAAAGTTTCATAAAAAAAAGGGATGGACGTTTAGAGGACACGAGTTTATTGGCTCTAAAATGGTTTACAAGTTATTTAAGCGTTTACGTATGCCTTTAAATGACAAAATGAAGTACGTGCAAAAAATGGTTTTAATGAGCTCTAGACCTATTGTACTTTCTGAAGACTTTGTTACAGACTCTGCTGTACGTCGTTTAATTTTTGACGCAGGTGAAAACATAGAAGACCTTATGATTTTATGCGAAGCTGATATCACTACAAAAAACACTAAAAAGCAACGTAAATACCGTAACAATTTTAAATTAGTAAGACAAAAAATTGTTGAAGTAGAAGAAAGAGATCAAATACGTAATTTTCAGCCTCCAGTCAGTGGTGAAGAAATTATGAAAACCTTTAATCTAAAGCCTTCTAAAGAGATTGGTATATTAAAAGAAGCTATAAAAGAAGCTATTTTAGATGGCACAATTCCTAATGAATATGATGCTGCTTATAATTTTATGCTTCAAAAAGGAAAAGAGTTAGGTTTAACCTAATTAAAAATGGCACTAAACCATTTACAAATAATTACCCAACGTTGCATACACCTACATGTATAACATATAGTTATACAGTTTTTGCATAAACTTATAAGCAAAAAAGACTAATAACCCAATTGTAATAGCTCCAATTTAGAGCCTTTTAATATGATTAATATACTTAAAAGAGCAATTTCATTAAACAAAATACCTAATAGGTAATATGCTATTTATAATTTTATGTTAAAAAGTGAAAAAGTAGGTTCACAAAAAACCAAAAATTACATTTTTTTAAGTACACACAATACTTAACATAGTTCACAAAAACATAAACAGTATATTTTTAATTTTCTTTCGCATACACTTTTCTACCATTCACCTACACTTTTGTCTTAATCGGCAACATATTATTATTTATAAACTTTTTCATAGATATCTTTGAAAAAAAGAGTAATAACACGTGATTTTGCTTATAAAAATAAGTAAATCACAAAAACACTAAACCATTTCCTTTCTTTTTAGGAAAAAAATCTAATCATTATTTTATGAAAAAAGTATTCAAAAACTTTTTCTTGTTCATTATTTTATTAACATTAAGTGCTGTAAATCTTAATGCTCAAATAGATGATAACAGGTATAAAGTTTCCCTAACTCCTGAAGACTTGGCCACTTGCGGTGGCGTAAACAATTCTTTGGAGCGTGTACTAGTACAAGGTAAAAATGCATCTTGTAATAATTTTAGTATTACGTTTAACTTACCAAACGGCGTCTTGTACGAAACCGGTACTGTTGTAATAACATCTCAGGTAGACTCTAATGGAATTCCCATTACTGTAAATCCTTATGAAATAGGTGTTGCTGGTACAGCAAATAATCCTGTTTTTACATTACACAGAAATGGAGATCCAAATCTTAACTGGAATGTTGGTGATGAAGTATACTTTGAATTTAAACGTAGTGCAAATTGTGATGCTGTTACGCTTTTAAATTCTGGTGGACTTTTTAAGGATGCGCATACTATAAATTTTAATGATGCTGGTGGTGCAAATTCTGCTACAGATAATGACAACAACATATCTTCATATGCTTTATTAGCTGCTTCTTTAAATATTTCTCCAATTTCAACTATAAATTCAAACGTAGGAGAATCATATATCAGAGATATTACAATAGCACAAGGTGGTAATGGTTGTACTGAAACTTTTACTTACTATGTAGATTTAGGTGAAGATGTAGATGATATTTATACATTATCATATAAAGGCACGCCTTTAACTCCTATATCTAAAGTTGGTCAAATTTTAACATATAATATAGATTTAAACGTAGCTCCTTTTGTTGGAGATGTTGGCAATAATGATAATTGTTTTGATAACGGCGAAGTAATTGTTTTACAAGAAGCCTTTAGAGTAGATGATTGTATAGATACTGCAATTATTCATAACGCATACTGGGGATGTAATGTTGGCGAAACTTGCCAAGCTGCTGCACCGCAAACAGGATCTTTAAATTTTGGTGCAAACGTGCCAGATATTACATTAACTAAAATAGGAACCACAACACCAGATTTTTGTGAGGCGGTAACCTATACTGTTAAACTAGAAAACACAAAACTTACAGCTGGCTCTATGGCTTTAGACGTTGGTGTTAACTTAGGAATGGGCGCAAACTCTACCCCTATATCTACTGCAAATAATAATCCTTTATGGGATTTTGATTATCATGATACTAGAAATGTTTCTAACTTTAAAGTAGGAACAACAAGTTTTTCGCCTACCAGTAGGCCTAGTGACAGTTACTCTTCTCGAGGTTCTGGTAATACTCTTTCTTTACCTCCTAACTTCTTTACCTCAGACCCTGATGGTCCTGGTGTTGGACTAGAAGATTTAGATAACGATGGTTTTTTTGATGATTTAGCCCCAGGTGCTTCTACAGAAATATCTTTTGATTTTGCTATTACACCTAAAGACAATTGTGGAACAGGAAGATTAGAATATATGGGTTGGGAACATACTTATTTTGATGTTTATTTTAAAGATCAATGTAAAGGTGAAAGATTACCAGAGCGTATAGATTTAAATTACTTTAATATTATTAGAGATTATAGAAGTGTTACAGAAGTTGAAGCTCCTACAGATCTTGTAAATAATCAAGATTTTGAAATTAGAATAGCTCCGTCTATACAAGCCAATGGTGTTGGTACTCCATTAGTAAATGGCCAACCTATGTTATCTAATAACGCTAACTCTGTTTGGAGTATTACTATTACTGCTCCAGCAGGTATGTCTTTAAGACCAGGTGCCTCTTCAGAGTTTACGCAGTCTGGAAATGAAATTACATATAGTACTACAAATATAAGTGGAGCTGAATATAAAGAATGGGTAGAGTTTCCTTTAACTTTTACATGTGGGCCTAACGGTGTACAATCTATTCCTTACAAAACTAATTATACTGCAACTGGTACTAGCGGTGTTTGCTGGAGTCAAGATATACATTGTGGTACTGTAGATATTTATACTCACTGTCCAGGAAACTGCGTTGGCCCTGCTATTGAAGGGTTTAATGCTAACAGAATTACTGCTGGTTGGACAGACGCATCAATGGATACCAAAGTAGTATTAGATGATAATACAGATGGTATTAATAAATATCTTGCTGGAGACAGAATGAAAATTTCTACTTCTGCTTATATCAATAATATTTCTTTAGATAATTTATATTTTGATTTAACATACAATACTGCAAGTTTAGCTGCAGGTGGTCCTGATATTATTTCTTTTATAGAAGGAGAAATTACAATTAATGACTCACCTACAACATCTCAAACTGGAACTATTACTGTTACTCCTGTACTAACTACAAATGGGACTACTGAACATAGATTAACTTTTGATCTTAGTTCTTACAAAAGTTTAATTAGTGGTTCTTACAATTATGAAGGTGACGCTATAGAGAAGGACAGAGTAGAAATAGAATTAACTTTTGAATTTAGTAAAGATTTTAAAGACATTGACTACTTTGAACTTGGTGGCTTAAGAGGAGAGTTTTTTGCTTTTACAGATTACCCTGCTAACACACAACCTAACAAAGTTGGTTGCGATACTTGGGGAGATAGAGCTTACTATTCTAGACCTAGAATATATGGTAGTAACCAAACAAGGTCTACTAATGGCTGTACCCCTTCTAATGGAGTATTGTATTACCAACATAATATGGCTCCTAGTGATATGCACGGAGATGAATATAGACCTATGACACTGTGGAAATCTACCGTTGTAGATATACCAGAAGGCGCTAGGTTTACAGGTAATGTTTCTTCTATTCAATTTAATGGTGCTTACTCAAGTCTTGGCGGCCAGTTTATTGTATCAGAAAGTAATGGACAAATAACAATTACTCCTGGTCCTGGTTATGTAGATCGTGACCAAAGTGCTTTAATACAACCCAGATTTTATGTAGAATTTATGGGTACTTGTAATTCACCCGCTTCTGCTAATTATGACTACACCATTAATTATGATGATTTTGCATATGCTACTCCAGAAGCTGCAAGTTTTACAAATACAAACAGATTTCAATATACTCAACCTACATTTTTAATACAATCTCCTTCTCCTACTGTAAATGGAGATGCTTACACTGTAGATTTTGATGTTAATATAAGTAATACAAGTCCGCAAGATGTAAATTACAATTGGCTACAAGTTTCTGTGCCAGCAGGTATAAGTATTAAAAGTGCTTTTAGTGTATCAGGTGGTACAGAAACACCTGTAACATTTCATCAATCCGGAAATAAAACTTGGATAGAAGCTGGTTCAATTGCATCTAACACTACAAAATCTATTCGTTTTAAAGGAGATTTTGAAGACTGTACAGATCTTACTGTTTTAGTTGAACACGGATGGGATTGTTTAGGTTATCCTGGTTACCCAGACACTAATGTAGATGTTTCTGATTTTCAAGCAGTAGGTGCTAGTTGTTATCAAAACTCTACATCTATAACCCTAGAACCTAAAGGATCTCAAGTACAGGTAGCAATAACAAATCAACCTAACACACCACAAAATTTATGTACACCTTTTAATATAGAAGTAGATGTTATTAGTGCTCAGTTAGCAGATTTAATATTTCCTTCATTAGAATTTGCTATCCCTGGCGGAAACGGTGGTATCACTATAGTAAGTACAAATGTTACTTATCCTAAGGGGTCAACTAACCCAACTGACACTCAGCCCGTAACTGTTACTATAGAAAATGGTATTGCTAAAGTAAATTTATTAGAACATACCAATATACTTGCTCTAAATGGTATAAAAGGTAATCCTGCTATTAATTCAATTAATGAAAGAACAGCACATATTAACCTTGAAATTCAATTAGAATGTAATTTTATATCAAATTCTGAATTTACATTTAAGGTATACGGAGAAGAGCCATGTGGTGACCTTGCTGCTGGTAACGGATCTAGAATAGTTTCTAACTCCATTCAGGCATTTGGTGCTACACCTCCTTATAATGCGTTTAGTACTATAAATCTTCCTGGTTTTGGTGCGCCAATAATAGGCTGTGGAGTTGTAGATAATATTAATGTAGAAACTACAATTTCTGGAGGTACTACAGGTAGTGCAGATTTTGGAAAAATAACCTTAAGATCTGGTATAGAATATGTAGCTTCTTCTTTTGCTAGTGCAGACGGTGCCACATTTAATAGCATAGCTACTGTAGGAGATCATCAAGAGCTTATATTAAACTATCCAGCGGGAGTTACTGCAGGATCTAAAATAAATTTTAATTTTGATTTTATAACTACAAACGAAGGTATATGTGATGCTACTGAGGAAGTACAAATAGTAAATTACGTAACTGTTAATGGTATTATGTGTGCCTCTAATGCTTGTCCTGATTTTCAAGTAGCAACTGGTTTCTCTTATGAGATTATGCCATTAGAAAAGCCAACCATAATAGGTACTGCTAACGATAGTTTTTTTACTGTAGATACTAGTAACAATTATGAGTATCATTTATCTATAGATATAGAAAATACAAGTGCTTTAGATGCAGATGCAGGCTATGCTTATAGTGTTTATTGTGCAGATGTAAATGGAGATATAGATGGTACTGCTATCTCAACCGGTACAATAGCTGATGCTATTCCTAACTTATCTACAATTACAGATGAAATTGTATTTACTACCGCTGGTGCAGCTTGTTCTGGTACAAATTTTATAGTAGAGTTTTTACCTTCTAGTACAAATTGCCAGTGTGAGGCCTTTACAATTGTAGTACCTGTAACTTCAGGTGCTCCATTAAACCTAGATAATGATAATGATGGTATACCAGATGTTATTGAAGTATACAATGGTGATGCAGATGGTGACGGAACTTTAGATTATGAAGATCCCGATTTCTGCGCTGCTACCTTTGATGGTGTAAACGGATGGGATTGTGCAACAATGGGCTTACCAGATCCAGATGATGATTTAGATGGTGATGGTACTCCAAACTACTATGACACAGATTTTCCAACCTGTGGCGGATTAAATGCTAACGGAGTATGTATCAATTTTGATACCGACGGCGATGGCGTTCCAAACCACTTAGATTTAGATTCTGATAATGATGGTATAACAGATATTACAGAACTTGGTGCAGCAAATAATGATGCTAATGGTGACGGTGTTTTAGACAATATTACCGATATAGATAATGATGGTCTTGCAGATGTAGTGGATAATGATACTACAGACGGTCCAGAAGGTAGTGCGCCTTGTACACCACAAAATGGTTGTGTACAGGTAAATTCAACTTCAAATGTTTTTGATACGGATGGAGATGGTACTACTGATGATAGTGGCGATTTTGATGGTGACGGACTAATTAACGCTTACGATTTGGATAGTGATAATGACGGTATTTTAGATACGGTTGAAGCACAAACTACAACTGGTTTTAGTGCTCCGGGAGCTATTGACCCATTAACAGGTATACCTGCAGTTGGTGCAGATACAGATGGTATTGATCCAATTGATACGGATGGTGACGGTAATCCTGATTACTTAGATCTAGACGCAGATAATGATGGTATTACAGATACTTTAGAAGCCGGTGGCGAAGATGCCGATGGTGACGGTGCTGTAGATGGTTTTGTTGATGCTGATGGTAACGGTGTTGCCGATAGTGTTGATGCTACGCCTTTACCAGATGAAGATTCTGATAACGACGGAATTTTAGACCGATTGGATTTAGATTCTGATAACGACGGTATTACGGATACTACTGAAGCTGGTGGTATGGATGGAGACGGTGATGGTATCATTGATACGTTTATGACCGATATAGATAATGACGGACTTGCGGATAGTGTTGACCCAGTTGGGCCTGCTACACCAGGTACACCAATTCCTAATCCGGATACGGATAATGACGGATTGGATGATAGAATAGATTTAGATTCTGAAAATGATGGTATTCCAGATGTAATTGAAGCAGGCGGTTCTGACCCGGATAACGATGGTAAAATAGGTACTGGTGCAATTACGGATGCAGATGGAGACGGACTTTCAGATTTAGTAGATCCAAATGATAATACAACAGGTACACTAGACGATGGTCCAGGTACACCTTTACCAATTGACAATTTTGATGGTGACAGTGTTCCAAATCACTTAGATATAGATTCAGATAATGATGGTATTACAGATACTACAGAAGCTGGTGGACTAGATGTTAATGGTGATGGCGTTGTAGATGGTTTTGATGATACCACTACAACAGATGGTTGGGATGACGCTACAGCAGCATCTCCACTTCCAATTCCTAACTCAGATACCACAGGTGGTCCAGATTACTTGGATATAGATGCAGATGATGATGGAATTCCAGATAATGTAGAAGCACAAACTACAGCGGGTTATATAGCCCCTGCAGACGCTGAAGCTGCTAACGGATTAGATACCAATTATCCTGTTGGATTAACTCCAGAAGATACAGATGGTGATTTAATTCCAGATTACTTGGATGCAGATTCTGATGCCGATGGTGTTAGTGATGTTGAGGAAGCTGGTCAAGGAACAATCACAGATCCTTTAGCCGATGCCGATGCCGATGGCTTAAACGATGCCTTTGATGATACTACTCCTGCATATGACGTAAACAATGATTTGGATACAGGTGCAATCGCTACGGATAATGTAGATGATTTAGACACTGCAGAGGTTGATTTTAGATCCATATTAGATTCTGATAATGATGGTATCATGGATACTGTTGATATTGATGATGATAATGACGGAATTTTAGATACAGATGAAACAGGAGATACAGACGGAGACGGTATTCCAGATAGTATTGATTTAGATTCTGATAACGATGGTATTCCAGATTCAATAGAAGCTGGTGGTACGGATACGGATGGTGATGGTCATATAGACTACCCAACTCCTGGGGACCCAACGTCTATGACAGATATCAATAATGATGGTCTTGCAGATGAAATTGCAACGACTCCTTTACCAGATGAAGATTCAGATGGTGATGGTATCGAAGATAGAATAGATTTAGATTCAGATAACGATGGTATTCCAGATGTAACAGAAGCTGGTGGTCCAGATGCAGATAACGATGGCGTTATAGATACTTTCGCTACAGATACAGACCGTGATGGTTTGGCAGATAGTGTAGACCCTGCAGATGCAACTACTCCTGGTACGCCTTTAGAAAATCCAGATACTGATGAAGACGGATTTGACGATAGAATAGATACTGATTCTGATAATGATGGTATTCCAGATGTAACAGAAGCTGGTGGTTCAGACCCAGATAACGATGGTGTTATTGGTACAGGTCCAATTGCCGATGCAGATGGTGACGGACTTTCAGATATCGCAGATACAGATGATAATATAACGCCTACGGCTACAGATGGTCCTGGTACAGCTTTACCAATAGATAATTTTGATGGTGATGCAAATCCAAACCATTTAGATATAGATGCAGATAATGATGGTATTCTAGATGTAGTTGAAAATGGAACCGGTGCTTTAGATACCAACAATGATGGTGCAATTGACAGTACTGATGATGTATTCTTAGATGCAAATGATAATGGTCAAGCAGATGCTACAGAAGGTACTGCGCCATTAAATACGGATACAACAGGTGGTGCAAACTATATAGATATTGATGCAGATGATGATGGTATTCCTGATAATGTTGAAGCACAACCAACTGCAGCTTACAATGCTCCAGATGATGCTTTTGATGCTGAAGGTTTAGATACTAATTATCCAAACGGAATAACGCCTGAGGATACTGATAATGATTTAATTCCTGATTACTTGGATCCAGATTCTGACGATGATGGTACTCCAGATGTAGTGGAAGCTGGTCAAGGTACAATGACAGACCCATTGGCAGATGCTGATAATGACGGATTAAACGATGCTTTTGATGATACCGTAGGTAATGATGTAAACAATGATTTGGATACTGGTGCAATCGCAACAGATAATGAAGATGATTTAGATACCGCTGAGGTTGATTTCAGATCTATATTAGATCGCGACCAAGATGGTATTATGGATATCGTTGATTTGGATGATGACAATGATGGTATTTCAGATTTAGATGAAGCCAACGGAGTTGATCCAAGTGCCGATGATGATAATGACGGTGTGCCAAATTATTTAGACGATGCTCCTACTGATCCATTAGTTGGTGATGTAAATGGTACAACTGAACCAGCATTCGACTTTGATGGTGATGGTATTCCAAACCATTTTGATATTGATGCAGATAATGACGGAATATTTGATGTGTACGAAGCGGGTAATGATGCTTTAGATACGAACAATGATGGCATTATTGATAGTAACGACACTGGTTTTGCTGATGGTAATAATGATGGTCAGGCAGATAGCTCTGAAACGACTACGCCTATCAATACTGATACGACAGGGAATGCAGATTTCTTGGATATTGATGCTGATGATGATGGTATTCCAGATAACGTAGAAGCACAACCAACAACAGGTTATGTTGCTCCGGCTGATGCTTTTGATTTTAATGGTGTAGATACTAACTACCCTAACGGATTAAGACCTGAGGATACGGATACAGATTTAACTCCAGATTACTTGGATGCTGATTCTGATAATGATGGTGCTCCAGATATTTTAGAAGCGGGTCAAGGTACAATTACAGACCCATTGGCAGATGCCGACGGTGACGGATTGAACGATGCCTTTGATGATACTGTAGGTAATGATGTAAACAATGATTTAGATACTGGTGCCATCGCAACTGATAATGTAGATGACCCAGATACTACTGAAGTAGATTTCAGATCTATATTAGATTTTGACCAAGATGGTATTATGGATATCGTTGATTTAGATGATGATAACGATGGTATTAGTGACTTAGATGAAGCTAATGGTATTGATCCAAGTGCAGATGATGATAATGATGGTGTTCCAAACCATTCCGATGATGATCCAAACGATCCATTAGTAGGTGATGTAAACGGAACAACTGAACCAGCATTCGATTTTGATGGTGATGGTATTCCAAATCACTTTGATATTGATGCAGATAACGACGGAATATTTGATGTATATGAAGCTGGTAATGATGCTTTAGATACGAACAATGACGGAGTTATTGATAGTAATGATACTGGTTTTGCAGATGCAAACAATGATGGTCAAGCAGATAGTTCAGAAGGTACAACGCCACTGAATACAGATACATCAGGAAATGCAGATTTCTTGGATATCGATGCTGATGATGATGGTATTCCAGATAACGTAGAAGCACAACCTACTACAGGTTATGTTGCTCCAGCGGAATCTTTTAGTCCAAATGGTGTAGATACAAACTACCCTAACGGATTAAGACCAGAGGATACAGATACAGATTTAACTCTAGATTATTTGGATGCTGATTCTGATAACGATGGTATTTCAGATATGCTGGAAGCTGGTCAAGGTACAATGACAGACCCATTGGCAGATACTGACGGTGATGGATTAAATGATGTATTTGATGATACCGTAGGTAATGATGTAAACAATGATTTGGATACAGGTGCTATTGCAACTGACAACGAAGATGATGCTGATTTGGCAGAAGTTGATTTTAGATCGGTATTGGATTTTGATGGTGATGGTATCCCAGATACAGCAGATCTTGATGATGATAACGATGGTATCTCAGATTTAGATGAGGCCAACGGAATTGACCCAAGTGCCGATGATGATAATGATGGTGTTCCAAACCATTCCGATGATGATCCTAACGATCCATTGGTTGGCGATGTGAACGGAACAACAGAACCATTATTCGATTTTGATGGTGATGGTATTCCTAACCACTTTGACATAGATGCAGATAACGACGGAATCTTTGATGTATATGAAGCTGGTAATGATGCTTTAGATACGAACAATGACGGAGTTATTGATAGTAACGACACTGGTTTTGCAGATGCAAACAATGATGGTCAAGCAGATAGTTCTGAAGGAACAACGCCACTGAACACAGATACATCAGGAAATGCAGATTTCTTGGATATCGATGCAGATGACGATGGTATTCCAGATAACGTAGAAGCACAACCTACTACAGGTTATGTTGCTCCAGCGGAATCTTTTAGTCCAAATGGTGTAGATACAAACTACCCTAACGGATTAAGACCAGAGGATACTGATACAGATTTAACTCCAGATTATTTGGATGCTGATTCTGATAACGATGGTATTTCAGATATGCTGGAAGCTGGTCAAGGTACTCTTGTAGATCCTTTGGAAGATGCGGATAATGATGGATTGAACGATGCTTTTGATGATACTGTAGGTAATGATGTAAACAATGATTTGGATACAGGTGCAATTGCAACTGACAACGAAGATGATACAAGCACAATTGAGGTTGACTTTAGAGAAGTTGCAGATAGTGATGGTGATGGCGTATTAGATACTCAAGAAGACCTAGATGGTACAGATAAAAATGATCCTTGTGATTATTTAGTTTCTAGTGTTACAATTCCTGTTTCTGGAGACTACTTAACTGTAGATTGTGATGGTGATGGCATATTAAATGGCCAAGAAGTTACAGATGGTACAAATCCTTTAGATGATTGTGATTCTATTGGTGGTACTCCTCTACCTACTAGCGATTGTGATAACGATGGTTTAACTAATTCCCAAGAAGCTGCTATTGGTACCGACCCTTTTAATCCTGATTCGGATAATGATGGTCTTTTAGATGGTGAAGAAATTACTTTAGGTACTGACCCTAATAACCCTGATACTGATGGGGATACCATTTTAGACGGACAAGAAGTTACCGATAATACCAATCCGCTTGATGATTGTGATTCTATTAACGGGGTTTCTCTTGATGATACTGATTGTGATATGGACGGATTAACCAATGCTCAAGAAGCAGATTTAGGTACTGATCCTTTTAAT
>NZ_JAUOPS010000010.1:0-61278 GCF_030546975.1 Cellulophaga sp. 3_MG-2023
TTTTTTAACTTATTTCTTAACCTTATTTTTAAACTAATTTTACGCTTTTCTCAATGAACTTTGCTAACTTTAATAACGTTTGTTTTTCCGTTAGCGGGTGCAAATATAGGCAGCTTTTCTAACACCACAAGTCTTTTTTGCATCTTTTTTAAAAGTATTTTTAAA
Source organism: Cellulophaga sp. 3_MG-2023 (assembly GCF_030546975.1). NCBI lineage: Bacteria > Pseudomonadati > Bacteroidota > Flavobacteriia > Flavobacteriales > Flavobacteriaceae > Cellulophaga > Cellulophaga sp. 3_MG-2023. Next base: position 166 of record NZ_JAUOPS010000010.1, read on the forward strand.
ACAAGCTTTACTGCGCTATTTTTCAGACGTTTAAAACCTATTCTTTTTTGATGCTTTTTAAAAAAATATCAGCCCGCGAGTTTTAACTACCCTTAAACCCTATTACTTTAACTATTGAATGGCGATCATCAACCTAAAAAACAACAACACCTTTAAAAGGGGCATTAAATATAATATGTTTTTTGAAATGAAACAAGAGATATGAACTACTTTTTTTTATATATCCACTTGTTGCTCAGTGAAGTATAATCATAATTTAAGACTGTAGGCTGCTCTTTTAGTCGTCCTTTTGCAAAGGCACGCTGTAAAATATCCTCAATTAAGTAGTCTTCATGTACACTTTCTGGATGATATTCTTCCTTTATACTTATTTTAAAAAACTTAGCCGAAGTATTGTACCAAAACGCCCTCCAACCATTTCTGAGTTCTTTTACTAGACCAAAAGCAGTATCTCCCGTTTGCCTATTAATTAGTTTTATTAGAATTTGACCTTCTGTACGGGTTAATTTTTTTAGTCTTTCTGAAAACTGATCCTCAATTTCTTTGTGAACTTTCCTGGTGTACTTTCGTTTTTTAGACTTTTTATTTAACTTTTGCAGACTGTCATTTAACACAACTAGCTTTTCTGCTGCCATTTTTGCATAAGGATACACCTTTAATGTTTTTCTTCTTAGTATATAATAGCGTAATTTCTCTTCTTTGGAAGCAAATTTTAATGGTCCAAATACATAAACCTCATTTAAAGATATAGATGTATCATAAACAGAATCTCCTTCTATCTTATATAACTCCAAATCTACAGAGTCTTTTTGAGACTCTATTTGCGCTGTGCTTAAGAGCGTAAACAACAACGACGTTATAAATGATATGCCTTTTATTATTTTCATACAATATATATGGTTCGTAAAATTAACGATAAAGACGTAATGATATTATTAATTAAAAGTGAATATTATTAAATTTGTATCTAAATATATACGTTTATGAGCGCAAAGAAGATTATTACAGAGAAATCGTTAGATTTTTTTGAACGATATTTAAATAATGCCGCTCCTACGGGTTACGAGTGGGAAGGGCAAAAAATTTGGATGGACTACCTAAAACCTTATGTAGATACTTTTATTACCGACACATACGGTACTGCTGTAGGTGTTATTAATCCTGATGCAAAATATAAGGTTGTTATAGAAGGACACTCTGATGAAATTTCATGGTATGTAAATTACATTTCTGACAATGGATTACTATATGTTATTAGAAACGGTGGAAGCGACCACCAAATAGCACCATCTAAATGGGTTAACATACATACAAAAAATGGTATAGTTGAAGGTGTTTTTGGATGGCCAGCCATACATACTAGAAACAAAGGAAAAGAAGAAGCTCCCAAATTAGACAATATTTGTATTGATATAGGCGCTAAGGACAAGGCAGAAGTTGAAAAAATGGGTGTACATGTTGGTTGCGTGATTACTTACCCTGACACTTTTAAAGTTTTAAACGGAAACAAATTTGTTTGTAGAGCTATTGACAATAGAGCTGGCGGATTTATGATTGCTGAAGTTGCACGTTTATTACACGAGAACAAAGTAGAATTACCTTTTGGTTTATACATTACCAACTCTGTACAAGAAGAAATTGGTTTACGTGGTGCAGAAATGATTACGCAAACCATAAAACCAAATGTTGCTATTGTTACCGATGTTTGCCATGACACCACTACTCCTATGATTGAGCAAAAAGTACAAGGTTTTACCGAAATTGGTTCTGGACCTGTAATTTCTTATGCTCCTGCTGTACAAAACAAACTTAGAGAGCGCATTATAGAAACTGCAGAAGCCAACAAAATACCTTTTCAGCGTATGGCAGCGTCTAGATCTACCGGTACAGATACTGATGCTTTTGCCTATAGTAACGGAGGAGTTGCATCTGCACTAATATCTTTACCGCTACGTTATATGCACACAACTGTAGAAACTGTACATAGAGATGATGTTGAAAACGTGATTCGTTTAATTTACGAAACACTATTAAATATTAAAGACGGAGAAACTTTTAGTTACTTTGATTAATAACACCAAGCCTCTTTTATAACAAAAGAGGCTTTTTTTTTTGCTTTTGCCATATGGATGAACTTATAGATATTTTAGACAGTAAGGGTAATTTTACCGGAAAAACAGCTTTAAAGTCTAAAGCCCACATAAATGGTTGGTTTCACCAAACAACACATATTTGGTTTTACACTAACAAAAAAGAAATTCTACTGCAACAACGTGCCAAAAGCAAAGATACATTTCCTCTACTCTGGGATATCTCTGTAGCAGGACATATTGGCGCTGGGGAAAACATTATTGATTCTGCTTTAAGAGAGATTAAAGAAGAAATAGGTATTACTGTTTTAAAGACTGATTTATTAAAAATAGGTTGTTTTAAGTCTACCCAAAAACATTCTGATGATTTGATAGATTGTGAATTTCATCACACTTTTATATGTAAATTAAAAACAGATTTAAATTCACTAACAAAACAAGATAGTGAAGTTGAAAATTTACAACTTAAACTTATTTCGGATTTTAAATTGGAATTAAGGAGCACCGAGAAAAAGAAACTGTATGTCCCACATAATATAACGTATTACAATACTGTTTTAGAAGCGATAGAAAAACTTTTGTAATTTTTAAACTGATAAAAAAACGAATTAAAAAAAACTGCTACCCAAATAAGTTGAATAGCAGTTTTATAAAATTTGAATCTGTTATAATTCTTATAGCGCAGCTACAAACTCAGACACTTTAGATAATTTATATGTTTGCTGATCTCCTTTTTCCATATTCTTTACAACAAAGTTACCATCAGATAATTCCTGTTCTCCTATTATAATAACATAAGGAACATTACGCTTATTAGCATACTTCATCTGTTTTTGCATTTTTACTGATGAAGGGTACACATCTGCCTTGACTCCGTTTTTACGTAATTCTGTAATTAACTCTAAAGCCGCAAAAGCTTCTTTATCGCCAAAATTAACACAAAGCACATCCAACGACTTATCTATAGCCTCTGGAAAAAGACCTAACTCTTCTAGCACCAAGTAAATTCTATCTAAACCAAAAGAAATACCTACACCACTAACATCTTTTAAACCAAAAATTCCCGTTAAGTCGTCATAACGGCCACCACCACCAATAGAGCCCATTTTTACTCCGCTTGGGGCAGCCACTTCAAAAATAGCGCCTGTATAATAATTTAATCCACGTGCCAAAGTAACATCTATGGTAAGATTAGCAGATTGCAAACCTAATTTTTCAACTGCATCAATAATAAAAGTAAGCTCCTCTACTCCTTTTTTACCTTCTTCAGAATCTTTAAGCAACTCTGCTAAAACTTGCAATTGTTCTTTATTTGTGCCAGATAAAGAAAATAAAGGTGTTGCTTTTTGTATTGCTTCTTCTGAAATACCTTTTCCTAGCATTTCTTTAGTAATACCGTCTACACCTATCTTATCTAACTTATCTAAAGCAACAGTAAAATCTATTAAGCGTTCCTTTGCTCCTATAACTTCTGCTATACCAGCAAGTATTTTACGGTTGTTTAATTTAATTGTTGCTCCTGTAAGCTTTAAATCTGTAAAAACAGCATCATACAATTGCACCAGCTCTATTTCTTGTAATAAAGAATCTGAACCCACAACATCCGCATCGCACTGAAAAAATTCTCTAAACCTACCTTTTTGTGGTCTGTCTGCTCTCCAAACAGGCTGAATTTGATATCTTTTAAAAGGAAAATCAATTTCATTCTGATGCATTACTACGTAACGTGCAAAAGGTACGGTAAGGTCATAACGCAATGCTTTTTCTGATATTTTAGCTGTTAGAGAAGTTGAACTCTTCTCTGTATAAGTTTCATCATTAACCTTACTTAAGTAATCTCCCGAGTTTAAAATCTTAAAAATAAGTCTATCTCCTTCATCACCATACTTACCCATTAAGGTCTGTGAGTTTTCAAAAGAAGGTGTTTCTATAGGCTGAAAACCAAAAGTCTGAAAATGCTTTTTTACGATATCAAAAATATAATTTCTTTTTGCTACTTCTGATGGAGAAAAATCTCTTGTTCCTTTTGGTATTGATGGTTTTTGTGCCATAAATTTTAAATATGTAGAATGATAACCACTCTTGATGCTCTATTAAAAAGCTATTAATATTGTTTTATTGATAGTTGATTTAGCTTAGATTAGCTAATAATATTATCAAACCATTTATATAAATCTCCTTTGGTAATTACAGCTCCTTGCTTAATTAAATTAAACTTATCTAAATTTTTATCTTCTGTATAAATTTTAGAAGCTGTTAAGTACTCTACAAAGTCTGACTGCCAATTTTTCTTAAACCAACTAAAACCTAATTCTGTAGTTAAGTCTACATCTGGATTCATAACCTTAACAGAAAGCAGTTTCATTTCTTTTTCCTCTAAATGAAACAAATGCATTTGCTGTGCAGATACATTTTCTAAATATTGTACTTTAGTTAATACACCTTCCCAAATTAAATCACTAAAAACATCCAACTCTTCTTCTGCTACTTGTGGTTTTTCTTTTTTTAAAGTATCCCACTCTTCAGCAGTTATTGTTTGTGATGCTAAAAAGTTTACAAACTCAGGTTGTAATTCTTCTAGTTGTTGTTTTGTTAGTCTTGCATATTTCATTTTGCAAAAATAAAAAAAGGCTATGCATAAGCATAGCCTTTTAATAATTAAAATTATTTTATTTTCTTAGAAGATAAAACGTAAACCAAATTGCGCTTGCCATCTAGACAATAAACTAGCATCATACCCATTTGTCTTAGTTAAACTAGGATCAAAAGTATATGTTGGCTCTTGTGTACGGTCTGCTTCATATACCTCTGGGTCTGGGTTAGCATCTGGAAAACTAACACCAACCGGACTAATGTTATTAGGCTGACGTACAATACCCCAATCTGAATTAATTAAGTTACCAACGTTAAGCACATCTATACTAAATTGTATTTTATTGTTATTAGCAAACTTATAATCTTGTAAAAATTTAAGATCCCAACGACCTCTCCATGGCGCTAGTGCTCCGTAACGCTCCATAAATTCACCTCTATTATCTTTTAAATAATCATCTTGCTGAATATACGCTTCAAAAGCTTCTGCTTGTCCTGCACCTGAAAATTGCATTTGACTAATTTCTGATGAAGTAGGTACATATAATAAATCGTTATTTTGACCAGAACCATCACCATTTATATCACCTGCATACGTATAATTATACCTTGCTCCTTTAGCATACTCAAAAAATGTAGAAATTGTTGTATTCCATTTTCCTTGTCCGTACTCAAAATTCTTAGAAAGAACACCAATAAAACGGTGTGTATCTCCATATTTAGAATGACTTAATACATCTGAATTAGCATTACCTGCATTAGGATTAAATTCAAAAGCATCACCTGTAATTTCTGCTTCAATAGAGTTTACATCTTGCGCATTTAAATAACTATAAGCAACCATTGCATACAAACCATTATCAAATGTTTTTTGTCCTTTTAAAGAAACATTAAACACTCTACCCTTATCAGAATTTGTAAACACATAAGCATTATTACCTGTATCACCAGATAAATAAACAGGTCTATCTCCACCAGGACCTACTAATGTACCTGTTGGCTCTCTTAATCCCCAGTTTTGAACGTGAGCAGCATTTAAATCTTTAGTGTAAGAAACATCTAAAGTTCCAATAATACCGTTTTCAAACTTTTTATCTAAACCTAAATTAGTTCTCCACACTTGTGGAAATTTAAAATCTGGATCTACCGTTTGGTAATAAAACACATCTACACCCTGCACTTGGTTACCTAACCATACAAATGGCAATCTACCAGTAAATAAACCAGTACCACCACGTACTTGTAAAGAATTATCTCCTTTTGCATCCCAATTAAAACCAATTCTAGGAGAAATTAACCATTGGTTACTTGGCAATTCTTCAGAATCTATAAACACCTCTTCTCCTGTCTCTGGATTGTAATAAGGTATACTAGGCACATACGTACCTTTTCTTGCAATGTTTTCTCGTATTTTGTCTGCAGTATCAAAAAACAAAGGCTTATCAAAACGAACTCCGTAAGTTAATTTAAAATTCTCAGTAGCATTCCACTCATCTTGCACATAAAATGCCATTTGACCAACACTAGTTTCTGCCAAACTCCAAGTATCATTAGCATTGTTTGCTGTATTTATACCTTCAGCATTTGTAATAGCATCAGAAATTAAACCGTTATCTATTGCTAATTGAAAATCTGCTAAACTACCAAATGCACCAAAAGCACCCGCATAACCTCTGGCATCACCATAACCATATGCTCCAAGGTTAAATGAGTTTTTAAAATCGAATTTCTCAAAAGAGAAACCTATAGTATAGGTATGATCTCCTTTAAAGATATTTGTGTTGTTTGAAAATTGAAAAACCTTTTGATCTAATGTATTGTTAATTGAAAAAGGCTCGTGACCTACCACAATATAATTAGACCCATTACCATCCTGAATAGTCATTGCTGGAATTGGAGAAGATAAAGCATCTCTAAAATCATCAAAATGAGAATAACCTACTTGCAATTTATTTGTCATAGTTTCAGACAAAGTAGAATTTAATTCTATCTGAAAAGATTTTAAGTTGTTATTTATTTCATATCCAGAATTCTCAAACTGTAAAGTTGTAAAGTTTGGTCCCCTTTGCCTAATAGCTGTTGGGTGAGCAGGTTTTTCCTTAGACGAATTTAAAAAATTGTAAATAACAGCTAACCTGTTATTGTCATTAATATTCCAATCTAATTTAAATATACCTTTAGTAGACTCCCCACCATAGGTAAAATCTTGATAACGACCTGTATTATAACCAATACCAGCTAAAGCAGATTGCACAGCCATTAAATCGCTCTCTAAAACTCTAGATTCACCAATACTACCAGAACCTGTATTAGGAATCCACCCGTTAGTACCTAAATCATCTCTTTCTTCTTTTTCAAAATTTGCAAAAAAGAACAATTTATTTTTAACAATTGGACCTCCAATACTTACACCATATTGATTTTGAGTTAATTTAGGCTTAATTACATCTTCACCCTTAATTTTACCACCTGTTAAATCTTCGTTTCTAAAAAAACCATAAACAGTACCATGAAATTCATTTGTACCACTTTTTGTAACTGCATTTACTGAAGCTCCAGTAAAACCAGATAAGGTAACATCATAAGGAGCAGTACTTACTTGTATTTGCTCTATTGCATCTAAAGAAATTGGTTGTGACCCTGTTTGACCACCTGGAGTAGGAGAATCTAATCCAAAAGGATTATTAAAAATTGCCCCGTCTAAAGAAAAATTGTTAAACTGATCATTACGACCTCCAAAAGAATCACCACTTGCCGTTGGCTCTAGTCTTGTGAAATCTGAAGCCGACCTAGAAATTGTTGGTAATTTAGTAAGTTCTCTACTACCAACACTTGTTTCTGCACCAGTACGACCACTACCAAAAGTACCGCTTTGGTCTTGAACCAAAATAATTTCATCTAGCATTTGACTAGACTCTGCTAAAGTTACGTTGAAGTTAAATGTTTTACCTAGAGTTAAGTAAACATTATTCTTTGCTTGACTTTCAAAACCTACGTAAGTCACAGTAATTGTATAAGGGCCACCTACCCTCATATTTAATAGGTTATACCTACCCTCATCATTTGTTATACCTCCATACTTTGTACCTGTTGGCGTATGTACAGCTATAACATTTGCTCCCATAAGAGGAGCCGCTTGGTCGTCTACAACTAAACCTTTAATGTTAGAGGTTGTAACCTGTGCACTAGCTGCAAAGCTTACAAGCAAAAACGATAAGCAAAAAAATAAATAGTTTTTCATATTGTTCTAAGTTAGTTATTTTTAGATAGGCTAAATTTAGAACAAAAAAAAAGAGTTATGCGCGCATAACTCTTTTTTCTATTAACATTGTATTAACTATTTATTTAGCTTCTGCTACAACTTCAAAAGGAAATTCTATAATAACCTCTCTATGTAATCTAATCTGAGCGTTGTAAGGCCCAGTTCTTTTAACAGCACCACCTTTAATAGTAATGAATTTTTTGTCAATTGACTGACCAGCTTTTTCAATAGCTGCAGCTAAATCTATATTAGAGATAGATCCAAACAATTTAGTACCAACACCAACTTTAGCTGGTATTTTAATTTCTAATTGTTTAAGTGCTTCAGAAGTTTTATTAGCTTCATCAACAATTTTCTTCTCTTTATGAGCTCTTTGCTTTAAGTTCTCTGCTAAAACCTTCTTTGCAGATGGTGTAGCAAGAGCAGCTAATCCTTTAGGAATAAGAAAGTTTCTTCCGTAGCCGTTTTTTACTTCTACTACGTCATCCTTAAAACCTAAATTCTGTACGTCTTGTTTTAATATAAGTTCCATTGCTTAGCTTTTTTTATTTTAATAAATCGCCAACATATGGCATTAATGCTAAATGACGTGCTCTTTTTACAGCAACAGCCACTTTTCTTTGATACTTCAATGAAGTTCCAGTAAGTCTTCTTGGAAGTAATTTACCTTGCTCGTTAACTAACTTGATTAAGAAATCTGGATCTTTGTAATCTACATACTTTATACCTGATTTTTTAAATCTACAGTATTTTTTCTGCTTGTTAGTCTCAATGTTCAACGGAGTTAAATACCTGATTTCTCCGTCTTTTTTTCCTTTTGCTTGTTGTTCAATAGCTGACATAATCCTTAAGCTTTAGTTTTTAATTTTGTTCTTCTTCTCTCTGCCCAAGAAATTGCGTGCTTGTCTAGCTTTACAGTTAAGAAACGCATAACACGTTCATCTCTTCTAAATTCTAGCTCATAGCCATTAATTACATCGCCAGGTGCAGTAAATTCAAACAAATGGTAAAAACCACTTTTTTTGTGTTGAATAGGATAGGCCAATTTTTTAAGTCCCCAATTTTCTTTGGCAACCATTTTGGAACCTTTTTTAATTAAGAAATCTTCAAATTTCTTAACTGTTTCCTCTATCTGTACATCAGATAGAACGGGATTCAGAATGAAAACAGTTTCGTAATGATTCATATTATATAATTTTTTTACAGTCCGCAAAAGTAATTATTTTTTTCTATTCTCACAAGAAAACACAAAAATCTTCGTTATACTTTAAAATACTTATTAACAAACCAAATTTTCAACTAAACCCCAAAAATCTACCAAACCCCAAAAAAAATCAACTAAACCCCAAATGCAAACCATAACTCGTTTAATGCTAATTACACAACAGAATAGTGCATGTTCACATCTTTTCTTGCAATTCATCTGACATTTTTAGTACTTTAGCCGAGATTTAACCCCACAAATCAACTTATTTATGAAACTAAGATGTATAATTGTAGATGATTCCTCTATGCAACGTATGGCCGTAGCAAAGTTGGTAAATAATCATCCCAACCTAGCCATGGTAGCTGAGTACAGCAATGCCATAGAAGCCAAAAACGGACTTAAGAACAACGAAGTTGATCTTATTTTCCTAGACGTAGAGATGCCAATTATAAACGGATTTGACTTGTTAGAGTCTTTAGAAAATCCGCCGCAAGTTATCCTTATTACAGGAAAGCCTGATTATGCATTAAAAGCTTTTGACTACGATGTAACAGATTATTTACACAAACCAATTACAATGAGTAGGTTTGATGCCTCTGTAAAAAGAGCCGTTGGTAAATATGAGCAATTACATAGAGTACAAGAAGATGAAGAGCACATATTTGTAAAAAGTAATCTTAAAAAACGTAAGGTTATTTTAAATGATATTAAATGGATTGAAGCTTTAGGTGACTATATTAAGCTTGTTACAGATGAAGCTAACATTGTAATTTTATCTACAATGAAATCTTTTGAAAAGCAATTACCTGAAGATAAGTTTTTAAGAATTCACAAATCTTATATTGTAAACTTAGAAAAAGTTGAAAAATTTAATAGCAAAAACGTAGAAGTAGATGGTAGACAAATACCTTTAAGTAGAAATAAAAAGACCGAGCTTGCAGAAGCGCTAAGCAACGTTTAACAATTATACACTAAATAAAAAAAGCTGACTAACGTCAGCTTTTTTTATGTCCTATATTTAAATATAATCTACATTGTAAATTACTCTTACTCCTTTAAACTGACCTATTGTATCAAAAGATTTTTCAATTTTTCTAATGTACTCCTTTGTTTTTCCTAAAGGCTGATCTTTTTTAATTTTTAAAACTACATTTTTCAAATACTGATTCCTAATACGCGCTACTGCGGGAAATTCTGGACCTAAAACATCATCTTTAAAAGCTACACGCAAAGACTTTGCAAACCAAGCTGAAGCATCTTCTACCTTACCATAATCTCTATGCTTAAATGTTATTTTTAAAATTCTATGTAATGGAGGATATTTAAACAATCTGCGTTCATTAATTTGGTCTGTATACATTGCCTCATAATCGTTAGTAGATACTTGTTGTAATATTTGATGATACGGATTGTAAGTTTGTATTAACACCTTTCCTCTTTTTTGCGCTCTACCCGCTCTACCAGACACCTGTGCTAAAAGCTGGTAACTACGTTCATGTGCTCTAAAATCTGGAAAATTTAAAAGGTTATCTGCATTCATGATACCTACCAAACTCACATTTCCAAAATCTAAACCTTTGGTTAGCATTTGCGTACCAACCAAAACATCTAACTCGTGTTTCTCAAAAGAAGTAATTATTTTCTCATACGCATGTTTACCTCTTGTGGTATCTAAATCCATACGGCCAATTCTAAGGTTTGGCATTAACTCTTGCAGTTCTTGCTCTACTTGTTCTGTACCAAAACCTTTGGTGTTTAAAGTTGCCATACCACAAGCCAAACAACTTTTTTGCAAAGCCATATGATAACTACAATAATGGCAACGCATTTGTTTTTTATATTGGTGATAGGTTAAGCTAACATCACAATTAGGACATTGTGGAGAGTGCCCACAGGTTGTACACTCTACAATAGGCGCGTAACCTCTTCTGTTTTGAAATAATATTACTTGCTCACCTTCCTCAACTGCTTCTGTTATACCTAACAACAAACGTTCAGAAAAATGACCTTTCATTCTTTTTTTACGACTTAACTCTTTAATATCTACCAACTCTATCTCTGGCATTAATACATCTCCAAAACGCCTGGTAATTTGTGCATAACCGTATTTTTGCTGCTTAACATTATAAAAAGTCTCTATACTTGGTGTAGCAGATCCTAAAAGGATATTACAATTACTATAATTTGCTAAAACAATTGCACTGTCTCTGGCGTGGTATCTTGGTGCCGGATCATATTGCTTAAAAGACGCCTCATGCTCCTCATCTACAATTATTAAGCCTAAGTTTGTAAAAGGTAAAAACAGAGATGACCTAGCTCCTATTACAATTTGAGCCTTAGACTTGTTAGTTAAAACGTTATTCCAAACCTCAACTCTTTCATGTACTGTATATTTAGAATGAAAAACGGCTACTTGTTCTCCAAAGTAATTTTGCAACCTAGCGATTAACTGTGTCGTTAAAGCAATTTCTGGCAATAAATACAAAGCTTGTTGCCCCTTTGCTAAACAATCTGCTATAAGTTTTACATATACTTCTGTTTTACCAGAAGATGTTACACCGTGCAACAAGGTTACTTTACGCTCAGCAAAACTTTCTTCTATAGCCACTAAAGCCTCTGCTTGGTATTGGTTAAGCTCTTTTAAAACTGAAGGCTTTTTTGTAGCATCAAAAACAACCCTGTCTGTACGCACATAAAACTCCTCTAGAATATCTTTATCTATAAGTGTTTTTATGATAGATGCTGATGACCTACTCTTCTCTTCTAACTCTTTTACCGTTATTTTTTTTTGATTTTTTCCTTGCAACTGAAACAGAGACAAAATAACATTGCTTTGTTTGGGTGCTCTAGAAAGTAAATCTAATAACGCACTTAACTCTTCTTCTGTATTGTACTTTTCTCCCAACTTAACATACCTTACCAATTTAGGCTTGTACTGTTGCTGAACTTCTTCTTTGGTTAAAATTACGTTTTTATCTAACAAACGTTTTAAAATAGGAAGTACATTTTTTTTATCAACTATAGCCGCAATTTCTTGCACTTTTAACATAGACTGTCGTTCTAATGCCTCAAACACCAAAAACTCTTCATCTGTTAATGTATTTTCATCTACGGTAGACTCTGGGTTTTTTAATATTAGTGTTTCACTCTCTAATAAAAAAGCACCAGGAACAGCACTCCTAAAAACCTCACCTATAGAACACATATAGTACTTAGATACCCAAGACCAATGTTTAATTTGCAGTTCTGTAACTATAGGCTCATCATCTAATATTTGATGAATATCTTTAGCGTCGTATAAAGTAGGAGCTGTTCTATGTATTTCTGCAACTAGTGCAGTATGTATTTTAGATTTACCAAAGGGTACCGCTACGCGCATACCCACTTTTAAAAAATTGGCTTCTGCCCTTGTTACACTATATGTAAATAGTTTTTCTAAGGGAATTGGTAATATTACATTTATAAAATGCTGCATAAAGTATGTTACTCCTTAACACGTATCCAAGTTTGAGTTCTATAAATAAATGCTAAGTAACCACGAACTTTTAGTTTGTCTGAATCGTCTGGATCTAACCAAATTTTACATCTAAAAGTCATTGCTTGTTCTGGATCAAAAAGATATTTTCCTTTGTATTCGTTTTTATCAGACTTCTCTGCATTTTTAATTATATACAAACCTAAGACTGGAGCGTTTTTTAAATCGCCCTCACATTTTTCACAAACAGCATCTCTACGTTTAGGATCAACAATTTTAATTATTTTCCCATACATTTTTCCGTTTTTCTCATAAACATCAATAACTGCTTTTTCTTTTCCGTTTCTATCATCAATGGTTTTCCACTTTCCAAAAACAGATTGAGCCACACTTATGTGAGCTACAAAAAATAAAATTGCAATGGTAAATAATGTTTTATTCTTCTTCATTTTGTATAATTTTTTTCTTTAATGAGTTCTTTGTTGCATTTAGCTCAAACCCTAATAAAAGGATGTTAGCATTTAACCAAATATAAACCATCAAAATTAATAATCCTCCTAATGCTCCATACAATTCATTATATCTTGCAAACTTATCCACGTAAACTCCAAATAAGTAAGAGGTTAGCACAAATAAAATTGTTGTCATTAGTGAACCCGATGAGAAAAACTTTGTCTTTTTACCTTCTGCAGTACCAAAATAGTAGAGTATTGAAATAGACAAATAAGACAAAAATGTAAAGTAAACAACTTTAGCAATCTCGGTGGTCCATATATCTGTTTCTTCAAGACCTGTGCCAAAGTAAACTTGTGTGGTGTCTGATATGTTTTCTATAACGTAAATCTCAAAATACATATAAACAATAGCACTAACTATTATTAGTATAGATAGTAGCAAACCTACCATTAAAGCATATAAATATTGTCTTAAAAAATGGCGATTTAAACTTACGTGATACGAGTTCTCAAACCCACTAAAAATAGCATTTACACCGTTTGCTATTAAAAAAATAGACAGTACAAATGTAGATGATAGCAAGCCTCCACGTTTTTGACTCATTATTTCATCATAAATCTGATCAAAAAAATAGTCGTTTATAGCATTGGGTAGCACATACTCCAAATACGCAATAAACTCTGTATTTAAATTGGTGTCTGGATTACCAGAATCTACATAAGGTATTAAAAAAGGAATTAATGTTACTAAAAAAATTAATAATGGAAACAAAGCCATAAATAAACTAAATGCAATAGCACTGGCTCTTGTAGATAAGGTTCCTTTTAGTATTCCGTTTAGATAAAGCTCTATTAAATCATACAAAGACAAACCTGCAAAAGCCGGTAATGTCACTTTTTTTAAGAGTGATACAATCCAGTTTATTACTGGTATTTTTGCTAATTTTGCTTCTATTTCTGCCGACATTAAACTGCTTTAAGACTTAAATCCATATTATAAACAGAGTGTGTAAGTGCACCAGAAGAAATATAATTTACACCACATTCTGCATATTCCCTAATAGTATCTTCATTAATACCACCACTAGATTCTGTTAAACATTTATCTCCTATTAAAGCAACAGCAGTTCTTGTGTCTTCATAATTAAAGTTATCTATAAGAATACGGTACACACCGTCTGTCTTTAAAATTTCTTTAATTTCATCTAGGTCTCTAGCTTCAACTATAATTTTTAAGTCTCTACCTGTTTCTTTTAAGTATTCTTTAGTTTTTTCTATGGCTTTGGTTACACCTCCTGCAAAATCTATATGGTTATCTTTTAGCATAATCATATCATACAAAGCAAATCTGTGGTTTTCTCCACCTCCTATTTTTACAGCCCATTTTTCTGCTGCACGTAAACCTGGTGTAGTTTTACGTGTATCTAATATCTTAGTACTTGTACCTTCTAATAATTTTACAAAAAAGTTTGTTTTAGTAGCAATAGCACTCATACGCTGCATAGCGTTTAACACTAAGCGTTCTGCTTTTAAAATACTTTGTGAGCTACCAGTTACGTAAAAAACAATATCTCCGTGTTTTACAGTTTCACCATCATTAATAAGTGTTTCTACTTGTAAATTTTTATCTACATAGGCAAAAACTTGTTTAGCAAATTCTACACCTGCAATAATACCATTGTCTTTAACCAATAATTTTGCTTTACCAGTTGCTGTTGCAGGTATACAAGCCAAAGAACTATGGTCACCATCACCAACATCTTCGCGTATTGCATTGCTTATAATTAGGTCTATTTCTTTCTGAAACTGCTCTTCTGAAATCATTAATTTGTTTTTGTTTTGTGCTAATTTACTAAATTGTTTTATTAAACTTTAACTGTTTTTTTGATTATCTACATAATGCAGTTGTTATCTAATAATTTTTAAAAATTGACACTATATTTGTGGTATGACTATTAAGCTACTAGCCATTGGCAAAACCGATAATAAAAATTTACAAGCTTTAATTGCTGAATATGAAAAGCGATTAGGACACTACATTAAATTTAATTTAGACATTATACCAGATATAAAAAATGTAAAAAACCTGTCTGAAGCACAACAAAAAGAAAAGGAAGGCGAGCTTATTTTAAAAAAGTTGAGTTCTACAGACGTGCTTATACTTTTAGATGAAAACGGAAAACAATTTACTTCTGTAGATTTTTCTGATTACTTACAAAAGAAAATGAATGCCGGCATTAAACAATTGGTTTTTGTTATTGGAGGTCCTTATGGCTTTAGTGATGCAATTTACACTACTGCTAAAGGAAAAATTAGTCTTTCTAAAATGACATTCTCTCACCAAATGGTACGTTTGTTTGTAGTTGAACAAATTTACAGAGGGTTTACTATTTTAAAAAATGAGCCTTATCATCATAGGTAAATTAGCTTTAACTAATTTTTAACAATCTTATTCTTATTTTAATGATATAAAACCATACTTTAGAACTAAGAAACTAGTTTTTAATATGAAGCAAAATAAACTATTATACATCACAACACTGTTTCTAGTATTTAGTTTATTGTTTGCTTGCAAAAAAGACAAAACCACCACTGTTAACACTAAACAGACAAATACTACTAAAAATTTTAAACCTATTGTTATTAGCGGAATATCTAAGGACAAAAAAGCTCTAGAGTTTTTTAACATCCTAAATTACTCTTACCTATACGGAACTAACCACAAGGGTCAAAGTAAAAAGGTATATGACAGTGTTTATAATAATATATTAGATAGTATAGAAAACCCACAAATTATTGAATTAATGAGTTTTGGAGATGACTTTTACAACACTCGTGTTTTAGTTTCTCCTGGTGATAGTATAACGTTTTCTACTGAAAAAGGGCTGTTACAATTTTCAGGTAAAAATGCTTCTCATTATAATTTCTACACTTCTTTAGATTCTTTACAGTTAAAGTGGCCTACGTTTAAAAATAACATTAAGCAATACAAAGACAGTTGCTCTTATGTATATAACGCAAAAAAACTATTCTATGAATCTTATATAAAAAACAATGTAGTTTCTAACCACTTTAAAAGTCTTGTTGGCCAAGAAATAGAATATGAATATTTATACAACTTAATGGCTCCTAGAAATATAAAGTCGGAGTGCTCCGTAAGTTATTTTAACAATACAGAAAGTGTTTTTTCTACAGTAAATAAAACTGAAAAATTAAAATCTGAAGAAATTTTTAACCCAAAAGAATACTTTAACAATGTTACCATAACTGACTTTAAAAAACCAGAATTAATCAATAATGATTATTTTAAAAGAAGCCTTACTGATTTTATTAGGCACTATTTTGTTACTTATGATTATCTAGATTATTCAGAAAAAACCTTTGCAAAAGAAAAAGATTTTATAGAAAAAAACCTAGACGGAGAATTAAAGCATTTTGCTATAAGCAGACTTATTTATGATTATTATGAAAAAGGATTTGGAAACAGCAAAACTAATGTAGATATACTTAATAAGGTTATTAACGAGTATAAGCCTTTACTAAAAAATGCATCTTACGTAAATGAATTAACTATTATTCAAGAAAAAATAAAGCTTTTAAATCTAGAACTTCCTAATATTGTTTTAGACGAAAAATTGTTAACTATTAAAGGTGACACCATACAGTTAAAAGATATTTTAAAACAAAGTGAAGATAAAATAAAAGTTATAGATTTTTGGGCTAGTTGGTGCGGTCCCTGTATTACTGAAATTAAAAAGAGCTCTAGCTTTAAAAACAATTTATCTAAAGAACAAAATGTTAGCTGGATTTACATTTCTATTGATAAAAATCAGAAACAGTGGTTACAAAAATCCAAAACATTAGAGTTTAAACTAGAGGGCAAAGAACAGTATTTATTATTAAACACTAAATACCCTAAACTTCTAAAGTATTTAAGAGTAGAAACAATTCCTAGATATTCTATTTTAAACAAAAACAATGAAATTATTTTAGAAAACGCTCCAAGACCATCAGACAGTATAAATTTTAACCGAATTATAAATAAAATAGCATCTACTAAATAGTACTAATAATTGAAAACAAAACTCCTTTACATACTATTATTTAGTTTTTCTACCTCTTTATTTTCTCAAAATATAGTACATACACTTCCTTTTAAATTAGTTAAAAACAGAATTTTTATAAAAGGTAAAATAAATAACACCTCTTGTTATTTTATGTACGACACCGGCTCTAGTGGTTTTAATATTGATCATAAATTTGCCATAAAAAACAACATAGATTTAATTAAAAAAGATGTATCAGTCTCTCTAGGAGATACATTTAATCGCTATTTAAAAAAAGAAGATAACATAAGAAGTGTATTAATTAACGAGTACGATTCTAATGCTTTTCATAAAGCAACCATAAACCTAGACTTTTTTAGACAATTTAATGTAAAAGTTGATTACCATAAAAAGCTAATAACACTAAGCAATAATGAAGAGCAGAACCTAAAAGAAAGTAATACTATCCTATTAATAAAAAACAAAGACAATTTATACCTGTACGGTTTTTATGAAATTTACGGTACAGTTACAATTGGTGACACAGTTTTATCTGGCCACTTTATGGTAGATACAGGAAATGGCAGAAATGTAACGCTGTTAAACTACCCCAACAATAACTTACACGAATTAAAAAAAAGTATTAGAGACAATTTTAGTTATGTTGACGTAACTATGCCAACAGCACATACTTCTGGCTTAAACAATACACTTATAACTAATAAAACTAAAGTACTTGTTGGGAACAAAACATACAATGGTGTGCTAGTAGATATTGCAAATACAACACTAAACAATTTTCCCAACAATAAATTTATTGGTTTTATAGGAGGCGGAATGCTAAAGCACTTTACCATTTACAGTAACCAGAACAAGCTAATACTAGAACAATCTAGAGATAAAGTAAAGGTAGCGTCTGAATTAATTACTGATGGCTTTAAAATTATAAAAAGAGGTAAAAAGGCATTTGTGAGCACCACTTTTACTAATAAAACTAATACCGCAAAAGTTTCTTTAAATGATCAAATATTAGAAATAAATAACACTCCTGTTAAAGATTTAAGCAAAACAGAAATAGAGCAACTAAAAACAAAACTAGGAAATGTTATTACTTATAAATTAAAAAGAAAAAAGAACATATTTTTTATAAAAACTGTAGTTAAAAATTTTCTAGAATAAGATGTAATAAAAAAAGACTGCACTTTTAAGTACAGTCCTTTTATTTACTTGTAACACATACAATACTAATAAAGCACTCTAAATTTAATAGTGTTTTCTACCTTTTTTAGAGCTTTAATAACTTCTTTATTGTACTTTTTATCTAAGTCTGTAATTACATACCCAACCTCATTGTCTGTAGATAAATACTGTCCTGTTATATTCATTTCGTATTCTGCTAAAACCTTATTTATTTTAGCCATTATACCTGGTACGTTTTTATGTATATGTAAAAAACGGTGCGCATTTGTTTGTCTTGGCAAACGTATACTAGGGAAATTTACAGCATCTACGGTATTACCAGAGTTTATATATTCCATAATTTTATTAGGTACAAAATCTGCAATATCTCTTTGCGCTTCTTCTGTACTACCACCAACGTGCGGTGTTAATATTACGTTTTCTAACCCTTGTAGCTCCGTAAAAAACTCACCATTACTACGTGGTTCTTCTGGATAAACATCTACTGCTGCTCCGCCAATTTTTCCGCTTTTTAGTGCTGCTACTAAAGCTTGTATATCTACTACAAAACCACGAGATAAGTTTATAAGCATAGCTCCGTTCTTCATCTGCTTAATTTCTCGTTCACCAATAAAGTTTTTGTTAGCTTGGTTATCATCTATATGCAACGTAACAACATCAGACACATTTAACAAGTCTTCTAGTGTATTACATTTAATTGCATTACCAAGTGCTAACTGGTCGTTAACATCATAATAATACACTCGCATACCTATAGCTTCTGCTAAAACAGATAATTGCTTACCAATATTACCATAACCTACAATTCCTAATTTTTTACCACGTACTTCTCTAGAGTTTATAGCAGTTTTATTCCATTGCCCGCTATGAATTTCCTGACTTCTAGGAAATACATTACGCATTAACGTGATTATTTCTCCAATAGCCAACTCTACAACAGAACGTGTATTACTATACGGAGCATTAAAAACAACAACTCCTCTTTTTTTAGCACTTTCTAAATCTATTTGCGTAGTACCTATACAAAATGCACCTACTACCAATAACTTATCTGCAGCTTCTAATACCTTTTTGGTTACTTGTGTTTTAGAACGAATACCTAAAACGTGTACTCCTTTTAATTTTTCTATTAATTCCTCTTCTGGTAGACTGTGTTTTACTAACTCCACAGAAAAACCATCTTCAGATAAATTATGAAATGCTGCCGGATGCACATTTTCTAACAGCAATATTTTAATTCTATTTTTTGGGTATGATATTTTCCTTGGTAAATCGTTTACAAACAAAAACTCATCCATATTAGGTGTAACGTGGTCTGCATTATCTGTAGCTTTGTCTCTGCTCACATTTTCTGTGTATGCAAAAAACTTATCTGCAATACCAGCTTCACGCATTACATAATCACTATACCCATCTCCTATTACTTGTACTTCTCCTTCTAAATGTAGATTTTTAAGGCATTCAATTTTTCCGTTGTGAGACGCCAATACATTAGCTTCATCAAAACCAACAATATTACCATCCTCATCAAACTTAAAAGTATTAGCATACACTTTTTCTGCTGGTATGTTATACTCCTCTACAATAGGATCTATAAACTCTTTAAAACCACAAGAAATAACATAAATATCATCAGAATAATTATGAAAAAACTCTTTATTAGTTTCTATAGACTTAGAAATTTTATCTCTAAGCTCTTCTACCAATTGTGTTAAATGACTTTTATGAGCGTTTAAAAGTTTTATACGCTTCTCCAAGGATTCTGTAAAGGAGATATCGCCATCTATTCCTAGATTGGTAATTTCTTGTATTTCTTTAATAATTTCATCTTTGTTAGCATTACCTTGTAATGTAATTTCAGCTAAAACATCTAAAGCTTCAACTCTGGTTAGAGTGCTATCAAAATCAAAAACATATTTTCTCCCTTGGTCTACCATTTTAAAAAAATTTAAGTAGTAAAAGTAAAAAATATTAGTGTTTAAGCAGTTAAATCAAAATAAAATTAAAGCAAAAAAGGCGTATCATCACATATGCTATAAAAATTGTTTTTTAAGCACCCTTAAATTAAGAATATGATAATAAAATTAAAACCAACGACGCACTTTTTTAGTGTAACTCGTATATTCTTTACCAAACTTTTGGGTTAACATTTCTTCTTCTGGTTTTATTTGGTAAGCATTCATATAAGACACAAAACCAGCTGCTATTAACATATTAAAAGCATTGCTTAAAAATAAACCCCAACCAATAAGTAATAACAACATTGCTAAATACATTGGGTTTCTTGTAAACTTATAAATACCTGTAGTTACCAATGCACTAGTTTTGTTAAGGTTTTTAGGATCTACTGTTGTTTTGGCTTTTAAAAATTTATAGGTTGATGCTGCTAAAACCAAAAGCATAACCACTAACAAACCTTTTAAAAGCATTGTTCTTCCAAAAAAATCAAAAATTCCAAAAGGTAAAAACCTAGCTAAAACATACATTACCAATCCAAACACAAAAACCACTACTACTGGCGGAAGCTTTAAAGACATACATTACTATTTTTAAGAAAATAAAATTACTACTTTTGCGCTTGTTTTTTTAGGTTTTCACCTAAAGAATTACAAAAAACAAATAAGCATCACCAATGAAAATAGTATTTGCAACGCATAACACTAACAAGTTTAAAGAGGTAGAGGCTCTTGTTCCTAAAAACATTACACTGGTTTCTTTAACAGATATTGGTTGTTTTGATGATATTCCTGAAACCGCAGATACCATAGAAGGTAATGCCAAACAAAAAGCAAATTACGTTACAGAAAAATATAACTTACCTTGTTTTTCTGATGATACTGGCTTACTAGTAGATGCTTTAAACGGTGAACCTGGTATTTACGCTGCTCGTTACGCCGGTGAACAAAAAAGTGCAGAAGATAATATGAACAAATTACTATACAATTTAGGTGATAGTAACAATAGAACTGCACATTTTAAAACTGCTATTGCATTAAATTTAAACGGGGAACAGCATATATTTACAGGCGTTGTAAACGGTAAAATAACTAAAAGCAAACAAGGTAAAGATGGTTTTGGGTACGATCCTATTTTTACCCCAGAGAACTACAACCTTACTTTTGCAGAGCTACCACTTAGTACAAAAAACCAAATAAGCCATAGAGCTAAAGCAACACAACAATTAATTACTTTTTTAAAAGGATACAAAAATGCCTAAGCAAACCGTAGAAGTTTCAGTAGCATCTGAACGTGCAGAAGCATATGGTGGTGTACTTATTGCATTTTTTGCTGCACTTATGGCTATTTCTCAATTAGTAAACGGCGAATTAGAGGAAGAAATGATGATTGCTCACAATAAATTGGTCAATTATTCTAGCTGGTATCAGTCTAAAAGCATAAAAGAGAGTTTAAAAGAAAGTGAATTAGACAATCTTGAAGCACTACTTTATACAAATGCAATAGCAGAAGAAAAAAGAGATTTTGTTTACAATAAAATTGAAAAAACGAAAGCTAAAATTGAAAAATACAAAGCAGAGAAACACGAGATTTTAATTGGATCAAAAAATATAGAAAAAAAAGAGTGGACACAAGACTTAGACGGCAAAATGGGCGTAATAACTGGTATTAACGAGTGGAAAGTACTTGCTAACAAATATGATATTGCCACTCGTAAGTTTGATTTTGGTGTTCTTTTTTTTCAAATAAGTATTGTTTTAGGTGCCGTCTGCATCATAATTTATGACAATCCTAAGTTGCAAAAATCATTAGTAGTTTTAATGATAATTTTTGGTGTTATTGGTGTTGTTATGTCTGTATATGGTTATAGTCTTGCACCATAAAAACAAGTATTATCTATGTTGTATGGTTATTCAAAATATTTAGAGTACTTTTGCACTTTATTAAAAACGCCGCTGGTATAGCATGTGTTACTCTGAGTTATAATATGATAAACGCTCTATGTAACATACATATTTGCGATTAAGAATAACATATTATGACAAAATTTGAAGCATTAGGGCTAGACAAGTCCCTACTTGATGCTATTGTAGATCTTGGGTTTGAATCACCTTCAGAAGTACAAGAAAAAGCAATTCCAATCCTTTTAAATGAAGACACAGACCTTGTAGCATTAGCACAAACAGGTACTGGTAAAACTGCAGCTTTTGGTTTTCCGTTAATTCAGAAAATTGATTCTAGTAGCAGAACTACTCAAGGATTAATACTTTCACCAACACGTGAACTTTGTTTACAAATTACAAACGAGCTTAAAGCGTATTCTAAATACGAAAAAGGACTTAATGTAGTTGCAATTTACGGTGGTGCTAGTATTACAGACCAAGCAAACCAAATTAGAAGAGGAGCACAAATTGTTGTTGCTACTCCTGGTAGAATAAAAGATATGATTAGCCGTGGTATGGTTAACATTTCTAAATTAGATTACTGTGTATTAGATGAAGCGGATGAGATGTTAAATATGGGCTTCTATGAAGACATTAAAGACATTTTATCTAACACTCCAGATGAAAAATTTACGTGGTTATTCTCTGCAACTATGCCAAGAGAAGTTTCTACCATTGCTAAAAAATTCATGCACAACCCACAAGAAATTACAGTGGGATCTAAAAATGCAGGTGCAACTACAGTACAACATGAGTATTATGTTGTTGGCGGTAGAGATAGATACCCTGCATTAAAAAGATTAGCAGATACCAATCCTGATATTTTCTCTGTTGTTTTTTGTAGAACTAAGAGAGATACACAAAGAGTTGCCGAAAAATTAATTGAAGACGGTTACAATGCTGGTGCTTTACACGGAGATTTAAGTCAAAACCAAAGAGATTTGGTAATGAACGCTTTCCGTAAAAAACAAATACAAATGCTTGTTGCAACAGATGTTGCTGCACGTGGTATAGATGTAGATGATATTACACACGTAATAAACTACCAATTACCAGATGAAATAGAAACATACACTCACCGTAGTGGGCGTACTGGTAGAGCTGGTAAATCTGGTGTATCTATGGTTATTGTTACTCGTAGTGAGTTACGTAAAATAAAAGCCTTAGAAAGAAAGCTACAAACTGAATTTTTATCAAAAAAGATTCCAACAGGAATGGAGATTTGTGAAATTCAATTGCACCATTTAGCCAATAAAATTAAAGATACTAAGATTAATGAGGAAGTAGAAAGTTACTTACCTGCCATTAATGAAATATTAGAAGGTTTAGATAAAGAGGATCTTATTAAGAAGATTGTTTCTGTAGAGTTTACTCGTTTCTTTGACTACTACAATAAAACTAGAGACTTAAATGGCTCTGACCGTGGAGAAAGAGGAGATCGTGATGAACGCGGAAGAAATAAAGCAGAAATACCTACAAGTGGTTCTGTACGTTACTTTATTAATGTTGGTGAGCGTGATGATTACGATTGGATGACATTAAAAGATTTCTTAAAAGAAACTGTTGGTCTTGGTAAAGAAGATGTGTTTAAAGTAGATGTTAAAGAAAGTTTCTCTTTCTTTAATACAGATGCAGAACACTCTGAAAAAGTATTAGCAACGTTTACTGAATTTAAAGTTGACGGAAGATTTGTTAACGTAGAAATATCTAACAACCCTGGTGGTGGCGGAGGCCGCAGAGGAGGAAGAGATCGTGGTGGACGCGGTGGCGACAGAGGTCGTTCTTCTTCTCGTGGAGGAAGAGATAATAGAAGCGGCGGTGGAGACAGAGGTCGTTCTCGCAGCAAAGACAGTAGAGGAAGTCGCGATAGCGGTGGAGGATACGGAAACAAAAAAAGCAAAAGAAGATACTAGTCTTTTTAAGTTAATAGAATACTAAAAAATACGCTTCGGCGTATTTTTTTTGTTTATTTACCAACTTAAATCAAAAATTTAACCCTTACACCACAGCTAAAGAGATAAACTTTAATATCTTAGACTTTTTAGTAGAAGATAAATGACACCACCTTTTTATGAACAAATACATCCTACTTTTTTTTAGTTTAGTTACATTTATTGGATTTTCTCAAGAAAAAAAAGCTAAAGAAAACAAAAAAGAGTTTTCTGCAACAATTATAAATTCGCAGACAGACGAACCTATGCCTAGCGTACACATTGTAAACCTAAACCAAGTAAAAGGTACCATTACAGATCAAGATGGTAAGTTTACAATACCCGCAGTTGCTAACGACACACTTTACTTAACGTATCTTGGTTTTAAATCTCAAAAAATTAAAGTAACTAACGATATGCTTAAATTTAAGGATACAGAAATTACCTTAACAGAACTAGCATTTGCGCTAGAAGAAGTTGTTGTTAAACCATACCAACTAACAGGTTTTTTAGAGATAGACGCTAAAAACGTGAGTTTAAACGACTCTTACCAATACGCAATATCTGGACTAAACACAGGTTATGAAGCTGGTAACAAAAACCCAAGTGCAGTTACAAAAGTACTTGGCGCAATATTAAACCCTGCAGATTTACTCCGTAATTTATTTGGAAAAAAACCTGCACAAATGCGTAAACTCCGTCAAATTAAAGAAGATGACCGTATTAGAGATTTGCTAGCAGCAAAGTTTGATAGAGAAACACTAACAGAATTACTTCAATTAGAAAAAGTAGATATTGAAGACATTTTAAACAACTGTAACTACTCTAAATCTTTTATACAAACTGCCAACGACCTACAAATTTTAGACGCTATTAGCGGTTGCTACGAAGAATATAAAGTACTAAACAGAAAAAAATAACAGTATAAAAATTACTGTTTAAAAAATACATACACCTTAGATTAACTATGACTAAATTAGAATTTTTACAGAAGAACGTTTTTACAGATCTTAAAAATTTAAATACTGGGTTTGACTCTGAAGAAAACTTTTATTTCTCTGAGTTAGATTTTGCAATGGTTTTAGAGCGTATAGAATACTTTGGTATTGGAATACACGCTATTAAACCATATATAAATGAAGAATTTGGTACAACTAAAACCAATGAAGATTACAGAAAAAAAGCTACCGATGCCAAATGGTACAAAAGAGCTTATTTTGATTTAAAAAAGGCAACACCAAAAATGATATATACTGCAGATTACAAAGTATCTGCAAAGTTGCTTAACAAAGACGAGAACAAAACTGAAGAAGCAAACTAAACCTTAAGTAAACAATGGGATTATTTAATAAAATACTTGGTAACGCTAGTGAGGTATCTGTAGATAAACTTAATGAAAAATACGGAAGACTTCTAATAGACGGTGAACAAGTAGAATTAGGCTTTAAATTAGTAAGAGACACTTTTATGTTTACCAACAAACGCTTAATATTAATAGACGTACAAGGACTTACTGGCAGCAAAGCAGAATATAAATCTATGCCATACAAAAGCATTTCTAGATTTTCTTTAGAAACAGCTGGTACTTTTGATTTAGATGCTGAATTAAAAATTTGGATTTCTAGTGAAAACCTCCCATCTGTAAGTAAAAAATTTAATAAAAGCATAGATGTTTACGAAGTACAAAAATACCTAGGAAGCAAAGTGATGTAGTATTCATAAACCTATAAATACAAAAAAGCCTAGATTTAAAATCTAGGCTTTTTTGTATTTATTAAAACTATTATTACTTACTAGCAAATAATTTTACATCTTCCTCTGTTACCTCTTTTCCGCCTAAAATAATTAAACGTTCTACCACATTACGCAACTCTCTAATATTACCTGTCCAGTCATAACTCTTCAATAATGAAATTGCTTTGTCTGAAAACACTTTTTTAGTAGTTCCTTGCTCTTTGCTAATCTTATCTGCAAAGTAGGCTATTAATAAAGGAATATCATCTCTCCTGTCATTTAAAGCAGGTACTTTTATAAGTATTACCGCCAGTCTATGGTATAAATCTTCTCTAAAGTTACCATCTGCTATTTCCTTTTTTAAATCTTTGTTTGTAGCTGCTACTACTCTAACATCAACCTTTATATCTTTATCTGTACCTACTCTAGATATTTTACTTTCTTGCAAGGCACGCAATACTTTAGCTTGCGCAGACAAACTCATATCTCCTATTTCATCTAAAAAAATAGTTCCCTTATTTGCTGCTTCAAACTTACCTGCCCTATCTTTTACTGCAGATGTAAACGCTCCTTTTACGTGACCAAAAAGTTCACTCTCTATTAATTCTGATGGTATTGCTGCACAATTTACTTCTATAAATGGCGCTTTGCTACGTGGACTTTTTTCGTGCAACCAATGCGCAACCAATTCTTTACCTGTACCGTTAGACCCTGTAATTAAAACACGCGCATCTGTAGGGGCTACTTTCTCTATCATATCTTTAATTAAAGCTATGCCATCACTCTCCCCTACCATTTGGTAGTTTTTACTTACTTTCTTTTTTAACTTGGTATTTTCTACCACTAAATCTTTACGATCTAATGCATTACGTACCGTAGTTAACAACCTATTTAAATCTGGCGGTTTTGATATATAATCAAAAGCACCTAAACGCATTGTATTTACTGCCGTATCTAAATCTCCGTGACCAGATATCATAATAAAAGCTAATTCTGGCTTTAATTTACGTGCAGCCTCTAATACCTCTACGCCATCCATTTTAGGCATTTTAATATCACACAAAACTAAATCATAATCGTTTTTTTTAATAGCATCTATACCTTTTAAACCGTCTTCTGCCTCTTCAACATTATAGGTATCACTCTCCTCCGATAAAATTTTTACCAAAACTCTGCGTATTGCAGCTTCGTCTTCTATTACTAGTATTTTTGACATATACGTGTTTTAAAAAATTCCTATTTTAAATCCTGTTTTAAAATATACATTACCATCGTCATATAACGAATATACACTTTTTCTTTCTTCATCTCTTAACAAACCCCTTTGAGACAAAGTGTGACCTGCTAAACAATAAAAAGAAATGTTTTTATTAATATTATATTGGTAACCAAAAGCACCTACCACAACAGATAAAGACAAACCAGAGCCTAAATCATTATCTGGCAAAGCAATATCATTTTGCACATTTACAAAATAACCATCCAATAATAATGCCGCTTTAAATGTGTGGTGCTGTTTTAAATGATATTTAAACTCCATTCTAGGAACACCAACCATATAAGACCAATTAGGATGAAATTTTTTATAGTAACTTACTATTGGTAAAGGAACATCAAAACCTGTTGCATTATTATAAGACAAGCCCAGTATTAAACGAGTAGGTTTTTCCTTTTTCATATCTGCCTTTATAGCAAGCACAGAATAATTTAAATTAAAATCTTCCTTCTGCACTCCGTTAATAAAATTAGAAGCCAACCTTGGTGTTAGCAAACCAATAAAAGTCCATTTTTCATTTAAAATATGCGCATAACCCAAGTTAAGATCTACAATTCTTAATTTCTCTAACTCCTTATCATCAAACTCATAAATACTATCGTTTGCAAAGTCTATGATACCATATTCCGCACCAGTAATTATGTAATTTTCATCATTTAATTTAATAGGTAAATTTGCTAAGAATCTAAATCTAGAAATACTTCTAGACGACTCTTTTTTTGGCAAAGTAGTATACTCTAACCTTACAATGTCTGAGCTTTGTGATAAAGCACATTGTACCATTAGAAATATACAAACCCATAAAAGCTTCTTCATATAAAACACTAATGTATACGTAAATATCAACTAAATTATTTATTAATAATATGTATATCTCTTTGTGGAAAAGGGATAGAAATATTATTTTTTCTAAAAGCCGCGTCTATTAAAAAACGCAAATCACTTTTAATTCTAGGGTCGCCGTAACTATCATTAGTATAATAATTCACAGAAAACATAAGTGCAGAATCTCCAAAATCTTCAAATAGTACAAAAGGTGCCGGATTTTTTAGAATTCCTTTTTTACCATCTATAATCTCTAATAACAACTTAGACACCAATTCTACATCACTACCATACGCAACACCTATTTTTACATTTTCTCTTGTAGTTTTATGGTTTTGAGTATAGTTGTAAATACTATCTGTTAAAAATTTATGATTAGGTATAACAATCACCTTGTCATCTCTAGTTAAAGCCCTTGTTGTTCTTAATCTAGTTTCAAAAACTCTACCAACTTTACCCTCTACCTCTATAATATCTCCTATATGTAAAGATTGATCTAAAATAATTAAAATTCCAGAAATTATATCCTGAAAAAGGTATTGCAGTGCAAAACCTAAACCAACAAATAAAGCGGCAGATGCAGTAAGCAAAACAGTTAAATCTACACCAGAAGAATGCAAAACAGTTATTACTGCTAGGATGTACAAAAAGTACTTTAAAAAATTAAATATACTTAAAAACTTATTTTTATCATCTTGCGGTAATTTAGCAACAACTATTCTATGTATGAGTTTTAAAATATAGGTAACAGCCAAAATAGCCACCACAATAGTAACCAAAGTACTTACCGTAATAACTACTTTATCACCATCTACCAACTTGTAAGACATTAAGTCTTTTAAGTATTTAAGAATATTTTTTAACTCTTCCATATTAATATTTTAACCACTTATATAAATCTTTATAACTTGGCTTTTTACCATACATTAAAATACCTATTCTATATATTTTTGCTGCCAACCACACAATAGATAAAAAGGTAATTATTAATAACAAAACAGAAACTACCAATTGCCAAACTGGCACACCACCTTCTCCTATACCAGAAGATAAACGCATTAACATTACTATTGGCGACGTTAACGGAAATAAAGAAAACCCAACTGCCACCGGCCCATGAGGGTTACTAAAAACCGAAATAAAACCAACATAAATAGCTAACATTAGTGGTGATATTACAGGTAACATAAACTGTTGCGTATCCGTTTCATTATCTACAGCAGCACCTATTGCCGCATATATAGAACTATAAATTAAATACCCTAAAACAAAATATACCAAGAAAAAGCTAAACAAAGATACCCAAGGTATTTGTAAAAACATTTCGGCATATTGTTGTATGTTATCCTCCATACCGCCACTTGCCATTTTCACAGCTTGCGCTTGCGGTAAACTAGAACTACCATTTTGCAAGGCAGTCATATCCAAATCAAAAATTAAAAATACAATTAAAAATAAAATAGAACCAGATACCACCCATATTACAAACTGAGTTACACCCGCCAAAGATGTTCCTATTATTTTACCCATCATTAACTGAAAAGGCTTAACCGATGAAATGATAACTTCTATTACCCTACTAGTTTTTTCTTCTATTACACTACGCATTACAAAACTACCGTAGATTATAATAAACATCATTATTAAATAGCCAAAACCACCACCAATTATAGCGTTAAGCTCGTTTAATCCTTTTAAATTTTCTTTTCCTTGAAATGTAGCCGTATGTATAGAAAAGTTTTTACTAATAGAACTATACTGCTGTTCTGAAACCCCTAAACTCTCTAATCTTTTTTGTTTTAATCTATATTGAAAAATATCTTCTAAATCCTCTAAAAAACCATCTGTAGGAGATTCTTTAGAGAAAAAATATGAAGATTTTGCCACATCTTCTAAAGTTTTACCATTTGGTATAAAAACCAAACCATAGTAACCAAGTTGCTCTGTAGAATCTTTAGCCTGCTCTAAACTTATATTTTTAAAACGCACTACAGATGTGCTTTCTGTATTTATGAAATCATCTGCATAAAAACTACTCTCATTTAATACAGTAATAACTCTTTTATCACTATCATTTAGCATTGCTAAATACAAGACCAAAGCAACCATACCTACCATTAAAATAGGACTTAAAAAAGTCATTATTATAAACGACTTGTTTTTTACTTTAGCTAAATACTCTCTTTTTATAATTAAGCTTAATTTACCCACTACTTTGTTTTGCTTTTTACGGTTTGTATAAAAATATCGTTTGCAGACGGTATTGTTTCTACAAAGTGGTTTACTTTTCCTTTTTCTGATAAATACCCTAACAATGCACCTGTATCATTAGAAGGCAATTGTATTTTAAAATCTAACTGCTCATCTTGCTCATTGTAAGATGGTGTCCATATTTTATGTTTTTCTTCCAACTTCTTTAAAACATCATTCTGCTCAGATACTTGCAACCCTACATTAAAAATATTGTTTTTATACTCTTTTTTAATGTCTGATAATTTTCCGTCTAGTATTTTTTCTGATTGATGAATAAGTGCTATGTACTCGCACAATTCTTCTACAGATTCCATACGGTGAGTAGAAAATATTATTGAAGCACCTTCTTCTTTTAAGTGAAGAATTTCATCCTTTATTATATTAGCATTTATAGGATCAAAACCACTAAAAGGTTCATCAAAAATTAATAATTTAGGTTGATGAAGTACAGTTACAACAAACTGTATTTTTTGCGCCATACCTTTAGATAATTCCTGCACTTTCTTATTCCACCAATCTCCTATATCTAACCTATCAAACCAATATTTAAGTCGTTTTGTAGCTTCTGCCTTAGACAAACCTTTTAACTGTGCCAAATACAAAGCCTGTTCACCAACCTTCATACTTTTATACAAACCTCTTTCCTCTGGCAAATAACCAATAGTTGCTATATGCTCTGGTTTTAAGGGTTCGCCATCAAAAAAAACAGCACCAGTATCTGGAAAAGTAATTTGATTTATAATACGTATTAGCGTAGTTTTTCCTGCGCCATTAGGTCCAAGTAGACCATATATACAATTCTTAGGAATTTCTAAGGAAACATTGTTTAGGGCTGTATGGTCTCCAAATTTTTTAGAAACACCTTTTGCCGCCAAAATAGTACTCATTTTCACAATTTTTCCAAAGATAGATAAATGGTAGCATATAAAAATAAAACCCACCCTTATTTACATAAGGATGGGAAAAAAAATGAGCAGTGATAAGCACTGCTCAATACTCTTTTACTCTTTTACTCTTTTACTCTTTTACTCTTTTACTCTTTAAGAGAACATATCTTTAACTTTCTCAAAGAAAGATTTATCAGATTTTTCTGGGTGTGGAGCAAAATTCTCATTGCCAGCCATACGCTCAAAAAACTCTCTTTGTTCTTTATTAAGTTCTTTTGGTGTCCACACATTTACGTGTACTAAAAGATCTCCGCTACCATAACCATTTAAGCTTGTAATACCTTTACCTCTTAAACGTAATATTTTACCAGACTGTATACCTTCTTCTAGCTTAATACGCACTTTTCCGCCAACAGCATCAATTTCTTTAGAAGTACCTAAAACTGCTTCAGAAATACTTATATATAAATCATAATGCAAGTTATCACCTTCTCTTTTTAAAGTACTGTGCTCCTCTGTCTCTATAAGTACTATTAGATCACCGTTAACACCATTACCTGGCGCACTGTTTCCTTTTCCTGGTACCTTTAACTGCATACCATCTTCTACACCACCTGGTATTTTAATAGATACAGTTTCTTCTTTAGCTATTAAACCTTGTGCATCTGCACCTGCTGGTTTTTTATCTATAATTTGACCACTACCTCCACAAGTGCTACAAGTAGCAGAAGTTTGCATTCTACCTAAAATTGTATTTGCAATTTTAGTTACTTGCCCAGAGCCATTACAAGTAGTACAAGTATTATAAGTAACACCGTCTGCATGCACTTTGCGTTTAACTTTGACCTTTTTTTCTACGCCATTAGCAATCTCCTCTAAAGTAAGCTTAACTCTAATTCTAAGATTAGAACCTTTTACTCTACGTTGGCCACCGCCAAAACCGCCGCCGAAGCCACCACCAAAGCCGCCACCGCCGAAGATATCTCCAAACTGACTAAAGATATCATCCATGTTCATGCCGCCAAAGCCGCCACCACCACCGCCAGCACCACCTTCAAAGGCAGCGTGACCGTATTGATCATATCTTGCTTTTTTATCAGGGTCACTTAAAATTTCATATGCTTCTGCTGCTGTTTTAAACATCTCCTCTGCCTTAGCATCACCAGGATTTTTATCTGGGTGAAATTCTATTGCTTTTTTACGGTATGCCTTTTTTATTTCTGCTGCAGTTGCATTTTTAGTGATGCCTAATATGCTGTAAAAATCTTCTTTCATTTCTTATTTTTAGTTCCCAACAACTACTTTTGGGTGACGAATAATTTTATCTCCTAACGTAAATCCTTTCTCTATTACGTCTATAATTTTACCTTTTAACTTTTCATCCGGAGCAGGAATTTGAGTAATAGCCTCGTGTACATCTGCATTAAATGCATCACCTTGCGCAACTTCTATCTCCAATAAACCTTTACCCTTTAAAGTTTCTGTAAATTTATTTTGTATTAGCTCTACACCAGTAACTAGCTCTTTATCTTCAGACTTAGAAATTTCTTTCATTGCTCTGTCAAAATCATCCATAACTGGAAGCATTGATACTATAACTTCTTGACCTGCTGTTTTAAACAAGTCCATACGCTCTTTAGACGTTCTCTTTTTATAGTTTTCAAACTCAGCAAACAAACGTAAAAACTTATCTTTTTCTTTTGCTAAGTCTTGTTGCAATTGTTCTTCTACAGACAACTCTACTGTTTCTTCAACAGGAGCTTCTGCATTTTCCTTAACTTCTTCAGCAGCTTTGTTTATTTTTTCTTCTTGTGCTACTTCTTCAGCTTTATCTTTTTTACTCATTATATGCTAACGTTTAATGTCTTGGATTTTAAGATGGCAAAAGTACTGCCATTTCTTTAAAAATGTCAAAATGTCACTAAAGTTTATTGTAAAAAACTACTTATGACTTAGTTGCTCTTAACATTTCTCTTTTTCCTGGAGGTCCTGGCAAGCGTTCTACCTTAAAACCAACTGCCAACATAGCGCGCCTAACACTACCTTTTGCTGCGTATGTTACCAACACTCCGTTAGTTTTTAACGCATTGTACATTATTTTAAAAACAGTCTCTGTCCAAAGTTCTGGCTGAACCCTAGCGCCAAAAGCATCAAAATAAATAAGATTATAAGTAACTTTATCTGTAATCTCTAAAAAATCTTGTTTTCTCTTTAAAAGCTGAAAATTTGGCAAAATAGTATTACTTACCTCCCATTCTACTTTATGCATTTTAGCAAATACATCTGCAGATTCTTCAGCATTTAACTGCTCTATATAATTTAATTGCGATACTTCTTCTAACGAAACAGGATAAGCCTCTACACCAGTGTAATTAATAGTTAAATTACTTTTAAAAGCCTCTAACGCTGTAATTATAGCATTTAATCCTGTACCAAAACCAATTTCTAAAATAGAAACAGGCTCATCTTTAAATAAAGATAAGCCGTGTTTTATAAATACGTGATAAGCTTCTTGCACCGCTCCGTGTATAGAGTGGTACTGCTCGTTCCAATCCTCTATTTGTATGGTTTTAGAACCATCACCTGTTGTTATTATTTTACGTTTCAAATATTTATTCTTTTAAAAGCACACCATCTGCCTCAAACCTGTAGGTTTTTTTAGGCTCAGTAATTTGCGCTATTTCTTCTTTAGTTGCACCACCATCTTCTGCATAATGCTGCTGTTCGTCTACAGACATTTGCTCTATAAAAGCTTTTCCGTTTATTACAACTTCTTTACCTGCAATATCTTTAGGCATAAAAAAACCATAGTCTTTAAATTTTACCATTGCTTGTTCACCATCTCCTAAATCTAATTTCATCCAACACCCTTTAGACTGACAAACATCTAATACCTTACCCTTAAACTTAGTTGTTACCGTGTCTGTAACTGCTAAATTATGATAAACAACTGCCATTTCTTTGGTTACCTTAGCGTTATCTACTGTTATTTTTTCTCCAAAAGATGCTAATTCTTCTATTTTTTGCTCAGGTTCCTGAACTACTGTTTCTTTTTTTGCCTCCTTGCAAGACATAAACAATAAAATTACTACAAGCAAAATGTTAAAACTTTTCATATCTGATAAAATTTAGTGATAGAATGCAAATTTGAACAATTTTAATCTAAAAAAGAAGCACTAGTACTGATAATTGATTAATTTTATGATCTTAAATTATGAATACTATGGATGTTACTACAAATCAAATTAGTGTAGAAAAGACTAAAAACAGTAAAATAAACGATGTTGATTTTGATAATCTTTCGTTTGGAAGTATTTATATGGATCATATGTTGGTCTGCGATTATAAAAATGGTGCCTGGGAAGCTCCAAAGGTTGTTCCTTACCAGCCAATATCTTTAGATCCATCTTCTAAGATTTTTCATTACGGACAATCTATTTTTGAAGGAATGAAAGCATATAAAGATGAGCAAGATGCTATTTGGATGTTTCGTCCTTTAGATAATCACAAACGTTTAAACTTATCTGCAAAAAGATTAGCTATTCCTGAAATTCCAGAAAATTACTTTATGGAAGGGTTAAAAGCACTATTAAAGACTGATAGTGATTGGATTCCGCAATCTGCTGGAAGTTCTTTATACATTAGACCTTTTATGTTTGCAACTGGTAATGGTTTTCATGCATCTCCTGCAGATGAATATAAATTTATAATCTGTGGTGCACCTTCTGGTTCTTATTTTTCTGGAGAAGTAAAAGTACTTATAGAAGAAAAATATTCTAGATCTGCAAATGGTGGTGTTGGTTTTGCAAAAGCTGGTGGTAACTATGCTGGCCAGTTCTACCCAACTAAATTAGCACAAGACAAAGGATACCAACAAGTTATTTGGACAGATGATAATACACACGAGTATATTGAAGAGGCAGGTGCAATGAACGTTTTTGTACGTATTAATGATACTTTATTAACGTGCCCAACTAGTGACCGTATTTTAGATGGTATTACACGTAAAAGTATTTTAAAAATAGCTGAAGACCAAGGTATAAAAACTGAGGTTCGTAAAATTAAAGTACAAGAATTAGTAGATGCCGCAAAAGATGGTAGCTTAAAAGAAATGTTTGGTGCAGGTACTGCAGCTGTTATTTCTCCTATTGCTGGTTTTGGCTTTAGAGATACAGATTATATGCTACCTACTGTTGACGATAGTTATGCTACTTTATTAAAAGATAGTATCACTAGCATACAATACAACAAAGCTGAAGATAAATTTGGATGGCGTTTTAAGGTTGAATAATCTTATTACCAACCTATATAATATAAAAAAGTGCCTAATTAGGCACTTTTTTTATTTTTTAAGAATAGCTTCTATACTTGGTTTAAAATAGTTTGGCCCTTTTAATATTTTACCATCTTCTCTATACACTGGTTTACCATCTGCTCCAAGCTTACTCATATTGCTACGTTGTATCTCATCAAAGACCTCTTCAATTTTATACTGCATACCGTGCTCCAATATTGTACCACATAAAATATATAACATATCACCTAAAGCATCAGCAACCTCTACCATATCTTTATTATTGGCAGCTTCTAAATACTCCTTATTTTCCTCATCCATAAGGTTAAAACGCAATAAGTTCTTTTGCTCTCCTAGATCTGATTTTAATTCTTCAGAAACTCCTGCTCCAAAAGATTTATGAAATAACTCTACTGCTTTAAGTTTATTTTTCATTTGTATTATTTTACGTTAGTTTTGCACAAAAATAGAAATATGTTTACCACCGGACAATATATATTTGCTGCTCTTTTTGTAATTGTTTTTACTGTTATTATTGTAATTACATATAAAAAGGACAAAAAATTGCATTTAAAAAATTATTCTGGTGTAAAATGGGTAGCAATTACATTTATTATCTTCATAATCTCCTTGTTTATTATTAAGCAATTTCTAAAAAATTAACGTTTTTTTACCATTCATAACAAAAATCAAGCAACACACAACAAAAAATAGACTTTCTTCGTTATAGTGTAAGAAAACACGTATTTTTGCGTTGTACTGATAAAAAAACCTGCCTAATGACTATTTTCCTTAACATCTTATTTATCCTAGTGGCTATAAATGCCTTACTTCTAGTGTTTAGCGTTAATCGTAATAGCTCTAAAACAAAAAAATCTATTAGTAAAGCTACAGCAGAAAACACTGCTAAAGTATACCCACTTAATATAATCTCTACAAAATACAAAAAAGCAATATAGTTTTTTACCTTTGTAAGGTATGAAACAGTTGTTACTTGTTTTTTTGGGCGGAGGAGCAGGAAGTGTTTTGCGTTTTCTTATAAGCAAAACTCTAAATAATTCATTTCAACCCTATTTCTTAGGAACTTTTTTAGTTAATATAATAGGTAGCTTACTTATTGGTCTTATTATAGGCTTAACTTTAAAAGGCAATTACCTTACAGAAAACCAAGCGTTACTTTTAGCTACAGGTTTTTGCGGAGGCTTCACTACATTTTCTACATTTGCATTTGAAAATCAAACTTTATTAAAGAGTGGTGACTTTTTACATTTTGCACTATACACCTTATTAAGTATTACTATTGGCATATTTGCCGTAATAGCGGGCTTCTGGATTTCTAAATCCTTATAATACTTCTTAAAAAAATCATATTATTTCTATTATTAACACCCAATAGTAGCATTTTTGCTATTAAATACCCCTTTGTACTCAAATTATTCATTATCTAAATATCATTTTAACAAAAAATTAAATAATAATTACATTACCCCCATTTAAAGTGGGGGTTATTTTATTTATATCATAAAAATTTAATTTCAACCCTATTAATTTAATAGGGCTAACACATAATTAAATACATTTACCCTGTAATTAACTAAACGATATGAAAAAAATTGAAGCAATTATTAGAAAATCTCAATTTGATGATGTAAAAAAAGCGTTACACCAAATTGAAGTAAACTTTTTTAGCTACTGGGATGTTACAGGAGTTGGAAATGAAAAGCAGGGACACGTCTACAGAGGTATATCTTACAGCACAACTGATATCCAAAGAAGATACTTATCTATTATAGTTTCAGACGAATTTTTAGAAAAAACTGTAAACACAATTTTAGATGCTGCTTACACAGGCAATGTAGGTGACGGCAAAATATTTGTATCTGAAATTATTGATGCATACCGTATAAGAACTAAAGAAAACGGACACGCAGGAATAAACTAACCAAACCAAAGACACTATTAAAATTTAAGATTATGATTAACGAACAACAAGAAGCACTAACTAAAGCTGTTGAGAGCATCAATAGTGATATGGGTGCATTATGGATAATAATCGCAGCAATACTAGTATTTTTTATGCAGGCTGGCTTTACATTAGTAGAGGTTGGCTTTACGCGTAGTAAAAACTCTGGTAACATTATAATGAAAAACATTATGGACCTTTGTGTAGGATCTATTATGTTTTGGGCAGTTGGTTACGGTATTATGTACGGTAGCGACACTGTTTTAGGCGGATTCTTTAGAACAAGTCCAACAGAACAAGGATACTTTTTCTTTTCTGCAACAGATTGGTACAATCTATTTTTTCAGACAGTTTTCTGCGCAACAGCTGCCACAATTGTATCTGGAGCTATAGCTGGACGTACTAAATTTTCTACATACTTAATATTCTCTGCAATATTAACAACTATTATATATCCTATTTCTGGTAGCTGGTACTGGCCTTTTGACGATAATGCTTGGTTAAATGTAGCTGGCTTTGTAGATTTTGCTGGTTCTTCTGTAGTACACGCCGTTGGTGGTGGCGCTGCTTTAGTTGCAGCTATATTAGTTGGCCCACGTATAGGAAAATATGAAAACGGAAAAGTAAATGTTATACCAGGACACAATATGATTCTTGGTGCTTTAGGTGTATTTATCTTATGGTTAGGATGGTTTGGCTTTAATGGCGGATCTCAATTAGCTTGGGGTGGAGACAACACTATTGCTGCAGGAAGTGTTATTATAAATACAAACCTAGCCGCTGCTATTGGCGCAGTTGCAGCTCTTTTCTTTACTTGGATTAAGTACGGAAAACCAGACATATCTATGACATTAAACGGTGCTTTAGCTGGTTTAGTAGGTATTACTGCTGGTTGTGGTGCCGTAAACGCATGGGGAGCATTAGCTATAGGTCTTATCTGTGGTATAGCAGTTGTACTTTCTATTGAATTTATAGA
Organism: Cellulophaga sp. 3_MG-2023; assembly: GCF_030546975.1. NCBI lineage: Bacteria > Pseudomonadati > Bacteroidota > Flavobacteriia > Flavobacteriales > Flavobacteriaceae > Cellulophaga > Cellulophaga sp. 3_MG-2023. The sequence goes on from NZ_JAUOPS010000010.1 coordinate 38,531, forward strand.
TAGAAAATTAAAAATTGATGATCCAGTAGGTGCAATATCTGTACACGGTGTATGTGGTTTTATAGGTACCGTTTTAGTAGGTGTTTTTGCCCTAGATGGCGGACTATTAAACGGTGGTGGAGCTAGCTTACTACTAGTGCAAACATATGGTTCTTTAGCTTACATTTTATGGGCTGCAGGAACAACATTTGTTATACTTTTTATACTAAAGAAAACTATTGGTTTAAGAGTTTCTAAACAAGAAGAATTAGAAGGTTTAGATGTTCATGAACACGATATTGAAGTATATCCTGAGTTTACAACAACTGAAAAATAATCAACAGAAACAAAAACGGAGCGTTTGGCAGAACGCTCCGTCATAAAATGTTTCAATAACACAAAACAAAATCACTAACAAACCCCTAATATTAAAGGGTTTATAATTTATTTAATATGAAATTGAATACGACAACAAATTACTTAAAAAAAATATCATTTTCAATAGTTATGTTATCCTCTGCATTAATTTTTGCTCAGGAAGAAGAAGATAAAAAATTAGAAATTAGCGGATCTGTAGATGCGTATTTTAGAACAAATTTAACTGCAGATGATAAAGCATCTGAAGGTGAACCAATAGCTCCTTTAACCTCCTTTGCTAATGAAACTGGTTTTGCACTAGGTATGGCTAATATTATTGCTAGTTATGAGGGTGAAAAAACAGGAGCTGTAGCAGACCTTGTATTTGGTCCAAGAGGTGAGCAAGCTATTACAGGTTTAAATGTTAACCAATTGTACGCATATTGGAATGTAAGCGAAGGAACAAAGTTAACAATGGGGCGTTTTAATACGTATTTAGGTTACGAGGTTATTTCTCCTGTAGGTAACTTTAACTACAGTACATCTCACCTATTTTCAAGTGGACCTTTTTCTCATACTGGTTTAAAAGCAGATTTTACATTGTCTGATGACTTTAGTCTTATGCTTGCTGTAATGAACGTAACAGATGTAGATAATAATTTAACTAGTAAGTACGCATTAGGTGCGCAATTAGGGTATGCTGGCCAGTACTTAAATTTATATTATGATGATAAAGCTAACCTAGGTTTTGAAATTGACTATACTGGTGGTTTTGATTTATCTGATAGCTTTTACTTAGGTATTAACGGTGCGTATGCAGACAATGACGGTAATGGTTTTGCTGGTGTAGCTTTGTACCCACAAGTTAAAGCTTCTGAAACTGCAACTTTTGGATTAAGAGGCGAGTATTTTACTCAGTTAGTTGATGGTTTAGATAATGAACCTAGTGTTTTTGCAACTACTTTAACTGGTAGCTTTACTGTTGAAGATTTAACAATTAAGCCAGAGGTTAGGTTAGATGCTTGGAGCAATAATGAGCCGTTTTTAGATAACGACGGAGATCCATCAAAAAGCTTATCTACCTTTTTAATTGCTGCAATTTATTCTTTTTAAAAAAATTAAGTTTAGTTTATAGTTTGGTTGTTGAAGAAAGTCCAGTATGTGCGCTGGGCTTTCTTCTTTTTTATTCCTCTTTTTTAAATGCTTTTACACCTGCTCTAACTTCTGTATCTAAAGTGTTAACCATAGGTACAACAGGACAAGAATACTTTTTACTATAGGCACAATATGGGTTGTAGGCTCTATTAAAATCTATCATAATAAAATCTTCATCTGGCTCAGATAACTCTATATACCTACCCCCTCCATACGTTTCTTTACCATTTGTATTATCTAAAAAAGGCAAAAACAAATGATCTTTGTACTTTTTTTGCTTTATTAATTGTTGATTTTGATACACCTCTAATTGCAAATCTTTACCATTTAAAGTAAAAAATAATCTACCGTACAATTTATATTCTTGATTTTGATTTGTTGTAGTTGGCATTAAAAAAGATTGTGCTCCTAAAACTAATTCCAATCTTGCTTTTACAATATAATTTGTATCTGGCTCAAAAAACTCTAACCCTTCAAAATTTTTTCTGTATTTGTTAGGTAATGGTGATGTTTTAGCATCTTTATACTCATCATTTAACTCCTTATGATACTCTAAAATACCTTTTAGCTTATCAGATTTTGCTGCCGCTATTTTTTCTTCAACCTCATTAGTGTGGTATTTTTTTTGCCCATTACAACTTAATAACACCATTAAAAATAAAAATATAGAATACCTCATTAGATCACATTAAATTAATATAACAAAAGTACAACTTATTACTTTTTTACTTAGCTTTGTTTTTCAATAAAAGAAAATGCAAATACTTTCAATATATAAATCTGTTGCTATCTGTACCTTACAAAGGTGCCAGCGCTGCTGTATTTAATATTGAAATAAACATATTATATTACTAACAAGCCTGGCGATAAATTTTCGCCAGGCTTTTTTTATTCCAACCAAAATGAAAAAACTTTACGCAAACTACATAGACTCATTTAAGGGTTTATCTACAGAAGTATGGTGGCTAGCACTTATCACGCTTATAAACAGAGCCGGAACAATGGTTATTCCGTTTTTATCACTTTATTTAAAAAATGATGTTGGTTTAACCTTAGAAAATGTTGGCGTGGTTATGTCTTGCTTTGGCGCAGGATCTTTAATTGGGTCTTGGCTTGGCGGCACACTTACAGATAAATTTGGGTATTATAAAGTAATGCTTTTTAGCTTATTTACCAGTGGTATTTTATTTATTGGACTACAATTTTTACACGATTACTACAGTATTTGTGCTGGTATTTTTGTGCTTATGATTGTTGCAGATTGTTTTAGACCTGCAGCTTTTGTTGCTTTAATTGCCTATAGTAAACCAGAAAACAAAACAAGATCTGTTACACTTATTAGACTTGCTATTAACCTTGGTTTTTCTGCTGGGCCTGCTTTAGGTGGTATTATAATTACATCTTTAGGTTACATTGGTCTTTTTTGGGTAGATGGCTTAACGTGCGTACTGGCTAGTATTTTACTACTTGTTGTTTTAAATCCTAAAAAAGCACGGGTTATGGATAGCACTAAAAACAAAAGTCCAAAATCTGCCTATTTAGACGGTTATTACTGGGTATTTATTGCTTCTATGGTATTATTTGGCTTTTGCTTTGTACAATATTTTTCTACCGTACCTGTATATTATAGTGATGTATATAAACTTAGTGAGTTTAAAATTGGACTACTACTAGCAATGAATGGCTTTTTAATATTTGCTTTTGAAATGCCACTTATTAAATATCTAGAAAAACTTAAATACTCTAAGGCTAGTTATGTTATTTTTGGTTTAATATTAGTTGGACTGAGCTTTATACTACTTAATATTTTCTCTTGGGTAGGAATTTTAGTTGTTGGAATGTTGCTAATGACCTTGGGAGAAATGATAGCTTTTCCGTTTTCTAATGCTATTGCTATGGAGCGCTCTAAACGTGGTAAACAAGGAGAATATATGGCTTTGTACAGTATTGCTTTTTCTATTTCGCATATTTTTGCTCATAACTTTGGTATGCACTCTATTGCAAATAATGGTTATATATTTACCTGGAATACTATTACAGGAATAGCTGTACTTGGCGTGGTGTTGCTTTTAATTTTAAAACAAATAACAATTACAAACAAATGAAAAAACTAAATTATATAATATTAGCAACACTAGTTAGTCTTGCTTTTGCCTGTACAGATAAGAAAAAAGAAACTACAGAAACAGAAGTAATTATTGAAAATATTACTGAAGAACGATTTTATCCTGAGCTAGATTCTACACGTTACAACGTTGCTTTTTTAATTATGGATGGCACTTTTAATACTGAGTTTACAGCTCCTTTTGATATTTTTCAGCATACTAAGTTTAGAGAAAATATTAAAGCGATGAATGTTTTTACAGTTGCTAACACCTTAGAGCCAATAACTACGTTTGAAGGTGTACGTATTTTACCAGACTACAATTATATTGAAGATAAACTACCTAAAATAGATATATTGGTTGTACCAAGCGCAGAGCATCATTTAGATTCTGATTTAAAAGACACCCAGATACTTAATTTTGTAAAAAAAGTGAATAAGGAAGCTCTATTTATAACATCGCATTGCGATGGTGCTTTTGTACTTGCAAAAGCTGGTGTTTTAGATAATGTAACCTCAACCACCTTTCCTAGTGATATTGCGCTATACAAAAAAACGTTTCCTAATTTAAAAGTTGCAGACAATGTATTATTTGTACACGATAAAAAATATATTACCTCGGCTGGTGGAGCCAAAAGTTTTGAAGCCGCTCTTTACCTATGTGAATATCTATACGGTAAAAAGGTAGCACAGTCATTAGCTGGTGGCTTGGTTATAGACTGGGATGTAAACAAAGTACCGCACCTTATTCTTCCTCAAGAATAAATCGTCCTTTTTTAAGGTACTTTTCAATTAGCTGGTTGTACTCTGGTGTAAGTTTTAACAATGTGGTAGACTCTAAATTATAAAGTTTATCTGCATCAGTATACCCATTTTTAAGTAATTCTTCCAAGTAAAATAACGATGTTCCAAAATCATCATTCTTAGCACTTAAAGATATTATTTTTAGGTAAGATTCATAATTTTTAGGTGCTACTATGGTTTTTAACATATACAAGAAACTTAATGAATCAAAATCTGTATTTTCTACAGCTAAAGCATTGTCTATATAGTCATCTGTTAATGCATTTAAATACCCCTGCAACCTGTGTCCCATTTTTTGCTGCTCCTGGTTTGTGCCGCTTTTAAATTTTTGAATCTCTTCTACCTGATGTGCCCACCAACCAAGGTTATTAAAATTATAAGTGTACGCATCTTCTTCTATATAATATGCATAATCATTTTTTAAATTTTGTTCTTTAAACCACACATTATTTTCTGCACGCTTTAATGACTTATAAATTTTATTTTTACGTAATTCATTACTTTTATCCTTTAAAGAATCTATTTTTTTAAAAGGCTTATACACCATTATAGATCTATCTACCAAGTTTTTAGCTTTTTTAAGCTTATTAGAAGCAACTAATTTATTAATGGTAGTAAGCGTAGTATTGTAATTATTATTTATAAATAAACTATCTACAGCCACATTACCTTTAGCCATAGCAGACATTTTAAATAAATCTAGTGCTTTAGACATATTATTTGTAGAAGGCCAATTATTTGTAGACTCTTCTATTAATAACTGATTTGGAATTTTTAACTTATTAAGCAACTCTTTATTAGCTATCATTTCTGTATAATTAAAATTATAGTCACTAACTATACCAATATACTGATAAGGCTTTTTAACGTTAATAATTTCAATATTACCAACAGGAGAGTTGTAAGACAGTACACCATCTATATTAGAAATAAATGCAGGAATTGTAGATGCCAACCTACCAGCTCTATTAAAACCAGATGTATAAATTTGATTTTCATCAATAGGCAACATTCCTACCACAGCATTAAAAGTTTTTGAAAATGCTAAAATATTTTTAGAGATTGAAATAGTATCGTTTAAATTGTTTGATGCAGCCAAAACATAGCCTTTTTCCTCTGCAATATTAGCCATTAAGCGTATTACTTGTTTTTCCCTATTGTTATAATCTACAATAAATACAACAGGCCATTTTTTATTAACTGTAAAGTTTGATGGAAGTAAAAGAGAAAAACTATACGGCAAAGAATCTCCTACCTTTATGTTGTCTACAACAGCTCCTTTTTTTAATGTTAATTCTTGAGCAGAAATCTGCAAACTTAGAGATACCAACAGTAGAAATACTAATTTTTTCACAAGCTAAAGTCTTTTGGTTTTTAGTTAGTTGATGTTAAAAACTAAATTACTATTAATATTTGTTTTTAACTCTATATAAAGCATCAAAAACCTAGCCAAAAGAAAATACTTTATTAAAAAAAATTAATCTCCTATAGCTCCCATTTCTACACCTTCTGAGTAAGCTACTTGTATACCGTGCTTACTAAAAGCGTTTTTTATAGCCTTATTAGCCTCAAAAGTAACTGGCCAGTAATCATCTGGATTAACAAAAGGCCTAACCAATAACTGTATGCTATGGGTATCAAAAGTTTGTATACCTATATCCGGAATTGGATCTTTTAATACGCTAGGAAGCTCTAACAACGCGTCAATAATAATTTTTTCTACTTTAGGAAAACTTTCTGAGTATGGCATTGTTACCAAAAGCTCTAACCTAATCATTCCTTTTTCTGAAAAGTTAGTAACAACAGAATCTGTGATTTTAGAGTTAGGTATAATTAATACCTTATTTCCTGGAGTAATAATATCAGTACTAAAAATTCCTATTTCAGAAACTCTACCAAATTTATCTTCAAGCTGAATCCAGTCATCAATTTTATATGGTTTTAACGTAAGTATTAAAATACCAGAGGCAAAATTTCCTAAACTACCTTGCAAAGCCATACCAACAGCAAAACCAACAGCTGCTAAAATTGCCATTAATCCTGTTAAATCTGCACCAACAATTGAGGCCGCTATAAATAAAGCTGTACCCTTTAGTAGTACTCCAACTAAAGAAGATACAAATGGGCGTAGTGTTTTAGAAATGCCTGTTTTTTCTAAGGCAACACCAACCATTTTTAATACTTTTTTAACCAGTTTAAAGCCTATCCAAATAACTAAACCTGCACCAATAATACGTGGCAAAAAAAACACCGCTTTATCTGTTGCTATCTGTAAGTATTTTCCAATAACGTCTAAATCTTCTGCTTGCATTTTAACTATACTAAAAAATGATGTTTTTATTTAAAGGCGCAAATTACAAATTTACTAGTAAACCTGTGTTCTAGCCCTCAATTTTTTTAATGGGAGCATTAGAAACTACATCAGACAAAATAATATGTGTACGTGCTTCTCCATATTGTATTAATCTATCTATAAATTGCTCTAAATGAAATTGATTTCTGAGTACAACTTCCATAATAATATTTTCGTTACCAGTTATACGGTAGCAGTTTATGACCTCATCAAAAGTACCAACCAGTTCTAAAAAAGGCTTTAGTTTACCCATAAAAGCACGTAAAGTAATAATTGCTTTTAACTGGTAACCGGTTTCTGTATGGGACACCATTGCCTTGTAATCTGTAATAATACCAAGGTCTTCCATTTTTTTTACTCGCTCTGCAACTGCCGGTGCAGATAAGCCTACTTGCCTACCAATATTTGCAAAAGATTCTCTTGCATTTTTTTGCAGGTAGCTAAGAATTTTCCAGCTAATTGTATCAATCTTATTATTCAAAGCCTTTATTGTTTAAAATATTTAGAATCAAAAGTAAATATAAAAAATCACTTTATATTCATAATTAAAACAATAAGAATAAGAATGTAATTTTATGATATAATAGTAAGTACAATGCCATATAGAAATCTTAGTACAGTACCGGTTTATAAAAAAGCATTATCGCTTTGCCACACTAGTAGAGAACTAGCTTCTTATTTTAGCTACAATAAAGATTTATTGCAGCTATATAAGTCTAGTAGCCTAAGAGATATAATGGCCAACTCTATACTTACAGATGCCATTTTGTTGCCTATACAAATAGAGCAAGCAGAACGTAGCGATTGTAAGCATACAAAACTACACAGCATTAAATTTATTAATACTATTACCAGAAACATCTTAAGCTATTGTAATGGTTTAGAACACCACGGTGTAAAAGAACAAGAATACCTAAACCTTTTACGTACCGAGATTAGAAGCTTTAGAAAATCATACAAAAACTGGCGTAGGTCTTTACGCTAATACACATAGTTACAGAATAAAAAAATCACCTAACATTACATTAGGTGATTTTTTACTTTATAATACTCTATAAAAATTTGTCCTACTTGCGTTTACATATTTCTACGGTACTGCCCTCCTACCTGGAAAAGCGAACTTGTTATTTGCCCTAATGTACATACTTTAGATACCTCCATTAGCTTCTCAAAAATGTTTTCATTTTTAACAGCAGCTTGTTGCAAGTCTTCTAATAATTCCTCTGCATTAGCAGCTCTCCCTTGTACACTTTTTAGAGTATCAATCTGTGCTAGTTTCTCTTCTTCTGTAGCACGTATAACCTCTGCTGGTAATACTGTTGGCGATCCTTTAGAACTTAAAAATGTATTTACACCAATTATAGGAAACTCTCCTGTGTGTTTTAATGTTTCATAATACAAACTCTCTTCTTGTATTTTAGATCTTTGGTACATTGTTTCCATTGCACCTAAAACACCACCACGTTCTGTAATTCTATCAAACTCTAATAAAACAGCTTCTTCTACAAGTTCTGTTAACTCTTCAATTATAAATGCACCTTGAATTGGGTTTTCGTTTTTAGCTAAACCTAATTCCTTATTAATAATTAATTGTATTGCCATTGCACGCCTAACAGATTCTTCTGTAGGTGTAGTAATAGCCTCATCATAAGCATTTGTGTGTAATGAGTTACAGTTATCATTTATAGCGTACAATGCCTGTAATGTTGTTCTAATATCATTAAAATCTATCTCCTGTGCGTGTAAGCTACGACCAGATGTTTGTATATGATACTTAAGCATTTGCGCTCTTGGGTCTGCACCATACTTTAATTTTAGTGCTTTTGCCCATATTTTACGTGCAACTCTACCAATTACAGCATATTCTGGATCTATACCGTTAGAGAAGAAAAATGATAAGTTTGGACCAAACTTATTAATATCCATACCCCTACTTAAGTAATACTCTACATACGTAAAGCCATTTGCTAGTGTAAATGCTAATTGTGTTATTGGATTTGCACCAGCTTCTGCAATATGATAACCAGATATAGAAACCGAATAAAAGTTTCTTACTTGCTTTTCTATAAAATACTCCTGTACATCTCCCATTAAACGTAACGCAAATTCTGTTGAAAATATACACGTATTTTGCGCTTGGTCTTCTTTTAAAATATCAGCTTGTACCGTACCACGTACTTGCGCTAAAGTAGTTGCTTTTATTTCTGCATATACATTTGCAGGTAAAACCATATCACCAGTTAAACCCAGTAACATAAGACCTAAACCGTCATTACCTTCTGGTAAATCCCCGTTATAAACTGGTCTCTCTAACCCTTTACTGTCATATACTTCTTTAAACTTAGCTTCAACCTGTGCTTCTAAGCCATTTTCTTTGATATATTTTTCACAATTTTGATCTATTGCAGCGTTCATAAAGAAACCTAATAACATAGGAGCCGGACCATTAATGGTCATAGAAACTGATGTCATAGGATGACTTAAATCAAACCCAGAGTATAATTTTTTAGCATCGTCTAAACAACATATAGAAACCCCTGCGTTACCAATTTTACCATAAATATCTGGTCTGTGGTCTGGATCGTTACCGTATAAAGTAACCGAATCAAAAGCAGTGGAAAGCCTTTTTGCAGGCATACCTAAACTTACGTAATGAAAACGTCTGTTGGTACGTTCTGGTCCGCCTTCACCCGCAAACATACGCGTTGGGTCTTCACCTGTTCTTTTAAACGGGTATAAACCTGATGCATACGGGAATTCTCCAGGAACATTTTCTTGCAAGCACCAACCTAAAATATCTCCCCAAGCTTGGTACTTTGGTAAAGCAACTTTTGGTATTTGTGAATGAGATAACGACTCTGTATGCGTGTCTATCTTAATTTCTTTATCTCTTACTTTAAAACTATAAACAGGTTGCTTGTATTTATTTACTTTGGCATCCCAAGTAATAATAACTTCCCAGTTGTAAGGATCTAAATTCATTTTAACCCTATCAAACTCCTTAAAAAGCAAGTCTAAAAAGTCTTTGTCTGCTGCCTCTTTTACACCTTCTAAAATGGCAACTGTATCTAAACCATTTTTAAGTAATAAAGCAGCTTCAGTTTTTGTTGTATTAGAAACTGATAATATAGTTTGATACACTCCGTATAAACGTTGTGCAACTTTGGTTTGCGTTACTACAGTAGCATCATACCCTCTATTATTTTCTGCAATTTCTGATAAATAACGTGTACGAGCTGGTGGTATAACAAAAACCTTTTCCTCTATCTCGTTTCCAAATTTAAAAGTAGATTTTAAATCTGCATTAGCTTTTTCTACCAATGTTTCCATAATTCTGGTGTACAACTTGTTCATCCCAGGATCGTTAAACTGGCTAGCCATTGTACCAAAAATTGGCATATCTTCTTGTGGCGTATCCCATAAATTATGGTTACGCATATATTGTTTTTTTACATCTCTAATTGCATCTAAAGCACCACGCTTATCAAACTTATTAATAGCTACTAAATCTGCAAAATCTAACATATCAATCTTTTCTAACTGTGTAGCGGCACCAAATTCTGGTGTCATCACATAAAGAGATACGTTACTGTGTTCTATAATTTCTGTATCAGACTGACCAATACCAGATGTTTCTAATACAATTAAATCGTATTCTGCAGCTTTTAAAACTTCTACTGCTTCTTCTACATATTTAGACAGCGCAAGATTAGATTGCCTTGTTGCTAAAGAACGCATATAAACACGATCATCGTTAATAGCATTCATACGTATACGGTCACCTAATAGTGCTCCACCAGTTTTTCTTTTAGACGGATCTACAGAAACTAATCCTATTTTTTTATCAGGAAAATCTAATAAAAAACGCCTTACCAACTCATCTACCAAACTAGATTTACCAGCACCACCAGTACCAGTTATACCAAGTACAGGTACGTTTTTAGTCGGCTTTTCAACTTTAGAAAAGTACTCTACAAACTCTTCATGTCTGTTTTCTGCAAGACTAATTAAACGCGCAATGGTATTTATATCTTTATTTTTTATCGATTTAGATACCGTTGTATTTTCTGGTAATTTTAATGCAGGCACAGGAAAATCACTCTTCTCTACCAAATCATTAATCATACCCTGTAAGCCTAATTTACGACCATCATCTGGTGCATAAATTTTAGTAATACCATGATCCATTAATTCCTTAATTTCTTCTGGTAAAATTACGCCGCCACCGCCGCCAAATATTTTTATGTGCGTTGCTCCACGCTCCTGAAGCAAATCATACATATATTTAAAATACTCGTTATGCCCACCTTGGTATGATGTTATTGCTATTGCATTTACATCTTCCTGTATAGCACAATCTACTACCTCTGCAACACTACGGTCATGGCCTAAGTGTATTACCTCTACACCTGTAGATTGTATTATACGACGCATTATATTTATTGCTGCATCGTGCCCATCAAACAAAGCCGCTGCTGTAACAATTCTTATTTTATTTTTTGGGGTATACGGTTTCTGTTGTTCCATTCGTATTAAATAGCTAATTTTAGACTTGCAATTTACGAAAATTGCAAAAATCTACACTAAAAACATTCAATATTATAAAAATATAAGAAAGCTAGGGTGCTTATTTGATAATACCCTAAATTAGTTAGCTTAATTTTATTATTTATGAAGCTAACTATACTTATTAACTGCCCAGACCAAGCAGGTATTATATGCACTGTAACCAATTTTATACATACCAAAGGAGGAAATATTGTATACATAGACCAATACGTAGATAAAGAAAGTGCTACTTTTTTTATGCGATTAGAAAGTGAGTTTGGCAACACGCTAACCCTAGAAGACTTTAATAATGGCTTTAAAGCTTTAGCACCTACTTACCAAATGAAATGGGAGGTACATAAAGAGGTTACTATACCTAAGATGGCCATTTTTGTTAGCAAGTATGATCATTGTTTGTATGACTTATTAAGTAGACATAGCTCTGGTGAATTAGCTGTAGACATCCCTTTAATTATTAGCAACCACGATAAAGCAAAAAGTATTGCTAACCAATTTAATATTCCATTTTACCATATACCAGTAACCAAAGCAACTAAAATAGAAGCCGAAGAAAAACAATTGGCTCTACTAGCAGAATACAATGTAGATTTTATTGTTTTAGCTAGGTATATGCAAATTGTTAGTCAGACTGTAATAGACCAATACCCTAACAAAATAATAAACATACACCACTCTTTTTTACCAGCATTTGCAGGTGCAAAACCGTACCACGCAGCCTATAAAAGAGGTGTTAAAATTATTGGTGCAACAAGCCACTATGTAACAGCAGATTTAGACGAAGGACCTATCATTGAACAAGATGTTACTACGGTATCTCATACACACAGCATTACAGATTTAATTGCAAAAGGTAGAGATTTAGAAAAAATTGTATTGGCAAGAGGTGTAAAATTACATATAGAACGCAAAACAATGGTATTTAATAATAAGACTATTGTTTTTATATAGGTTGATGTGTTCTAGAATACAAAATCTTATTACAAAGTTTTTATATGTGTAACATTTTTATAAGCTACAAAACTAATGTCCGTTGTAGTGTGTTTAATTGTTAGCAGCTTTTTTTTTGACTTTATTTACCAAATTCCCTTTCATAATGAATAGATACTTCGGATTTAAACAAATGAGACACATCTTCTCTTAAAGTTAAGTGTTTATCACTTAAGTCGGTAACATAAAAATATGATGTATCTCCTTCTGGGTATATTAAAATTATAGAACGCAAACCAGATTCATAAGACAATGTATCAACTTCTTTACCAGATTTACAAACTATAATAGAATCATTTAAAAAATTAAGATTATCATATTTAGCATCGTACTTTGAGATAAATACAATTTCCCAATTACCCCTTAATCTTTCTAATAATTTATTATCTTTTTTTTAAAAATCTAAACAAGAACTTAAAGTAATTGCTATTATTATAAAATAAATTTTCCTCATAAATGCTTTTGTTCAAATATTGAATAACGTTTTATATACTACCTCACTTTAAACCCATAATTATTACTCCTAACAAAATTAATATACCGTTTTTCTTCATATTTTTTTTGTGACAAGTACTTATTTTTCTTCAATTTGCTTTAAATGCCTTTCTGTATGAAATAATATAAAATTTAACCAGTCTGTTATTGTCATTTCTCCTAAAAAAGGGTGATTATGGATTCTGTTATCAACAATAAGTTTCTCTGCTTTGATATCCTCCTTTAAAGACTCTCTTAAATGGATAAAAGCTGAATTAAATTCTGAAAGGTTCTTAAAATTACCTTTAGGCTGAAGTAAATTTGGCGATTTAATTTTTATTTCTCTTTGGTGCACTAAAATATTTTCTAACTTATTTTGCCCAAATAGCTCTTTAGTTATCGATTCCTTATCTGATGGTTTAAGAACAATACCACAAATAACCTTGTCTGTTATATAAATGTGTTCTAAAATCTCTAACACGCTCCACTCTTCGCCATGTTTTACAGTGAGTTTATCAACTGAATACCCTTTTACAGTTTTAAGTAATACACTTGTATTCTCTTCTAGTTGCTTTATATACTTTTCCATTTTTATTGTTTTTGTATTACCCCCCATTGACACTTTAACATTTAAAATACAATGCTTTTAATGTCCTAAAAGCTTACCAAAGTATTGGTTTTAAATCTAAAAATATTGTAAATGTATAAGAACTTTTCCGTTTTGCACTAAAATCAGTATTATGTTTAGGTTGTGTAGACAATTGGCTTTATTTTTAGTTTATTAACTTTAGTTTTTATCAAACTTATTTTTGTTTTTCAAAATATAGCTTTCAATTTTAGGCATATCTCCCACTGCCTTAAACATATATTTTTTATTAATTTCAAATTCTTTTCCTGTCTCAAAGTCTTTCGCTTTATTTAAGATGAAAGTAGTATCATTAATAATTTTTCCGGATTCTTCATACAAATAGTAATTTCCTCTTGAATTGTAAAATATCTGCAGAACAATTTTGTTTTCATCTGTTTTAAAAACGCCTTGACTCCAAATTTCAGCTTTTTTATTTATAAAAATATAATTGTCTTCTGGTCTATTTTTTAAATAACATTCAAAATGTTCGTATGCGCTTTCAATTGTATTATTATCTTCAAGAGAGCATTTAATTCCATAGTTAAAAGCAGAATTATCTTGCGTTCCCGAAAATGATGATAATTGATTGGCACTTCCATCAGGGTATAATACAATAGGCAAAATTCTTATTTGATTGTATTTTTTATTTTTATCTTGGCTGTAACCACCATATTCGTTTCGGTAATAGGGATAGGTTTCATAACTTTTTTCTTGATAATAATATCCGTTTAATTTCAATTCATTAGCAGTCAACCCAATACTGTCTATATTCATTAATTTTTCTCTATTCTTGATTGAAATACAAGACGTAAACATAAGAAATAGTAAAAAATACGATTTTGAATTCATTTTTATAAAATTAAAGCTGAAGGTTAGTATTGGTTTTATTTTGTGAAGCTTAAAAAATAAATTGATGGCGTAATAAAAAAGGCATAGAGCTACTTAAATAAACTAGTATAAGACTATAAATAGTATAAAAGGCTTTAGTGAATGGTATAAAGCCTTTTCTGTTACTATAAACTTAATTATAAATAACTCTAAATATAAAACTCATTATAAGTTCATTTTTTCAATTTTCATCAAACTTAGTTTCCTTATTTTTCATAGCCTGTTCCCAACCAGCAGGAAAAATGCCGTGATTATTTTCCTCTATATTTTCTATAATAGTTTTTACTTGGGCTTGTATTTCTAATGGCAAAGTGTAAAACTTTTTATCTACTTGTGTGTTTCTTTCATTGTCATGTACTCCGTTTTGGTGTCTTATTGCTATTTTTTCACCTTTGTAGTATATCAATATTTTTATTCTTCCATCATCATTATCATTCATACCTTTGGTACCATAAACAACAATTGGATCTACAACACCATCTTTGTTATAATCATCTATTTTAAAGTACTTTGTCCAATGAGAAATTGTATATTCATATGTATCAGGTAGTATGTAATCTTTAAAAGTCCATTTTAGCTTAAAATCATCGTTCTTAAGCAAAAAACAATACCCTTTTAGGGTCTTAAAACATTTATCTAACTCTTCACATTCCGTTTCATTCTCAGTCATTACAATAAAATGCGGCCCTATTTTATCATTAAATTGATAAATTCTATAAATAGGAAAATTTATTTGAAGCTTATCTTTAACATTAGTTGTAAAAACAGAATCAATTTCTTTTTCACTTAGTTGTTTACTTGTAATATTTAAGCTTTGCGCAAGCGTAACATTGCAAATAAAAAGAAACAATACTATTATAATTTTATTCATTTTTTATGGCGATTATTGTATGTTTTGCAAAATATGCAACTAATTTAAAAACTTAATATTCAACATCTAAAGGCCTACAAATAAGCTTTTACTAATCATATTAATACACCTTAAAAGTTTGGTCTATTTTTCTCATAGTTTTTTTAGACTCTTTACTATTGTCTTTTTCGTCTGTTAAAGAATCTTGAAACACAAGCAAGCTACTTTTTCCATTAGTATCAACTACTTCAAAAATTTCCATTTCTAAATTAACTCCTGTTAATGAAACTAACAAACTCATACCTTCTAAATCATATGAGTTTATTTGTTTAGTTATTTTTTTTGTTGAACAGTTAGACAGTCCAAACTGGCTAACCATTCCATCTACATATTCCTTAACTGATATTGATTTTTTTAGACTTATAATCATAATCTTGAAATCATTACCAGATAAAGTCCAAATATTGCTAGTTGTAGTCAAATCTGCTTCAAAACTATAAGTTCTTGGATATTCAAAAGCAATATTGTTATGCGGAAATAATTTCCAATCGTAAACACTAATTATTGTTTCTGAATCTTTAGCTATCCCTTGCCATTTTTTTGACTGATTCTCTACAAAATATTGAATATCATTTTTAGACTTTACCTCTAAAATTAAAGGTGGTTCTTCGTCTTTTGATAAATTAATTTCAAAATCTTTAAAGTTAATTTTAGATTCTTTTTTCTTAGAACAAGAGATCTGAAAAAATATAAAAAAGAATGCTATTATAAATATAAACTGATTTTTCATAAGGTTTTAGCTATTGCCTATAATGGTAGTTCATTTTTGTTTTTTATTACTCTACTCCAAAAGCCTTTATTAATAGTAATTAGTTAAGTCTAAAAGTCAAAGGTATACTAAAAGGTACTCTTACAGGTTTCCCTTTTACTTTCCCCGGAGTCATACGAGGAAGTTTTGTGAAAATTCTTCGCCCTTCCAATTCAAATAAAGGGTGCGGTCCTCTGGTTTTTATGTTTTTTACAAATCCATCTTTATCAATAAGAAACATAATGTTTACTCTACCTTCTATACCTAATTCTTGAGCTTCTTCTGGGTATCTAAAATGTTTAGCAATGTGTTTACCTAGTTTATTTTGAAAACAAGATCTCCTACTACTTAT
Organism: Cellulophaga sp. 3_MG-2023; assembly: GCF_030546975.1. Lineage (NCBI taxonomy): Bacteria > Pseudomonadati > Bacteroidota > Flavobacteriia > Flavobacteriales > Flavobacteriaceae > Cellulophaga > Cellulophaga sp. 3_MG-2023. Next base: position 54,839 of record NZ_JAUOPS010000010.1, read on the forward strand.
GGCCATATCTTCACAACCAGGAAATACGGGTACATCATCCACAATTACAAAAGGTACATCATTTTCTTCTTTTTCATTTTCTTTTAAATTTTCTTTACTTACCTTAATATCTACAACCTTTAAACGAATAGGTTCTTCTGGGGTAAATTTGGCATACAACACATAACCTGTACTAACAGCCGTATCTTTTAATTGAACTACTTTAAGGGTTGGGAGTTTTTTTAGAACCACATCTATTTTTTCTCCAATAAATTTAGTTTCTGGTCTACTAAAAATCTCTGTAGACTCTAGCTCTCCTTTATCATCTGTAAAAAAGTTAAAATATACTTTTCCATTAAAGTTTTGAGAAATAGAATCTTTAGGCATTTTTAAATTCTCATTAAAAAGCTCTTGTAATTTGTCTGTAAAACAAGCTTTTTGTGCTCCTGCACTAGGCATTATACATTTGCTAAAGTTGGCATAATCAGTAGCCACTTCAAAAGGTCTGTAAGAAGTTATTTCTGCACCATCACCATTAGTCTGGTTGTATTGCGCACTTAATGTGACTGTAAAAAACAAAGTGGCAAAGAACGTGCTATAAGCTATTTTTAATTTCATAATGTTTTATTGTATAGTTAACAACGTAAATATTAAACATTTTTGAGACTAATGTAACCATCAACCTATATTCGTTAGTTTTTAATTCATATTTGGCATTAAACTTTTTCTGCAGAAACTTATAATTTCTAACAAAAAAGACTGCTAATGCTTAATGGCATTAGCAATCTTAAAGTTTACAAGACTAAAAATTTAGCTTCTAAATTATTGTTAAAACACTATTTACTCTTATTTTACCGTAAAAAGAAATCTTCCGTTAGCATCTGAATTCCTTATTTTAGTATGAAAGTTTATTTGAACATCTTTTCCGTTAGTAGGATTAAATGTAAGCATTTGCTCTCCTAAACCTAGGCTAGCATTGGCTATAAAGTAATTACCAGCCTTTTCTAATTTTATTCCTACACGTAATTTATAGTTGCCTTCACTATAAGGAGCTACTCCTAAAAGTTCTGAATTTTCAGGTACTGTATTTACAGATAAATTTAACTTCCCTATTTCTTCTACTAAGTTTTCTTGTTCTAATGTTACAGGTGAAAAATTATCATCTTCGATTAAAAAAACCGAAAAACCGTAAAATGTTTCTGAAGCATTAGTTAAGTTATAAATGTCAATTTCTTTGTCTGACCTATCATCGTTCTGCTTGCTTTCTACATTCATATTTAACCATAGAATGTCTCCTACTTCATAAGTAGATTTGCTATCATCCACATAGACAACTTCTCTGTTTTCTAAATTATAAAATTCAGAATCTTCAGAATTAGAACAACTGACAAAAAAAATAGCCATAAAAAATAGAATCAATGTAATTTTTAAAGTTTTCATAATGTTTGTTTTTTGTTTTAAAAGTAATCTAAGACTTACTTAAAAACAAAGAATTAACTTATATTTAATGTTTTAACGTATAAACACTTAACCTTATAATAGCAACAACTCCTTGAGTTATTTTTATAACTTTCCCTCCTATCTTTTATATAAATTGCTAACAGAAGTTAGTTTATACCTTCTCCTAACAATGTTACTTTTTTTAACCACTTTACCCTAAAATCTGAAGTTGATTTTTTTACTGAGGCAATATAAGTTGTTTTCACAGGGCTTATTCCACAAAACTTTAAAGTTCCGTTTTTAAATTGATTGATTGTTGGACTTTTCATTATCAAAAAATCATACCATTTTGGCGTATCTGCAGTAATAATTAGTCGTGCAGATTTTCCTTTCAATAGTTTTTCAGGTAACGCTTTTCCTTCTATCGGTTGATATGTAATTGACGGCAAAAATGTTCTGTCTATAAATCCTTTCATAAGAGCTGGGTAACCATACCACCACATTGGAAAAACCCAAACAATATGGTCTGCCTTTTTAATTTTCTCTATAGCCTTTACCAAATCAGGTTCCAATTCCATTCGTTCTCTATAACCAAATTGCAGATTAGGATTAAAATCTAATTCCGCAATATTAATTTGAGATATTATAGAGCTTGTTTTATGTACTCCTTTTATATAAGCTTCTGATAATGCGTAATTAAAGCTTTCTTTATCAGGATGCCCATTTATAACCAATACTTGTTTCATATTTGTTCTTTCTTTTAAACAAAGAACAATACTTACTTAGTTTTTTAAAAGGACATTTGTCTAATTCGTAATCGTTTTTCTTATTCTACTCAAATGCCTTTGGGTAATTCCTAGATATGAAGCCAGAAAATTTAAAGGGATTGATTGTAAATATTCAGGTTGATTTATTAGTAAATCTTTATATTTTTTTTCTGCGGATTCTTTTTGCAACAAGAAAACTCTTTTTTCCATTTTGATGTATTCTTGTTCTGCAATTAATTTGAAAAATTTTAGCCAATTAGTACTCGATTTCTCTAAAGTTAAAATTTCTTCTCTTGATATAGTTAATAATTCTATATCTGTTAATGCCTGAATATTTTCAATAGTTTTTGCTTGTGACAGAAAAGAAGAGTAAGCACTTACAAAAGAATTTGAAAAGGTAAAACAATAGGTAACTTCCTCTTTGGATGACGAATAATAAAATGATCTAAACAAACCAGAAACCACAAATGCTACTTCTTTGGATATTCGATTTTCTTTAATAAAAAAATCTCCTTTTTTCAATTTCTTATTACGCACTTTACTCTCAAAAAGATCTATCTCTTTTTCGCTTAAAATATCAAATGCTTGTAGGTAGTTCCTCATTTTTTTTTAATTACTGCCAACGATCTAGTGTATAAAAATTAGCGAATTTAAAAGCACTAACTTTTCAGTTTTAAAGCCAAATTAAAAATTTGGCGGACTTAGCAAAATACGACCAAGCCTATAAACTTAGCTCTTTATACCCTATTTGCTATAGGCATTGTTGCCTGTAGTATTTCTTATTGCCTTTTAATATATTCATTATAAGCTCTTTTACTTTCAAAAATGGTATCCATTGATACAGTCTCAGCAGATGATTCTGTATAAATTATTAATTCACGTATTTCTCCAGATTTAAAGTTTAAATTTTCAAAGTTTAAAGATGGAGTCTTACCATATTTATAAGGTATTAGCTGTATATTGTACAATCCATTGACAATGTTTATTTTAAAATGCCCCTTAGAATCAGTGACTGTTTTAAACTTTCTTTTGTTTTCTATACTAATAAAAATCACGGAAATACCTCCTTCAGGCCTATCATAATCATACACTTTTCCGGTGATAAGAATAGCTGTTGTTTCTGCAATTCTTTTTAAATTATTTTCTTTAATTTCCCCAAAAAAAGATGGTTGAAATTTTGCTATTTTAGCTGAATAAGGCTTTTGCATTATACAAGAATAAAGGCTAATTAATAAAAATGAACCTAAATAACCAAATCTCAATAAAACCTTTCTTTTTTGAATGTGTTTTTTCATATTACTGGCAACGTCTCGGTTATAATTAGTACGGGAATTAAAAGTAATAAACTTTCGATTAAGCACTTAGCCAAAACTTTTTATTTTGTTTTATCTTTTTCTTTATAAAGCCAAATCAAAAGATTTGGTGGACTTGGTTATTAGCTTTAAACTTTGGGTTAAGCACTAAAACCCGTATTAATTATAGCTTTTGTTGGCAGTAGTGCTTTTTTTCAGTCATTAAAATATTTGGTCTACTAATAATCCCAACACGAATCCACCAACTGTTCCAAAAATTCCGAGTAATAGCATTGGAATTGCTAATAAAGTTATTATTTGAGATTGGGATTCTCTTATTTGAATAAAATACTTTGATAAATCAACAGGTTTAAGAGGAATTGTATTTCCTATTGAATTTTCTAGTTTTGATGTGTTACTTCCTTCCCTAAATTCTATTTTGTAATTTCCAATTGGTGCATAAAATTTATACAATTCCATTCGTCCAGTCGAAAAATTATTTGTCTGTGGTCTTAATAATGAAAAATTCAATTTTATTTCCTCTTTTGTTGATTCTTCGTAGATACACAATTTAAATTTGTCAGTAGGTGTTCTTTTAAATATTGGTCCTTTTTGCCAAATAGAAAAATTACCAGAACTTGTAACTGAAAATCGTCCTCCATTTTGTAAATATGGAATATCTAACATAATGCTTCCATTAAAAGACTTTCTTAATAACTGTATTGCTTTAAAGAAAATAAAAAAACCAATTGGAATTAAACAAAAAAATAAAATACGCATTAAAATTAGGTTCATTCTGTTTTGTTAAATTATTATTCTATTAGTTATAGCATTACTACCAACGGTTTGACTAAGCGGAGTGCGTAGGCAAGGAAACTTTTCGTTTCCGTCTACGCACTACGCTAAAACTTTTTATTTTGTTTTATCTTTTTCATTCCAAAGCCAAATTTAAAAATTTAGCGGACTTGGTTATTAGCCTTAAACTTTGGGTTAAGCACTAAAACCCGTATTAATTATAGCCATTGTTACCAACAGTTTATCCTCAACTCATCATCTTCCATTTTTTCCCATCATATAGAGCTAGATGTTTATCAGATACAGACCAGAGTCCACTGGGACCTGTAAATAGTTTGGATGTCGAAAATTCTGGCGTACTTTCTATAAAAACTTCAAGTTCACCGTCTTTTAACCGAAGAATATTAAAGTTATTAGAGAAGTAAATAGCATCATTGTAAGTGCATACAGAATCTATATCATCTTCTGAGACTTCACTTTCCAATTCCGTCCATTGATTTCCTCGACCTTCTAAAATTATCCCCATTTGACCAGCAATATAAACTTTGTCATCAAAAACATCTCCATCTAATAAAATGTCTTCAGTAGGCGTTTCTATTTCTGTCCATTTACCGCCTTTATTTGTCCAAATTACTCCTTCCCATCCAAAAGCGTATAATTCTTGAGAATTAAATCCTGTAATACTTTCGAAACTACTTGGCATAGGTTCACCTTTCATAGCTTCAATACTAATCTCCTCCCAATTTGTATTTACTTGTTTAAATATAAATCGATTTGTTCCTCCAACATATAATTCACCCGCAACTAGTTTAGAAAATCGAATTTCACTGGGAGGGTCATTTTTATCATCTTCAGTTTTATAAACACTAGAGAAAGTATTATCAGTTTTATTAAACTCCAAACAAGATCCTCCCCAGTGTATTAAAAATATTTTATCCTCACTGATATTACTTGAAATTCCTTCAGGAAGCCAACTTATACTACCAGCGTTAGACCAGTTTCCTTTGGTATCTCTAATTAAAAAAACACTTTTAGGTTTTTTTTCAGGATCCATTCCAAAAGGATGAGAAATCATTATCACTTCTCCATTAGATAATTCAGCTCCGGAAGAAAAGGTGAATTTTGATAAGTCAATTTTATTATCTGATTCTACCATAATTTATTTTTATTGTTGGTAACGTTAAGTATAAGAAATTGTCGGGCAGTTGATAAGCACTATCGTTTCGGTTTATTACTTAGCTAAATATAAATATTTTGCTTTTATCTTTTCCTTTATAAAGCCAAATTTTATATTTGGCGGACTTTGTAAATAAGCACAGACCTTTCGGTTTAACACAAACGCCCTATGTTTTTTATACCGTGTTAGCTACTGTATTTTTCTTTTAGTTCCAGTTTTTTTATCCTTGACCTTATAGCTCCATTATTACGTTCGAAAATTTCACATAATTCTTTAATAGATTTTCCTTGACAAAAAAGAGACTCCAGTTTGTTGTCATCATCTTTTGTCCATTTCATATAAGCGTTTGGATGCTTTATTCTTTTGTCATCAAGTGAATATGATTTGTCAGTTTGAAGTGTTATTGGGTTATGTTTATTGATTTTTATTTCTGAGATATTATTTAACTCAAGCATAGCCTCATCTAGATTAGTGTTAGATGATTCAATAAAATCAATTAATTCAATTAGAATTGCACTTGTTGTTTCTCGACCACTTATAATAGGGAATTTAATTCTCATATTATATTCTATCAGTCTAGCAATATTTCTATTTTCTAATGGTTTACAATATTTTAATTTTAACGAAGGACGTTCTTTTTTATATTGATTTTGTCTACGCTCAATATTGTTAGTGATGCCAAACTTACAACCGTCATTATCTTGCATTATATAAATGAATGTTTGCCAATCATAACCTTTCCCATTAAGAACTTTAAATTCCTCCATTTTTAATTTATCAATTTGCTTTTTTTGATATAGTAGCTAACGTGTTTGTATATGGTTTGTTGCGTGGTTTAAGCACTAAATTTAGCAAATAAAAACCGAATAGAAAATACGCGAGTATTTTCGTAAGTAGGCGAGTACTAGCAATGAATTATACACGGCTTAAGTTTGTAATTCATTAAATTAGAGTATTAATCAGAAAAGACAAAAGAGAGGAATAAGGTTA
>NZ_JAUOPS010000011.1:0-16612 GCF_030546975.1 Cellulophaga sp. 3_MG-2023
AACACCAATTATTTACAAGTAATTGAAAAAAACTCTGGGCGTTACAATCTAAAAAACCTAGAGATAAACTCTAGTGTATCTGAGTTTTCTCCGGCTTATTATAATAACAAACTAGTATTCTCTTCAGCTAGAGATACTGGTACTGTGCGTAATTCTATTCACCAGTGGAACAACCAACCCTTTTTAAACCTGTATGCTGCACAAATTAATGAAGAAGGAACTCCTTTTAATGCAGGTAAATTAGACCGTAAACTAAATAAAAAAACACATGAATCTTCTGCTATTTTTACTAAAGATGGCAATACCATGTATTTTACCAGAAATAATTCTGATAACGGGAGATTTGCACGTGATAAAGATGGGGTTAGTAGACTTAAATTATATAGAGCTACTAAGGTAAATGATGAGTGGAAAAAAATTACAGAATTGCCTTTTAATGGTGATGATTTTTCTGTAGCACACCCTGCCCTATCGCCTGATGAAACTAAACTATACTTTGCCTCTGATATGCCTGGTACGCGTGGAATGTCTGACCTTTATGTGGTAGATATTATTGCCGATGGCACTTTTTCTGCACCTCGTAATCTTGGCAATAAAATTAACACAGAATCTAGAGAAACATTTCCTTTTGTTTCTAAAAACAACATCTTGTATTTTGCCTCTGATGGGCACCCTGGTTTGGGCGGTTTAGATATTTTTGCAACACAAATTACCAACAATTTTAATGATTCTTATATTCTAAACATAGGTAAACCAGTAAACAGTAAACAAGATGATTTCTCTTTAATTTTTGATGAAGACACTCAAAAAGGATTCTTTGCCTCTAACCGTGATGGTGGTAAAGGGTATGATGATATTTATAGCTTTATACAAACCAAAGAGTTAAATCTTAATTGTTACAATACCATTACGGGTACTGTGGTAAACCTTAAAACAGGCGCTAGTATTGCAGATGCTGCGGTACAAGTAAAAGACAAAGAAAATAACTTAGTCTTTGAAACTAGAGCTGATAAAAAAGGAAACTTTACATTAAATGATATTTGTTGGGATGATACCTATACCCTACTGGGACAAAAAATTGAGTTTGAAAATGGTACGACCTCTTTTACTATGGAACGCAATAAAGAATTAAAACCTGTTATTGTAAAATTAAATCCTATTAAAAGAGCTGCGCCTATTGGGACCGACTTAACAAAGTACTTAAAACTAGATCCTATTTATTTTGACCTTGATAAATCATTTATTAGAATTGACGGACAAATTACTATGCAACAAGTGTTTGCATACCTTAAAGAATACCCAGAGGTGGTTATTGAGGTTCGTTCACATACAGATGCCAGAGCTACTACTGAGTATAACTTAGCCCTATCTAACAGAAGAGCTAAAGAAACTGTAAAATACTTACTAGATAATGGTATTGCTCCTGAGCGTGTTTCTGGTAAAGGGTTTGGTGAGTCAGAGCTTACAAACAATTGTGACTCTAACAGCAAATGCTCTGAAGAAGAACACCAAAAAAACAGAAGATCTGAGTTTATTGTAGTACAAAACTAAACAATAAAACGTCCTATAGAAACAAAAAAGAGGAAGCTAAAACTTCCTCTTTTTTGTTACATAAATAATAAACTATTTACTTATTTTCTATTCCTTTAAAAATAAAGTCTGTTAACTGCTTCTCTATCTCTATTGGGTTTACTTTTACTTCTTCATTGGTAATCATACTAAACAACCAACGCATTGATGAAATTACCATAAACGTTGAAAACTCACTATCCATAAGTAAGTAGAAAATTCTACTGTATTATCTAGCTTAAGTGTCTTTTCAAAAAATTAGTTTGATACTATTTTTATTGAGGTTTACTTTTTATAAAAAACAAGATTCAAGCATATGAACAAGTGTTAATATTCTGATACAAGATGCAACACTTTAATACTCATATCACACTTAAAAAGGATTACAATAATTACTTTATTATCAAACGTTAACTACTAAGTGTATTAAGATAAAAGTAAGCTTAACATACAAAAAAAAGACTTTCGTATGCAAAACCATAGAAACACACAACAAAAACCTATAACACGTAGTTTTTTTATTTAAGTTAACATATTGAATAATAATAAACTATCTAAATAAAAAAACAAAATTTATTATTAAAATATTATTATAAGCAGTATTTTTACTACAACCATTAAAAACCCCATTATGAAAAACCCCATTATGAAAAACCCCATATTTAATTTACTTATTTTTTAGGAATAACTCTACTTATTATTCTTTTATTTAGACTAAAATCAATTATTGTCTTCATAAAATTAACGTTCAAATTCGAACCACATAAAAACCTTTAATAATCTTGTTAAGCAATTTCAAAAAAGATATTTGGAATTACTTCAAGGATATATTAAAAACAAATTAATTTCACATATACCTCCAAATGTCTAAAAGAATTTTATTTACCCTTAAACTTTTTTGTTTTCTTTTAATAGCTAATAGTTATGGGCAATTGAGTGACTTGCATTATATGCCGCCACTAACATCGACAAGAACAGCTTATATTTCGGCTCAGTCGGTATACCTCTCTACTCCGGAAGTAATACCCTTTAACATTAATATTTACATAGGTACATCAGCAACTCCAGCAGCAACAGTATCAGTTTCAAATACAAATCCTTACACTTATTCTTTACCTATAAATCAGAACGGCATAACATTATTAACTGAAGATGAAGTGGGTACTGTTAATAGTACAGCAGGTTTACGTTTAGAGGCACCAGGAGGACAAAAATTTTATGCAAATTATAGAGGAAGTAGTAATTCTCAGGGAGTTTCTTTAACCTCAAAAGGACGGGCGGCCTTAGGAACCCATTTTAAATGGGGTGGTATTCCTTTTCTTCATGACCGCAGCATTTTTAATGCAGCCTTAGGTATAATGGCTACCGAAGATAATACAACAGTTACCATTTCAGACTATGATCCTGATTGCGTTTTTAGATTAGGAAATAATGCTACAGGCTTAACAGATGATACAATTACAGTTACTTTAAACAAAGGAGAATCTTATGTCTTAGAAGCTCTAGGAAATAATGGCGATGCCAATAGATATGGATGGTTAGGTGCAGATATTATATCAGATAAAGATATTGCTATTAGTACAGGTCATATATTACTTGGTGTTACTCCAGGATCTAATATACAAGATGGCGGAACAGACCAACCAGTGCCTATAGATATTATTGGTAGGGAATACGTTTTTGTTAGAGGTGGTGGTTCAGATTCCTTAGAATTTCCAATTATAATTGGAACAGCTAGTGGTACTGACATTTTTGTAAATGGATCAACAACTCCTATTGCAACTATAAATGACGGAGAATACTTTGTTATTCCTGGATCAAATTATTCAGGTAGTACAGCAGGTAATAATATGACGGTAACAGCATCTAAAAATGTGTATGCGTACCAATGTTTGGCAGGTAGTACTTCTGGAGCAACTATTGGAATGAATTTTATAGCTCCTGTTAATTGCTTGCTTCCAGATAATGTGAATAATATAAGTACCATTGAAGATTTAGCCGGAAAAACCATATCTGGTGGGTTAACCATTCTAGCTTCAAATAGTACTCCTGATGCTAATATTGTTGTAACTGCTGATGGTGTTCCTGTAACACTACCTGCTGCTATACCAGCAACAGGCTTACCTTGGAAAAGTTTTTATATACCTGGTTTAACCGGTAATATTTATGTGCAATCTTCAGGAGCAATTGCTGTTGGAGTTGTTGGTTTTAGTGGTGCACTAGGAACTGGCGGATACTTTTCTGGTTTTGACACCGTACCCGTAGTAGATTACTCCATTTCAGGTTCTGGATGTTTAGGAAGTACTATTACACTTACAGAAAATTTTGACACCTACCAATGGTATAATGATGGTGTGGCCATACCTGGAGCTACCACAGGAAGTTATACTCCTACTGAAATTGGAGAACATTATGTGAGTGTCTCTAAAAGTGGATGCGATTACAACTCTAACGTAATTCAAGTATTTTACTGTAATCCAGATATATTTATTAATAAAACAGCTGATAAATCTACTATATCAGAAGGAGAAACAGTAACATTTACAATTACTGTAGAGAGTTTAGGTTTAGATGACACTAATAATTTAGTTATCACCGATGCACTACCTGCAGGCCTAAGTTTAGTAAGTGCAACCCCAACAAAAGGCAGTTGGTCAGATCCAGAATGGAGTGTGGGTAATATGGTTAAGGGTGAAAAACAATCTTTAGTTATTGTTGCCGTAGCAGATGATATAAATGCGCCAATTTCTTCAATAAGTGTTACCAATACTATTTCTAATACACAAGATGAAACAGATTCAAATTCTTCTGTAGATGATACTTCAGAAGTAATTACTATAGAAAACCTAGATGATGATAATGATGGTGTACCTGATACCTCTGATGTTTGTGAAGGTTTTGATGATACTTTAGATACAGACTTAGATGGAATACCAAACGGTTGTGATGATGATGATGATAATGATGGTATTTTAGATGTTGATGAATTTAATAAAGACTGTGGTTTAGTTCCTACTAACAATATTCACTTTACAGATGCATCGTACAATACAATTGCTTTAAACAGCAATGATGGTGATTTAATAGCTTACATTAAAGATTTTGATAATGATATAACTGCAGTTGCTACAACAACTATAGGAACAGGAACATTCCCTGCAGGAAACCCTAACTATACAGATGGTAGTGTTCAAGTAGATATGCAGACTCGTAACTCAAATTCTAATATTACAGGTACAACTACTGAAATTATATTTTCAGAACTGATACTATCTACAGAATTTAATGTTAGGAGTTTGGCAAGGAATGCCTCTGGCAGCTATAATGAAAGTCAGAATATTAAATTTTATAATGGCTCCGTTCAAGTAGAATTTACAGCAGATATATATTCTACAACAGGCACCGTTGGTTCAGGAGCATCTTATGATCCTGTTACTGGAGATGCTGTTGCGGCCATTATTGGAGGAGGTGCCCAAGAAGCTAATTTTAGATTTAATATAGATAAAGGAATCAATAGAATTGTTATCGCACAATCAGAAAATGCTAATGCAGATAATATTGGTTGGAGAGTAAACACATTATGCTCACTGTACATAGATACAGATAATGATGGTATTTATGATCATTTAGATTCCGACAGTGATAATGATGGTTGTCCAGATGCTTTAGAAGGCGATGCAAATTATGATTATGGAGACTTAGATGGTAGTTTTAGACTAACAGCAACAGTAAATGCTGCAGGTATTCCTGGAGGAGTTTCTCAAGGTATAGGAACTTCTGTTAATAATTTACTACAAGCTGATGAATGTTCTGAATGCTCCCCAAATCATCCGTTATATAATGATGCGGATGGTGACGGTGTAGGTGACGCTTGTGATGAAGATAATGATAATGATGGTATAGTAAATGATTTAGAATGTACGCCAGCAAAAGGCTCAATTTTATCAGGAGATGATACGTTATTATTAACAGGAGAATATAATAATGGTAATGGAGTAAGTCAACAGTTTACGATCACATCTACCGAATATAATATTTTAGATAAAACCGGTTCTGCCGATAATGGTTTACAAGTAAGATGGAACCAAGGTACGGATCCAACTGTAGAAATGACGCTTACGTTACAAGAGCCTGTAAATGCAGTGCAAAATGCAATTAGAGTTTCTTCTTATGAGCCTAATAGTGCCGTAGGTAATATTCAAAATGCAGATAAGACGGTTATTATTACTTGGCCAGGTGGTGGTACGGCAGTATTGTCAGATCCGCTTGGCGAAACAGATTTAGGTAATGGTGCTGTGATAACATCAGGTACTCCTTTTCAAGTGGCTCCAGATGCTGCAGGTTTATCCAGACTTGTACCAGATTCGCAATGGTCTTTATTGATAGATACCAGTACAGGCATAACTTTTCCTATGGATATTGGTTATTTTGCAGATGGTACTATAAATTCAAGTGCTAATCACGTAAATGAAGGTTTTGCCTTTAGATCGGTTTTAGATTGTGATAATGATAATGATGGTGTAGCAAATACGCTTGATTTAGATAGTGATAATGATGGAATTTACGATGTTGTAGAATCAGGCGGTACAGATGCAGATGGTAATGGTATTGCAGATGGAGCAATAAGTGCTGAAGGTATTCCTAATACAGCTGGTACAGGTACAGTTGCTACAGAAACAACAGCTGGTACTCCAGATTTTCTTAATGTAGATAGTGATGGTGATACCTGTTCAGATGCTAACGAAGCATATGAAAGTAGTACTGCCGATAATGGCGATGGTTCTGAATATGATGATGCCGATACTGCAACTGTTGGTGATGGTTCAGGAAAAATATTAGCAAACGGATTAGTAGCTGCAGCTGCATATAATACAGGTGATGTAAACGCTGTGACTGCGGTAGATACAGATTTAGATGGTGACGGTTTAGTGGGTATTTGTGATTTAGATGATGATGGTGATGGTGATCCAGATGCAACAGATACAGATCCGTTAGATCCTTGTGTATATAGTACAAATCAAGTTCCTACTAACGCAGAAGCAAGCTGGAATGATTTAGACTGTGATGGTGATGGAGAAACCAATGGATTTGAAGTAACCAATGGTACAGATCCATCTGATCCTTGTGAGGTTACCGTACCAACGGTTCGTGCTCCAGCTGATGAAAATTATGCAGTTTGGGCAGCGGAGGATTGTGATGCTGATAATGTAGATAATGGTACAGAGGTTACCAATGGTACAGACCCTTTTAATAATGATACAGATGGTGATGGTGTTCAAGATGACGTTGACAGTGATGCACTAGATCCTTGTGCCCCAGTACAAGCAGCAGGCTATACTGGTTATGATGCCAGCAATGCTATTTGGGCAGCGGCAGATTGTGATGGTGACGGAGTTACCAATGGTACAGAAGCTACTAATGGTACAGATCCATATAGCACGGATACCGATGGTGATGGTGTGCCTGATAATACAGATGCAGATGCGTTAGATCCTTGTGATCCTGTACAAGCAGCAGGTTATACTGGTTATGATGCCAGTAATGCTATTTGGGCAGCAGCAGATTGTGATGGTGACGGAGTTACCAATGGTACAGAAGCTACCAACGGTACTGACCCTTACAATGTAGATACTGATGGTGATGGTGTTCCTGATAATACGGATACAGATGCGTTAGATCCTTGTGATCCGGTACAAGCTGCAGGTTACACTGGTTATGATGCCGGCAATGCTATTTGGGCAGCGGCAGATTGTGATAATGATGGTGTTATTAACGGTACGGAAAATACAAATGGTACTGATCCTTATAGTTCAGATACAGATGGTGATGGTGTTCCTGATAATACAGATGCGGATCCGTTAGATCCTTGTGATCCGGTACAAACAGCAGGTTATACTGGTTATGATGCTAGTAATGCTATTTGGGCAGCGGCAGATTGTGATGGCGATGGAGTTACCAATGGTACCGAAGCTACTAACGGTACGGATCCTTACAATACAGATACCGATGGCGATGGTGTTCCAGATAATACAGATTCAGATGCACTAGATCCTTGTGACCCAGTACAAGCAGCAGGTTACACTGGTTATGATGCTAGCAATGCTATTTGGGCAGCTGCCGATTGTGATGGTGACGGAGTAATAAATAGTACTGAAGTAACCAACGGTACAGATCCTTATAGTACAGATACCGATGGTGATGGTGTTCCGGATAATACGGATACTGACCCGTTAGATCCTTGTGATCCTGCACAAGTAGCAGGCTATACAGGTTATGATGCCAGCAATGCCATTTGGGCGGCGGCAGATTGTGATGGTGATAATGTTACCAATGGTACGGAAGATACTTTCGGTACAGACCCATATAATACAGATACTGATGGTGACGGAATTCAAGATGATGTGGACAATGATCCGTTAAATCCTTGTGATCCCGTACAAGCCCCTGGTTACACAGGCTATGATGCCAGTAATGCTATTTGGGCAGCTGCCGATTGTGATAACGATGGAGTTATTAATGGTACAGAAGTAACTAATGGTACAGATCCATATAGCACAGATACTGATGGTGACGGAGTTCCGGATGATATTGACACTGATCCGTTAAATCCTTGTGACCCAGTACAAGCTGTAGGTTATACTGGTTATGATGCCACAAACCCAATTTGGGCGGCGGCAGATTGTGATGGTGATTCAATTATAAATGGAACTGAAGTTACCAATGGTACAGATCCTTATAATCCTGATTCAGATGGTGATGGTATTAGTGATGGTCAAGAAGATACAGATGGTACAGACCCATTAAATGATTGTGAATCTATAGGTGGTACTCCTCTACCAACTAGTGATTGTGATGGTGACGGTGTACAAAATTCTTTAGATGCATGTGAAGGTTTTGATGATGCTATAAATGCAGATGGCGATGCATTGCCAGATGCGTGTGATGAAGATGATGACAATGATGGTATTCCAGATTCAGTAGAGGGTACTGGTGATTTTGATGGTGATGGTGTTCCAAATAATTTAGACTTAGATAGTGATAATGATGGTATTCCGGATCTTGTTGAAACAGGCAATGGAAGTTTAGATACCAATGGTAATGGATTTATAGATAGTTCTGAAAGTGGTGTGGGTACCAACGGTATTCCAGATGTTTTAGAAGATGGCGGTGTAGATGGTGCAGGCGTAACAGCAGTTCCTGTAAATTCTGATGGTACATCTGGTCCTGATTATTTAGATATTGATTCTGATAATGATGGTATTAGAGATTTAGTAGAAGCACAGACAGATGCTGCTCTAGTACAACTATCAGGTAATGATTCTGATAATGATGGTATAGATGATGCTTTTGATGTGGATAATGGCGGAAGCTTAACAGTTTCACCAGAAGATACAGATTTAGATGGTCGTCCTGATTATTTAGATTTGGATAGTGATGCTGACGGTATCATTGATAATATTGAATGGCAGTCAACTTCAGGTCATCTTTTTCCATCTTCGGATTCTGATGGAAATGGTTTAGCCGATAATTACGAGGTTGCACCTGCAGGATCTGGAGAATCTATTAATGAACCAACAAATTCAGATGGAACGGATAAACCTGATTACAGAGATACAGATTCTGATAATGATGGTTTAGATGATACTACAGAGGTTTATGATTATAATGATGATTTAGCAGCAGATGTTACGCCTTCAGGCACAGATGCTGATAATGATGGTTTAGATGATGCTTTTGATTTAAGTATATCGGCACCAAATGGTATCGCTGATTCAAACGGAGCTACAAATAATAATCAAGATGTTACAACTTTCTTAAATACTCAAGATCCTTTTACAAGTGAGGTAGATTTTAGAGATGCAAATGTGCATTTAGATCCAATTGATACAGATGGTGATGGGGTTGATAACAAAGATGATATTGATAACGATAATGATGGTATTTTAGATTATGTAGAATCATTAGGTTTTCAACCTACAGATACAAAAGGTGATGCTTGTGGCATACCTGCTGGTTCATTTATTGGTGGCACCTATATACCTGCTACAGGTTCAGGTGAAGGTACCGTAAATGCAGAATATAGATTTTCAACGGTGGTTACTTCATCGTTAGGTGTTTTAGATGCTATTGTTAGAATTACGGATATTGATAATGCAACTTTGGTCTCTATTGATGATAATGCTTCTGGTAGTGAAAACGCTTGGCAACCAAACTTTACAATTGGTGGTACTACTGGTGCTACAGGAGGTATGTCTTTTAATGTACGTTTAGTTGCAACAGGAACAAATTTTCAAGTTAATCTTATAAGGTTTGGTGGTGTTATTTATGATATTGATGGTGCCAACACAAGAGAAAGTGTTACCTTAACAAGACCTGGACTGTATGCTATAGATAGCAACTCATTACTTACAGTTTCAGAAAATTTAGCTACAGGTACAGCTACTTTTCAAGGTCCTCCACAAACGTGGGCAGGAGTAGATTTTGGTGCTAAACTTGCTGCATATTTCAACTTTTATGAGACTACAAACTTAGATATAACATTTAGTGGTGAATTACTAACGTCTTCTCCTAATAATTATTTAGGTTCTGTATTGTTTCAAACTTGTGATATTAACGGGTTATTCACTCCAACAAATACTACGTCTTCTAATAATACTGATGGTTCTGCAGCTACTGCTTCTGGACCTGGAACAGCTCCTGTATATACTATTTACCAAGGTATAGATAGTGACAATGACGGTATAGAAGATCATTTAGATATTGACTCTGATAATGATGGTATTCCAGATAATGTAGAGGCGCAACTTACTTCATCATACATTCCTAGAGGAACAGCTGATAGCGACACAGATGGTTTAGGAAATCCATATGAAGGTACGGGTAACGAAGGTTTAACAGCTATAGATACTGACCTTGACGGTATTCCAGATTATTTAGATTTAGATTCAGATGAAGATGGTTTAACCGATAGGATTGAGGCAGGTTTCACTTTGGCATCAAATAACTTAGATAATGATGGTGATGGTCTTTTAGATGATTATGATGATGTAGATACTTCAGGTGCTCTTTTTGATACGAATGATGATCAAGATAATGGAGCCTCAGATTTACCAAATATTTCGAAAACAACAACCCCGGAAGTTGATTACCGTGAAGTTGGTATTGATGATAATGATTTGGATGGTATAGCGGATTCTATTGATTTAGATGATGATAACGATGGTATTTTAGATACGGTTGAAACTTCTGGAACTGATCCTAGTGCTGATGATGATTCTGATGGAATATTGAATTATAATGATACTGATTTAGGTGTTGATGCCAACGGTGATGGTATTGTGGATATTTTTGATACCGATGGTGATGGTGTTCCTAACCACTTTGATTTAGATACGGATAATGATGGTATTTATGATGTTGTAGAATCAGGAAGTGATCAAGCCTTTACAGCTGGTGTTGTAGATGGTGCGGTAGGTACGGATGGTGTTCCAGATACGGTACAGGCAAGTGGTCAGCAGAATAGTGGTGCCGTAAGTTATACGGTATCAGATTCTGAAACTACTCCTGATGGAATCTTTGATTTCCTTGAGTTGGATGCAGATGGCGATTTATGTAACGATGTTATTGAAGCTGGATTTACTGATTCTAATGCAGACGGAATATTGGGCGATGGTGCTACAGTTGTCGATGCAAATGGTATCGTAACAGGTACTACTGTTGTAGACGGTTATACAACTCCAAATAATGAAGATAGTGCAAGTAATTCTCAATATGACTTTCAGCAACCTGGCGTTGTACCAACAATAGCAACAGCAGCAGAACAACCTCAAGATGTATTAACAAACGGAAGCGCTCCAGAAACATTTACGGTAACCGCTACAGGTACAGATTTAATGTATCAATGGCAAGTAGATGACCAATCCGGTGGTGGTTTTGTTGATATTGACGATGCAAATGCAACTGATATTTATTCAGGTAGTATTACAGAAACATTGACTTTAACAGGTATAACAACAACACAACAGGGTTATGAATATAGAGTGATAATTACAGAGACTAGCTTTGTATGTTCGCCGTTAACTTCTAATAGTGCTTTGCTTACGGTAGATGTAACTCCGCCTGCGGTACCTACTGTTGATAGTCAAATTACGAATGACACTACACCTGTTATTACGGGTACTGCAGAAGCAAATTCTACGGTAACTGTAGTAGTTGCGGGTGCAACATATACAACGACAGCAGATGCTTCTGGCAACTGGACAATTGATACGGAAACAGCTATCGCAGATAGTGGTTCATTTACACCAAATGTAAATGGAACAAATGAAGTAGCCGTTACAAGTACAGATGCTGCTGGTAATAGTACTGATGATGTTACAACTTTAGAGTTGACAATTGATACTACAGACCCTGTGATTCCTACTGTAGAAAGTCAAATTACAAATGACATAACACCTGTTATTACAGGTACTGCAGAAGCAAATTCTACTTTAGAAATAGAAGTTGGCGGTGCAATTTATACTATTGTTACCGATGCCTCTGGTAATTGGACTTTAGATACTGAAGTTGAAACTCCAGAAAGCGGAACTTTTGCTCCAAATGTAAACGGTACAAATGAAGTTGTGGTAACCAGTACAGATGCAGCAGGTAATAGTGCTGTTGATATTACTACTTTAGAGTTGACCATAGATACAACGGCTCCAACGGCTCCAACAGTTGAGATTACTGAAGATACCAATAATGATGGTCTAATTAGTGATGATGAACTAACCGGACCAATTAATGCCGTAGTTACGCTACCTGCCGATGCCGTTGCTGGTGATACGGTTACCATTACGGATGGTAATGGTTATTCACAAGATGTGGTACTTACTGCAACTGATATTACTAATGGCGATATCACTGTTATAGTTGCCAACCCTGGTGAGAATGGTAACATCGTGGTAACAGCTAATATTACAGATGTAGCTGGCAATACTAGTGTAGATAGTGCTACAGATACAGCTGTACTAGATACCACGGCTCCTTTAGCGCCAACAGTAGTTATTTCTGAAGACACAAATAATGACGGATTAATAAACGAAGATGAGCTTGTTGGTGATCTTGATGCTCGTGTAACACTACCTGTTGATGCAGTTGCAGGAGATACTGTGACCGTTACTGATGGTAATGGTAACTCACAAGATGTAATACTTACGGCAACAAATATATCAGATGGATATGTTGATGTAGTTATTGCAAATCCTGGAGATATGGGTACCATTGTGGTAACCGCAAATCTTACGGATGCTGCCGGTAATGTTGGTCCTGATAGTGCTACGGATACTGCGGTATTAGATCTTACAGATCCATTGGCTCCTACAATAGAAATTACGGAAGATGTCAATAATGATGAATTAATAAATGGAGATGAATTAGTAGGTGACTTAGATGCTGTGGTAACACTACCTGCAGGAGCGGTTGCTGGTGATACGGTTACGGTAACCGATGGTAATGGTAATTCACAAAATATAATACTTACTGCAACAGATATTGCAACGGGTACTATAAATGTGGTCATCATCAATCCAGGTGAAAACGGTTCTATTGTATTAACAGCTAACTTAACTGACATTGCAGGCAATGTTGGTCCTGATAGTGCTACAGATACAGCAGTATTGGATACCACGGCTCCTTTAGCGCCAACAATAGTTATCTCTGAAGATGTTGATAACGACGGATTAATAAACGAAGATGAACTTTTTGGTGATCTTGATGCTCGTGTAACATTACCTGTTGATGCTGTTGCCGGTGACACGGTTACGGTAACTGATGGTAATGGTAATTCACAAGATATAATACTTACGGCGACAAATATATCAGATGGATATGTAGATGTTGTAATTGCCAATCCTGGAGATATGGGTACCATTGTGGTAACCGCAAATCTTACGGACGTTGCCGGTAATGTTGGTCCAAATAGTGCTACAGATACAGCAGTGCTGGATCTTACAGACCCTGGTGCTCCTACAGTAATTATTGTAGATGATAGTAATAATGATGAGTTAATTAATGAAGATGAATTAAATGTTGATATTCAAGCTTCTGTATCACTTCCAAGCAATATAGCAGCAGGAGATACTGTGACCGTAACGGATGGTAATGGAGGCTCTCAAGATGTTATACTTACGGCAGCAGATGCTACCAACGGATTTATTATTGTTGTAATTCCTAATCCGGGAGATGGTGGTACTATTAACGTAACTGCCAACGTAACAGATGTAGCTGGTAATGTAGGACCTAATAGTAATACTGATACAGCATTACTTGATCTTACCGATCCTAGCGCGCCAACAGTAGAAATTACGGAAGACACCAATAATGATGGTTTAATCAGTGAAAATGAATTGGTAGGCGATATTGATGCTCGTGTAACTTTAGTAGGTCAAACTTTTGAAGGAGATATTGTAACTGTAACTGACGGTAATGGTAATTCACAAGACGTGGTCTTGACTGCCACAGATGTTGCTAATGGATTTATAGATGTTGTAATCGCCAATCCTGGTGATGGAAATACTATAGTTGTAACTGCGAATTTAACGGATGTCGCCGGGAATGTTGGTCCAGACAGTGCTACGGATACTGCGGTGCTTGATTTGACTGATCCAACTGCGCCAACGGTAGAAATAGTGGAAGACACTAATAATGATGGCTTGATCAGTGAAGATGAACTAATTGGTGATATCGATGCTCGTGTAACGCTACCTGCTGATGCTGTAACTGGTGATACGGTAACTATTACCGATGGTAATGGAAATTCACAAGATGTGATTTTGACCGCAACCGATATAACGAACGGATCTATTGATGTAATAATCGTAAATCCTGGAGATACAGGTACTGTTGTTTTAACAGCGAACATTACGGATGTTGCAGGAAACGTTGGTCCAGATAGTGCTACGGATACTGCAGTGTTAGATCTTACTGACCCATTGGCTCCGACCGTAGAAATTACGGAAGACACCAATAATGATGGTTTGATTAGTGAAGATGAACTAATTGGTGATATCGATGCTCGTGTAACACTACCTGCTCAAACATTTGCCGGTGATACGGTAACTATTACCGATGGTAATGGAAATTCACAAGATGTGATTTTGACCGCAACCGATATAACGAACGGATCTATTGATGTAATAATCGCAAATCCTGGAGATGCAGGTACTATTGTTATAACAGCGAACATCACGGATGTTGCCGGTAATGTTGGTCCTGATAGTGCTATGGATACTGCAATGTTGGATCTTACAGATCCAACTGCGCCAACGGTAGAAATAGTGGAAGACACCAATAATGATGGCTTGATCAGTGAAGATGAACTAATTGGTGATATCGATGCTCGTGTAACGCTACCTGCTGATGCTGTAGCTGGTAATACGGTAACCATAACCGATGGTAATGGAAATTCACAAGATGTGATTTTGACCGCAACCGATATAACTAACGGATCTATTGATGTAATAATCGCAAATCCTGGAGATGCAGGTACTATTGTTATAACAGCGAACATCACGGATGTTGCCGGAAATGTTGGTCCAGATAGTGCTACGGATACTGCTGTGTTGGATCTTACAGATCCATTGGCTCCGACCGTAGAAATTACGGAAGACACCAATAATGATGGTTTGATCAGTGAAGATGAATTGGTTGGTGATATCGATGCGCGTGTAACGCTACCTGCTCAAACATTTGCCGGTGATACGGTGACTATTACAGACGGTAATGGTAACTCACAAGATGTAATCTTGACTGCCGCTGATATTACGAATGGATATATAGATATTGTAATCGCAAATCCTGGAGATGCAGGTACTATTGTTATAACAGCGAACATCACGGATGTTGCCGGAAACGTTGGTTCTGATAGTGCTACGGATACTGCAGTGCTTGATCTTACAGATCCATTGGCTCCGACCGTAGAAATTACTGAAGATACCAATAACGATGGTTTAATCAGTGAAGATGAATTGGTTGGTGATATTGATGCACGTGTAACACTACCTGCTGATGCTGTAGCTAGTGATACGGTAACCATAACCGATGGTAATGGAAATTCACAAGATGTGATTTTGACCGCAACCAATATAACGAACGGATCTATTGATGTAATAATCGTAAATCCTGGAGATGCAGGTACTATTGTTTTAACAGCTAATATTACGGATGTTGCCGGAAACGTTGGTCCAGATAGTGCTACGGATACTGCAATGTTGGATCTTACAGATCCATTGGCTCCGACCGTAGAAATTACCGAAGATACCAATAATGATGGTTTGATTAGTGAAGATGAATTGGTTGGTGATATTGATGCTGTAGTGACGCTACCTGCTGATGCTGTAGCTGGTGATACGGTAACTATAACCGATGGTAATGGAAATTCACAAGAAGTGGTCTTGACAACAACTGATATTACCAATGGATATATAGATGTTGTAATTGCAAACCCAGGTGATACAGGTACAATTGTTTTAACAGCAAACATTACTGATGTCGCTGGTAATGTAGGTTCTGATAGTGTTACGGATACTGCAGTGATTGATCTTACAAATCCAACTGTAGACAGTTTTAGTACAATAGATATTACTCCTGTTTTAACAGGTCAAGGAGATCCTAATGAAGACCTTATTATTGAACTAGACACTAATGGTGATAATGTATTTGATGTTACATATGCTGTTACTACAGATGCTAGTGGAAATTGGAGTTTAGATACTGAAACGCAATCGCCAATTAATGGTTCTCTTCCTGTATTGACAGATGAGGATGTTATAGATATTGTTGCAACTGATTCTGCTGGAAACAGCGGTACTGGTGTAGTTACTATATCTGTAGATACTGATGGTGATGGAATAAATGATAATGATGAAGTTTCATTAGGTACTGATCCTAATAATCCTGATTCTGATAATGATGGTGTTAATGACGGTCAAGAAGTTACAGATGGTACAAATCCTTTAGATGATTGTGATTCTATTGGTGGTACTCCTCTACCTACTAGCGATTG
>NZ_JAUOPS010000012.1:0-13914 GCF_030546975.1 Cellulophaga sp. 3_MG-2023
TTTGCCCGCGATAAAGATGGCGTTAGTAGACTTAAATTATACAGAGCTACAAAAGTTGGTGACCAATGGAAAAAAATCACAGAACTACCTTTTAATAGTGATGAGTATTCTGTAGCACACCCTGCCCTATCGCCTGATGAAACAAAATTATATTTTGCTTCTGATATGCCTGGTACGCGTGGTATGTCTGACCTGTATGTGGTAGATATTATTGCTGACGGATCATTTAGTGCTCCCCTAAATCTTGGTAATAAAATTAATACAGAATCTAGAGAAACGTTTCCGTTTGTATCTAAAAATAACATCTTGTATTTTGCCTCTGATGGACATCCTGGACTTGGTGGTTTAGATATTTTTGCTACACAAATTACTGATAACTTTAACGACTCTTACATCTTAAATATTGGGAAACCCGTAAACAGCAAACAAGATGATTTTTCTTTGATTTTTGATGAAGACACTCAAAAAGGATTCTTTGCCTCTAACCGTGATGGTGGTAAAGGATATGATGATATTTATAGCTTTGTTCAAACAAAAGAACTAAACCTTAATTGCTATAATACAATTACAGGTACTGCTGTTAATCTTAAAACAGGTGCTAGTATTGCAGACGCTGCTGTGCAAGTAAAAGACAAAGAAAACACTTTGGTTTTTGAAACTAAAACTGATAAAAAAGGAAACTTTACAATTGATGATATTTGCTGGGAGGATACCTATACCCTACTGGGACAAAAAATAGAGTTTGAAAACGGAACTACCTCTTTTGCTATAGAACGTAACAAAGAAATTGATCCTGTTATTGTAAAATTAAATCCTATTAAAAGGGCTGCCCCTATTGGTACAGATTTAACTAAGTACTTAAAATTAGATCCTATTTATTTTGACCTTGATAAATCGTTTATTAGGATTGATGGACAAATTACAATGCAACAAGTATTTGCATATCTTAAAGAATATCCAGAGGTGGTTATTGAAGTTAGATCACATACTGATGCTAGAGCTACTACTGCTTACAACCAAGCATTATCTAACAGAAGAGCCAAAGAAACGGTAAAGTATTTATTAGACAATGGTATTGCGCCTGAGCGTGTGTCAGGCAAAGGTTTTGGGGAATCTCAACTAACTAACAACTGCGATTCTAATAGCAAATGCTCCGAAGAACAACACCAACAAAATAGAAGATCTGAGTTTATTGTAATTAAAAACTAAAACATAAAACAAACAAAAAAGAGGAAGCTAAAGCTTCCTCTTTTTTTATAATAAACAATAAGTGTTTATTTATTCTCTATCCCTTTAAATATAAAATCTGTTAACTGCTTTTCTATCTCTATTGGGTTTACTTTTATATCGTCATTGGTTATCATACTAAACAACCATCGCATTGATGAAATTACCATAAACGTTGAAAACTCACTGTCCATTTTACGTAAGGAACCTTCAGCAATACCTTCTTCAATTATATTACTAACAGTACTAATATAACCTGATCTTTTAACCTTAAAGTCTTCTAACTTTTCATCTTTTAAACTACGCCACTCATACACAAAAAGAGAAACCTCATAAGGCTTATTAAGCGTGTATTGTACATGTTTAGAAATAACAAACTTTAGTTTTTCAACTGGAGAATAAGAAGAATTCATAATATTGTCCAAATACACCACAAATTCCTCTAACGTACTAAATATATAATCTTCTAATAAAGCTTCTTTAGAATCTATGTAATTGTAAACATTAGCAACTTCAAAATTTAACTCGTGCGCAATATCACGCATTGTAGTTGCCTTAAATCCTTTTTCACTTATTAGCTTAAGTGTCTTTTCAAAAAATAATTCCTTTTTTGTTATTCTTTTCATAAAGTTAGTTTGATACTATTTTGATTGAGGTCTGTTTTCATAAAAAAACAAGATTCAAATATATGAACGAACGTTAACAAAACAATACAAAACACAACACTTTAATATTCCTTTAACGTTTAAAGAGGACTACAGTAATTAATTTATTATCAAACGTTAATTATTAAGTGTATTAGACATAAAAAAGTTTTACATACAAAAAGAGCAATTTCACATACAAATATGTAGAAACACACAACAAAAGTGAGTAATACGCACTATTTTTTTATAAATTAATGATTAAATACATAACGCCTTTTTTTAAATAAAAAGTTAAATTTTACATCATTACAATTAATAAAAAACAATTCATTTATTTATTTTTTTCTTACAAAAAAGACGGATTATCAATCTAGCTTTTATCATACAAATAAGCTATATTTTAGAGTTATAAACTCCGCATTTACAATATGTAAGATATATTAATTGGTTACAGTTAACCCTCTTATTATTTCTTTTTTACGATCAAGACATATACAAATACTCAAAATATTTAACCTTAAATAAAATTTAACAAAATTTTAAACAAAAACTTAAATAACAAACATAAAGAAAAGTACCAATCAGTCTTTATTTTTAATTTATTGTAATAATTTTACTATAACGTAATTAAGAAATATCAATTAACAAAAAAAAAATAAAATGTAGACATAAGTCAAAATATAAATACATACATATCATT
Source organism: Cellulophaga sp. 3_MG-2023 (assembly GCF_030546975.1). Lineage (NCBI taxonomy): Bacteria > Pseudomonadati > Bacteroidota > Flavobacteriia > Flavobacteriales > Flavobacteriaceae > Cellulophaga > Cellulophaga sp. 3_MG-2023. Next base: position 2,575 of record NZ_JAUOPS010000012.1, read on the forward strand.
AACAATTATTTAAAGATTTCCCCAGTTAAAAAATAATCAACACATGATCAGAAAATTCCCATCAACTAAAAAAAGACCAAATTTATCTCGTTTACTTTTTTTAACCGTCCTCTACCTATGTATTCCTATAAATTTACTATCCTATAATAAGAGTAAACTTGATAATGCAAGTGAAAATGTAATTTTTGCAAATCCCATATTAGATTTAAATGCTTTTACGGCCGGCAATAATAACACATATACTCTAGATCCATCAACATCCAATATATATTCAATAGGTATAAGCCCTTCTGTGACTTCTGATAATGGTTTTGTACAAAGTGCAACTATATCTGTTTCTGGAGTTGCCGATACACCCACTGGAGAATTAATTTCTTTTAATGACGGTAGTGGATTTATATTATTTTACTTAGGTGGTACTGCCCCTTATCCTTCTAGGGTATTTAACTTTGGAGGTACCAATATTTTAGTAACACAAACATCTGGCACAACATTCTTAATTACTGAATTCTCTGGAAACCCAATACCAAACGCATCTTTTCAAGCTTTTATAGCTGGTACTTATTACGGTAATTTATCTGAACCTCAAACAGATGGTTTAAGAACAATAGATGTTCAGTTTACTGATAGTTTTGCTCAATCTAGTATTTCTCAGACTTTCTTTAATGTATATACACAACCAGTAGCATATGATAATATTAATAATATTAGTGCTAGCTCTACAGGAACTGTTACAGGAAACGTATTGACCGATGGAACTCCTGATTATGGAAATAATATTTTTGTATCTGAAGTTGATGTTTATCCTGCCAGTGTTGGTAGTGTTTATAACACATTGTACGGTAGTGTCACTATACAAGCAAACGGTAGTTATGTATATGATGTGGATGAAGCTAACTCATCGGTAACAGGTTTAAAAAGTGGAGAAGCACTTCAGGACATTGTTTCTTACACTATTAGAGATCCAGATGGTTATATTGATTATGGTATACTTACAGTGACTATTAATGGTGTTGATGAAGCACCTATTGCATTAGATAATACCGATGAAATAACTGTTGTAGTAGAGAGTGACGTCTCTGGTAATATAATAACCGATATAGGTGTTGATGGAGCTGATTATGTAGATAGAGGTTTATCTACTTTAGTCTGGGAAAATCAATTTACCAATGGTGAAACTGTTAATGGAAAATCAAAAACTATTGGAGGAGTACAACTTAGTTTTATATCTACAGATCCTTCATCTGTAGGTACGGTTAACAACCAGATAGTTTTAACTACTAGTACTAATGGTGGACACACAGGTTACTTGCTTTACCAAATAGATGCAGCAACAAACCCCTCTGGAGACACAGAGTTAATTATAACTTTTAATGAACCAGTATTTAATTTAGGTTTTCTTGTTACCGATATTGATTATTCTCAAAGTACTACTTGGCAAGATCAAATAACTATAAATGGTTCATTAGATGGAACTGCATCGAACTTCACTTTTGTAACAACTGGTGGTGTTGTAAATACTTCTGGTAATACTTTTTATGGCACAGGTAGTGCAATTGAGAGTGATGCAACAGGTAATGTAAATGTATTTTTTAACGAACCTATAAATCAATTAAGATTAGGTTATAATTATGGTCCAGATGTTACCGATGCAAACCCTAATGCTCAAATAGCGGGTGTGTCTGATATTTACTGGCAAGGAGATAATCCAATGATACAGATTATTGAAATTGATGCCAGCGCAGGGAACGTAAATACAGTTTATACTGGCACATATGGTACTATTACAGTAAATAGTGACGGTAGTTATACATATACACCAGATGTTAGCAACCCTAATGTATCTGGTTTACTAATAGGACAAACTCTTACTGAAACTTTTGAATATAGATTATCTGATGGTTCTAATTCTGACATAGCTAACTTAATTATAACATTAAAAGGAAATAAAACACCTCCTAAAATAGATATTACTACTCCTATTGAAGGTGACGATGTTGTTAATGCATCTGAAGATGATGATGTGTCTATTTCTGGTACCACTACTGGTATTGAAGACAACCAAATTGTTACAGTAACTTTTTCTGATGGCACAAATACTGTAACCACAACGGCTACAGTAACTGGTGATAATTGGACCGCTACAGATGCAGATATTTCTGGATTAACTAACGGTACAATTACTGTTACCGCAGATGTTGAAGACATAGCCGGAAATCCTGCTACAGATAACGAACCTGTAACTTTAGATAATACATTGCCAACAATAGACATTACAACTCCTATTGAGGGTGATGATGTAGTAAATGCATCTGAAGATAATGATGTATCTATTTCTGGTACCACTACTGGCGTAGAAAACGGTCAAATTGTTACAGTAACTTTTTCTGATGGTACAAATACTGTAACAACAACGGCTACTGTTACGGGTAACTCTTGGACTGCTACAGATGCAGATATTTCTGGATTAACTAACGGTACAATTACTGTTACTGCAGATGTTACCGATGTAGCACTAAACCCAGCAACAGATAATGATCCTATTACACTAGATAACTCATTACCTACAATAGACATTACAACTCCTATTGAAGGAGATGATATTGTGAATGCAGCTGAAGATGGTGATGTCACTATCTCCGGTACTACTACTGGTGTAGAAGACGGTCAAATTGTTACAGTAACTTTTTCTGATGGTACAAATACTGTGACAACAACGGCTACTGTTACGGGTAACTCTTGGACAGCTACAGATGCAGATATTTCTGGTTTAACTAACGGTACAATTACTGTTACTGCAGATGTAACCGATGTAGCGTTAAACCCAGCAACAGATAATGATCCTGTTACACTTGAAAACTCTGTGCCAACTATAGATATTACTACGCCTATTGAAGGGGATAATGTGGTAAATGCGTCTGAAGATAATGATGTCACTATTTCTGGTACAACTACGGGTGTAGAAGACAACCAAACTGTAACTATTATATTTAGTGATGGTACAAATACAGTAACTACTACAGCTACTGTCATTGGTAACAATTGGACTGCTACAGATGCAGATATTTCTACTTTAACTAACGGACCAATTTCTGTTATTGCAGATGTTACTGATGTAGCGCTAAACCCTGCAACAGATAATGAACCTGTCATCTTAGATAATTCTTTACCTACTATAGATATTGATACTCCTATTGAAGGGGACAATGTGGTTAGTGGATCAGAAGATAACGATGTTAGTGTGTCAGGAACAACTACCGGAGTTGAAGACAATCAAACAGTAACCGTAACTTTTTCTGATGGATCAAACATTGTAACTACAACGGCTACAGTAACTGGTGGTGTGTGGACAGCAACAGATGCCGATGTATCTGGATTAAACAACGGACCAATTACCGTAACTGCAGATGTTACCGATGTAGCATTAAATCCGGCTACAGATAACGAACCTGTTACACTTGATAATTCATTACCTACAATAGACATTGCAACACCTATAGAAGGTGATAATATTGTAAATGCATCAGAAGATAATGATGTTACTATTTCTGGTACAACTACGGGTGTAGAAAATAATCAAATAGTAACCGTAACTTTTTCTGATGGTACAAATACTGTGACAACAACTGCTACTGTTAGCGCTAATTCCTGGACTGCTACAGATGCAGATATTTCTGCTTTAACCAACGGACCAATAACCGTTACTGCAGATGTTACTGATGTAGCTTTAAACCCTGCTACAGATAATGATCCAATAGCATTAGACAATACAATTCCTGTAGTAACAATAGTTATAGACAATGTTACTACAAATAACCTTGTCACTGCTTCCGAAGCTGCAAATAATATACCTATAACAGGTACAGTAAGTGGTGATTTTAACACCGGAGACACGGTTACTTTAACCATAAACGGAACAAACTACACTGGTACTGTAGATTCTGGAGGAGTTTTTAGTATTGACGTACCTGGATCTGAATTACAAGAGGATGTAGATTTGACCATTGAAGGTAGTGTTACTACAACTGACGCTGCAGGAAACTCAAGTTCTGCCTCTACAACTAAAATATACAATTTAGATAATGATGGAGATGGTGTAGCTAATAATATAGATGAGGATGATGATAATGATGGTATTACCGATGTTGTTGAAGGAACAACAGATTTTGATAACGATGGTATTCCTAATTACTTAGACCTAGATAGTGATAATGATGGTATACCAGACGTTGTTGAAACTGGAAACGGAAGTTTAGACCTAGACGGAAATGGATCTATAGACACTGCAGAAAGTGCTCCCGGAACAAATGGTATTCCTAATAGCGCTGAAGACGGAGGTATAGATGGCAACGGAGTTATAAATATTCCTGCAGATAGTGATGGTTCTGGAAGTCCTAACTATTTAGATATTGATTCTGATAATGATGGTATTAGAGATTTAGTAGAATCGCAAACAGATGCCGGTTTGGTACAGTTATCTGGTAACGATACAGATAATGATGGTGTAGATGATGCTTTTGATGCCGATAACGGTGGTAGTTTTACAAATATTCCGGAAAATACAGATGGTGGTACTAATCCAGATTATTTAGATTTGGATAGTGATGATGATGGTATTATTGATAATATTGAATGGCAATCAACATCTAATTATATACCTCCAAGTGCGGATGGTGATGGTAATGGTCTTGCTGACAATTATGAAACATCTTCCGGGTCTGGTATATCTATAAACCAGCCTGCTAACTCAGATGGTGCAGACTCTCCAGATTTTAGAGATTTAGATTCAGATAATGATGGTTTAACAGATTATGTAGAAGCCTATGATGTAGATGGAGATAATATTGCTGACACCTTACCAACAAATAATGATGTTGATAACGATGGTCTAGAAGATGGTTTTGATAATAGTACAACTGAAACTAATGGAATTGCTGATCCTAACGGACCTACAAATAGCAACCAACAGGTTACAAACTTTCCTAATGATCAAGATCCTTTTACAAGTGAAGTAGATTTTAGAGATGGTACAACACATATAGACCCTATAGATACAGATGGGGATAACGTAGATAATGATTTAGATATTGATGATGATAACGATGGAATTTTAGATTATGTAGAATCTTTAGGGTTTACACCTACAGATACAAAAGGTGATGCTTGTGGTATACCTGCTGGCTCATTTAATGGAGGTACATACATTGGCGGTGGATCCGGAGCGGGTACATTAGGTGCTGAATATAGGTTTTCTACAGTGGTAAGTTCATCATTAGGTGTGTTAGATGCTATTGTTAGAATTACGGATATTGATAATGCAACTTTGGTCTCTATTGATGATAATGCTTCTGGTAGTGAAAACGCTTGGCAACCAAACTTTACAATTGGTGGTACTACTGGTGCTACAGGAGGTATGTCTTTTAATGTACGTTTAGTTGCAACAGGAACAAATTTTCAAGTTAATCTTATAAGGTTTGGTGGTGTTATTTATGATATTGATGGTGCCAACACAAGAGAAAGTGTTACTTTAACAAGACCAGGACTGTATGCTATAGATAGCAACTCATTACTTACAGTTTCAGAAAATTTAGCTACAGGTACAGCTACTTTTCAAGGTCCTCCACAAACGTGGGCAGGAGTAGATTTTGGTGCTAAACTTGCTGCATATTTCAACTTTTATGAGACTACAAACTTAGATATAACATTTAGTGGTGAATTACTAACGTCTTCTCCTAATAATTATTTAGGTTCTGTATTGTTTCAAACTTGTGATATTAACGGGTTATTCACTCCAACAAACACTACGTCTTCTAATAATACTGATGGTTCTGCAACTACTGCTTCTGGACCTGGAACAGCTCCTGTATATACTATTTACCAAGGTATAGATAGTGACAATGATGGTATAGAAGATCATTTAGATATTGATTCTGATAATGATGGTATTCCAGATAATGTAGAGGCGCAACCAACAACAGGATATGTAGCCCCTTCAAATACATTTGACGCAAACGGATTAGATACAAATTACCCAAGTGGGTTAATACCTGAAAATACAGATATAGATGCAAACCCTGATTATTTAGATCTAGACTCTGATGAAGATAGCCTTAGTGATACCGAAGAAGCTGGTTTTAATTCGGCTTCAAACAACTTAGATGCTGACGGTGATGGTCTTTTAGATGATTTTGACGATGTAGATACTTCAGGTGCTCTTTTTGATACGAATGACGATCAAAATAATGGAGCTTCAGACCTGCCAAATATAGCTATTAATGCAACATCAGAAGTAGATTACCGTGAAGCTGGTATAGATGATAATGACTTGGATGGTATAGCAGATTCTATTGATTTAGATGATGATAACGATGGTATTCTAGATACTGCAGAAAGTCCTGGCGGACTTGACCCTAGTGCAGACGATGATGGAGACGGAATACTTAACTTTAGAGATTTAGACTTAGGTGCCGATACAAATTCTGATGGTATTGTTGATGATTTTGATACTGATTTAGATGGAGTTCCAAATCATTTTGATTTAGATGCTGATAATGATGGTATATATGATATTGTTGAGGCAGGGAGCAACCAAGCACACACAAACGGAATTTTAAATGGTGTTGTTGGTACAGATGGTGTTCCAAATAGTGTGCAAGACAGCGGACAAGAAAATAGTGGCACTGTTAATTATACAATTGCTGATTCTGAAAGCACACCTGACGGTATTCCTGACTTTTTAGAATTAGATTCAGATGGTGATTTATGTTTTGATGTTATTGAAGCTGGTTTTACAGATCCAAACGGTGATGGTATACTTGGAGATGCACCAACAACGGTTAATGCTAACGGAGTTGTAATTGATACTGATGTAACAGATGGTTACACTGTTCCTAATAATGAAGATAGTGCAAGTAATTCTCAATATGACTTTCAGCAACCTGGTGTTGCCCCTACTATAGCCAATACTGCAGATCAGCCGCAAGATGTTATTACAAATGCAGATACATCAGAGTCTTTTTCTGTTACTGCTACAGGAACAAACCTAGTGTATCAATGGCAAGTAGATGACCAATCCGGTGGTGGTTTTGTTGATATTGATGATGCAAATAATTCTGATATTTACACAGGAAGTACTACTTCTACTCTAACTTTATCTGGAATAACTGTAGCTCAAGACGGATATCAATATGGAGTTATAATTTCAGAACTTTCATATGTATGTTCTCCTGCTGTCTCAGATATTGCATTACTAACTGTTGATATTACCAACCCAGTTATAGCTATCAATGTTGTTGCAGTAGATGATATTGTCAATGCAATAGAAGATAATTCTCCTGTTACCATATCCGGAACAACAGATGCAGAAGATGGTCAAATAGTAACTGTTAATTTAAATGGTAATACCTATACCGCTACCGTATCTTCTGGTAATTGGACATTTGATATCAGTGCTGCAGAAGCTCAAGCACTTGATCCTTTAGAGACTATATTGGCAAATGTGTCAGATTTAGCAGGTAATGCTGCGACACAAGCAACTAGGGATATTGTTCACGATGTAGACGCAACTATAGATATTACTACACCTATTGAAGGTGATAATATTGTAAATGCTGCTGAAGATGGTGATGTTACTATTTCAGGTGTCACAACCGATGTAGAAGCAGGACAAACGGTAATCGTAACTTTTGATGACGGTTCTAATCCTGTTGTTACAACTACGGCGACTGTAAACCCTGACGGGTCTTGGACCGCTACAGATGCAGATATTTCTATGTTGAATAATGGTACTATTACCGTTAAAGCAGATGTTACAGATTTAGCCGGTAACCCTGCAACGGATAATGATCCTATAACCTTAGAAAATACAATACCTACTATAGATATTACAACTCCTATTGAAGTAGATGATATTGTTAATGCAGCAGAAGATAAGGATGTTACTATTTCTGGTACTACTACTGATGTGGAGGACAACCAAACGGTAACTGTTACCTTAAGTGATGGTACAAATACAGTGACTACTACAGCTAATGTTACCGGTAATTCTTGGACTGCTACAGATGCTGACATTTCCGGTTTAACTAATGGACTAATAACTGTTACGGCAGATGTTGAAGACATTGCAGGTAACCCCGCAACCGATAATGATCCTATTAGATTAGATAACTCATTACCTACTATAGATATTACAACTCCTATTGAAGGAGACGATATTGTTAATGCAGCTGAAGATGGTGATGTTACTATTTCCGGTACTACTACTGGTGTAGAAGACGGTCAAACCGTAACGGTAACTTTTGATGACGGTAGTAACACTGTAACTACAACAGCTTCTGTAAACGGTGGTACGTGGACTGCTATTGATGCTGACATCTCTATGTTAGATAATGGACCAATAACTGTTACTGCAGATGTAACTGATGTAGCTTTAAACCCTGCAACAGATAATGATCCTGTAATACTTGAAAACTCTGTGCCAACTATAGATATTACAACTCCTATTGAAGGAGATGATATCGTTAATGCAGCAGAAGATAACGATGTTACTATTTCTGGTACTACCACTGGTGTGGAGGACAACCAAACTGTTACTGTAACTTTTAGTGATGGTACAAATACTGTGACTACAACAGCTATTGTTACTGGTAATACTTGGACTGCTACAGATGCAGATATTTCTGGATTAATTAATGGACCAATAACTGTTACGGCAGATGTTACCGATATAGCGCTGAATCCTGCAACAGATAATGATCCTATTATTTTAGATAATACAGTGCCAACAATAGATATTGATACTCCTATTGAAGGAGATGATATTGTAAATACCACTGAAGATAAAAACGTAACTATTTCTGGTACAACTACGGATGTTGAGGACAACCAAATAGTTACAGTAACTTTATCTGACGGATCAAATACTGTGACTACCACGGCTATTGTAACTGGTAATGTATGGACAGCAGCAGATGCAGATATATCTGGGTTAAACAACGGACCAATTACCGTTACGGCAGATGTAACAGACGTAGCTCTTAATCCTGCTACAGATAATGAAGCAATTACCTTAGACAATATACTACCATCAATAAATATAACTACACCAATAGAAGTAGATGATATTGTAAATGCAGCTGAAGATGGTGATGTTACTATTTCTGGAACTACTGTTGGCGTAGAAGATAACCAAACTGTTACCGTAACTTTTTCTGATGGAACTAATACCATCACTACAACAGCTACTGTAACAGGTAATGCTTGGACTGCAGCTGATGCAGACATCTCAAGTTTAACTAATGGAACAATAACCGTAACAGCAGATGTGACCGATGTGGCACTTAATCCGGCATCAGATAATGATCCTGTTACTCTTGATAACACAATACCTTCTATAGATATTACAACACCTATAGAAGTTGATGATATTGTAAATGCCGCAGAAGATGGTGATGTTACTATTTCCGGTACTACCACTGATGTGGAAGCGGGACAAACGGTAACCGTAACTTTTGATGACGGTACCAATCCGGTTGTTACAACTACGGCAACTGTAAATCCTGATGGATCGTGGACCGCTACAGATGCAGATATCTCTATGTTGAATAATGGTACTGTTACCGTTACAGCAGATGTTACAGATGTAGCGCTAAACCCTGCAACGGATAATGATCCTGTTACTCTTGATAATACAATACCTACTATAGATATCACTACACCTATAGAAGTTGATGATATTGTAAATGCCGCAGAAGATGGTGATGTTACTATTTCTGGTACAACTACAGATGTGGAAGCAGGACAAACGGTAACCGTAACTTTTGATGACGGTACCAATCCTGTTGTTACGACTACGGCAACTGTAAACCCTGATGGATCTTGGACCGCTACAGATGCAGATATCTCTATGTTGAATAATGGAACAATTACCGTAACAGCAGATGTGACCGATGTAGCACTTAATCCGGCAACGGATAATGATCCTGTTACTCTTGATAATACAATACCTATTATAGATATTACAACACCTATAGAAGTTGATGATATTGTAAATGCAGCAGAAGATGGTGATGTTACTATTTCCGGTACTACCACAGATGTGGAAGCGGGACAAACGGTAACCGTAACTTTTGATGACGGTACCAATCCTGTTGTTACAACTACCGCAACTGTAAATCCTGATGGGTCTTGGACTGCAGCAGATGCAGACATCTCTATGTTGAACAATGGAACAATTGCCGTAACAGCAGATGTGACCGATGTGGCACTTAATCCGGCAACGGATAATGATCCTGTTACTCTTGATAATACAATACCTACTATAGATATCACAACACCTATAGAAATTGATGATATTGTAAATGCCGCAGAAGATGGTGATGTTACTATTTCCGGTACTACCACAGATGTGGAAGCGGGACAAACGGTAACCGTAACTTTTGATGACGGTACCAATCCTGTTGTTACGACTACGGCAACTGTAAACCCTGATGGGTCCTGGACCGCTACAGATGCAGATATCTCTATGTTGAATAATGGTACTATTACCGTTACAGCAGATGTGACCGATGTGGCACTTAATCCGGCATCAGATAATGATCCTGTTACTCTTGATAACACAATACCTTCTATAGATATTACAACACCTATAGAAGTTGATGATATTGTAAATGCCGCAGAAGATGGTGATGTTACTATTTCCGGTACTACCACAGATGTGGAAGCGGGACAAACGGTAACCGTAACTTTTGATGACGGTACCAATCCTGTTGTTACAACTACGGCAACTGTAAACCCTGATGGGTCCTGGACCGCTACAGATGCAGATATCTCTATGTTGAATAATGGTACTATTACCGTTACAGCAGATGTGACCGATGTAGCGCTTAATCCGGCAACGGATAGTGATCCTGTTACTCTTGATAATACAATACCTACTATAGATATTACAACACCTATAGAAATTGATGATATTGTTAATGAAGAAGAAGCTAATGATGTTACTATTTTGGGTACTACTACTGGTGTCGAGGATGGTCAAACCGTTACTATAACATTTAGTGACGGAATAAATACTATAACAACAACGGCTAGTGTTTCTGGAGGCTTATGGACGGCTACAGATGCGGATATTTCTGGGCTTACAAACGGACCAATTACTGTTACTGCCGATGTTACAGATGTAGCTCTTAACCCAGCAACAGATAATGATCCTATTGTTTTAGATAATTCAGTGCCAACCGTAGACAGCTTTAGTACAATAGACATTACTCCTGTTTTAACAGGTCAAGGAGATCCTAATGAAGACCTTATTATTGAACTAGACACTAATGGTGATAATGT
>NZ_JAUOPS010000013.1:0-10912 GCF_030546975.1 Cellulophaga sp. 3_MG-2023
TCACGATGGTGAGGATACACCAGATTACATTGATTTAGATAGTGATAATGACACAGTTCCAGATAATAATGAGGGTAGCGACTTTAACTTTGATGGAGTTCCAGATCAGACATTTACAGGAGTAGATACAGATGGTGATGGTTTAGATGATGGTTATGAAGGCTCAGATGTAAACGATGGTTTTGATGTAAATGATGAGATCAATGATCCTGCAAATGATTTACCAGATACAGATGGTACAGAAGATGTTAACTACAGAGATTTGGATGACGACGGAGACGGAATAAACACGCCAGATGAAGATGCAGATGGTAATGGTGACCCAACCAATGACGATTCAGATAATGATGGTACACCAGATTATTTAGACCCTACAGATGACAGAAAAGATACAGACGGCGACGGTGTTCCAGATGCAGTAGATTTAGATGACGATAACGATGGTATATTAGACGCAGTAGAGGATCCAAATTTAGATGGCGATAATGATCCATTAACAGATCCTGCAGATACAGATGGTGATGGCATACCAAACCATTTAGATATAGACGCAGATAACGATGGTATTCCAGACAACGTAGAAGGACAAACAACAGAAGATTACATAGCACCAAGCGGAAACGATTCAGATATGGATGGTTTAGATGATGCTTATGAAGGATCAGGAGACGAAGGAATTACACCAAATAATCACGATGGTGAGGATACACCAGATTACATTGATTTAGATAGTGATAATGACACAGTTCCAGATAACAATGAGGGTAACGACTTTAATTTTGATGGAGTTCCAGATCAGACATTTACAGGAGTAGATACCGATGGTGATGGTTTAGATGATGGTTATGAAGGATCAGACGTAAACGATGGTTTTGATGTAAATGACGAGATCAACGATCCAGCAAATGATTTACCAGATACAGATGGTACAGAAGATGTTAACTACAGAGATTTGGATGACGACGGAGACGGAATAAACACGCCAGATGAAGATGCAGATGGTAATGGTGACCCAACAAACGACGATTCAGATAATGATGGTACACCAGATTATTTAGATCCTATGGATGATACTCCAGGTGTTGATACTGACGGAGATGGTGTTCCAGACGCAGTAGATTTAGATGACGATAACGATGGTATATTGGATGTAGTAGAAGATGAAAATATAGATGGCGATAATGACCCGTTAACTAATCCTGCAGATACAGATGGTGATGGCATACCAAACCATTTAGATATAGATGCTGATGATGACGGTATTCCAGATAATGTAGAAGCACAAACCACTGATGGTTACATTGCTCCTAATAATGATGATGCAGCAACATATTTAGCAAACGATGGAGTAAATAGTGCTTATTTAGATGGTTTAACACCAAATAATCACGATGGTGAGGACACACCAGATTATATAGATTTAGATAGTGATAATGACACAGTTCCAGATAATAATGAGGGTAACGACTTTAACTTTGACGGTATTCCAGATCAGACATACACTACTATAGATACAGATGGTGATGGTTTAGATGATGGTTATGAGGGATCAGATGTAAACGATGGTTTTGATGTAAATGATGAGATCAACGATCCAGCAAATGATTTACCAGATACAGATGGTACAGAAGACGTTAACTACAGAGATTTAGATGACGATGGTGACGGTATAAATACACCAGATGAAGATGCAAATGGTGATGGTAACCCAACAAACGATGACGCAGATGGTGACGGAACTCCAGATTATTTAGATCCAGATAATACACCAGACGAAAATGCAGTAGTAGTTATGCAAATGGTTACTCCTAATAGTGATGGTAAAAATGATTTCTTATGGATAGATAATGTAGAGCTAGTTCCTAATAATACATTAAGAATCTATAACAGATGGGGTATTGTAATTTTTGAAGCTGATGGTTACAACAACATTAATAATGTTTTTGATGGTAAATCTAAAGGAAGATCTACTGTAAAAGCAGGTGAAGTTTTACCTTCAGGAGTATACTATTACATCTTCAATTACGAACAAAACGGAAATAATAATACCGATAGTGGTTATCTATACGTAAGTAAATAACATAATTAATATCATAAAATGATAAAAAGAAGCATTCTTGCAACAATTATATTAGTAATACTTGTTTTAGACAGTGTTAGTGCGCAACAAGACGCACAATACACACAATATATGTTTAATACATTAGCTGTTAATCCCGCATACGCAGGATCTAGAGGTCAACTAAGTATTGCTGCATTATACAGATCTCAATGGGTAGGATTAGATGGTGCGCCAAAAACTCAGACTCTAAATTTACACTCGCCTATACGAAACAGTAATTTGGGATATGGCGTATCTATAGTTAATGATGAAATTGGAGATGGTGTAGTTCAGGAAACTTATGTTGATGGGACTTTATCTTACACATTAAAACTTGCTCAAGAAAGAAAATTATCTTTTGGACTTAAAGTAGGTTTCAATAGGTTAAACTTAGATTTTGACAAACTAAGAAAAATAGATGATGAAGTAGTAGAAACAAATAATATAGATAATAGATTCTCTCCTAATTTTGGACTAGGTTTTTACTACCATACAAATAAATTTTACTTTGGACTTTCAGCTCCAAACTTGTTAGAGACAGATCATTTTGATAGTAGCAATTCAGATTCAGATGATGGTGTACAGTTTTTATCTCAGGATAAAATCAATTTATATGCTATAACAGGTTATGTGTTTGACTTAAATAACGATTTAAAATTTAAGCCAGCATTATTAACAAAAGTTGTAAGTGGAGCACCGCTTCAAGTAGATTTATCGGCAAACTTTTTATATAATGAGAAGTTCTCATTTGGTGCAGCCTACAGATGGGATGCTGCAGTAAGTGCAATGGCAGGGTTTCAAGTATCAGACCAAATTATGTTAGGCTTAGCTTATGATAAAGAAACTACAGAATTAGGAGGAACTCAATTTAATGATGGTTCTTTTGAGGTGTTTTTAAGATTTGAACTAGTTAGAGCTTTTGAAAAGCTAGTTTCACCTAGATTCTTCTAAAAAAATAAAATTTACAAAATGATTAAGAAAATTATAGTTTTACTTGCTATACTATTTTTTACTGTTGGAAATATTAATGCCCAAGAGAGATTAATAGAAAAAGCAAATGATAAATACAAAAGTTACGCTTTTAGTCCTGCTATAGATATTTATACTAAAGTTATAGAAAAAGGATTTGTATCTGCTGAATTACTAGGTAAATTGGCTAACTCATATTACTTTAATGCAGATTATAAAAAGGCAGCAGATATATACAAAAGGTTAGTAGCAGAGTTTGAATCAGATGTTACAGCAGAACAATATTTTAAATATGCGCAAACACTAAGGACACTAGCTCAGTATGATGAATCTAATGCTATTTTAGAGAAGTTTTATGATGTAGCTTCTTCAGGAGAAAAAGCTTTATTTGCAAAAGATACAATCGCATCTTCTGCAAAAATTAGAGAAAATTTAGATAAATTTAAAGTATCTACTTTTAAGTACAATAGTGTGCATAACGAGTTTGCTCCAACATTTTATAATGAAGGACTTCTTTTTTCTTCAGATAGAGATACGGGTAACTTAGCAAAATATAGACATACTTGGAACTCAAGAGATTTTTTAGACCTATATAAAGTAAATGCAGATAGCTTGTCTTTAAATAAAGTTGTAAAATTAGATAAAAATATAAATACTAGATATCACGAGTCAACATCTACAATTACTAAAGATGGCACTACTATGTATTTTACACGTAATAATTATAAGGACGGAAAGCGTGTACAAGATAAAAATGGTGTAGTAAGATTAAAAATATTTAGAGCAGATTTTATAGATGGGGTTTGGACAAATATTACAGAATTGCCTTTTAATAGTGACGATTACTCAGTAGCTCATCCTACATTAAGTAATGATGAAAAAACATTATATTTTGCTTCTAATATGCCTGGTACTTTAGGTTTGTCAGATATTTTTAGTTCTAGTATTAATGATGATAATACTTATGGGACACCTGTAAATTTAGGAAGCAAAATTAATACAGAAGAGAGAGAGACTTTCCCATATGTATCTAATGAAGATATTTTATATTTTTCTTCAGACGGACATCTTGGTTTAGGAGGGTTAGATATATTTGCAACCAAAATTGCAAACAATACACTTAATGGCTCTATTGTAAATGTTGGTGAACCAGTAAATAGTAATATGGACGATTTTACCTTTATTTTTGATAGTGAAAATAGAAACGGATATTTTGCTTCTAACAGAAAAGGTGGAGTAGGTGAAGATGATATTTACTCAGTAGTAGAAAATGAACCTTTGGTTTTAGATTGTATTCAGCAAATAACTGGTACGGTTAGAGATAAAATTTCAAATGAAATTTTAGTTGGAGCAGCAATAAAAGTTATTGATGAAAATAATGAAGAAATTTCTTCTACAATTATGAGTTCTAATGGTGTTTATAATATACAATTAGATTGTAATCAAGGAAATTTTGTTAGAGCTGTAGTAGAGGGTTATGTTCCATCAGAAAAATATATTAACAAGTCTAATGGAGAACCACAGGTAATCGATTTTTATCTAGAAAGAGATAAAGTTACTGCAGGTGCAGGAGATGATTTGGCTAAATTATTACAATTAAGTACTATATATTTTGATTTAAATAAGTTTGATATTAGACCGGATGCAGAAATTGAAATTCAAAAAGTGATTGTTGCTATGGAAAAATTCTCTAGTTTAAAAATCAAAGTTAATTCACATACAGACAGTAGAGGTAAAGATTCTTACAACTTATGGTTGTCTCAAAAGAGAGCAGAAGCAACAGTAAATTATATGGTATCTAAAGGAATTGATGCAAGTCGTTTACAAGGTGAAGGTTTTGGAGAAACTAAACTTGTAAATAAATGTGAAAATGGTGTGCCTTGTACAGTAAAAGAACATCAATTAAATAGAAGATCAGAATTTATTATTATAGAATAATTAATACTACATAACTTATTAAAAAAGCCTTAACACTTGATGTTAAGGCTTTTTTTAATTGTTCTTACTTCAAGTTTCTAGAGCTATATGATACGTTATCGGCTATTCACAACAAATATTAAATATTTGATAGTTAAAAGTATAATTTAGCGCCTTAATAAGATGGGTGTGTTTTTAATAACACATTCCCCAAAAACCCAATTCTTATTATGAAGTTGATTAATATATATTTAGTGTTTTTTTTCTTGCTGTTTACTAGTTTAGTATTAGGGCAGGATACTTTTAGAGATAATTTCTCATCTACATCATATAGTAGAAATGATGGTAATCAGAATTTTTCCACAAACTGGATAGAGTCCGGAGATAATAATAGTCCTTGGAGTGGTAACATCAGGGTTATAGGAAATAGATTGCGATTAAGAAATATAGACAATGGTTTTATTTACAGATTTATTCCATTGTCAGGTTACGATTCAGTAACATTAACCTTAGATTTTGATGCTCGTAACAGAGGAGGAGAATCATTGGGTGTCTACATTTATAACGGTAGCACAGGGGCTTGGAACTTAGTGCGTAATATAAATACTAACACTCAAGGATCTTTATCTTATACACTAACCGCTGCACAAATAGCATCTAACCCTGCAATAATTTTTAGGTCTACTAGTGGTAACAATTGGGCCAATACAGATCAAATTTTTATAGACAATGTGTTTTTTACAGCAGTATCTAGTCCTGTTTTAGAAATTAATGATGTTACAGTTAATGAAAATGCAGGTACAGCTACTTTTACTGTAAGGCAAACTGTAGCAAGTGCATCTGGCTCTTATACTGTTAACTATACAACTTTTAATGGTACAGCAACTTCGGGTTCAGATTATACAGCAAGAACAGGTACTTTAAATTTTAATGGTAACATTAATGATACAGAAACTATTACCATACCAATACTAAATGATACTACTATAGAAGGAGCAGAAGAATTTTCAATAAGATTTACTAGCTCTAGTAATTCTACCATAGATATATCAGACATAGGTACTGGTACTATAATAGATGACGATGCTTTGGTAATGACAGATGGTGTTACAGTTAATAGTTGTAACGATACTTTTTTTGATCCAGGTGGACCATCAAACTACAGTAATAATGAAAATGCAACTTATACAATTTGTCCTGATACAGCAGACACTTATATAAATGTAGATTTCACAGCTTTTGAAGTTGTAACAGGTGATATTTTATATATATATGATGGTAACTCTACTAGCGCACCTTTAATAGGTCAGTTTGATAGTGCCAACGTTCCAACGTCAATAAACTCATCAGCAGCATCAGGGTGTTTAACTTTTAGGTTTACATCTAATGGTAATACAACAGGTGCGGGTTGGCAAGCTCAAGTTAATTGTTTTCCAGAAGGGCCGGTAATAGAAATTGAAGATGTAACTATAGATGAAGATGCAGGTGTAGCAATTTTTACGGTTACATCTACAAGAGCTGCCCACGGTAGAAATGTATTTTTATTTGGTTTTGTTGAAGCGCCTTTTACGGTAGATTATACAACAGTAGATGATACTGCTTTGGCAGGTAGTGATTACACGGCAGTAAGCGGAACATTAACCTTTACAGGTGAATTGGGAAATGTACAAACTATATCTGTCCCCATAACTAATGATGGTACACCAGAATTTGCAGAAAATTTTAAAATAGAATTTACTGGGGCTACGGCTCAATATGCAACCATTAATTATACTGATACGGGTATAGGAACAATTAACTCACAAATTTTAGCTAATGATCCACTTACTTTATTTCAGGAGTTTGATGGATACTATGATTACTCCACAACAGGAGGTACATTAAGAACTGGAGCAAATGGAGTTTCTCCTTGTGCTGTTACTACATCATCTTCAAACACATTAATATCTCCAATTCCTAATACAGGAACAGTAGAAAGAGCTTATTTATATTGGGCTCACTCTAGTACAGTTAGAGATGCGGATGTTGTTTTTGAAGGTCAAAATGTATCAGCAAATTTCTTATATCAAACTTCATTAACCAATAGAAACTTTTTTGGTTATGTAAGTGATGTTACAGATATTGTTAAAAGCGTAGCAAACCCTAGTACAAATGTTTTTGATTTTAGTGGTTTAACTATAAATAATACGGGAGATTATTGTACTACTTCTACAGTTTTAGGTGGTTGGACATTAATTG
This sequence comes from Cellulophaga sp. 3_MG-2023, assembly GCF_030546975.1. Lineage (NCBI taxonomy): Bacteria > Pseudomonadati > Bacteroidota > Flavobacteriia > Flavobacteriales > Flavobacteriaceae > Cellulophaga > Cellulophaga sp. 3_MG-2023. Next base: position 7,226 of record NZ_JAUOPS010000013.1, read on the forward strand.
TATTTTATGAAGATCCAAATTTACCAGCAGTAAATATAAATTTATACCAAGGTTTTGATGGTCTTAGTAATGAAGGTACTTCGTTTACATTAGATTCTTTTTATGCTATTTCAGGTGCAGGAGCAAAAGCATCATTTTTATCATGGGAAGGAGATCCAGATTTAAATGGTTCTAGTTCTGGATCTACAAACCCAGAAGAACTATCTATAACAAACCAAACAGGACAGAATTTTATTTTAACAAACGACGGTGGACAGTCTGGTAACAATGCCTATAATTCTACTATTTATGATAATACTGTAAGTCCAACTTATAATATTGCTAATTCATATGGTGTAGATTTGGATACCTATGATATTTCTTCATTTATATCGCCAGCAGATAGTCAGGTAACAGCAAATGTAGATGTTGGTCAAGATTTTGTAATATCAGCTGCGGTAGTTATAAAAGTTCCTTCTAACTTAATTGCAGGAACTGTTTTTGAAGATGTTAATTACCCAGGCGGTATTGGTCGTGACCAAGCCACATCTAATGGAGTAGGTATACAAGGTGCAGTAGTAGAGTTATTTGATAGCTCAGGTAATTTTATTCAAAGAAAAACAACAGATGCATCTGGTTATTACTCTTTTGGAGGAATGGCAGATGGAGATTATTTAATAAAAACAGTAAGTTCTACAATAAAGTCAACTAGAGGTGGTGGCTTTAGTTGTTCAGATTGTTATCCAGTGCAAACATATAGGTCTTTTGGTACAGCAGGTGCCATACAAGCAGAACCAAATGAGGTAGGAGGTAAAGACCCAACAGCTACTCAGGATGTTTCTTTAGGTGTAATTAATAATGCGCAAACTGTATCCAACGTATCTGTTGCAGGTAATGGTGTTGTAGGTATTAATTTTGGTTTTAACTTTAACACTATAGTTAACACTAATGAGGAAGGTCAAGGATCTTTAAATCAATTTATAATAAATTCAAATAATCTAGCAGAAGCGACTGTAGATATTGAAGCTAATAGTCTTTTTGACCCAGCAGCGGGTGATGATACGTCAATATTTATGATTCCTCCTACATCAGATTCATTAGGTAGAACAGCAGATGCAAATTATGCAGGTGGTATATTTGATATTTTAATATCTAATGGTAATCCCTTAGAAGAAATAACAGGTACTAAAACAGTTATAGATGGGCGTACACAAACAGCATACTCAGGAAACTCTAACTTTGGAGCAGAAGGAGCTGGCGGTACATCAGTAGGTGTTTCAGGAGTATCTTTACCAGGATATGATAGGCCTGAAATACAGATTCATAAAAATAACGGAGATGTACTTAATACATCTGGTAATGGTACTGTAATACGTAATATATCTGTTTATGCAAACAATAATGCAGGTGTTATTATTAGTGGAGGAGAAGGTACTGTTTCTCATTCTCTCTTAGGAGTAAATGCAGTAGGAGTAAATGCAGGTAATATAGATTATGGAGTAGAGGTTACAGGAGGAGAAGCAACAATAGATTCTAATTTTATTACAACAAATATTGACGCAGGTATTATAATAAGAGGTGGGTCTTCTGTACTTGTTCAAAATAATCATTTAACAGAGAATGGAACAGGAGCTTGTTTTGATAATATTTTTATTGAAGGAGGTAGTAACATAACAATTACTCAAAATTTAATTGAAAAAGCAGGAGCATTAGGTATAGAAGTAGAAGATGTAGATGATGTAGCAATATTAGAAAACACAATTAGAACCTCTGGACAAAACGGAGGTAATTGTAGTGGTGTAGTAGAAAATGCAGGTATAAAAATTGATGGTAATAACTCATCTATAACAAATAACATTATAACCAGCAATGGAGGAGCAGGCATAGTAATTGCTGGAGGTAATACAAGTGGTAATCTAATATCGAAAAATTCTATATATGCCAACGGAACTACAACACCGGCTCTTGGAATAGACTTAGACGCCAGTAATGATGTAGGAGATGGAGTTACAATTAACGACAATGGAGACACTGATAACGGACCTAATGGTTTAACCAATTTTGCTGTAATATCTAATGCGTTTATATCTGGTTCAAATATTATAGTAGAAGGTTGGTCTAGGCCAGGAGCTACAATAGAATTATTTTTAACCGATATTAACGAAGGAACAGCTAGTCCCGGAGATAATAGTTTAGGAATGGTAACAGATTATGGAGAGGGACAAATTTTTATAGGATCTATGATAGAAGGTAGTTCGTCAGATCAGTTTCCTAATACATCTAGTTACTCAGATGATGATGGAAACAATGATACTACTAATAAGTTTAGGTTTGTTACCCCAAAACCAGCATCTGTAGCTATTGGGAATTTTGTAACCACTACAGCAACAATTTCAAACTCTACATCAGAGTTTTCTCCTTATGTAATTTTAAAAGCTTTTAATGCAATTACAAACAGAAATATTACCCATAGAGTTAAAGGTAATTAAACTACTTCAACTCACAAATATATTGAGTACTTCAAATAAAAAATGAAAAGATTATATTTTTATAGTCTTTTCAACTCTCTTGTAATTCGTTTAAAATCGCATTGTTATCGATTAAAAACACTTGTTAATACCTTATTTAACAGGGATAAAAATTATCCACATTGCTTTTATAGAAGTTAACCATACAAATAGGTGCTTACACAACATTTATTTTCTAACGGCGTATCTAACGTTAATTTTGTAAAGTGAAGTTGTTTATAGGTTAATATGAGAAGTTTAAATGTCTCAGCTTTAAAATTAAAGCAGATGTTGAATCATCTTAAACTTATTGCAAAGAAATAAATAGAATAAAACACCCCGGCATGAAGAAGATTTTATTACCGATGATTTTTTTAATATCATCAATTGCGTTCTCACAAACTACAGTTACCCTAGAAGATCAATGTAATTGTGAAGTTTTAAGCGGAACAGATGTAACCGCGCCAGGAACTGCATCTCCTGCAGGTGCAGACTTAGGAGACTTATATGTTAATACAGATACAGGAACTATCTATTTTTGGGATGGTGATTCTTGGGAGCTATCTTCAGGTAGTAACCCCGAAATTCTAGATTTTGTTTTTGATCAAGCAGCAGGTGAACTTACGCTTACTATGCAGGGTGGTAGTACAAGTGTAGTAGATTTGTCCTATTTGTTTGAAACAGTTACTACGTTGGTAGACAATGCAGATGGTACATTTACATATACAAATGAAGATGGTGTAGCTACAACTTTTGATGCAAAACGTTCTACAGTTTTAGACAATGGAGACGGTACATTTACATTAACAGATGATTCAGGAAACTCAGCAACAGTAGATACCAACAACACCATAACTACATTGGTAGACAATGGTGATGGTAGCTTTACTTATACATCAGAAAACGGAACAGCAACAACATTTACAGAAACATTATCTACATTGGTAGACAATGCAGATGGTACATTTACATATACAAATGAAGATGGTGTAGCTACTACTTTTGATGCAAAGCGTTCTACAGTTTTAGATAATGGCGATGGAACCTTTACATTAACAGATGATTCAGGAAACTCAGCAACAGTAGATACCAACAACACTATAACTACATTGGTAGACAATGGTGATGGTAGCTTTACTTATACATCAGAAAACGGAACAGCAACAACATTTACAGAAACATTATCTACATTGGTAGACAA
>NZ_JAUOPS010000014.1:2500-5293 GCF_030546975.1 Cellulophaga sp. 3_MG-2023
CGCCAAATTCACACAAGGTTTCACGTGCCCCGTGCTACTCAGGATACCACTATCGGTAATGGTCTTTACTTATACAGGGCTATCACCTGATACTGCTACGCTTTCCAACGTATTCTAATTCATAACACACCAAATGTCGTGGTCCTACAACCCCAATATTGCCGAAACAATATTGGTTTGGACTAATCCGCGTTCGCTCGCCACTACTAACGGAATCACTTTTGTTTTCTCCTCCTCCGGGTACTTAGATGTTTCAGTTCTCCGGGTTTGCTTCTCTTTCGAGATGACATATCTTCAATATGCCGGGTTGCCCCATTCGGATACTTGCGGATCATATCATATGTGCTGATCCCCGCAAATTTTCGCAGCTTATCGCGTCCTTCTTCGCCTCTGAGAGCCTAGGCATTCCCCATACGCCCTTTTATAACTTGTCACTACTAGATACTTTACAAATATCTAATAGCCTCTTGCTCTTCTCTATTTCGTATTCTTTTTATTTCTTATCGTGATAATTACCCCTGTGGTAATTATACACAATGTCCCAATATGTCAATGAACGTTTTTCAGTACAATACTGAATAGTGGAGAATATCGGAGTCGAACCGATGACCTCCTGCGTGCAAGGCAGGCGCTCTAGCCAGCTGAGCTAATCCCCCATATACTAAAAGTAGTATATAGTAGCTTGTAGTTAGTACTGCCAACTACTACTCAACTTCCAGAATTTCCTTCTACATTACGTTTATAATGTTATCTCAATACAACCAAACTAAGCAACTATAGCCTCTTCATTTACCCTAACTACTTTTGTAAACCTTACTCTTGATAAGCATTACTTAGTAGTCCCAGGCAGACTCGAACTGCCGACCTCTACATTATCAGTGTAGCGCTCTAACCAGCTGAGCTATGGGACTCAATCTTAGTTGTTGTATCTTAATATTTTGAAGTGACAGCGAAAAAAGAAAATAAATCTAATTATAACTAAATTTTTACTACATAATCTAATATGTAACGGTCGTCTTTCTCTAGAAAGGAGGTGTTCCAGCCGCACCTTCCGGTACGGCTACCTTGTTACGACTTAGCCCTAGTTACCAGTTTTACCCTAGGTCGCTCCTTGCGGTGACGAACTTCAGGTACCCCCAGCTTCCATGGCTTGACGGGCGGTGTGTACAAGGCCCGGGAACGTATTCACCGGATCATGGCTGATATCCGATTACTAGCGATTCCAGCTTCACGGAGTCGAGTTGCAGACTCCGATCCGAACTGTGATAGGTTTTATAGATTCGCTCCTTATCGCTAAGTGGCTGCTCTCTGTACCTACCATTGTAGCACGTGTGTGGCCCAGGACGTAAGGGCCGTGATGATTTGACGTCATCCCCACCTTCCTCACGGTTTGCACCGGCAGTCTTGCTAGAGTCCCCACCATAATGTGCTGGTAACTAACAACAGGGGTTGCGCTCGTTATAGGACTTAACCTGACACCTCACGGCACGAGCTGACGACAACCATGCAGCACCTTGTAAATTGCCCGAAGGAAAGTCTATCTCTAAACCTGTCAATCTACATTTAAGCCCTGGTAAGGTTCCTCGCGTATCATCGAATTAAACCACATGCTCCACCGCTTGTGCGGGCCCCCGTCAATTCCTTTGAGTTTCATTCTTGCGAACGTACTCCCCAGGTGGGATACTTATCACTTTCGCTTGGCCGCGCAGTCCGAAAACCACACAGCTAGTATCCATCGTTTACGGCGTGGACTACCAGGGTATCTAATCCTGTTCGCTACCCACGCTTTCGTCCATCAGCGTCAATATATTGTTAGTGATCTGCCTTCGCAATCGGTATTCTATGTAATATCTATGCATTTCACCGCTACACTACATATTCTAACCACTTCACAATAATTCAAGACCATCAGTATCAAAGGCAATTCTACAGTTGAGCTGCAAACTTTCACCCCTGACTTAATGGCCCGCCTACGGACCCTTTAAACCCAATAATTCCGGATAACGCTCGGACCCTCCGTATTACCGCGGCTGCTGGCACGGAGTTAGCCGGTCCTTATTCTTACAGTACCGTCACCAGACTACACGTAGTCCTTATTCTTCCTGTATAAAAGCAGTTTACAATCCATAGGACCGTCTTCCTGCACGCGGCATGGCTGGATCAGAGTCTCCTCCATTGTCCAATATTCCTCACTGCTGCCTCCCGTAGGAGTCTGGTCCGTGTCTCAGTACCAGTGTGGGGGATCCCCCTCTCAGGGCCCCTAACCATCGTAGTCTTGGTAAGCCGTTACCTTACCAACAAACTAATGGTACGCATACTCATCTTACACCGTAATCTTTATTATTAAAATGATGCCATCTTAATAAACTATAAGGTATTAATCCAAATTTCTCTGGGCTATCCCTTAGTGCAAGGCAGATTGTATACGCGTTACGCACCCGTGCGCCGGTCGTCAGCAGAAGCAAGCTCCTCTGTTACCCCTCGACTTGCATGTGTTAAGCCTGCCGCTAGCGTTCATCCTGAGCCAGGATCAAACTCTTCATCGTTGTTTTGTAAATATTCTTAACAACCTAAAATCGTCTTCAACTAAACTCATTCTCTTTTTTAATTCAATAACACTACAAGTAGTATTATTTTGCTGTCTCTTCAATATGTCAAATGAACTTTTAATTCTTGTAGAAATACTAGACTCGAACTAGCTGATTCTCAAAACAAATCATTCCAAAATTTCTTATCGTTTTGCCCTCTCTGAAAGCGGTTGCAAATGTAAAACGTTTTTTTAAACTGACAAAA
>NZ_JAUOPS010000015.1:0-1232 GCF_030546975.1 Cellulophaga sp. 3_MG-2023
AACAAAGTACTGTGGTAAAAAACAAGTAAAAATTCACTAATTTTTAGCTAAAGTGCTTCTGTAAGAATCATCATATATTAGTCCTGATTTTGCAATAGCAAAGGCTTGTTTTAGCAGTTTATTACACACCGCTATTAATGCTAACTTTTTACTCTTTCCTTTGGCTACTATCCGGTCATAAATAGCCTTACAGGCCTTGTTATATTTACACGCATTAAAACTGCACATAAATAATAAATTTCGTAGTTTTTGATTTCCCATTTTACTAATTCTACTTCGTCCATTTACGCTTGTTCCGCTATTTCTTATTACAGGTGTTAACCCAGCGTAACTGCATAATTCACTACCACTATTAAAACGATCAAAGCCATCGGTTAAAACCACTAACATTAAGGCTGTTTTAGCTCCTATTCCAGGTATAGTTTTTAATCGTGTTAGCACATCTTGGTGCGCTTCTTTTACCAATAACAATAATTTAGATTCTAAGTTATCTACTTCTTTTTCTAGTTGTCTTAAACTTCGCTTTATAGAACTCACAACTGTTTTACTTGGGTTTCCTAAAACTGCTTCGCCGTGCAGCTTGTTTTTTAACATTGTACTCTGTTTTGTATACACAGAAAGGAGTCTGGTCATTTGCAAGCATTCTATTTGATGCTTGGAACTACCTTTCCACAACTTTAAGTCTACCTGACTGGCATACTCACAAATAAGTTTAGAATCACTCTTGTCGGTCTTTATTTTAGACAGCTTCATTTGTATAAATCGCTTTACCGCTAATGGATTTTCTACGGATACTTTAATACCGAATTCAAGCAAATAATAAGCTAATTGATAATGGTAATATCCTGTTGCTTCCATTACACAATGGCTCGATAGATCTAATAATTTTTCAAACTTTTTAAAGCCTGAAATAGTGTTTTTAAACTGATAGTATTTACCATCAGAATCTGTAACATCAAAAACCAAATGACTAATGTCTATTCCAAAATATTTAATATCTTTATTCATATTCAACTATTTTTTGAAAGGACAATCTACGCGAGTTTTAACGACTTAAAATCGAGGTCTAATTGCCTCATAGAACTGTACGAAATCTGTGTAGAAAAGAGAGGGGATTTTCAATGTTGACGAGATCTGTAGTCTCTCCGTATATAATAACCTTATTCCTCTCTTTTGTCTTTTCTGATTAATACTCTAATTTAATGAATTACAAACTTAAGCCGTGTATAATT
>NZ_JAUOPS010000016.1:0-1013 GCF_030546975.1 Cellulophaga sp. 3_MG-2023
AGCTTTACTTATACATCAGAAAACGGAACAGCAACAACATTTACAGAAACATTATCTACATTAGTAGACAATGCAGATGGTACATTTACATATACAAATGAAGATGGTATAGCTACAACTTTTGATGCAAAGCGTTCTACAGTTTTAGATAATGGAGATGGTACATTTACATTAACAGATGACTCAGGAAATGCAGTAACTATTGACACAAATCAAGTAGCAGGTACTTTAGTTAATAATAACGATGGTACAATAACGTATACAGATGGCACAGGTTCTTCACAGACTATAGGTTTAGTAAGTTCAGATGCTAATAATGATATTCAAGTAGGTACAGACGGAGGTCTATATTTAAATGTAGCATCAGTTACAATTGATGAAACAATTACATCTTTAACAGATAATGGTGATGGAACTTTTACTTATGAAAATGAGAGCGGAGCAATTACAACTTTTGATGCAAAGCGTTCTACAGTTTTAGATAATGGTGATGGAACATATACGATTACTGATGATTCTGGTAATTCAGCAACTATTGATACAAACAATACAGTAACAACATTAGTAAATAATGGAGATGGTACATTTACATATACATCAGAGAATGGTACAGTAACTAACTTTGTAGGTACAGACAGTCAAGATTTATCATTAACAGGAGATAACTTAACGTTAACTAATGATCCAACAGCTACACCAATTGATTTATCAAATTACAGGGAGACAGTAGTAGGAGCAGGAGATATTAATGTAACTAATGATGGATCTGGTAATTATACTGTTACATATACTGATGGGGATAAAGACGATCAGAATGAAATAGAATTACCAACTGGAGGTATAAATGGACAAGTATTATCAACTGATGGGTCAGGAGTATATACATGGGTAGATCCAGACTCTGGTCCACAAGGAGATAAAGGAGATCAGGGTGATCAGGGAATCCAGGGAGAAAAAGGAGACCAAGGAGATCAGGGAATTCAAGGAGAAACTGGAGCACAGGGTCCTCAAGG
>NZ_JAUOPS010000017.1:0-642 GCF_030546975.1 Cellulophaga sp. 3_MG-2023
ACTCCTACTGGATATAATGATATTGATAAAAAATTCTCTCCCAATTTTGGAGCAGGTATTTACTATCATACCAATAAATTCTATGCAGGATTATCTGTACCTAACTTTTTAGAAACTGAACATTTTGATAATTCTGGTGGACAAAACAGCTCTTTTGTCGCTGTTGAACGTATGAACTGGTATTTAATTACAGGTTATGTGTTTGAGCTAAATAGAGACTTAAAACTTAAACCAGCAGCGCTTATTAAAGCTGTTAAAGGGGCGCCTTTACAGGCAGATTTATCTGCTACTTTTTTACTTAGAGACAAGTTTAGCTTTGGAGCCGCTTACCGTTGGGATGCTGCTTTAAGTGCTCTTGTTGGGTTTCAGCTTAGCGAACAACTTATGCTTGGACTAGCATACGATAAAGAAACTACTGATCTTGGAAACACTTCTTTTAATGATGGGTCTTTTGAGGTATTTTTAAGATACGAACTTAAGTCTAGATACAAAAAAGTAATTACCCCTAGATTCTTCTAAAAAAACAAAACAAATGAAATTTAAATACATAACACTTGCCTTTTTGTTTTGTTGTGCACTCACTAATGCACAGTCTAAAAAACAACAAAGAGCAGATGATAAGTTTGAAAGCTACCAATATGC
>NZ_JAUOPS010000018.1:0-569 GCF_030546975.1 Cellulophaga sp. 3_MG-2023
CTCTTGATGATACTGATTGTGATATGGACGGATTAACCAATGCTCAAGAAGCAGATTTAGGTACTGATCCTTTTAATCCTGATTCTGATGGTGATTTAATTCTTGATGGTAAAGAAGTTGATGATGAAACTGATCCTCTTGATCCTTGTGATAATATTGGTGGTACTCCTCCGGCTGGGGCTGCTTGTGATATCTCTATTTACAACGACCTTGTTGGTCCTGGTGTAGATGATGGTTACTTTAGAATTATTAATATTGAGCAGTTTCCGAACAATACTGTACAAATCTATAACAGATGGGGAGTTATTGTTTTTGAAACTAAGTCTTACGATCGTGGTACTAATGTATTTAAAGGTATTTCTAATGGTAGAGTGGTTGTGAAGAAAAACGAAACACTACCGGCTGGAGTTTATTACTACATTATTAACTACAATAATAACGGTCTAAACAAATCTAAAGCTGGATATTTATATCTAAACAGGTAATTTTAAACACAACCATTAAACGCATAAATCATAAATTATGAGAAAATTATTAGTTAGTATTGTTTTAGTTTTTCTTGCTGTGCA
>NZ_JAUOPS010000019.1:0-530 GCF_030546975.1 Cellulophaga sp. 3_MG-2023
TTATTTGTATGATAGTAAATACCTGCTCCAAAATTGGGAGAGAATTTTTTATCAATATCATTATATCCAGTAGGAGTAGACTCTTGTCTGTAGTTAGCAAGTTTAGAAAAGTCAAGGTTTAAAAAATGTCCACCCGCTTTAAGTCCAAAAGATAGTTTGCCTAGATCCCCAGTGGGAACAGTGTATGAGAAGGCAGCATCTACATAAGTATCTTGATTTGTACCATTCCCAATTTCATCGTGTACAACCGATAGTCCAAGTCCGACTCTTCTAGAAACAGGAGTGTTAAAGTTAAGGGTTTGTGTTGTGGGCGCACCGTCTAGTCCTACCCATTGCGATCTATGCAAGGCAGCAATACTAAATACGCCTCTAGACCCTGCGTAAGCAGGGTTAATGGCAATAGTATTATACATATATTGAGTGTATTGAGCATCTTGTTGTGCAGAAGAGTTTTGCACAGCAAGAAAAACTAAAACAATACTAACTAATAATTTTCTCATAATTTATGATTTATGCGTTTAATGGTTGTG